>NZ_CP013692.1:0-1292290 GCF_001477625.1 Paucibacter sp. KCTC 42545
ACGGCGGTGTTTGGCACCTCGATGTCGGCTCATCTCATCCTGGGGCTGTAGCCGGTCCCAAGGGTATGGCTGTTCGCCATTTAAAGAGGTACGTGAGCTGGGTTTAAAACGTCGTGAGACAGTTTGGTCCCTATCTTCCGTGGGCGCTGCAAGATTGAGAGAGCCTGCTCCTAGTACGAGAGGACCGGAGTGGACGCACCTCTGGTGTATCGGTTGTCACGCCAGTGGCATCGCCGAGTAGCTAAGTGCGGAAGAGATAACCGCTGAAAGCATCTAAGCGGGAAACTCGTCTCAAGATGAGTCTTGCCGGGGCCTAGAGCCCCCTGAAGGGTCGTTCGAGACCAGGACGTTGATAGGCTGGGTGTGGAAGCGCAGTAATGCGTTAAGCTAACCAGTACTAATTGCCCGTGAGGCTTGACCCTATAACTTTGACAGTTCAGAAATGAACGTGTTCAAGGATTATTGAGTAGTCAATACAAGTTATACCGTTCTTCAAAGAAGTCGGTGTTAGCGCAATCAAAAAAGCTGATTCGAGTAATATGACAAACCCTCAAACGGTGTCATAATACGACTCTACAAATTGGATCGGTTGTTCGAGCGATTGAACAGCAGATCAACCAGTTAAGCCTGATGACCATAGCGAGGCGGTCCCACTCCTTCCCATCCCGAACAGGACAGTGAAATGCCTCAGCGCCGATGATAGTGCGGATTCCCGTGTGAAAGTAGGTCATCGTCAGGCTAATATTAAGCAAAACCCCCAGCTCGTAAGAGTTGGGGGTTTTTTGCTTTGGGGCTTCGCTTTAGATTAGGCGGTAGATATTCGCGCGGCCGCTCCCTGTATGTGATGGATTCAGTATGAGCTGGCCAACGGCCATTTCTCCAGTCGTTCAAGGTGGTGTTTGCCACCATGACTGTGGATCAGCACAAATTCAGTGGCGCTCCAGGAGATTGGTCGCATCGGCTGCTTGGATATTCGCCCATGGCTGAATAGCAGCGTCATGTGCGGAGTTCCCAGTGGATGGCGTGCGAAGCCATGCTCGGCAAGCGCTTGGGAGAGTTGTTGGATCAAGGACTGAAGTCCCGGATTCCTATGTTCTTGCTGAAAGACGAGGGCACCGTGTCCCGTCAGGCTTTGCACATGGTCGAACTCAATCTGAAAGGCATTGGCGCGGACCTGCTCTGCGGCGCGCGCGGCTGCCGACACAACGCTTTTTGGTACACCGTCTGGATAGTCGCCTATGACTTGCAGCGTGAGGTGGAGATCTGCTGCGGCAATGGGCGTGTCCGTCCAGCGCTGTTGCGCAAGAAGGGCTTGGGCTCGCTCATAGATGTGCTGAGCCTGTTCCGCAGATGGGAAAAGCGCGAATAGGAGTTTGTGCCCATAGTTGTGGCCGGAATGCGTGTGTGATGCTTGCGCGCTCAGACCTGGCAGGTTGGCGTCGAAGCCGGGTAGTTTCAGTTGTTCGGCCATGCCGGGCTAAAAAGAATTCAGAGATTGATGACCGCCTCATCCTGGAGTTTGAGGGCACCCGCTTCGGCCAATTCTTGCAGAAGTGCCAAGCTCCAATCTGCGACTGACTGATCGTCGAAGTAATTCTGCCAAATGGCGACGTGAACGGTATTGCTCAATAGCCAGTTGATAAAGCCTAGTCGGCTTTGCCGTTCGATTTCGAGCAGTCGAAACTTGATCAAGGCTTTGGCGGCATGGCGGGCGTGGCGTTGGGGGTTCGCCCGAAAAAAGGCCAGGCGCTTGCGTGCAATTGCCAGTGCGGCGCTGACATCACTGAAGGCAGGGCCGTGGCCGGGAACGACGACGCGCGCGGGTAGCGAGTCGATCAGGTCCAGGGTAGCCTCAACTTCGGAGAAGCCTTGCTCACAGGCCTTGTCTGCTCGGCCTAGCGCCGGAAAGACGATGCCAAAGCCGTGCTGCCAGAGCGCAGCGGCAGAGACGAGGATGGCGGCCTCGGGTTCGAACAAAACGACGGAATGCGGGTTATGACCAGGGGCAGCATGAATCTGCCAACGGCGCCGACCCTGGATCAATTCGCTGCCCGGGCTCAGGACTTGGCTTGGCACGAAGCGCGGGCAAGTTTGACCGGTGCTGCCATAGCTCAGTCCAGCCTCGTCCCAACGTAATGCCGCGTCGAAATCACCGGGCGGAATCGCGATTGGGCAGGCGAAGTGCTGGCTCAACAAGGCATTGCCGCCGCAATGGTCGGAATGCAAATGGGTATTGGCGATCAGGCGCAGGCCTGGCTGGGCGTGATCGGCCAGCGCGTGCTGCACCAAGGCCAAAGTTTGATCGCCGTGGGTGCAGTAGCCGCTGTCGATCAGTACCGCGCCTTGCTCGTCTATACCCTGTAGCAGAAGGGAGTTAGACGAGAGCCAACCGCGCTCCAGCATGCGGACGTCGGCGGGCAGCAAGGCATGGCTGCTCATCAACTGCTGCGCAGTTCGCGGCGCAGGATCTTGCCCACATTGCTCTTGGGCAGCTCATCGCGGAATTCGATGTACTTCGGGCGCTTGTAGGCGGTCATTTGCTCTTGGCAGTAGCGGGCCAAGTCTTCCTCGGCCAAGGCCTGATCGCGCTTCACCACGAAGAGTTTGACGGCCTCGCCCGAGCGGCTGTCGTTAACGCCCACGGCGGCGCATTCGAGCACGCCTGGGTGCATGCTGACGACTTGCTCGACCTCGGTCGGGTAGACGTTGAAGCCAGAGACCAAGATCATGTCCTTCTTGCGGTCCACGATGCGGACATGGCCGGTCTCATCCATCACGCCAATATCGCCGCTCTTGAAGAAGCCGTCGGCATACATGGCTTGCGCCGTGTCTTCGGGGCGGTTCCAGTAGCCGGCCATGACCTGGGGGCCGCGGATGCAGATTTCACCGCGCACGCCGATCGGTTGATCGTGGCCGTCATCGTCACGGATGGCGATCTCGGTGGAGGGCACGGGCAGGCCGATGCTGCCGTTGAAGGCGCTGATGTCCAGGCGATTGATGGTGGCGACCGGCGCGGTCTCTGAGAGGCCGTAACCCTCCACCACGGGGCAGCCGGTGATCTTGAGCCACTTCTCGGCGGTGGCTTGTTGAACCGCCATGCCGCCGCCATTGGAGATCAGCAATTCGCTGAAGTCCAAGCGGGCAAATCGGGGCTCATTCGCCAGGGCGTTGAAGAGCGTATTGACCGCAGGAAAAATGTGCACCTTGTGGCTTTGCAAAGTGTCGATGAAACCGGGGATGTCGCGTGGATTGGGAATCAAGAGATTCATCATGCCCATGCGGGTGCCCAACATGTAGCAGGCCGTCAAGGCGAAGATGTGATACAGCGGCAGCGCGCAAACAATGGTCAGCGCTTGTTGCTGATCGCCGCGCTGCTGCAGGGCGGGCATGAACCAGGCCTCGCTTTGCAAGATATTGGCCAGCACATTGCGGTGCAGGAGCGTGGCGCCCTTGGACAAACCTGTCGTGCCGCCGGTGTACTGCAAAAAGGCCACGTCGTCGGGGCCGAGCTCAGGGCGCTTCAGATTCAGTTGGCGGCCGGCTTCCAGGGCTTTGTGAAAGCGGGTGACGCTGCGGCCCTTGTCGGTCGGCAGGCGGAACTCTGGCACCATTTTCTTCACATGGCGCACGGCGAAGTTCAGCAGCGGGCCGCGCCACCAGTTCTGCAGATCGCCCATGGATGCGATCAAGACTTGGCGCACATCTGTCTGGTCAATGACTTCTTCAAGCGTGGCGGCGAAGTTCTCCAGCACGATGATGGCCTGCGCGCCGGAGTCCTTGAGTTGATGCGCCAACTCGCGCGGGGTGTACAGCGGGTTGACGTTGACCACGATGCAGCCGGCGCGCAGCACCGCCGCGATGGCCACCATATAGGGCAGCACATTGGGCATCATGATGGCCACCCGCGCCCCTTTGGCCAGGCCTTTGCTCTGCAGCCAGGCCGCCAGTGCGGTGGCATGTGCATCGAGTTCGCCGTAGCTCAGGCGCTGGCCCATGCACTCGGCGGCATCGCGCTTGGCGTATTTGCGAAATGCCTCATCCAGCAAATCCACCAGCGAGCGGTAGACCCCGCAGTCGATCTCCGCCTGCACGCCGGGCGGGTAGCTTTTCAGCCAGGGCTTGGCGCTTGAGCTAGTGCCGTTTGATTCGGGCATTAGGCGATGGATGTCGGCGGTCGCTGTAGGCACGGGCAAAGCTCCAAAGTGGTTGGCGCCCATGGTGCGGGCAGCGGCCCGCTCCCGGCTAGGGTAATTGCCCTAGGGGCTCGTCACCTGGGAGACAGCGATTGGTCTCTAGCCGATGGACGGCGGCCTCGCTGAACAGCAGCGAGAGCAAGTTGAGTTCGCGCTGGCGGACGATGGCCAGAAAGTCGCTGGCGCCGCGCATGGCTTTGAAGGTGTCGAAGCCTTGTTCCAAAAAGCTCTGCAGCTCGGCCAGGCCGGCGGCTGCAGCCGGCCCGCGCATCAGGCGCAAGGCCTGGCGCAGCAAGGGCTTGCGGGTCAGCTCGTCGAGCGAGCGGCCCACCTCCAGCGTCAGCTCGATCTGCAGGCGCCGGTTCGCTTCATCGCCGCAGTTGAACCAGGCACGGGCATAGCGGGGCGCCGTCAATGCATCTTCGCCCAGCAAGGTAGCCATGCGGGTGTCAAAGCTTTCAGACAAGGCATGCAACTGGGCCAGCCGCGCCACGGTGGACACCACTTCATTGGGGAACAGCTTCACCATCGCCGGCACCACGCGCGCGAACTGGGCATCCCGCCGGGAGAAGTCGGCCGGGCCGTAGAGATCTTCCAGAAAAAAGCGTGCGGGTTGTGCGTAGCGGCTGGAGTTCAGCAGATCGGTGTACGTGCGCGCAAAGCGTTGCTGCTGGTAATGCTTGAGTGCCTCCACCTGGCGCGTCAGGGCCGGGTCGCCGCTGCGCAGGCTGCGGTGGCGCTCAACGTCTTGCAAATGGGCCAGGATGCTGGTGACGGAGGTTTCTGAATCCATGTGCGCCCGGGGCAGTGGTTTGCGCCTCATTGTGCCTGTGCCGGCTTTTACACTGCAGGCATGAATGCATGGATACAGCGGCTGCAATTCCTCTTGCGCCTCAGCGTGGGCCTGGGGCTTGTGGCCTACTTCGGCCAGCAAGGGCGGCCCGGTCTAGGCGTTGCCCTGGCGTTGTTGGCGGTGTTTGCCCATGTCTGGGCATCGCTGCCTTTGTTTGCGGCCCTGGCCTGGGTCAATCGCCAGCCGCAAGGCCATGGCCATGGCCCCGGCGCCTGGGAGCTATTGCAAGCCTGGTGGCGGGAGTTGCCCGCGCTGGAGCGGGTGTTTTCCTGGCGCCAGCCCTTTGCGGCCCAAGCCTTTGCGCAGAATTTGCCCCTTGCCGCCTCGTCTGATCAGCCGCCGCCTCGCCGCACTGGCGTTTTGCTGGTGCATGGCTTTTGCTGCAATCGCGGTTTGTGGAATGGCTGGATGCAGCGCTTGCAGGCCGACGGCCATCCGTATCTCGCGCTGACGCTGGAGCCCGCCTTTGGCTCGATCGACGCCTATGCCGATGCCATCGAGGCCGCGCTGCGTGAGTTGACCCTCGCCAGCGGAGGCGCGCCACCGGTGATCGTGGCCCACAGCATGGGCGGCCTGGCGGTGCGGGCTTGGTGGCGGCGCCATGGCTCGGGGGCTGTGCCTGGGGCGACGCGGGTGCGCCGGGTGCTGACCTTGGGCACACCGCATGCCGGCACCTGGTCGGCCTATATGGCGGCGGCACGCAATGCCCACCAGATGCGCTATGGCAGCCCTTGGCTGGCGCAATTGGCGGCGCAGGAGCCGGCGGACCTGGGCGCGCAGTTCGACTGCTATTTCAGCCACTGCGACCAGATCGTGTTTCCCTCCAGCTCGGCCTTGTTGCCCGGCTCGCGCGCCATCGAAATGACTGCTGTTGGGCACTTGGGCCTCGTGTTCGCACCGCGTGTGCTGGCCGACTTGCTGCAACTGCTCGGCGAAGCGCCTGCCGACGCCGCCACAACGCCCGCCGCGCATACAGCGCCCACAAAAAAGCCCTGAGGCACGTCCACCGAAGTGGCGCACATCAGGGCTTGGCATTGACGGCGCGCTGCCGCGCCGGCCTGGCCTTGTTTACTTGACGGCTTCGTCCACCTTCAAAACGCCGCGGCGGATTTGATCCAGCTCGATGCTTTCGAACAGGGCTTTGAAGTTGCCCTCGCCGAAGCCTTCATTGCCCTTGCGCTGAATCAGCTCGAAGAAGATCGGGCCGATGACTTCCTTGGAGAAAATCTGCAGCAGCAGCTCGTTCGGAGCGTCCAGGTGGGCGGCGCCGTCGATCAGGATGCGCAGGCGGCGCAGCTCATCCACATTCTCGCCATGGCCGGGCAGGCGCTTGTCGATCAGGTCGAAATAGGTCTCGATGGTGTCTTGGAACTCGACGCCGGTGGCCTTCATGCCTTCCACCGTGCTGTAGATATTGTCCGTACCCATGGCGACGTGCTGGATGCCTTCGCCGCTGTACAGGTCCAGGTACTCGGCGATCTGGCTCTTGTCGTCGCTGCTCTCGTTGATCGGGATGCGGATCTTGCCGCAAGGGCTGGTCATGGCCTTGCTCTTCAGACCGGTCAGCTTGCCTTCGATGTCGAAGTAGCGCACTTCGCGGAAGTTGAAGAAGCGCTCGTAGAACTCGGCCCATTCCTTCATGCGGCCGCGGAAGACGTTGTGCGTCAGGTGGTCGATATAGGTCAGGCCATGGCCCACGGGGTTGGCGGGCACGGCTTTGCCCTCGGCGTCGAGCAGGGGTACGAAGTCGACGTCGTAGATGCTGATATTGCCGATGGCGCCTTGCGGGGCGTCATCCTTGCCTTGCCAGCGGTCAACGAAGTAGATCAGCGAATCGCCAATGCCCTTGATGGCCGGGATGTTCAGCTCCATCGGGCCGGCCTTGTTGTCAAAGCCCCAGGCGCCCAGTTCCAGTGCGCGCTTGTAGGCTTGAGCCGCATCGTTAACGCGGAAGGCAATGGCGCAGATCGAGGGGCCGTGCAAGCGCGCGAAGCGCTGAGCGAAAGAGTCGGCCTCGGCGTTGATGATGAAGTTCACGCCGCCTTGGCGGTACAGCGTGACGTTCTTGTGGCGGTGCTTGGCCACGGCGGTGAAGCCCATGGTTTCAAACAGCTTGCCCAGTTGGGCGGGTTCGGGGGCGGCGAATTCGATGAACTCAAAGCCGTTGGTGCCCATCGGGTTGTCCCAGGGGGTGAATGCCATGTTTTGCTCCTAGATGTTTTGCGCCAGCAGAACTCGCCCCGGTGCCCGCCTTGAATGCGGCGTCAATCAATCCCGGCGGCGGCCCTGCGAAAGACTTGTGACTGTAGGGTCGGAGCTGCGCAGGATTCATGCGAACTCAGGCGTGCGCCAGCGCTGCCGCGCAGGAATCCTGCGACACTTTGCAGAATGGGAAATGAAATTCAGCTTGATGCGATTGATCGGCGCATTCTGAGAGCGTTGCAGCTTGACGGCCGCGTCACTTACGACGCCTTGGCCGAGCAAGTCAGCCTTTCCGCTTCGGCGGTGCTGCGCCGCGTGCGGCGCCTGGAAGAAAGCGGCGCCATCTCCGCCTATGTGGCCCTGGTGGCGCCCGCCAAGGTCGGCTTGGGGCTGACGGCCTACATCAATGTGCGCCTGGAAAAACACACCGAGAGCCATAAGCGCAACCCGATGGATTTGTTCCGCGCAGCGGTGCAGACCTGGCCGGAGGTGGTGGAGTGCGCGGCGCTGACCGGTGAGATGGACTATCTGCTGCGCGTGGTGGTGCAGGACATGGCGCATTACGCCCGCTTCATCACCGACACCTTGCTCAAGCACCCCAGCGTGCAAGACTGCAAAACCAGCTTTGTGCTGGATCACCTGAAGAACACCACCGCCGTGCCGGTGTGAGGGTGCGTGCTTCCCTGGGCGAGGCTTAGCTGGGCTTAGATTGGCTTAACGCTTGCGCAGCTGCACCGCCAGCTCGAACCAGCCTTGGTTGTGGGCTTGTGAGGCATAGGGCGGCGCGGGCCAATCCCAGAGCGTGGCCGGGAACAGGGCTCGCATCGCGTTGATGTCGCAGTGATAGGGCGGGCCTTCCACCACGCCCTCGCTGGCGTTGTCGCGCCGCGCCTGCATGAACAAGGCCAGTAGGTAGCCGCCGGGCTTGAGCCAGCGGTGAATCTGCGCGGCATAAGTCTGCCAATGATCCGGGTGAAGGGCGCACAAACAGGTCTGTTCGTAGACCCGGTCGAGCAGCTCCGGCGCCTGCCACTGCAGCACATCGGCCAGCTCCACCCGGCCCGGCAGTTGGCCCAGCTTGGCGCGCGCAATCTCCACGGCGGCGGGGGTGTAGTCCAGCCCGATGGCGGCCACGCCAGCTTCGCCCAGCGCCACCAGCTCATGGCCGCGGCCGCAGCCCGGCACCAGGATGCTCATGCCGGGGCGAATCACGCCGGCCGTCAGCCACTGCAGCAATTGCGGATGCGGTGCGCCGCGGTCCCAGGCGGTCTGGCCGCTGGCGAAACGTTCTTTCCAAAATTCGGGGCTGGGGCCGGCCATGGTGGGTCTTTCAGTCAAATTCATGCAAGAGATTCAGGGTGGCTTGGTTGCCGAGCTTGAGCAGGTCGGCAATCTCGCAGACGTCATCGGGAACGGCCTCGTTGTCCCAACCGTCCGCCGTGTGGCGCGCCACGCGGATGGCCAGCTTGACGCATTGCACCTGTGGGTCGTGCTCGCGCGTGTCGTCGATGATGTTTTGCAGCAGCTCCGGCAGATGCCACTCGCGCAGCAAGGCGCGCTCCAGATCAGCCAGCTCGATATTGAGCACCTGGCGCTGCACCTCGGCGCTGCGCAGCTGCGGGTTGGCCAATTGGCGACGGCGCATCTCTTGCGCCAACTCGGGCGCATGCACCCACAGCAGCATTTCGGCGAAGTCGTGCAAAAGCGCGGCGCTGTGAATCACCGGCGCATCCGGGTCGAGCCGGTGCACCGCAAAGCTCAAGGCCATGTGGGCGGCACGATCGGCGCGGCGCAGCACACGCTGCAAGCCTTCCAGCGCCCAGGGCTGCAGGGCCAGGCGCTCCTCCACCACCGCTTGCGGGCCGAAGGCGCGGAAGAAGGGCGTGATGCCCATCAGCACCAGGGCCGCGATGACGGTCTCGGCATCGGTCTGCACATGGCTCGAAGCCTGGCCAGCACGTTGCTGGGCCACATGGGCCAGCACCTTCAAGCTCATCAGCGGGTCGCTGCCCATCATTTCGCCGAGGTTGTTGGCATCGGCCGCATCCTCGTTGGCGCGCATCAGCTCGAGGTGATCGGCGGTTTCGGCCAGCACCGGAATTTCAGTGGCACTGAAAAATGCCACCCAACTGGCCAGGTCCGGCAGGGCCTGGCGCAAGGGTGGCAAGGGAAGAGGATCTGACATGGCGGTGATGTCCCGGGCGGCGATGCTGCGCATATGTTGAATGCGTCATCCTATCGCGGCCTCACCTGCGCCGGATCACGACCGCCAGCTAGAGCATTTGATGCGCGTGGGCTGCCATGGCTTCACGCAAGAATCTCACCATATTCGGGTGGTAGCTGTTGTGGAAGTTGCGCATCTCGGTGTTCTCAGCATAGAACAAAGCCATACCGATGTAAGCCTGTTTGCTGGGGCGGAAGAAGCGGCTGGCAATGGCGTAGTGCTGGGCCATCAGCGCCTGAACCTCATCCGCTTGGGCGGGGCTGCGGTCCACCAGCTGGGCCAGCCGTTGGTAGAGCGCGTCCCAGTCGGCATGCGCTTGGCGCTTGTCGACATGGGACCACTGCGCGGTGCTGGCCAGTGAGTGGTTTTGTTCCTCGATCAAGGCCTGGCGGCATTGATCGAGTTCCTCGGCATAGGAGTTTTGCATCGCCTTCTTGATAGGTCCGTTTGGGTTTGCTTCACAGCCGCGTCACGCCAGGCAAGGTGCCCAGCAAATGGCCATCCACATACAGCGCGCCTTCGGGGGCGGCGGCCTCGCTGTAGAACTCCAGCTCGGGCTTGCCGCGGCGGCCGCCGCGGTGCAGGCGCTGCAGCCGACAGGCCAGGCGGGTCAGCAAGGCGCTGGCCCACAGCAAGGTAGTGACCAGGCGCAGGCGCCAGGCTTGGTGGGTGATGAGGCAGCTCTCGCGGCTGTCGTGAGCGCCGTGCAAGTCTCTCAATCTCAACATGATTCTTCTCCTGAGGCGGTGAGCGCTTGCCGCACCGCGTGATTGGCGTCAGGGACAGCGGTCGGGCCGGCCCAGGGCTTCAATTTGTTGGCGCAGCTCAATCTGCGCGCGTTGGCGTTTGGCCGCCTGGCTGCTGCCATGGCGGCCGGCCTGGCGCATCAGCGCCGGGGCCACCAGGGGATTTCGCGGCTTGCGCAGCTTGAGCAAGGCAGGGCCGCCCAAGGGGCGTGGAGAGGTGAACTGAGGCATGGCAAATTCCTTTTCAGGCAATGCAGCGGCGCAACTGCAGCGCGGCAGCGTGTTTCAAGAGATCAGGACGAGAGAGCGAAAAGCGCAGGCCATGCCGCGGCTGAACCGGGGGTATCGGCGAGATGGCGTGCGGTCAATGCGGCACTCAGAACAGAGCGCAGCGGGTGTTGCTGGGATGGCGCGACTTCGTTGCGATGTGCGTCATCACAACTTGCGCAAATGATAAACGTTTGTTTATCTTACGCAAGTTGTATTTATCACAAAGTGCTGGCGCTGGTTTTGACCTAGCGCTTCTTTGGCTTGAGTGGCGCGATGCCTTGTTGCAAGCGTCGCCACTCGTCCAGTTCGGCGGCACCGCCTGCAGGTGCTGCGGTGCCGGGCGCCGCGATGCCCTTGGCCAGGGCCTTCACAGGCGTTGGCTTGGGCGACGGTGGGGCAGCCGGCGTGGCCGCAGGCGGCGTCAGCACCTCGCCCAGCAGGTCCAGCAAACGGGTGCGGGCGCGTTGCGGATGGCGGCGGTAGTAGGTCAGAACCAGGCCGACGATAAAGCGTTCATCATCATCCTGGGGCAGGCTAGGCATCTCCTCCTGGGCTGCAATTTTTCCCGCTGGCGGGGTGGCCTGGGGCTGGTCCATCCAGTAGGGCGGCTTGTGAAACAGCTGCTCAAACTGGCGCGCCAGGCGTTCGCCGATCTGGCGTGAGCGGCTCTTGATCTGGCTCCAGTAGCTGGGTTGGATCTGCAAACGTTCGGCGAAGCGCCGCTCCAGCCCGCGCAGGGTGGCCGGGTCGGGGTGCTTGACGGAGAGGGCAACGAATTCTTCGAATAGGCGCATCGCGTTGTCCAAACGGACTTGCGCGACGTCCACGGGGGAGGAGGTCATGCCCCAATGATAAAGCGAGGACATGCTGCGGCGCTGCGGCAGGTGCTTTCCGGGATCAGGTCAAGGCAGGGCCAAGGCCTGATGAAGTACCGCCAACGAGAGGCCTGGCCGCCGTCCCTCCGCGCCATTGCGGCGCTGCGCTGGCGCACTCGGCCTACTCTTCCTCGCTGACCTTGTGCGCCGCCATCAGGGCCGCTTGCGTATTCGGCGGCACAGGCTCGTAATGCGATAACTCAACGGTGTAGCGGCCCTGGCCGCTGGTCATGGCATTGAGTCGGGTCTGGTAGCTGGACAGCTCGGCCAGCGGTGCCAGGCCCTGCACGATGATGCGATCAGGTACCGGGTTGCGTGTGCCATTGACTTGGCCGCGCCGCGCCGCGAGGTCGCCGGTGATGTCGCCAATTGCGGCGGCCGGTGTGGTGATCTCTAGCGTCACCATCGGCTCCAGCACCAGCGGGCGGGCTTCGCGCACGGCCACCATCAGGGCGCGTTTTCCCGCGGTGACGAAGGCGATTTCCTTGCTGTCCACCGAATGGTGTTTGCCGTCGAACACGGTGACGCGCAAGTCCACCAGCGGGTAGCCCGCCACCACGCCTGCCGCGAGGCCAGCGCGCACGCCTTTCTCAACCGCCGGCATGAATTGGCCAGGGATGGTGCCGCCTTTGACCGCATCCACGAACTCAAAGCCGCCGCCGCGCGGCAAGGGCTCGATGCGCAGATAGACCTCGCCAAACTGGCCGGCCCCGCCGCTTTGCTTTTTGTGGCGGTAATGGCCTTCGGCCGCTGCCGCAATGGTTTCGCGGTAGGCCACCCGTGGCGGGTGGGTGATGACTTCGAAGCGGTAGCTCTCACGCAGGCGTTCCAGCAGCATGCGCAGATGTAAGCCGCCCAGGCCGAAGATGACGGTCTCGCCGGTCTGGCCGTCGCGATCGATCTTCAGGCAAGGGTCTTCCTCGGCCAGGCGGTGCAGGGTCTCCCACAGGCGCTGCTCGTCGCCATGGCGGGCCGGCGCGATGGCCAGGCCGTGCACAGGTTGCGGGAACTCCAGCGGGGCGAGGTGGATGTGCTCGTCCTCGGGCGCGTCATGCAGCACGGCGTCGTAAACCAATTCATCGATCTTGGCCACGGCGCACAACTCGCCCGGCAGCACCCGGTCCACCTCGATGTGCTTGGCGCCTTGCAAAAGGAAGAGGTGGCCGATGCGCACCGGCTTGCGCGCATGGCCGACGAAGAGCTGGCTGTTGCGGCTCAGCGTGCCCTGGTGCACCCGCAACATGCCGAGCTTGCCCAGATATGGGTCAGAGTTGACCTTGAACACATGGGCCAACACATGGGCGCCGGGCTCGGGTCGCAGCACCAGGGCTTCGGCGTCCGCGCCTTCGCCACGCACAAAGCGGGCCGGGTTGCCCTCGGCCGGGTTGGGCAGCAGGTGGCCGATGATGGCCAGCAACTCCGCCACGCCCGCGCCGCTGCGCGCCGAGGTGAAGCAGACGGGGATCAGATGGCCCTCACGCAGAGCCTGCTCCAGCGGTTCGTGCAACTCGCGCGGATCCACATCGCCATCGTTGAGGTAGCGGTCAACAAAGGCGGCATCCACCTCCACCACTTGCTCCACCAGCGCGCGGTGAGCCTCGGCGACGCTGGAGAAATCGGCCGCGCCGCTGCTGGCGAAAAAGCAATCCTGCACGCGGCGCCCGCCATCGGCCGGCAAATTGAGTGGCAGGCATTCGCGCCCGAACACTTCTTGCAATTGCGCCAGCAGGGCCGGCAGGTTCAGCTCGGCCGCATCGATCTTGTTGATCGCAATCAACCGGCACAGGCCGCGCTGGCCGGCCGCTTCCAGCATGCGCGAGGCCATCAACTCCAGGCCGTTCTGCGCGTTGATGACGATCACCGCCGAGTCCACCGCTTCCAGCGCGGGCAGAGATTGGCCGATGAAGTCGGGCGCACCGGGGGTGTCGATGGCGTGGATGCGCAGGCCGGCGTGATCCATGTGGACCAGGCTGGCATAGAGCGAGTGCTGCAGGCGACGCTCCAGCGCATCGAAGTCGCTGACCGTGTTGCCGCGCTCGACCGTGCCTGCCTGCGCGATCACGCCGCTGTGTTGCAGCAAGGCCTCCAGCAGCGTGGTCTTGCCCGAGGCCGCTGCCCCGAGCAGGGCCAGGCTGCGGATGCCGCTCACATCAGCAGGCGAGGGCGCCTGCGCTGCACTGGAAAGAGGGCTGGGCATGGGCGGCTCCTTTTTGCTGGCATCACGGTGTTGCGGTCGAACGCCCCAGCGTAAGTGAAGCCTTGCGGGCTTTCAAGCCCCATTTCGCAAGTCGCTGTTCGCTCACGGATCGGCGCGCTCATCCACGCAGCCCCGGCCCGCCGGCTGCGGTGATGTGCCTTCACTTCGGCCCTCTTGCGGCCTCCATGTTGACGGTGAACGTCGGCAATCGGCCCGGCGTGCGGTCTACTTGAGCGGGATGGGGCTGGCTTTGTCCACCGGCACGGCCGTCACGCTGTTTTGCGGTGAGCCTTCGATGACGCGGTCGGAGTAGCTCAGGTAGACCAGGGTGTTGCGTTTGGCGTCAACCATGCGCACCACGCGCAGGCGCTTGAACACCAGCGAGGCGCGCTCGCTGAACACCTCTTCTTGCTTGGGCAAGGGCTTGGCGAAGCTGATGGTGCCGGTCTGGCGGCAGGCGATGGAGGCCTCGGACTTGTCTTCCGCCAGCCCCAGGGCTCCCGAAACGCCGCCGGTCTTGGCGCGGGACACATAGCAGGTGACGCCTGGCACCTTGGGGTCGTCGTAGGCGGTGACCACGATTTTGTGATCCGGGCCAATCAGCTTGAACACGGTGTCGACTTCGCCCACTGGGTCGGCGCGCAGGCTGGGGGCGGCCGTCAGCAGCAAGGCGGCGGCCACGGCAAGCAAGGAAGGGAATGCGTGTTTCATGGGCGGGTAAGTCTGGTCGCGGAGAGTGGGGGCAGTATCTCCGAGCGCTGCTCAAAGGTTTCAGCCTTTATGCTGCGTGCCATGAGCCACCCGTCGCATGCTGTGCTGCGCGCGCCCCTGCGAGGCTGGGCGTTGTTGGGCGTTTTGGGCATTTTTGGCGTGTGGCTCTTGATGCTTTTTGGGGCGTCAGCAGCGCTCGCCGAGCCCGAGCCGCTGCGCATAGGCTCCAAGCGTTTCACGGAGAGCTACATCCTGGCCGAGGTGCTGGCGCAGACCGTGCAGGCTGGCAGTGTGGGCAGTCGGGTTGAAATCAAGCAAGGCCTGGGCAACACAGCCATCGTTTACGCGGCCTTGCAGGCCGGCAGCATCGATATCTATCCCGAGTACTTGGGCACGGTGAACCGCGAGATTCTCAAGAACACCGGGCCCACCGATCTCGCTACCCTGCGCGCCCAACTCAAGCCCCTGGGTTTGGGCCTGGACATTGCCCTGGGCTTCAACAACGGCTATGCCTTGGCGGTGCGCGCGGATGTGGCGCAGCGCCTGGGTTTAACCAAGCTCTCCGATCTGGCCCATCAGCCGGGGTTGCGCCTGGGCCTCAGCAATGAGTTCATCGGCCGTGCCGACGGTTGGCCGGGCTTGGCGCAGCGCTATGGCTTGAAGCAAAAGCCGCAAGGCCTGGATCACGGCCTGGCCTTCGAAGCCATCGCGGCCGGCCAGGTGGATGTGATCGACATCTACACCACCGACGCCAAGATCGCCCAGCAAGGCCTGCGCTTGCTGCAAGACGATGGCGCTTACTTTGCGCGTTATGACGCGATGCTGCTGTACCGGCTGGACCTGCCGCAGCGCCACCCCGAAGCCTGGGCAAAGCTGCAAAGCCTGCGTGGCCGCATCGACGAGGCGGCGATGATCCGCATGAATGCCCAAGCGGAATTGCAGGGGCAGGGCTTTGCCGCGATTGCCAAGGAATTCCTGGCGGCTGGGCCGGCGCCTGCGCAGCCCGTACCTTCCGTCTTGCCCGGCTCTGCTGTTGCGGCCAATAGCTATTGGGCCAAGCTCACCGGCCCGGATCTGGGTCGATTGACTTGGCAGCATCTGAGCCTGGTTTTGGGTGCCGTGGGCCTGGCGGGCTTGCTGGGCATTCCCTTGGCCACCTGGGTGGCGCCGCATGCGCGGCTGCGCGGTCTTGTGCTGGGCGCCACGGGCCTGATGCAAACCGTGCCGGCGCTGGCGCTGTTGGCCGTGTTGATCTCGGCCTTCAATCAGATCGGCACCTTGCCCGCCTTGCTGGCGCTGACGCTCTATGCCTTGCTACCCATCATGCGCAATACCTGCACCGGCTTGGCCGAAGTGCCGGCAGGCTTGCGCTTGGCCGGCATGGCGATGGGTTTCACGACCTGGCAGCGCCTGCGCTTGATTGACTTGCCGCTGGCAGCGCCAGTGATCTTGGCTGGCCTGCGCACCGCCACCAGCATTGCCGTGGGCACGGCCACCATCGCCGCCTTCATCGGCGCGGGAGGCTATGGCGAACGCATCGTCACCGGCTTGGCGCTCAACGACCGCGGCTTGCTGCTGGCTGGCGCTTTGCCGGCTGCGCTGCTGGCGCTGGCGTTCGAGGGCTTGTTTGCTCTTCTTGCCCGCCAGCTGCGGCGCCCGGATCAGGCGGGCTTTTTGGCCGCACCCAGATAGGTTTCGATCACACGGGGGTCGCGCGCCAACTCATTGGCCGGGCCTTGCAAACCGATTTCGCCGGTCTCCAGCACATAGCCGTAGTCGGCCACTTCCAGCGCGGCGCGGGCGTTCTGCTCGATCAGCAGGATGGACACGCCGGTATCGCGCAGGCGCGCGACGATGCGGAAAATCTCTTTCACCACCAGCGGCGCCAAGCCCAGGCTGGGCTCGTCCAGCATCAGCACGCGGGGCTGCGCCATCAGGGCGCGGCCCACGGCCAGCATTTGCCGCTCGCCGCCCGATAAGGTGCCGGCCAATTGCTCACTCCGCTCTTTCAGGCGCGGGAACAGGGCGTAGACCTTGTCCAGGCCCTCGCGCCAGTCCTGCTGGCCCAGGCGCATGGGCCGGTAGCCGCCGAGGATCAGGTTGTCTGCCACGCTCATGGTGGTGAAGAGCTCGCGCTTTTCGGGCACCAGGGCCAAGCCCTTCATCACCCGCTCTTCCAAGCCCAGGGTGCTGATGTCCTCGCCGTCCAGCAAGACCTGACCCTTGGCGGGCAGCACGCCCATCAAGGCGTTCAGCGTGGTGCTCTTGCCCGCGCCGTTGGGGCCGATCACGGTCACCACCGCGCCTTCGGGCAGGTTCAGGCTGAGATTGCTCAGCACCTCGGCGCGGCCGTAGCCGGCGTGCAGGCCCTTCACATCAAGAAGTAATTTGCTCATCTGACGGTGTCTCTCAATGGTCGGTGCCGAGGTAGGCGGCGCGCACGATGGGGCTGGCCTGGATTTCATCCGGCGTGCCTTCAATCAACTTGGTGCCGAACTCCATCACCACGATGCGGTCGGTCAGGCCCATCACGAATTCCATGTCGTGCTCCACCAGCAGCACGCTCATGCCTTCGCGTTTGAGCTGGCGCAGCACTTCGCCCAGGGCTTGTTTTTCCTTGTGGCGCAGGCCGGCGGCGGGCTCGTCGAGCAGCAGCAGGGCCGGGTCCGTGCAAAGGGCGCGAGCGATCTCCATCAGGCGCTGCGGCCCCAGGGCCAGGTTGCCGGCCAGCTCAAACATCTGCCCGGCCATGCCGATGCGCTGCAGCTGCTTTTCGGCCTCAGCGAAGAGGCGCTTTTCTTCCTCTTTGTCGAGGCCAAGAACGCCTGCCGCCACGCCCTTGTTGCTGCGCAGATAACCGCCCAGCGCGACGTTCTCCAGCACCGTCATGTCGGCAATCATCTTGACGTGTTGGAAGGTGCGCGACATGCCGATGCGGGCAATCTCGCGCGAAGTTTTACCGCCCACCGCCTGGCCGCGGAAACGCACGCCGCCGCTGCTCAAAGGCAAGACGCCCGAGATCAGATTGAAGGTGGTGCTCTTGCCTGCGCCATTGGGGCCGATCAGGCCGATGATCTCGCCCGCATGGATCTGGAAGGACACATCGTTCACTGCCACCAAGCCGCCGAACTGCTTGCGCACCTTGTCGACGTCCAGCAGTAATTCCTGCGGCGCCGGCTTGTCGCGTGCCTGCAGGGGTGCTGCGCCTTGCCAATCGCGCGTGCGCGGCTCGGCCGGGAACCAGCGTGACAAGGCCGCGGTCGTGTAAGGCCAGATGCCTTTGGGCGCGTATTTGATGATCAGCACCAGCACGATGCCCAGCACGATGATTTCGAAGTTGCCACTGCTGCCCAGCAGGGCGGGCAGCAGCTCCTTCAGCTGGTCTTCGATGATCTTGAACACGCCCGCGCCGATGAAAGCGCCCCACACTGTGCCCACGCCGCCCACCACGGCCATGAAGAGGTATTCGATACCCATCTTCAGCGCGAAGGGACTGGGGTTGACGCTGCGCTGCAAGTGGGCAAACAGCCAGCCCGAGATCGAGGCCAGCAAGGCCGCCAGCACGAAGATGATGACCTTGTAGCGGAAGGTCGACACGCCCATGGCCTCGGCCATGGTGGTGGCGCCGTTCAAGGCGCGGATGGCCCGGCCCGAGCGCGAGTCCAGCAGGTTGAGCAAGCCCCAGGCCGCCAGCAGGGCAATCACCCAGATCAGGTAGTAGATGGCACGGCCGTCTTGCAGGCTGATATTGAGGAAGTGGATGGGCGGCATGCCCTGGATGCCGTCGTACTTGCCCAAAAACTCCATATTCGCCATGGTGTAGTTCAGGCTCAGGGCCCAGGCGATGGTGGCCAGCGGCAAGTAGTGGCCCGACATGCGCAGGGTCAGCAGGCCCAGCACCAGCGCTACACCCGCGGTGACGACCAAACCGGCCAACAGACCCAGCCAGGGCGAGGCGCCAAACTGGGTGCTCAGCAAGGCCGTGGTGTAGGCGCCCAGGCCTACAAAAGCGGCTTGGCCGAAGGAGGTCAAGCCACCCACGCCGGTCAGCAGCACCAGGCCGGCGCTGACCAACGCGAACAGGCCGATGTAGTTGAGCTGGGTGATCCAGAACTCGGGCACCGGCAGCAAGGGCAGGGCGAACAGCAGGGCCAGGGCGGCCAGGGAAAAGATTTTTCGCAAGTTCATTTTCTTCGCCAGTTGGGGGCAGTACGTGCCGGCATTGGCCAGGCTCGCCTGCCCCACAAGGTTTTAGGATTCTTCGTGATGCGGGTTGCGCAGCGAACGCCACAGCAGCACCGGCAAGATGGAGGTGAACACAATCACCTCCTTGAAGGAGCTGGCCCAGAAGGAGCTGAAGGACTCCAGCAGCCCCACCAGCACGGCGCCCAGCGCCGCACCGGGGTAGCTGGCCAGGCCGGCGAAGACGGCGGCGACAAAGCCTTTCAAGCCAATCAGGAAGCCGCTGTCGTAGAAGATCGTGGTGGTCGGGCTGATCAAGACGCCCGACAAGGCGCCGATGAAGGCCGCCATCGTGAAGGACAAGCGTCCGGCCGAGCTGCTGGAAATACCCATCAGGCGGGCTCCCAACTGGTTCACCGCCGTGGCCCGCAAGGCCTTGCCGTACAGGCTGCGCTCAAAGAACAGCCATAGCGAGATGATCAGCGCGGCCGAGGCCATGATGATGATCAGTGTCTGCCCCGACACCAGCAGCGGCCCGGCGGTGAACGACGCATCCCAAAAGCTCGGGTTGCGTGAGCCCTCGGCGCCGAAAAACACGAGGCCAAGGCCGGTCAAAGCGAAGTGCACACCAACTGACACGATCAAGAGCACCAGCACCGAGGCCTCGGCCAGCGATTCGTAAGCCAGCCGGTACAGCAGCGGCCCCATGGCCGTGACAACGGCCAGCGTCAGCAAGACTTGCAGCAGCAGCGACAACTGCTGCGGCGCCGCCCACAAGGCCAGCAGGCCGATGGCCGCGGGTGGGATCAGCGCGCGCAGTACCTGTTTCACCACCAGACCGACGGCTTTGCCGGCGCGCAGCCCGGCCACCAGATCCAGCACAGCCACCAGGGCGGCCAAGACCAGCAAGAAGGCGATGGTGCCGGGGGTCTTGCCCATTTGCAGGCCCGCCAGGGTGAGGGCGCCGAAGGCCACAAACTCACCTTGCGGAATGAAGATGATGCGAGTGACGGCGAACACAAGCACGGTGGCCAGCGCCAGCAAGGCGTAAATCGCCCCATTGGTCAGGCCGTCTAGCATCAGGATGCTGGCGATTGAGAAATCCATAAGGGCGTAGGTCTCCGGAAGGCTTGCGGTGCACTCTACTGAAAAAGCCTGGAATGGCTCTCGGTGCTGTGCCGCATTGACAAAGCGCAAATGTTTCGTCCGACTGGTCGGTCGAATTTGCTTTGATGTTTTTTGAATGACAGCCGATTGTTCCCGTGGGGCTATGTGCAAACGCCTGCGCCGCTCAAAACAGCGAGAAATGCAGGCATGGCGCGGCCACAGTCCAGTCAGTCTGCGCCTAGCCTAGGGTGCTAAGCTTTCGTGGCTATGACTGGACATGCCCCCTCACTCACCATCGACGGCCCTTTGGCCCGTATCACCCTGCGCCGCCCCCGGGTCGCCAACCGTCTGGAAATTGCTGATTTGCAATTGCTGCGGGCGCAGCTCGCCCAAGTCAACGAGGCGGAAGCGGTGCGAGTGCTGCTGCTGGCCTCCGAGGGCAAGCATTTCTGCAGCGGCTTCAATATTGGTGCGGTGCCGGGCGTGGATGCTGGCGCCCTGTTCGAAGCCTTGGCTGACGACTGGGAGGCGGCCCGGCCGGTCACGGTGGCCATGATTCAAGGCGGCATTTACGGCGGCGCCACCGATCTGGCGCTGGCCAGTGACTTCCGCCTCGGCACGCAGAGTTGCGAGATGTTTGTGCCCGCTGCCCGCTTAGGCCTGCATTTCTATCGCGGCGGGCTGGAGCGCTATGTCACCCGCCTGGGTCTGCCCTGGGCCAAGCGGGTGCTGCTGTTGTGCGAGACGCTGGATGCTCAGGCCATGTTGAGCAGCGGCTTTCTGGATCGTCTGCTGCCCGATGCGGCCGCGCTGGAAGCGGCCACACAAACCCTGCTGGATCAATTGCTGGCCATGGCGCCCTTGGCGCTCTTGGGCATGAAGAAGCACCTCAATGCCATCGCGCGCGGGCAGCTGGATGTGGCGGCGCTGCAGCAAGACCTGGCGTGTTCGGTGGCCTCCGCTGATTTGGCCGAAGGCGTGGCGGCTTGGGGCGAGCGGCGGACGCCGGTTTTTCTCGGCCGCTAGCTTCAATCCAGGTTCGAATCGCCTTCAAATAAGGGATATCCCCGTCAACTTGGGCACGAAGTCGGGCAAAGCGGGCGCTGAAGTCGGCTCAGAACGTGGGAAAATAGAGGAGTTGGCACATGCGTCCGGCTGAACTGCATAAGTTCGGATCAGGGCGCATGGGCATTTTCATCCTCATCAACTCACTATCAGGACCGACGTGGCCAAGGACAGTACTAAAACGACCATCGAAGCCGATGGTCTGCGCTACCGCTCTAAAGCACCAGGTTCGCCTTTCGCGGCGACCTCATCCTTTGGTGCAGCAACCATGTCGTGCTTTATGTGCGGCAAACATCGTCCGCGCGCGATGCTCAAGTCCAGGAAGCTCTTGGGCAAATCTCAACCCGTTTGCGCGCCTTCCTGCAAGGAGCTCGACGAGCAACTTGCCAAGCCTTGATTCCCTTGTGAATTGAGCAAAAGAACAGGCCAGATGCTTCGCGCACTGGCCTGTTTTTCTTTTTGCGCGGGGCAAAGTTGCTGTGCACGCGGTTTGCGCCGTGGCCGCTTTGCCGCGCAAGGAGCCCGCAGAATCAGTTGGTGACAAAACCACCCGCTAGCGCTCGAGCGTTCTGCCACGCAAGAAACCCGCTTGACCAGTTGGTGGCAGAACTACTCGCTAGCGCTCGATCGGTCTGTCGCGCAAGAAACCCGCTTGATTAGTTGGTGACAAAACTACTCGCTAGCGCTCGATCGTTTGGTCACGCAAGACTCAAGACTGCCGGAAGCAGCGCCCGCAGACCGAGCGGTAGCGGCTATTGCCGCCAATCTCTAACTGCTGGCCTTCGGTGACTTTGCGCTGCTGGGCATCCACGCGCATATTCATGGTGGCTTTGCGGCCGCAATCGCAGATGGTCTTCATCTCGTCCATTTCGTCGGCCAGCGCCAAAAGACTGGCTGAACCGCTGAACAGCTCCCCGCGAAAGTCGGTGCGCAGGCCGTAGCAAATCACCGGCACATTGTGCAAATGGGCCAGCTCATGCAGGGCCCAGACTTGGCTTTTCAGCAGGAACTGCGCCTCATCAATCAGGATGCAGGCGATCTTGCTTTGTGCTTGTTCGTGCGCGCGCAAGAAGTCGGTGTCGGCGTTGAACAACTCCGCCTCCCGCTGCGGCCCTAAGCGCGAAGTGATTTGGCCGCGGCCATAGCGGTCGTCCAGCTGAGCGGTGAAGAGCCGAACGATATGGCCGCGCTCCTCGTAATTGTGTGCAACTTGCAGCAAGGCCGTTGATT
Source organism: Paucibacter sp. KCTC 42545 (assembly GCF_001477625.1). Classification (NCBI taxonomy): domain Bacteria; kingdom Pseudomonadati; phylum Pseudomonadota; class Betaproteobacteria; order Burkholderiales; family Sphaerotilaceae; genus Roseateles; species Paucibacter sp. KCTC 42545. The sequence goes on from NZ_CP013692.1 coordinate 21,856, forward strand.
TTCCGGCATTCATCGCGGCATAGCGAAAGAACAGTTTGGCCATGGAGGGGTGAAAAGTTGTGAGAGCGACGATTGCAAAACCACCAAGTCGGGACTGGAGTAGCACCTGAACGGTGCGACCCCCTACTTCGGTGGTCGCAGGGACGCGAATTGTGACAAAACATGGGGCAAGCGAGGTAGTCAAACCCAAGAAGCTGCACCTACTATTGAGCAGAGGGAGGCACGCATCTAGGTCAGGCTGTCAATCCAGTCTGGGCCAAAAGTGCTGCAAGTGCCAAAAGTGCCATCAACGCCACCAGCGACGATGGTCTGTACTTTCGAACCAGCGACAACAATGACCAAAGATACCTACACCGCCGTGAGCGATAACGGCCTGCGTTATGAGTCCAAGCTGGGGGGCTCACCCTTTTTGGGCAGCGGGCATACGCGTTCTTGCTTCAAATGCGGCAAGCACCGCACGCCAAGTAACTTGCAGTCCAAGCGTGTCCTGGGCCGCACCGAGGTGGTTTGCAAGCCGGGCTGCGCCAAGCCAAAAGACAGCGTTTGAGCGCAGTCGTGAGAAGCTCACGACTGGTCAGTTTTTTGCCTTGATCTAGCGCGCATTGCGCAGGCTGACTTCGGTCGGGCGGTTTGGGTGACCTAGACTGGCGAGATGGCACTCACAACCCAATTCCCTCGCTCACGCAACTCACTGGCGTTGCCATTGGCATCGCGCTTTTTGTGTGTTGCCGGTCGTTCAGGCGCGCAGCAAGCGCTAGCGTCACATTCGTGCGGCGTGCTGGTCACGCTCGCCCTTGCAGCCCTGCCGCTTTGCAGCGTTGCGGCGCCACTGAGTGTGGTGGTCAACCCGGGTGACCAGGGTGAGCAGTCGCGCTTCGCGGTATTCAGTGAGTGGCGCCAGGTGCTGGAGCAGTCGCTGCGGCGCGAGCGTGCCGCTGGCGGTTTGCAGCTGACCCAATCCAATGATGCGACGGCCGACCTGAGTGCGACTCGTTCGCGGCTGAATGATCTGGTGGTGGGCCCCGCCCATGTGGTGGGCAGCGCCTTGCGTTACGGCTATCAGCCCGTGGCGACCATGGACAAGACGGTGCAGGCCGTGCTGGTGGCGCCGCAGAGCAGCAGCATCAACAAGCTGTCTGACTCCGCCGGCAAGCGCCTGGGCCTGCCGATGCAGGACAGCGTGGTCACCTATTTGTTGCGTGGCGAAATTAATGCCAGCAACAGCACCATCAAGCAGCATTTTGGCGCCGTGCTGGAAAGCCGTTATCAAGATGCCTTGCTGGTCTGCCTGCAGATCCGTCGCTGCGATGTGGTGGCGGTGGAGCGGGCCGTGTTCGAGCGTTGGCAGGCCGCCGGTGAGTCGCTCAAGGTGGTGATGCAAAGCAAGGCCGTGCCGGGTTTAAGTGTGGCGCTGAAGCCCGGTGGCACGCTGAACGCTGAGGGCCTGCGGGCCTCGCTGCAAGGCGCGCAAGCGGGCAGCCTGAAACTGCAGGCCGTCGGTGCTGACGCGTTTGAGTATGTGTCGACCCTGGGCTATTTCACCCCGCGCGCTTTGCCCGGCGCGACGCAGGTGGATGCTGCCGCCGTGGCGAAGTTGCTGCAAGGCGGCGCGCTCTTCATCGATACCCGCAACGAGGCCGAATACAAGGCCGGCCACGCGGCGGGCGCCAAGTCGGTGCCGTATCACGAGAAGAGCGCCAAAGAGGCTGACTTCAAGGTCGAGGATGACAAGTTCGACTTGAGCCAGCTGCCCGCCGACAAGGCCTCCGCCCTGGTGTTCGCCTGCAATGGCCCTGAATGCTGGAAGAGCTTCAAGGCCAGCCACGTCGCCGTCAAGGCCGGCTACAGCAAGGTCTACTGGTTCCGTGGTGGCTTCCCGGAATGGCGTGCAGCGGGCTACAAGATCGAAGGATCGCCCTGATCTTTCTGATCGGTGTCGGCAGGCATGCTGACGCCGGGGCTTAGAAAGGCCGAGATGGGCGTCGGCTGCAAAGGCGCGCGCACCGCGCGCTCACCGGCGCCAGCGGGCCAGCCCAGCAAGTCCTGACAAATCGGCCCGCAGATGCGACCCTGGCAGGCCCCCATGCCGCAGCGAGTTTGCAGCTTGGCTTCGCGCCAACTACGTTGCGCTTTGAGTTCGCCCAGGCTCACATCCTCGCAGCGGCAGATGATGGTTTTGGCTTCGGCTAATTGCAGCAACTCGGGGCGCAAAGCAAAAATTTGCGCCAGCAACTGGCCATGGCGGCGCGCCCGCCGCAGGGCCGCGGGTGCGTGCTGGCGCTGCTGGCCCAGGATGCTTTGCGCGGCCAAGCCGCCTTCCGCCAAGGCTTTGTCTACGCCAGCAATGCCCGTGCATTCGCCTGCGGCATAAACGCCGGGCACGCTGGTCTGCAGTTGCTGATCGACCTGAATGGCGCTGGCCTGCAAGGCGCAACCCAGCAACGCGGCCAGTTCGGTATTGGGCAGCAGGCCATAGCCCAGGGCCAGCGCATCGCAGGCCTGGGTCCATTCGCGCCGGCCGTCGCTCAGCACCACGGCTTCCAGTTTTTCTTCGCCCAGGGCGCGCAGCACCCAGGTCCCGCTTTGAAAGGGCACGCGGCGCAGCTGCCAGGCCATTGACGCCGCCTGCGCCCAGAAGCGCGCATCCAGGCGCAGCGCGAACTGGCTCAGCTGCGTTTTGCTGGCTTGCTCGGCAATCAAGCTGGGTGTGCAGCCCTGGCTTTGCAGCGTGTGCGCGGTGGCCAGCAGCAGCGGCCCGCTGCCTGCCACCACCACCCGTTTGCCCTTGAGTGGCCAGCCTTGCTTGACCAAGGCCTGCAGGCCGCCCGCGCCGGTGACGCCGGGCAGGGTCCAGCCCGGGAAGGGGATGAAGCGTTCACGCGCACCCGTCGCCAGCAGCACATTCGGCGCTTGGACGGCGAATGCCGCCGCGCTGGGGTCTTGCTGGCTTTGCAGCAGCAGAGCCTGCTGGCCGGCCGCTGCGGGCAGTGGGCTGACCACGGCATGGCCAGCCAGATGTTGGACCTTTGCCGCGACTGCCTTCAGTCGTGCTTGCCAGCGTGCCGGCAGCTGCGCGCGCCAAATCTGCCCACCTGCAGCCGCGCCCGCGTCGATCCAGATGACGGACTTGCCGGCTTCGGCCAGCTGGCAAACAACCGCGATGCCGGCCGGCCCAGCGCCCACCACCAGCACATCGGCGTGCAGTCGCGTCATGGGGTCACCTCAATGGTCATGCCATCGCGGGCCGGCGTCAGGCAGGCCAAGCGCTGCGCGATGCCGTCAATGCTGACTCGGCATTCCTGGCACACACCCATGCCGCAAAAGGCCGCGCGCGGCTGCCCGGTGGCGGAGCGCCGCGTGGCCTGTACGCCCGCCTGCGCCAAAGCTGCGGCAACCGTGCATGGCCCTTGCACCTGATGGGGGTCGCCGTTGATGTGCAGCAGGAGCTGATTGGCGTGAGTGCTGTTCATGCGGCGAAAAAGCGTTGCGGCGCCCAGGGTTCAGGAGACAAGGTGGGTGGGGCTTGCAGGCTCAGCTCGGCCAGCAATTCAGCGCTGGCCAGCGCCGTGCTCACGCCCAGGCCTTCATGGCCCGTGGCCAGCCAGACGCGGGGGTATTCGGGGTGGGCGCCGATCAGCGGGCGGCCATCGCGGCTGGCGGGCCGCTGGCCGGTCCAGCAGCGCAGCAGATTCATGCCGGCCAGGGCGGGCAGATAGCTGCAGGCGTGGGCCAGCATGCTTTGCAGCGTCGCCATGTCTATTTGCTCATCCTCCGCCTGGCCGGGCTTGGGGAACTGGCGCGAAGAGCCAATCAAGATCTGCCCACCGGGCCGGGGTTGCACATTGAAGGACACCGAGTCGCTGTCCACCGCGTGGGCCTTGCTTTGATAGCCCAGTTCTACCAGCTGATGCGTAATGGAGTTCGGGTAGTGCTGAGTGATGGCCAAGTGGCCCTTTTTGGCCACCAGGCTGCCGGGCGGCAACCAGCGCTGGCTGGCCAGGCCGGCGCACAGCACGGTCATGGCGCCCCAGAGCTGGCGGCCGTCGGCGAGGTGCACGCTATGGCCGTCAAAGGCAACCACGCGGCCAGGAATGATTTCGGCACGCGCTTGGTTCAGCCAACGCGCCGCCACCTTGGGTGGATAGATGCGCGCATCACCCGGCACCCGCAAGGCGCCGGCAAGGCCGGGCCGCAGCATCGGCTCGGCGCGGGCCAAGGCATCAGCGCCAAGGACTTCTGCGCTGATGCCGCGCTCATTCAACCAAGCGCATTTGCGCAGGGCCAGGCCAAGTTCGGCCTTGTCGGCGGCAATCCACAGCGTGCCGCAGCGCGCCAGTTCTGCTGCCTCGGCGTTGCCTTTGTTGGCGCCTGACTCGCCCAGCCACGCATCCCAGAGCTGCAGGCTGCGCCGGGTCAGCCCATGCTCGGCCTGCGCCGTCGCGCTGCCGTCCAGGGCGTCGGCCAGCAACAGATGGCCCATGGCCGCAGCCGTGGCGCCGCCGCCCACTGGGCCAGGCTCGATCACGGCCACGCTCAAGCCCTGGCGGGCAAAGGCCCGCGCGCAAGCGGCGCCGACGATGCCGCCGCCGACGATCAGCACATCGGCACTGCGCCTGGCCTTCAGGCCTTGGGTCAAACGGGGATACCCCAGGCGAAGGGATCGCCCGCCTGCTGCACCACCGTGGCGTCCAGCGTCACAAAGGCACGGCCGGTGATGGTGGGCAAGACCTGACCCTCGGCGCCCAGCTGATAGCTGGCTTCGAAGCTGCTGCCGATCACGCTTTCCTGCTGCCAGAACTCGCCGGGCTGCAGCTTGCCGTCGGCCGCCAGGCAGGCGACCTTGGCGCTGGTGCCGGTGCCGCAGGGGGAGCGGTCGTAGGCCTTGCCGGGGCAGAGCACGAAGTTGCGGGCGCTTTTATCAGGGGCGTGGGCCGGGTTGCGGGAGTCGCCGATCAACTCGATGTGGTCAACCTTGTCATGCCCGGCCGCCGCCAAGCTCTGGCGAATGCGCCAGGACAGATCGGTCAAGGCGTCGACATTGCGTGCCTCGATCTCCAGGCCATGGTCGTCGCAGAGGAAGAACCAGTTGCCGCCCCAGGCGATGTCGCCGTGCACGCGGCCGTGGCCGGGGACATCGATGGCGACGCCGGCGGCCTCGCGGTAGCTGGCCACATTCGCAATGCTGACGGCGCCGTCCTCGGCCAGCCGGGCTTCAATCAGGCCCACCGGTGTCTCGATGCGATGCAGGCCCGGCTGAATGCGGCCCAGATAGGCCAGGCTGGCGATCAGGCCGATGCTGCCGTGGCCGCACATGCCCAGATAGCCGACGTTGTTGAAGAAGATCACCCCGCAGCAATTGGCCGGGTCTTGTGGGGCGCAGAGCAGGGCGCCCACCAGCACCTCGGAGCCGCGCGGCTCCAGCATCAGGGCGCGGCGCCAATGGTCGTGTTGCTCGCGCAAGATCTGCAGGCGCTCGGCCATGCTGCCTTGGCCCAGATCGGGGCCGCCGTCGATGATCAAGCGGGTGGGTTCGCCGCCGGTGTGGGAGTCAATCAGTCGCATGTGTGGCTCAGTCCGCCCGTTGCCGGGCTAGGGAGTTACTCAATCTCATTCAATGAATCGTTTGGTCGCTCGGTCACTTGATCGCTCAATCGATCACGGCCTGAGCGAAGCCGCGCAAATAGTCCATCAGCGCGTCGGCGGCGGTCTGGGCGGCCTCGGCTTGCGCCGCGGCAATGGCTTGCGCGAGGTCCAGATGCAGTTGCGCACCGCGCAGCAGATCGCCCTGGTGCTGATAGGCATACCAGAAGCGCCGGCATTGAATGGCCATGGGCACCACCGCTGCGGCGGCGGCCGGGTTGCGGCAAGCGGCGTGGATGATGCGGTCCAGGGCCTGATCGGCGTGCATATAGCCGTGCAGATCGCCGGCCTCGGCCGAGCTGAGCATGGTTTGGGCGCAGGCCAGCAGGTCTTGGCGCTGGGGCGGGGTGGCGCGGCGCGCGGCCATGCTGGCGATCAGGCGCTCCAGCACGCGCCGGGCTTCGATCAGGTCCAGGTGCTCGGCCAGGCGGATTTCGCTGACTTGCAGGCCGCGTCGGGCTTGTTGCACGATCAAGCCGCAGCTGACCAGGCGCATCAAGGCCTCGCGCACCGGCGTGCGGCCCAGGCCGGTCTGGCTGATCAGTTCGGCTTCAACAATGGCGGCCCCGGGCTTGAGCTGCAGGGTGGCAATCATGGATTCCAGCGCGTCGTAGGCTTGGTCGGCCTGGCGGCGCTTTTCCGGGTCGGCGGGGCCGAGGTGGTCGTCAACTTGGGGCATGGCGGCATCTTCGCATGCTCAAAAGCGGCCGAGCCGGGCGCGCTTGAATATCCCGCCCGCTGGTTTGACGGTGGTCGGGCGCTTCGGCGCCGGGTCAACTGGCGGACGGCAGGTGAGCAAGATCTGTGTCTATATATGTCAAATATATTTAAAGAGTAGCCTTGCCTTGTGAGCTTGTCAACGCCATATCCAAGCCCGGCACAAGGCTTGCGTGCGCAGGGCAGGCCGGGCCGGCATGGCCGGTCTGCCGCGCGCATACAATCCGCCGTTCACTCGCCCGCGTCCGGCAAATTCATGCGCTGACGGCGCGGCGCCATCATTCCAAAGGGATTCGACGTGTTTATTTCTAATGCTTTTGCTCAAGCCGCACCCGCCGCCGGTGGTGCTGAGTCCAGCCTGCTGAGCATGCTGCCGCTGGTGCTGATGTTTGTGGTGCTGTATTTCGTGATGATTCGTCCGCAGATGAAGCGTCAAAAAGAGCACAAGGCCATGATCGAGGCCATCGTCAAGGGCGACGAAGTCGTCACCTCCGGCGGCCTGCTGGGCAAGATCAGCAAGGTCGGCGAGAGCTTCCTGACCCTGGAAGTCTCCAGCGGCGTGGAGTTGCAGGTGCAACGTTCCGCCGTCGTGCAAGTGCTGCCCAAGGGCACGATCAAGTAAACCCAAGTCTGGTCAGGCGGCCCAGCTTTGCTTGGGGGCCGCTGCCGCCGAACTTTCATTGACCTAGCCAAGCCAGCGCCCGCCACCGGGCGCAGCCTGACGTCTGCCCGCCGCCGCTCTTTGCAAAAAGGGCGGCTTGTCTCGCGGCGATCCGGGCCGCAGAGGATGCACCACCATGAATCGTTACCCGCTTTGGAAATACGCGCTGCTGATCGTTGCGCTATTGCTGGGCTTGATCTACACGCTGCCCAACTTCTACGGTGAAGCGCCGGCGGTGCAGGTGTCCAGCGCGAAGGTCACCGTCAAGGTTGACGATGCCGTGCGCGGCCGCGTCGAGCAGGCCTTGAGCGCCGCCCAGATCCAGCCTGACTTCGTGCTGCTGGAAGGCAACTCGATCAAGGCCCGGTTCAAGGATCTGGACACCCAGATCAAGGCCAAGGAAGCGATCAGCAAGACGCTCAACCCCAACGAGGCCGAGCCCACTTACATCGTGGCGCTGAACCTGTTGTCGCGTTCGCCCAAGTGGTTGTCTTCGCTGCATGCCTTCCCCATGTATTTGGGTCTGGACTTGCGCGGTGGTGTGCACTTCTTGATGCAGGTGGACATGAAGTCCGCGCTGACCAAGAAGGCCGAATCGCTGATCGGCGATGTGCGCAGCTTGCTGCGTGAAAAGAATCTGCGCCACGCCGGCATCAGCCGCGATGGCAATAATGTGGTGATCGCCTTCCGCGATGCCGCTACCCAGCAGCAGGCCATGGCCTTGCTGGCTGACAAGATCCCCGAAGTGCTGTGGACGCCCAGCAGCGACGCGGCTGAGTCGCGCCTGACCGGCACCCTCAAGCCTGCCTCGATGGTGGCGGTGCAAGAAGCCGCGCTGAAGCAAAACATCACCACCCTGCACAACCGGGTCAACGAGTTGGGTACCTCCGAGCCGGTGATTCAGCAGCAGGGTCTGGACCGCATCATCGTGCAACTGCCCGGTGTGCAAGACACGGCCAAGGCCAAGGACATCATCGGCCGTACCGCCACGCTGGAATTGCGCATGGTGGACGACAGCGCCGAAGCGCAGGCGGCTCTGGCTGGCAGCGGCCCGGTGCCCTTCGGCACCGAGCGTTTCATCGACCGCGGCTTTGGCCCCATCATCGTCAAGCGCCAAGTGGTGCTGACCGGTGACAACCTCAGCGACGCGCAAGCCGGCTCGGACGAAAACCACCAGCCCGCCGTGGACCTGACGCTGGACGCCAAGGGCGCCCGCATCATGAAGGACATGTCGCGCGAGAACATTGGCAAGCGCATGGCCATCATCTTGTTCGAAAAGGGCAAGGGCGAGGTCGTGACGGCCCCGGTGATCCGCAGCGAATTGAGCGGCGGCCGGGTCAAGATTTCCGGCGCGATGACGCTGCAAGAAGCGGCCGATACCTCGCTGCTGCTGCGCGCCGGTTCGCTGGCCGCGCCGATGGAAATCATCGAAGAGCGCACCGTTGGCCCCAGCCTCGGCAAGGAAAACATCGAGCGCGGCATCTTGAGCGTGACCTGGGGTTTTGCCGCCGTGGCCGTGTTCATGTGCATCTACTACATGCTCTTCGGCGTGTTCTCGTCGCTGGCGCTGGGCTTCAATCTGCTGCTGCTAGTCGCAGTCTTGTCGATGCTGGGCGCGACCATGTCGCTGCCGGGTATCGCGGCCATCGCCCTGGTGCTGGGCATGGCGATTGACTCCAACGTGCTGATCAACGAGCGCATTCGTGAAGAGTTGCGCAACGGCGCTTCGCCGCAAGCGGCCATCAATCTCGGTTACGAGCGCGCCTTCGCCACCATTCTGGACTCCAACGTCACCACGCTGATTGCCGGTCTGGCCTTGCTGGCCTTCGGTTCCGGCCCGGTGCGCGGCTTTGCCATCGTGCATTGCTTGGGTATCTTGACCTCGATGTTCTCGGCCGTGGTGTTCTCGCGTGCCCTGGCCAACCTCTGGTACGGCCGTCAGAAGAAGCTCAAGTCCCTGTCGATCGGGCAGATCTGGAAGCCGCCTGTCGAGGTGGATCCACAGCAGCCCGCCGCCAAAGTCTGACCTGAACGAATCGAGTAGCGAATCATGGAACTCTTCCGTATCAAGCGCGACCTGCCCTTGATGAAGCATGCGTTGATCTTCAACGTCATCTCCTTCATCACCTTCGCGGCCGCCGTTTTCTTTCTGGTCACCAAAGGCCTGAACTTCTCCATCGAATTCAAGGGCGGTTCGGTCATCGAGGTCGAGTATGCGCAAGCGGCCGATCTTGAAAAGACCCGCCATGTGGTCGAAGGCCTGGGCTTTGGCGAGGTGCAGGTCACCAACTTCGGCAGCTCACATGACGTGATGATGCGTCTGCCCCTGCGCGCCGACATCAAGCAGACCGAACAGGTCGGCCTGGTGTTCAGCGAACTGTGCAAGGCCGAGTCCGGCAGCATCAGCCAGCGCCAGATGGTCAGCGACAAGGGTGAGGCCATCAGCAAGCAGGTCTGCACCACGGCCGCCAATGCCGAACCCATCAAGCTGATGCGCAGCGAGGTGGTGGGCCCGGCCGTTGGTGAAGAACTGGCGCGCGACGCGGCCAAGGCGCTGGGCGTCACCGTCATCGGCATCATGATCTACCTGGCCTTCCGCTTCGAGTGGAAGTTCGCGGTCGCCGGCATCATCGCCAACTTGCACGACGTGGTCATCATCCTGGGCTTCTTCGCCTTCTTCCAGTGGGAGTTTTCGCTCTCCGTGCTGGCGGCGGTGTTGGCCGTGCTGGGCTACTCGGTGAACGAGTCGGTGGTGATTTTTGACCGGGTGCGCGAGGGCTTCCGCAAGTTCCGCAAGTTCAGCACCCACGAGGTGATTGACCACGCCATCACCAGCACCATGAGCCGCACCATCATCACCCACGGCAGCACGCAGTTGATGGTGCTCTCGATGCTGATCTTCGGCGGCCCGACCCTGCACTACTTCGCCATCGCACTGACCATCGGCATCTTGTTCGGTATTTACTCCTCGGTGTTCGTGGCCGCGGCCATCGCCATGTGGCTGGGCGTTAAGCGCGAAGACCTGATCCAAGCCCCGGTGAACCGTGAAGATCCGGACGACCCAAACGCCGGCGCGGTGGTGTAGTAGAGTCAGTCGGAACCCCGCATTTGATCGCTTAATCAACCATCCATGACTGTCGCCGCCCGCAACAAGGCTATGGCAATTCAGGCGCGGCGCATCTATGTCGAAGCGCTGTTGCGCGGCATGGCTACGCTGAGCCAGGCCATCAGCGATGCGGCCGCCCAGCTGTTGACGCAGACCGGCGTTCCGGTACTCATGCATGCACGCCGTGAAGGCGTCGAGGCTTGGCAGCGTTGCAGCCCGGCGTGGCTGAGCAGCGTGCTCAGCGGCTTGCGCCACGCCGCTGTTTACGGCGTTCAGGAAGACGGCAGGCCGCCCGAGCCGGCGCTGGCGGGGATCACCCCGTCCAAGCTGGCCCTGGTGGACGATGACACCATCGAGCGCGAGATCACCGCCTCGCGCTTGGCACTGGCCATGATGGACCGCGCCAGCTGGGAATTCACCGATCTGCGTACCCGCATTCAGATGCTGGAGCAGCACGAAGACTTGGCGCCGCAAGACCTGCTGCGCGCCAATGTGCTGGCCAAGCTGGTGCTGGACGCCTGGGGCCGCAGCGGCATGGGCGTGTCGGAATGGCAGATGCTGCGCCTGCAATTGCACGAAGAATTCGCGATTCTGCTGGCCGAGGCCTACCACGAGGTCAACCACTGGTTGGTCAAACAGGCGGTGATGCCCGAGGTGGATCTGCGGCCCTTTATCCGCCGCAGCCTCAACACCGGGCCGATCGCGTCAGCTGACTGGGGGGGCGCTGCCGCTCCGCGTGGCGGGGCTATCCGCGCAGGCTCGGGCTTGCCTGAGGCAGGCACGGCGCCGGGCCCGATCACGGTGCAAAGTCCCGCCAGCAGCCAGGCCGAGGAAGTCTTGCGACTCTTGCAACGCATTGTCGGCAGCCAGGTGCCGGCTTTTGCCGCCACGGCCAAGCAAGGCGGCCCGGCCTCGGTGAGCCCAGCGCCGCAGGCCTTATCCAGCCAAGCGCCGCAGCGCCTGAGCGCCGCTATCCAGCAAGCGCAGCAGGCCATGCGGGAGAGCGACCCCAGCTTGGACATGAATCTTTCCACCGATGTGCTGAGCCTGCCCGATCAGGCGCCGCAGCGGCTGGAGCAATGGCAGCAGCGCCATCAAAGCGTCAAGACGGCGCTCAAGCAAGCTGCGGACACGCCGGCCGAACGCGCTACCATCGAGCTGGTGGCCATGATGTTCCAGAGCATCTTGATGGAAGACCATATCCCGGCCACGGTGCGGGTCTGGTTTGCGCGCCTGCAAATGCCGGTGCTGCGGGTAGCCGTCAGCGAGCCCGACTTCTTTGCCACCACCGACCACCCCGCGCGCCAGCTGATCGACCGCATGGGCGCTTGCGTGATGGGCTTCAACACCAGCGTCAACCATGCCGCCGGGAGCGGCGCCTTCGCCAATGCGGGCGGCGACCCGCTGGAGCGCGAGATCAAGCGAGTGGTGCAGGTGGTGGAGGCTTATCCGGACACCGGCCGACGCGTCTTCCAGACGGTGCTGACCGAGTTCGAGAAGTTCCTCGACAACTATTTCGAGAACGAAAACCAGAACACCCGCCGCGGCGTTTCGCTGGCCCAGCAGGTGGAACAGCGCGAGACGCTGGCCATCCAGTACACCATCGAGCTGCGCAAGATGCTCGCCGAGGTGCCGGTGCAGGACGGTGTGCGCGAGTTCTTGTTTCAGATATGGGCCGATGTGCTGGCCGTCACCGCGGTACGCAGCGGCGCTCAGTCGGACAGCATCAAGCAAATGAAGCGCGCCGCGGCCGACCTGATTTGGTCCGCCAGCGCCAAGGTCACGCGTGAGGAACGGGCCGAGGTGATCCGCCGCCTGCCGCCGCTGCTCAAAACCCTGCGCGACGGCATGCTGGATGTTGGCCTGCCGGTGGACAAGCAAGATGAACAGATCCGCCACCTCAATAACGCCCTGGCCGCGGCCTTCACCGCCAAGACCGCCGCGATTCCGCGTGAGCGCCTGGATGAGTTGATGGACCAGCTGGAAACGCTGGAAGCTCTGCTGCCCGAGGTGGGCGAAGAGGGCATGGACGAGGAACAAATCAACCAGTCGCTGGTGCGCGACTTGTCCGGCCATGAATCAGAAGGCCTGGAAGTGGTGGCCGAGGGCGGCAGTGCCCCCACTGCCACCATGCTGGCCTGGGCGCGTGAGTTGCAGGTGGGCGGCTGGTACATGCTGGACTACCGCAACCGCAATGAAGCGGTGCAACTGGCCTGGCGCGGCAACCGTCGCCAGATGGCCTTGTTTGTGACCACCCATGGCCGTTGCGTGCTGTTCTCGATCAGCCGCATGGCAGCCTTCTTGCAGGCGGGCCTCTTGCTGCCGGCGCAGGACGAAGCCTTGACGGTCAAGGCTACGCGCAATGCGCTGGCCAAGCTGGATGGGGATCCGGGGCGTTTGCTGAATTAGGGGTTTGGGCGGCAAGCCTGCTGAAGCCTTCAGCGGAGCCTGCGGCGGAGTGAACTGCGACGCGGATCAGCCGCAGCGCTAGCGCGTGCTCAGTGGATCAGCCGGTCCTCGGGCGCCACGAACAACTCGTCCAGAATCAGCGCATCGGGTTCTTCGCCCAGGCTCCAGAACACCATCAATACGATGATCTTGAGGTCTTCCAGGTCCATGGGGCCGCCGGAGATGGCCATGGCGCGGTCGATGACCATTTCGCGCATGGGCGGCGGCAGCACACCGGCCGCTTCGAGAAAACTGATGAAGCCGATGGAGGGCTCGCCCAGATGGTCTTGCTCGGCGACCGAGTAGACGCGCAGGCTCAGCGGGCCTTGTGTGCCCTGGTAAGACGTAGCGCCGGCGGCCAATCCGTCCAGCCAAGTCAGCGCTTCCTGAATCTCATCACGCTCGAAACCTACGGCCGACAACTTGCGCGTCAGCTGTGCATGATCCGGGCATGCATCTGGGCGCCAATAGGTTTCGTAGAGGTAGACGAGCACGTCGAGCATGGGCAGCACTATAACTGAGTGGGGCGGAGGCCAGGCTTTCGCCCCACCGCGCTCAGGCCTTGGCGCGCCTTTGAAACAGCTGGCCGGGCAGGCGCTCGACATGACCGTCGAGTTCCAAGTCCAGCAAATAGGCGCTCAGCTCATGGGCCGGCCAGCCGCCGCGCGCCATCAGGCTGTCCAGCGAGACTGGATCGAAACCCATCTGAGCCAGCACCTTGGCTGGCGCGCCGGCCGGAAGGGCCCCGGCATCGCCTGACGTTGGCAAATGAGAGCAGGCTGCGGTCGTGGTGGCCAGCGGCGGCAATTCCTCCAGCACATCCTGCGCCGTTTCCACCAGCTTGGCGCCCTGGCGGATCAGCGCGTGGCAGCCCTTGCTGAGTGGCGAATGGATGGAGCCGGGGATGGCGAAGACCTCGCGCCCGGCCTCGCTGGCCAGTCGGGCCGTGATCAGCGAGCCCGAGCGCAGAGCAGCCTCCACCACCAGGCAGCCCAGGCTCAGGCCCGCAATGATGCGGTTGCGGCGCGGGAAATTGGGCGGCAGGGCGGGTGTGCCCAGTGAGTATTCGCTGATCAATAGGCCGTGCTGCAGCATCTCGGCGGCCAGTTCGCGGTGCCGGCTGGGGTAGATCTGATCCAGCCCGGTACCCAGCACGCCGATGCTGCTGGCCGCGCCGCCCAAGCCGCCGCGATGGGCGGCCGCATCAATGCCCAGGGCCAAGCCGGAGATGATGGTCAGGCCGGCTTGGCTGAGTGCCTGGGCGAACTGCTCGGCGTTGTCGCGCCCCTGCGGGGTGGGGCTGCGGCTGCCGACGATGGCCAGGCCGGGGCAGGCCAAAAGCTCGCGGCGCCCGGCCAGGTACAGCAGCAAGGGCGGGTCGGCCGTGGCCAGCAGGGCGGCGGGGTAGTCGGGGTCGCCCAGCGTCAGCAGGCTGTGCGCGGGGTTGGCTTCTAGCCAGGCCCAGGTCTTGTCCAGCAAATCCGGCCACAGCGGTGGTAACTCGCTCAAGGCCAGGCGCTGTTTGGGTGTCAAAAGCTCCCGCTGTGCCGGTGCCGGCAAGTCAAGCGCGGCTTGTGGCGAGCCTGCGGCAGCCAGCAGGCGCCGCGCGGCTTCCAGCCCCAGGCCCGGGGTTTCCAGCAGCCGCAGCCAGGCGCTTAGTTCGCTGCGGTCCATGCTGAGCCTGGGTGCGCCAGAGTGGGGCTGGGCTGGCTGCTAAGCGATCAAGGCTGGCTGAAGCGGTCGCCAGGCTTGACGGGTTCCTTCACCGAGATGATCAGGGCGTAGGACACACGCGAATAAACCTGGAACACGAACAGCACGCCGTGGCGCTCGTCCGGCAGTTGAATGTCCTGGCGCCTTTCCTGTGTGGTGTCGACCGCCGCGCGGCCCTTTTGCCACAGGGCCAGCACATGGCCGCGTTCCATGCCGTCCTGGCTGCCGCGGTTCAGGGCCACGATCTGGTTCTGGCCGGCGTTGACGCCGTCACCGTAGATCGACACGATGCGGCCGTGCATTTCCTGGGTCGGGGCATGCGGCACATAGCGCTGGAAATTGCGCTGCAAAACCGGGGCCAGGCGATCGCCGACGCCGATCTCCAGACGGGCGGTCTTGATCAGCAGTGTGGACGGCACGATTTCGGTTTTGCCATCGCTATTGGTCTGCTCCGAGCCCTCGCGGATCAGGTCGGCCGTGCCCAGATAGCGGGCTTCGTAACCGAGGATTTCGCCAGTTACGGGGTCCTGCAAGGGGCGGGTGTTGCGGAATACCCGGTAATCATTGGCCTTGCTCAGATCACCGCGCGCATAGGCGGTATGGCCCTTGGCGAGGTTCACATGCCCTTCGGGGGCGGCCACGATGCGCGGCGCGGCGGCCAGGGCGTCGGTGTCAAAGACCACCGCATCGTTGAGGAAGGGCTCAAGCAGATTGAGCGGAATGGCGGCAATGTCGGAGCCATCGTTGGCGGCGCTGCGAATACGCGGTGAGAACTTGACCGTGTCGCCGGCCACGCCGCTGCCGTAGCCGCCGCGCTCTTGCGCCATCTGCAGGCGCGCCATGCCGTCTTGCTTGACGAGCATCAGCGTCTGACCGGGGTAGATCAGGTGCGGGTTATTGATTTGCTCGCGGTTCATGCCCCACAGCTCGGGCCAGCGCCAGGGGCTCTTGAGGAAGAGTTGGGAAATACCCCACAAGGTGTCGCCGGTCTTGACCGTGTAGGTGTCAGGTGCGTCGGGGGTCAGCTCCGACAGCGGCACGCCGCTTTGCGCCACGCGTTCGGCGGTGGCGCGCTGGGCATCGCTGATCGGCAGTTTGGCTGCTTGAGCCTGTGCATGTGCGCCGGCGCAAGTCAGCGACAGGGCCAGCAAGGCCAGGGCCAGAGGGTGGCGGCGTGAGCTGGCAGACCCGGGAAACATATCGCACTGGGGCAGGAACTGGGGCATCAATTTCTCTTTCGCAGCCGTCGCGGCGAGTTGATTGGGATGATCTTGGCGCAACTCGCCGGGGCGGTCTGCGCGGGTAAATGCGTGAGCAAATTGTGGCTGATCGCGGGCGTGATCATGTACTGATCGTATTTCAGCGAAAATCTCGGTCTTGCGCGGCGATTCTGCCCCCAAATATGGCTCGTCGCAAAGAGTCAAGCAAAGGGCTTTCCCCCTCTATCTTGACCGCTCAAACCCTCTGGCTCGCTTCATGGCAATACTGAATATTCTGCGTTACCCCGATCCCCGTCTGCACACGGTGGCCAAACCTGTGGCTCAAGTCGACGAGCGCATCCGTGCCTTGGTCGACGACATGCTGGAGACCATGTACGACGCCGAAGGCGTGGGTCTGGCCGCCACCCAGGTGGATGTGCACGAGCGGCTGCTGGTGATCGACACCTCGAATGAGCGTGACACGCCGCGCGTGCTGATCAACCCCGAGCTGATCAAGACCAGCGCCGAGTTCACCGAAGGCGAGGAAGGCTGCCTGTCAGTGCCCCAGGTCTACGACAAAGTGCCGCGTTATTCGCGCGTCACCGTGCGGGCACTCAATCGCGAAGGCGAGACCTACGAGTTCGAGGCCGAAGGCCTGCTGGCCGTTTGCGTGCAGCACGAGATGGATCATCTGATGGGCAAGGTTTTCGTCGAATACCTCAGCCCGCTCAAGCGCGAGCGCATCAAGACCAAGATGATCAAGAAGACGCGCGAAGAGCAGGCGGTGCGCCGCTGATGAGTGCTTCCCGCCCGGCCATGCGCGTTGTTTTTGCCGGTACGCCGGAGTTTGCCGCCAGCGCCTTGCAGGCCTTGCTGACGGCCGGCTTCGAGGTGACGCTGGTGCTGACCCAGCCCGACCGCCCGGCCGGCCGCGGCATGAAGCTGCAGGCTTCTGCCGTCAAGCAAGTGGCCTTGCAGCATGGCATTGCCGTGGCGCAACCGCGCAGCCTGCGCCTGGACGGCAAGTTTCCTGAGGAAGCCGCTGCGGCCCGTGAGGCTTTGCTGGCGGCCAAGGCCGATGTGATGGTGGTGGCGGCTTATGGCCTGATCCTGCCGCAATGGGTGTTGGATCTGCCCGCTCGTGGCTGCCTCAATATCCATGCCTCCTTGCTGCCGCGCTGGCGCGGTGCGGCGCCCATCCACCGCGCCATCGAGGCCGGGGATGCGCAAACCGGCATCACCATCATGCAGATGGATGCCGGCCTGGACACCGGCGACATGCTCTCGATCGAGCGCCTGGACATCGCCCCCGCCGACACCACTGCCAGCCTGCATGACCGCTTGGCCGTGCTGGGTGGCCGCATGATTGTTGAGGCACTGGAACTTGCCGCTGCGGGCGGCTTGCGCCCCGTGCCGCAGCCCGCCGAGGGCGTGACTTACGCGCACAAGATCGAAAAAGCCGAGGCCCAACTCGATTGGCGCCAAAACGCGGCGCTGTTGGAGCGCCGCTTGCGCGCCTTCGACCCCTTCCCTGGCGGCTTGGCGCATCTGGACGGCGAGGCCATCAAGGTCTGGCGCGCCGAGGTGGCGGAAGGCAGCGGGCCGCAGGGTCAGGTCTTGCGGGTGGACGAAACGGGCATCACCGTCGCTTGCGGCCAGCAGGCTCTGCGCCTGACCGAGTTGCAGCGCGCCGGTGGTAAACGCTTGCCCGCCGCGGCGTTTTTGCAGGCCAAGCCGATTGCCGTGGGCGCCGTGTTTGCCGCTGTTGAAATGCCCGCTGCGGCCGCAACTTGATTTGCCTGGCTTAGCCTCCAAATAGGAGGCGAGTGTTTCTTGCTGATTCAATTGGTTTCATTTGTTTCAGCTAATTAGTTGTTTGGCCGCGACCTCGGAGGGAAATGCACATGTTCAATCTGATGAAGACCGCCATTTTGATGGCCGCCATCACGGCGCTATTCATGGCCATGGGTGCCATGCTGGGCGGGCGCAGCGGCATGATGCTGGCGCTGCTCGTCGCGCTGGGCATGAATTTCTTCAGTTACTGGTTCTCTGACACCATGGTGTTGAAGATGTACCGGGCGCGCGAGGTGGATGCTTCGTCGGCGCCGCAGTTCTATGCCATGGTGGCCGAGCTGGCGCAAAAAGCCCAGCTGCCCATGCCCAAGGTCTATCTGATCGACGAAGACGCGCCCAATGCCTTTGCCACCGGCCGCAACCCCGAGCATGCGGCAGTGGCTGCCACCACGGGCATTTTGCGCACCCTGTCCGAGCGCGAGTTGCGCGGTGTGATGGCGCATGAGCTGGCCCATGTGAAGCACCGCGACATCTTGATCAGCACCATCAGCGCCACCATGGCCGGTGCGATTTCCATGCTGGCCAATTTCGCCATGTTCTTTGGTGGGCGCGACAGCGAAGGCCGCAGCAACCCCATCGCCGGCATTCTGGTGGCGATCCTGGCGCCGATCGCGGCCAGCTTGATCCAGATGTCCATCAGCCGGGCGCGCGAATTTGAGGCTGATCGCGGCGGCGCTGAAATCTCCGGCGACCCGGCCGCACTGGCCTCGGCGCTGGACAAAATCCACCGCATCGCCCAAGGCCTGCCGCTGGAGACCACCGAGCGTCACCCGGAAACGGCGCAGATGATGATCATGAACCCGCTCTCCGGCAAAGGCCTGGCGGGCATGTTCAGCACCCATCCGCCCACCGAAGAGCGCGTGGCCCGCTTGCTGGAAATGGCCCGCGGCCGCTGAGCGCTGCCCAGCATCAAGGGGCTTGAGCGTGAAGCAGCCCGTTCAAGTGTCAGGTCTTGCTGCCGATATCTGCCGCATGAAGCTTTTTTTTCGTCTCACCACCGCGGCCGCTGTTTTGCTGAGCCTGACGGCCTGCGATCAGCTTGGGATTGAAGATCCCGCCAAGGTGCAAGCCGCCAAAGAGGCCGAGGGCAAGGCGCTGGGCAGTGGCTGCCGCCATGCCATGCGCGCCATCGAGGACTGCTACAACCTCAACCCTAAGGCCCACAAGGCCTCGATGTTTGCGGGCTGGCGCGAGATGGACGAGTACATGCGTGAGAACAAGCTGGAAGGCATTGTTCCCGTGGTGCCGCGCCCGGTGTTGGGCAAGCCCAAGCCCAAAGCCGATGATGAGGCGGAAGCCGAAGACAAAGCCGCCTCCAAACCAGACGGCAAGGCGGCTGAGAAACCCGGCGATAAGGCTGCGGCCAAGCCCAAGGCTGCGCACTGAGGGGGCGAGCCGCATCGCACCCCCCGGTCTGAATTGAAAGCGCCGGATTGAATGAGCACCTTGCCTTTCAATCCGGCCTTTTTGCATCTGGCGCCCACAAACCGACGGGCTGTCTTCTTGCGCTACCCGGCCGGTGCCGTGCTCCGGCAAGATGGCGTCATTCCTTGATCGACATCTCTTTCGAAAGCCCCACCATCATGCTGAATCGCCGCTTTTTCGCTGTCGCTGCTTGCAGTTTCCTCATGGCTTCCGGCGCGCACGCCTGGAGCTGGGGTTGGGGTTCGGAGACGGTCAATGGTTCGGGTGAAGTCGTGAGTGAGGTGCGCGAGCTGCCGAGCTTTGATGCCATCTCGCTGGCGGGCGGTTTCCAGGTCATCGTGCGCCAGAACTCCAGTTCGCGGGTCGAGGTGCGTACCGACAAAAACCTGCAGCCGCTGCTGGAAACCCGCATCGTTGATGGCAGCAAGGGCCGCACGCTGGAGATCGCGCCCAAGAAGGGCAGTAGCCTGAACGGCTCGGTGCGGCCGCAAATCATCATCGACATGGCGCAGCTGCGTGCCATCGCGATTGGCGGCTCGGGCAATATCAAGGTCGAGGCGATGAAGACCCCGAGCGTGGACGCCAGCATCGGCGGCTCCGGCGACATCAGCTTCGTGAACATCGAGAGCGAGAGCCTGGCCTTCAACGTGGCCGGCAGCGGCGACATCAAGGCCAGCGGCACGACGCAGGTCCTGCGCTTGTCGGTGGCCGGTTCGGGCGATATTCGGGCCCGCAGCCTGCAGGCCGAAGAGGTCAAGGTCAGCATCGCCGGCAGTGGCAACACCGAGGTGTTCGCCCGCAAGACCCTCAACGTCTCCATCGCTGGCTCTGGCGATGTGGCCTATCTGGGCTCGCCTGAGCTGAAGTTGTCGGTCGCTGGCAACGGCAAAGTCAAGAAGCTGTACTGAGCCCGAGAGAAGACGCCATGTGTCAGCGGGCCGCTCGGCCCGCCAACAGCTCAAGCCCATAGGACAATGCGTCTATGGGCTTTTCTTCCGTTGACACTCCGGCGCCGCTCTGGCGCCACCCCGAATTCAAGCGTGGCGCGCTCGATATGGCCGCCATCACCCTGGGTATTTCAGCCTGGGGCCTGGTCACCGGCGTGGCCATGGTCAAGAGCGGCCTCGGCGTTGGCCTGGCCCTGCTGATGAGTTTTGTGGTTTTTGCCGGCAGCTCGCAATTGGCCGCCTTGCCGCTGATTGCCAGCGGCGCGCCGCTCTGGGTGCTGTGGGCCACGGCGTTTTGCGTCAATTTGCGCTTCGTCATTTTCAGCGCGCAGTGGCGCATGTTTTTTGGCCATTTGCCGCTGGCGCAAAGGCTGCGCATCGGCTACTTCGCGGCCGATCTCAATTACGTGGCTTTTTTGAAGCGCTGGCCCGATGTCAAGCCCGCGCCCGAGCAGCTGCCCTATTACTGGGGCGGCGTCTGCATGAACTGGACCGCCTGGCAAGTGCCTTCGGTGCTGGGCATCTTGCTGGCCGACCGTGTGCCCACGCAATGGGGCTTGGGATTTGCCGGGGTCTTGGCCCTGCTGGGCCTGGCCTATTCGCTGTTGAAGGATCGCAATGCCTGGGTCTCGGCGGGCGTGGCCAGCTGCGCTGCGGTGGCCGCCTACGGCTTGCCCTTGCGCCTGAATATTCTGGTGGCGATTGCCGCCGCCGTGGCCATGGGCTTGCTGATGGAACGCAGCTTCCCGCAAAGAAAGCTGGTGCCTTGATGCTGTCGAACTGGGAAGTGGCTTTGGGCATCGTCGGCATGGGCTTGATCACCTTGCTGACCCGCGCCTTTTTCATGCTGCCAAAAGAAGAGTTGCCTATGCCCGACTGGGCTAAGCAAGGCCTGCGCTACGCGCCGCTGGCCGCGCTGGCGGCCGTGATCGTGCCCGAGATCGTGATGAGCCAGGGCCAGCTGATCGACACCTGGCGCGATGCGCGGCTCTATGCCACCGCCGTGGCCAGCGCCTACTTTTTCTGGCGACGCGACATCCTGGGCACCATCCTCAGCGGCACCGCGGTGATGCTGGCCCTGCGCATTGGCCTGGGCTGGTAGCCCCCCGTTTTCGTTTTCCTTTTTTACTCAAACTAAGAGACTTGCCATGAATGTGATTCGTTTCTCCGATCTGCTCGCATCCGGTCAGCTGGCCGGCAAGCGCGTGTTCATCCGCGCCGACCTGAATGTGCCGCAAGACGATGCCGGCAACATCACCGAAGACACCCGCATCCGCGCCTCGGTGCCTTGCATCGAGCAAGCCCTGAAGGCCGGCGCCGCCGTGATGGTGACCTCGCACCTGGGGCGCCCCACCGAGGGCGAGTTCAAGCCCGCCGATTCGCTGGCCCCGGTGGCCAAGCGCCTGGGCGAGTTGCTGGGCCATCCCTATGAAAACGGGGTGCCGGTGATTGCCAATTGGGTGGACGGTGTGAACGTGGCTCCGGGCCAGCTGGTGCTGCTGGAGAACTGCCGCGTCAACAAGGGCGAGAAGAAGAACGACGAGGCCCTGGCCAAGAAAATGGCCGCCCTGTGCGACATCTACGTCAATGACGCTTTCGGCACCGCTCACCGCGCCGAAGGCACGACCTATGGCATCGCCCAGTTCGCGCCCATCGCCTGTGCTGGCCCGCTGCTGGCCGCTGAAATCGACGCCATCACTCAGGCCCTGAGCGCGCCCAAGCGCCCGCTGATCGCCATCGTGGCCGGCTCCAAGGTCTCGACCAAGCTGACCATTCTGAAAGCCTTGTCCGAGAAGGTGGACGGCCTGATCGTCGGTGGCGGCATCGCCAACACCTTCATGCTGGCGGCAGGCCTGAAGATCGGCAAGTCCCTGGCTGAACCCGATCTGGTGGAAGAGGCCCGTGCCGTCATCGAAGCCATGAAGGCGCGCGGCGCGGCGGTGCCGATTCCGGTCGATGTGGTGGTGGCGCAGAAGTTCGCGGCCGATGCCCCGGCCACGGTGAAGGCGGCCGATGCCGTCGGTGAAGACGACCTGATTCTCGACATCGGCCCCAAGACGGCCGCCATCTTGGCCGAGCAACTCAAGGCCGCCGGCACCATCG
Source organism: Paucibacter sp. KCTC 42545 (assembly GCF_001477625.1). Lineage (NCBI taxonomy): Bacteria > Pseudomonadati > Pseudomonadota > Betaproteobacteria > Burkholderiales > Sphaerotilaceae > Roseateles > Paucibacter sp. KCTC 42545. The sequence continues at coordinate 43,669 of NZ_CP013692.1, forward strand.
TCTGGAACGGCCCGGTGGGCGTGTTCGAGTTCGACGCGTTTGCCCACGGCACCGAAACGATCGCCCGCGCCATCGCGGCGTCCAGCGCGTTCTCGATTGCTGGCGGTGGCGACACCCTGGCGGCGATTGCCAAGTACGGCATCGAAAGGGACGTGGGCTATATCTCCACCGGCGGCGGCGCTTTCCTGGAAATCCTGGAAGGCAAGACCTTGCCGGCCTTGGAAATCCTGAGCGCCCGCGCACGTTCTTGATCTGACTACCTAGCCCGGCGCGCTCGCGTGGGCTAGGCTGTTAGGTGGTCGGGCAGGGCGCTCGGCCACCCACCTGATTCAGGAGTTATGCCTTTTGCTGCTGCGCCGTCTGCTTCTGCTCTTGCTGGCCTTGACCTTGCTGGCGCTTTACGCGAACGAGCATTGGATGAGCCGCACCCTGCGCGTGGATGCGCGCAGCCATGCGCAGTTGGCCAAGGCGGTGGACGATCGCGGAGTAGGCGGCCGCAGCAGCGCGCGGCTTGAGGTGCGCGAGGGCCGGCTGGTGCTGGCTTGCGAGATCCGCCCCGGCTACGAGTGGCCCTTTTTGTGATTTGCAATTGCCCTTGGCCGCCGACGGATCCAATGTTGATCTGAGCGACTTTGACCGTATGCGTTTGTGGGTGCGCGTCAGCGGGCCCGGTGAGCGGCATGAGTTGCGCGTTTTTCTACGCAATGCCGATGCCGCCTATGCCCGCAGCGGCGCTTTGGCCGACTTGAAGCCGCATGAGCTGGTGTTCGACGCCAGCAAGGAGCGCATGCCGGTCGATGTGGAACTGCGCCGCTTCATGGTGGCCTCGTGGTGGGTGCAAGCGCATCCGCAACCGCTGAAGGATTCGGGGCCGGAGTTAAACCAGGTCAAGCTGCTGAGCCTGACCACCGGCGGCGCGGTGCCGCCCGGCAGTCACACCATCGAGCTGGAGGCGGCCGAGTTCCGCGGCGTTTGGGTGGCACCTGCCACCTTCCGCCTGGGTGTGATCGGCGCCTGGATGCTGGTCATCACGGCCTATTTGCTGTGGGACTGGCGCCGCTCGCGCAAGACCCTGGGCCAGCTGCTGCGGCGCAAGAACGAGTTGCAGCAGGCGAACGCCAAGCTCAAGGCGCGCTCACAGGATTTCGAAGCCAAAGCCCATCACGACCCCCTGACCGGCCTGCGCAATCGCCGCGGCCTGCAGCATGATGTGGCCCTGCTGACTCAGGCGCAGGAGGAGTTGTTCTTCCCTCTGACCGTGGTGTTTGTCGACATTGACCATTTCAAGCAGATCAATGATGCGCATGGCCACGATGTGGGTGATGCGGTGCTCCAGCAGTTTGCCCAGCTCTTGCAGGCCAATGTGCAGCGCGAGGACTTGCTGGCGCGTTGGGGCGGTGAGGAGTTTCTGCTGCTGATGCCGCAGACCGTGGCGGGCGAGGCCATGATGGTGGCCGAGCGCTTGCGCCAATGCATCGAGCAAGCCAGCTGGCCGGCCGGATTGACGCTGACCAGCAGCTTCGGCGTGGCGCAGGCCGATGGGGCGCAAGCGATGGAGGCCGCGCTGAAAGCGGCTGACGCGGCCATGTATCAGTCCAAGCAGCAGGGGCGCAATCGGGTGCAGCTCAAGGTGGCGGAGCGGGGCACAGCGCCCGATTGAACGCTTGCGCGCGCGATCGAATGCTTGGCAGGGCAGCCCCGCGCTGGCCAAGGTTATAGATTGATTGCATGGGACTACGTGGTCTGCGCATCAAGTCGGCCCGCGCGCCGAGGTAAATTCGGGCACCTGTTTTTGGCGCTTGAGTCCATCGAGCGGCAAGCCACACAACGAAAGAGACGCGATGACCGACATCACCAGCAAGAACACCAAGACCTTGTCCCCGGCCGAAGCGGCCTTGCGCGAGGCCGCGCTGGACTATCACCGTGCGCCGACGCGCGGCAAGATCGCGGTCACGCCCACCAAGGCCTTGTCGAATCAGCGCGATCTGTCGTTGGCCTATTCGCCCGGTGTGGCCTATGCCTGCCTGGCCATCGAGGAAGACCCCTCGCTGGCGGCTGACTACACCTCGCGCGCCAATCTGGTCGCCGTCATCACCAACGGCACGGCCGTGCTGGGACTGGGGGATATCGGCCCGCTGGCCTCCAAGCCGGTGATGGAAGGCAAGGGCTGCTTGTTCAAGAAATTTGCTGGCATTGATGTGTTCGACATCGAGTTGGCCGAGCGTGACCCCGACAAGCTGGTGGACATGATTGCCGCTATGGAGCCCACCCTGGGCGGCATCAATTTGGAAGACATCAAGGCGCCCGAGTGCTTCTACATTGAGAAGAAGCTCAAAGAGCGCATGAACATCCCTGTCTTCCACGACGACCAACACGGCACGGCCATCATCTCCAGTGCCGCCCTGCTCAACGGCCTGGAACTGGTGGGCAAGGACATTGCGACCGTCAAGCTGGCGGTGTCGGGCGCGGGTGCCGCGGCCACGGCTTGCCTGGACCTGATGGTGGGTCTGGGCGTCAAGCGCGAGAACATTTTTGTCTGCGACTCCAAGGGCGTGATCCAGGATCAGCGAGAAGACGCCAAGGCCGGTAAGCTCGACGAGAGCAAGCAGCGCTACTGCCAGGTCACGGCCAAGCGCACGCTGGCCGATGTGGTCGATGGTGCCGATGTGTTCCTGGGTTGCTCGGCCGCCGGCGTGCTCACGCAGGAGATGGTGGTGACCATGGCGCCTAAGCCCATCATTCTGGCCCTGGCCAACCCCGAGCCCGAGATCCGCCCCGAGCTGGCCAAGGCTGTGCGGCCGGACTGCATCATGGCCACCGGCCGCTCGGACTATCCCAACCAGGTCAACAACGTCCTGTGCTTCCCCTACATCTTCCGTGGCGCACTGGACTGCGGCGCCAGCAAGATCACCGAGGAAATGAAGCTGGCTTGCGTGCGCGAGATCGCCGCCCTGGCCAAGGCCGAGACCAGCGATGAAGTGGCGGCCGCCTACGCCGGCGAAGAGCTGGCTTTCGGCCCCGACTACCTGATCCCCAAGCCCTTCGATGCGCGCTTGATCCTGCGCATTGCCCCGGCCGTGGCCAAGGCGGCGGAAGAGTCGGGCGTCGCCGCGCGGCCGATCAAGGATCTGGAGGCTTATCGCCAGTCGCTGGAGCGCTTTGTCTACCAGACCGGCATGTTCATGCGCCCGGTGTTCACAGCGGCCAAGGCCAATCCCGCACGCGTGATCTACGCCGAGGGCGAAGACGAGCGGGTGCTGCGCGCCGTGCAAGTGGCGCTGGATGAAGGCATCGTCAAGCCCACGCTGATCGGCCGGCCGGAGGTGATTCAGTCGCGCATTGCGCGGGCGGGCTTGCGCCTTAAGCTGGGCGTGGACGTGGCCATCATCGACCCCGAAAACGACAGCCGCTTCCGCCAGTACTGGGAGGCCTATCACCAGGCGCTGGGCCGGCAAGGCGTGACCCCCGATATGGCCAAGGCGGCGGTGCGCCGCTCGGCCACCACCATTGGCGCCTTGGCTATCAAGCTGGGCGATGCCGACGCGATGATTTGCGGCATGGTGGGGCGCTATGACTCGCATCTGGATCATGTGCGCGACCTGATCGGCCTGCGCGCCGGTGCCAAGAGCTTCGCCACCATGAATGCCTTGATGCTGGAGCAGCACACCCTGTTCATCACCGACACCTTCGTCAACGATGCGCCCGATGCCGAGCAGCTGGCCGAAATCGCCGCCATGGCCGCCGACGAGGTGCAGCGCTTCGGCCTGCCGCCCAAGCTGGCTTTCGTCTCGCATTCCATGTTCGGCTCCAGCAAGCGGCCTTCGGCGCTGAAGATGCGCCAGGCCTACGAGCTGTTCGCCGCCGCCCACCCCGAGATCGAGGCGGACGGCGAGATGCATGGCGACGCGGCCTTGTCCGCCTCGGTGCGCGCGACCTTCTTGCCCGACAGCCGCCTCAAAGGCGCGGCCAATCTGCTGGTGTTGCCCTCGCTGGATGCCGCCAACATCTTGTTCAATGTGCTGAAGATCAGCAGCAGCCACGGCGTGACGGTGGGCCCCATCTTGCTGGGCGCGGCGGCGCCGGTGCACATCCTGACGCCTTCGGCCACGGTGCGCCGCATCGTCAATATGACGGCGCTGGCGGTGGCCGATGTGCTGGCCTTGCGCGGCGCGAAATGAGGGGGATTGAGCGCTGAAGCCAGCGCTTGAATCCGGAATGAAATCAAAGGCCCGGCATTGCCGGGCCTTTGTCGTTTCGGGCCCGCGGCGCTTCGGGCACGGGTCCTGCATTGGTAACCCGCTGTAATCGACTTTCCGCCGATTTGCGCTCCATAATCACTCGCTTGTAACTTTATTTCAGCGAGAGCCTGCCATGTCCCGTGCCACCAAGATCGTTGCCACCCTCGGCCCCGCCTCCTCGTCGCCCGAGGTCTTGGAGCGCATGATCCGCGCCGGCGTCGACGTGGTGCGGCTGAACTTCTCGCATGGCAAGGCGCAAGACCATATCGACCGCGCCCGCATGGTGCGCGAGGTGGCCGCTGCCGCCGGCAAGTCGGTGGCCATCATGGCCGACCTGCAAGGCCCCAAGATCCGCGTCGGCAAATTCGAGAACGGCAAGATCGAGCTGATCAACGGCCGCCCCTTCATCCTCGATGCTGATCGCACCGAGCTGGGCAATGACGATGTGGTGGGCCTCGATTACAAAGAGCTGCCCCGCGATGTGAAGCCCGGCGACACCTTGCTGCTCAACGACGGCCTGCTGGTGCTGACGGTGGAGGCAGTGCGTGGCGCGGCCGTGCACACCATCGTCAAGCAAGGTGGTGAGCTGAGCAATAACAAAGGCATCAACAAGCAGGGCGGTGGCCTGACCGCGCCGGCCCTGACCGGCAAGGACATGGAAGACATCAAGACCGCGATGAGCTTCCAGTGCGAATACTTGGCGGTGAGCTTCCCCAAGAACGCCACCGATATGGAGATGGCGCGCCAACTGGCCAATGTGGCCGGTGAGCCCTATCGCCACAAGCCGGGCATGATTGCCAAGATCGAGCGCTACGAAGCCATCCCGCATCTGGAAGCCATTCTGCGCGCCAGCGACGGCATCATGGTGGCGCGTGGCGACTTGGCGGTGGAAGTGGGCAATGCCGCCGTGCCGGCCCTGCAAAAGCGCATGATCAAGCTGGCGCGTGAGCTGGACAAGGTGGCCATCACCGCCACGCAGATGATGGAGTCCATGATCGTCAACCCGGTGCCCACCCGCGCCGAGGTCAGCGATGTGGCCAATGCGGTGCTGGACGGCACCGATGCGGTGATGCTCAGCGCCGAGACCGCTGCGGGCAAGTTCCCGGTCGAGACCATTGAGCAGATGGCCGCCATCGCCCTGGAAGCCGAACGCGCCGAATTCGTCACCCTGGACACCGACTTTGCCGGCCGCCAGTTTGCCCGCATCGACCAGTCGATCGCCATGGGCGCGCTGTTCACCGCCCATCACCTGGGCTGCAAAGCGATTCTGGCGCTGACCGAGTCGGGATCGACCGCGCTGTGGATGAGCCGCCACCGCATTCAGGTGCCGATTTTTGCGCTTACTACCACGGCCATCAGCCAGCGCAAGATGACGCTGTACCGCAATGTCCAGCCCCTGCTGATGCCCAAGTTTGAGGATCGCGACACCGCCCTGGCTGCGGCCGAGAAGATCCTCGTCGACAAGGGCGTGCTGATGCCCGGCGACACCTATGCCATCACCTGCGGCGAGCCCATGGGCTATCCCGGCGGCACGAATATGCTCAAGGTTTGCCGGGTCGCTTGAGCCGGCGGGTGGCCTGCCTGAGTTGACTCAGACGGGTTCAGCGCTCTTTGGCGCTTTATGCGCTCTGCGCGCTCTTGATCAAGGCCGCCGTGCGCGCCGTCATATGGGTGGGCAGCAGCTCCACTTGCGGGTGGGCGCGTGCGAAGACGCGGAACAACTCGTCCGTGAATCCGTGGCCCACATCGCTGACGCCGTCGAAGTTGATCTCGGCCCGTTTGAATTGCGGCAGTCGCGCGGCCACCCGGCGCGCTTGGGCGCGTGAGTCCAGGGCCTGGCCCGGCCCGGCCAACAGGCGCAGGGCGATGACGGTCTGGTCGAACTCAATGCCGCTGCCGTCCATGCTCCAGGCTTCCAGCACCTGATCCAGCGTGCGCTGGGTGTCCAGCGCAATCGCCATGTAAATGGAGCTGCCCTGGCGCGGCATGGGGCGGCCCGGCTGCCAGCCGGCGGACTCCCAGGCGCGGCGCTGAAAGGCGGTGTTGTTTGCGTGGATGTCGAACACATCGGCCAGCTGTGAGCTGAAGAACAGGCCGCGGCCGGTGTGCTGCTCGGGCTGACTGGTCAAGCGGCCTTTGCTCAGCTCCAGCATGGCGTGTTGCGCGTCCTCGATGCCGAAGGCGCGGCAGATATTGGCGAACACGCCACAGCCATCATCCGAGACCAGCAACTGCACATGGCTGGGTGTTTGGCGCAGTGACACCGTCACGCTGCTGCCGCCGCTGTGGTCGGCGGCGTTGTTGACCAGTTCGGTGAAGCCATGCCGAATCATCCGTGCCACGCTGGGGGGCAGGGCGAAATGCGGTGCGAAGTCGCGCTGCCAGGGCAGGTCTTCCTGCAGGCCGTGCAAGGTGTAGGAGCGCGCCACTTGGCGCAGCACGCCGGGCGAATAAACGGGATGGCGGTCGCTGCCGCTGCGGGCGAGCCAGCCGGCATTCACCAAGCGGCGCAGCGCGGCCAGGCTGGCGCGGCGGCTGGCGCCGGTGCGGTCTTCGATATGACTGGCCAGGTCGAGTGAATGCTCGTTGGCGGCTGCGGTGATCCACAGCGTGAGTTGATCGATGGAAAGTCGAATCGGCATAGCAGTTCGCCCCAGTGGTTGGCGCCGCCAGTGTGCATGAATGTGCCGGGCCCTGCTGGCAAAGATGCGCTGAATTCGCCCGTCAGCCTTGGCGCATGCCGGGTCGCTAGGCGATCGTCGCCCTGGCTTTGGCTTGCCTTTTGTCAAACCGACTAGGCCTAGCGGCCGCTACATTGGGCGCCTTCTTGTGCCCCCAGTTACACCGAGTCACGCCGACATGCCAATCGAACTCTTCAATCAGAACGGGCATATCTGCCTGATGTTTACCGACCTCTGCGTGGAGGGGGGCGAGGCGGTGCAGTCCAACCAGTTCCTGGTCATCGACGCCGGCACCGGCGCCATCATCGACCCGGGTGGCAATCTGGCCTACGGCGAGCTGTACCTGTCCATGACCCGGCATTTCGCGCCGCACAAGCTCTCGGCCATTCTTGCCTCGCATGCCGACCCCGACATCATCGCCTCGCTGGACCGATGGATGACGGCAACCACCGACGCCAAGCTCTATATCTCGAAGATTTGGGAGCGCTTCGTCCCGCACTTCTGCAAGGCCGGCAAGACCACCGGGCGCATCGTGGGCATTCCCGACCTGGGCATGCGCATTCCCCTGGGCAGCAGCGAGCTGATTGCCTTGCCGGCGCATTTCCTGCACTCCGAAGGCAATTTCCAGTTCTTTGACCCGGTCAGCCGCATCCTGTTTTCCGGCGATCTGGGCGCGTCCATGGTGGGGGCGAGTGCGGCGCAAACAGCCATCACCTCGCTGGCGGAGCACATCCCGCGCATGGAGGCCTTCCATCGGCGGTACATGGTTTCCAACAAGGTGTTGCGCCACTGGGTGCAGATGGTGCGCGGCCTGCCCATCAAGATGATCGTGCCCCAGCACGGCGCGCCGTTGCGCGGCGCGGCGGTGCAGGAGTTCATCACCTGGGTCGAGACCTTGTCTTGCGGGATCGACCTGATGACGGATCGCGACTACGCTGTGCCGAGCTGAGTTCGGCGGAGCCGTCATGGCGCACCGCTAGAATCGCCCGAAGTTACAGCGCGGTTACAGGCGGAGCATGAGGTTGATGTGCGAGTCCGTTCTGAGCAGCGTTTGATTCAAGAACACCAGATTTCAAACTCCCGGAGAACTTCTCATCATGGCTCTCGTTTCAATGCGTCAACTGCTGGACCATGCTGCTGAGCATGGCTACGGCATCCCCGCCTTCAACGTCAACAACCTCGAACAAGTGCAGGCCGTCATGGCCGCGGCCGACGAAGTCGGTGCGCCGGTGATCCTGCAAGCCTCGGCTGGCGCACGCAAGTACGCCGGTGAAGCCTTCATCAAGCACCTGATTCAGGCCGCTGTCGAATCCTTCCCGCACATCCCTCTGGTGATGCACCAAGATCACGGTCAAACCCCGGCGATCTGCCAGGGCGCCATCGACCTGGGCTTTAGCTCGGTGATGATGGATGGCTCCTTGATGGCCGACGGCAAGACGCCCGCCAGCTTTGACTACAACATCGACGTGACCCGCCAGGTCGTTGCCCTGGCGCACAAGGTCGGCGTCACCGTCGAAGGCGAGCTGGGCTGCCTGGGTTCGCTGGAAACCGGCGAAGCGGGTGAGGAAGACGGCATCGGCGCCGTCGGCAAGCTCGACCACAGCCAGATGTTGACCGACCCCGAAGAGGCCGCTCAATTCGTCAAGGCCACCGGCCTGGACGCTCTGGCCATCGCCATCGGCACCAGCCACGGCGCTTACAAATTCACCCGCAAGCCCACCGGCGACATCCTGGCGATCTCGCGCGTCAAGGAAATCCACGCCCGCATCCCCAACACCCACTTGGTCATGCACGGCTCGTCCAGCGTGCCGCAAGAGTTGCTGGAACAGATCCGCAAATACGGCGGCGCGATGAAAGAGACTTACGGCGTGCCGGTGGAAGAGATCCAAGAAGCCATCAAGTTCGGCGTGCGCAAGATCAATATCGACACCGATATCCGCCTGGCCATGACCGGCGCGGTGCGCCAGTTCCTGGTTGAGAACCCCGATAAGTTCGACGCTCGCGAATGGCTCAAGCCCGCTCGCGAAGCCGCCAAGCTGGTGTGCAAGCAGCGTTATCAAGAGTTCGGCTGCGAAGGCCAAGCCGGCAAGATCAAGGCACGCAGCCTTATCGATGTGGCCGCGGCCTACGCCCGTGGCGAGTTGAACCAAGTCGTGCAGTAAGCCGGCGCATTCACGTCGGAAGCCCGCCGAGCCTCGCGTCGGTGGGCTTTTTTCATGCCTTTTGTCCTTAAAATCAGTGACTTCATTTGCCTGCCTCTCTCCTTGCCATGACCGCTGCACTGTTGAATTCCTCGCTGACCTCCTTGCCCCTGATCGCCCGCGGCAAGGTGCGCGAAAACTATGCGGTCGGTGAGGATCGCATCCTGATGGTGGCCAGCGACCGCATCTCGGCCTACGACGTCATCATGGGCGAGCCCATCCCCGGCAAGGGCGCGCTGCTGACGCAAATGGCCTTGTTCTGGTTCGCCAAGCTGGACGGCATCGTGCCCAATCATTTGACCGGCGATGACCCACTGTCGGTGGTGAGCGAGGCCGACAAGGCGCAGGTGCGCGACCGCTCCATGCTGGTCAAGCGCCTCAAGCCCCTGCCCATCGAGGCAGTGGTGCGCGGCTACTTGGCCGGCAGCGGCTGGGCCGAGTACAAGCAAAACGGCGAAGTCTGCGGCGTCAAGCTGCCGGCCGGTCTGCAAAACGCCAGCAAGCTGCCCGCGCCCATCTTCACCCCCGCCACCAAGGCCGAGATGGGTGATCACGACGAGAACATCAATTTCGAGCGCTGCGTCGAGATCATCGGCAAGGACCTGGCCGAGCGCGTGCGCGACATCTCCATCCAGCTCTACCAGCGCGCCGCTGATTTCGCGCTGAGCAAGGGCATCATCATTGCCGACACCAAGTTCGAATTCGGCCTGGATGCCGAGGGCACGCTGACGCTGATGGACGAGGTGCTGACGCCCGACTCCTCGCGCTACTGGCCGGCCGAAAGCTATGCCGTGGGCCGCAACCCGCCCAGCTACGACAAGCAGTTCCTGCGTGACTGGTTGGAACAAGCCCAGGTGGACGGCAAGCCCTGGGGCAAGGTTGCGCCCGCACCGGCCCTGCCGGCCGAAGTGATTGAGAACACGGCCGCCAAATACGGCGAAGCGCTGCAGCGCCTGACTCAGGCATGAAACGCCTCAAGAGCCGGTTGCTGCTCCGTCTGGAGGGGCAAATTGCCGCGTCCAAGAATTTTGCAGCCAGCTCTTGCCTGAAGGCCCAGCGGGCGCTGGTGCTGGCGCGTCACGGTCATATGGCCGAGGCGCGCGAGCAACTCACCGAATTGCATCAGCTGGCCTTTCAGCACCCCCATCCCGAGGTCGGCGCCTGGCTGCACTTCGCGGAAGGGCTGATGAGTTATTACACCGACTTCAGCGTCGCCGCGCATGAAAAGATTGCGCATGCCTACGCCATTGCCAAGTCGGCAAACCTGGCGCAGCTGCAGGCCTTGAGCGCTGCCTGGCTGGCGCAAATCGCGTATGTGCAGCATCAGCAAGTCGAGATGGTGGCGTTTGCTCAGGCCTGTGATGCGGCGGCCGCGCCCGATGACCATGCTGCCCGCTACCGCCTGTGCACGGTGATGGGCTTGGCGCATTTGTATGCCGGTCAAGAGCCCGGCGCACGCGGCTGGTTTGCCAAGGCGCGGGTGCATGCGCAGGCCGATGGTGACGATGCCGCGATCTCCGCCCTGATGTACAACATGGCCGAAATGCGTACCGCGCAGGCCCGGCGTGACTCCTTGCTGAGCCAGTTCTCCGCCAGCGCGGTGGCGAATTCAGGCCTCTTGCTGGGGGCGGATTCGGTCAGCCATTTCGACGCCGTTGTGGGTGGCTCGGTGATGCCGGATCTGACGCCCGTGCTGCGCGCACAGATCCTCACCGTGGAGGGCGATTTTGCGCAAGCGCGCTCGCTCTTCGAGGCGCATTTGCCGCAAGCCATGGCCGCAGGCCTCTCGCGTTTGGGCAGCAGCTTGCTGGCCGATTTGGCCTGGTGCAGGGTCAACACCGGGCAGGCCGAACAAGGCTTGCGCCAAGCCCAGGAAGCCGAGCTGGAGTTGGACCCGCATTGCGATGTGGACGATCGCGCCATCACTTACAGCCGGCTGGCGCAGATCTACGCCGCCTTGGGCGATGCCGCCAATGCCGAGCGCCACGCCAAATCGGCCGCGGCCGAGTGGGCGGAGTTTGCGAGCCAGCAAGCCGCTTGGGGTCAAGCGCTGGCTGCGGCAGGGATGCAGCCGCGCTGAAGCTGGGTTTGGGGTGGCCCGACGGCCACCCTCAGCGTCGTCCGGGCGAAACTGGTGGCGCCAGCCGCACCGACATCAGGCCGGCGCTTTCGGCCTCAATTCAAGGCCATGCTCAGCTTGCGGCGGTACTGGTCCAGCACCGGGTCGCTGGGCGGTAACACGGTGTGGCCGGCCAACTCCAGCGTGCCCTTCGCGTCAGCGCCTGCTTTGGCGGCTGTGGCCTTAGGGGCGGGCTTGGTCATCAACTCCAGAATTGCCACATAGGTGATGCGGGCCAGGCCGTTGTTCCAGGCCTTGTCGCGCATGATGATTTCCAATAGTTCGTCCATCGCGCCAGTGAAGTCATGGCCGGCCAGCAGGCCTTGGGCCAAGGCGAAGCGGGCGTCGAAATCGCGCTTATTGCTGGCGATCGCTGCCTGCAACTCGGTGGCGTTGATGCCTGCTGCAGCGCGCTCGCAAGCCGCCAGCCAATGGCCCAGGGCGGCAAAGCGGGCGTGGCGGATGATGGTGTCGGCCGCCTGCGCAGCCACCGGGGCGAAGGCTTCTTGGGCAGCGGGCAACTCGCCCTGTTCCAGCAGGGCCTTGATCAAGTCGAAGCGGGCCACTTCATTGCTGGGGTCGGTTTCGACCGCGGCTTGCAGCTTTTGCAGGGCTGAGCTCACATCGCCCTCGGCCAGCAGTTCTTCGGCTGCGGCCAGTTCTTCCTGGGCTTCCAGGGCTTCGCCGCTGGGCACGTGTTTGTCGAGGAATTCGCGGATATCGGCTTCAGGCACGGCGCCTACAAAGCCGTCCACCGGCTGGCCGCCGACAAACATCACGCAAAAGGGAATGCTCTTGACGCCAAACATCTTGCTCAGCTGCGAGGCGATCTCGGGCACTTCGTCGGCATTGAGCTTGGCCAGAGTGAAGCGGCCGGCATAAGCCACTTCCAGCTTCTCCAGCACGGGTCCAAGGCTCTTGCAGGGGCCGCACCAGGGCGCCCAGATGTCCAGCAAAACGGGTTGCTGCATCGAACCCTGAATCAGCTCGGCTTCAAAATTCTGGAGGGTGATATCGATCATGGCTGGCAGTGGTGGGCAGTGGTGAGCGGTGACGGGTGGTGGCGAATGACGGCGTCTTGCTGGCGTCAAGGTTTGTAAATGCGGCAGTGCGTGCAGGGCAAGTGGCGGCACCCGCCTACAATTCAAGGTTTTCCAGCCCTTGCAAGGTGTAGCGCCTGGGCTGTTCAATTGAGCGGATTTTCCAATGAGTGCAGCATCTCCTTTGGTTGGCGTGGTGATGGGTTCCAGCAGTGACTGGGACACCATGAAGCAGGCCGCCGACATTCTCGCCGAGTTCGGCATCGCCTTCGAGGCCCAGGTGGTCAGTGCGCACCGCATGCCTGACGAGATGTTTGCTTATGCCGAAGCCGCTACCGGCCGGGGCTTGCAAGCCATCATCGCTGGCGCCGGCGGTGCAGCCCATCTGCCGGGCATGCTGGCCGCCAAGACGGTGGTGCCGGTGCTGGGCGTGCCGGTGGCCAGCCGCCATCTGCAAGGCGTGGATTCGCTGCATTCCATCGTGCAAATGCCCAAGGGCATCCCGGTTGCCACCTTTGCCATCGGCACCGCCGGTGCGGCCAATGCGGCGTTGTTCGCCGTGGCCATGCTGGCCAACCACGATGCAGCCCTGCGCGACAAGCTGCAGGCCTACCGCGTGCGCCAGACCGAAGTCGCCAAGGCGATGACGCAGGATCTGGTCTGATGCAAGCCGCCAAGTTGCCGGGTCAAGCCACCCTGGGCGTGATGGGTGGCGGCCAGTTGGGTCGCATGTTTGTGCACGCGGCCCAGGCCCTGGGTTACCGCACCGTCGTGCTGGACCCCGATGCCGAAAGCCCGGCCGGCCTGGTGGCCCATCAACATATTTGCGCCGACTACGCGGATGTCGCCGGCCTGACCGAGCTGGCCGCGCAGTGCGATGCCATCACCACCGAATTTGAGAACGTGCCCGCGCAAGCGCTTCAGCAACTCGCGCAAACCCGCTTCGTGGCGCCCGCTGCCGCGGCCGTCGCGATCTGCCAGGACCGTGCGGACGAAAAGGCCCACTTCCAGGCCAGCGGGGTGGCTTGCGCCCCTTATGCGCAGATTCGCGATGAAGCCGAGCTAGCGGCAGTGAGCGATGCGCTGCTGCCCGGCATTTTGAAAACTGCCCGCATGGGCTATGACGGCAAGGGTCAGATCCGCGTGCGCAACCGCGCCGAGCTGATTGCTGGCTGGGCCGATCTGAAGCAAGTGCCTTGCGTGCTGGAGCAGATGCTGCCGCTGGCGCTGGAGCTGAGCGTGATCAGCGCCCGCAACGCGGCTGGCCAAGTGGTGCAGTTCCCGGTGCAGCAGAACCTGCACCGCGACGGCATTCTGGCCGTCACGCAAGTGCCGGCACCCGCCGTCAGCGAGGCCTTGGCCGCCCAGGCCCTGGCGGCTGCGGCGCGCATCGCCACCGAGCTGAACTATGTGGGCGTGCTGTGCGTGGAGTTTTTTGTGTTGCAGGACGGCAGCCTGGTGGTCAACGAAATGGCGCCGCGCCCGCATAACTCCGGCCACTACACCATGAACGCCTGCGATGTGTCGCAGTTCGATTTGCAGGTGCGCGCCATGGCCGGCTTGGCCCTGAATCAGCCGCGTTTGCATTCGCCCACCGTGATGTTGAATTTGCTGGGCGATCTGTGGTTCGATGGGCAAGGGAAAGAGCAAGGGCAGGCGCGCACACCCGCTTGGGCACAAGTGCTGGCGCTGCCCGGCACACATTTGCATCTGTACGGCAAGGCTTCGGCCCGGCCGGGGCGCAAGATGGGCCACCTCAACATCACCGCCGCCACGGCGGCCGAAGCCGAGGCCACGGCGCGTGCCGCTGCCGCGCTGCTCGGCTTGCCCACGCAGTGGTAACAGCGCCAAGCGCCAAGCCCATGTTGTTGGACGGACAAGACCCGCAAGCCCTGGCCCAGGCCGCCGCTGCCCTGGCGGCTGGCGAGCTGGTGGCCTTCCCGACCGAAACGGTTTACGGCCTGGGTGCGCGCGCCGATGTGGACACGGCCGTGGCCAAGATTTTTGCGGCCAAAGGCCGGCCGGCCGATCACCCCTTGATCGTGCATGTGCTGGATGCTGCCGACGCGGCGCAGTTCGCTCTGGCCTTGCCGCCGACGGCGCAGCGCTTGATGGCGGCCTTTTGGCCCGGCCCGCTGACCGTGATCGTCAAGCGCCAGCCCGGCATGGCCGCTGCGGCGGCGGGCGGGCAAGACAGCATCGGCCTGCGCTGCCCTGCACACCCGGTGGCGCGCGCCTTGCTGGCCGCTGCCCGCGAGCGCGGCGTGGCCGGTGTGGCGGCACCCAGCGCCAACCGCTTTGGCCGCGTCAGCCCAACCCAGGCGCAGCATGTGGCAGATGAGTTCGAGCCCGGCCTGCTGGTGCTCGACGGTGGCGACTGCGAAGTGGGCATCGAGTCCAGTATCGTCGACTGCTCGCGCGAGCGGCCGGTCTTGCTGCGCCCCGGCGTGCTGACGCCTCAGCAGATCGAAGCCGCGTTGGGCGAGCCCCTGGCGCCTGCGCATCAGGGCGATCCGGCCGCGCCGCGTGCCTCAGGCACCCTGGTGGCTCACTACGCGCCGCGCGCCGTGGTGCGCTTGATGAGCAGCTCGGCCCTGGCGCAAGCCCTGGCGGGGGAGCGCCCGCAGGGGCTGGCGGTATATTCGCGCGTGGCCTCTGCCGAGGCCGCGTCAACTGGCTCAGCTATCCTCTGGCGCCAGATGCCCGCCGAGGCCAAGGCCACGGCGCATGAGTTGTTTGCAGTTTTGCGAGAGTTGGACGGCGCCGGCGCCAGCCAAATCTGGATCGAAGCGCCACCGGCTGATGTGGCGTGGGATGGGGTCAGAGACCGCTTGTCCCGCGCGGCGGCGGCGTTTGAAGCTTAAGAGCGTCAGCTTAGGGTCCACCGGCCCGGCTGGCTTGGTTTTTTGGTACGGAGAGTTCATGAAGAGTTTCAAACCTGGCCCGCGTGGCTTTGATGCCCGCTCGAGTCGCCACGGTATTGCCGGTCTGGCCTTCGCCGCCCTGACGTCCCTGGCCTTGCTGAGCGGCTGCGGCGGTGGCACTTCGCAAATTGAGCCCTTCGCACCCACTCGCATCATCAGCTTTGGCGACGAAAGCAGCCTGATCACCAGCGACGGCAAAAAGTACACCATCAACGGCCTGAGCGCGACCACCAGCACGCTGGACTGCAGCCTGAACCCGCTGTGGGTGCAGACCCTGGCAACGCATTTCGGCCTGGTGTTCCGTGAGTGCAATCCCAACCAGATCGCCACGCCCACCGGCCTGATGTACGCCATGGCGGGCGGCAAAGTGGCCGATATGAAGAACAAGCTGGACGGGCATTTCGCCGTCAGCACCTTCGGCCCCAAGGACATGGTCACCGTGATGGTGGGCGCCAACGACATCCTTGAGCTGTACGCCGCCTACCCCGCGCAAAACAAGGCCTCCTTGCTGGACGAAGTGCGCGCCCGCGGCCGCTTGCTGGCCGATCAGGTCAACCGCATCGCCAATGCCAATGGCCGTGTGGTGCTGTCCACCGTGCTCGATCAAGGCCAGACCCCGTTCGCGCTGAAAGAGCGCGCGAGCAAGGGTGATATTGACCGCGCCGCCTTCCTGACCGAGTTGACGCGCGAATTCAATCTCGAAATGCGCGTCACCATCCTCAACGACGGCCGCAAGATTGGCCTGGTGCTGGCCGACGAGAGCTTGGAGACTGTGGTCAAGTACCCCTCGTCCTTCGGCTTCAGCAATGTGGTCGATGCCGCTTGCCTGACCACGGTGGCGATCGAGAATTGCACGACCGCCACCCTGATCGCTGACAGCAGCGCCACGGGCTGGTTGTGGGCCTCGGATACCTTGATGTCGCCCGGCGGCCAGTCGCAACTGGCCAATATCGCCCTGCGCCGCGCGACCAACAACCCCTTCTGATTTTCGGCTAGTGTTCTGGCCCGGCTGCGGCAACGCGGTCGGGCTTTTTTCTTGTCATCACGACCGCCTCGCTACACTGCTTCAATGACCGTTCTGCTGGCTCTCGACAGTTCCACCGAAATCATGACCCTGGCGCTCAGCAGCCCGGCGGTTGAGGCCTTGTTCGAGGCCGAAGGCGGCGCCAATGCCTCCGCTCGCCTGGTGCCCGAAGCGCTGGCTCTGCTGGCTGGCGCTGGCCTGCGCCTGGCGGATGTTGACGCGATTGCTTTCGGGCGCGGCCCCGGTGCCTTCACCGGCCTGCGGGCGGCTTGCGCCGTCGTGCAAGGCCTGGCTTTTGGTGCGGCTAAGCCGGTGCTGGCGATTGATAGCCTGGCTCTGGTGGCCGAGGATGCGCGCCAGCAAGCCGCCTTGGCCGGTGCGCCGCTCAGTGGTCGGGTCTGGGTGGCGATGGATGCCCGTATGGGCGAGATCTACGCCGCCGCCTTCCAGTGCAGCGCCGACGGCGCCTGGCAAACCGAACAAGCTGCCGCCCTCTACAAACCGGCCGATCTGGCCGCGCATTGGCTCTCGCAAGGCGAGGCATTTGTGCTGGCGGGCTCGGCCTTGACCCCGTTCGCTGCCGAGTTGGCGCCTGCCCAAGACTTGTTCGAAGGCCGCGCTTGGCCGCAGAGCCGCTCACGCGCCTCAGCCCTGGCCGCCCTGGCGCGCCAGGCCTGGGCGAAGGGCGAGTTGCTTGATGCCGCCGATGCCATGCCGGTTTATGTGCGCGACAAAGTGGCGCAGACGACGCAGGAGCGCCTGGCTTTGCGCGCTGCTGCGGCTGCAGCGCCGTGAGCCATTCTCTGAGTCCGACTTTCCCCATGAGCGCCTTGCCGAATTCAACGCCCCAGCCGGAAAGCGCTGCAGCTTCAGCAACTTCTGCGGCAGCCAGCCTGCAATTGCGAGCGCTTAGCCCGGTCGACTTGCCGGCCATCATGGCCATCGAGACCCAGGTCTACGCCCAGCCCTGGAGCGAGGGCAATTTCAAGGATTCGCTGGCGTCTGGCTACGAAGCCTTCGGCTTGTGGGGGCCGGCAGCCCCTGCCGGTAACGCGCTAACGGACGAATTGCGCGGCTATTGCCTGGCCATGCCCGGCGTGGACGAAATGCATTTGCTCAATATCTCGGTGCACCCCGCCTACCAGGGGCAGGGCTTGGCGCAAGCCATGCTGAACCACCTGGTGCAGCGCTGCCGTGCGCTGGCTTGCGCCCAGCTGTGGCTGGAAGTGCGCCACAGCAATCAGCGCGCCCGCATGGTTTACCGCCGTTACGGCTTCAGCGAGGTGGGGCTGCGCCGCGCCTATTACCCGGCCCATCTTGGCCTGCGTGAAGACGCGGTGCTGATGAGCTTGCCGATTGCGATTGAGAAAGCCGGCCAGGAGCCACAGCCATGACTTGGGACGAGCGTCAACGCGCCATGCTGGCGGCCATGGGCTTGCGGGTCTGGCCACGTGCCGAGGCACTGGCCGATACCGACGAAACAGTTGCCCCTCAGGCTGAAGCAGAAGCTGAGCTGCACGCGGAAGCGTTGGACGATCCGGCGCCAGCAAGAGGCGTTGAACGCGATACCCGTGCCGCGCCAGCGCCTTCCTCACGCCCCTCGGCGCCCGCTGTCGCGGCCGTTCAGGCCCTGCCCGCAGCCCTGCGCGGCGAACCTGCGTCCACGGCTTCGCCAAGTGGCACTGCGCCCCTCATTGATGCAGCCGCGCTGGATTGGGCGGGCTTGCAGGCGGCTGCAGAAGCCTGCCGCGCCTGCGCCTTGGGCGAGGGCGGCGCCAAGTTGTTTGGCCAAGGCCAGGCGCCCGGGGCTGTGCCGAAGGTGCGATGCCTGGTGGTGGTTGATGCGGCGGCCGAGTTGGGCGAGGGCGATGGCCAGTCACCACTGAGCGGCGAAGCCGGCAGCTTGCTTGCCAATCTGCTGCGGGCTATGGGGCTGAACCTCGCTCAGGCTGCGGACGCGGCTGGCGGCGCAGGCGTTGCTGATGCTGCTGATGCCGCTGATGCGCGCCCGCTGGCCTTTGTGACCAGTCCTCTGAAATGCCGTCCCCAGGCGGGTAAGTCCGCCGCAGCGGCTGAGTTGCAGCGCTGCCAGCCTTTGCTGGCGCGCCAGATTGAGCTGCTGGCGCCGCAGCTGATCCTGGCTCTCGGGCCTTTGTCCATCCAGGCGCTGCTGAGCACGCCCGAGCCCCTGGGGCGCCTGCGCGGCCGGGTGCACAGCTATCACAATATCCCGGTGGTGGTCAGCTACCACCCCGCCTATTTGCTGCGCCAGCAGGCCGATAAGCCGCGCGCCTGGGCCGATTTGTGCCTGGCCCTGGCCAGCCTGGAGGGCCAGTCTTGAAGCCCAGCGACGCCTACCCTACAAGCGCAACAAGCGCAACAAGCGATCTGGCGCAGCTGATCCAGCAAGACATTGCCGCCGCCGGTGGCTGGATTGGCTTCGACCGTTTCATGGCCCAAGCCTTGTATGCGCCCGGCCTGGGCTATTACAGCGGCGCGCGGCCCAAATTCGGCTTGATGCCCGATGGGCCGCAAGGCAGTTCGGACTTCGTCACCGCACCCGAGATCTCGCCCCTGTTTGGCCAAGCCCTGGCCGCGCAGCTGGCACAAGCGCTGCAAGTGACCGGCACCCGCACCCTGTGGGAGTTTGGTGCCGGCACCGGCGCCCTGGCCGAGCAATTGCTGCAGGCGCTGGGGGATCGCATTGATCGCTACTGCATCGTCGATCTGTCCGGCAGCCTGGCTGCCGTTCAGGCCCAGAGACTGGCGCGCTGGCAGGGCAAGGTGGAATGGCTGCAGCAGCTGCCTGCCGAATTCGAGGGCGTGGTGGTCGGCAACGAGGTGCTGGACGCCATGCCGGTGCAATTGCTGGCCTTTGATGGCCAGGCCTGGGCCGAGCGTGGCGTGGTCAGCCACGGAGAGGGCTTTGCCTTCGAGGACCGGGCCACGGCCTTGCGCCCGCCTTTGTTGGATAGCGTGCCCGGCAGCGTGACCGAGATTCATCCCCAGGCGGAAGCCTTTGTGCGCACCCTGGCGCAACAGCTCAAGCGCGGCGCGGTGTTTTTGCTCGACTACGGCTTCCCCGAGGCCGAGTACTACCACCCGCAGCGCCACGGCGGCACCTTGATGTGCCACCACCTGCACCGCGCCGACCCCGATCCGCTGCAGCTGGTGGGTGAGAAAGACATCACCAGCCATGTCAACTTCACCGGCATCGCCCTGACCGGGCAAGAGGCCGGGCTCACGGTGCTGGGCTACTGCAACCAGGCCAACTTCCTCATCAACTGCGGCCTGGCCGAGCTGATGGAAGCCGCCACCTTGCCCCAGCGCGCCATGGCCCACCGCCTGATCGCCGAGCATGAGATGGGCGAGCTGTTCAAGGTGATCGGCTTCGCCGCCGGCGAGGAGTTCGAAGCCCTGGGCTTCGCGCGCGGTGACCGCAGTCACACCTTGTAAGTGCTGCTGGCCCTGCGCGTTAGCCGCGCCTGGCCCAGCTGAAAACAGCCAATCGCTTAACCGAGCGCAAGCAAGGCCGCCAATCGCGCTTGCTGCACCGCCCGCCCAATGGCCGGGCCGCTCTTGCCCTCGGCCAGGGCTTGGGCGCTGACCGCGCTCAAGTCCAGGGCCAGCAGCTGGCGCAGATCGGCCAGCAGGCGCTCGCGTTGCGGGTAAGGCCGGTCCTCAAAGCCTAAGCGCCCGCGTGCATCGCATTCGCAAGCCCACAGCATGTGCTCGAAGCGCTCCGGGCGGCGCCAGGCGTCGCAGCGCTCCAGCAGGCGCAGCCGTGCCTCAGCGCCAAAGCTTTCGCTCTGGTGGACATGGGTGTGCTCGCGCGCCACCAAGTCGGCTAGCTCCTTGCAATCATTCGGCACGCGCCAGCGTTCGCTCAATTGCTTGGCCAGCTTGGCGCTCAGGCCTTCATGGCCGATATGGCGCGGCAGCAGTTCGGGCGCGGTGAGGCCTTTGCCGAGGTCATGGCACAGGGCCGCGTAGCGCACCGGCAGCGGGGCCAGGTCTTGCGCGGCATGGTCCAGCACCATCAGCACATGCAGGCCGGTGTCGATCTCGGGGTGATGGGCGGGGGGCTGCGGCACGCCGAACAGGCGGTCCAGCGCCGGGCATAGCCGGGCCAGCGCGCCGCAGTCGCGCAGCACCTCGATCATGCGTGAGGGCTTGGCCTCCATCAGCCCGCGTGAGATTTCTTGCCAGACACGCTCGGCCACCAAGGCGTCCACCTCGCCGGCGGCCACCATCTCGCGCATCAGCACGGTGGTTTCCTCGGCGATGCTGAAGTCCGCAAAGCGGGCGGCAAAGCGGGCCAGCCGCAGGATGCGTACCGGGTCTTCCGCGAAAGCGGGCGAGACATGGCGCAAAACCTTGTTCGCCAGATCGCGCTGGCCGCCGTAGGGGTCGATGATTTGGCCGTCCGCCGCCTGCGCCATCGCGTTGATGCTCAGGTCGCGGCGGCCCAGGTCTTGCTCCAGCGTGACCTCGGGCGCGGCGTGAAAGGCGAACCCGCGATAGCCCGGCGCGGTCTTGCGCTCGGTGCGGGCCAGGGCGTATTCCTCATGGGTCTGCGGGTGCAGAAAAACCGGGAAATCCTGGCCCACGGCCACAAAGCCCGCCGCCAACATGGCCGCAGGGTCGGCGCCAATGACCACCCAGTCACGGTCGCTCTGGGGCAGGCCCAGCAAGCTGTCGCGCACCGCGCCGCCCACCAGATAGCTTTGCATCGAACTCATCATTCCTTCAAAAAACTTGTTGCCGACGAGCCTTGTTCGGCCGGCGATGGCTTGTCATGCGGCCCAAACTGGGTCGGGCCGCTTAGGCATTCGCGGTGACCCGCGCGCCGCCATCATAGGGAATGGCGCCCGTCGCTTGGTCACTCGGCAAGCTGGAATGCTGCCTGCTGCGCTTCGCGCAGGCTGCTGCGCCGGCTGCGGCAGCCAGAAAACGGGTCGAGCCCGCGAATCGACGCACTTTGTTCGCAGGGCGTTATGTATCGAACCAATCTTTACAAAGTTTCGGGCGTTATGCGGTCAAAACGGGGCTTGCTCCCGCAGCTGGGGGGCTGTGCTGGGCGGGCAAGCCGGGTACATTCGAGCAAACTCAGTCGAGTTCAAGAATCTAGCCTGCCAAAAACACGCTGGATTCACACCAAGATTGGAAGTCGTATGAAGCTCAAACTTATCGTCGCCGCCGTTTTGTCCCTCTCCGCTGTCGCCGCTTCGGCCGCCTCGGTCGATTTGGGCACGCTGGACGGCACTGGTTTTGATTCGACAGGGGGCTTCTCTGGCAAGTTCGCCCTGGGCGCGCCCATTAACGACGCCTGGAGCTTCACGCTGGAGACCGCGTCCAATGTGTCCTTTGGTGCCCAGCAGTCCTTTTCATTCGGCAATGGCATCACCAGCTTTGCCGGCGTTCTGGACGGTTACGGCCCGTTGACTCTGACGGTCAACCCGGCTAATACACAGGCCAATCTGAACTGGTCGGGACTGCTGGCTGCTGGCACTTACACCGTTCATCTGAGCGGCATTTCTGGCGCCAAGAACACCACTTACGGCACAACGCTCGCAGCCACGCCGGTGCCTGAGCCCGAGAGCTACGCGCTGCTGATGGCTGGCCTGGGTGTGTTGGCCTTTGTGGCCCGCCGCCGCAAGTCGGTCTGAATTGCGCAGCAGCCGGCCCAGGCTGCATCGCACAAGAAAAAAGCGCCTGAGGGCGCTTTTTGTTTGTCCGTCGTTTTTGCAGTGCCGGGGCCTGTGAAACCAGCTCAGTCCCTGGACTTGCGGTAGGGCTCGTCAAAGTCCAGAAAGTCCTTTTCTTCCATGGCATCCGCCACCCAGGCGGCCACGGCCGGCTGGGCTTGAATGAGTTTGGCGTAGGCCGCGGCGGCCGGGCTCAGTGGCAGGCCGTAGCGGCTGACGCGCATCACCATGGGTGCGAAATAGGCATCCGCCGCGCTGAAGGCAGCGCCGAACAGGAAGGGGCCGCCGCTGGCCGTCAGCGCATCGCGCCAGAGCGCGTCCAGGCGCTGCAAATTCTTCTGCAGGCCTTCGTCCTTGGCCAGCAAGTCTGGGCCGATGTGGCTGAGGTCAGCCTCGATATTCATCGGGCACAAGTTGCGCAACTTGCCAAAGCCGGCGTGCATTTCGGCGCACAGGCTGCGGGCGCGGGCGCGCTGCTTGGCGTCCACCGGCCAGATCGCATGCGCGGGAAAGCGCTCGGCAATGGCTTCGGTGATGGCCAGGGTGTCCCACACAGCAAAGCCGTCATCCGCCACCAGCACTGGCACCTGGCCGGTCGGGTTGATCTCGGCCAGCGCGCGGTAAAAGCTGGAGCCCGGTGTGAAGTCGAAGCGCAGCTTCACTTCCTCGAAGGGGATGCCAAAAGCCTTCAGCAGCACCCAGGGGCGCATGGACCAGGAGGAGTAGTTTTTGTTGCCGATGACGAGCTTCATGTGCGGGCTGCTAGTTGGGTGATGACAGAGAGCCTCAGCTTAAGGGCAGCTGCGCGGGCCATGGGTGAGCAATCGGCATGGCTTTATTGCTCGCCTGGCAAGGATGGGGCCGGAATGCTTTGCTTGGGCCCAATCTGCTGGCCCAGGCGCTTGCGCAGGCTGCTGGCCTCGGCGCCTTCGTTGAGCATTTGGGCGTAAAGGGTGGTGTTGGTCAGCACCTTCTTCACATAGTCGCGGGTTTCGTTGAAGGGGATGTTCTCCACCCAGATGGCCGCGTCCACCGTATTGCCCTCGCGCCAGCGCCGTGGTCGGCCCGGCCCGGCGTTGTAGGCCGCCGCCGCCATGGCCATGGAGCCGCCAAAATCGTCCAGCACCAGCTTCAGGTAGCTGGTGCCGATCAGCACATTGAAGTCGCGGTCATTGAGCAGTTCGGGGCTGAAGGCGATGCCGACCTTCTTGGCCGTCCAGCGCGCGGTGGCCGGCATCACCTGCATCAGGCCGGAGGCGCCGACATGCGAGCGTGCGTCCATCACAAAGCGCGATTCCTGGCGGATCAGGCCGTAGACATAGGCCGGGTCCACGCCGACCTGGCGTGCCTTGGCGGTGAG
Organism: Paucibacter sp. KCTC 42545; assembly: GCF_001477625.1. Classification (NCBI taxonomy): domain Bacteria; kingdom Pseudomonadati; phylum Pseudomonadota; class Betaproteobacteria; order Burkholderiales; family Sphaerotilaceae; genus Roseateles; species Paucibacter sp. KCTC 42545. The sequence goes on from NZ_CP013692.1 coordinate 66,964, forward strand.
CTCGGGCTTGTGCGGCATGGGAAAGCGCTGGGCCATGTCGATCTCGCGCCGGGTGCGCTCGCTGCTGTTGATGCAGCGGTCCCAGATCTCGCGCTCGCAGGCTTCTTGGGCGGCGGCGCGCAGCTCGCGCTCGCTCATGCCGCGCAGGCTGAAGTTCCATTCGCGCACGCCTTCGTTGCGCAAGTCGCTGGCGATCAGCAGCAGGGCGCGCTTCAGGCCGGGATGGTTCTGCGCGGCCGCGCGCTCACTGCCGACCAGCGCCGTTGGCGTGGCCGGCAGCATGGGCGGGGTGCCCAGCTCTTCGGCGGCTAGGCGGCCGTAAAACGTCATCGGCGAGGCGATGGCTTGCAACAGTTCGCGCGCCTCTTTGTGCAGGGGCTCGCCGGTTGCGCCATCGGCCGCCGTGGCTTGCAGGGCGCGGGCGCGCCAGTATTGCCAGGTTGGGTCGCGCTGCTCGGTCTCGCTCAGCAAGGCCATGCTTTTGAGGGCCTGGAACCAGCGCCCATCGCGCAGCGCTGCGCGGGTGGCCCAGGCCAGGGTGTCGTCGCTCCAGTCCGGGCCGCCTTTTTGTTTTTCGCTGAGTTTGAGGGCGCGCTCGAAGTAGTCGGGCGCATCGCTGCTGAGCTTGATGGCCGCTTGGCGGCCCGTCTGCGCCCAGGCCCAGGCGGCCAGCTCGGCGGGCAACTGGCGCTGCCAGCGGCTGCTGAGTTGCTCGGCCGTTACGCCCACATCATTGGCCGCCATGCGCAGCAAGGCCAGGGTGTTCAGCTCATCATGGATGCGCGTGCCGGTCTTGGCCTTGCGGGCCAGATAGCGCGTCGGGTTGTCAAAAATCTCCGCCAGCGCCAACTCCACCGGCTTGCCCAGCAGGCTCGCGGTTTGCTTGGCCAGGCGCACTTTATTGGTCTCCACTGCCAGGCGCAGCTTGATCCACAACTCGGCGCTGCTCAGCAGCTTGGCGTCCACCAAATTGCTGGCCAGCAGCTGGCAGCCGTCATCGCCCTCGCGCTGCGCCATCCAGGCAGCGCGGGCGGCGTCCTTGACCTTGCGGCCGGCCAGGTGTTCGGTGAGCAGGGCGTAGCAGGCGACTTCGCGGTCGTCACGCATCTGAAAGCGCGGATAGTCGGCGGCGAAGTTGCTCCAGTCGCGGCGGCGGCCCAGCTCCAGCAGCCAGTCATTGCGCAGCCGGTCTTCCACATAGCTGCCGGGCCAGCGGGCGTAAAAGGCTTCCAGCTCCGCCTGGCTGGTTTCAGCCAGGCGCAGGCCCAGCTGCCAATAGTCCATCCAGGGCGCCAGCGGGTGGCGCTGTTCGATGGCCGCAGCCGCTGCGGCGCTGGCGCGCTTTTTGTCCTTCAGGCGCAGGGCTTCGCGGGCCTCGATCAGCAGCGGGTCAGGTCTTGCCTGTTCGGCCTTGTTGGGCGTTGCCGGGCTTTGCGCTTGGCAGAGGCCTAAGCCAGCCAAACTCAGGGCCAGGGTCACCAGAGTTGAGAGTCCCAGGCGCTTCCAGGTCTTGGCCAAGGGCTGCGCTTCATATACTGACAAAACTGAGTCCTTCAAAAACAAATCATGGCTGAACATCTGATGGCACCGCACGACCGCAAAGCCCTGCGCACCCAATTGCTGGCGGACCGCGCGGCCTGGCTGCTGAGCCCTGCCGGCCATGCCGGAGCCGCCGCCCTGGGCCACCATCTGCGCGAGGTGCTGACCCAATTGGAACCGCAATGCCTGGGTGTTTTCTGGCCCTTGGAGGGTGAATTTAACGCAGCCGCGTATTTGCAGGGCCTGGCCTTGCAGGATGCACCCGCTATTGCTCCGGCAATTGATGCCGATGAAGCGGCCGATGAGGATGAAGATGATGCCCCGCGCGGCCTGCAATTGCACCGCCTGGACTGGGCCTTGCCCTATGCCTACAAGGCCGGTGAGCGCCGCATGGAGTACCGGCGCTGGGATGGCCAGCCGCCCAGCGTTTACGACGAATGTGGCATTCCCACCAGCCTGGGCGCGCCGGTTTTGCCCGATGTGGTGCTGGTGCCCTGCGTGGGCTTCACCCGCGAGGGCTATCGCCTGGGCTACGGTGGCGGCTATTTCGACCGCTGGCTGGCTGCGCATCCCGGCGTCATCAGCATCGGCCTGGCTTGGTCGGTCAGCGAGGCTGCGTTCGCGGTCGAGTCGCATGACCAGGCCCTGACCCTGCTGCTGACGGAAAAAGAAGTGATCTCACCTTGACCGAGTCTTTGCGCCCCGCTGCGCCGACAGCAGTCGGGCTGAATGAGCATGCCGTGGCACGCCTGCGCCACGCCGCCCTGACGCGCGAAACCCGGCCTATCTCGACCGCAGCGTGCGCCAAGATCGTTGCCCCAACTGCCGCTTGCTGCTCAGCCACTGCATGTGCGCACTGCGGCCGCCGCCGCAACTGGCGCGCGCCGGGGTCTGCCTCATCATGGCCGAGTTCGAGGCGCTCAAGCCCAGCAACACCGGCTGGTTGATTGCCGACTTGCTGGCCGACACCTCGGCCTTCGCCTGGGCGCGCACGGTGCTTGACCCGGCCTTGCCCGCACTTTTGAATGATCCGCAGTGGCAACCCTATCTGGTCTTCCCCGGCGAATTCGCGTCTGCCGATCGGGTGCGCAGCGACTTGCTGCCGGAGGCTCTGGCTGCCGCCGGCACTGCTGCCGACGGCGAATATGAATCCAAGACCCGGCGCCCGCTCTTTGTCTTGCTGGACGGCACCTGGGCCGAAGCCTGCAAGATCTTCCGCAAAAGCCCGTATCTGGATCGTCTGCCGGTGCTGAGCCTGCAGCCCGAGCAGTTGTCGCGTTATCGCCTGCGCCGCCATATTCACGCCAATCATTTCTGCACTGCCGAAGTGGCCGCACTGTGCCTGGCCTTGGCCGGCGAGGCGCAACTGGCGCAGCGCCTGGAGGCCTATCTGGATGTGTTCAGTACCCGCTATCTGCAAGCGCGGCAAAGCGTGCCTGCTGACCTGACGGATGCTGCGCATCAGCATTGGCTGGCGCTGTGCGCCGAGTGATCTAGGCCTCGCCCACCTCCGCCCGCGACAGCGCTGCTTGCGCTTCGATCCAATGGGCGAATTGCTGCACCTCGGGCCGCTGGCGGCCCTGTTCCGTTTGCAGCATCCAGTAGGCAAAGGGGCTGGCCATGCGGGCGCCCGGGCCGAAGGGCTCGACCAAGTCGCCGCGCTGCAATTGCTCTGACACCAGCACCAAGCGGGCCAAGGCCACGGCCTGGCCGGCCAGTGCCGCTTGAATCTGCTGGTAGGTGAAGTTGAGGTACATCCAGCGGCGCGGCTGCAACTCGGCCTGGCCTTGGCCGGCCAGCCAGCGCCGCCAGCTGAGGTACTCGGCGCTGGGTCGGTGGTCATCCTCTTCGGCCAAGGTGTACTCGGCCAGGTCGGCCGCCTTGCGCAAGGGCGGGCTGCTGCCTTGCGTGGCCTGCGTCGCCAGCATGCCGCTGACAACAGGCGTTAGCACTTCGCCGAACAGGCGCAGTGCGCCGCTGGGCACGCGGTCTGGCGAGGTGTAGCGCAGGGCCAGATCGACCTCGCTGTCTTCCAGCTCCAGCACGCTGTCGTTGGCCGACACGCGGATGTCGATGTCCGGGTGCGCCTGCTGAAAAGCCGCCAAGCGCGGGATCAGCCACAACGAGGCGAAGGACGCAAAGGTGGTGACGTTGACCACCTGGCGCCCGTGGGCCTGGCGGATCTGCCGCACGCTTTGGTCCAGGCGTTGCAAGACCTGTTCGGCGGTGGGCTTGAGCACGGCGCCGTCGCTGGTCAGCTCCACAAAGCGGGTGCCGCGCAGGAAGAGCGCCGTGCCGATCTCTTCCTCCAGCGCGCGGATCTGGCGGCTGATGGCGGATTGGGTCAGGTGCAGCTCTTCGGCCGCGGCGCGGAAGCTCAAGAGCCGCGCCACCGCCTCGAAGGCGCGCAGCGGGCCAATCGCCAGCGGGCGTTGGCGTGGCAGCGCTCTTGGCGGTGACTTGAGCGCGGGCTTGGCGGCCGGCGCTGGCGGCAGGGTGGAGGCTTGATTCATGCTTGAATGGAATTAATCATGGCCGCCGATCTCATTGGACGCTGCAGCCCGCCAACTCTAGCATTTACACCTATTCGATGCGAACAATGCCTCACAGGGAAAGGCGGTCGCGGCGGATGATGAGGAGAGCAGTGATGAGTAAACAGCAAGCATTGTGGCGGCTTGACCCGGGTCAGGCGCTGAGTTTCAAGATTGGGCCGGGCGCACGTGAGTTGCAGGTGACGGCGGGGCGGGTCTGGTTGACCGAAGCCAATGGCCAAGTTTCAGACCCAAGCGCTGAGACGCAGAGTCAGGTGCCGGCCGACGTTTGGCTGCAAGCCGGCGAGAGCCTGCGCCTGGCCTCCGGCACCCAGGTCTTGCTGGAGGGCTGGCCGACGGCGCAGTTTCAATTGCTGGTGCCGCCGTGCCCTGAACTTGCCCAGCCGAAGCGCCGGCTCGCCACGGCGGGGCGCGCGCAGCAGGGCGCTATGCGCCGCCTGCTGGCTTCTTCTTGGCGCGGCCTGGCGCGGCTGCCCGCGGCTTGGGGCTCGGCGCGCTCGGCCGCTTGATCGCCGTCGCGCGCTTGGCTACTTTCTGATTGGCCTTGGCGAGCTTTTGCGCCTGTGTGCGCAAGGCTGCCGCCATCGCCAAGCGGGCCCAGGGCGCAAGCAGTGGTGGCGAGTCCAGCGCCTCCTCGGGCGGGCGGAAGTAGCCCAGGGTCATGGTCTCGCCCTCGCGCTGATAGCAAAAGGGCTGGCAGCCGGCCGCCTCGAACTGGCCGCGTGTTTGCGCGTCGGTTTTCAGGTAAAGCTGCTCTTCAACAACCAGCGCGACGAAGAGATCGTCCAGATAAATGCCATGCCCGCCAAACATGCGGCGCAAGCGCACCGGCCCGAGGGGCTGCAATAGTTCGGCGCAATGTCGGGCGAATTCTTGGCTCATGTCGGGACTCTAAGCGACTCAGCGGCAGCACCCGCGAGCGTCAAGGGGCTGAATCCATTCAATCCCTCGCTCAACGCTTCGCCGCCCCAGCGCGGGTCTTGCTAGCGCGCAGCCTGCAGCATGGCAGCCATTTTTTCGTGAATCAGATTGACGGCCTTGAGCGGCCGCAGCATCACCTTGAATTCGGTGATTTGCCCGTGCTCATTCCACTTGATCATGTCCACGCCGTTGATGCTGATGCCGTCAAGTTCAAGCTCGAACTCCAGGATGGCATCTCGATCAGCTTTCAGCTCCCGCACATATCGAAAAGACTCGTTGCCAAAGACATGGAAGGCCGCAGCAAGATACATCGTCGTGATGGACTTGCCGACTTGTGGCTTGTGTACGACCGGCGAATAAAACACGGCGTCATCTGCCAGCAGGGCATCAAGCCCTTGAACATCGCGTTGCTTGAGAAGCTTGTGCCAGGTGGCTATTGGGTCGAGTTGCATGGATCACCTTGGGTACGGAGGAGACTTGATCGATGAAATGTTCGGCCGCAGCTTAGGCGCTGACTAGCGGAGCGACGGTCGCGCTGGTAACTGATGGTTGGGCCTCTTTGATGATCACCGTGCCGGCGATGAAATCGTGTATCGCCCGCCGCTTCTTGTTTGTGAGCATGATCAGAAACTCGCCCCAGATCCAAATGTTGATTGCAATAGTGAGCGGTGCATTCCAGTCAGGCATGGCGGCCTCGACGAGTTTGCTTCGCTCGAACAATGATGTTGGTGCAAAGTACTGGGCATCGGTAAGGCTAAGGACAGCCATTGCTCCCGCAACTGTTCCTCCGATACCCATCAGCCATTCCGGTAGGTAGCGAAGAAGCGCCTCGCGATAAGTCACCGCATCCCCATTGACCTTAACAATCCGCAACTTCATGAGGCGCTTTCCTGGTGTGCCGCCAAAACGACGCACCAAAAATACGCCGTAGAAAAGCCCAAAGAGTGTCCCCGGCAGGGCGTAGTACAGGCCGAAAAGGCGGTAATGCTCACTACCCCAAACAATCAGCGCCAAGAGTGGGCTCATCACCAAGATGTCGATCAAGCACGCCGTAAAACGCGGCCAAAATCCTGCATAAATCACAGCAACTCCTTCTGTTGATTCAATACGTCGGAGAGTTGGTTTTTCGCTTTCGCTGTCTGCAATGGGTGCACTTGTGACCCCCTTGCCGAGGAGGATAAACGCTAACTCTTGGATTGCTCGGTAGCAAGCTGTATTTGGGCCGGCTTGTGCATTGGAGATGTACAAGTTTGATTGGGCTATCGCTCCAATGGGGGGAGTTCCGACTTTGCCTGCCTAAACTCTGACCCATGAGCGACATCCTTACCTTGACCATGAACCCGGCCGTTGATGTGTTCACCTCGGTGGACCGCGTCATCCCGGGGCACAAGCTGCGTTGTGAGCCGGCGCAGATGCATCCCGGTGGCGGGGGCATCAATGTGGCGCGGGTCTTGCACCGTCTGGGTGGCGATGTGCTGGCGCTGTATGCCGCAGGCGGCATCACGGGCGGCCTGCTGGCTGAGTTGCTGGCGCAGGAGCAAACGCCCGCGCAGGCGCTGCCGATCGCGGGCGAGACGCGTGAGAGCTTCACGGCACATGAGCACAACAGCCAGCAGGACTATCGCTTTGTGTTGCCCGGCCCGCGCTTGTCTGCGCTTGAGTGCCAGCGTTGCCTCGATGCGCTGAGCCAGCATGGCCGCCCGCGCTTTCTGGTGGCCAGCGGCAGCCTGCCGCCCGGTGCGCCGGAGGACTTTTACGCCCAGGTGGCCGGCCGAGCCCGGCAGCAGGGCAGCAAGATGGTGCTCGATACCTCGGGCGCCGCGCTGCTGGCGGCCTTGCGGACGGGGGTCTATTTGGTCAAACCCAGCTTGCGTGAGTTGCGTGAACTGACCGGCCTGCCTTTGACTGCCGAGCCTGAGTGGCGCGATGCGGCGCGCGCGCTGATCGAGCAGGGCCAAGCCGAGATCGTGGCCCTGTCCTTGGGGGAGGAGGGGGCGCTGCTGGTCTCGGCCCAACAGGCTTGGCGCGCCCAGGCGCTCAAGGTGGAGGTGTCCAGCACCATCGGCGCGGGCGACAGCTTCCTGGCCGCGCTGGTGTGGTCGCTTGCTCAGCATGATCAGCATGATCAATTGGAACTGGCCTTGCGCCACGCCATGGCGGCGGGTGCGGCCGCGCTGCTGAAGTCGGGCACCTCGCTGTGCCAGGCCAGCGATGTGCAGCGGCATTTGGCGGATGTTCGGATCACGCAGGTCTGAAAAGCGCAGATGGCCGAACGGGCGCCGGCGCAAGATGAGTCAAGTCAAGACCACCGGAAACCCGCTCACGCCAGTCGCGCCGGCACTGCACAATGGTCTCAGATGTGTCTTTGCTGCTGGAGTACCGCGTGGACTTGACTGATGACCGTGCTGCTGAACGCCAGAAATTGCGCCCCAAGCTGATTCGTGAGCGCTTGGACATGCCCGACCGCCTGGAGCGCGCCGAGGTGCTGCAGAGCGTTTTGCGCGCCTGGCTGATTCCGCGCGATGAGTTGACCATCGGCGCTTACTGGCCCATTAAAGGCGAGTTTGATCCACTGCCGGCGCTGTACCGCTGGAGCGAATCTGACCCGCAGCGAAAGATCGGCCTGCCGGTGGTGGACAAGGTCCATGGCACGCTGAGTTTTCAGGTTTGGTACCCGGGCTGCCCGATGGAGGAGGATGCCTACGGCATCTTGAAGCCCAAGGACACCGAGGTGTTCGAGCCCGGCCTGGTGCTGGTACCTTGCCTGGGCTACGGACCCTTTGGCCTTCGCCTGGGTTATGGCGGCGGCTTCATGGACCGCACCTTGGCCTCGCTGACACCGCGCCCGGCCACGGCGGGCTTGGCTTATGCCCACGGCTTCCAGCCCTTGCTGAAAGCCTTGCCTCACGACGTGCCGCTGGACGCCATGCTCACCGAGGAGGGCGTGGTGTGGGACAAGAATGGCTGAGTGCGCAGGGCGCCGCGCTGCACATTGCAACTGCGCCGCACCTGCTTGACGCATCGGTTCGCCTCAGGCTTGCATCGCCGCGATGCATTAATATATTTATAAAATACAAGCCGAGCGGAATTTCGCTCACAATTCAGTCATGACTAAGACCTACTCCCACCACCTCCATCAACTGCAAGCTCAGGCCGAACAGGCGCTGGCGCGCTGTGGCTTTGATGCGCTTGTGATCGCCTCGGGCATCGAGAAGTACGCGTTTCTGGACGACCGGCCCTATCTGTTTGCGCCCAACCCGCACTTCAAGCATTGGCTGCCGCTGGTCAACCACCCGCACAGCTGGCTGCTGATCCGCCCTGGCCACAAGCCGCGGGTGGTGTACTACCAGCCGGACGATTTCTGGCATGTGCCGCCCAGCGACCCGGCCGGCGAGTGGACCGAATTGGTGGAGCTGGTGGTGATCGGCCAGCCCGATGAGGCGCGCGCCCATCTGCAAGTGCCTGGCCGCCTGGCCATCATTGGCGAGGCGGACGCCGCCCTGGACGGCGTGACGCCCAATAACCCGGCCGATCTGCTCAATATCCTGCACTATCAGCGCGCCAACAAAACCGGCTACGAGCTGGAGCAAATGCGCGCGGCCTCGCGCCGCGCCGTGCCGGCCCATCTGGCTGCCAAGGCCGCCTTCCTGGCCGGCGCCTCCGAGCTGGACATTCACCGCGCTTATTTGGCTGCCTGCGGCCACACCGACCGCGATCTGCCGTACACCAATATCGTGGCACTCAACGAGCATGGCGCGGTGCTGCACTACCAGTACCAAGAGGCGCAGGCCCCGGCCGAATCCCGCGCGCTGCTGATCGACGCTGGCGCGCAAGTGAACGGTTATGCCAGCGACATCACCCGCACCTGGAGCGCCGGTGATGCCATGTTCGACGCCTTGCTGGCGCGCATGGAAGCGGCCCAGCTGGCGCTGGTGGATGAGGTGCGTGCGGGCGTGGACTATCGCAGCATCCACCTCAGCACCCACGCCAAGGTGGCGGGCATTCTGCAGGACCTCGGCGTGGTCAAGCTGAGCGTTGCTGAGCAGCTGGCGCAGGGTGTGACGTCCACCTTCTTCCCGCATGGCATCGGCCATCTGATCGGCTTGCAGGTGCATGATGTGGGCGGCTTCATGGCTGACGACAGCGGCACGCTGTCGCCCAAGCCCGAAGGCCATCCCTATCTGCGCCTGACCCGTACGTTGACGCCTGGCATGGTGGTCACCATCGAGCCTGGCCTCTACTTCATCCCGACCTTGCTGAACAAGCTCAAGGCCACGCCCGCAGCCGCCGCGGTGGATTGGAATTTGGTGGCCCACCTGAGCCGCTTCGGCGGCGTGCGCATCGAGGACGATGTGGTCTGCCGTGCCGATGGCGCGCCGGAGAATCTGACGCGGGATGCGTTCGCGGCGCAGGCCTGATCAGCGGACTTGGTTTCGGCAGTATCTGCCGACTTGTGATGTAACTTCAGCCTGCAGGCTTAGCAAAGCCGGCTGGCTGAAGCGCAGCGCAGACTAGCGCGTACTTTGGTCGATGGCGCGATCCATCATGCGCTGACGTAAATCGTTATTGCTGTTCATATCTAGCACCTCGCGCAAGGCCGCCTTTTTGCCCGGCGCCGACGCGGCTCCGCCGGCCGATGCAGGCGTGCCCGTTGCGCCAGCTTGGCGGCCAGGCTCGGCCACGGTGTTGACCGTGCCGCCCGACACATCGCCCTGCGCATAGCCTGCTGGGCAGGCCACATCGGTGTAGACCACCTCGCGGCCGCGCAGGCATTTGCGCATCACGCCTTGCGGCAGCGGCTTGGCAGCACCCGGCAAGGGTTTGGCTGGTTCGGGAGCTTCACGGCGGCTGCCGTTGTCGAACTGAATCGGGCGGGCCTTGCCGGCGCCTGGGTTGATCAAGTCGCGTACAAATTCGGTGTTTCTGACATGCCAGCCGGCGGCCAGGGTGAGCAAAGCAAGAGCAATCCAGAGTAAGTAACGCAGAGGCATGGCGGGCAGCGACAAGGGGCTAAACGAGGTCTGTGATTCTGCGTCACAAGTCCTGTTTTAGCCCCTCAATTCCTGCCCCTCCTTTGGGGGAGGGGAGGTGTTTTGCCTTGCTTGGCCCGCGGCTTATTTGGCCGTGATGGTGATGGGCATCGTGGCGCTGGCCTGGCGGCCGGCCTGGTCGATCACCCGGATGTTCAGCACATAGTTGCCGGTGATGGGGGCGGGCCAGTAGGCTGTCACCGTCATGCCGCTGATCGAGAAGCCCATGCCTAGCGGCGCGCCGGCAATGCTCAGCGAGAGGCTGCTGGCGCCTGGGGCGGCAATGCTGATCGCGCCCGTCAACGGCTTGCCCGCGACGCCGCTGAGGGCCGGCGCTGTGATCTGTGGTCCGCTGACCGGCGGCGTGGTGCTGGCGGCAATCTTGAGGCTGATCACGCCCGTGCCGCTCAAGCCGGTCTTGCTGTCCTTGGCCGTCACGGTCACGCTATAGCTGCCCAGCACCGGCTTGGCCCAACTCAATACGCCGCTGGCGCTGATGCTCATGCCGGCGGGGGCGCCGCTGAGGGTGTAGCTGACAGGATTGCTGGCTGTGGTGCTAACGGTGTAATTGAGCGCCACATTGGGCTGGCCGGCAATGCTGGCGCTGGCCACCTTGGGAGCGGCGGGCGTAGCGATGGTGACGGTATAAACCGCTTGGCCGCTGAGGCCGGTCTTGCTGTCTTTGGCGCTGACGGTGACCGCAAAAGTGCCTGCCACTGGCGTGGGCCAGCTGACGGTGCCGTTCGCCGCAATGCTCATGCCGGCGGGGGCGCCGCTCAGGCTGTAAGTCAACGGGTTGGCGGCTTGGGCCGAGACGGTGAAGCTCAAGGCCGTACCAACTTGGCCGCTGATGCTGGCGGCGGTGAGCACCGGTGCCGGGCTGGCCACCGTGGCGCCGGAAGCCAGGCTCAGCAAGCTTGTGGCATTGGGTGAGCCCAAGCCCGTGGGCGTGTCGTAGCCGGCTTTGGCGGCGCAGCTGGCGCAAGTGCCGTTAGCGCCTTTGTTGATGTCTGCAAAAGCGCTGGCGTAGTTGCCGGGCACGCTGGCAACTTGTTGGTAGAGCATGCCGTGGGCGGCGCCCAGCGGGGCCTTGCCGCTTTGCGCTCGCATCGCATTGGCCACGGCCACCAAGCCCGCCCATTGAGGCGTGGCAAGGCTGGTGCCGCCGGCACTGATCCAGTTGATGGTGCTGCCCGATTGCACGGCCACGTACTGGCCGGTGTTGGGGTCGGCATTGAAGGCCACGTCAGCCACATTGCGGCGCGCGACCACACCCATGCCGGGCACGCTGCTGACTTGATAGCTGGGCGTGGCGGTATAGGCGCTGATGCCGCCGCCGCTGCCCGACCAGGCCGACTCCGCCCGTGCACCAGTGCCGGTGTAAGTCAAGCTGCTGCCGCCCACCGCCAAGACATTGGGCGAGACGGCAGGCCAGGACACGCCGACCCCCGAATCACCGGTGGCCGCCAGATAAGTCATCTTGGCGGCGCTGAAGGCAGCGTCTACCGAGGCGGTGTAATTGCCCTCGTTGGCGCCAAAGCTCATCGACACCACGCCGGGGCCCATGGCATTGGCCAGCTTGACGGCACCGAGCAAGCTGTTCAGCGAGGCGTCGGCCGCTTCGATCAAGACGATGCGGGCCAGCGGTGCGGTGGCGTGTGCCCATTGCACGTCCAAGGCGATCTCGGTGGCCCAGCCGGCGTTGTAGGCAGGTACTGCGCTGGTCATTCCCCCGGCCGGGGTGCTGTAAACCTGTGAAAGCTCGCAAGCGCTCGTGCTGGCCGCCGCTAGCGGCAGGCTGGTGGTGGTCGGGATTGCCTTGCTGTTGCAGCCTCTCAGGCCGAATTTCTGATTGAAAGCGGCCAGTTCGGCTGCGACATAGGGGTTGTGCATGGCATTGACGATGTAGATCGTCTGGCCGGCACCCAGTTGGGCGGCTTGGCTTGCACTGAGGGTACTGCCCGCAGCGGGCATGGGCGGCAGGGCATAGGCTGCCCGGATCTGCGCGGGTGTGTAGGTGGACACGACCGAGGCGGCGGCCATGGGGGCCACACTGTCGCCGCCCGCGGCCATGGCACGGGCACGCTGGGCCGCGGCCAGGGTCTGCACCGTCAGGCCGCGGCTAGAGAGTTGGCTGAACTCGGCGGGAATGCTTTGCTGGCGCGCTTGGCTTTGGGCAGAAGTGGAGGGGTCTTGCGCGTCACGGTTATCCGGTGGGTTCAGCAGCAGTGGGGCGGCGTGAAAGCTCGGGCTGGCTTGCAAGGCGGCAGCGGCATCGGGCAGGGCCTCGGTCGGCAGGTCCAGGGTGGTGATGCCGGTGGCCAGGGGTGCCGCGCTGGCGCTGCTGGCTGGCGCCACCAGCTCTTGCTTGCTGTTGTCGCCACCGCCGCAGGCGCTGAGCAGCAGGCCAAGGCTAGAGCTGAGGAGCAAGGCGCTGCTAAGACGGGCGCGGGATCCAGGGTACTGCTGCATGGCCGAGGCACTCCAAAAAATCGGGGCGAGGGCCACGCCAAAGCAGACGAGCTGGCGCTCATCCGGCAACCCCGCTGCCGTGGCGCTTGCGCGCGGTAGGCCGGTGGCTTTGCGTCCCCGCTTTTCAACGGGTTTGCCCTCTGATTGACTTCGCTGCTCGCGCCACTTCCGCGGCACTGCAGTTGTGATGGACTCTAGCGGCTGCGGCGTTTTGTGCGTATGCCGCCCGGCTGGAAGTGCGGGCGGGCGTGAATTAGTCGGCAGCGGCACTGTGGCAAAAGGGCGCCAAAAATGCAAAAACCGCAGCCGAGGCTGCGGTTTTTAAATGGGGCTGAAGGTGGGCGCACCCGGTGGTGCGCGCAGGCTTCGGCTCAAGCCATTGTCAGCTTAGAAGCGGTAGCCAACGCCAACGCCGACCAGCAGGGGGTCAACCTTGAAGTCGCCAGCCTTGACGCCGTTGGAGTAGACCTTGGTGCCGATCTGGACCTTCTTGACGTCCACGTTCAGGTACCAGTTCTTGGCGATCTGCACGTCAGCGCCAACTTGAACCGACAGGCCGAAGCTATTGTTGTCGATCGAAGGATTCAGCTTGCCAGCGCCTTCCAGGCTGGCGTCGAACTTCACGTCAGAGAAGTTGGTGTAGTTCACGCCCAGGCCCACATAAGGACGGAAGGTGCCAGTGGGGATGAAGTGGTACTGCAGCGACAGGGTCGGGGGCAGGTGCTTCAGGGTGCCGATCTTGGCGCCGCCGGCCTTCAGGTCGTGGCCTTGCGGGTAGGTCAGGATCAGTTCGGCAGCGATATTGGGGGTGATGAAGTAGGTGATGTCAACTTCAGGGATGACCTTGTTGTTGACGCTCAGGCCCAGGCCGGTCGTGTCTTTGTTGGCCGAGTCGAGGTTGACGGCACGGGCACGAACCATCCAGTTGCCTTCTTGCTGGGCTTGGGCAGCGAAGGTGGTGCAGGCCAGGGCGATGACGGCGAGGGAAGTAGCGAGCTTGTTCATGTTTGCAAGGTTTCCTAGTGAAGGGTTTGAATCCCGATGACGCTATTGAAACGGCCTGCAAGGGGTTAACCCTTGATATTTCGCAAACTCAAAAACGCCCAAGCCTGCCTGACGGGGCCTGTTTGAGTTAGCTCAAGAAAGCCTCTTGGCAGCTGCAGCGTTTGCGCAACTGAGGGCCACAGCAGGGCGGAACAGGCGTATGGGGAGGAGCGCTGGCGCCCTCATTCCTGCAGCCAGGCGTGTTGTTGCAACCAGCGGCCCAGCTCGTTGTCATTGGCAAAGGCCAGCTTGGCGAAGAGATGGGCGCGGTGGCTCTCCACCGAGCGGGGGCTGCAGGGCGGATTGAGCAGCCGCGCAATTTCCTTGTTCGGTGTGCCCAGGGCCACATGCCGGGCCACTTCTCGTTCACGCGGGGTCAGCAGGGTCCAGCGGGCCAGGGCTTCGGCGCGCGCATGCGCGGCATCCAGGGCCTGCGGCAGCTTGGCCAGCAGCTCGGCGGTATTGGGCTTGACCACCCAATCGAAAGCGCCCTTCTTGACGGCTTCGATGGCCATGGAAATCTCACCATGCCCTGACAAAAACAAGACGACCAGTGGGCTGCGCAGGGCCAGCAGGCGGTCGAACACCTCCAGGCCGCTGATGCCCTGGCCCATGCGCAGGTCCAGGATCACGCAGCCCGGCTGCAGCGGATTCAGCGCCTCCAGAAAGGCCTCGCCCGAGGCAAAGGCCTGCACCGGCTGACCGCTGGCGAACAGCAGCATCATCAGGGAGCGGCGCACGGCTTCGTCGTCGTCCACCACGTAGAGGCAATGGCGGTGGCTGGCGGGATTCTTCATGAGGAGATGGGCAGGCTGAGGCTGAAACGGGCGCCGGGGGCGTCCGCGCGATTCGTGGCGCTGAGCGCGCCGCCATGGGCTTCGGCAATGCTGCGGCAGATCTTCAAGCCCAGGCCCAAGCCATCGGGCTTGGTGCTGAAAAAGGGGTCGAAGAGCTGGCCCAGCAGCTCGGGCGCAATACCGGGGCCGCGGTCCAGAACCTGCAGTGTCATGGTCTGCCCTTCGACGCTGGCGCTGACCTCGATCTGGCGCCGTTCGGGCGGCAGATCCTGGCAGGCCTGCAGGGCGTTCATCAGCAGATTGATCATCAACTGCTCCAGCAGCAAAGGGTCACCGCGCACGGCTGGTAAGGCGTTCGGCAGCTGCACCTGCAAGCTGGCCTTGCGCAGGCGCAGCTCGGGCTCCAGCAGGGATTGCACGCGGCCCAGCAGGGCAGGAATGTCCACCGGCTCATGCACGCCGCCGCGCTGGCGCACCAGGCCGCGCAGACGTTTGACGATCTCGGCCGCGCGCTGCGCCTGGGCCACGATCTCGCCCAGGCTTTCGATCAGCAAGCCCTGGCTGTTGGGTGAAGCCTGTTCGGCGAAAGCACGCGCCGCCAGGGCGAAGTTGGACAAGGCCATCAGCGGCTGGTTCAACTCATGCGCCAGGGTGGAGGCCATTTCGCCCAGGCCGGCCAGGCGGGCGCTGCGCTGCAGTTGAGCGTCTTGCAATCGCTGGCGCTCCTCCGCCTGCTTCTGCGCCGTGATGTCCACCACCGAACTCATCCAGCCGCTGTGCTGGCCGGCGGCGTCAATCAAGGGCGCTGTGTAGACCATGGTGTAGACCTCATGGCCGTCCCGGTGCCGCACGCGGGACTCAAAGCCGTGCAGCGCGGCCTGGCCGCTCAGCGCCGCCTCGCTGTCGCGCCAGTGTTTGTCCAGATCATCGGGGTGCCAATAGGGGTAGGGCGGCTTGGCGCCCAGCAGTTCCTCGGCGCTGTAGCCCACCATTTCGCACAGGGCGGGGTTGACGTAGATGATGCGGCCATCCGGCGCCCGCGCGCGCATGCCCACCAGCAGCGAATCCTCCATGGCCTTGCGGAAGGCATGCGCCTCTTGCAGCTCCCGGGTGCGCTCTTGCACCCGATGCTCCAGTTCCAGGCGTGCTTGCCTTTGCTCGGCAAAGCGGCGTTCACGCAAGCGCCAGTACAGCCCCGCCAGCAGGGTGATGCCACCGGCCAAGGCGGCCAAGGCCTGTGCTTGGCGGCGAGCCTGGCGCAGCTCGGCCAGATCGCTCATCACGGTCAGCGTCCAGCCCAGTTCGGGCAGGGCCTGGTCCAGCGCCAGGAGCTGGCGCGCTTTGCCGGCGATGCGGGTTTGGATGCGGTACTCGGCCCGGCCGGGCTCGCGGGCCTCGACCCAGGGCATGGGCGCATAGCTGTGCTGGGCGCCGTACTGGCCATGCTGGTCAAGCCAGGCCAGATCGGCCGGGCTGAGTGGCCGGCGGCTGCGGTAGTACCAGTCCTTCACCGAGCCCAGAAAAGCGATGCCGCGGGCGTCGTAGAGCAGCACTGGGTCTGGCGCCTTGGCCCAGGTGCGCTCCAGCGCATCTAGGCTGACCTTGGCCACCATCACGCCTTGCACCTGCCCCGTCTCAGGAGCAGCCACGGGCGCGGCGATGAAGAGACCCGGCACGCCGGTAGTCAGGCCCACGCCGTAAAACACGCTGCGCTGCCCGCGCATGGCCTCTTCGAAATAGGGCCGGCTGGCGTAGTTCTGGTTCACAAAGCTGTCGGCCGTCTGCCAGTTGCTGGCTGCCAGGGCCTTGCCCTCGGCATCCAGCAAATAGAGCGCTGCGGCGCCGCTGTGCGCTTGCACCTGCGCCACATAGCGGTTGGCTTGCAGGCGCGCGTGCGTGCTTTCTGGTTGACGCAACAGGGCCAGGATCAGCGGGTGCTGGGCGGCGGTGAAGGGCAGGTAGTCGAACTTCTCCGCTGCGCCGCGCAGGCCCAGGGCGTGGACTTCCACCGCACGTTGCAGGCTTTGCACCTTGATCTGCAGCTCTCGCCGTTCGGCCCAGACGCCGGTCGCCCAGGCAGCCGCCACCAAGGCCAGCGCGGCCAGCAGGAGCAAAAGGCTGCGACGCAGCACGGGAGGCAAGTGGGGTCGGGGCATGAGGTTCTGAGGCGACTGCCACATTGTCGGCGGCGCCCAGCCGAGCCGGCGCTGCGTAGAACTACGCAGGCGGGCGCAGTGGCTCGAACGGATGTGCGGACGGGTTCGGCTTGCGAGACTGCGCCTACCTTAAAACAACAGGAGACCGCGCATCATGGACAAGACCCTAAGCCCCAAACTCAGCGGCGCCAGCGCGCCCACTGCAGCCCCGGAGCGCATCGACGCCGGTCGGCTCAAAGCCATTTTGGTGGGCTCGGCCGGCAATCTGGTCGAGTGGTACGACTTCTACTGCTACGCGGCCTTCTCGCTCTACTTCGCCAACTCCTTTTTCCCCGCTCAAGATGCCACGGCGCAGATGATGTCCACCGCAGGCATTTTTGCGCTGGGCTTTTTCGTGCGCCCGCTGGGCGGCTTGCTGTTCGGCAGCATCGGCGACCGCCTGGGCCGCCGCCAGGCCTTGATGACCTCGGTGCTGCTGATGTGCCTGGGCTCGCTGATCATTGCCTGCGCGCCGACCTATGCGATGGTGGGCGCCTGGGCGCCGGCCTTGCTGCTGCTGGCCCGTTTGCTGCAGGGCCTGAGCCTGGGCGGTGAGTACGGCTCCAGCGCCACCTATCTGTCCGAGATGGCCAGTTCCAAGCACCGCGGCTTCTACGCCAGCTTTCAGTATGTGACCCTGATCGGCGGGCAGCTGACGGCCTTGCTGGTGCTCTTGCTGCTGCAACACGTTTTCCTGAGCCCAGAGGAGTTGAAGGCCTGGGGCTGGCGCATCCCCTTCTTCATCGGCGCCTTGCTGGCCCTGGTAGCCCTGGCCATGCGCCGCGAGATGCCCGAGACCGCCTCGTTTGAGAAGGCCAAGCGCCAACGCGGCACAGAGGCGCTGGGCGGCTTGCGTCAGCTGGCTCGCTATCCCAAAGAGGTGATGGTGGTGGTGGGCCTGACCATGGGCGGCACCTTGGCTTTTTACGTCTACACCACGTACATGCAGAAGTTCCTGCGCCTCTCGGTGGGCCTGACGGACGCGCAGACCACGGCGGTCTCGGCCGCCTCCCTGGTGTTCGCCATGTGCTTGCAGCCGCTGTACGGCGCCCTGTCGGACCGCATCGGCCGCCGGCCTTTGCTGCTGGGCTTCGCTGTGCTGGGCACCTTGTTCACCGTGCCCTTGCTGACGGCGATTCGCCATGCGCAAGGCCCTTGGGAAGCCTTCGGCCTGATCGCCTGCGCCTGGTTGATTCTGTCGGGCTACACCTCCATCAACGCGGTGGTGAAAGCCGAAATGTTCCCCGCCGCCATCCGCACCACCGGAGTGGGCGTGCCCTATGCGGTGGCGGTGTCGGTGTTTGGCGGCACGGCCGAATACATCGCCCTGTGGTTCAAACAGGCCGGCAATGAGAGCGGCTTCTACTGGTACGCCACCGCCGTCATCGCCTGCACCTTGCTGGTCTACCTGGGCATGCGGGACACGCAAAAGCATTCGCAGATTGATGCGGAAGAGCGGGGCTGACTACTTGCGCTTTGAGATGAAAAAAAGCCGCGCCTTGAAGGGCGCGGCCTTTTTCTTGCCTGTGCGGGCTGAGTTGCTCAGCCGAGTTTGAGCCGCTTGCACAACTCCAGCGTCAGGCCGGATTGGTTCAGGGTGTAGAAGTGGATGCCGGGCGCGCCGCCTTCGATCAGGCGCTCGCACACGCGGCTCATCACGTCCAGGCCGAATGCGCGGATGGAGGCGGCGTCGTCCATAAAGCCTTCCATCTTCAGTGCGATCCAGCGCGGGATTTCGATGCCGTCACGCGCTGCGAATTGGGCGATGCGAGCGTAGTTGTGGAAAGGCATGATGCCCGGCACGATGGGGGCGTCAACGCCCAGCTTGCGGGCTTCGTCCACGAAGTTGAAGTAGGCGTCGGGGTTGAAGAAGAACTGGGTGATGGCGGCGTTAGCACCGGCCTTCATTTTGTCGGCGAAGTGCTGCAAGTCCTTGGCGGCGTAGCGCTGCTGCGGGTGGTATTCGGGGTAGGCGGCGACTTCGATTTGCCAGTCCGGCCCTTGCGTTTCGCGGATGAAGCGCACCAGTTCGGCGGCGTAGCGGAACTCTCCCGCTGTGGCTGTGCCGCTGGGCAGGTCGCCGCGCAGGGCGACGACGCGGCGGATGTTTTGCGCGCGGTAGGTGGCCAGGATTTCGGCGATGTTTTCGCGGGTGGAACCCACGCAGCTCAGGTGCGGCGCGGCTTCATAGCCGCTGGCGGCGATGTCCATCACCGTGGCCAGGGTCTTCTCGCGGGTGGAGCCGCCGGCGCCGTAGGTAACGCTGAAGTAGTGCGGATTCAGAACGCTGAGGTCCTTCACCACGGTCTTGAGCTTCTCGGTGCCCACGGGAGTGTTGGGCGGGAAGAACTCGAAGCTGACAGGGGTCTTGTTGGGCGTGCTCATGCTTGTTCCTTGCCCTCGGGCGAGCGCTGCGCCCAGAGGAAAAATTCTTTATTGCCGTCACCGCCGGTGATGGCGCTGTCGAAATAGTCTTTGACCCTCAGCCCCAGGCTGGCGCAAACCTCGCGGCTGCGCGTCTCCAGCAAGGGGTACTGCGCTGCATCCTTGACCAGGCCGCCGCGCGAGACGGCTTTGGGGCCGAGTTCGAACTGTGGCTTGATCAGCAGCAAGACCTGACCCTCAGGCTTGAGCCAAGGCAGCAGCTCGGGCAGCGCGCCCAGCATGGAGATAAAGCTGAGGTCGCCGACGATGAGATCGAAACCCGCCGCCGGCTTGTGTTCGTTCAGAGCGGATGCCGCCAGCTCGCGCACATGCAGGCCTTCCAGGGCGACGATGCGGGGTTCGTTCTTCAGTTGCTCATGCAGCTGGCCATGGCCCACATCCACACCGACCACCCGGGCTGCGCCGCTCTTGAGCAGGCAGTCCGAAAAGCCGCCGGTACTCTGGCCCATGTCCAGCACGGTCAGGCCGCTGACTGCCAGCCCGCTGTGCTTGAGCGCACCTTCGAGCTTGAGCCCGCCGCGCGAGACATAACGCAACTCCGCATCGTCATTGATGCGCAGCGCCACGCCTTCGAGCAAATCCAGCCCCGCCTTGGCCACCGGCGCCCAGCCTTTGGCCGAGTGCCACTCCACCGAGCCCGCCGCAATCAGCCTTTGGGCGATGGAGCGAGTGGTGCAGAGGCCCTGTGAGACCAGGAGTTGATCAGCGCGCATGGAACTTTGGAGACGATGGGAAAGGGCGCAGCGCAGCTGCGCTTTGGCCGGTTGATCGAGATCATCGGACCCGGGCGTCGCGAGCGCCTGTCAGGCAATGTGCTGGGGTCGGACACAAACAGTCCTGAGGACTGTTTGTGCCTACCTCAGGCCACGGCCTCTGGCCGTGGCGGGCGGATCCGCAGACCGGAACGTAGCAGCGCTACGTGAGGATCTGCGGAGGGACCCACAACGCCGTATGGCAGGCGCGCAGTAGCCCGTGACGATCAGTAACGGTAGGCGTCGGGCTTGTAAGGGCCTTGCTTGGGCACACCAATATAAGCCGCTTGCTCTTCGGTCAGCTCCGACAACTGCGCATTCAGCGTGGTCAGCTGCAGGCGTGCCACCTTCTCGTCCAGGTGCTTGGGCAGCACATAGACCTTGCCGATGTCGTAAGCGTCCTTGTGGGCGAACAGCTCGATCTGCGCAATCGTCTGGTTCGCAAACGAGGAGCTCATCACATAGCTGGGGTGGCCGGTGCCGCAGCCCAGGTTCACCAGGCGGCCCTTGGCCAGCAAGATGATGCGCTTGCCGTCCGGGAAGATCACGTGGTCGACTTGCGGCTTGATCTCTTCCCACTCGTACTTCTCGATCGAAGCGATGTCGATCTCGTTGTCGAAGTGACCGATATTGCAGACGATGGCGTTGTGCTTCATCACGGCCATGTGCTCGTGACGGATCACGCCCTTGTTGCCGGTGGTGGTGACGAAGATGTCGGCCTTGTCGGCGGCGTATTCCATCGTGACAACGCGGTAGCCTTCCATCGCGGCTTGCAGGGCGCAGATGGGGTCGATTTCGGTGACCCACACTTGTGCCGACAGGGCGCGCATGGCTTGGGCGGAACCCTTGCCCACATCGCCGTAGCCGGCGATGACGGCGATCTTGCCGGCGATCATCACGTCGGTGGCGCGCTTGATGCCGTCCACCAGGGACTCGCGGCAGCCGTAGAGGTTGTCGAACTTGCTCTTGGTGACCGAGTCGTTGACGTTGATGGCGCGGAACAGCAGGCTGCCCTTGGCCGACATTTCCTTCAGGCGATGCACGCCGGTCGTCGTTTCTTCGGTGACGCCGATGATCTCGCGGCTCTTGCGGGTGTACCAAGTCGGGTCAACGGCGACCTTGGCCTTGATGGCGGCGAACAGCACGCGCTCTTCTTCGCTGCCGGGGTTGGCCAGCACCGACAGATCCTTCTCGGCCTTCTGGCCCAGATGCATCAGCAAGGTGGCATCGCCGCCGTCGTCCAGAATCATGTTCGGGCCTTCACCGGGGGTGCCGGCGGCGCCGAAGTCGAAGATGCGGTGGGTGTAATCCCAGTAGTCTTCCAGCGTTTCACCCTTGTAGGCGAACACCGGCGTGCCTGCGGCCACCAGGGCGGCAGCGGCTTGGTCTTGCGTGGAGTAGATATTGCACGAAGCCCAGCGCACTTCGGCGCCCAGGGCTTGCAGGGTTTCGACCAGCACGCCGGTCTGAATGGTCATGTGCAACGAACCGGCAATGCGTGCGCCCTTGAGCGGCTGGCTGGCGGCGTATTCCTTTCGGATGGCCATCAGCGCGGGCATTTCGCACTCGGCGATATTGAGTTCCTTGCGGCCCCAGGCGGCAAGCGAGAGGTCGGCAACGAGGAATTGGTCGGGGGACAGTGTGGTGTTGGTGGCAGTCATGGCGAGCGAGCTCCTTCAGGGTTTGAAGCCGCTGTCGCTTGATGCAGGGGAGGTGTGAGCCGCTGGCATTTGGCTTGCTCGTCAATTTGCACAAGCAGCTCCGCCTTGGACGCACGATCACCCACAAAAAAACAGCAGCGGGTGAGCGCGGTTGCAATGAATCGGCACAGCAGCTGTTTCGGGTGGAAACGGCGGTGCAAGATTCGATCCCGAGCCTGGCCGCATGTTTGGCATGCGGTTGCAACGCTCCTCGGAATGCGGTGATTCTAGTCGCATTGCCGCGGTTGGTCGCAGGAACAGTGCCCGAAATGAAGACAATCTCGACCCATCATGCATGCACTTTCTTCTTGCCCTCCCGCCCGTTTGCGCCCGCTTGTGGGCCTGCTCACCGATATCGACGACACCTTGACGGCCGATGGCGCCATCGCCCCCGCGGCCCTGCAGGCCTTGTTTGATCTACATGCCGCTGGCGTGCCCGTCATTGCCATCACCGGTCGCCCGGCGGGCTGGAGCGAGCCCTTCGCGCTGGCTTGGCCGGTGAAAGCCATCGTGGCCGAAAACGGCGCCGTGATGCTCCGGCGCAGGGCTGATGGCGGTTTGCAGCGCGACTTCACCCAGGATGCTGCGACGCGGGCCAGCAATTTTGAGCGCCTGCAGTGCTGCGCGGCCGACCTGCTGCTGCGCGTGCCGGGCTGCCAACTGGCAAGCGACAGCGCCGGCCGCTTGACCGATATCGCGGTCGATCACAGCGAGCATGCGCATCTGGCGCCGGCGCAGATCGAGGCCGTCTGCGCGGTGATGCGGGAGCATGGCTTGCAGGCCACGGTCAGCTCCATCCACATCAACGGCTGGATAGGCGCGCACAACAAGTGGACCGCCGCCCAGTGGGCCGTGCCCGAACTGACGGGCCGACCCTTTGTGGCCGAGGACTGGTTGTATGTGGGTGACTCCAGCAACGACCAGATCATGTTCGCCCATATGCCCCACAGCGTGGGTGTGGCCAATATCGCCCGCTTTGTGCCGCAGCTGCAAAGCCTGCCCGACTTTGTCACCGAAGCCGAGCGTGGCGATGGTTTTGCCGAGTTGGCCCAGGCGGTGTTGCAGGCGAAGCGCGATTAACCTACAGATTGAAGCGCGGCTGCCGATAGCTCTGGCACGTGTACGAGGCTCCGTCGGGCCCGGGGGATGTGGCGCATGACTGAAACCACCCAACTTGAGGCCAAGGTCTTGTTGCTGGAGCACGACTCGGCCCAGTACCAAGCCTTGAGCGAGTTCTGCCTGTCGGTGGGCCTGCTGGCCTTGCCGCGTTCGGCTGTGGATGCCCTGGCAACGCTGGCGCAACACAAGGATCTGGGCGGCGTGCTGCTGGCCGAAGATCTGCCTTGTGAAGAGGGCAGCGACGCCATGCAACTGGCGCGCGCCATTCACAAGCTGCGGCCTGAGTTGCCGATTTTTCTGCGCCGCTGCAGCGACCGCCCCTTAACGCCCGAGGATCAAAACCGCATCCGCCATAGCTGGGCCACCGGCGATCTGGCGCAACTGCAGGCCGCCGTTGAACACAATATCTTCAGCCTGCGCTACCCCACCCGGCTGGTGCAGGGCGTGGTCAAGCTGACCTGCCAGGCTTTGGGCGCGATGTTCCCCTTTGCCCGCGTGGAGGCCGAGTCGCCCTATGTGGTGCACGACCGCATCATTCACGGCGAAGTGTCCACCTTGATCGCAATTGAAAGCACCTGGTGCCGCGGCTACATGATGCTGCAGACGGAGGAGCGCGCCTTGCGGCAAGGCCTGATCCAGGGCTTCAGCTACGAGGGCATTGGCGGGGATCTGAACTTTCGCGAGCTCAACAATATGCTGGGCGAGACGACCAATCTGATCTGGGGCGCGTTCAAGAATCGCTACATCCCGCCCAAGGCCTTCACCAATCAGCAGACCCAGGTGCCCATCGTCATCAACCATGAGCACAAATACATCTCGTTTGGTTCGCAAGACCCGCAGCTGTGCATTCGCTACCAGCTCTCGGACCCGGCGCGGCCGGGCTTGCCGCCCTTGATGATCGTGCAGCGCTTCATCTTCAATCTGCACTGGTCGCCCGACGAATTCGCCGAATTCGACAGCAATCCACCAGAAGTCGGTCCCACCGGCGAGTTGGAACTATTCTGATCCGCAAGAACGTGATTACGATCTAGGCAATGAGTTCACCGCAGTGACGGTGACGCGAGGAGTTTTTGAAATGGCAAATGTTCTTGTGGTTGACGACTCCAGCACGATGCGGGAAATCGTTGCCAGCTTTCTGAGCAAGAACGGCTTTGAGGTGGCCGTGGCCAAGGATGGCCGCGACGGGCTTTTCAAACTGCAGAGCGACCCTGCCATCCGGCTGGTGATCAGCGACGTCAATATGCCCAATATGGATGGCCTGGCGATGGCAGAAAAGATCCGTCAGGACGTCACCGGCCGGGTGGTTCACATCGTCATGCTGACCACCGAAGACAACCCCGCCATGCGTGCGCGCGGCAAGGCCATCGGCGTGACCGGCTGGATCGTCAAGCCCTTCCGCGGCGATGCCGTGCTGGGCCCCTTCCGCAAGCTATGCGAGGTCCAGGCTTAGAAATAAGCGCAGGCGCTCGATCTCGCTTTGCAAGGCGCCCTCAAAGGCCGGGTCGCTCGGTGCGCTGCCGCTCAGGTAGCCGCACTGCAACTGCAACTCACCCGCCACCACGCTGGCATTGGCCCAGCCCAGCACCTCGCCGCGCCACAGCATGGGCAGAGCGTAATAGCCCAGCTTGCGTTTGGGCGCGGGCGTGTAGGCCTCGAAGCGATAGGCCCAGCCCCAGAACAACTCGAAGCGCAGGCGATCCCAGACGATGGGGTCGAAGGGCGCCAGCAGGCGCACTTCCTCATCCAGCCGCCAGCGCCGGCTGCGCGGATCTTCATCCTCCGGCCAGAACCAAGTGTGGCCCGCCACCTGCGTGTGGGCGAAAAGGTGCTTGGCCTGGGCCTGCACGCGCTTGACTTCGGCTTGCAGCTGCGGCGCGCCGTAACGGCTCATGCTGCACAGCTGGCCCAGGCTGCGCGCCGGCAGTGGGGCGTATTTCTGCAGCACCAGCCGCACCAGGGCTTCGGCCTTTTGCTGCGGGCTGCTGGCTTCGTCGGGCGCGTGTTGCACCGCCTCGTAAATGCGTTGGCCTTGCTCACGCCGCTTGACGCGCAGCAGGCCGCGGTAGTGCATGGCGTCCAGCAAATGGGTGATGGCATTGCTGCTGCCGCCCCAGGCATTGCGGGTCTGGCCGAGCTGGAATTCGGCTTGCACCTCCCGCGGGTGCGTGGCGCCGCGGCCGCGCACAAAGGCTTGAACTGCCTGGGCCTGTGCATGGGTTTTGGCATCCCAGCTGCGTCGCGCCACACGGGGATGCAGCAGGGCCAGATGCTCACGCGGCACAAAGCCGTAGTTGACGAAGCAGTCTTCCTCTACGCCTAAACGGGCGTAGCGTTGCTCCAACTCGCCGGCGCGGTAGTCTTTGACCCGCAGCCTCAGGGTCAGGTCTTGCGCGCGCGCCGGGGCGCGGATCGGATCGGCCTGCACAAAGCCCAGGCGCTTGATTGCGGCGGGCAAGGTGGTGGGTTTGAACAAGCTGCGCGCGATGGCGTAGCGGCGCAAATCTTCAAGGCAGGGGCTGGTTGGCTTGGGGCTCATTGCTCGCGGGGAGGGGGCTGCGGCGGGCCCGATTCTGCCGCTGAGCTAGGCGCGGCGCGGCCCGCGGAGCGTTGCTCACGCGTGTCCATCTGCATCTCGAAGCTGAAAAAGCAGTTGCGCCCGCGAGATTTGGCGGCATACAAGGCTTCGTCGGCGCGTCGCACCAGGCCTTCGACCGAGGTGCTGGCGTCAGGGATGCATGTGGTGATGCCGCCCGACATGGTCAGGTGGGAGGCGACGGCGGAGCGCGGGTGCGGCAGGGCGGTCACTTCCAGCGTGCGCATCAGCGCGCGCGCGAAGGTCATGGCGCCGGAGCGCGGCGTGCAGGGCAGGATGAGCGCAAATTCTTCGCCGCCGTAGCGCGCCGGGTAGTCGCGCGGCCGCCGGCACATGCCTTGCAGCAAGGCGCCGGCGCGCTGCAGGCAGGCATCGCCCTCGACATGGCCCAGGCTGTCGTTATAGCCCTTGAAAAAGTCGATATCGCACAACACCAGGGTCAGCGGCTGCTGCTCGCGCTGGGCGGCAACGATCTCGTGCTGCAAGCGGCTGTCAAAGCCGCGCCGGTTGGGCAGGCCGGTGAGGGCGTCTTCCACGCTGATGCGGGTCAGTTGCTCATTGGCAATGCGCAATTCTTCGGAGAGTTCGATCAAGCGGCCCTGCATGCGCCGCAGCCGCTGCATGGCTCTCAATTTGGCCTGCAGCACGGTGCTGGAAACGGGCTTGACGAGGTAGTCGTCACCGCCCGATTCAATCGCCTGCCAGATGCTGTGATCTTGTGTCACCGAGGACAAAAAGATGATGGGCGTCCAGCCACCGGCTTCGGCCGCGCGCATCTGGCTGGCGACCCAATAGCCATCGTGGCCGGGCATTTCCACATCCAGCAGCACCAGGTCGGGCTGGTGTTGCTGAAATCGAGCCAGGGCTGTTTCGGCGGAGTCTGCCTGCACGACGATGTGACCCACTTCTTGCAGCTGCTGGCTCAGCACGAAGCGCGTGGTCGCTTGGTCATCGACGACCAAGATCTTCAGCGGCGGCAGGGCGGTGGGCATCAAGGGCAGCTGCATGACGATCCGGCGGTAGGCGGGCGTTGGTATAGGCGCACGGGAGGGTGCTTGAAGATTATGTGCCGCGTGGCGCGGCTGGATCTACGTAGTGACCCTGGATGTGTGGCGCGGCGGTGTTTGCCGTTCGGCCATGAAAAAAGGCGACCCTGTGGAGGGTCGCCTTGTTGGCTTTATGGGTGACACCGCGCTATGTCAGTCTTTTGGTCTCCTCTCACATCCGCTGTGCGGATATGAGCGTCGCCCGAGAACGTTCAAGCCGCGACGCGGTGGCCTTACAGGCCAGCGGCTGCGCGCAGCGCTGCCGCCTTGTCCGTTCTCTCCCAAGTGAACTCAGGCTCTTCGCGGCCGAAGTGGCCGTAGGCGGCGGTCTTGCTGTAGATCGGGCGCAGCAGGTCCAGCATCTGGATGATGCCCTTGGGGCGCAGGTCGAAGTGCTCGTTGACCAGTGCGGCGATCTTGTCGTCGCTGATGACGCCGGTGCCTTCGGTGTAGACGGTCACATTCATCGG
Source organism: Paucibacter sp. KCTC 42545 (assembly GCF_001477625.1). NCBI lineage: Bacteria > Pseudomonadati > Pseudomonadota > Betaproteobacteria > Burkholderiales > Sphaerotilaceae > Roseateles > Paucibacter sp. KCTC 42545. Next base: position 93,639 of record NZ_CP013692.1, read on the forward strand.
GCGGGCCACGCCGATGGCGTAGGCCACCTGGATCTGGCACTGGCGCGCCAGGCCGGCGGCGACGATGTTCTTGGCCACATAGCGGGCGGCGTAGGCGGCCGAGCGGTCAACCTTTGTTGGGTCCTTGCCGCTGAAGGCGCCGCCGCCGTGCGGGCAGGCGCCGCCGTAGGTGTCGACGATGATCTTGCGGCCGGTCAGGCCGCAATCACCTTGCGGGCCGCCGATGACGAAGCGGCCTGTCGGGTTGATCAGGTATTTGGTGTCCTCGGTCAGCCATTCCTTGGGCAGCACCGGCTTGATGATCTCTTCGCGGATGGCCTCGTAGAACTCGGGCTTCATCTTGTCGCCCAGGCTCATCTCGGGTGCATGCTGGGTGGACAAGACCACCGTGTCGATGCTGTGCGGCTTGCCGTTGACGTAGCGCAGCGTGACCTGGCTCTTGGCGTCGGGGCGCAAGAAGGGCAGGCGGCCGTCCTTGCGCAGCTGGGCCTGGCGCTCCACCAGACGGTGGGCGTAGTAGATCGGCGCGGGCATCAGCTCCGGCGTTTCATCGCAGGCGTAGCCGAACATCAGGCCTTGGTCGCCGGCGCCGGTGTTGAGGTGGTCATCGGAGGCATGGTCAACGCCTTGGGCGATGTCATTGCTCTGCTTGTCATAGGCCACCAGCACGGCGCAGCCCTTGTAGTCGATGCCGTATTCGGTGTTGTCGTAACCGATGCGCTTGATGGTGTCGCGCGCCACCTGGATGTAGTCCACATGGGCGTTGGTGGTGATTTCACCCGCCAGCACCACCAGGCCGGTGTTGCACAGGGTTTCAGCCGCGACGCGAGAAAGCGGGTCTTGGGTGAAGATTGCGTCGAGAATCGCGTCCGAGATCTGATCCGCGACCTTGTCGGGGTGACCTTCGGAAACCGATTCAGACGTAAAAAGAAAATCGTTGTTCGCCACTTTTACACTCCTAATATTTCAACAGTTCATCGGCGTTGCCGTGCTGTCGGGAGACGCGGCGAACGCTTTAGCAGCATTTGTTGAGCAGCATCGCTGCCCGGCGGAAATCTGATCTCGGAATAAGCCCAGGAAAAAACATCCGCATCGCCCCGCAAGTTGTCCAGTAACTCGGCGATGGGACAATTATAGAAATATGTTGCAGCTGTTTCGTCTACTGTCCAAATTACCCCTGCGCTGGTTGCATGCCGTCGGTGTGATTGCCGGCTGGCTGACCTATTGGGCCTCCGCCACTTACCGGCGCCGCTTCCAGGCCAATGTGCGCGTGGCCGGCCTGAGCTGGGCGGCGGCGCGCGGCGGCATCGCCCATGCCGGGCGCATGATTGTGGAGACCCCCTGGCTATGGATGCGCCCACCGGGCCAGCCCCTGGGCGATGCGGTGCAGTGGCAAGGTGCGGAGCTGGTCGAGGCGGCCATGGCTCAGGGCAAGGGCCTGATGCTGCTCACGCCCCATCTGGGTTGTTTTGAAATCTGCGCGCAGGCCGTGGCCGAGCGCTTCGGCGCCGTGGCGCCCTTGACCGTGCTGTTTCGCCCGGCCCGCCAGGCCTGGCTGCGCGAGGTGGTGGATGCTTCGCGCGAGCGGCCCTGCTTGAATACGGCGCCCGCCAATCTGGCCGGGGTGCGGCAGATGCTGCGCGCGCTGCGCCAAGGCCACACCATCGGCCTGCTGCCCGACCAAGTGCCGCCTCAGGGCCTGGGCGTCTGGGCGCCCTTTTTTGGCGAGCCGGCTTACACCATGACCATGGCCGGCAAGCTGCTGCAGCAAACCGGCGCGGCCGCCTTGCTGATGTGGGGCGAGCGTCTGCCCAAGGGCCGTGGTTTTGTGGTGCATGTGCGGCCCGGCCCGGTGATTGCGGCGGAGGCCTCGCCGGAGGCGGCCGCGACGGCCATCAACCAAGCCATGGAAGAATTGATTCGCCTGGCGCCCGCGCAGTACTTGTGGGGCTATCACCGCTACAAACAGCCGCGCGAACTCGATATCGCTGCGGCGCCGGTGGCAGCCGCCGCACCCGCCGCAGCCTCAAATAAGAACAAGGAAAGCTAAGCGCATGTTGTCGAAATTGGGTGCCTATCTCTTGATTGGCCTGCTGTGGCTCTTGCACTTTTTGCCCTTGGGAATCCTGGCCGCCTTTGGCCGTGGCTTGGGGGCTTTGCTGTGGGTGTTGGCGGGGCGGCGGCGCCGCATCGCGCTGCGCAATCTGGAACTCTGCTTCCCGGAAAAAGACGCCGCCGAGCGCGAGCGCCTGGCGCGTGAGCATTTCGGCTGGATGGGGCGCAGCCTGCTGGAGCGCGGCCTGATCTGGTTTGCCTCGCCCGCCCGCCTGCGCCGCATCTTGCATGTGAAGGGCGATATCACCTTGTCCGAGCGCGGCTCGGTGATGTGGTATCTGCCGCACTTTGTGGGCCTGGAATGGGTAGGCCCGGCCATCATGCTGAATCAAAAAGCGCCGGGGGTGGACATCTACCAAAGCCAGAGCAACCCGGTCTTCGACAAATACCTGTTGATCGGCCGCCAGCGCTTCGGCAAAACCGCTTTTGTTGACCGCAGCGAAGGCTTTCGCCCGGTGATGCGCTTGATCAAGCAGGGCTATTCCTTTTTGAACGCGCCGGACCAAGACTTCGGCATCAAGGACTCCGCCTTCGTGCCTTTCTTTGGCGTCTCGGCCTGCACCTTGCTGGCGCCGTCCAAGGTGGCGCGCAGCATGAAGATGCCGGTGCAGCCGCTGGTGGTGACCATGTTGCCGGGCGGCCAAGGCTATGAAGTTGAGGCTTGCGAGCCGCCTGCCGGCTACCCCAGCGACGACCCGCTGGCCGACGCCCACACCATGAACGCCTGGCTGGAGGATCGCATCCGCCGCAACCCGGCCCAGTATCTGTGGGTGCACAGGCGCTTCAAGACGCGGCCGCAGGGCGAGCCCTCGGTGTATTGAGTTACTTGAGTGACGCATCGCTGAGTTTTGCCGCGCCAGGAGCGCAAGACACCCAAGGCCATAATCTGCCAATGAAGCTTTCATTCACCAAAATGCAGGGCGCCGGCAATGACTTCGTGGTCATTGACGCCACCCGCAACCCCCTGCAACTCAGCGCCGCGCAAATCCGCGTGCTGGGCGACCGCCGCTTTGGCGTGGGTTGTGATCAGATCCTGGTGATCGAGCGCAGCAGCAACCCCGGCGTGGATTTCCGCTACCGCATCTTCAACGGCAGCTCCGGCGCCGAGGTGGAGCATTGCGGCAATGGCTCGCGCTGCTTTGTGCGCTATGTGGTGGACAAGGGCCTGACCGACAAGACGACCGTGCGGGTTGAAACCGTCAACGCCGTGCTTGAGCTGCAGCTGCGTGAAGACGGCCGCGTCACCGTGGACATGGGCGCGCCGGTGTTCGACTTGAGTCGTGTGCCTTTTGACGCGCAAGGCCTGAGCCCGCGCGAATGCAATGGCTTCGCGCTGTGGCCGCTGGCTGAGGCCGATTGCGAAGTGGCCGTGCTGTCGATGGGCAACCCGCATGCGGTGCAGCTGGTGGACGATGTGGAGAGCGCCCCGGTGCTGACCCGTGGCCCGCTGGTGGAGGCGCACCCGCGCTTTGTACGCAAGGTCAATGCGGGCTTTATGCAAATCATCTCGCGCAGCGAGGTGAAGCTGCGGGTGTTCGAGCGCGATGCCGGCGAGACCCTGGCTTGTGGCACCGGCGCTTGCGCGGCGGTGGTGGCGGGCATCCGCTTAGGGCTTTTGGACGAGGCCGTGGAAGTGCATGCGCGCGGCGGAGATTTGAGAATTGAATGGGCCGGCCAGAGCGTCGGCCTGCACGCGCCGGTGCGCATGACCGGGCCGGCGCAAACCGTGTTTGAAGGAGAAATTTCGCTGTGAACAGCAATACCACGCCAGCTATTACTGAACAGGACATCGCCGATTTCCTGCTCGCCACCCCGAGCTTTTTTCAGCGTCACGCCGAACTGCTGGCCACCGTGCAACTGAGCCACCCGCTGGGTCAGCGCACGGTCTCGCTGCAAGAGCGCCAAGCCGAAATGCTGCGCGACAAGATCAAGGGCCTGGAGCAAAAGATCATCGAGATGATCCGCAACGGCCAAGAGAACCTGGCCTTGTCCGATCGCCTGCACCGCTGGACCCGCGGCCTGATGCTGACGGCCGATGCGGCCAGCCTGCCCGAGGTGCTGGTGCAGGAGTTGCGCCACCAGTTCATGATTCCGCAAGCCGGCCTGCGCCTGTGGGGCGTGGATGCCGCGTATGCCGATGCCAGCTATGCCCAGCCCGTCAGCAGCGATGTGAAGAGCTTTGCCAACAGCCTGTCGCAGCCTTATTGCGGCGTCAATTCCGGCTTCGAGGCGGCGCGCTGGTTGCAGCAGGCCGATGAGGCCGGGCAAGCCGCAGGCGCGGTCACTTCGCTGGCGCTGATCCCCTTGACGCTGGCCGAGAGCGGTGACGCAGCCAAGCCCGGCAAGCTTGGTAAGAGCTTTGGCCTGCTGGTGCTGGGCTCGCCCGACCCGACCCGCTACACCGCCGAGATGGGCACCGAGTTCCTGCAACGCGTGGGCGAGATTGCCAGCGCGGCGCTGGCCCGCTTGCTGGCGCCTGCTGCCGCTGTTGTGGCGGCGCCCGAGAGTGGCCGCCCGGACTGAAGCCGACTCGGCCGAGTCTGAGCATGTGGCCGAGCATAAAGCCGAGCTTGGCCCTGAGCTTGAGGCGCTGCCCAGCTTATTGCAGGACTATCTGCGCCACGCCCGGGTTGAGCGTGGCCTAGCACCGCGCAGCTTGGTGATTTACACGCAAGCCCTGCGCCGGTTGCACGCCTTCAGCCTGGAGGGCAAGGGCCTGGATTTGCTGCGCTTGCGGCCCAATCAAGCGCGTGGCTTGTTGATGCGCATGCACGGCGAGCAAGACCTGGGGCCGCGCAGCATGGCTTTGCAGCTGTCGGTGTGGCGGGGCTTGTACCGCTACCTCGGCGGCTTGCGTTTGGTGGACCTCAACCCCTTCGACGGTCTGCGTGCGCCCAAGGCCGCCAAGCCTTTGCCCAAGGCCTTGGCGGTGGATGACGCGGTGCAGTTGGCCGAGCATGCCGACCCTGACGCGGAGCCTGCGGGCGAGGCGCTGGATCGCTGCATCGTCGAGTTGCTTTACGGCTGCGGCCTGCGTGTGTCCGAGCTGGAGGGGCTGGATGTGGCTGCCAGTGGCACGGCACGCGGCTGGGTGGATGTGCAAGCGGCCGAAGTGCATGTGCTGGGCAAGGGCAGCAAGCGCCGCAGTGTGCCGGTGGGGCGAGCGGCCTTGCAGGCTTTGCAGGCCTGGCTGGCGCTGCGTGGACAATCGGCCCGGCCGGATGAGCCTGCCTTGCTGGTGGGGGCACGCGGCGGGCGCTTAGGTGCATCGCAGATTCGCGCACGGCTGAAGGCGCGCGCGCTGGCGGCGGGCAGCCCCAGCCATGTGCATCCGCATATGCTGCGGCATTCTTTTGCCTCGCATTTGCTGCAGTCCAGTGGTGATTTGCGCGCGGTGCAGGAGTTGCTGGGCCACGCCAATATCACCACCACCCAGGTCTATACCCAGCTGGACTACCAGCACCTGGCCAAGATTTACGACGCCGCGCATCCCCGCGCGAAGTTGACGAGAAAAAAGTAGACGAGTTGATATGCCTGTTCGAGTAGTCATGAAGTTGAGCGCTTTGAGCCTGGCCCTGCTGGTGCCGGCGTGCGCCTGGGCCGCCAAGGGGCCGGTGGCACCCGATGCCATCGAGCCCGGCAGCAGTGCGGCCAAGCCGGCCGACAGCACGCCGGCCCGCCTGGGCGCGAGCCGCCCCGCCGCCGTGGAGATGAACTGGACACCGATCTCTCTGCCCGATGGCGGCAAGACCGCCATGCTGGGCGGCAGCTACTTGATGGCGGTGGACGATAGCTGGGGCTTTGGCCCCAGCGCCTACGTCACGGCCAAGGGCAATTACGGCGGCATCTTCACCCTTGGGCTGACGGCCCAGCGGCGCTGGAATATCGGCAGCAGCACCCACTTCGCGGCCGGCCTCTATGTCGGCGCCGGTGGCGGCCTGAGTTCGGAAAAGCTGCGCTTTGGCGGCGGCCTGATGCTGCGCCCCGAGTTGTCCATCCGCACCGAGATGGGCGACTGGTATGCGGGCGTAGGCGTGGCGATGATCCGCTTCCCCAGCGGCACGGTCAGCGATACCAGCTACACCGTGGTGCTGGGCAAGGCCAATAACTTCGCCAGCTTCCTGCCCAGTGATTCGGGCCGCCGCGGCCGCGCCGGCGCACGCACCGGCTTAGGCTTTGATGAGGTGATGCTTTACGGCGGCGTGGATAAACCGAGCAGCCGCACGCAAAACCGCAGCGGTGTACCCAGCACCGGGCGCATGGGCAAGGCCGGTGCCGACCTGCGCCAGTACATTGCCGACGGCAGCTGGTGGGGTGTGGAAGCGGCCGGCGCGGCCCAAGGCGGCGCCGACGGCTATATGGAAATTCTCGCCAATGCCGGCCAGGACTGGGCCATCGGCTCGCCCAAGTTGCGCCTGGGTGGGCAACTGGGCCTGGGCTTGGGCGGCGGCGGCAATGTGGACACCGGCAACGGCTGGCTCTTGCGCGCCGGCCCTAGCCTGCGCTGGGTCACGCCCTGGGGGCCGAGCCTGCGCCTGGAGGCGGGTTGGACGCAGGCGGTGACGGGGCATTTCTCGGGCAGCTTTGTGCGCTTAGGGCTGGGCATGCCGCTGGACATCACACCCTCCAGTTCCGCCGCATGGGGCAGCGGCGATGTGGATCAAGGCGTGGTGCGCACCAGCCAGATTTTTGCCAGCGTCGTGCACTTGCCTGATGTGCTGTTCAAAGACGGCACGCGCGAGGCGATCAGCCAGTACAACATGATTCTGACCCGCGAGCTGTCTCCCCATGTCTACGGCGTGGCCCAGGCGGGCAGCGCGGCGGTGGGCCGGGCCGGGGCCTATTCCATCGGCCTGTTTGGTATGGGCGTGCAAAGCGAGCCTTGGGGCGCTTGGCGCCTGGGCGCCGAAGCCCTGGTGGGCGCAGCCGGCGGCGGCGGCGTGGCCGTGGGCGGCGGCGCGGTGGGGCAGGGCGAGTTGTGGGCGCAGTGGGAAGGTGAGCGCCTGCGGCTGCGCGCCGGCCTGGGCCAATGGCGCAGCTTGCGGCATGCCGAGCAGTCCTCGCCCTTGTTCAGTGTTTCGGTGGGCTATGCCTACGGCACTTTGGCCCGTTGATTATTTGAAAGGCGCTGACGCTCAAGAGCAGCGCCACGGCGTTCAAGCCGAGTCCTAGAAAGTATTGCCATGAAAAAAGTTGTCATACGCGCCGGTAAAGAGCGTTCACTGCAGCGCCGCCACCCCTGGGTGTTTGAAGGCTCGGTCGCGCGCGGCGGTGCCGATGCGGGCGAGACGGTGCGGGTGGAGTCGGCCGAAGGCCTGTTCCTGTGCTGGGGCGCTTTCAGCCCCAAGTCCAATATCCGCGTGCGGGCCTGGAGCTTTGACGAGGCTCAGCGCATCGACGCAGCCTTCTTCCAGCAACGCATTGCCAAGGCCCTGGCCATGCGCACGCGCTTGCCGATTGCGTCTGACGCCGTGCGCCTGATTCATGGCGAGGCCGATGGCCTACCGGGCTTGATCGTGGACCGCTACGGCGACACCTTGGTGGCGCAGTTCCTGTCCGCCGGGGTGGAGCGCTGGAAGGCCGTCATCATCGACGCCTTGATGGCCGCCACGGGCTTGAACCGCTTGTACGAGCGCTCCGACGCGCAGGTGCGGGAACTGGAGGGCCTGCCCCAGCAAACCGGCTGGCTGCGCGGCGAGGGCGAGACCGAAATCATCATCCAAGAGCACCAGTGGTGCCTGAGCCTGGATGTGGCCGAGGGCCACAAAACCGGCTACTACCTCGACCAGCGCGATAACCGCAAGAAGTTTGCCGACAGCGTGCGCCAGTACGGCTGCAAGTCGGTGCTGAACTGCTTCAGCTACACCGGCGGCTTCTCGGTGGCGGCCCTGGCGGGCGGCGCCACCGAGGTGATCAGCGTGGACTCCTCCGCGCCGGCCCTGGCGCGAGCCGATGCGCATGTGCGCCTGAACGGCTTTGAGCCCGGCCACCACCGCAGCCTGGATGCCGACGTCAACGCCACCTTGCGCAACTTCCTCAAGGAAGGCCGGACCTTTGACGCCATCGTGCTCGACCCACCCAAGTTCGCGCCCACCGTGGCGCATGCCGAGCGGGCCGCGCGCGCCTACAAAGACATCAACCGTCTGGGTCTGCGCCTGCTGGCGCCCGGTGGCTTGTTGTTCACCTTCTCATGCTCGGGTGGCATCAGCCCCGATCTGTTCCACAAGATCGTTGCGGGCGCGGGCCTGGATGCACAGGCCGACGGCTACATCCTCGACCGCGTTGGCGCTACGCCCGATCACCCGCAAACCATCAACTTCCCTGAGGGCGAGTACCTCAAGGGCTTGCTGGTGCTGAAGGCGGCCTGAACCTGAGTTGGCCCGGTGGCTGCTGGGCTGCAGGGCCGTTTTGGCCGGCGCTGGCCGGCTGGCCCGATCAGCCCAATCAGCCCTGAGGCAGCGCCACGCTGGGCTCGAACTTGGCGCGGAACACGCTGAAAAACGCCTTCACATTGCGCACATTGGCGTCTTGCGTGAACAGGCGCTGCACCAGGGCGTGATAGGCCGGCATATCGGCCACTTGCAAGATCAGCACAAAGTCCGGCCCCGGCGAGACGCGGTAGCACTGCTGCACCGCCGCGTCTTGCTGCACCTTGGCTTCAAAGGCGGCCAGATGCTCTGCGCCTTGGCGGTCCAGGGTGATTTCGACGATGGCGCTCAGGCTTGGCCCCAGCTTTTCGGGCGCCAGCAAGGCGATGCGCCGGGTGATGATGCCGGCATCCACCAAGCGCTTGACGCGCCGCAAACAGGTGGCGGGCGACACATGGGCGGCGGCCGCCAAGTCCTGGTTGGATTGCGCCGCATCGCGCTGCAGCAGATCGAGGATGCGCAAGTCCGCGGCGTCGAGATTCAATAATTCATTCATATTTTTGTCATTCGTGAAATTATTGTTCTTGAAAATTGACTGCTGAATGATTGTTTCAAAAATGCCGATATTTTGAAAGCAAAGATTTCGCCTGACTGCCTACGATGCAAGCCATTCAAGTCAACGCGAGAGCAGCAAATCATGTGTGGAATCGTCGGATCGGTCAGCCAGCGCAATATCGTCCCCATCTTGATCGAAGGCCTCAAGCGCCTGGAATACCGCGGCTATGACTCCTGCGGCGTGGCCGTGCACCAAGACGGCAGCCTGAAGCGCGCCCGCAGCACCTCCCGCGTGGCCGAGCTGATGGGCTTGGCGGCTGAGGACGGCATCGTCTCCGGCACCGGCATCGCCCACACCCGCTGGGCCACCCATGGCGCGCCGGCCGTGCACAACGCCCACCCGCATTTCTCGCAAGGCCCGGGCGCCAGCGCCGACAGCGTCGGCCGCATCGCTCTGGTCCACAACGGCATCATCGAGAACCACGATGAGCTGCGCGCCGAACTCAAGCTCAAGGGCTACCAGTTCAGCAGCCAGACCGACACCGAGGTGATCGCCCATCTGGTGGACCACCTCTACAACGGCGACCTGCTCGAAGCCGTTCAACAAGCCCTGCCGCGCCTGAAGGGCGCTTATGCCGTGGCCGTGTTCTGCCGCGATGAACCGCACCGCGTGATCGCCGCCCGCGAGGGCTCGCCTCTGGTGCTGGGCCTTGGCATGGACGCCGCGCACGCCGAGAACTTTGTCGCCTCCGACGCCATGGCCCTGGCCGGCGTGACCGATCAGATCGTCTACCTGGAAGAGGGCGATGTGGTGGACCTGCAGCTGGGCCGTTACTGGATCAGTACGCTGAACGCTGAGACTGGCCGTTATGAGCCCGCCGAGCGCCCCGTGCGCACGGTGCATGCCCACAGCGGCGCGGCCGAGCTGGGCCCCTATCGCCATTACATGCAGAAGGAAATCTTCGAGCAGCCCGAGGCCATCGCCAACACCCTGGAAGGCGTGGTGGGCATCAGCCCTGAGCTGTTTGGCGACGGCGCGTACAGCATCTTCAAAGAAATCGACTCGGTGTTGATCTTGGCCTGCGGCACGAGCTTTTACTCTGGCTCCACCGCCAAGTACTGGCTGGAATCGATTGCCAAGATCCCCACCAGCGTGGAGATCGCCAGCGAGTACCGCTACCGCGACAGCGTGCCCAACCCGCGCACCCTGGTTGTCACCATCAGCCAAAGCGGCGAAACGGCCGACACCCTGGCCGCCCTCAAACATGCCCGCAGCCTGGGCATGAAGCACACGCTGACGGTTTGCAATGTGGCCACCAGCGCCATGGTGCGCGAGTGCGAACTGGCCTACATCACCCGCGCCGGCGCCGAGATCGGCGTGGCCTCCACCAAAGCCTTCACCACCCAACTGGTGGGCCTGTTCATGCTGACGTTGGCGCTGGCCCAAACTCGCGGCTTCTTGACTGAAGAACAAGAAGCCGAGCACCTGAAGGCGCTGCGACATCTGCCCGTGGCCGTGCAAGCCGTGCTGGCGCTGGAGCCGCAAGTCATCGCCTGGAGCGAAGAATTCGCCCGCAAGGAAAACGCCTTGTTCCTGGGCCGTGGCCTGCACTACCCCATCGCCCTGGAAGGCGCGCTCAAGCTCAAGGAAATCAGCTATATCCATGCCGAGGCCTACCCCGCCGGTGAGCTCAAGCACGGCCCGCTGGCCCTGGTAACGGCCGAGATGCCTGTGGTGACGGTTGCCCCGAACGACACCTTGCTGGAAAAGCTGAAAAGCAATATGCAGGAAGTCCGCGCCCGCGGCGGCCAGTTGTACGTGTTCGCCGACGGCGACACGCAGATTGAAAGCGAAGCCGGTTTGCATGTGATCCGCATGCCCGAACACTACGGCGCCCTGAGCCCCATCCTGCACACCGTCCCGCTTCAGCTGCTGGCGTATCACACCGCTTGCGCACGCGGCACCGATGTCGACAAGCCCAGAAACCTCGCAAAAAGTGTCACTGTGGAATAAGCGTTAGGGTCGTTTTCGCAGTTGTTTCCGGCAATTAAAGTCGTAAGCACGGCTTGAATCCCCACGCGGCCTGGCGACCCATAATCCGATTGCGGGAACAAGCTCCGCCATGTGGTGGGGCTTAGCGTCAAGTAACAGTCTGGAAGTAGCAAAGTTTATGGATTCGATCCCGATAGTCTTTTTTGCGTTCAAAGCTCTGGTGTTGGGCATTGGCATGTTCGTTGCCATCAAATGGCATTACGACCAGGAGAGGAGATATAAGAATACGGAGCTGCGCGCGGTGCTTCTCACGAGCGCCAAAGTGACCCTATTCTTCTTGCTGTCGGCCTTGGGCTTGGTGATCGCCACCTTCGCCCTGGCTGAGAAGTTCGGTTTGGACTTGACCTTGCCGTGATGGAAGAAAGCAGCCGGCCGATGTCCGGTGATGTGGCGGCAATTCCCCGGTCAGCAGGGCAAACGTAGCGAATAGGCGGTGCCGCGGAATTGCGGCAGCATGATCACCCGGCACTGCATCGCATCGGCCTGAAGGGACCGCCTTCAATGGCCGCTATCCGGCCATGAATCCGGGCTGTTGGAAGCCGCTTCGGGCACGAAGCAGTCCCGCACGTGCTGAGTACGAAAGGACGCGGTCGCTGGAAAGGCGCCGGTCGCCATGGGGCGCGAGCTTCGGCCAATCGGTCCGCTCGGGCGATACGTTTTCGGCCACCGTGGCTACGAGCCCTGTGTCTACGACTCTAGTTGTCGAGAACAGCTGTGACCCTATCGATAGGGGCTGTCATGGGAAAATGAGCGGTGTCAGTCTGATTTGGGGCTGCGACCTCGACTATCTACCTTTGCTGCCATCAGACCGCTCATGACCGACGCCCAGTACTTGACCTTGCCGCAGTGGCCCAACGCTTATCCGGCCAGTGGCGCCAGCGCCACCTTGAAACTCCTCAACGAGGATTTCGTCGTGACCGAGTTGCCGCTGCAGCTGCCCTCCGGTGCGGGTGAGCACATCTGGCTGGACGTCGAGAAGAACGGCGCCAACACTGCCTTCGTTGCTCAGCAGCTGGCCGATGCCGTTGGCGTGCAGGAATGGGACGTGGGCTATGCCGGCCTCAAGGACCGCTACGCCATCACCCGTCAGTGGTTCAGCATCTATTTGCCCAAGGGCGAGACGCCGGACCTGACCCAGCTTCAGCATCCGGAATTCAAGGTGCTGAGCCAGAGCCGCCACGTGAAAAAGCTGCGCCCCGGTGATTTGCAGGGCAACCGCTTCCGCATCGTGCTGCGTGAGGTGACGGGGGATCGCGACGCGATCGAGGCCAATCTGAAAGCCGTGGCGTCACAGGGCGTGCCCAACTACTTCGGCGCTCAGCGTTTCGGCCATGACGGCGGCAACGTCGAACAGGGCCGGGCCATGCTGGCGCGCGAAATCCGCGTGCGCAACCCGAAGAAGAAGGGCATCTACCTGTCGGCGGTGCGCTCCTTCGTCTTCAATGAAGTGCTGGCGCTGCGCATTCAGCAGGGGCTCTGGGGTCAGACCTTGCCTGGCGACGTGATGGACGAGGCGGGCCGGCCCACCGGACCGCTCTGGGGACGAGGCCGCGTGATCACCACCGATCAAGCGCAGGCTCTGGAAAACGGCGTGGCTGAACGCAATGCCACCTTGTGCGACGGCATGGAGCACGCCGGTCTGGATCAGCAGCGTCGCGCCCTGGTGGCGAGCCCGGTGGACATGTCATGGGAATGGCCGCAAGCCGATCAGCTGGTGCTCACGTTTTCTTTGCTCGCCGGGAATTACGCCACCTCCGTTCTGAGCGAAATCCTCCGCACCACGGAGCCTGAGCGGCACACCGATAACAACGAGCCCGCCGCTGTCGAATGACGGGGTACTGACATCGGGTTGACGGGGGCAGGATCTGCTTCGGGCGCGCCGGGTATCCATCTTTCCAGCCGCTTTCCCGTCGGTGTTTTCACACTCCCGATTGGGCGGGCGGCCATCCCCGCCGTGCAGACTAAAAGCGGCCGACACAAGAAAAAAGGCGCCTCGGCGCCTTTTCCATTTTTCGAACAGCGGTGTGCCGCAATCGGCGCTGGAGCTGTCGCTCGCTCCGACAGGTCGATGGCCCTCAGGGCTTCAGCTGCACGCGGAGTTCGCCGCCCTTGTTGGCTTCGCTGTGGACGTTCACATAGAGCTCGCCGGCTTGGTAGGCCTTCATGCCTTCGGCGTCGAGCTTGGCGCCTGCGGGCACCATCCATTCGCCCTCAGCGCCCGCCGTCAAGGGGATGAGGACCGGGCCGTTCTTGCCAGCGGCGCCGCGGTGGATGTGCGCCATCGTGCCCTTGACGCCCATGGTCTTGACGCTGCCGCTGACCGTGCCATCGGCCGCGATGGTGATGTTGCCCGTGCCGCTCGCGCTCGTCGTCACCGGCGGGACTTCATTGGCGCCGCTCAGTACCAAATCGGCCGCAAACGCAGTTCCGGCCGCGAGGGTGATGACGAGCGCGGCGATCGAGGAGGCGAGGCGAGGGAGGTGAGAAGTCTTGGTCATCATGAGTCTCCGGTGTCGAGTGGTAGAGGGCGAACCGAGCGGGGGCCGGCCGCCTGCATCATGCGCGAGTAACAGCCCCCCTGCAACCCGGAGGGTGATCGCCTGGTGGGGCGACCGAGCGGCGACCTGCCAATGCGCGGGCCTCTCACATGCGCCGTCTAGATGTTCGCCGGGCGCCAAGCGCCGACATGCCTGGCCATCGCGGCAAAAGACAGCGGTTGGACTCGGTCGCGAGCTGACCGTCCCGGCCAAAAGCGACCGTTCCAATCTCTGCGGCTAGACATCCCTGCAATGGTGCACCTGGCGGCTGGCCTAGGCGGAGCTATTGCGGAATATCGCGGCGACTTGGTGCGAGTGAAGATGCGGGAAATCGCAGCGCAAAGATGATGCCTTGCTCCGCTGACTGACGAACCTCCGCGCTGCCTCCGTGAACCTCCATGATCGCGCGAACGATGGCTAAACCCAGCCCACTGCCGCCAGCATCGCGGTGGCGGGATTGGTCGGTACGGTAGAAGCGATCAAACAAGCGGGGCAGTACCTCAGGCGGCAGAGGTTCGCCGTCATTGACGACCTCCAGCACCGCGCAGCTCAGGCCGCTGTCCTGTTCCGTTCGCGCTGTCAGCGCCACGACACTGCCTGGTCTTGCATGCCGCAGCGCATTGGAAATCAGGTTGGCCAGTGCGCGCCGTAGCAAAATAGGCTCGGCCCAGAGCGGCGCGTCCCCCTCACAGCGCAAGCTCAGGCCGCGCTCTTCGGCAAGATCGGCGAAATAGTCGGCTTGGCGGGCCAGCTCTTCGGCGGCCGACAGGGTCTGGCATTGCAATGCGCCAGCCAGCGCCTGATGCTCGCTGCGCGCCAGGAACAACAGGCTGTCGACCATGCGGTTCAAGCGTTCCAGCTCATGCAACTGCGACTCCAGCAAGTGGGCATAGTCGGCTTCTGTTCGCGGACGGCTCAGCATCACCTGGCTCTGCCCGGTCAATGTGGCCAGCGGGGTGCGCAGTTCATGCGCCAAGTCGGCGGCGAACTGGTTCAGCCGCCCATAGCCTTGTTCCAGCCGGGTCAGCATCGCGTTGAGTTCCTGCACGAAGGGCCGAAGCTCGATGGGAACGTCCTGCGCATTCAGGCGCAGCGCCAGGCTGTGCGGGCCGATCGCAACCGTCTGCGCGTGGAGCCTGCGCAGGGGAGACAGGCCGTGCCAGATCAAGGCCAAGACCAACACGGCGGCAAGACCGCCAGCAGCCAGGCTGGCGGCCGCAATGCGCAAGCGGTAGTCGGCCAGCAGCGCGCGGCGCTCGGGGTAGAGCCGTGCCAGCCGAATCTCCACCTCGCTTGCCCCCAAATGCGCCAAGGCATTCAAGGCCGCAGCGGGGACGCCTTCTGGCGTTGTCCAGTGCGTGAGGTGCTGCAAGCCGGCTTCTTGGTTGAGGGGCAGGGCGGGCTGCCGAGGCAGGCTCAGGCCAGTCGGGTTAATGGCCAGAAGCAGGCGGCTCCCTCCAGATGGCGCGGCATAAATCTCGATCAAGGCATTGCTCTCGCCGCTCATCGTGTCTCGGAGGTAGTCCGCCTGCGAGACCAAAAGTTCGGGCGTGCCGCTGTGGCCGAGCAGCTGTCGCAGTTGCCGCAGCTTGCCCAGCAGTTGAACATCGTCGCGGCGCAAGAGCTGTTGCTCGAAGGAGCTGTACAAATAGCCCCCTAGCAAGGCGCTGGCGAGGGCCGCTACGAGTGCGCCAGACAGTCCAAGCCGCCAGCCCAGAGATTGCGGCAGCCTCATTCCCGCAGCTCGCAGATATAGCCCATGCCGCGCACGGCGTGGATCAAACGGCCGGGTACCGGGTCGTTGATGCGTAGGCGTAGGCGGCGCATCGCCACATCGACGACATTGGTGTCGCTGTCGAAGTTCATGTCCCACACCTGCGAGGCGATCTCGCTGCGCGACAGCACCTCGCCCTGGCGCCGCAGCAGCAAGTGCAGCAGATTGAACTCTCGGGCGCTCAGCGTCAGGCGTTGCCCGGCACGGGTGACGGTGCGCGCCGGCACATTCAGGCGCAAGTCGTCCAGGTCCAGTACATCGTCTTCGCGCTGAGGCCCGCGGCGCAAGAGCGTGCGTATGCGGGCCAGCAGCTCTGCAAAAGCGAAGGGCTTGACGAGGTAGTCGTCGGCGCCCAATTCGAGGCCGTGGACACGGTCAGCCAGCGCGTCGCGGGCACTGAGAAACAGCACCGGCACCTGGCGCCCCGCAGCGGTTTGCCGCAAGCGGCGCAGCACCGTCCAGCCATCCAGCCCGGGCAGCATTACGTCTAGAACGATCAGGTCGTAAGCCTGCTCCACGGCCAGGTGCAGGCCGGTGTGGCCATCTGCGGCCACATCCACCACGAAGCCGGCCTCGCCCAGGCCTTGCTTTAGGTATTCGCCGGCCCGGGCCTCGTCTTCCACCACCAGAATGCGCATCTTGGCTTCCTTGTCATCCAAGTCATAAGAATGCCTGAGGACCGTGCACACATCGATGGCAAAGATGTCATCGAATGGTCAGCGTTGTGGCTGCGCGAGCTTTCTACAGTCTCGGCATGCCTTCAAACTATGCCTCTTTTCTGCTGCTTGCCGGTTTGCTGGCGGGCAGCGCCCACGCCGACAGTGCGCTCAGTCTTCGCGCCGCCGAGAGCCTGGCCGAGTCGGCGCGTTCTGCGTGCAAGGGCTTGGGTCGCGAGGTCGCGGTGGCTGTCGTCGATGCCAGCGGCCAGACGCTGATGCTGTCGCGTAGCCCCGCCGTCGGCCCTCACAACCTGGAAGCGGCGCGGCGCAAAGCCTTCACGGCATTGTCGACACGCCAGTCCACCTTGGCCCTGGGCCGACAGGCCCGCAGCCAGCCCGACACCGCCGCGCTGCAGTACCTGCCCGAGCTGCTGCTCCTGGGCGGCGGTGTGTCGCTGAAGCGCGGCGACGCCGTGGTCGGCGCCCTCGGCGTCGCCGGAGGCGGCGGGCCGGAGAACGACGACGCCTGCGCCGGCACTGCGGCCGCCATCTTTGCCGCTCAACCCTGACTATTCATTCAACCCTGGAGTCTCGATATGCGTCCTCAACTCATCGCCTCAGTTCTCTTCGTCGCCGCCATGACTGGAATGGCCCCGCCCGCGCTGGCGGCCGACCCGAACCCACTGAGCGTCCATGTGCTCGACCTGCAGACGGGGCAGCCAAGCCCGGGCATCCAAGTGGATCTTGAGCGCCGTGCAGCCAGCGGCAACTGGCAGCCGCTGGGCAGTGGCACCACGGACGAGCAGGGCCGCATTCGCGCACTGGTGCCGGCCGCAGCACTCAATGAATGGGCCGCAGGTGACTACCGCGTGGTCTTTCGAACTGGCGAGTTTTATGCGCGGCAAAAGCAGCCCAGCTTCTTCCCGGAGATCCCGGTGGTGTTCCGGGTTGAAAGCGCGAAGCAGCACTATCACGTGCCGCTGCTCCTGAGCCCCTTTGGCTTCTCCACCTATCGCGGCAACTGACGTCCGTCGAATTCAGAGCGATCAAGCATGGGCTCTAGCCGCCCAGATCGGGCGATTTGTGTGGCGGCAAGTGCATCAAGGCGGGCTGGGCGGAGTCAGCGCCGGCGCGCCAATGTTCGCCGCAGCACAGACGCCAGGTCGCGCCCGCCGCATTGTTCGGGGGGCGCCTTCGGGCGACTCGCGCGCCAAGCGCTTAATGCACACCCACTTGATCTGGCGACTGGCATGCCGGAGGGAAGGTTGACGTGGACCAAGCTTCAACAGCCTTTGCCCACCCTGAAAGACCCGGCGGCGTGCTGGCCTTAAACAGTCGCATCGCACCGGTGTACCTGATGCCGCTGGTTGAATCGGCCGAAGTGGCAGGCATCGCAGGCAACTCGCTTTTGCGCGGTTTGGGATTGGTGGCATCCGATCTCGACGTGCCGGGGTTCACGGTCTTGCTCGACGAAGCGCACACCGTGGTGCGTCGGGCCCTGCGCTTGCTGAATGCGCCCGACCTCGGCCTGACGCTGGGGGCTCACACGCGTATCACCCAGCGCGGCGCAATGGCGCTGGGGCTGATGGGCGCCGCGACGCTGGGCGATGCCATCGCGCTGACATTGCAATTCCCCGGCAGTGCGGGATACCTCATGGCGGTGCACGAGGAGCGCCGCGAGAACTTGCAATTGGTGATTGCTGAACCCGTGTTCGGCAGCGAAGACATCGCGCCCTTTTTGGTGGACATCATGTTTGCAGGCTCGGTGCGGCTTCGCCGGCAAGTCAGCGACGCGAACTACGCGCCGTCCTTTGTTGAACTGGTGCGCCCAAGGCCAGCCAATGCGGCGGCTTACCAAGCCCATTTCTCCTGCCCCGTGCACTTCGGGTGCCGCCGCAATGTCTTGGCGACGGAGCTTGCATGGCTAGCCCACCCCTTGCCGATGGCGAACGCCATGGCCTATCGCCTATCGCTGCAGCTGCTGGCGCGCGAGCCAGGGCAGGGGGCAGATGAGGCCGGCAGTCCGTCGGCATTGGGCCTGGCGGTCGAGCGGGCTATTCGGCGCGCGCTGCCCTTGGCCGTGGCGCCGGCCGACATGGCCCGCTCGCTCAACGTGGCCGAGCGCACCTTGCGGCGCAAGTTGGCACAAGAAGGCCTGAGTTATCGCGGCCTGCTTGACGCCGCGCGCCAAGCGCTCGCGATGGAGCTCCTGGCCAGTGCAAGACGGCCGATCCTCGAGATCGCGCAGCAGACCGGCTTCTCCGATGTGCGCGCGTTTTCTCGCGCCTTCAAGCGCTGGACCGGCAAGCCGCCCTCGGCCCTGCTGGCCGCGGTACCTCCGCTTCAGTTCATTGCCGATGTCGATGTCGATGTCGATGTCGATGTCGAAGATGGCAACTGAGCGGGCGTCAGCGCCGAGCGCCGAGCGCCGTGAACGCAAGTCGGCCGCGCCGGTCCGCAGATTGGCCGGCCCGGTCCTGCGCTGCGGTGCCGGGCGCGCCGAAGAAGAGGTCTGTGCGCTTTCGCCTGCCGGCGGCGACATCACGTCCATCCACGCGCCCCTCTCCTAGGAAGCAGTACCCATGCAACTTTCGAATTTGACAATAAGCCGTCGGCTGCCGCTCGGGTTTGGCCTCGTCCTGGCCATTCTTGCCGCAGTCGCTGGCACCGCGATGTTGAAAGTTGCGGCCATCGAGGCGGCCCTTCAGTCCAACAACTTGGAGCACACGCAAATTCAGCGTTATGCCATCAACTTCCGCGGCTCGGCGCATGACCGCGCCATTGCCACCCGCGACTACGTGCTGGCTGCCGAGCCTGAGCTCCGGCAGCGCGAAGCGTCCACCATCGATGCCTTGGCAAAGTTCTACGCCGAATCGGCCCTGCCGCTGGAGAACTTGATCGGCCAGTCTGAGGACGGTGCCGAGCTCAAGCGCCTGTATGGCGCCATCAAGACCATCGATAGCGAGGCTGTTGCCACCACCAAGG
Source organism: Paucibacter sp. KCTC 42545 (assembly GCF_001477625.1). Classification (NCBI taxonomy): domain Bacteria; kingdom Pseudomonadati; phylum Pseudomonadota; class Betaproteobacteria; order Burkholderiales; family Sphaerotilaceae; genus Roseateles; species Paucibacter sp. KCTC 42545. The sequence continues at coordinate 112,685 of NZ_CP013692.1, forward strand.
CGGTCATCGCCGCCGTGGACCAGGGCGACAACGCCAGCGCGCAGACGCTGTTGTGGACCAAGGCGAAGCCGCAGTACGTGCAATGGCTCGCCTCGATCAACAAGCTGATCGATTTCGAGGAGACGCGAGTCCAAGCCTCGAACAAGACGGCGATTGAAGAGGCGGTCGGGTTCCGTGCCGTCATGCTGTTCGCGCTGGCGGTGGCGCTTGCCTGCGGCATCGGTCTGGCCTGGGTCATCTCTCGCAACATCGTTTCCCAATTGGGTGCCGAGCCCGCTGCACTGGGCGAAGCGGCGCAACGTGTTGCCGCAGGTGATCTGAGCAGCGTGCTTGGCGCGACCCATGCCCCGGCCGGCAGCGTGCTGGCGTCGCTGGGGGCGATGCAAGAAGCCCTGGCCCAGGTCGTTGGCCAAGTGCGCCAGGTATCTGGCTCGATTGCAACGGGCTCGGCTGAGATCGCCAATGGCAACTTGGAGCTGTCCAAACGCACTGAGTCGCAGGCCGGCAATTTGCAGCAGACCGCGGCCACGATGAAGCAACTCGGCGCCACCGTTCGCAACAACGCTGAAAGTGCCAATCAGGCCAATCAGCTGGCGCGTAACGCGTCGACCGTGGCGGCGCAAGGCGGCGAAGTGGTCGGCAAGGTGGTGACCACGATGCAGGACATCAACGACAGCAGCCGCAGGATCGGCGACATCATCAGCGTGATCGACGGCATTGCCTTTCAGACCAACATCCTGGCGCTGAACGCCGCGGTGGAAGCCGCCCGCGCCGGCGAGCAAGGTCGGGGCTTTGCGGTGGTGGCTTCCGAAGTGCGCAGCCTGGCGCAGCGCAGCGCCGAAGCCGCCAAGGAGATCAAAACGCTCATCGGCCGCAGCGTCGAACAGGTTGAGCAGGGCACGGTGCTGGTTGACCAAGCCGGCAAGACCATGGGTGAGATCGTCGGTTCAATCCAGCGCGTGAGCGCCATCGTGGCCGAGATCACCTCGGCCAGTGCCGAGCAGAGCAATGGCGTGCAGCAAGTGGGCGGAGCCGTCAGCCAGATGGACCGGGTCACGCAGCAAAACGCCGCGCTGGTGGAGGAAAGTGCCGCCGCCGCGGAAAGCCTCAAGGGTCAGGCGCAGCAGCTGGTGCAAGCCGTTGCGGTGTTCAAGTTATCGCGGTGAAGGGATGCCGGCGCGAACTCGCCAGCAGCGAGCGCGGTCAAGGTAGACGTCGCTAGCTTGAAGTGAACGCAAAAAAGGGGCCGATGGCCCCTTTCGCTTTTTCCCTGCTGGCCGCCTTGCGTGCTGTCGCGCCGCAAGCCGAAGAGGTTCAGCCGATGCGGCGGCGACGCGCCACGGCGCCCAGGGCCACCAAGCCACCCAACATCAGCAGATAGCTGGAGGGTTCGGGCACCGCGGCGGTGACCGAGCTGATGCTGCTGTCCAACTGAGTCAGGCGAATGCTGGCGGGCAGCGCGCCGTTCTTGGGCATCAGGTCGATCTGAAACAGATCGCTGCCGGAGTTGCCCAGGTATTGGCTGAGGTTTTTGCCGCCCAGCAGGCCGACTGCGAAGCTGCTGCCCACATTGCCACTGGTGCTACGGAAGTCGCCCGAGAAGCTGATGTCGAAGCTGAAGCTGCCGCCCAGGGTCACCGACTGAAACAGGTCGTTGTAGCCGCTGCTATTGCTCAGCACAACGCTGCCTGGCAAGGCGCCAGACACGTCGCCATCGATCGAGATGACATTACCCAGCAGACCGCTGAAGTTGCTCAGCGCGACGCTGGCGCCGACGGCGGGCAGAGGACCGGGGTTGAATTGAAAATCCAGTGCGGCGCTGCCACTCATGCCGCTGGTGTTGATCACCGCGTGGTAGTCGGCCGCTTGCGCTTGCAGGGCGGTGGCGATCAGGGCCAGGGCGCTCAGGCTGCGCAGCAAGGTGGCGGGGGTATTGGTGGTGAACATGGTTGGGGTCCTTGTGCGGGCTTAGAACGAGCCGGAGAAGATCTGAGTGCTGTAGCTGATGCTCAACTTGGCGGGATTGATGAAGCTGACGGGCACGGTCACGCTGGCGCCTGCGGCCAGGCCGTTAGCGCCCAAGCTGATGTAGGGCGAGCCGGCGCGGACGCCCGTGGCGCCGTCCAGCGTCACGCCGCTGGTCAAGCCATTGACTTGCAGCTGCAGCGGGCCTTGGATGGCTTGCTGGGCTGTCAGGGTGATCGTGCCGGTGAAGCGCTGGGTGGCGCGGTTGTAGACCAGGCCTGAGCGGCTCACGCTGACTGAGGCGCTGACATCGCTCACATTGGCCACGGTGAAGCTGACATTGCCCGAGCTGCCGGCGTTGTTGGCGGCGTCATAGGCCACGGCGTTGACGCTGTGGCTGCCGTTGGCCAGCAGGCTGGAGTCCAGCTTGATCGCGTAGGGCGCGGCATTGCTGCTGCCCTTGAGCTGGCCGTCGACATTGAAGTCCACCCGGGTCACGCCGACGTTGTCGCTGGCGCTGGCGTTCAAAGTGATTTGGCCGCTGCTGCCGCTGACGCTGGCCGTCACGGTGGGCGCTTCGGTGTCGGCCACTTGCGTGACCCAGATGGGGGCCGACCACAGGATCTTGCCGTCGGTCTGTGTGATCTTGGCGTAGTAGAAATGCTCGCCCAAGGTGGGCGTGAATTTGTTGACGGCCTGGCTCGAGAGCTGGGTGATGGTGCCATTGCGCTTGGGCACGCCTTCGAAGATCTGCACCGTGGCAGCGGCCTTGCCGGCGCCTGGCGCGTAATTGGCGACCAGATTCAAAGGGCCGGCATTGCGGAAGCTCTCGCCCATCAGACGGCCATTGGCGGTCAGGATCAGCTGCGAGGTCTTGTCCATGGTGGCGAACACCCGGCGTGCCTTGATGGCCTCAACAAAGGCGTCTTTCGACAAAGGCGTGCCGTTGGGGATCAAGATGCCGTTGCGGTTGGTGCCAGAGGCGCCCCAGTTGGCGCAGTGGTTGTCTTGGTTGGTGGTGAAGGCAATCTTGAAGCCGGCTTCCAGCGCCTTCTTGCAAGCGCCTTCGTAGCCGCTATTGCCGTTGTCGGACTCGTTGGTGGTGTTGGAGAAGGCCGGGGTGTTCATCACCTCGCACAACGCCATCGCCTTTTCACCGTCTTCGGTATAGCCCAGGGCCACGCCGTTGACCAGGTACTGGCCGCTGCTGGACGGATGGTTGAATTGGCCCACCCAGCCGCGCTGAGCCATCAGGCTGTAGAGCTTGGCGGCATTGTTCTTCTCGGTGAAGGTATCGGCCAACAACTCGTTCTTGGCGTTGTACTCCCAGCCCAGCAACTCCTTGGAGTTGAAGATGTTCAGGTGGCCGCCGCCGCTGATGGTGCCCCATTCCATGCCGTAGACGCCGAGGAATTTGGGGTGAGCGGCATTGAAGTTGGCCGCCGCAGTCAGGCCGGATTGGTAGAGATTCTTGGCGTAGGCCGGCGTTTGCGCGGTGTTGGTGCCGGTGTCGCCATCGAACATATGGTTGTGTTCGGAGGTCACCAAAATGTCCAGGCCGCGGTCCATGGCGTACTGGTAGGCCTGGGTCGGACCCTGGCCCATATTCGATTGCGGCTGGTTTTCGCCGTTGCAACTGCCCAGCGTGCCGCCGCCGTCGCTGTGGCCGGTTTGGCTGTGCAGGTTGCCGAGGTAGACGGTGTAGGCCAGGCCTGCCGCGCCGACCGCTGTCGCGTTCAAAGCTGGTGCGCTGCGCAGCATTCGCGCGTTAGCAGCCGGGGCTGCGACTGCGCTGCGTGCGGTGGCCAGGGGTTTGAAGGCAGGCATCTCTGGTGCTGCGATTTGGCCGACTTGCATGTCCCAGCTTTGTTCCACCAGCTCGGCATCGGGCGCCGCCAACTGGGCTTCCACAAAGTCGGCCATCACGCCGACCGAAGGCAGCTCGGCTGCGGCCACGGCCGAACTGGCCGTCAGGCGAACCTGGTAGATGCCATCGACTGCGGCCATGCCGAACTGGCGGCCGGCCCAATCAACGCTGACCGCCAGCTCCCCTTTGACCAAGGTCTCCACCCCGTACCAACGCTGCACCAAAGCCCCGGCGGGATCCAGCAAGTCCAGGCGCCAAGAGACCGTCTGGGTCTGTTCGACCTGGGGGTACTCGAACTTCAAGGTGAAGCGGCGCGCTTCGGCGGTAGCACCCGCCTCGGCCCGGAAGGGCACATGCAGCGTGGCTTCGAATTCTTGGTGATCGGGGCTGATGCTGCCGGCCAGGACCAGGCCGCTTGAGGATGCGCTCAGCAGCAGGGCGATGGCGCGTTGGAGAGTGTGCGTTTGCATAAAGATTCAGCAGAGGGGGAGATGCGCGATCGGGCGGCTGCCGGGACGTCCAGGCCGAAGGGCAATGAAGAAATAAGCGGGAGCGGGATTTGGACAAGGCGAGCGCGCCCAGGGCACGCCCGCCTTGATGGTGCGCAGAGCCCAAGCTCTGCGGTCCTGGCTTAGGCCTTGCGGCGCTTGGCCATGAAGCCCACGGCAAACAGGCCCGCCAGCAACATGGCGTAAGAGCTCGGCTCAGGCACTGCGGCAGCGACAACCGTCAGATTGACGTTGTCGATGGCCAGACCATGGTCATTGCCTGCGTCGTTCTTTTCAACTCAGCGCACCCACAGGGTGTCATTCGCAGCCCAGGTCGTGGCCACGGTGCCGCCGAGACCAGTGACCTTACCGGCGACGTTGCCGTCAACAGTGGCGCCGCTCGACTTGTTGGTGATGATCGGGGAGCTCCAGTCAAAGTTGCCTCCTGGCGCGTTCCAGGTGCTGACGGCGGCGAATGTCGCGCCGAAGCCATACTCCAGGGCCATTTTGTGGGCCACTGGCACCGCTGGCGCCGTTGCGCCGCCGTCTCGCCATTGCTCCCCGTTGAAGCCGATTTTGAAGCCCGTGAAGGCCGCATTGCTGGTGTTTTTAAACGCCACAGCAATCCAGCCGATAGCGAAGCTGCCGCTTCCGATGCTACCCAGGGCGCGCTCGCCGTCGGTGCCATAGCTGTGGATGCCGCCGGCGGTGGAGGAGCCTGCGTCGGCGATGTAGCTCGACACCACAGTGCTTGCGTTTGTTTTAAACAAGCTCCAGCCGGCAATCGTGCTGTCATTGGCCCAGGCATTGCTGGCACCGCTTGCGGCCAAGCTGTCAAACGTTTGGCTGTAATTGAAATTGGCGTTGTTGACGGCAATAGCGGCTTGTGCAGGCGCTGCGGCCAGCAAGGCGGCCGAGGCGATCAGGGAAAAAGTTGCCAGCGGTTTGAATGACATGTCGAGCTCTCCAGAGAGTTGAAAAACAGTTGATGAGGGCCTGAAGCAGGCGCTGTGACCATTGAAATCACAGAATCCGCAAACGTTTGCGGGTTGCTGAAAAAAATAGCGGCACCGCACCGTTTCAGAATCAGCAGCGCGCAACTGACACCTAATTGAGGGTGATCACGACCCAAGCCGGCGGCGGGATCTATCCGCTTGAAACTTGAGTTACTTCTGCTGCTATTTCTGCGACTGAGCATAGCGAAGCCTCGATGACGGGCGTGTGTCAAACCTGTCGGTGCTTTCCCGCGAACCCCCTCGATTCAAGGGGGTGCGATAGCGGGCCTCCGATCTTTTTTCAGCGGCAGCAAGACCTGACCCCAGCCTTCGTGTTGCGAAGGCTGGGGTCAGGTCTTGCTCTGTGCTGCTGTTGGCCTGTTTCACATGACTTTGGCCTGCTTCCCTGCGCAGATTCGCTTTCCATGCGCTGCGCATGGCGGATACGGCCTTTGTGCGGTGAGGCCTGCTGTGCTACTCGGCCTTCGCGAGGCTGTTGCTCATGATGTTGGTTGCGTCTCAACGGTTGCAGCTTCCACTTCTACTAGCCCTGGCGCCGTGAGCACAGGGTAAAGGTGCTCCGCCGTTCCGCCCAGCGAAACATGCCATTCAGCTGGGTAGGCATTCTGCTTTTGCGCACCGTCCCTCACAGTTCGTTCACTCTCTGCAAGCCTTGCAGCCTGATCAACGCCACCGGACCGAACCATGAGCCGAGCCTATTCCGACCTTGCCTTCACGTCCGCCGTGCGGGCCATGCAGACCCGCATGGGCAGCCGATCCTCGTACGCCCGGCTGGACCAGGCTGAAGATAGGCGCGACGAATTGACGGAGCGCGAAGCCGAGTTCATTCACGAACGCGACGGCTTCTACCAAGCCACGGTGAGCGAGACGGGCTGGCCCTACGTCCAGTTCCGTGGCGGCCCCGCAGGCTTTCTGAAAGTGCTGGATGCCAAGACCCTGGGCTACGCCGACTTCCGCGGCAACTTGCAGTACATCAGCGTCGGCAATCTCGCAGGTAACGACCGCGTCTCCCTGATGCTGATGGACTATGCCAATCAACGGCGCCTGAAGATTCTCGGCCGGGTGCGGCTGGTGAGTGAGGCCGAGGATTCCGCCTTGCTGGCCCGGCTCAAGCCGCCGCAGTACCGCGCTCAGGTCGAGCGCGCCTTCGTCATCACGGTGGAGGCCTACGACTGGAACTGCCCGCAACACATCACGCCGCGCTTCACTGAGGCCGAGATCGAGCAGGCGGTGCAGCCGCTGCGCACCGAACTCGAGCAAGCGCGCCTTGAGCTGGCCCGGCTACGGGCCGGGGCTCGGCCTGCGCCTTAGTCGGGCGGACTGTTCCCCCGCTTAAGTGGAGCAGGGCAGCCTAAGGCCAGCCCCAGCTTAACCTGGCGGCGCCAGCCGCTCGCGCAGCCGCTCAATGGCCAGGTCGATGAAGGCCCGCGCCTTGTGAGACGCATGGCGGCCTTCACGGTGCACCAGATGCACGGGCAGCGGTGCCGGCTCAAACGCTTCGAGCACCCGCCGCAGCTGGCCGCCGCGAACCAGCGCATCGACTTGATAGGACATCAGGCGCGTCAGCCCGAAGCCGCTCACCGCCGCCGCAATGGCCGAGTCATTGGTGGTGGTCTGCATGCGCGGCGCCACCTTGATCGTTCGGGCTTCCCCCTCCACCTTGAAGCGCCACTCGGGCGCCGGCGTCACGGCATTGGCGGATATCAGGGTGTGGGCGAGTAAGTCCTCGGGCTCTTGCGGTTCGCCGTGCTGGGCCAGATAGCTGGGCGCGGCGCAGATGACGCGGCGCACGCTGCCCACCCGAATGGCTTGCAATGTTGAGTCCGGCAACTCCCCAATGCGCACCGCCACATCCACCCCTTCGTCCGTCAGATTCACGACCCGGTCCAGGAACCAGCAGGACGCAGTGACCTCGGGATAGCGTTGCAGAAATTCGGTCACCACCGGGGTCACATGCAAGGCGCCGAACAACACGGGCGCGGTGACGGTCAGGCGACCGCGTGGCGCCCCATGCAGGCCGCTGACCGATTCGTCGGCCTCGGCCAGCTCGGCCAGGATGCGCCGGCAGTCCTCCACATAGCGCGCCCCCGCCTCGGTCACCCGCACGACCCGCGTGGTGCGGGTGAGCAGCCGTGCGCCCAGGTGCGCCTCGAGTTCACTGATGGCCCGCGTGACCGCTGGCGGCGAGATGCCCAGCTTGCGCGCCGCGCCAGCAAAGCCGCTGGCATCGACCACCGCCACAAAGACATTGATCAGATGCAGTCTGTCCAACTGTTCCTCCATGCGTAATGGTGTATTGGTTTTGCAGGTGATTCTAATCATCGGCCGATTCAACGACAGTTCAGTCATTCGCTGAACAAGCAGCGGATACCTAGCGCGAATCACCCATCACCCCACCGGAGTTTGAACATGTCCCGCATCAGCATCCCTAGCGTCGAGCAATCTCACGAAGCTTCCAAGCCCCTGCTGGCTGCCGTCCACAAGCAACTGGGCGTGGTGCCCAATCTGATGAAGCTGGTGGGCCACAGCCCGGCCGCGCTGGAAGGCTATCTGTCGCTGAGTGGCGCCCTGGGCAAAGGCAAGCTGAGCGTGCAACTGCGCGAGCGCATCGCCCTGACCATCGCCGAATTCAATGGCTGCGACTACTGCCTCTCGGCTCACAGCTACCTGGCCACCAACGTGGCCAAAATCAGCGCGAGCGAAGTTGACGCTGCCCGCGATGGCCGCTCCGACGATGCCCGCACCACCGCCGCGCTGCACTTTGCCCGCCGCGTGGCCGAATCGCGTGGCCGCGTCTCCGATGCTGATCTGGCTGCGCTGCGCGCCGCCGATTTCGACGAAGCTGCCGTGCTGGAGATCGTGTTGAACGTGGCCCTCAATGTGCTGACCAACTACGTCAACACCGTGGCCCAGACCGACATCGACTTCCCCGTCGTCACCGCCAAGGCCGCGGCCTGAGCATCGGATGGACGGCCTGGCCGCCTGGCCGTCCTCAATCTTTACTTCCCACACGCTGCGATCATGCGCCACACCCCTGAAACCCCATGTCCAAGGACATGCCGATCCAGGCGCATGAGCGACTGTTTCATTGGCCTCAGGGGCCGCGCCCCCTGGGCCATCCAAGCCTGAGTGACTTGGGCCTTTGAACTCTCCCCAAGCAGCGCTTGGGACGACCATCGGTTCAGGCACAAGCCTGCACCAAGACGCGAAAAACCATGACGAACTCTGAATCGCCCTCGGCTGAGGTGCAGGGCCTGCGCCGGGAACTGGCCAGCCAACGCCAGGCCTTGCTGGCCAGCTTGCTGGTATCGGCCTGGATGGTCGAGGCGCGCGATCCCTATACCGGCGGGCATCTCTGGCGTGTGGCGCGCATGGCGCATGCGCTGGCCCTGGAGTCGGGCAGTACACCGCGCGAGGCCAGTCGCATCGCGATGGCCGGCTTTTTGCACGACCTGGGCAAGGTGGGCATCCCCGACGCCATCCTGCGCAAACCGGGCAAGCTCAGCGATGAAGAATTCGCCACGGTCAAGACTCACCCGCGCGTGGGTGCGCGCATGCTGTCTGGCCATCCCTTGGCGGACCTGGTCGTCGGCGTGATTCATCATCACCACGAAATGCCCTATGGGCGCGGCTATCCCATGGGGCTGGTCGGCGCAGAGATTCCGCACGACGCTCGGCTGGTGGGCATCTGTGATGCATTTGATGCGATGACCAGTACGCGGCCCTATCGCGCCGGCATGCCCATCGCCAAGTCGCTCGACAGCATCGAGTCAGCGTTGGGCCGGCAGTTCGATCAGGCGCTGGGCGCGACCTTTGTGCGCATGGGCCGGGCCGGTGCTTTCGATGCAGTGGTTGGCCATAGCGATGAAGGCATTCCGCTGCAACACTGCCCGGCCTGTGGGCCGACGCTGGTGCGCACGCGCAGTGCCCGTGCTGGCGATCATCTGGCTTGCCCCGCTTGTGCAGCTCGATTCACCTGGGCCCGCAGCGAACAGGGCTTGCAAGCCCTGCCGACCGGCGAGCTTGCCTCGGCAGAAGAGCTGGAGCCCGGCCTCGATCGCGTGCAAATCGAAGCCTTGGTGCTCGACTGGGCCGATGCGATTGCGGGGCACTGATGCACTGAGCGGGCATGAGATACAAACAGCCCTTTGTTTGTGGGCCCGCAGTCGAACGCCCTGGAGATATGAGCCCCTGCCAGCAGCTAGACTGAACTTGAGCGGCCACTAGCCAACGAGGAGCGAAGACATGTCCTATATCGATGGTTTTGTCATCGCGGTGCCCACCGCAAACAAGCAGAAGTTCATTGAGCACGCGCGCCATTTCGACGCGATGTTCATCGAGTTGGGCGCGATCCGTGTGATCGAAAGTTGGGGCGACGATGTCCCCGACGGCAAAGTCACCGACTTCCGCCGCGCAGTCCAGGCCACGGCCGAGGAGACGGTGGCCTTCTCGTGGGTCGAGTGGCCTGACAAGGCCACGCGCGACGCAGGTATGAAGAAGATGATGGAAGACCCGCGCATGGACCCGTCCACCCCCGGCAACCCGCCGATGCCTTTCGATGGCAAACGCATGATCTTCGGCGGCTTCGAACAAGTGGTCGAAGTGAAGGATTGAGCGGCCGGGAAGGGCGGGGCGACACGACACCGTCCGCTCCGGGATCCACAAACAACGCGCACTTTCCTGCCGCAGCTCCCGGGTGTTGGTTCTCGGGGCGCTGCATGGCGTCATACGCCCGGCCCATGCTGCTCAAGCTGACGCGCGAAGTCAGCGGCAGCTAGGTGCGCGAAGCCTTCACCTGGCCTTTACTCCTGGACCCGCCTGCATACGTGCTGCCGCTCAGAAATGTGCTTCTGCCAATCAGACCGGATTCACGCTTAATGGCTTGACCCTCCGTACTTCCCTCGGCGCTTCAACTTTGTGTGAACGAAGTTAGGGGTTGTCCTTGGCGGCATATCTGACCAGCATTGCTGATACTCCGGTGCGTGCGCTTGTCCTTGGGGTGAGCCCGGCCGTTGTACAAACCTCCACTCAGAGGAGCGGCCGTGCAAGAAACTATCCGATCGATTGTTTTGTGGGGCAGCTTGGCGCCTATGGCTGCCATGGGTGCGTCGTTCACCTCCGAGGTAAGCGTTACGACCACAGGTAACGCTATCAACGTGGGTGGGGTCATCGTCACGCCGACTTGCCAATTGGCTCAGGCCAGTTCCGCCAATTGCTCGACCGAGCTGAACAACGCGAACGCGCGCGTCGGCCCTGGCTATATGCAGCTCTCCGCATTCAGCACGGTTTCAGCGGGAGCCAATCAGTACTCGGGTGGTACGGCCAGAGCGCAGGCCACCTTCTCTGATGGCCTGACATTTAGCTCGCTCGCGCTGGCGGGCAAGACGGTCACTGTGACTGGCGGCGTCATCGTCGAAGGGGTTTTGTCCGCGGGGGGTGGCGCCAGCTTTGGTGGCGCGAGAGCCAGCTGGACAGGCTACGGCGGGGCCCTTGGCGTGGGGCTTACCAATCAAGGGATCAAAGAGGCTTATGCCGGTGGCGCTGTGCCTGCGCCCGACCAAAACGTAAACGGCTACCTGTTCCCGATTGTCGCGAGCCTGCAGTTTGACGCCTTCGGGCATGCCGTAAGCAGCATCGCTTTGACCATGATTGTCGACGCGCAAGGCAGCGTATCGAGCCAAGGTTCAGCCACAGCAGGGGCGGCCTTTGGCAATACCGTGTATTGGTCTGGAATCGAGAGTTTGAAAGTGGACGGAGCGACTTTTTCCGGCGACTACACCGTCACCTCGGCTTCAGGGGCCAATTACCGCTTCTCTACCTCCCCTGTTCCGGAGTCTTCGACATTGGGGATGATGTTGGCCGGTTTGGCTTTACTCGCCGCCTTCAAATTGCGAAAGGCTAGGCAAAGCTAATTGCCAATTGCCAGCTGCTGACGCATGCACCACAGGTCGTGACGCATTCTCTGGTGCAGGCCTTGCCCTGGGGTCGATTGCATTTGAGCTTGGCCTGAATGCCGAGCGACAAGGCCCGGCTGCAGCGGCTGGCAATCGATGAAAAAGGGCTGCCGCAGCAGCCCTCGTCTGAGTCGCGTTGCCTCGCGCCAAATGGCGACGCAAGGCCTGGATTTCAGGCTTGTTTGCGGCGGCTGGCCAGCATGAGTGCGCCCACGGCCGCACCCAGCAGCAATAGCGAGCTTGGCTCCGGCACAGCGGACGGCGCGTCTGCGAGGCCGGTGGCGTAGGTCTTCAAAACGCTGCCATTGCCCTGATTCCAGTCGTAGTAATAGAGCTTGTTATTGGCATAGGTCAGGCCGGCGGTGAGGCCATCTACGCCCACCGCATAGGTGTCAAGCAAAGCGCCGGTGCTGATGTCAAAGCGCCGGATGGAAGCGTTGGCAAGGTAGTCAAGCACCCAGATCGACGAGTGCAGGGTGTCCACCGCAAAGTCGGCAATGCCAGCGCCGCCCAGGGTCAAGGTGGCCAAGGTGGTGTCGGGGGCGGCGATCGATGACGTGCGAATCTGATGCAGATTGCTGAAACCGTAAGTTGAGGATGAATTGGTGCGATAGAGCATGCCGCCGCGAACGTCGATCGGGTCGCCGCCAAAGGCCGCCGTTTCGGCCGAGATGACGCTCGCGGCCCCGGTGGTCTTGCCGATTCGGTAGATGTCCTTGCCGTTGCTGTTGGCGGTGTAGTCACTGAAATAGTAGTAGTCCGCGTCGGCCGCCACCGAGACCACATGGTTGGCTGTATTCGTCGTGCCGCTGCCGGAATACTGGATCGCTCCGATGGTGCGGTTGCCGACGATATTGCCGCTCAAGTCTGTGCGCACAATGCTGTTCGTTGATTGCTGCACGAAGAGCAATTCATTGGCCGAGGCATCAAAGCCCATGCCTTGAGGATTGAAGTTGCTACTCGATGCGCCCAAGCCAGCCGCCAGCGCATAGCTGCTACTCAAGGTCAGGCCGGCTTGAGCGGCCAAAGGGCTGAGCGCCAGCAGGGATGCCGTGCCAATCACGGCAAATTTCTTCAACATGGATAAATTCCATTCAGGTTGGTTGACAAGCAAGGCCACAAGAGCCCAAGGGGTTGCTGGGTCTTGCTTACCGTCCCACGCAGCGCCATTGTCTGGGGCCCTCGTCAGCGGTCTATCCCCGCAGTAGAGGGGTACTGATCCTCATTTGCCAATTACTGCCGCCTTTTGGGTAGGGGCCTAAGCGGCGGCTGAAATGCCGCGTACACCGACCAAAGACATGCTTAGGGCCGAAACTGCTATTGCTCTTGTCGGGGCTGCATGTTGAGCGCTGCTGCCATCTCGGCAAAGCTGATCTCCTGTTGCGAGGACTTGCCCCAGCGCTAGCCGGCTTAGCTGCGGCAAGCCGGCCTTGCCAAGGACATTTCTCGACGGGCGGCGGCTCCCGAGCGGAGATACTTTCAAGGGAACAGTTGAATTTCCTAACCGTCCAAACCCTAGGCGGCTACCATCGCAAAGTGCCCGCCAGTTAAATCGAGGGCGTCTTGCCACCCCTGTACCGCGCTTTTGGCTCTGACGGCGCGGCCCCAAATAGCTCGTCCAGCATGGATAAATCGCCCGCCGACGCTGTCTCCCTCGATGCCGCCTCCCGCACGCCAGACAAGGCGCTTGAGGGCGTTGCCAACTCGTGCGTAGAACTCGCCGAGCGTAAGCGCAAGGAAGAGGCCTTGCGGCGCAGCAAGGCCATGCTGGAGCGCACCGAAAAGCTGGCGCGTATCGGCAGTTTTGAGTGGGAAGTCGACTCCAACATCACGACATGGTCGCCGGAAATGTTCCGCATCTACGGGCGCGACCCCGCCCTGGGGACACCGAACCTGGAGGAGCAGGTCGAGCTGTACACGCCGCAGTCGGTGCAGCTGCTGTATGCCGCCGTTGACAAACTCTTGCTGGACGGCACACCGTACGAGATGGAGCTGATGTCCGTGCAACCCAACGGAGAGCAGCGCCCCTGCCTAGTCAGGGGGTTTCCGGAGCGCGATGAAAGCGGGCGAGTCGTTCGTTTGGCCGGGCTGGTGCAGGACATCACCGAGCGCAAATTAGCCGAGCACTACGAACGCTTCCGCAGCAAAACCCTGGAGTTGCTTGCCGCCAACAAGCCTCTGGCTACCTTGCTTGAAACCATTGTGCGGGGAGTTGAGCAACTCCATCCGGGCATGCTGTGCAGCATCTTGCTGCTCGACGCTGACGGCCTCCATCTCGGCAAAGGCGTGGCGCCTAGCCTGCCTGACTTTTACAACGCGGCACTCGACGGTGTGAGCATCGGCCTAGGCGTGGGTTCTTGCGGCACAGCGGCTTTTACCGGTAAGCGCGTTGTCGTGGACGACATCGCCACGCACCCCTATTGGGCCTTGTACAAGGGGCTTGCGAGCAGTGCGGGCTTGGGGGCTTGCTGGTCGCAGCCTATCCACAGCTCGGTGGGCAAGGTGCTCGGCACCTTTGCCATTTACCACCGCGGGCCAAACACGCCTGAGCAGGCCGATATCAACTTGATTGAACAAGTCGCGAACCTGGCCAGCATCGCCATCGAGCGCAAAGAGCAGCAAAATCAGCTGGAGCACATCGCCCACTTTGATGCGCTCACCAATCTGCCCAACCGTTCCTTGCTGGCCGATCGTCTGCAGCTGGCCATGGCGCAAGAACACCGGCGCGGCCAACAGCTGGCGGTGGTCTACCTGGACCTGGATGGCTTCAAGACCGTGAACGACCGCCACGGACACAACGTCGGCGACCGCTTGTTGATTGATCTGGCCACCCGCATGAAAGACGCGCTGCGCGACGGCGATACGCTGGCACGCATCGGTGGTGACGAGTTTGTGGCGGTGCTGGTTGATTTGGCCGAACCCGCCATCGGTGAGCCCTTGTTGAATCGCTTGCTGACGGCCGCCGCCTCGCCCGTGCAAGTGGGCGACTTGCTGCTGCAGGTTTCGGCCAGTCTGGGCGTGACCTTCTACCCGCAGGCGCAGGACATCGATGCCGATCAACTCTTGCGTCAGGCCGACCAAGCCATGTACCAGGCCAAAGTGGCAGGCAAGAGTCGTTACCACGTCTTCGATGCCGCAAAAGACAGCAATCTGCGCGGCCACCACGAAAGCCTGGAGCGCATCCGCCTGGCGCTGGCGCAAGGCGAGTTTGTGCTGCACTACCAACCCAAGGTCAATATGCGTAGCGGCCAGGTCGTGGGTGCCGAGGCCTTGATCCGCTGGCAGCACCCGGAAAAAGGTTTGTTGGCACCCGCCACCTTTCTGCCGCTGATTGAAGACCATCCGCTGGCCGTCGCCGTGGGCGAGTGGGTGATTGACGCCGCCTTGCACCAAATGAGCGTGTGGCAGGCCAGCGGCTTGCATCTGCCGGTGAGCGTCAACATCGGCGCACGTCAGTTGCAGCAAATGAATTTTGTGGATCGGCTGAAAGCGATTCTGGCCAAGCATCCCCAGGTGCGTGCGAGCGACTTGGAGCTGGAGGTGCTGGAGACCAGTGCCTTGGAAGACATTGCATTGGTCTCCAGTGTGATTGAGGATTGCGCCGCCTTCGGCGTGAAGTGCGCGCTGGACGACTTTGGCACCGGCTACTCCTCACTCACCTACCTGAAACGCTTGCGCGTGGCCTTGCTCAAGATCGATCAGAGTTTTGTGCGGGACATGTTGGACGACCCCGATGACCTGGCCATTCTGCAAGGCGTGATCGGTTTGGCCGTGGCCTTCAGGCGCCAGGTCATTGCCGAGGGCGTAGAGACCGTGGCGCATGGCGCGGCGCTGCTGCAACTGGGTTGTGAGTTGGCGCAGGGCTACGGCATTGCCCGGCCCATGCCCGCGGAGCAGATGCCCGCGTGGGTGGCCACGTGGCGGCCTGATGCGGCCTGGTGTGGAGCGCCGAATTCACCTCAAGCGTAAAGGCATGCAGACCAGGGCGCTCACTTGCGCAACGCGAACAGACGCGTGAGCCTTGGTTTGCAGAGGCGCTTCGCACGGTGGCTGTTCGGGTCTATGCCTTCACCTCGCTCATCGCACCGTTGTGGGCTGGCTGCACGCCGAAATGCTGACCAGAGACTGCAGCGTCATCACGGCATCGAGTGACGGTGGTGTGGCTCCCGCCCGCGTGCAAGCGGCGGTACCGGCAGCCACGGCGTAGGCCAGATGGCTGGATAGCGACTCTGAAGGCTGGCGCAGCAGGCTGGCGACCAAGCCAGCAATGCTGGCGTCACCCGCACCGACAGTGTCCACAACGTCGATGGGCGGCGGCACTCCGCGCCAGCAGCCCTGCGGCGTCAACAACTCCGCGCCTTTTGAGCCCAAGGTGTAGAGCCACCACGCGGATGGATTCCAGGCGCGCGCTTGAGCCAAGGCCTGCTCTGGCGCTACGTCGGGCAGCAGGCCGCCTAAGTCTTCATCGGACAGCTTGATGACTTGGGCCAAGCGACACATGCGCTCAAAGGTCGCCAAATAGCCCGGGCCCATCGCGTTGCGGAAGTTGGGGTCATAGCTGATGGGAATCTTGGCCGCGTGCAATTCCTCGGCCAAATCAAGCAGGCGCGGCGCCAGCGGATCGCGCGCCAAGCTGATGCCGCCGAAGTGCGCCCACTGGCACTCGGCCTGCCAGCCCAGGGGCAGCGCGTGTGGGTCGAAGTGCAAGTCGGCGCTGTTCTCGCCGATGAAGAAATAGCTGGGCGGCGCGCTCTGCGGCACCACAGCCAGCAGGGGCGAGCGGTCAAGCCGCTGCAAAAAGCGCAGGTCCAGGCCGGCGGCCTGGCTGGCTTGCCAAAGCGCATCGCCAAAATGGCATTGGCTGATCGCGCCGGCAAAGGCGCTGGGCAGGCCGAGCGCGGCTGCGGCGCGAGCGACATTCCAGGTGGAGCCGCCGGTCTTGGCCAGCCATTGCGCGCCATCCACCCGAATCAAATCGGTCAGCGCCTCGCCGATGGCGACGAATTTGGGAAAGTGGTCCGGCATATCAGTCCTTGAGCGTCGCCAGCATGGGCCGCTGGCAGCGATGAGGTGGTGCTCCACCTTGCGGGCCGGACTCTTTTTCGTCAGGCGTCTGGCGATTGTCTCGTGCCCGCCATCAGGGGTCTGTTTGGCTTGGCTGCAATGGCCGCTGGTGGTATTGCTCCCTGCGACCCTAATGCCGACTGATGGACCTGAAAGCGGGCTTGCTGCCGCTCAGTCAATTTCTCAACCCGGAGCCTGCTCCAGGCTCGGGTTTGTATATGCGCGCCCCGAGAGAGTTACAGACTCAGCACCGCCACCAGGCTGGTCAGGCTGAAACCCACGCACAGGGCCGCCAAGCCCAGGCTTTCGGTCATTTCGCCCAAGCCACGTGCCTGGCCGCTGGTCTCGCCGATTTGGGGCAGGCCCATCTGGATCAAGTACTGCTCGGATTGGCTCAGGAAATTGGGGATGCTGCTCATGATGTGCTTTGCCTCTTCAGTGACAGCGCGAATGGCTTGTCGATGAAAGAAGTGTCGACAAACTTGGTGAAAACCCTATGACAAAACCAAGGGTAATCACTGATTCGGTGTTATTTCACGGAAACGGTCCGGCCGAACGCTGGGCTTGCTCGCGGCGCCGGCTCAGGCAAACGGCGCCAGGCCGATGCGCGCATTGGCGCGGCGGGCCAAGTCACGCTCGTCCTCCGAGGCAAAGCGGCTGTCCCACTCCCGCAGCTTAGGCGCCATCAGTGCATGCCACAGCGGCGGGATCAGGGCCACGACGATGGTGGTGAGGTAGCCGCTGATCATCTGGGGTGAGTCAGGCAAGGGCTGCAGCTCGTGGAAGGGCACTTCGCCCTGCGCATGGTGATGCGAGTGGCGGGTCAGATTGAACATGGACCAGGAGCTGATGCGCTTGGTGGTGTTCCAGGAGTGGCGCGGCTGCACCGGCGTGGCCGGGTCGCGCACCATGCCGTAGTGCTCCATATAGTTCACGATCTCCAGCAGTGCCTTGCCCCATAGCGCGCACAGCACGAAGAAGCCCGCTGCCGCTGCGCCGCCCATGACCCAGGCCAGCGCCACCAGCCCCAAGCTCATCAAGTGACCGCGGATCACCGCGTTGTGCAACCCGAAGCGCGGCAGGCCGCGGCGGCGCAGGCTGCGGGTTTCGATCTGCCAGGCGCTGACATTGCCCCGGACGGTCGAGATCAGCACATGCGCATAGACATTGCGGCCACGCGGCGCGGTGGCCGGGTCGTCAATGGTCGAGACATAGCGGTGGTGGCCGTAGACATGCTCGATGGCAAAGATGGTGTCGAAGCTGAAGGCCAGCAGCCAGCGGCCCACCCCCATCGAGACCGGGTCCCAGGTGCGGTGCGTCAGCTCATGGGCGGTGATGGTGCCCACCATGCCAATCATCAGGCCGGTGAGGATGGCGGCCGACACATGGTGAGGCCAGGCCGTGGCCGCGCGCGCGGCCAGTAAGTCGTAGCCACTCCAGCCACTGAGCCAGGCGCCAAAGCCCAGCGGGTCGCCCGCCGACACACCCCACACGGCAGCGAAGCAGATCAGCAGCAAGAGCGGCAAGGCCAGCCAGAGCTGCGCGGTCAGCAGGCCCGGGTACTTGAACTGCGGTGTGCGGCTGTCTTCGCCCAGAACAGCGTCGCCCACGATGTAGAAGCCGAGTACCGTCAGCAGGCAGAGCGTGATCCAGCTGCCGCCGGCCAGCAGCGCGGCCGCTGCACTCAGGCCCACGGCGTGGAACAGGGCGTATTTCAGATAATCCAGCACGCTGGCCGGCGTTGTCGCGGCAGGTGCTGGGATGCTGGCGCGTTGCGTTGTCGCCTCGCTCTGAGATGCGGGCGCAGACGTAGACGCTGCCGCAGCAGTAGTGAGGCCTGCGGCGGCATTGTGCTGGGTGGTGAAGCGGTCCGCGTGGATGTGCTCCGCCGCCACACCGTGTTGCTGCAGCAGGGCCGCTGCCGCATCAATCATGGCTGGCGGCCCGCACAGATAGGCGTGGGCGCCGGGCAGCAGGGCGCCAAGCAGGTGTTCGGTGATCAAGCCCCGCGCGCCGGTCCAGAACTCATTGGCCTCGGGCTCGGGCTCGGACAGCACAGGCACAAAGTTGAAGGCTGCGGGCCACAGCGCGGCGAGCTCGGCGATCTCGTCCAGCGCATACAAATCCTTGGCCTTGCGGGCGCCGAACAGCAGAGTGACCGAGCGCGTCACGCCGGTGGCCAGGGCCTCTTGCAAGATCGCCAGCACCGGCGCCAGGCCGCTGCCGCCGGCCACCATCAGCAGCGGCGCATCGGCCGGCCGCAGGGTGAAATGGCCCAGCGGACCTTCAATTTGCACTGACTGGCCCAGCAGCTCTTGTTGATTGACCAGGGTGGAGAAGGCGCCGCCCGGCACCTGCCGCACAAAGAACTCCACCTGCCCATCGTCGCGGCAGGGCGCGGCAAAAGAGTAGCTGCGCTGCATACCCGGCAATGCTGCCAGCGAGAGCTCGGCAAACTGCCCGGCCTGGAAGCTCAGGCGCTGCGCCAGTTGGATGCGCAGGCGGGTGATGTCGTGAGTCAGGCGCTCTTGCGCGATGACATGCCCGGCCACACGCTGGCGCTGCGCTTGGGCAAGGGGTGCGAGCTCGATGCGCACATCGGACAAAGGGATGCTTTGGCAGGCCAGGATCATGCCGGCATCCAGGTCTTCGTCGCTGAGCAGATAGCTGGTCTCGGTCAGCTGTTTGACCTGCCCGCTGGTCAGCTTGCACTTGCAGCTGGCGCAGCCGCCGACGCGGCAGCTGTAAGGCATCTCCACACCTTGGCGCAGCGCGGCCTGCAGCAGGGTCTCGTCGGCCTGCACGAGGATGTGCGTGGCATTGATCAGCGCCACATGGGGCGCCGGCTTGGGCGCGGTCTTGATCTTGAGCGGCATGTCTTTGTCTCCTGGCCGTGTGCATCCCGGCTGTTGTGTCTCGATGCTAGAAAGTCGGCCCCGCTTTGCCGAGGTCCAGCGTTGACAAGCGGAGGTCATTTTTTGACAATCCGGCGCCCGCCCCGGGTTCACCCGATAGAGTCGGACGCATGCCCAAGCACATCCAAACCATCCAGCTGCAGTCGCTCTACATCCGCCAGATCGCTGAGCATGTGGCTGCCGTGGGGGGCGATGTGGCGCAGTGGCTGGCGCGCGGCGGACTGCGGCCGGCGCAGTTGGCGCTTGAATTGCCCGAGCTGCCAATGGATGCTTTTGCCCGCTTGGTGGAGGGCGCCATCGCGATCACCAAGGAGCCGGCGCTGGGCTTGTTGGTCGGTGATCGGCTACGCATCAACACCCTTGGCGTGCTGGGTTTTGCGGCCATGAGCGGCGGCTCTTTGCGCCAGGTGATCGAGCTGCTGGTGCGCTATATCGGTCTGCGCACCTCGCTGGTGTCGCTGGCCGTGCAAGTGCATCGCCATGAGCTGCGCTTGATGGTGCTGGAGCCGATTGCCCTGGGCAGCGCGCGGCGATCGGTGCTGGAGGCGGTGCTGCTGGCGCTCAAACATGCGCTGGAGTTCAACCGGGTGGGTCATGGGATGGGCGGCGGGCTGTCCAGCGGCCCGGTCAGCCGCGTGGCCTTCGCCATGCCGGCGCCCGCCTATGCCGACTTTGCCCGCCAGCTCGTGGGCTGCGAGCTGGCTTGGTCCAGCAGCTGGAGCGGCTTGGCTTTGCCCATCGCGCGGGCCGATGAAGCCCTGAGCGCTGCCGACGCGAGCGCCTATGCGCAAGCCGAGCAGCTGTGTGAGCGCGAACGGCTCCGCCTCGCGAGCCAGCAGAGCACCACGGCGCGGGTGCGGCGCCTGCTGCTCGAATCAAGCGCCGGCCTGCCGGGCCTGCCCTTGGTGGCGCGCCAGCTGCATCTGGGCCAGCGCACCTTGCATCGGCGGCTGCTGGAGGAGGGGACTTCGTTCCGACAAATCACCGAAGACTTGCGGCGCAGCTTGGCCAGCGAGCATCTGCAGCGCGGCCAGCTAACGGTGCAGGAAGTGGCCTACCTCTTGGGCTACACCGACCTGGCCAATTTCCGCCGTGCCTTCCGGCGTTGGCAAGGCATGTCGCCGTCTGACTACCGGGCGGCGTGCGCCGATGCATCAAAGACGCGGGATTGAGTGGCGGTTGTCGGCCGGTGCCGGGCGCGGATAGCCGCCCTTAGGCGCTCACACGCCACGCGCATTGGCCGCTGCGCTTGAGCGCTTGCATACACGCATGAGTGCAGTCCCAGGCGCGGAGCTTTCTAAGGCGGGTTTCAAATGGCATCCAGCAGATCGCCACAGTCCTGCGCCCGACCCCTTGAGAAAAAGCTCCCAAAGGGTCAGGTCTTGCTTCAGCCTCGGGTGGCCCTCGCCGAGATCAGCCGCGCAAGGCGAGCGAGCGGCGCCGGGCCAAAGCCAAGACGCCAGCCAAGCCACCGAGCATCAGCAAATAGCTGGAAGGCTCCGGCACCACGGCGGCGGGGGGCATGGCCTCGGCCAGCCCCATCAGCGCCGTGGCATCGCCGCTGAACTCATAACCGGAGCCGCTGGCTACGCCTGCCGGAATGTCCCAGGTCGCGAACTTGGCGGCACCTAGCCTGCCCGAGCTGTCCTGTGGCCGGTAGCCGATCTTGATGGTCTTGAAGACGAACTGGCCTGCAAAGTCGACGTTGCCCTCTGCTGACCCCTTCATGTCCAGCTTGGTAAAAAAGGCCCCGGTGAATTCCATCGTGAAAAACACCTCAGGATTCGCTGCGCCGGTGTTTTTGCTGACATCCAACTTGATCTTATTGACCGCTTTACCCGTGGCCATATTGACAAATAGGCTGTTGAAAACGCCGTCGTTGGCTTGCGTCCAGAGGAAGGGGCCGGGCTGAGGTTTCCCCACTGCAGCACCGCCCCCTTTGGTCCAGGACGTGTCAGCCGACAGCGACCACGACCAATTCACGACATCGCTCCAACTCGTGTGGTCCTTGTCCGTGGACGATCCCTTGATCTGATCGAACTGAATGAACGCTTTGGTAGCGGCCAGCGAAGGTGTTGCCAGCGTGCTTGCGCAAATCACCAGCAAGCCGAGTGCGGATTTGTTCATGCTATGTCCTGTTCAAGAAGGTTGTGGCAAAGCTCGCCAACGCCTACTTGCGCGGCGAGTCAGTGATGGTCCTCCCCTCGGCCCATGCTGTACACCCCTATCTAAAAACCAGGACCGCGACACCATGACCACCGCCCTTGATGTTGCGGTGGCCTTCCGGCTAGAACAAGGAAAGTTAGGCCACAGGACGGCGACGACGCACCACCGTGACCATGGCGGCCAGGCCGGCCAACATCAGGGCATAGCTCTCAGGCTCCGGCACGGCCTGGGCTGAAAAGTCGATGCGGTAGACATCGCTGCCGCCGGACAAGCCGCTGTTGAAGGTGTAGCCGTAAGCGGTGCTCAAACCGTTGTAGGCCGCGAACTCTGCGAAGTTGCGCGCCACCACTGACTGCTGCGCATCCCTGGCCAGCGCGTTGGCGCCGACGATGAAGGCCGCGTTGGCCGTATTGAACTCCTCGGAGCCCGCATCCCAGATGTCACGGGCCTTTTGGCCGATGCTGCTGACTTGCAAATTGCCCGCGCCGTCGAAGAGCTTGAAGGCCTTGGCGGCGTCGTTGCCGATGAAGAAGTCATTGCTGGGGACCACCATGGCGACAAAGCTGAAGTAATTGTTCAGCGCCGTATCGATGCGAAAGGTCCGGGTGGCTGACAAGCCAGCAGCCAGCGGAGCCGCGCCAACCACGCCGACCACGGCGCCCGAATCTGCCGCAGTGAAGGCATCGCGCCAAAGATTGCCGTTGCCCAGTTCCGCCGCTTTGACGATGGCGGCATTGGCAACGCCGCCGATGTCAAAGCCGTCGAACACGCCTTGGCCAAAGCCGACGCTCAGCGGTGCCACCACCACGCTGTTCACGGGTGCCAGGTTGTGCACGGTCACCGTCAGATCAACGATGGCGGCTTGGGTGCTGCTTGCGAAGCCAGCGCTTGCGAGTAGGGTCACAGCGGCCGTTGATTTTGCGATGCTCAAACCAGGCTTGATCGATGCTTGCATAGGGATCTCCAGATGGGTGATGGTGGTGAAAGACGTGACTGAGTTCGGTACGCTCGGCATGGGTGCCGGCTTGCGTACCTCTCTGGGTCGTGATGCCGCCTGACTTCCTTACGCTTATTGCAAAAAGAATTTCTCGATCAGGCCTGAGGCTGCATCGGCGCGCCTCAAGCCGCCTGGCTCGTCTGGTGAGCCAGGGCTGCCGCAAGATGAATAGCTGGGTCGCCGGCGCCAGGGTCTGATGGACAGGCCAGTCGCTCAAGCTCGCCCAATCCCGCCAACTCTTTGCCAAACGCCATGTCACAACATTTACAAAGCGCCGCCCGCCATGCGGCGGAGCTGATTGAGCAAGCCGATGCCTTGATCATTGCTGCCGGGGCCGGCATGGGGGTGGACTCCGGCCTGCCGGACTTCCGAGGCAAAGAGGGCTTCTGGAACGCCTACCCGGCCTTGCGCGAGGCTGGCATCGACTTCCAGCGCGCCGCCTCGCCCGCGACCTTTCGCGCCGATGCAGCCCTGGCCTGGGGCTTTTACGGGCATCGATTGAATCTGTCTCGGCAGGTCCGGCCCCATCCGGGCTTTGCGTGGCTGCGCATGTGGGGCGAGCGCATGCTGCATGGCTGGTCGGTGTTCACCAGCAATGTGGATGGGCAATTCCAGAAGGCCGGATTCGCGCCCGAGCAGGTCCACGAATGTCACGGCTCCATTCATCATCTGCAGTGCCTGGGCCCTTGCTCGGACGCAATCTGGTCCGCGCAAGACTTTGTGCCGCAGGTCGATGAAGGCCGCTGTCGTCTGCTGAACGCGGCGCCCAGCTGCCCGCACTGTGGCGGGCTGGCCCGGCCCAATATCCTGATGTTCGGTGACGGCGCCTGGATCGCCGACCGCAGCAACGCGCAGCAGTTGCGTCAGGAGCGCTGGCTGCAATCGGTGAGCCGACCGGTGGTGATCGAAATCGGCGCTGGCACCGCCATTCCCTCGGTGCGCTGGTTCAGCGAGCGCATCATCCATGAGTTCGGCGGGCGGCTGATTCGCATCAACCCCACCGAATCCCGAGTGCCGACACAGCATGACATCGGCCTGCCCGTGGGCGCATTGCCAGGCCTTTCGGCCATCGCGGCTGAACTGGGCAGCGAGTGGTGTTTTCCATCCGACCTGGCGTGAGGGCTCTATGCCGGGTGCCCTGATCGACCCTGGCGCGGCAGTGTTGCTGCCGTCCATGGCCTGCGGCAACTCCGGCTTGACCTCGGCAATTGCCAAGCGCGCCTTGGCCCGCTGCCCCTAGCCCGTCCGCACTGCAGTCATCACTTCAGCGGAGGCTTTTGAAGCTATTACCTCACCGGCGTGAAGCCGGCGTCTACAGTCAGCCGCAAAGTCTTGCCCTGGCGCGGCTTGACTGGTGAATACGGGCGATGACGGCCGACGGCTGGCGAAGCGGCGAGCGCGAGGCGCAATCCCTTCCAACCGGTCCGGGGCTGGACAGGCGCGCTTGAACTCACCTACGATCACTTTCGGGATTCGCGCCTGCGGCCCCAGGGGAGTAAGAAAACAATGGGCTGGCATCTGCTGCAACAACGCCTGGGCGACCGGGGCTGGAAATGGCTGATCTGCGGCCTATGTGGCTTGTGCTTGCTGATGCTCGCCATCGAGTTTTCCTTCGGCATCAATCCCATGCTGGAGCGGCGCTACGGCTCGGTGGGCATGGAGGAGAGCTTCGGCATTGACCCGCACCGAACGGGCACCCACCGGGTGCCGATTGAGCATCTGCAGCCCGGGTCCGAATTGGCGCTGATGGGTGCGCAGCTGGGGGATCAGCTGAGTTTCGATCATCACTTTGACCGCTGGCGCAAGCTCAGCCTGGACGGGCGGGCCGGCCCGGAGCAGGTGCGGGTCACGCTGTGGCATGAAGGCGTCCCGCGGCCGCTGACCTTAACGGCCGCGCCGCAGAGATTTTCTGCTGTTGAGATATTCGATTACCTGAGCCGTTTCTTCTTGGCCGTCCAAGCCGTGCTCTTTGCCTTGCTGATAGGCCTGAAACGTCCGGACCACACCGCCTACCGTGCCTTGGCCTTGTGTTTTTTCTACCTCTCGCTGTCCTTCTTCTTCACCTTCAATTTCATGCCCCGGGGGCCGCTATTCAGCGCCGCCAAACTGATGCAGCTGGCCACTCTCCCCTTGATTTGGTATTGCACGGTGCGCTTTGCAGCCCTGTATTCGCCGACGCGGGCGGCCTGGCTCAGAGCCCTGCTGCGATTCAGCATGCCGACCTATACCGGCGTGGTGGCCTGTGGCATCGCCAGCATGATCTGGTTCGGCTTGGGTTTCGAGGCACCCTGGCTCGGCCCTTTTACCGTGCTCTTGCTGGTGTCCAGCATGGCGCTGACCTTGGTCTGCTTGTTCGGCGGCTATCAGTCCAGTGGTGGCGAAATGCGCCAACGCCACGCCTGGGTCTTGGCCTCGTTTTGCATTGGCTCTATCCCTAGCTTTCTGGTCTGGATACCCGGCTCCGATGTGCGCGTCGCCGGCGTGCCCCTGAACATCGTGTTGGCCCTGTGCGGCCAAGGATTTATGTACGTCGGCCTGATGTATGCGGTGCTCAAGCACCGAGTCTTCAACTTCGACTTTGCGGTCAGCCGCGCCGTGGTCTTCAGTGCCATCAGCCTGATGGTCTTGTCGGCCTTCAGCATTGTCAAATGGCTGACCGGCCATTGGGTGCAGGAGCATGAGCAGGGCAAGAGCATGCTGGTGGACACGGCCATCGCCATGGTCATCATCGTGGTGCTCAGTCGTGTGCAGATCAGCATGGAGACTCGCATCAAGAACTTGCTCTTCAGCCATTGGCATGAGAACGAGCAAGCCTTGCGCCGCTTCGCCAAAGAGGCGGAGCACTACACCGGCACCGAGGGCCTGCTCAGCGGCTTGCACAAAGCCCTGGAGCGCTTCACCGGCCAGGCCGGCTGCGTGATCTATTTGCGGCTGGCGGGCGGCGGCTATGCCCAGGCCTTCAACTCGATTCCGCGCTGTGCCCATTTGCTCGACCCGGATGACGGCTTGGTGGCCGCGCTGCGCGGCCGGGCTGGCGCCCAGGCCTTGGCGGAAGTCAATGGCACGGAGGCCAAGGGCGCCCAGGCCTTCCCCATGAGCTACCGCGGCCAGCTGAACGGCCTGGTGGTGCTGGGTGAGAAGCATGGGGACACGAGCTACCGGCCGGATGAATTGGCGGTGCTGGAGTTCGTCATCAACCGTGTTGGGCTTGATTTGCAGGCTCTGGCCGCCGCCAAGATGGAGCGTGAGCTGGCGCGGCTCGCCAAGGCCAACGAGGCCCAGCGCGAACAGCTTGCCAAGCTCGAAGCCAGCCACCCTGCGAGGGGTTCTTGAGCATGATGGCCATCAATTGGATCGCCTGGATCGCACCGAGCGAGCCGTCCACCCAAGACCCGGCCTTGGTGAGTTTGCGTGAACAGGGCTGGAAAGTGCGGCATTGCCCGCCGGGCCAGTTGCAGCAAGCGCTGAGCAGCACCCAGACCCCCGCCAGCATGCGCATCCTGCAGACCCGGCACTTTGCGAGCCTGGATGCGCTGCGGGCCGAGTACAGCGCGAGCGATCTGCCCGCTTTGATCATCACCGACACGGCCGAGCAAGAGGCAGATTTGCTGGAGCAGATCCGCAGCAGCGACGAGGTCGTGCGCGGCCTCTATCCCAGCCGGCTGCTGCTGGGGCGAATCAGGCGAATGTTGAAGCAGCCGACGCCGGCATTGGCGCATGGGGCTGAAATTGGCAGCGAGGAGTTGGTGGCCTCCTTCAACGCCGCCGGGCTGGATCCCCTCACCGGCTGCTTGCAACGCGGGGAATGGGCGGAGCAGCTGGTCCACCATTTGCGTGAACGGCAGGCGCAAGACTGCTCCGCCGTGCTGCTGCTGGACATCGATGACTTCAAACGCATCAACGATCAGCATGGGCACGCCATCGGCGACGCGGTCTTGGCCCATCTTGGCCAGGCCTTGCGCAATGAGCTGGCGCCGTCCGACAGGCTGGGCCGTTTTGACGGCGATGGCTTTACCGTCTTGATGCAGCGTTATGACAGAGACAGTGTGCTTGCCGATGCAAGAAGATTGCTAGCGCATATCGCGGCCATGGCCATCCCCTTGCCGAGCTTGCGGCCCAAGCCTGCTTCGGCCAGTGGCCTCTTCAAACGCTTGATGGGCCAAGAACCTGGCGATGAAGTCGATGCCGCACGCATCGAGCTGCGGTCCAGCGGCGGGCTATGTTTCATCGAGGAGGGCGCCGACTTCAATCAGCTGCTGACCCAAGCCGACCAGGCGGTGCAAGCGGCCAAGAATCTGGGCAGGAACCGGCTTGAGGTGGCCGCAGCGGCGTCTGAGGCCGCCTTGCAAGCGCCGCACTCGCCGCTTGAGGGCTTGGCTGCCGCGAGACCGGCAGCGGCCAGTCGCTTGGGGCATGACCATGACCCGCTGACCCAACTGCCTCACCGCCGCTACTTCGACGCGCGCTTGGCGCGCGAGTTCAGCACGGCACGCAAGCATGGCCGAGCCTTGAGCTTGGCGCTGATTGACATCCAGCAGATGCATTTGCTGAATCGCCGCTATGGCTTTGCCGCCGGCGATCGCATTTTGCAAGGCGTGGCCGAGGCGACCCGGCGCAGCGTTCGCCTGGTTGATTGGGTGGCGCGTATCGGCGGCAATCAGTTCGCCGTGGTGATGCCCGATACCGATATTTCGGGCGCCGCGCCGGTGCTGGCCCGCCTGCAAGGCAAGCTTCAGCAAGCGCCGCTGTCCGGCTTGGATGGTGCACCGCTGCCAGTGTCCACACGCCTCGTCCTGCGCCAAATGGACGCCGAGACGCTCAGTGCTGAGCAGTGGCTGCTTGAGACCCTGGCCGCACTGCGCGCTGGGGATGCCAGCACGCCCGCCTGACCCCTCTAGCGCGTGCGCTCCCGCCGGAGCAAGGCGCGGGCAGTGCCGCATGACGGTTGCACATGGCCAGGCCCGTAGGCAATAGCGCCGCCCGGCGCGCTGAGCCGGTGACAATGCGCTGCTCGCGAATTGGCCTGTAACTCAGACTCTCCATCACACCAAAGAACTCCATGGCAGAAGACTTGTCCATCCTCACCCGCCTGGCGAGCGCGCCCGATCTGACCTTGCCTTATGGTGATCATGAGGATCAGTGCGCTGACTTCCGGCGTGGTCAGGAGGGGGCGCAGCGTCCGCTGTTGGTGCTCGTCCATGGTGGCTTCTGGAAGCCCGCGTATGACCGCGCCCATGCGCAGGCCATGAGTGCAGCTTTGGCGCAGGCGGGCTGGTCGGTGCTGACCTTGGAGTACCGGCGTATCCCTGGCCAGGCACAGGCGAGCTTGGACGATGTGGCGGCGGCGCTGGCGCTTTTGCCGGCGCGCGTGGCGCCGCACAATGGTCAGCTCTTGTTGATCGGGCATTCGGCCGGTGGGCACTTGGCCTTGTGGGCGGCGGCGACCTTGACCTTGCCTGCCTTGCGCGGCGTCGTGGCGCTGGCGCCGGCGGCCGATTTGCGCTTGGCCGATGCGCTCAATTTGGGTGACGGGGCCGTCAGAAAGTTCTTGGGCTCGGCGCCCGAGCATCATCCGATGGTGGACCCGATGCAACTGCCCGCCCCAAGCGTCGCCATCACCATCGTCCAAGGCGACGCTGATGAAGTGGTGCCGCCAGCGGTCGCTCAGTCCTACTGCGCGGCATTTCCTCGCACTCGCCTGGTGGCGGTGCCGGAGGCCGGGCATTTTGCACTGATTGATCCGCTGCAAGCGGCGTGGTCTGAGGTGTTGGAGGCGCTGAACCAGCTTTCCTGAGCGGCCCGACCGCTTTTAGGGCTGTGCCGGGGTCACCGCCGCGGCCTCTTTGTCCAGCAGTTGAATCATGCGGCGCCCGTTGCCAACGTTAACTTGTTCGCCGAAGTGGCTGGCGTGCAAGCGGTCGAATTCACCGGACTGCTGCAAGCGCCGCAGTCCGCGCAAGAGCCGCTCGGCCAGCGCCTTGCCCGCGGGCGTGCGGGCGGTATAGAAGCGTTGTTGCGAAGGCACGCTGATCAGCAGCCGGGGTTCCCACTCCAAATCGCTGGCCTCTCCCAGCAAAAGATTGACCTGTTGCAGATGCAGGAGCCCGGTCATGATCACGTCGCTGCGCTCCAGGCTCAACATCTTGAACAGGCCGGAGAATGACTCCGTGCTCTCGACCTTGAAGCCCAAGCCTTGCAGGAGTTGCCGGTCGCTCCAGCTGCCCAAGACGCCAAAGCGCAGTTCGCGCAAATCGTCGGCCGAGTGTGCCTGGGCCAGCTTGGGCAAAAGGCTGCGCCGCGTCAGCAGGATGCGCAAACTGTTCAAGCCCTTGTCGATGGCGAAGGGCACGGCATTCAGCTGGCGCTCCAACTCCGGCGTGGCAAAGCTGTGCACCACAGACAAACGCTCGGCGGCCACTTCCGCGCGGGCCCGGCCTTGGGTCATGGGCAGGGCCGACCAATGCAGTTGATCGGCTTGGGCGTTCCCGCTTCGGCTGGCATTCAAGGCCGCTTGCAAGAGTGCAAACTCAAAACCATAGCGGCTGCGGTCGCCGTCAGCGGGAAGCGGAAAGGTCACACTGGCGGCTTGGGCAGAGGCGCCAAGATGCAGGCCGAGTAGCGCGCTAAAAAGCACGGCAAAGAAAGCGCCCTTGAGCCAAGCAGCGGGCAGGGGAGTCATACGGGGCGATCAGCTAATCCGGGGTGGGGCTGAGTTTATAGCTGCCGACCCTGTATGTTTGCTGACGCCGTTTGACGCGCGCTGAAGAGAGCCCGTGCCCTCGTGGCGGCAGCCACGGCTTCCAGGCGCAGCGGCGCCCGGCCAATGGCCGCCGGGAAATGCGTTCAGCGCGCTTGGCGCTGACGCTGGCGCAGCTTCAAGCCTGCCAGGCCGGCCAGACCCGCCAGCATCAAGGCCACGCTGCCAGGCTCGGGCACAGCGGCGATGGCAGCTTGGTCCACGCCGTTCAGATGCACCGACCAATAGCCACCTTTTTGGTCGCCGGCATTGATGTCGGCGCTGGGCTGCACCCAGTCGGCCAAGGCCACCGGGGTGCTGCCGTCGAGCGTGAAGCCGATGCTCTTGGCGCCGGCGATGGGGTCATTGCCTGCCAGGCTCAGCGTCAGGCGGTAGTGGCCAGCGGCGAAGGCGGGCAGCACGGCGCCGGCGTCGAAATAGCCCGGGCCGGCGAAGCTGCCGTCGTTGTCGTCAATGGTTTGCAGCCAGGCGTGCTGGGCGTCATAGAGGCCCAGCGTGGGGTCGAAGTTCAGGCCCGACTTCCAGGAATCGGTGAACAAGGTGACGGCTTGACTGCTGTTCAGGCTGAAGTCGATCTGCACGACGTCGGTGTTATGGCTGAACTGGCCGCTGAAGGTGAAGTCGGCGGCTTGGGCGGTCAGGGCGGCAAAGCCCAGGGTGGCGGCGGCAAGGCTGCGCAGCGCGAAATTGGTTTTCATGGATGTGATCTCGGTGGAATGTGGGGCGACTCTGGCGAGTGCTGGCGCAGCTGAATGCTTTGCGCCGGCACTCGCATCAGCATCAGGGGGCCAGCAGGGGCGGGTTGGCGCGGGGCGTGGTCTGGGCCGAGGGGCTCAAGCGTTGGCTGCCAGCCTGCACTTCGAAAGCGGCGCCGAAGCTCTCCACATTGCTGGGGCTGGCCACGGTGTCCACATACCACCACTCACACACCGCGCGCTGGCGGTTCACGTCCAGCAGCATGTAGCCGCGGCGGTGCAGATTGATGAATTTGAAGTGCGGGTTGAGCGAACGCAGGTAAGCGGCGGTGCCGCCGCTGGTGTCGCTGTCCACGCCGGGCGAGGTCACCGAGGTGCCGACGAATTCCACCGCCTGCGAGCCTTCGCCGGTGGCCGGGTTGTAGCCGCCGGTGCCGACATTGGCGTTGTTCGGGTCTTGCGTCAGGTCAGCGGCCCAAGAGCTGTGGATGTCACCGGTCAGCACCACGACGTTGTTGACGCGGGCATGGCTGGCATCGCCCTTGATGACGTCGTAGATGCGGTTGCGGGCGGGCTGGTAGCCGTCCCATTGGTCGCTGTTGAGGAAGACGCCGCCGCCAGCGGCATTGGCCGCGGCCACGCCCTTGAGCTGGGCGAACATCACGCCCTGGCCCAGCAGCTTCCACTGCGTGCCGCCTTGGCGCAGGCGCTCGGCCAGCCAGGCTTCTTGCTCGCTGCCGAGCAGGGTGCGGCTGGCGTCGGCAAAGGGGCCGCTCTGCACAAAGCCCTGGCCCAGTGGCGTGGCGATGCTGCCTTTGATCTGCTGCGAACGGTTGCTCAGGCGCTCTTCCAGCATCAGCAGGTCGACCAGATCGCCGTAGACGAAGTTGCGGTGGTTGTCGTTGAGCTTGGCGGTGTTGACCGGGCGCACCGGCATCCACTCGTAGTAGGCCTGCAGGGCGGCGGCCTGGCGTGTGGCCCAGTCGCCCTCGGTGGCGGGCTGGTGGTTTTCGGCGCCGGCCTTGTAGGCGTCGTTGGCGGTTTCGTGATCGTCCCAGATGGCGATCAGCGGGTGCTGGCGGTGCATGGCTTGGGAGTCGGCGTCGCGCTTGTACTGGGCGTGGCGCTGGCGATAGTCGCTCAGCGAGACGATTTCATTGGCCGGCTCGGGCGTGCGCGCCGTGCCGTATTGGCCGGTGCCGTATTCGTAGATGTAGTCACCCAGGTGAACCACCAGATCCAGATCGGCGCGTTGGGCGATGCGGGCATAGGCATTGAAATAGCCGTAGGCCAGGTTGGAGCAGCTGACCACCGCCATGCGCAAGCTGTTGATGCTGCCCACCGGCAAGGTCTTGGTGCGGCCGATGGGGCTGGTGGCGCCTTCGGCGGTGAACTGGTAATAGTAAGTCGTGCCCGGCTGCAAGCCGATGGCGTCGACCTTGACCGTGTAGTCACGGCCCGGGTTGGTCTTGCTGCTGCCGCGCAGCACGACCTTGGTCAAAGCGGCATCGGTGGCCACCACATAGCTTACCGGCACGGCGGGCTTGAGGCTTGGCGGCGTGACGCGGGTCCAGAGAATGACGCGGTCGCTCAGCGGGTCGCCGCTGGCCACGCCGTGTTGGAAGATTTGCACCACGGCCGAGGCCTGTGCTGCCAGTGGCAGCAGCATGGGCGTGGCGGCGGCCATGGCCACCGTGCTGGCGCCGGAGCGCTTGAAAAATTCGCGGCGAGTGCTGCCGGTGCGCAGCGGCTTGACTTGTGTCGGGCGACCCATATTCATCTTTCGTTGGCAGCGCGCGAAGGAGGATGCCGGCGCGCATGGCTGCGCAGTCTGGCAGCGCTGTTTGACAAGCTGAATGGGGGTGCGTGAGGCGGCGTAGTCCGTATGGCACTTGCCCTTACGGCAGCTCGGCTTGCTGCGAGGCGCCTAGCTTTGCTTGCGTGTCGCCAGGTGTGGGCAATGCTGCCGAATCACCGCGGCCAGGGTCTGAAAGGCCGGGCCAATCTTGTGCTCCGGCACGCAGGCATAGCCCAGCAGCAGGCCGCGCTGCACGCTGGCCGGGCGGCAGTAGTAGCGGCTGAGTGCCCGCACGGCGATGCCGGCCGCAGCGGCGGCGGCCTCCAGTGCGCAGTCGTCGGTGCCGGCGGGCAGTTGCAGCACCAGGTGCAGGCCGGCGTTGTCGCCCAGCACCGGCAGCTGTGCGCCGAACTGTTCATGCACTGCCACCAGCAAGGCCTCGCGGCGGCGGCCGTAAAGCGTGCGCATGCGCCGGGTGTGGCTGCCCAAATGGCCTTGCTGAATGAAGTCGGCCAGGGTGGCTTGCTGCTGCAACTGGCCCTCGCGATACAGCTCGGCCGAGGCCTTGGCAAACAGCGGCGCCAGGCTCGCCGGCACCACCAGATAGCCCAAGCGCAGCCCCGGGAACAAAGTCTTGCTGAAGCTGCCGACGTAGAGCACGCGGTCGCCCCCGTCCAGGCCTTGCAGGCTGGCCACCGGGCGGGTGCCGAAGCGGAACTCGCTGTCGTAATCGTCCTCCACGATCCAGCTGCCGTGCTTGCGGCATTGCTCCAGCAAGTGTTGGCGCCGCGCCAAGCTCATCACCATGCCTAAGGGGTATTGATGCGAGGGCGTGGCCAGCACCAGGCGCGGCATGGCACCGCGCGGGCGGGTCGGCCAGCGCAGGCCTTCGCTGTCCACGGCCTGGGCCACCAGGTTCAGGTCCAGGCTTTGCAGGGTGCTGCGCAGGCCCCAGTAGCAAGGTTCCTCCAGCCAGACGGTGTCACCCGCGTCGGTCAGCAAGCGCGCTACCAAGTCCACGGCCTGATGGCTGCCGCTGGTGATGATGATTTGCTCGGCCGTGCATTGCACCGAACGCGCGCCGCGCAAATGCTCGGCCAGCGCTTCGCGCAGCGCCGGTAGGCCGCCGCCGGGGGCATAGCTCAGGCGCTCCGGCTGGGCCTCGCGCCAGCGCCGGTTGTGCAGGCGCAGCCAGGTGCGCACCGGGAACTCGGTCACGTCCGGCACGCCGGGCATGAAAGCACCCCATTGCCGCGCCGACACGCCGGCCTGCTCCAGCAAGAGGCGGCCGCGGCGTGAGAGCGGCGGCGCCTCCTTGGGCCGGCCCAGCTTCGGCGGCAGCTGCGGCGCCTCGCGTTCCACCTCGGCCACATAGCTGCCGCTGCCCTGGCGGGTGTCCAGGCAGCCCTGGGCGCGCAGATTGTCGTAAGCGTCGATCACCGTGTTGCGTGAGACACCCAGCTGCTGCGCTAGCCAGCGTGAACTCGGCAGCTTGCTGCCGGCAGCCAGCCGGCCTTGCAGCACCGCTTGCAGCAGCAATTCATGCAGCTGGCGGTTGACGGCCTGGCCTTCTCGCAGGTGTTGCTGCAGCCAATCGGCCAGGTCAATCGGAATCACGGCGGCGCCTCATTTATTGAAAAGTGGTTCTATTAGAAATCGCAAACTGGATCTTTTGAAAAGATCCACTTTGGCGCACATTGGCAAGCATGGTCAAAAGCGACCCGCCAACCCACACAGGAGAACCCATGCCCCAGCTCGACACCCACGGCCTCAATAGCGACTGGCACGCGCGCCGCCTGGCCGCCACCCCACGCGGCGTGGCCGTGCTGGAGAACTTCTTCGCCGCGCGAGCGTTGAATGCCGAACTCTGGGATGTGGAGGGCAAGCGCTACATCGACTTCGCCAGCGGCATCGCCGTGCTCAACACCGGCCACCGTCACCCGCGCGTGCAGGCCGCCATTGCGGCGCAGCTGGAGGCCTTTCACCACACGGCCTACCAGGTCGTGCCCTATGCCAGCTACGTCAGGCTGGCCGAACGCATCAGCGCCGCCACGCCGGGTCACTGGGCCAAGAAGACGGCCTTCTTCACCACCGGCGTCGAGGCGGTGGAAAACGCCATCAAGATCGCCCGCGCCGCCACCGGCCGCAGCGGTGTGA
This sequence comes from Paucibacter sp. KCTC 42545, assembly GCF_001477625.1. Taxonomy (NCBI): domain Bacteria; kingdom Pseudomonadati; phylum Pseudomonadota; class Betaproteobacteria; order Burkholderiales; family Sphaerotilaceae; genus Roseateles; species Paucibacter sp. KCTC 42545. The sequence continues at coordinate 146,524 of NZ_CP013692.1, forward strand.
TCGCTTTTGACGGCGCCTTCCATGGCCGCACCATGATGGGCATGGCGCTGACCGGCAAGGTTCAGCCCTACAAGGCCGGCTTCGGCCCCTTCCCGGGCGAAGTCTTTCACGCCCCATTCCCCAGCGAGTTGCATGGCATCAGCGTGGATGATGCGTTAGCCGGTGTGCAGCGTCTGTTCAAGTCCGCCATCGACCCCAAGCGTGTGGCGGCCTTCATTTTTGAACCGGTGCAAGGCGAGGGTGGCTTCTACCCCGCGCCCGAGGCCTTCGTCGCCGGCCTGCGCCGCATTGCCGATGAACACGGCATTGTGCTGATTGCCGATGAAATCCAGACCGGCTTTGCGCGCACCGGCCGACTGTTCGCGTCGCAACACCACAATGTGCCGCTGGACCTGATCACCTTCGCCAAGAGCCTGGCCGGCGGCATGCCTTTGTCCGGCGTGTGTGGCCGTGCCGAGTTGATGGACGCACCCGCACCGGGCGGCCTGGGCGGCACTTATGCCGGCAACCCGCTGGCCGTGGCGGCCGCGCATGCGGTGCTGGACGTGATTGCGGACGAAGGCCTGTGCGAGCGCGCCGAAGCCCTGGGCGGGCGCCTGCGCCACCGCCTCAATGATTTGCGCGCCACGGTGCCGCAGATCGCCGAGGTGCGCGGCGTCGGCAGCATGCTGGCGGCCGAATTCTGCGACCCCAGCACCGGCGCGCCCGATGCCGACTTCACTAAGCGCGTACAGACGCTCGCGCTGGAGCAAGGCCTGATCCTGCTGACCTGCGGCAGCTACGGCAATGTGATCCGCTTCCTGCACCCGCTGACCACGCCGGATGCGGTCTTTGACGAAGCGCTCACCATCCTCGGCCGCGCCCTGCACCAAGCCCAGTTACAAGCCCAGCAACAAGGTTGAGATGATGGACACCACGACTTCTTTGCTGCGTGAGCAGGCATATCTGGCTGGCCGCTGGGTCGGCGCCGATGACGGCCGCCACTTTGACGTCCACAACCCCGCCACCGGCGAGCGCCTGGGCCATGTGCCGCTGATGGGCGAGGCGGAAACGCAGCGCGCCATCGCCGCCGCCGATCAAGCCTGGGGCCCTTGGCGGCGCCGCAGCGCCAAGGAGCGCGCGGCCGTGCTGCGCCGCTGGTTTGAGCTGATGTTGACGCACAGCGAGGCCCTGGCCCAGTTGATGACGCGCGAGCAGGGCAAGCCCCTGGCCGAGGCGCGCGGCGAGGTGGCCTACGCCGCTTCTTTCATCGAGTGGTTTGCCGAGGAAGGCAAACGCATTTACGGCGAGACCATTCCCAGCCCCTTGAGCGACCGCCGCCTGCTGGTGCTGCGCGAGCCCATCGGCGTTTGCGCAGCCATCACACCCTGGAACTTCCCGCTGGCCATGATCACCCGCAAGGTCGCGCCGGCGCTGGCTGCCGGCTGCCCCATCATCGTCAAGCCGGCTGAAGGCACGCCTTTCTCGGCCCTGGCCCTGGCGGCCTTGGCGGAAGAGGCTGGCGTGCCCGGTGGCGTGCTGCAGGTCATCACCGGCGACGCGCGCGCCATCGGCGGTGAGCTAACGCGCAACCCGGTGGTGCGCAAGCTCAGCTTCACCGGCTCCACCGAGGTGGGCCGCCGGCTGTACGCGCAGTCGGCGCCCACCATCAAGAAGCTCTCGCTGGAGCTGGGCGGCAACGCACCCTTCATCGTGTTTGAAGACGCCGACCTGGACGCCGCCGTCGAAGGCGCGATGATTTCCAAGTTCCGCAATGCCGGCCAAACCTGCGTCTGCGCCAACCGCATCTATGTGCATGAGCAGGTTTACGAGGCCTTTGCCGACAAGCTCTGCGCCGCCGTGGCCCGCCTCAAGGTCGGCAATGGCCTGGACGACGGCGTGCAACAAGGCCCGCTGATCGACGCCGCTGCCGTGGCCAAGGTGGAAGCCCACATCGCCGACGCCGTGGCCAAGGGCGCACGCGTGCTGTTGGGTGGCCAGCGCCATGCCCTGGGCGGCAGCTTCTTTGCACCAACCGTGCTGGCCGATGTGCGGGCCGATATGGCGGTGGCACGTGAAGAAACCTTCGGCCCACTGGCGCCGCTATTCAAGTTCAGCAGCGACGCCGAGGTGATCGCCCTGGCCAATGACACCGAGTTCGGCCTGGCGAGCTATTTCTACAGCCGCGACATCGGCCGCGTCTGGCGGGTGGCCGAGGAGCTGGAGTACGGCATGGTGGGCGTCAACACCGGCCTGATCTCCAACGAGGTGGCCCCCTTTGGCGGCGTCAAGCAAAGCGGCCTGGGCCGCGAGGGCGCGCACCAGGGCATCGAGGACTATGTGGTGACCAAGTACGTGGCGATGGCGGGGCTCTAATCCTTGATTTGAGCGGCACGGCTTTTCGCACGATCGTCAGCCTGTGTGCTGGTTTGTGCGTCTAATTCGCCGCAAATCGCCCCGCATCGCCGCGCTGACTTGATCTAGCTCAAAAGAAGGTACTGCCAGCCCCGATTGCCGCAAAACAGTCATTTGCCCTGCCTAGACTGCGACGCGTACCAGTTCACAACGGGGTTCGCATGCAGAAGTCAGACGCAGTCGCCGCGATGGGGAAGAGCAGCCTTTTGCTGCCGGCGTGGATCAAGGCCGCCCTTGCCGCCAATGATCGCTTGAAGCTCTACCTGAGCGTGCTGCAGGCTGCCGCAGCGCATGCAGCCCACCCCGAGGCCGAAGCGCTGGACCTCGGCCGCGAGGTGGCCGCGGCCGGTATCGAGGGCCGCTGGCTGCGCGAACTGCCGGGCGCGGCCTCGCAGGTGGACGGCGCCTTGTTGGTGCCAGACCTGCCGCGCATGGCCGCTCGCCTGGCCGAGGACTTGAGCGTGATGGCGCGCCCCTTGCTGGACAGCGCCGCCGCCGTTGATGCGACCCGCGAGCGCCTGGCCCATTGGCTGCAATGGCTGGACGCGTTTGGTGAGCAGCACAGCGGCGCCGAAGCGCTCAGCGCCGAGCAACTGCGCTTGCTGACCAGCGGCAAGCGTGCCGAAAAGGGCCACGCCAAAGCGGAGGGCAAGCACGCGCACGGCGGCGTCAAAGTCGGAGATGCTGTCGAATCCGACAGCCTGCATCTGCTGGTGATGGACCTGCACAAGCAGCTCAATCAACTCGCCAGCACCTTGTCCAGCGAAACCATTGATGGCGCCCATGTTTGGCAATTGCAGGAAGGGGATCACGCCCGGGTGCAAGCCTTTATGCGCGGCCTCAATCGCACCGCGCGGCTGAAGTTCGACCACCCCGGCCTGGACACCGCCGCCACCCGGGACGGCGAGCGCCTGCTGCTGCAAAACGATATCGGCACCAACGACGCCCATGTGCTGGTGCTGCAGGTGGAGGGACTGAGCATCACGCTGAATTACTCCGACCTGCATCGCCCGCGCTTCGAGTTTTTTCAGGAACTGCTCAATCCCTTCGGCGCCCAGTGGGCCGACACGCAGTCCAAGGTTGCCGCCGGGCTCAACGATGGCCAGGCCTACACCTTCGGCAGCGCGCGTTTTGACTGTGCGGACGAGGCGGCCTTGGCCGCCGCGCTTGAAGGCATAGGCTCGCGCATCGTTTTTCTGATCGACTGGAACCGCGCCCGCAAACGCCTGCTGCCTTTTGTCGGCAAGCAGGGCGCCATTGAGGTGCTGCGCGCTGCCGCAGCGCAGGATCTTGGTCATATGGCCTGGCTCAAGGCGGGTGGCGAACAGATCATTTTTGCGGCCATGCAGGCTGCTGGTGAGGGCGCCTTCCGCATCGGTGACCGGCTGGACAGCGTGCTCGGCCAAGCCGATGCGCAAGCCTTCATGCTGGAGGTGTTGGGCCAGGCCAGCAAGGCGCTGCTGGCCGGCCAACCCGCCGCCCTGGTGGCCGACGAAACCCGCATGTTGCTGGCCCGACGCATGCGCCAGCGTAGCAGCGAGTTCGACCTGATCGAAGAACATGCCGCCTACTGCCATGCGCTGGCCCAGGCGGTTAGCGATGGCCTGGCTCACGATGTCACCGGGGGGCACAAGGGCGATCACAAAGCGGCCAGCCATGCCGCACGCGGTCTGGCCGAACGCGCCAAGGTGTGGGAGCGCCAGGCCGATCATCTGGTCATGCGCGCCCGCGACCAGGCGCAGCGCCAGCGCCGCTGGCAGCCCATCGCCCGCTTGCTGGAGCTGTCGGACGATATTGCCGATGCGCTGGAAGAGGCCGCTTTTCTGATCAGCCTGATCGCCGAGGACCACCGCCAGGGCTGGAGCGCCGAGCTGCATCAGTTGCTGGGCAAGCTGGCGCAAGCCGTGCTGTCGGCCACCCAGGAACACATCAAGGCCCTGGCCATCGCGCGCCGCTTGGCCTCGCGTGGCGAAGGCGGCAATGGCGGCAGCATGCTGGACCAAGACGGCGCCGACAGCGACGCCTTCCTCGCCGCTTCCTGGCATGTGCTGCGCTCCGAGCGCGAATGCGATGAACTGCTGCGCGCCGCGCGCCGCGTCATGCTGGGTGCCATCAAGGATGCCGCCTCCTTGATGCTGGCCAATGATCTGGCGATGGCGCTGGAGCTGGCTTCGGATCGCCTGCTGGTTGCAGGCTATGCGCTGCGCGATGTGGCGTTTGAGCAAGTCGGGGCGCAGGCATGAACGCGCGGCTGGAACAGGCGCAGGCTTGGCCGCAGGCGCTCTACCTGATTGGCTGCACGGCGCCCGAGGCCGAGCAAACAGGCGGCTTGGCCGCGAGTGCCCAAAGCATGGGCTTCAAAGCCTACAACCTGCTGCGCATGGCCGCACTTGGCTTGCCGGTGCCGCCGGCGTTTGCGATCGGCACGACCTATTGCCGCGATGCGGCGGCCAGCGCGGCGGCCGCTGAGCGCGGTATCTGGCGGCCGGGCCTGGACGCGCTGGAGCGGGCCACCGGCCTGCGCTTTGGCTGCGCGCGGGCGCCCTTGCTGCTGTCGGTGCGCTCGGGCGCACCGGTGTCCATGCCGGGCATGATGGAAACGCTGCTGAATATCGGCCTGTGCGAAGCCACGCTGCCGGGTTTTTTGCGCCAGACCGGCAACCCGCGCCTGGTCTGGGACACCTACCGCCGCCTGGTAGCCAGCTACGGCGAGGTGGTGGCCGGTGTGCCGGCAGCGGTGTTCGAGGCGCAGAGCAGCGCGCTGTTGGAAGAGCGTGGTGTGAGTGATGAACGCGAGCTGGACTTTGCCGAGCTGCGCAGCCTGACCCGGCGCTACCTTGATGCTTACGCGGCCGCCGCCGGCGCGCCATTTCCGCAGCAGCCCGAGGCGCAGCTGCGCGGCGCCATCGGCGCGGTGTTCGCCAGCTGGCAGTCCGCCAAGGCCTGCGAGTACCGCCGGCAACGCAACATCCCCGATGCCATCGGCACGGCGGTGACGGTTCAGACCATGGTCTACGGCAATGCCGGCGGGCGCTCGGGCTCGGGCGTGGGCTTCACCCGCGACCCGGTCAGCGGCGAGCCCAAGCTGTGGATCGACTTTCTGTTCAACGCCCAGGGCGAGGATGTGGTGTCGGGCCGGCGCAGTGCCTTTGGCCACGATGAATTGGCCGCCGTGATGCCGGCCGTCTGGCAAGCCTTGGGCGAGACCGCCGCGACGCTGGAGCAGGCCTTCGGCGATATGCAGGACTTTGAGTTCACCGTGCAAGACGGCCGCCTCTATCTGCTGCAGACCCGCAATGGCAAATGCTCCGCCCAGGCCTTGGCGCGCATCGCGCTGGACCTCTGCGATGCGGGCGTGATCACGCCCGAGCAGGCGCGCAAGCGCACCGCCGCGCTGAGCCTGAATGAGCTGGTCAGCACCGGCACTGCAGCCGCCGATGGCCAGGCCCTGCAGCCCCTGGCGCATGCGGCCAGTGCCAGCAGCGGCGTGGCGATGGGCGAGATTGCTTTCGATGAAGCGGCCGCCCGAGCGCGTCATGCCGCTGGCGCGCCGGTGCTGCTGGTGCGCCGGGATGCTGAAACAGGCGACATCGCCGCCCTGGAGTTGGCCACCGGCTTGCTGACCCAGCGCGGCGCACGCACCTCGCATGCGGCGGTGGTGGCGCGGCAACTCGGCAAGGTCTGCCTGGTGGGCTGCGCCGAGATGGCGCTGGACGAAGAAGCTCGCACCCTGAGCATCGGCGAGCTGACCCTGCGCGAGGGCGATCTACTGACCCTGGACGGCAATGACGGCGCCATCTACGCCGGCGCCGTGCATACCCTGGTGCTGCCGCTGGCTGACTTGCAGCAGCGACTCACCCGTCTGCGTGCGGGCGCAGAGGCTGGCCAGCCGACCCAGTTGGCCGAGCTTGCAGCGGACGCGGCCGCATGAAGCGCGAGCCCCGAGTTGCATGCTGTGAGCTGCCCACCGGCTTTGGCGATACTGCCCAGCGCGAGCCCAGTCCCAAGCCCATTCATTCGCCAAATTCCTAACGAGATAACGCCATGACCGAAGCGCTGAAATCTTCAAGCCCGCAGCCGGAACGTCCGGCGGTGGATGACATCGATCGCACCGTGCACGCCCAGCTGGCGCGGCTCACCATGGGTCTCTCACCCGCCTCCATGGGCGCGGCGATGCTGGACTGGCTGGGTCACTTGGCGCTGTCGCCGGGCAAGCAGCAAGCCCTGGCGCGGCAGGCTTTGGCCAGCCTGGCCGAAGGTGCCGGCAACGAGACGCCCGTGCATGACCGCCGCTTCGCTGCGCCGGAATGGCAGCGCTGGCCGTTCAATCGGCTGGCCCAGAACTTCCTGCGCCAGGAACGCTGGTGGCAGGCCGCCACCACCGGCGTGCACGGCGTCAGCCCCCATCACGAGCAGCAGGCCGCCTTTCTGGCGCGGCAATGGCTGGACATGTTCTCGCCCTCCAACTTCCTGTGGACCAATCCGGAAGTGCTGGCCACCACGGTGAAGAGTGGCGGCGCCAATCTGCTGCAAGGCGCCAAGCACCAGTGGCAGGACACGCTGCAGCTGCTGACCGGCAAGCAGGCCGATGGCGCCGCACCCTTTCAGCCCGGTAAGGACGTGGCCATCACGCCCGGCAAGGTGGTGTTTCGCAACCACCTGATCGAGCTGATTCAGTACGCGCCGCAGACCGAGACGGTGTTCGCCGAGCCGCTGCTGATCGTGCCGCCTTGGATCATGAAGTTCTACATCCTTGATCTCTCGCCGGCCGATTCGCTGGTGCGCTACATGGTGGAGCAGGGCCACAGCGTCTTCATCATCTCCTGGCGCAATCCCGGCGCCGAGGACAGAGACCTGGGCATGGATGACTATCTGAAGTCCGGCGTGTTGGCCGCGCTTGATGCCATCAGCGCCATCGTGCCGGAGCGCCAAGTGCAGGCCCTGGGCTATTGCCTGGGCGGCACCTTGTTGTCGATTGCTGCGGCCTATCTGGCCCGCAGCGGTGACAAGCGCCTGAACTCGCTGACCCTGCTGACCTCGGAGATGGACTTCACCGAGCCGGGCGAGCTCTCGCTCTTCATCGATGAAAGCCAGTTGCATCTGCTTGAAGACTTGATGGCCGACAAGGGCTATCTCGAAGGCGGGCAGATGGCCGGCGCCTTCACGATGATGAATGCCCGTGACCTGCTGTGGTCTCGCCTGGTCAATGCCTACCTCATGGGCAAGCGCCCGGCACCCAGCGATCTGGGCGCCTGGAATGCCGATGCCACCCGCATGCCGTATCGCCAGCACAGCGAGTATCTGCGCGGGCTTTACCGCGACAACGATCTGGCACAGGGCCGCTACCAGGTTGACGGTAAGCCCGTGGCGCTGCCCGATATCCGCCTGCCGATCTTCTCGCTGGGCACGTTGCGCGACACCGTGGCGCCCTGGCGCTCGGTCTACAAGATTCACTTGCTGACGCGCGGCGAGATTACCTTCTGCCTAAGCAGCGGCGGCCACAACGTTGGCGTGGTCAGCCCACCGGGGCCGGGCGTGGCGCGCAGCTACCAGCTCGCAACGCACTCGCCTGACGCGAACTACATCGACCCCGACAGCTGGGTCGCCAGCGCCCCGGCCTTTGAGGGCTCGTGGTGGCCAGCTTGGGCGGGCTGGCTGCAGCAGCACTCAAGCACTCGCGTGGCGCCGCCGGCCATGGGCAATGAGGCTGCGGGCTATGCGCCGCTGGACGATGCGCCAGGCCGCTATGTGCTGATGCCTTGATGATCAATTGACAAGAAAAGAGGGAACTGCATGACAAGCCAAATCAAGCCAGGCCCGGCCAGCGCGCTGCCCAGCCTGGCCGGAAAGAAGGGCCTGATCGTTGGCATCGCCAATGATCAAAGCATCGCCTACGGCTGCGCCCAGGTGATTCGCCAACTCGGCGGCGACATCGCCGTGACCTTCATGAACGCCAAGGCCGAGCCGCATGTGCGGCCGCTGGCCGAGCAGCTGGGCGCCGAAATCATTGCCCCGCTGGACGTGGAACAGCCCGGGCAGATGGAAGCCGTGTTCGCCCAGATCGAGCAGCAATGGGGGCGGCTGGATTTCGTGCTGCATGCCATCGCCTTCGCTCCGGCCGCCGACCTGCATGGCCGCGTGGTGGACAGCAGCGCGGCCGGCTTCGCCCGCGCGATGGACATCTCTTGCCATTCCTTCGCCCGCATGGCGCGCCTGGCCGAACCCTTGATGAGCCAGGGCGGCGCCTTGGTGACCATGAGCTATTACGGCGCCCAGAAGGTGGTGCCCAACTACGGCATCATGGGTCCGGTCAAGGCCGCGCTGGAAGCCACCGTGCGCTATATGGCGGCCGAACTCGGCCCGGTGGGCATACGGGTTCATGCGGTGTCTGCCGGCCCGATCAAGACCCGCGCGGCTTCGGGCATCGGTGAGTTCGAGAAGCTGCTCGACGACACCGCCGCCCGCGCACCCGAACACCAACTCGTCACGATTGCCGATGTGGGCGCCGTGACTGCCTTGCTGTGCAGCGATGCTGCACGCGCCATGACCGGCAACGTCGTGTTTGTCGACGCTGGTTACCACGTGATGGGCTAAGCCATGGACGCAGAAATCATTCAATTCGAACCCGCCTCTGAGTTCCTGGAGAACCGCCCGTTTTCCGACATCCGCGTGGGCGACAGCGGCAGCCTGGTGCGCAGCGTCAGCATGCGCGATATTCAGCTCTTCGCTGCTGTGTCGGGCGATGTGAATCCGGCCCATGTGGACGCGCTGTATGCCAACAGCAGCCACTTTCACGGCATCATCGCGCACGGCATGTTGGGCGCGTCGCTGATCTCCACGGTGTTGGGCACGCGCTTCCCCGGCCCCGGCACCATCTACCTGGGGCAGAACCTGAAGTTCCTCAAGCCGGTGCATATCGGTGACACCTTGACGGTGACCGTCACGGTCAAGGCGCGCGATGAACTCAGGCACCGCCTGACCCTGGACACCCGCTGCCTCAACCAGCATGGCGAGGCGGTGATCGAAGGCGAAGCCGAGGTGATGGCGCCCAAGGAAAAGCTGCGCATCCACCGCACCGAGCTGCCCGAGCCCTTGCTGGCGGGCAAGATCATCGAGGCCGACTAGCTCGGCTCATTGAGGCGGCCAAACGCCCCCCGGTGCCAGGGCTTGCCTAAGGCCGGCCCTGGCTAGGTAAGGGTGTCAACTGCAAGGTAAACAGGCGGCATCTCGGGGCTTGCGGGCCGGGCTGATCTTGGATGATGGCGCATTGTCGGCGGCACGCCCGCTGAATGCTGTCCCTCGTTTTCTCCCCGGAGTACCCGCCCCATGCTGAAGAATTTGACCATTGCCGGGAAGCTGCGCGCTGCCTTCGCGCTGCTGCTGGTGTTGCTGATCGGCCAGGCTTTGTTTGCCTATTCCCGCCTGGAGCGGGTGCAGAACGAGCTGCATGAGATCAGCACGAATTGGCTGCCCTCGGTCAGTGCCGTTAAGCAGATGAACACGCATGCGATGGAGTACCACAGCGGCGGTCTGCTTGAGTTCTATGGCTCCGACGAAAAAGAGCTGGCGGCCGCGCGGGCCGAAAAGTCCAACAAGCTTGAGGCCTTCAACAAGGCGCGGGAGCACTATGCCAAGCTGATCTCGCTCGATGCGGAGCGCAAGGCCTATGAGTCTTTCGTTGCCAACTGGGCTCGCTATGTGGAGCTGTCCGAGCGGGCCATCACCTTGAAGCGCGGCGGCAAAGCCGAAGAGGCGCAGCAAGTTGCCATGGAGGCCCGCACGGTCTTCGCCACTGCCGACGCACTGATCGACAAGCTGGTGGCCTTCAACGAAGACGGCGCCGCCGAGTCCAAGAAGCATGGCGAGGAGGTCTACCGCTCGGCCCTGGTCTGGTTGGCCCTGATCAGCCTGGCCGCGCTGGCAGCTGGCGCACTGCTGGCGATGAACTTGATTCGAGCCATCACCCGCCCGCTCTCTCAGGCCCAAGAGGCCACCGAGCGCGTGGCCGCAGGCGACCTGAGCCAGCCCATCAGCTTCAGCGGCAATGATGAAATCGCCCAACTGCTGCAAGGCATGCAGCGCATGCAGCAGAGCTTGATCGCCACCGTGGGCAGTGTGCGCATGGGGGCGGATTCGGTGGCCACGGCCAGCGCCGAGATCGCCCAGGGCAATGCCGATTTGTCCTCGCGCACCGAAGAGCAGGCTTCTTCGCTGGAGGAGACCTCGGCCACGATGGAACAACTGCAAGCCACCGTGCGGCAAAACTCCGAGAGCGCCTCGCAAGTGGCGCGTGATGGTGGGCAGGTGGTGGGCGAGGTGGTGAGCACCATGCGCGGCATCGAGACCAGCTCCACCCGCATCTCCGACATCATCAGCGTGATCGATGGCATTGCCTTCCAGACCAATATCCTGGCCTTGAACGCCGCCGTTGAAGCGGCCCGCGCCGGTGAGCAGGGCCGAGGATTTGCGGTGGTGGCGGCCGAGGTGCGCACGCTGGCGCAGCGCTCGGCGGCGGCCTCGAAAGAGATCAAGGGCTTGATCACCAGCTCGGTCGAGCAGGTGCAAAGCGGCACGCAGCTGGTCGACAAGGCCGGCCAGACCATTCAGGACATCGTCAGCTCGGTGCAAAAGCTGGCCGACATCGTGGGCGAGATCAGCAGTGCCAGCCGCGAACAATCGCTGGGCATCAGCCAAGTCGGTGAGGCCATCAGCCAACTCGACCGCGCCACCCAGCAGAACGCGGCCTTGGTGGAAGAGAGTGCGGCCGCCAGCGAGAGTCTGCGCAATCAAGCCCAGACCCTGGTCGGCGCCGTGTCCAGCTTCAAGCTGGATGCGCATGCACGCACCTCGCAGCCCGCCGCTGCGGCGCGAGCCAGCAGCACCACGAACCGCCCGGCACCCTACAAGGCACCTGTGAAGGCCGCGGTGCGCGCACCGTCAAAAGTTGCCACCAAGCCAATGGCTCAAACAAGCCAGCGCCCCGCGCCTGCAGCCGCCAAGGCCGCAACGCCAGTTGATGATGGTGACTGGAGCTCCTTCTGAGCTTGCGCCCAAACGAGCCGCGCAGCGCAGAGTGAAGGGCACCGGCAAGCGCATCAGCGCCAAGCCGGCCGCCTCGTTCGCATGAGAGAGAATGCGCCGCATGCGATTTGCGGCGCCTTCAATGCTTGCCCAGCTGAACCAGCAAGGCCACGGCCAGTGGCCTGGGCGCAGCGTCGGCCGTGCGGCTTTGCTGCTGCCTGCGCGCGCTAGGCCCGCGCCCATGGCGCCCGCCGCGATCTGGGTGGTGCCTGCTTGAGCACCACGCCGAGTCAATCTCCCCGCCAACAGCCCAGTGATTCGCGCCGCGAGTCAGCCAGTGCTTTGGCCCCAGGGGGCATCGCGCGCCGTGCCTGGCGCGGTCTGAGTTTCGGACTTGGTTCAACAAGCGCCAACCCCGATGGCCGCCGCGTCAACGTCGCCCTGCTGGCTTCGCTGCTGATTCACGGCCTGCTCTTGAGCCTGTTTGTCGGCGGTCAGGGTTCAGGCTTGCCGGGTCTGGTGCTGCCCTGGCAGGATCGCCGAGGGCAAGAGCCGGTGGATCTGCGCGTGGTGCTGGCGACGCCGCCGGGGCAAAACGCAGCGGCTCAGCTGCCGCCACCGCCCCCGCTGCCGCCCGCTGAACAGCCTGCGCAGATTGACGCCGCCCCGTCGGCCACGGCGCTGCCGTCAGCGCAGAGCGAGCCCGGCGCCGCCACCGTTTACCTGGCGAATGCCCCAACAGCCGAAGCCGGCGTGACTGCAGCGCCGTCGCCTGTTTCTGCAACGGCGCCAAAGCCAAGCCCCACTGCAGCAACTTCCACGGCAGCTGCGCCATCCCCAACGCAGGTCGCGCTGCCCTCGAATCCCGAGCCGCAGCCCTTGCCCGCGCCGCCGCCGCTGATCGCCTTGACCAACTCGGATGTAGCAACTCAAGTCGTGCCGCTGCATCGGCTGGCACCGGTGGATGTGCATGCAGCATCGCCCGCTGCTTCGGCCGCCGTGACCGAGATGGCGGGGCTGCGTGACGCGGTGCGCGCCGATCAAGTGCGTGCGGCGGCAGAAGAGGCGGCCGCCAAGGCCCGCGCCTTGGCGTTGGAGGCGCTTGAACAAGCCAAGCAGCAACAGCAGCAACAACGAGAGGCGCAGCGCGTGCTGGCCGAACAAAAGGCGGAAGCAGCGCGGCAAGAAGCACAGCGCCAAGCGCTGGCGCTGGAGCTGGCCCGGCAGGAAGCCATCCGTGAAGCCGCAGAAAAGCAGCAAGCCGCCGCAAGGCAGGAGGCTGCCCGCCAGGCACTTGAACGCAGCGAGTTGGCGCGCCAGGAGACCGAGCGTCAGCAATTAGCGCGGCAGGCCGCTCAACAGCGAGAGGCGGCTGCGCAGCAAGCGGCCGCTGCATCAGCCGCAGGCGCCCAGCAAGCCGCAGCGCGCCAGGCTGCCGCGCAACAAGAGCAGGCCCGGCAGGCCGCCGCTCAGCAAGAAGCGGCCAAGCAGGCTGCAGCCAAGCAGGAAGCCGAGCGCCTGCAGGCCGAACGCCAACTGGCTGCTGCCGCGCAAGCTGCTGCTTCCGCCGCTCAGCAAGAGGCCGTTCGGCAGGCCGCCGTTGCCCGACAAGCGGCAGAGCAACGTCTGGCTGCAGAGCGCCTAGCCGCTGAACGCCGCGCAGCCGAAGCGCAAGCCGTGGAACGTCAGGCCGCACTTGCGCAGGAAGCGGCGCGCCAACAGGCTGCCCAGAAGTTGGCGGCCCAGCAAGCGGCAGCACAAGAACAGGCGGCACAGCAACTGGCCGCGCGACAAGCCGCCGAACGTCAGGCCGCAACCAGCCAGGAAGCCGCACGCCTGGCCGCCGCCGCAAAACAAGCGGAGCGCGCCGAGCAAGACGCCAAGCGCGAGGCCGTGCGCCGGGCCATGGGCCGACAGCTAGATGAAGAAGCGGCCCGGCGTGATGCCGCTCGGACCGAAGCCAACCCGCCCGGCGCGCGCGCGGCAGCAAGCACAGCGCCGCTCTTGCCCTCAGCCAGCAGCCAGCGGCGCGGCCGCCTGTTTGGTCGCAGCGACGCCAATGCCGAGATGCTGCTTTACGCCGAAGCCTGGAGCCGCAAGATCGAGCTGAATATGAGTTTCGAGCTGGTGCGTGACGCGCTCAAGCAGCCGCACAACAAGCCGCTGGTGACGGTGGCGATTCGCCGTGACGGTTCGGTAGAAGCGGTCACTTTTGTCACCTCCAGCGGCTCGGCCGAGTTGGACGAGGCCATCCGCCGTGTCGTGCAAAGCCACGCGCCATACCCGGCCTTCCAGCCCAATCTGGCGCGCGAATTCGACGTGATCGAAATCCGCCGGACCTGGCACTTCGATATGGCGATTCGCTTGTACTGAGGCGTGAGCGCCAGATGAGGCTAGCGTGATCTTGCTGAAAGCGCGCCAGCGCCAGCGCCGGCGCGATTCAGTCCGCGCCTGCTGGCGCTGATTCGCCCGTAGCGCCCGCTGTCGCCATATGCGCCTGCACCGCGATGCCGTACAAGGCCAACATGCCCATCACATGGCCGACGGCCACGCCGGGCTCACCCGACTCGATGCGGCCTATGGTCTGCACATGCACGCCCAGCTTGGCAGCTGCCGCCGCCTGACCTTCGCCCGCCTGTAGTCGTGCCTGTTTGGCGGCTGCCCCCAAATCCTTGATGGATTGCAGTGCCTCAGCGCCAATGTCCAGAGAAACTCGTTTGCCTTGTGCCATGCGGGCATTGTCGCTGCATGTGCTGCAGTCGAGATGTATCCCGCTTGCGCTCAATTAATTGCAGCCTTTGGGCTCCGGCAGCTTGGTGCCCGAAGCGGAAATTGAAAATGGGTTGACCAATTCACTCAGTCGACATGAAGCGGTCGTTCAATAGCACATTGGTCAGCAATTGCCGAATGATGAGGCTAGCCTGCCGCCACCCACTTTGCGCTTACGAACGACACGAACTGGCCGGCCGCGTGGGCCTCATCGCTGCCAGTAAGCTACCGTTGACCAAAACGATAGCCACGTTGATGGCGACCGTACTCTGGCCGGTCAAGGGCCAAGTTGGCGGCGGCTGTGGGGGCTCGACGGTCGCTCGTGTGGACCGCAGCCGGCTTGAACGTTTAGGCTGTCAAAAAACTCCTACAGCGGACCAACTCCGATTCACAAAGATGTGCATAACTCGTAAAATACGCAGACTAGATTGGGAGTCTACTTGTGTCGCGCTACAAAGCCATTGATTGCCACGGGCTGGTGCTGCCGATAATGCTGTTGATTTCAAGTCAGGCACTGGCTGTGGAGGATGTTGCTACCGCAAGCAATATGCAGCATCACACATGCAACTGGTTGATTGAAGTAAAGCGCACAAATACGTGGCTTGAGCGCGACCAACGGGAGCGCATCAAGATGGGCGAACTGTTTTTGACTGCCAAGAAGAATGGCACTGCTGTCAACCAGGAGGAGCGCAAGGCGATCTCCGAAAGGATGCATGCGACAGATGCCATCTTGCAAGGTGAATTGGAGGATTTGGTTGCCCGATGTGGATGGCCGACCACCACAGAGTTTGGTGACAAAGCGCCGCAGTACGCTGCGACCATCGTGCAACATGCGAGTCTGGAATTCCAACTCAAATACGAACCCTTGATGCGCGCCTCGGCCAACGCCAACGAATTACCGAAGCGGCTATGGGCCACATTGGATGATCGCATCCGTGTGCGGAAAAACTTGCCCCAGCGATATGGCACACAGCTGAAAACCGATGGCCCCGAATTGACCCTTTGGCCCATTGAGGATGAAGAGCATCTGGATGAACGGCGAGCCGAAGTCGATATGGTGCCAGTGCCCATTTGCGCCTACCTGGGCATGTTTGATCAACCCATCAAATACAAAAAATGTGAATGGGGTGCGCCCGTCACCGCGCCCTGAGTTTTTTGCAGCCGCGCTGCGCCTATGAAACCAAGACTCCAGTCCCAGGCGGCCGAATGCGGCTCCGCCTGTTTGGCGATGGTCGCCAACGCCCAAGGCAAAGCAGTGGACTTGGCCAAATTCCCGCTGAAGGACATGTCGCAGGTAGAGCGGTCATGCGGCCCTCGAACGCGCCAATGACCTATCCCGGCAGTAGACGTCTTTCAGCCCCTAAAACTGGCTGACGGCAGCCAGCTTGTTGGTGAAGCTCAACGAGCTTCCGCTTTGGGCACGATCCAGGCCTTGGCGTCCGACTACAAGGTGCTCATAGCGGTCGACTGGCATTGCCAACCGCTCTTCGGCTTTCGACCCTGAGCTGCCTGCCGTGCCTCCGTGTTAGATGACTCTGAGGCAGCTCAACATCAATGCTCTGCAGCAATATCACGCCCGGCTTGTAAGGGACAGACGTACAAGCAGGAGAGCAGGCGTCGGGTAGCGTCCGCTCCAAGACTGAACCGTCGGGTCGTTCTGTCAATCAGGGGGCACCGCGCATGGCTCTCGACAGTTCGTCGTGGCCGCGCTCAGCCAGCGCATCGGCGGCAGAGAGCCGGTCGCGCATTTCCTTGTTCTGGCTGAGCTTTGACTTGCCCACCAGGGAAGTCACGGCGATCTGGATACCAACGATATTGCGCAACATCGCGTCGATGAATTCGGGTGCGGAGTCCGTCATCTTCCACGGCTTCGGTTCGGCCGCATCATGCCGGCGGGTGAGCCGGGCGACCAGGCCGCGCACAAAGCGCTCGTCATCGTGAATCGTCAATGTGCCGTGCGCATGCACGACTTCGTAGTTCCAGGTCGGCACCTGGCGGTGCGCTTCATGCTTGCTGGGATACCAGTTCGGCGAGATATAGGCCTGCGCGCCGCGGAAGACCACCATCACCGGCGTGCCCGAGGGGCATCGCTGCCACAGCGTGTTGGCGCGCGCCACGTGGGCGGTCAGCGTGCCCAGTGCGCCGGTGGCCGGGTCGAATTCAAAGGGGAGGTGGTCGGCATCAAGGCCGGAGTCGCCATGCGTGACCAGCGCGCCAAGCGGGTGCTCGCGGACGATGCGGTGTAGCTCTGCGGGGTCGGTGATGGCGAAGTGTGCGGGGATATACATGTGATGCAGCCGGGTGTGGGTGGTCATTGCCGAGGATGGCACTATCGAGTTCAACCGGCACAATGACAAGATCCAGTTTTTGCTTTTATGGGTGGGCCAGTTGAAACCGATGTCAGGGGCGCAGGCAGCTCGCGCGAACGGCGCAGGCCGGCGAATCTACGAACACATCCGCGCGCAGATCGCCGAGGGCATCTGGGGCGTCGGTGCCCGAGTGCCATCCACGCGCGCGCTTGCGGCGGAGCTAGGCGTATCGCGCACCACCGTCAGCGCGGCTTACGATCAGCTCGCCGCCGAGGGCTTTATCGTCACATCGCCGGGTCGGGCTGCGCGCGTGGCGGCGGTCGCTGCCGGCGCAAGCTTGGCAAACGGCACTCTCGCGCGACGAGCTACCAAGCACCGGCCGGCGAAGCTTTCGGCGTTCGGTCAGCGGCTTCAGGCGATGCGCTTCACACCCATGCCTGCGTCAGCGCCACTGCCCTTCGACTTCCTCTACGGCGCCGTCGGCGCACGTGACTTCCCGTCGATGAGCTGGCGCCGGGCCTACTTGGCGGCCATGTTGGACCTGCAGTCCCGCCTGTATTACGCACCGCCGGAAGGCGACGAGGGCTTGCGCCGGGCACTGGCCGGCTACTTGGGGCGGACTCGCGGCCTGCGCTGCCTGCCCGAGCAGATCGTCGTGGTGAATGGCTCGCAACAGGCCATTGATCTGTGTGCGCGCGTGCTCCTCGATGCCGACGACACGTTCGTGTTCGAGGACCCGGGCTACTCGATGGCCCGACGCTGCTTCGAGGCCACCGGCGCACAAGGGCTGAACGTGCCTGTCGACGAGCATGGCCTGGTGACGCAAGACTTGCCCGACGATCACCGAGTTCGGCTGGCCTACGTGACGCCATCGCACCAATTTCCGCTGGGCGGCACGCTGCCGATCGCCCGTCGCCAAGAGCTGCTGGACTGGGCACGGCGGCAGTGCGCGTGGATTGTCGAGGACGACTACGACGGCGAGTTCCGCTATGGGCAACATCCCATCGATGCACTGGCTTCGCTGGATACCGACGGCCGCGTGATCTACGTGGGCACGTTTTCCAAGGCGCTGTCGCCGCAGCTGAGGCTGGGCTACCTCGTGCTGCCGACCGAACTGCAGGAGCCGTTCCAGAAAGCGAAACGACTGACAGATCGGCATGCGCCGGTGCTCGAGCAGCGCAGCATGGCGGCACTGATCGACAGCGGCGCCTATGAACGCCATGTGCGGCGCATGCGGCGCGAGTATGAGCGCCGACGGGAGGCACTGTTAGGGGCCATAGCGCGCGAGTTGCCCCAGGGCACAGAGATCCTGGGCGCGGCCGCCGGTCTGCACGTCGTGATGCGGTTGCCCCTGACAGGCTTGGGCGCCGAGTTGGCGCTCATCACCGCGGCCCGGCGCCGTGGGGTGGCTGTTTATCCCTTGTCCACATCTTTTGCCACCGACGCACGAAGTTCGCCGTCACAAGGCTCGGCCTTCGTACTTGGCTATGCCAGCCTCAGCAGCACCCAAATCGTGGAAGGCGTACGTTTGCTTGGCGAGGCGGTTCGCGAACTATCGGGAAGCGTCCTTGACTGAGTGATTCCCATGATTGCAGGCCCATCGGCTACGGGCCTGTGATGCGAACGAGGCAACGCAAAAGATCCGTTCCATCTATGTGCGAGATCCAGATTCCAAGCGCATCGAAATTTCTGAATTGGCCTGATGGTGGGACAGCTCAAACGATCAAGGCGACTGCTGGACGAGTGTCTGTTCCACGAAGTGGCGAACTAGTGCTTTGGGTACGAAACTGCCGCCCGATTTGCGCATGAGAGGGTCAGTGCGCGCTTGTGCATGAACGTCGAGCCTTAGGGCGCAGCTGCCTTGCCACGCCAAAACGCCACATCAATCAGCTGTTCAGCCCCACTGCGCTCGTTCACCAGCCAGAACTGGCGACCGTCTGCGCTCAAGCGGCTGACCTCCCCAGTGTGCCGCCCGGCTTGCACCCGCTGGCCCAGGGCGTTAGCGGGGAAGCTGGCTTGGCGTGCCAGCTGCAGCAGGGGGATGGCTTCGCGCCTGTCGCCCGCCAGGCGCTGGCGCTGCACGATGGGTGCGAGCAAGGGGTTGCTGGCGTCGGCCGCTGACAGATAAACCAGCACCTTGGCCTGGGCGCGGCTCAGCGCCACATTGATCAGGCGGCGGGCCTCTTCGCTTTGCAGAAAAGGCTGGCTGCCGTCCACCGGGTCGAAGAAGAGCAGGGCTGCTTCGCTGCCTTGGGCGCGGTGCACGGTGCTGACTTTGACTGTGTCCGGCACGCCTTGCGCCTGCAGGCATTGGCGCAGCAGGGCGCGTTGGGCGCGGAAAGGCGTCAGCACGATCAGCTCATGGGCTTGCCACTGCTCGCTGTTCAGCGCGGCGGCGATTTCCTTGGCAATCGCTTCGGCCGATTCGCGGCGCAGCGGGCCGCGGGCGGCGGCGCTCCAGGCGCCTTGGCTGGCGACGTGCTGCATTTGCACATGGGTGTCGGCGCTGATGTCACCCAGCGGGCGCTTGCGCTCAGCCAGCCAGGCGGGGGAGGCTTGCGCATCGGCGGCCACTTGCAGGGCGCCGTCGTAAAACATCTCGCTGACCAAGTCGCAAATCGGCCCTGCCATGCGCGACTGCTCGTTCAGCAGCGCCACGGCGGGGCCGCGCATGGGGCTTTCGGCGAAGGCGGATCGGCCTAGCCAGCGGCGCGCGCCGCGCTCGGGGCTGCGTTGCACGGGGGAGAGCTGCTGTGGGTCACCGGCGAACAAGCGGCAGCGGCCCAGCGGCATCAGGGCCAAGGCATGGGCCAGGCTGACCTGGCTGGCTTCGTCGAACACCAGCAGATCGAATGGCGGCGCATCGTCGGGCGCCAACTCGCGCAGGGTCTTGAGCGTGAAGGCGGCGCGAGTGGTCGTCATGCTGGCCAGGCGGCAGCGGCGCAGCACTTGCAGCGAGGCGCTGCGCAGGGCTTCGCGCAAAGCGGCCACGCGGTCGGCCCAGGCTTTGAGTTGCTGTGCGTCGCGGCTGGCGGGGCGGGCGGCTTCGGCGCGGGCGAGTTGGCTGATCAGGTCTTGGTCGGTGGTGGGGATCAGGTGTTCGCGCCCGGCGTAGGCGGCGGCGTCGAAGCGGGTGCCCAGGCGTTGCACGCTGCTGCGCAGGGCCTCGCGGCGGCCTTTTTGCAAGGCTTTGTCCACCGCCAGCGTGGCCAGGTCCACGGCCTGGTTGGTGGTGGACAGCAGCAGCACGCGGGCCTCGGGGCGGCGTTCGAGGTATTCGGCCAGCAGCACGCCCAGGGTGGTGGTTTTGCCGGTGCCCGGCGGGCCCCACAGAAAAGCGCTGCTGTAGTCCACCAGCGGCAGTGCCTGGCGCTGCGCCGGGCGCAACCAGCGAAAGGGCGCGCCGGTCAGGGCTGGGCCCTCGTCCACGCGCTGCGGCTGCGCCAAGTCGGGCAAGCAGGCCAGCGCGCGCTCGGCCCAGGGCGTGTCCCACCAAGCATCGGCCACGGCGCTGAGAAAGCGGCTGGGGTAGAGCCGGATCAGGCAGTCCGGCCCGGGCGGCGGGCAGCTGGCGTTTTGCAGCAGCAGCTGATCATCCTCGGCCAAGACCGCCAGCACCGTGGCGCCCCCTTTGACCGGCGCGCCCCACCAGGCGGAGGCGCCGTCCAGGCTGGCGTCCAGCAGCGCGTGGGCCGAGGCTTGGCCGGGGCGCTGGCCTTCGGCGTAGACGTAACCGGCTTCCAGCGTGACGCGCCAGAGCTGGCCTTCGCGCTCGCTGCGCAACACCTTGAAGTCGTAAAACTCGGGCGTGGCCGCCAGCTCGGCGTCCAGCGCCGCACGCAGATCGGCAAGGCTCATGACTTGGGGGCGAAGGGCTTAGTGAAGGCCAGGGATTTGGTTTGGGCAGCCGCAGAGGCAACAGCGGCCAGGGGAATGCGATGGCGTGGGAAGGGCGGCACTATAGCCGGGTCACCCAGCCCGCAGAGTCGCTTGCCAGCCAATCTGCAAGGCCGATTACCTGCAGAAAAGCCGCCGCCAAAGAATATTTGCTGCACTGCAGCAAATTTCGCTTGCATTGCAGGATTTCGCCCTTACTATTGATTCATGCTGCACCGCAACATATCTTGTTTTCCGGATTGCAGCTCAAACCCTTTGGAGCTCGCATGAACAACCCATCCGCAGAACAATTCCTGAACGCCGCCAAGACCGCCATGGCCGATATGAGCAGCATGGCCGCCACCAGCCTGGCTGGCTTTGAAAAGCTGGTTGAGCTGAATCTGTCTGTCGCCAAGTCGGCCATGGCCGAATCGGCCGAACAGATGCAAGCCGTGATGGCCGCCAAGGCCCCGCAAGATTTGAGCGCCGTCGCCGGCCAGGTGCAGCCTTTGGCTGAGAAGGCTGCCGCTTACGGTCGCGCCGTGGCGGAAATCGTCACCGAAACCGGTACCGCCCTGAGCAAGGCTGCCGAAGGCAAGTTTGCCGAAGTGCAAAGCCAGGCCGCCGCCAGCATCGAAGCTGCCCTGAAGCAAGCCCCAGCCGGCAGCGAGACAGCAGTGTCCGCATTCAAGACGGCCATGAGCGCCGGTCAGTCGGCCCTGGAAACGGCGCAAGCCCAAACCAAGCAAGCCGTTGAAACCGCCAGCAAGGGCTTTGCCACTGCCACCGAGATGGCCGTCAAGGCCTCGCATTCGGCCAGCAAGGGCAAGTAAGCCAACTGTGATCCAGCGCTAACCGTCTAGCCTGGACATGAAAAGAAAACGCCCCGCTTGCGGGGCGTTTCTCATTGCGGCAAGCCTTGTCGCTTCAGCCTCCAAGAGCTGCGCCGGCTGGGTCGCTTGAAGGCCGCCTTTACAATTGCCGTGTGAACACCTTCATCCGCATCGCTCTGGCTTGGCTGCTGGCGCTGGCAATTCCCGTTCAGGGCATTGCGGCGACGGCCATGCTGATGTGCGCGCCCAGCCATGCTGGGGCGGGGGTGATGGCCGAGCCGCTGAGTGAGGCTAGCCCTTCGGCTCAACACGCCGCGATGTTGGCGGACTGCCTGGACGAGCAAGAGGCCGAGATGGCTGCTGCAGCCGCTGCGCTGTTCGACCATTGCGGCCAGGCCGATCAAGCTGAGCAGGCCGACCATCACGCGCCAGGCCAGGACGGCCATCAAAAAGCGCAAGGCCATTGCAGCGCCTGTGCCGCTTGCTGCGGCGTGGCAGTGATCGGCCAAGCGCTTCTGAGCCTGCCCGTGCTGCAGACCACCGGGATGGCACAGATCAGCCCCCTGCCGCAAAGCCATGACCGCGAACTCTGCGGTGGCATCGAGCGGCCGCCGCGACCCGCGCGCGCCTGATTGCCGCGTCGCCCGGCCCAGGGTGTCATCCTGGCCCGGCAAAGTATCTTTCGACTCTCTCGCATGCTTGGCTGCGGCGTCTCGCCGCACGGGCAGCCGCATTCGCAATGGCATGCGCTGCTGTTTTGGCAAGCTCACGATGCCGGTTTGGCGCTGAGGCGTTGATCCCCGGCGCATGCCCGTGACTTGCCCCATGCGACGAAGAACTCGTATGAAAGGACATCTTGGTGTCTCAGAACATGCTCCCTCCCTTGAACCAGCGTGGCGGGCCGGCCTCGGCCCTGCGCATGCTGTTGTTGGCAAGCCTGCCAGTCTTGCTGGGCGCTTGCGCCAGCTTTAGCAAAGACGGCGGCATCGGCCCCGTGCAAGACGCGGCCCGCCAGCATCTCGGCCAGGAACTGCAACTCGCCAAAAGCCCGGCCGAGCAGAGCCGCTTGCAGCAGCGTGTGGCCGAGTTGCTGGCCAAAGAACTCACGGCGGACAGCGCGGTGCAGATCGCGCTGTTCAACAACCCTGGCTTGCAGGGCGCTTTCCATGACTTGGGATTGGCTGAAGCGGACCTGGTGCAAGCCGGGCGCTGGCCCAATCCGCATTTCAGTTTTGGCAAGTCGCGCCAAGGCGATGAGCGCGAGATTGACCGCGGCCTCTCATTCGATCTGGCCCGCCTGATCGCCATGCCTTTGAGCGTGCAGTTGGAACAGCGCCGTTTTGCCGCCGTGCAAACCGGCTTGACGCAGCAGATGCTGGCGCTGGCGGCCGAGACGAAGAAGGCTTTTTACGCGGCGGTCGCCGCCGAGCAAACATTGCGTTACCAGCGCGATGTCAAGGCCGCGGCGGATGCCGGCGGGTTGCTGGCGCAGCGCCTGGCGCAGGTCGGCAACTTCAGCAAGCTGGAGAAGATGCGCGAGCAAAACCTGGCCCTGGAAGCCAAGCTGGGCTTGGTGCGGGCCGAGCGTGCGCAGCTGGCTGCGCGTGAGCGCTTGACCCGTTTGCTCGGGCTCACTGGGCCGATCGTCCAAGTCGCCCCAGCCGCTTCAGCGGCGTCCTCCGCGCCGGCCTTCACCCTGCCATCTCGCCTGCCCGACTTACCTCAGCAACTGCGCCAGCCGCAGGGCTTGGAGAGCCAGGCTTTTGCCCAGCGCCTGGACGTGCAAGCCGCGCGCTTGCAGGCCGAAGCGACGGCCAAGAACCTGGGCCTGAGCCAGGTCACCCGCTTCGTCAATGTGCTGGAGTTCGGCCTCAGCAATGCCACATCGAACGAGGCGCCACGCAAGACCGGCTGGGAAGTCAGCCTGGAGTTGCCGTTGTTCGACTGGAGTGGCGCGCGGGTCGCCAAGGCCGAGGCCTTGTACATGCAAAGCCTGCAGCGGGCGGCGCAAACCGGGGTGGAAGCGCGCTCCGAGTTGCGTGAAGCTTTTGAGGCCTATCGCAGCAGCTACGAGATCGCCCGCCACTATCGTGACGAGATGGTGCCCATGGCCAAACAGGTGTCCGAGGAAAACCTGCTGCGCTACAACGGCATGTTCATCAGCGTGTTCGAGTTGTTGGCAGACGCCCGGGTGCAGATCGGCACGGTCAACGCCGCCATCGAAGCGCAGCGTGATTTCTGGCTGGCCCAGGCCGACCTTGACATGGCCTTGATCGGCAAGCCCAGCCTGGCGCAGGCCAGCCCCGCGGCCACAGCCGCCGCTGGTGCCGCCCCGGCCCACTGAATCTGGAGTTATCCCAATGTTCAATCGACGCAATTTTGTTTTGGGTGCGGGCGCGGTTTCGGCAGTCTCGGCCGCTGCGGTCAGCAAGGTGGCCATGGCCGCGCTGCCCGAGCCGGTGCTGCAAACCCGGCCCGACACCATGCCGCCCCTGGTTCCCACCAGCGGCCGGCCCTACAACCCGGTGGTCACGCTCAATGGCTGGACCTTGCCCTGGCGCATGAACCAGGGCGTGAAGGAGTTCCATCTGGTGGCCGAGCCGGTGGTGCGCGAATTGGCGCCTGGCATGAAGGCGCATTTGTGGGGCTATAACGGCCAGTCGCCGGGCCCGACGATCGAGGTGGTGGAGGGCGACCGGGTGCGCATCTTTGTCACCAACAAGCTGCCCGAGCACACCAGCGTGCACTGGCATGGCCAGCGTCTGCCCAACGGCATGGACGGGGTGTCGGGCCTGACCCAGCCCTCCATTCAGCCCGGCAAGACCTTTGTGTACGAGTTTGTGGCGCGCCGCCCCGGCACCTTTATGTATCACCCGCATGCTGACGAGATGGTGCAGATGGCCATGGGCATGATGGGTTTTTGGGTCACCCATCCCAAGGCCCCGAATCCGCTCATCAGCGCGGTGGACCGTGACTTCTGCTTCTTGCTCAGCGCCTACGACGTGGAACCCGGTGCGGCCACGCCCAAGATCATGACCATGACGGATTTCAATCTGTGGACCTGGAACAGCCGCGTCTTCCCTGGCATCGATTCGCTCAATGTGCGCTTGAATGATCGGGTACGCATCCGGGTGGGCAACCTGACCATGACCAACCACCCGATCCATTTGCATGGCCATGAGTTCATGGTCACCGGTACCGATGGCGGCCCGGTACCCAAGAGCGCGCGCTGGCCCGAGGTGACCACCGATGTGGCCGTGGGGCAGATGCGGCAGATCGACTTTGTGGCCGATGAGCCGGGAGACTGGGCTTTCCATTGCCACAAGAGCCACCACACCATGAATGCCATGGGTCATGGCCTGCCCACCATGATCGGGGTGGATTCCCGCGGGGTGAGCGAGAAGATCAGCAAGCTCATTCCCGACTACATGAGCATGGGCGAGCGCGGCATGGCCGAGATGGGCGAAATGGAAATGCCCCTGCCCGCCAACACCTTGCCGATGATGACCGGCCAGGGCCCCTTCGGCGGGGTGGAGATGGGCGGCATGTTCTCGGTACTGAAGGTACGCAAGGAGCAAAAGCCCGGCGACTACAGCGACCCCGGCTGGTACGCCCACCCCAAGGGCGAGGTGGCCTTTGAGTGGGATGGCGCCATGCCGGCGGCCAAGCGCGCGGTGGCCGGGGCCGAAAGCCGGGGTCAGTCCATGCCCACCAGCGCCGCGCCCGCACCCACCGAACTCAAGGTTCGCAAACCCAACTCGCATGCCGGCCACTGAAAGGCTGCAGTGAAGGATCAGCCACGCCAAGCGGGGCCGTCCCATCGCCCATGCAATTTGAAAGAAAGTGAGTCAACAAAATGAATCGCAGCAGTATTGAAAAGCGCCAGCAACGCCGAACCTTTTTGAGTTTGGCTGTGCTGGGCCTGGTGGTGCCAATTGCGCCTTTGGCGCAGGCGGCCAGCCCGAGCAAGCCGGTGGTGCAAATCTGGATCGTCCCGAGCTGCGGCTGCTGCAAGGACTGGATTGCGTACCTGCAAGCCAATGGCTTCCAGACCCAGGTGGATGATCGCGGCAACACCGATGCGCGCGAGCGCCTGGGCATTAAGCTGGAATACGGCTCTTGCCACACCGCGCTGGTGGGCGGTTATGCCCTGGAGGGCCATGTGCCGGCGCGTGAGATTTGGCGTTTGTTGAAAGAACGCCCCAAGGCCATCGGCCTGGCTGTGCCCGCCATGCCATTGGGTTCGCCCGGCATGGACGGCCCGGAGTACCGCGGCCGCAAAGACCCCTACGACGTTTTGCTGCTCGCCAAAGATGGCAGCAGCCGTGTCTACCAGTCCTACCCTTGAGCCCACAGACCATGAAAAACAGTTCCACCCCATTTCTCTTGGCGGCCTTCATCGCGCTGAGCATGAGCAGCGTGGCCGTGCAGGCGCAGACCTCGGCCGCCATGCCGCCAGCCAGCGGCGTGAATAGCGCGAATAGCGCCAACAGCGGCGCTGCGGACGAAGCCCTGACCGAAGGCGAGATCCGCAAGGTCGACCTGGAGCAGGCCAAGCTGACCATCAAGCATGGCGAGATCAAAAACCTGGCCATGCCGGGCATGACCATGGTGTTCCGCGTCAAGGACGCGGCGCAGCTGGCAACGCTCAAGGCCGGCGACAAGATCCGCTTTCGGGCCGAGCGCGGCAACCCGGGTTATGTGGTGACCGAGTTGCACCTCACTGCGCCCTGAACGGATGACCAAGCGGCATTTGGCGGCGTCACGCTGAATGCCGCCGGTGCCTGCCTCAACCTGCCTGGAGCGCTGTTTGCGCGCAGCGCGCGCATGCCGACGGCCAAATGGGGCCAAATGCGGGAAAATCGCGGCTTATCCTTAGTCCCTAGCTGGAACACATAGCCGCCATGACCGAAGAAAAAAAAGAACTGCCCCCCATGCCCGACCGCCTGAGCGTCGATCCGCGCAGCCCGCATCACGACGCTGCCGTGTTCGAGCATGAGATCGGCATCCGCCTGAACGACAAGGAGCGTTTTGACGTCGAGGAATACTGCATCAGCGAAGGCTGGGTGATGGTGGCCTCGCCCAAGACGCGCGACCGCAAGGGTCGCCCGCTGATGATGAAGATCAAAGGCCGCGTCGAGGCTTTCTACCGCTGACCCTGAGGGCCAAATGCTTTGGCCCTCATCCAGCGCACCGGCTGGGCCTGCTGATGGCCATGCCGGCCGGTGCTCTTTTCGCGGCGGGCTTGCCAATGGCCACGCCCTTTGGCCGCCACAGCAGTGCGACACCGCTGCACTACCGCGCGGCCCTGCAGTGCAAGCGCGCACCGCGACCCAAGATTGCAGCCATCAGCGCTGCTAAAGCTGCCAAGGCTGCCCAGCAGGGCGCGGCCGCGCTTTCAAATTAGGTGCTTATGCCCAAGCTTTCGCCTTCCACGCCTTCCTCCACCTCAAACTCCCGCCAGCCCATGGTCTGGTCCTTGACGGCCTTGCTGCTGTTGGCACTGTTCGCCTGGCTGAGCATCGTGCTCAGTGAGCGCAGTGCCAGCGGCGGAGCTTCGGCGCTGGAGCAGAAGGTCTTGTTGATGGCGTATGACTGGCGAGCTGCCCATCCCGGCTTGGCCGAAGTGATGCGCGATCTGACCGCCTTGGGCAGCACGGCGGTGCTGGGCTTGCTGTGCGGTTTGACCGTGCTGTTCTTGGCGCTTACCCGACACATCGGGCGCGCCCTGCTGGTGGCGGTGGCGGCCTTGTCTGGCGTGAGCTTGCTGAGCTTGATGAAGGGCATGTTCGCCCGCGCAAGACCTGACCCCGCGTTTGCCGATGCCGCCTGGGCGGGCTGGAGTTTCCCCAGCGGCCACGCCAGCATGTCGGCCCTGGTCTATCTGACCCTGGCGGTCTTGTTGGCCAGCATGCGGGTGCGGCCGAGCGAGCGCCTGTTCTTGCTGGGCACCGCGCTGCTGCTGAGCTTTCTGGTCGGTTTGAGCCGGGTCATGCTGGGTGCCCATTGGCTGGGCGATGTGCTGGGCGGCTGGGCTTTTGGCTCGGCCTGGGCCTTGCTGTGCCTGGCGCTGGCGCAGGTTTTGCAGCGCCGACATTTGGCCCAGTAGGCGGCCATAGCTCAGCGCCAAGTCCGCTTTAGCGCCGCGTTAGCGTGAACACGTGCAGCGCGGCGCCCACCTCATCCACTTGGCCGAGAAGGAGCTGGGCCGAAGCGGCGAGGTCTTGCACCATGTCGGCGTTCTGGACGGTGATCTGTTCCATGTGATTGATGGCCTGGTTGATCTGCGTGATGCCGGTCAGCTGCTCCTGCGCGCTGTGGTGGATCTGGCCGATCAGGCTGCTGAAGTCCTCCATCGAGCGCCGGGTGGCATCAATGCTGTCGCGCGCCGTGCCGGTGTGGCGCTCGCCTTCGCTGACCTTGTCGGCCGAGTCGTGAATCAGCTGGGCGATCTCGCGCGCGGCGGCTGAGCTGCGTTGCGCTAGGGCGCGCACCTCGCTGGCCACCACGGCGAAGCCGCGGCCATGCTCGCCGGCGCGGGCCGATTCCACCGCCGCATTGAGCGCCAGGATATTGGTCTGGAAAGCGATGCTGTCGATCACCGCAATGATCTCGCCGATGCGTTTGGATGAACCCGCAATGGCGGCCATGCTGTGGCTGGCGTGGTGCACCACTTCGGCGCTGCGCTGGCTCATGCCGCTGAGTTGGTTGACCACGGTGCTGGCTTGGTCGGCCGTGTCGGTGCTGCTGCGCACGGTGCCGGTGATTTCTTCCATCGCGGTGGCGGTTTGCTCCAGGCTGGCGGCTTGGGCCTCGGTGCGTTGGGCCAGATCCTTATTGCCCTTGGCAATCAGCTGGGTGCTGGCGCTCATGGCGTCGAGTTCGCTGCGGGTGTCGGACACCAAGGCGCGGATATTGACGGCCAGCTGATTCAAGGCGGCTTCCAGCGCGCGGTTTTGCGCTAGGCCGCTGCTGGCCAGGGGTTGGCTGAGGTCGCCGGCGGCGAGTTGGTTGGCGTAGTCCAGGCAGGCTTGTTGGCTGCGCAGGGTTTGGCGCTGGGCCAAGGTGGTCATGACGGCGCTCAAGCCCAGGAGTGCCGCCAATTCAGCTGACGCGGAGAGTTGCAGCGCACTGGCGAGCAAGCCCGCAGCCATCAACAAGGCATAGCTGACCCAGCGCTGCAGCCAAGGCAGGTGGCGCTTCTGCCCGGCCAGGCGGCCCAACCAGTCGTGGCGCAGCAACTGGCCTTGGCGCAGCACATGCACTTGCTGGCCGGTCTGCTTTTCGCCGCGCATGGTGGCGTAGAGCTCCTCTGCCGCCGCGACCTGTGCACGCGTCGGCTCGGTGCGCACCGACATATAAGCCACCGGCTGCCGGTTCTCCATCAGCGGGGTGACATTGGCCAGCACCCAGTAGTAGTCGCCGTTCTTGCGACGGTTCTTCACCATGCCTGACCAGGGCAGGCCGGTCTTGATGGTGGCCCACATATCGCGGAAGGCTTCTTCCGGCATATCGGGGTGGCGGATCAGATTGTGCGGCTGGCCCAGCAGCTCTTCGCGGGTAAAGCCGCTGACTTCCACAAAGGCGGCGTTGCAGTGCTTGATGCGGCCCTTCAGGTCGGTGGTGGAGACCAGCGACTTGCCCTTGGGAAAGGCAAATTCTTGCTGGCTGACGGGTTGGTTGTTTCTCATTCGGGGGCGATCCAGGGCTCTAAAACGGTGATGCGTGGGCCGTACCTCGCTGCACCGAGGGCGTGCCCAAAAAAGACGCCTGCACACGCGTGGCCGGCGAGGCCGGTATTGCGGGCAAGGTCCGGCAGATTAGGGGGATACCCTCGCGCCCAAGGTCTCAATTGGCTGTGATTTAGGGCGTATTTCGCACGCGTGCAACATTTCGTGCGCTTGCCGTTGCGACCGGAAAAAATTGATAAATATCAATTGACGCCGACCGCGGCACCGATTAATGCATGGGTTTTCGCCGAAGTTTCACGGAACTGTCTCGCGTTGTTGGCGGGCTGTTTGCTGGCTATGCGGCTGTCATGGGCGGGAGGGGCGAACTACACTGCCGGCGCGGTGACCGCCTTTTGGCGGCGCCAAAGCACGGCCAACTCGCGACCAACACGCACCCAAAGCGCGGCGGGCTTGTACGCCCTTCGATTCCCAGCCTTTCGCCACGATGACAGCCAGCCCAACTGATTCCCACAAGCACGGCGCTTGTGACCACGACCATTCCCATCAGCACGCGCCAGCGAATGTGGATGCACATGGGCATGACCACGACCATGCGCACGGCCACGGCCACGGCCACTCGCATGGGCTAGGCCATCACCACCACCATGGCGACCCCAACACGCAGGGCCGCGCCTTTGTCATCGCCATCGTCCTCAACAGCCTGTTTGTGGCGCTTGAGTTTGGCTACGGCTTTGCCGCCAACTCCACCGCCTTGATGGCCGATGCCGGGCACAACCTCTCTGATGTGCTGGGCTTGTTGCTGGCCTGGGGCGCCACCTTGCTGGCGCGCAAGGCCCCAGACCAGCGCTACACCTACGGCCTGCGCAGCAGCTCCATCCTGGCAGCCCTGGGCAATGCGGTGCTGCTGTTTGTGGCTTGCGGCGCGATTGCCTGGGAGGCGATTCAGCGCTTCAGCGCCCCGCCGCCGGTGGCCAGCCTGACGGTGATGCTGGTGGCGGGCGCCGGCATCGCGGTCAATGGTTTTTCGGCCTGGCTCTTTATGCGCGGCGCCAAGAACGACCTGAATGTGCGCGGCGCTTATCTGCACATGGCCGCCGATGCGGCCGTGTCCCTGGTGGTGGTTTTGGCGGGTCTGGGTATGCTGCTCACCGGCTGGTATTGGCTGGACCCGCTGCTGAGCCTGCTCATCGTGGCGGTGATTCTGGTCGGCACCTGGGGCTTGCTGCGTGAGGCCACCGGCCTGGCGCTGAATGCAGTGCCGGCGCATATCGACGTCGCGGCGGTGCAAGCCTATCTGCTGCAGCAGCCCGGCGTCAGCGCGGTGCATGATTTGCACATCTGGGCCATGAGCACGACCGAGAGCGCCCTGACGGTCCATTTGGTGATGCCCGCTGGCCACCCAGGTGACGCAGCCCTGGACGCCATCACCGACACCCTGGCTGAGCGTTTCGCGATCCATCACAGCACCCTGCAGGTGGAGCTGGGCCAGAGCCAGCATCCCGTCTGCGCTTTGTTCAAGGCCGCGCCGCAGGCAGCAGCGGCCCATCCGCATGCGCACTGAAACAGCCCGCGGCGGCTTGCTGCGCCTTTTGCAGGCGCGGCCGCGCTTGTTTCTGGCCACCGGCATCGCCTTGCTGGTGCTGGTGTTTTTGCCGGCGCAGGTGTCGACCCATACCCTGACGCGCTGCCTGATCGCATGGAACACCGGCACCACGCTTTATGTGTTGCTGGCGGTGGTGATGATGTGGCGCTCCAGCCATAGCAGCATTCGGCGCCGTGCCAAGCTGCAGGACAACTCGCAGATCTTCATTCTGGCGATGGTGTTTGTGAGCGCCGTCGCCAGCCTGGCGGCCATCGCCTTTGAGCTTGCCATCGTCAAGGACATGCATGGCAGCTTGAAGGTGGCGCATATCGCCTTGGGCGGCTACACGGTGATGGCCTCCTGGGGCTTTATCCAGATGATGTTTGCCCTGCACTACGCGCATGAGTACTACGCCGAACTCGAGCGGGGGAGCCCGGCGCCGCTGCAATTTCCAGGCGATGACGAGCCGGACTATGGCGACTTCTTCTACTTCTCCGCCGTCATCGGCACCTCAGGCCAAACCGCCGATGTGGCCTTTGTGGCCAAGCACCTGCGCCGCATCGGCAGCTTGCACTGCATCCTGGCTTATCTGTTCAACACCACGGTGCTGGCCTTGTTGATCAATATTGGCGCGGGATTACTTTAGGCTTTGCGTGACAGACCGCCCGAAGGTACCCCCGAGTAGCTCTGAGGCAGCACAGCCAAGCCGGCAGGCTTGGCTCGGCGCCGAAGGCCTTGCCGCGATACAAGCGGCAAGGCTGGCGCCAACACTTCAAGTGGGTGAAAAAAACTAAGCCGCCCGCCCCAGCAAAGCCGCCATCCGTTTCAGCTTCGGCGTCACCACCGGAATCGTCAGCATGGTGCTGGCCAAGGCCATCAAGAGCAGGGCGGTGAAGCTGGCGCTGGTGATGATTTGTTTGTCCAGCAAGATGTTGGCGAAGATGATCATGATCAGCGCCTTGGTCTGCAAGAACCAGCCAATCAGCGAGGCCTCGCCGGGGCGCCAGCCCAGGATGCGCCCGGCCAGATGCACGCCGGCCAGCTTGCCCGCCACCGAGGCGAACAGCAGCAAACCGGCCACGAGGAAGACCATGCTGCCGCCTAACTCCCAGCTGGTGCGCAAGCCCGTGCTGAGGAAGAACACCGGCATGATGACCAAAAGCACATGGTGGCGCAGGCTGTCCATTTGCGTCTGGTCGAACCACTCGGCGTCGAGGATGGCGCCAGCCAGGAAGGCGCCCACCATGAAGTGCAGGCCGGACCAATCGGCACCGAAAGCACAGGCGGCCAGCCAGATCAGGCCGACATACCAGCGGTCACTGGCCGGCAAGCGCTTCATCAGCCAACGGCAGGCCGCACCGAGCACGGCGAAGGCGAGGATGAAAATGAGCTGGCGGCCGACCCGCTGCCAGTCCATCAAAATCATCGCCAGCACCGCCCAGATGGCGATGTCGTCCACGCTGGCATAGCGCAAGATGCGCTGCCCGATGGGCAGCCGCAGCAGGGCCAGCTTTTCCAGCAGCAAGATCAAAATGGGCAGGGCCGTGACGGCGCAAGACATGCCCACACCCAGCACGAATTGCCAGCTCAAGGCCTTGGGGCCCATCCAGCCCGGCAGGGCCAAGAGAACCAAGGCCGCAGCGCTGCCCAGCAGCAGCGGTCCGCCCAGGGCCAGGCCGGCGGTGATGCTGCTCTCGCGCTTGTGCAGCCAGGCGGCCTTGAGGTCGAGTTCGATGCCGGCGATCCATACAAAAAGCATCACCGCCCACCAGGCAATGCCGTTGAGCGACTGCACCACCGCGGGGTTGAACACAAAGCGGTAGTACTCCGGGAAGGCCGCACCCAGCACACCAGGGCCGAGCAAGATGCCCGTGATGATTTGCACCACCACCAACGGCGCGAAATAGTCGGTGCGCAGCAGCCGCCAAGTCAGGTAGGGCACGCTCAAGATCAGCAGCATCGCGAGCAAGAAAATTTCGACGGTAGACATGTGCATTTTTTAGTCGGCCTTGTGCATACTGGGACGCGATTGTGCGGTAGGCGCTCCTGGCCCCGATCCGGGGTGGGCCAATTGCAGCAATCTGATTCGATCTCTTCCATCCAAACCAAGCCGAGGATGAATCAAATGCTGATGTTGAAAAAGATCCTAATCATGGTGCTAGCCCTGTTTGCCGCTGCCACCGCCTTCGCAGCGGTGGACGCCAACAAGGCCACGCAGGCCGAGCTGGAGACGATCAAGGGCATCGGCCCGTCCATCTCCAGCAAGATCCTGGCAGAGCGCCAAAAGGGCGCCTTCAAGGATTGGCCGGATTTGGTGGAGCGCGTCAAAGGCGTGGGTGAGGGCAATGCCGCCAAGTTCTCCACCGAAGGCCTGACCGTCAATGGCGCTGCCTTTGCCGGCGCCCCGGCCAAGGCCAGTGCAGCGGCGCCCAAGGCCGCCACACCTGCTGCACCGTCTGCACCGGCAGCCAAGCCAGCGCCTGCCGCTGCCGCGGCGTCCGCGCCCATGACTGCGGAAGAAAAGAAGGCGGCCGCCAAGCAGGCCAAGGAGGATAAAAAGGCCGCCAAGGCCGCCGCTGCCGAGCAAGCCAAGCAGGCCAAAGCCGCGAAGGCGGAGGCTGATAAGGCGGCCAAGGCGCAGGCCAAGGCGGATAAGGCCGCCAAGGCCGCATCCGCCGCTGCGCCGGCTGCGAGTGCTGCGCCCAAAAAATAAGCCCAGCGGCCCCGGCTGGCTTCAGCTAGCAGGCGCCTTACGGGGCGCCTTTTTCATGGAGAAGGGCTGTCCCGGCAGGATGTGCCTGACGATGCATTTGGCAGCGGCGGGGGTCCTCACCCGCTGAGCGCACAATCCAGCGATTCCTCAGAGGTGGGTGGCCGGCCATGACAGAAGAGTTGAAAGCACTGCAGGCCATGGGTCTGGTCTTGCCCAGCCCGGCTTACATTCTGGGCGCCATCTTGTTTGGTCTGATCGGCCTGGTCGCTTTTCAGCAGGCCAAGCGTCGGCAGCGCCCGGCCTGGCGTTGGCTGGGCTTAGGCTTAATGCTTTATCCCTATGCGGTGTCCAGCACCGGCTGGCTTTACGCCGTGGGTCTGGCGCTGTGCGCTGGGCTTTATTACTGGCGTGCCTGAGGTGACGACGCCCTGATGACGGAAAATCGAGCCTTGTTGCTGCTGCAGCCGCGGCCGCCTTGCTTGCCTCCCCCATGTTTACCCATCTGATCCCCGACACCCAAGCCCCTGTGACGCAAGCCGATGCCAGCCAGCGCTTTATGCGCCTGCTGCAAACGGCTGTGACTGAGGGCACGCTGCACAAGCTGCTGCTGTCCAAATACAGCGGCGCCGAAGACAAGCTGGAGCGTCTGACCGTGCGCGAAGTGGTCTTGCGGGGCGAGCGCCAGCTCTCCTTTCTGTGGCGCTACCAAACCAAGGATGTGACCAAGAACCATGCGATGGGGGAAGGGCTGGCGCTGATTCAAAGCCTTTTGGGCACGCAGTTCCAGAACGCCCATCTGCACACCCCGAGCGAAGAGGTGCAACTGGCCTTCTCGCGCAAGGGCAAGCCCAGCCTGCGGGTGTCGCGCCTGGCGCCGGCTGAGCAAGCCGCCGCTGGCGCGGCGACTTCGCATGACAAGGAAAAGCAGCGCTACTTGTCTTTGCAAAAGCCCTTCTGGATGGATCTGGGTCTGACCCATGAGCTCAAGGGCGAGCCGGCCCTGGTGCCGGCCATGTCGCGCAAATGGAAGCAGATCAATAAGTTCATCGAAATCTTTGCGGCCGCGCTCAAGACCTCCGGGCTTGCCGACAGCCCCGATGTGCATGTGGCCGACTTCGGCTCGGGCAAGGGCTATCTGACCTTCGCGATGTATGACTGGCTGCGCGAGCAAGGCAAGGACGCGCAAGTCACCGGCGTCGAGCTGCGCGACGATATGGTCAAGCTGTGCAGCACAGCGGCCGCCCGCCATGGCCTGACGGGCCTGCGCTTCGATCAAGGCGATGTGCGCTCCTACACCCCGGCGCGCCTGGACGTGATGATTGCTCTGCATGCCTGCGACATCGCCACCGACTACGCCATCCACCTTGGCCTGCGTGCCGGGGCGCAAGTCATCATGTGCTCACCCTGCTGCCACAAGCAGATCCGCCCGCAGATGAAGATGCCAAAGATGCTGCGCCCGATGCTGCAGCATGGCATCCACCTGGGCCAGGAGGCCGAGATGGTGACCGACTCCTTGCGTGCGCTCTTGCTGGAAGCTGAAGGCTATGAAACCCAGGTGTTCGAGTTCATCGCGCTTGAGCACACCAGCAAGAACAAGATGATTCTGGCCATCAAGAAGACCGGCGCGGCGGCTGAAGCGCATGCGGCCGCGCGGCCCGAGTTGCTGTCCCAGATTGCCGAGATCAAGCGCTTCTACGGCCTGCGTGAGCAGTGCCTGGAAAGCCTGCTGGCCGCGTAAGAAAAAAGACGGCCCCGGCATGGATCACATGCACGGGGCCGGAGCAGCGCTGGACACCGCCCATGGACAGGGCCCGTGAGGGCCGCGTGGGGCTGCGGTGTGGAACAAAGACTGTGTTTAGCGCGGGCAAAGCGGGCCACGCGTGGGCTGCTGCGCATCAAGGCGCTGCCAGCACACAGGGCCTGGGCGATGTGTGCAGACGCCTTTAGCTGCCGCAGGGTAGCGGGCGGCCAAGCAGCAGTTGCGTGCTGGCATGCGGACTTCCCGGCGCCGGGCGCATCAAGCGTTGGGGTGCTGGCTGCGGCGAGGGCGGGAAGTGGATGGATGGCATGCGAGGCTTTCGGGTCGGTGCCCCGCGGCGATGAGTGCGGGGCATGGATGCATCATCGCCGCCAAGCGACCCGCGCAAACCTTGGAAGAAGGCGGGCGAAATCAAGCAATTTGCAGGGCGGCAAAAGCCCCCTAGTTCTGGCTCGACGGTTCGCCCGCCCTAACGTCACGGTTTTGCGGTCGCTGATGCTGCTGGCGCCGCCGAAGCGTTGGCGCTAGCGCCCGGCTTGCGCAGCATCAAACGTGCGGCCGGCGCCTTCAGGCCGCGGGTGGAATCGCCCGAGGCTGGCACCTCCACCCACAGCCACTCGCCCTTGACGCATTGCTGCTTGACCTTGAACCACAGCGGTCCGCTGGCCTCGCTGGGCAAAGTGCCGCGTACAGTGAACTCGTCGAACCAGGCGTCTTGCAGATAGTTGTCCTCGCCCTGGGCGGTCCAGCTCACTTCGGCCAACTCGTCGCTGATGCGGCGGCCGTGGCTCTCGTAGGGTTGGCTCAGCGCCTCGCGCCGGGTCTCCAGGCGCCAGCCGGCTTTGGGCATGGGCTTGGCACCGCGAAAGCCCGCCGGCAGGATGACGCTGACGCGGGTGGTGGCGCTGCCTTCACAGCCATGGCCGACGCGCAGCACGGCCTTGTAGCTCTGGCCGGCTTCAGCCTCGGGCTGCTCCAGTGTGACGTGTGCATTGGCACTCATGGACAAGGCCATTGCCAGCGTGGCGGCGGTGATCAGAAACGGTTTTGTTTTCAACATGATGTTTGTCCTTGGTGTCACAGATCGAACTTCAGCTCAGCGTGATAAGTGCGCTGGGGGTAGGGGTGGAAGTTCCAGTACAGGGCGTTGTTGAGGTTGTCGATGCCGCCGGCCAGGGTCCATTGCTTGGCCACTTTCCATTGCACGCGCAGATCGGTGGTGAAGTAGCTGCTGAAGCCTTGGTAGGCAAAGCCATTGGGGTCGCTGTTATTGAGCGTGCCGAACTGGCTGCTGGCGTAACGCAGGCCATAACTGGCGGCCAGCGCGGGCGTGAGCTGGTAGCTCAGCAAGGCGCTGGAGCGCCATTTGGGCACGCGCGGCTGCTGCTTGCCGATGGTGTCGCCGGGCACACTGACGAAGCCGCTATTGGCCAGGATGGTGGAGTCGGCATAGGTCAGGCTGGCTTGCAGATCCAGGCCTTGGACGCCGAGGTCGGTGGCCAGATAAGCCAGCTCGAAGCCGCGTGTGCGAACACTGTCGATGTTCTGCACGCTGCTGACGGTCTTGCTGGCATTGCTGGGGTCGACGCTGAGCTGGGCGTACAAGGCGTCGCGCGTGTCCTCATGGAACAAGGTGCTGCGCAGTTGCTGGTTGTCTTTCACCCAGGTGGCGCTCAGCTCGGTGGTCCAGCCCTGCTCGGGCTTGAGGTTAGCGTTGGTGCTGGGGTCGGCAGGCACATAAACCCCGTTGGCATTGACGCCGCCCTGATACAGCTCGCCCACCGTGGGCATGCGCACGGCACGGCCGGTGGACAGGCGCAGCGCCCAGTCGCTGTTCAGCTCATAGCCGATGGCGGCCTTGGGCGAGGCGTATTGCTCATTGCGGCGCGCGAAGTTGACCACCGTGCCGTTGGCGGCCGTCTTCATGCCGTCGGCCGCCTGCCAGTCTTCCAGGCGCAAGCCCAGCACGGTTTTCAGCTGCGGGCTGATGCTCCAGGCGTCTTGGGCGTAAACGCTGCTCAGGCGCGCGCGCCCGCTGAAGGCGGTGAACAAGCTGCTGGGCGCGCCTTCGCGCCAGTCGTTCGCGTTGCTGGTGTTCTGCTGCCAGTGATAGTTCTCTTGCTGTGCGCCGAGGTCGATCACATGCGCGCTGCCGCTGGGCCGCAGCACAGCCTTGGCGGCCAGGGTGTTCCAGCCGGTGCCGGCCAGATCGGCAATGCGGCCGGCGCCACCACTGTCAGCGCCGGGCCGCGCCGTCAGGGGCGAGCGCGACTGGTCCTTGTCGTAGTGGTAGCGGCTGGCGCTGAGCTCGAAGTCGAACACGCCACGGCCATTGCTTTTAAGGCTCAGGCCTTGCATCTGGTGGCGCAGGCTGTCGCGGTTCTGGCCGAAGTCATTGCTGGCCAGGATGTAGGCCTTGCCGTCGATGCTGACCGTGCTGGGCTTGAGCGTGCCGCTATTGGCTGCCGTCGCGTAGAAGGGGGCGCCGCTGCTGTCGCGCAGATAGCTGGTGCTGCTGCCGGTGGTCTCATTGCCCCACCAGCCCAGCATGGCGTTGGCGCTCAGCTCCGGCGTGAGTTCGAGCCTCAATTTGAGCTTGGCATGGTCTTGCACGGTGTTGTACTGCGTGCCTGCGCCGATGATCAGCCAGGGCACATTGCTCTTATCCAAGCCGGGCACGGCGCCTGTCACCACGGTGGCGCTCGCGCCGGCGGCGGTGGTCGACAGGGGCTTGGTGATAAAGGTCAGCGGCTGGCCATCGCTGTCCAGGTGGTTGACGTTGATCCACCAGCTCAGCGGCCCAGTCTTGCTGCCGATCGAGGCGCTGGCTTGGCGGCCCTGGTAGGTCGCCTTGCTGCTGTAAAGCTCGAAGGGCTGGCTGAACAGGCCGAGGCTGACATGGGCCTCCAAGGCCTTGGGGCTACGGGTTTGATAGTCCACCACCGCGCCAGCGGAGTTGCCCGAGTAGGCGGCGGAGAAGGGGCCGTAAAGCACATCAACGCGCTCAATCTCCTCGGGCGTCACCATGCCCCAGCGCGGGGTGAAGGTGGCGCCATTGCCCAGCAGATTGCTCAGCGGGATGCCGTCGGCATAGACCAGCGAGCGCGCGCTATTGCCCGTGCCGGAGGCGCGGGTGGACAGCACGGCGTGGTTGTAGTCGCCGATATAGCGCTTGCGCACCAAAAGGCTGGGCAGGTACTTCAGTGCATCTTCGGCATCGGTGGCGTTGATGCTGCGGGCGATTTCCACACCGGTGATGCTCTCCAGCGTGGTGGGGATATTGCTGGGCAGGC
The DNA here is from genome assembly GCF_001477625.1 of Paucibacter sp. KCTC 42545. Classification (NCBI taxonomy): domain Bacteria; kingdom Pseudomonadati; phylum Pseudomonadota; class Betaproteobacteria; order Burkholderiales; family Sphaerotilaceae; genus Roseateles; species Paucibacter sp. KCTC 42545. Next base: position 184,764 of record NZ_CP013692.1, read on the forward strand.
TGCTGGTGGCGCTGCCGCTGACCAGCACCAGGCCCAGCTTGTGGGTGGGTGCAGCGGCGCCGTCAGCGCTGGCGCCGGAGGCTGCAGCTGCGGCTGGCGCAGTAGCTGCGCTCGCAGGGGCGGGCGCGTGCTCGGGGCAGTCATCGCAAGCCTGGGCTTGCTGCATGGCGAAGGGAGAAAGAGGGGAAAGGCAAAGCGTCAGGCACAGCTGGGCGCAGGCCAGCGTGACCTGGCGCGGCGCAAAACTGGCGCGCGCGCGGGATGGCATGGAAGTCATGATGTCTTTTGAAAACTGAGTGATGCCGCGCGCGCAAAAGGCGCGGGGCAGGCCGACGTCACAAGCCGCTTCAGCGCGAGGCTGGGGCTTGCGGTCGTGCGAACAAAAAACTCAGTGATTCAGAGGCGGGGCGCGTGACTGCGCGGGTGCCCAGGCATGGGCGCTGCTGGGGGCGCTGTAAAAGCGCTCGGGCATCTCAAAGCTCAGTCCGCTGGGCGGCAGGGTGAGCATCGGGGCCAAGGGTGGCGGGGCCAGGTCTTGCGTCTGCAGGGTGCAGAACGGGCAATGCTGGAACAGGCCATGCTTGCCGAGTTCACGCGGCTCGGGCCGGCTTTGTTCGGCCAGGCTCAGCTCGGCCGCGCGAGGCGACACGGCCGAGTTGCGGCACAGCGTGCTCCACACAATCACCTCGCCACGCGCCAGAGCCAGCGCTTGTGACAGCGTCGGCGCGAGCGTGGCCAGCAGCACAGTCACAAGGACGAGCCAGCGGCCGAAGCGGTGGGGAAGGTGGGTGAGGAGCAGCACGGGCGCAAGTGTAGGGCCGGGCTTGGTGCCGCGGCCTTGTTGCAAATCAAGTTCTCAAATCAGTGCTGATGGCCTTTGTGGGCGTCTTCCATCGGTGCCGGCTTGGCGGCGGCCTTGGCGCCCATCTGGCGTGCCTCGGCCTTGATCTCGATGGTTTCGCGCTTCTTGTCTGCGCCCTCGATCACCAAGGTCAGCGGCACGCTATCGCCGGCGGCCACCGGGGCTTTCAAGTCCATCAGCATGACGTGATAGCTGCCGGGCTTGAGTTCCACCGTCTTGCCGGCAGGCAAGTCCAGCGCGGGCACGGCGCGCATCTTCATGGTCGTGCCTTCCATGGCCATCTCATGCACTTCCACCACATTGGCAAGCGGCGAGCGCACCTCGACCAAGCGGCTATCGGCCTTGGCGCTGAGCTTGAAAAAGGCGCCGGTGGCTTTTTGCTGCGCCACGGTGGCACGCACCCAGGCGTCTTTGACTTCGACCTGCTGCGCTTGCACCGATGCTGCGCTCAGCAAAGTGAGGCCCAGTCCAAGCAAGGCGGCGCTCAGTGGCCGTGTGATGAATGTAGACATGCTCAAAAGCTCCGGAAAGTTTGTGTGCACCGAACCTGCGAGGGCATGGGCGGTGGCGCAAATTGTGGACCAGTTCGACGGCGCCGCTTCAAGTCGGCTTGGCTCAATGGGCGGCTGGCGCCCGCCGGCCTATTGCCCTGTAGGCAAACTCGCTCAAGCCTGCAGCAACTCCAGCAGCGTGCGGGCCACCACCTTGGTGGCGCGCCGCAGGTCGGCCAGTTGCACATGCTCATCGGCGCGCTTGGCATTGCTTTCCAGCACGGTGCGCGGGCCGGCGCCGTAGATGGCGGCCGGAATGCCCTGGGCACCGTAGAGGCGCACATCGGTGTAGAGCGGCGTGCCCGAGGTGGGAATGGGCTCGCCAAACACCGCCTCGCCATGCTTTTGCAGGGCGGCCACCAGGGCCTCATTGCCCGGCAGAGGCTTGAGCGAATGGGCCAACAGCAAGCGCTTGATGTCGACCGTAATGCCGGGCAGGCCGGCCGCCGTGTCGCGGATCAGGCGGCGCAGATCGGCCTCCACCGCCACCGGGTCTTCCTCGGGGATCATGCGCCGGTCCAGCTTGAACGTGACCCGGCCCGGCACCACATTGGTGTTGCTGCCGCCCTCGATGCGGCCCACATTCAGATAAGGGTGGGTGATGCCCGGCACCTGCGAGCTGATTTGCCGATAACGCGTGTTTTGCGCGTACAGCGCGTTCAGCAGGGCAACGCTGGCCTGCAGCGCATCGACACCGCTGTCGGGATAGGCGGCATGCGCGGCCTGGCCCAGCACGGTCACTTCCATTTGCAAGCAGCCGTTGTGGGCGGTGATGACTTGGTAGCTGAAGCCAGCGGCGATCAGCAGGTCGGGCTTGCTCAGGCCTTGCTTGAGCAGCCAGCCCGGGCCCAACTCGCCGCCGAATTCCTCGTCGTAGGTGAAGTGCAACTCCACCCCGCCGCGCAGGGCCGCGCCGCGGGCCTGCATGGCTTCGAGCGCGCGCAGGGCGAAGGTGTAGCTGGCGAAGTCGCTCTTGCTGACGGCGGCGGCGCGGCCGTAGAGCTGGCCGTTTTCCAGGTCGCCAAGGACCTCGCCGCCATAAGGCTCATGCGTCCAGCCCTCGCCGGGCGGCACCACATCGCCATGGGCATTGAGGGCCAGCACCGGGCCGCCTTCTTGGTAGCGTCGACGCACGATCAGATTGGTGATGGACGCCATGCCTTGCGCTTGCACCAGGGCGGCGGGCACGGGGTGCTGTTCAGTGGCCAGGCCCATGGCCTCCAGCAGCTCGGCGCTGCGCCGTGCATGGGGGGCGTTATTGCCCGGCGGGGTGTCGGTGGGCACTTGCACCAGGGCTTGCAAAAAGGCCACTTCTTCCGCGAAGTGGGCATCAATCCAGGCGTCGCTTTGTTCAAACCAGCTGCTCATGCGGCCGTCTCCTTGCTCATGTGTTCCAAAAGGCTTTGCAGGGCCTGCACGGCCAGCTGCGCGTCGTCGCTGCTGACGGTTTCCAATGGGTTGTGGCTGATGCCTTCGTTGCCGCCGCGCACAAACAGCATGGCTTGGGGCATGCGCTCGTGCAGCTTCATCGCGTCGTGCCCGGCGCCACTGGGCATGCGGTGCAGGGGCAGCCCTAAGCCGCTGACGGCTTGCTCCCAGCGCGCTTGCCAGGCGGCGTCGCTGGGCGCGGCGCTGGCGGACATGGTCAATTCCAGGCTGTGCTGCAGGCCACGGCGTTGGCAAATGTCGGCCAGGGCCTGGCGCACATCGGCGTCCAGCGCATCGCGCGCAGCATTGCTGGTGGCGCGCAGATCGAGGCTGAACTGGCAGCGCCCCGGCACCACATTGATGGAGCCGGCCGGCACTTGCAACATGCCCACGGTGCCGACGGTGCCGGCGCTGGCGGCTGTGGCGCTGGCGCGTTGCTCCACATACAGAATCAGCTCGGCCACGGCGGCGGCGGCGTCACGCCGGCGGTTCATCGGCGTGGTGCCGGCATGCGCGGCCTGGCCTTGAATCACGCCGCAGTAGCGCAGGCTGCCGTTGATGGAGCTGACGATGCCCAGGGGCAGATTCAGTTCATTGAGCACCGGCCCTTGCTCGATATGCACTTCGACAAAGCCCAGGTACTGGCCGGGCTCGCGCCGCAGCGCCTGGATGGCTTCCAGCGTGCCCGGCAAACCGGCGGCCTGCATGGCGCTGCGCATGCTGATGCCTTGATCGTCAGTCTGCTCCAGCCAGGCCGTGTCGAACTGGCCGGTCAGGGCGCTGGCGGCCAGGAAGGTGGCGGGGTAGCGTTGCCCCTCTTCTTCGGCAAAGGCCACCAACTCGATGCCAAAGGGCAGGCGCCGCCCGGCGCGATGCAGTTCACGCACGGCGGCCATGGCGGTGAAGATGCCCAGGCGGCCGTCGTAGCGGCCGGCATTGCGCACGGTGTCGTAGTGCGAGCCGGTCAGCAGGCGTTTGGCCTTGGGTGAGCTGCCGTGATAGACCCCCACCACATTGCCCACCGCGTCGATGTTCACTTCGTCAAAACCGCATTCCTGCGCCATCCACCACTGCAGGCGGCGCATCGCGGTCTGGTGCGCCTCGCTGAGGTAGGTGACGGTGAGCTGGCCCAGCGGGCGGAACTCGGCATCGGTGTGCGAGGCCAGCTCCTCCGCCCAGTCCCAGACCTGCTGGCCCAGGGTGGGCTCGACGCCAAACTTGTCATTCAAGCGCAGTTCGGCAATGCGGTGAATCTGGCGCAGGCACTCGGCCAGTTCCTGCTCAGGCTGGGCCTGCAGGCGGCGGGCCAGGGTGTCGATGATGTCGCGGCGGCGCAGGCCGATGCCGCGCGGGCCGCGCACCGCCAAGATGAAGGGCCAGCCGAATTTCTCGTTATAGGCCTGGTTGAGGCTTTGGATGCGCGCCAACTCTTCAGGCGTGCAGTGGCCCAGCCCGGCGCGTTCTTGCTCGCTGCTGGATTCAGCGGTGAGGGTTTGCTGGGCCATGGCCTTGCCGGCCAGCTCGGGGTGGGCGCGAATCAGCAAGAGCTGCGCCTCGCGCCCGGCTTGGCTAACGACATCCGCCAGGGCCAGCTTGAGCTGGGCCAGGCTGCGGAAAGGGCGCGCCTGCGCCGCACCTTGTGCGACCCAGGGGGAATGCTCGTACACACCGTCCAGCAGGGCCGCGAAGCCGGCCTCGCTGGCGCCGTTGAGGTCCTCAAAACTCAGGCATGGGCTCATCAGCAATCACTCCCAGACAAAGGCCGTGGCGGCGTCAAACGGATGGGTGGCGCGCCAATGGCGGGCGATGTCCACACGGCGGCAGACCCAGACCCGCTCATGCCGGTCGATATGGTCCAAAAAGCGCTGCAGGGCGCGCATACGCCCCGGGCGGCCGAGCAAGCGGCAGTGCATGCCGATGCTCATCATCTTGGGTGCGTCCTGGCCTTCGGCGTAGAGCACATCGAAGCTGTCGCGCAGGTACTCAAAAAACTCGTCGCCATGCGAGAAGCCCTGGGGCAAGGCGAAGCGCATATCGTTGCAGTCAAGGGTGTAGGGCACGACCAGATGGGGGCTGAGTTGGCCGTCACTCTTGCGCACCTGCAGCCAGAAGGGCAGATCGTCGCCGTAGTAGTCGCTGTCGTACTCAAAGCCGCCGTAGTCGGCCACCAGGCGGCGGGTGTTGGGGCTGTCCCGGCCGGTGTACCAGCCGGACGGGCGCTCACCGGTCAGGCGCTGCAGGCTATCCATGGCCAGCTCGATCTCGGCGCGCTCTTGCGCCTCGGGCATGGCTTGGTGGTTGAGCCAGCGCCAACCGTGGCAGGCGATTTCGTGGTTCATCTGTTGCAGCGCCTGGCTCAGCTCGGGGTGGCGTTGCAGCGCTTGCGCCACTGCGAACACGGTCAGCGGCAGGGCGCGTGATTCGAATTCGCGCAGCAGGCGCCACACGCCGGCGCGCGAGCCGTATTCGTAAATGCTCTCCATGCTGAGGTGCCGCGCCGGATAGGCCGGCGGGCTGGCCATCTCGGACAGAAACTGCTCGGAGCCGGCGTCGCCATGCAGCACCGACATCTCGGCGCCTTCCTCATAGTTCAAGACGAACTGCACGGCGATGCGGGCCTGGCCTGGCCATTGCGCATGCGGCGGCTTTTCGCCGTAACCGATCAGGTCGCGAGGGTAGTTGCTGGCACTGGATGGGAGCTTGCTATTCATGGGCTGCGCTGCTTTGCCTACACTGCTGTGCAGTTTATGGGTCAAGTGGCCCGAGTCTTGGCGAGGGAGAAAAATCAATGGGCAAACTCACCACCCATGTGTTGGACACCATGCACGGTCGGCCCGCTGCCGGCATGGCCGTGCGCTTGTATCGCCTGGACGGCGAGCAGGCCGTGCTGTTGCAAACGCTGGCACTGAATGCCGACGGGCGCGCCGACGCGCCCCTGCTCAGCGGGGCCGAGTGTCAGGTCGGCCGCTATCGCCTGGTGTTCGAGGTGGCCGACTATTTCCGCCGCGCCGGCGTGGTCTTGCCCGAGCCGGCCTTCTTGGATCAGGTGCCGCTGGACTTCGGCCTGGCCGATGTGGCGCTTCACTATCACGTGCCTTTGCTGACCAGCCCCTGGAGCTATTCGACCTACCGCGGGAGCTGATGGACACGTTCGAACAATTGCTGCTGCGCTTGCGCAGCCAACCCCTGCAATTGCTGCAAGTCAGCCGGCTGGAAGGCAGCGGCCCGCGCGAGGTGGGCGCCTGGATGGCCGTGGGCCTGGACGGCTTTTCGCTCGGCTCGGTGGGCGGCGGGCAGCTGGAATTCGAGGCCATGGCCTGGGCGCGCGCGCGACTGGGCGGCGGCGAGCGCGATACGGTGTCGCGCCGTTTTGCGCTAGGCCCCAGTCTGGGTCAATGCTGTGGTGGCGCCGTCACCTTGAACATGCGCTACCTGCCGGGCCCTGCTGACCCCACCATGAGCGAGGCCGAGTGCCAGGTCTTGCGGCAAAGTCTGACCCCGGCAGAGGCGGAATTAATGCCGGTGGCTTTGTTTGGCAATGGCCATGTCGGGCGCGCCTTGGTTGAGCAGCTGAGCCGCCTGCCTTGCCGGGTGCATTGGCTGGACAGCCGGTCGGAGGATTTTCCGGCAAGCTTGCCCGCCATGGTCCATGCCGAACACTCCGAGCCGGTGCAGCGCGCGGTGGCCACTTTGGCGCCGGGCTCGCTGGTGCTGATCATGAGCTTCAGTCATTTTGAGGATATCGAGCTGGTCGCGGCTTGCTTGCAGCGCCGGCGGGCGCGCGACGATCTTGGCTTCATCGGCCTGATCGGCAGCAAGAGCAAATGGGCCAGCTTTCGCCAGCGCCTGCTGGGGCGTGGCTTCAGTGAGACCGAGCTGGCGGGGGTTTGTTGCCCCATCGGCGTGCCCGGCATCAGCGGCAAGCAGCCGGAGGTGATTGCGCTGGCGGTGGCGGCGCAGCTCATGCAGATTTGGGGCGACGTGAGTCGCTAGACCGCAGCCAACTGATGGACGATGATGCGGCGGACGCCAAGGGTCGCTCTGCCGCAGCGGCCGCCTAAGACGGGCGAATTGGCGAGCACATCGGCGGGACGCCGATGGCATTCGGATTGCGGCACAACCAGGTAGGAGAGTTTTCCATGGCCAGTAAAACCGTCGCAGCAAGCAAGCCCGTTCCCAGCAAGGCCGCGCTTGCTGCCAAGCCCAAGGCGCTGTCACTGCATATCGGCCTGAATGCCGTCAACCCATCGGCCTACGGCGGCTGGGATGGCCCCTTGGCAGCCTGTGAGTTCGATGCCAACGACATGACCGCCCTGGCCAAGAGCCGGGGCATGAAGCCCACCACCTTGCTGACCAAAAAGGCCACCCGCGCGGCGGTGCTGAGCCATTTGCGCGCCGCCGCCAAGGCGCTGAAGGCGGGTGACTTTTTCATGCTCAGCTATTCCGGCCATGGCGGCCAGATGCCCGATGCCAACGGCGATGAGCCCGACCACAAAGACGAAACCTGGTGCTTGTTTGATGGCCAGCTGATCGATGATGAGCTGTATTTCGAGCTGAGCAGCTTTGCCACCGGCGTGCGCGTGCTGGTGCTGTCAGACAGCTGCCACAGCGGCACCGTCACCCGCGCTTTGCCGCCACCGCCCGCGCCGCTGGGCCAGGGTGCGCGCCTGATGCCGCCCGCCGTGGCGCTGCGGGTCTACACCGCCCACCAGGCCTTTTACGACAAGCTGCAGGCCGATGTGGCCAAGGCCGCCGCCGCGCGCAAGAGCGCGGTGGTCGACCCCGATGCGGCGCTGGCTCAGGTGTCACAGGTCGGCGCTGCTGCGCATGCCACCGCCTTGGTGGGCGCCTTCAAGCCCTCGGTGCTGCTGATCTCGGGCTGCCAGGACAATCAAACCTCGATGGACGGGCTGCACAACGGCGCTTTCACCGAGAGCCTGCTCAAGGTCTGGAACCAAGGCAAGTTCAAGGGCGACTACAACTTGTTCCATCAGCGTATTCGCGCCGGTTTGCCTGCTACGCAGTCGCCCAATTTGTTTGTGCTGGGCTCTTCCGCGGCCTTCATCAAGCAAGCGCCCTTCAGCGTTTGAGGCTGAGGCATTCAGCGGCTGCATTAGACTGGCCCGATGGAAGGATATCTACTCGACTGGGCCAATCTACTGCTGCGCTGCTTGCACCTGGTGACGGTGATCGCTTGGATAGGAGCCTCGTTCTACTTCGTCTGGCTGGACAACCATCTGCTCAAACCGACCCGGCCCGACTTGCTGGCTCGCGGTGTGGATGGTGAGTTGTGGGCCGTGCACGGCGGCGGCTTCTACAACCCGCAGAAGTACATGGTGGCGCCGCCCGATCTGCCGCAACATCTGCACTGGTTTTACTGGGAGAGTTACTGGACCTGGATGAGCGGCTTCGCGCTCTTTGTGGTGCTGTATCTCTTCAATGCCAGCAGCTTTTTGATCGACCCGCGCGTCCATGCTTGGTCGGTGCCTGCGGCAGTGGCCACGGCGCTGGGCTTTCTGGCTGCGGGCTGGCTGGTCTACGACCAAATCTGCCGCCGCTTCGGCCATGAGCGAGACGGGCAGATCGGCAATGACGGCCTGGTGCTGGGCTTGGTGGCTGTCTTTGTGGCGCTGGCGACATGGGCCGCCTGCCAACTGTTTGCGGGCCGCGCGGCCTTCATCATCATCGGCGCCATGATGGCCACCATGATGAGCGCCAATGTGCTGTTTTGGATCATCCCGGGGCAGAAGCAGGTCATCGCCGATATGCGCGCCGGCCGCCAGGTCAACCCCATCTACGGCCAACGCGGCAAGCAGCGCAGCGTGCACAACACCTATTTCGGCCTGCCGGTGCTGGCGGCCATGCTGAGCAATCACTACGGCATGCTTTACAGCGCGGCCTGGAATTGGGCGGTGCTGATCACTTTGATGAGCATGGGCGTGCTGGTGCGCATGTACTTCGTCAAACGGCACAAGGGCGTGAATGCCTGGGGGCTGATCGTCGCGGCGCTCGGGCTCTTAGTGGCCTTGGTGATCGCCTTGGCGCCCTCGCCGCAGATGAAAACTGAGGCCAGCGCAGCGGTAGCGCCGCCCACTCAAGCCCAGGTGCAGGCGGTGCTGAGCGAACGCTGTGTGATGTGCCACAACGCCCAAATCGCGCAAAAAGGGATTCGCCTGGACACGCCCGAGGCGGTGCTGCACAACGCCCAGGCCCTGCATCAGCAGGCGGTGGTGCTCAAGCTGATGCCTCTGAATAACGCCACCCAGATCACGGCGGACGAGCGCGATTTGCTGGGGCGCTGGTTCACCAGCCTGCCGCACTGATACCCCCTAAACAGGGCTAGGGGCCCGGCGCAACCGCCGTGCCCGCATTTGACTTCGCTCAAAGACAGCGGAGCGGCTTTGCCTGACAGTGTCGGTATGCACCGACTTCCAGACCCCTCAGCCGTGGAATCCTTCGTCCTGCCCGCGGCCCTGCGCAGCAAGGCGAGGCCATCACAGGCTTCGCCGCGGGCCAGCGCTGCAACTGCTACGAAGGTGCAGAGCGGCATCAAGGCCGAGCATTGGCTGCAACTACTGGGCGGCCAAGCTGTGGCCGACTCCGAAATGCGCGCCTTGACCGAACTGGTGCGCTTGCGCCCGGTGGTCGCGGCCGAATCGGTGTTTCGCAGCCAAACTCGGGCCGATCATGTGATTGCGGTGCTGGACGGCGTGGTGGGCTTGGGCTCCATCGGCCCGCAAGGCCAGTTTCACCTCGAACGCAGCGCACACGGCCCCGCTTGGTTGGACATCAGCAGTGCCTGGGTCGGCCAAGGCCATACCCAGGACGCGCAAGCCATGGGCCCGGCGCTCTTGCTGGAATTGCCGGTGAAGAGCTTGCGCCCGCTGCTGCATCGCTACCCGGATTTGCAGGACCGCTTCATGCTGGCCCTGGCGCAAACGGTGCAAAGCCTGACCGGCGCCACCCATGACCTGATGGCCAAGGATGCGCAAAAGCGCCTGATCAGCTGGTTGCTGCAACGCATGGCCGCACCGGCCGGCGAGGTGGCGCTGCGCGAGCGCAAGCGGGAGCTGGCGGCGCAGTTGGCCATCACGCCCGAGACGCTGTCGCGCCTGCTGCGTCAGCTGATGGCGGCGGGGCTGATTGAGGTCAAGGGCTACTCCATCAAGCTGCTCAAACTGGCCGATTTGCGCGCCCTGGCGCAAGCCTGAGTTCGGGCGCGGATTGCGCCCATGAATTCCGCCATTTAATTCCGCCATTTCTTGATCCGGCGCCGCGTCCTCGCGCTTAGACTGTTCCTGAGGGTCAGCTGTATCGACCCGCAGCCATCCGTTCAGCCCAAGCCAGAGGAGAGCCGCCTTGAGTCAAGCCGCCGAGAAATTCTTTCAGCACAACAGCGCCCTGCCCACCATGCCCGAGGTGGCCAGCCGCTTGATTCGCAGCTTTGATGACGACAACATCAGCCTGGCTGCTCTGGCCGATCTGATCGGCAAAGACGCCAGCCTGTCGGCCAAGGTGCTGCGTTTGGCCAATTCGGCCCGCTACAGCCCCTCCCACCAGATTTCAACCCTGCAAGATGCCGCCGCGGCTTTGGGCATGGAGACGCTGCGGAATTTGTCGCTGGCGGCCTGCATGGCCGGTGCCTTTCCCAAGGTCAAGGGCCTGGACCGTGGCGTGTTCTGGCGCCATGGCGTCACCACGGCCGCCTATGCGCGCATCCTGGCCAAGATGGTCAAGCTCGATGCCGAGACCGCCTATCTGGCCGGCCTGATGCTGCGAACCGGGCAGATCCTGATGGCGCTGGCCGAATCGGACAAAGTGGCCGAGGTGGAAACGCTGGCGGTGGAGCCCGGCAGCCGCTTCTCGCTGGAACAGCACCGCTTTGATTGCACCCATGCGGATGTGACCGCCTCGCTGGCGCGCCACTGGCATTTCCCCGCCGCCATGGTGGAGGCCTTTGCCGATGCCAATACGCCGATGGAAGTGCGCCCCTTCTCGCTGATGGCCGCCGTGCTGCACATGGCCGAAGTCTTGGCCGACGCCGCGCAGAACAAGGACAACCCGACCCATGCCTTGCAAGTGGCCGTGCCGGAGTTGATCGAGCACCTGCATCTGGACCTGGCCTTTTTGGCGGCCAAGCTGGAAGCCGCTGGCGATGTGGCCAGCGATGTGGAGCAGCTACTGGGCTGAGCCTTAAGTGGTGCCCGCGGTGCCCTGGGCACCCAAGGCATCCACCGCGGCCAGCACCCGCTCGGCTGTGGCCGGCGCGCACAGCTGAGGGTCGCAGCCCGCCGGCCCACAAGCGGCCACCGCATCCTTGATCGCCAACAAGGCCGCAAAGCCCAGCAGCAGCGGCGGTTCGCCCACCGCCTTGCTGCGGTGGATGCTGTCCACCGCATTGGCTTGCTTGAACAAGCTAACGCGGAAATCGAGCGGGCTGTCGTTGGCCGTTGGGATTTTGTAAGTGCTGGGCGCGTGGGTCAGCAGGGCGCCGCTACTCGGGTGCCAAACCAATTCTTCGGTGGTGAGCCAGCCGACCCCTTGCACAAAGCCACCTTCCACCTGACCGATGTCCAGGGCCGGGTTGAGTGAGCGGCCGGCGTCGTGCAGCAGGTCGGCGCGGGTGATGCGGTTCTCGCCGGTCAGGGTGTCCACCAAAACTTCCACCACCGCCGCGCCGTAGGCGAAGTAGTAGAAGGGGCGCCCCTGCAGCCGGGTCTTGTCCCACTGCAGACCCGGCGTGGTGTAGAAGCCCTCGCTCCAGAGCTGCACGCGCTGCAGATAGGCTTTGGCGACCAAGTCCTTGAAGCTGAGGCTATGGCTGCCGGCGCGCACCTCATCGTTGGCGAACTCAATCGCGGCAGCGTCGCAGCCGAACAGTGCGGCGGCGCAACTGGCCAGGCGCTGGCGGATGGTTTGCGCGGCCTGCTGTGCGGCCTTGCCGTTCAAGTCTGTGCCGGTCGAGGCGGCGGTGGCAGAGGTGTTGGCGATTTTTTGCGTGTCGGTGGCGCTGCAGCGCACCGCGCTCAAGCTCAGGCCCAATTCATGCGCCACCACCTGCGCGACTTTGGTGTTGAGGCCCTGACCCATCTCGGTGCCGCCGTGGTTCACCATCACCGAGCCGTCGGTGTAGACATGCACCAGCGCACCGGCCTGGTTCAAATGCACCACGTTGAATGAGATGCCGAACTTGACCGGCGTCAGCGCCAAGCCCTTTTTCAGCACAGCGCTGCTGGTGTTGAAGCGCGCGACCTCGGCGCGGCGGGCGTGGTAGTCGCTGCTGGCCAGCAGTTGACCGGTGAGCGGCTGCAAGATGTTGTCCGCCACCGGCTGGCCGTAGGGTGTGACATCGCAGCTGCCCTCGCTGCGGTAGAAATTGCGCTGCCGCACCAGCAGCGGGTCCAGACCCAGGCGGCGGACGACCGAGTCCAGAATCATCTCGATGGCCAGCGCCCCTTGCGGGCCGCCAAAACCGCGGAAGGCGGTATTGCTTTGCGTATTGGTGCGGGCGCAAAAGCCGTGCAGGGCGAGGTGGGGCAGCCAGTAGGCATTGTCGAAATGGCAGAGCGCGCGTGCCATCACCGGGGCCGAGAGATCGGCGCTGTGGCCGCAGTTGGCGATCAGGTCCACCTCCGCGCCGAGGATGTGGCCTTGCTCATCAAAGCCGATCTGCCAGCGGTAATCAAAACCGTGGCGGCGGCCGGTGATCAGAAAGTCGTCGTCACGGTCCACGCGCAGCTTGACCGGGCGCTGCAGCTGCTGCGCGGCGATGGCCGCGACGCAGGCGAAGAGCGCCGACTGCGACTCCTTGCCGCCGAAGCCTCCCCCCATGCGCCGGCATTGCACTTGCACCTGATGTGCGTGCCAGCCCAGGGCATGGGCGATCAATTGCTGCATCTCGCTGGGATGCTGGGTCGAGCAATGCAGCAGCATGGCTTGCTGCTCTTGCGGCAAGGCGTAGCTGATCTGGCCTTCCAGGTAAAACTGCTCCTGCCCGCCTACCGACCAGTCGCCGCTTAAGCTGTGCGGCGCCTGCGCCAGCGCGGTGGCTGCGTCGCCCCGGCTCAGGTGCATGGGTGGCACGACGTAATCGCCGGCGGCATGGGCTTGCAGCGCGTTTAAGACGGCGGGCAGGGCTTCGCAGCGGATGGCGGTCTTGGCCAGGGCGGCCGCGCGGCGCGCCAGCAAGCGGCTGCTGGCAATCACCGCGAATACCGGCTGGCCCAGATAGCGCAAGTGCTCGGCGGCCAGAATCGGGTCGTCATGGACCAGCGGGCCGCAGTTATTGCTGCCAGGGATGTCCGCCGCTGTCAGCACGGCCACCACGCCGGGCTGGCGCCGCAGCAAGTCCAGGTCAATGCCCAGCAGGCGGCCATGCGCGACGGGTGAGAGTCCTAGTGCGGCATGCAGCGTGCCCTGGGCTTCGGGAATGTCGTCGGTGTAACGGGCTTCGCCTGCCACATGAAGGAGGGCCGATTCATGCGGCGGGCTGCTGCCGATCAGGCCGGGCTTGAGCGGGCGCGTCATGCTGCACCTCGTTCTTGGGCTTGCCAAACGCTCAACTCAGGCGCAGGCAGTGGCTCGTCCGGCCGCGTGGCTAGCCAGAGTTTTTGCAAGAGGTTTTGCGCCACCCGCAGCCGGTAGGTGCTGCTGGCGCGCAGATCACTGAGCGGTTGAAAGTCTTGCGCCAAGGCCTGGGCCGCGCGCTGTACGGTGGCCTCATTCCAGGCTTGGCCCAGCACAGCTGCTTCCGCGCGGGCGGCGCGCTTGACGATGGCGGCCATGCCGCCGAAGGCAAAGCGGGCCTCGGCCACGCGGGCCTCGTCGTCTAAGCGAAGCGCCAGCACGGCGCAAACGGCGGAGATGTCGCTGTCATAGCGCTTGCTGATTTTGTAGGCCTGCAATTGCAAGTCGGGCGCGGGCCGGGGCAGGTGCAGGGCCTCGACGAACTCGTCGGCGGCTAGGTCTTTCTGTTGGTAGCCGAGGTAGAAGTCTTGCAGCGGCAGGCGGCGTTGGCCGCGCTGGGCACTGCGCAGCACGATGTCGGCGCCCAGGGCGATCAGGGCCGGGGCGCCGTCGCCGATGGGGGAGCCGTTGGCGATATTGCCGCCCAGCGTGCCGGCCTGACGCACCGGCGGTGAGGCGAAGCGCAACCACAGCTCGCGCAGATTGGGCGCCAGTTCGGCCAACGCGGCCCAGGCAGCCTCCAGGCTGGCGCCGGCGCCTATCCACAAGCCGGGCCGGCCTTCGAAGGCCTGGGCGCGGATCTGCCGCAGTTCGGCCACTTGGCCGAGGTAGATGATGTCGCCCAGGTCGCGGAACTGTTTGTTGTGCCACAGGCCGATGTCGGTGCCGCCGCTGAGCAGCAGGGCTTGCGGCTTATCCGCACGCAGCTGGGCCAGTTCGGCCACGCTGCGAGGGGCGTGGAAGTGATCGCTGCGGCCTTGGGCTTGATCTTGGCTCGGCTGTGCGGGATTGGCCGCCACGTAGTGCAGTGGCGTGTCGTTTTGCAGTTCCCGCAGGCCGGCGGCGACGGCGAGGCCGTCAAGGCGCTGCGCAGGCAGTTCGAACATGCGCTGGCCGGCGTCCAGAATCGGCCGGTAGCCGGTGCAGCGGCACAGATTGCCGGCCAAGTCATCGGCCAGTTCTTGGCGGCTTGGGCGGGTGCCGGCCTCGCAGTGTCGCTCCAGGCAGGCTTGCAAGCTGATCACGATGCCGGGCGTGCAGAAGCCGCATTGGCTGGCGTGGCAGTCCACCATCGCTTGCTGCACGGCTACTGGGGCGGCCGAGTTGCCCAGGTCTTCCACCGTTAGCAGGGCTTGGCCGTCCAGGCTGGGCAGGAACTGGGTGCAGGCGTTGACATTGCGCAGCTGCAGCTGGCCGGCGGCGTCCAGCTCGCCCAGCAGCACCGTGCAGGCGCCGCAGTCGCCTTCGGCGCAGCCTTCCTTGCTGCCCGTGCAATGGGCATGCTCGCGCAACCATTCCAACACGGTGGTGGTGGGGGCCAGGTCTTGCACCGTGCGGATGGCGCCGCGGTGGAAGAAGCGAATGTTGCGGGTCGAGGTACTCATGTTTTTGCCTTGTTTGGCGGGCTTGCTCAGGCTCGAAGATATACGATGGCAGCGTATGCCATCTGAAACAACGATCAAATCCTCTTCGACCCCGCCGAATCGCTTGGCCCTGCGTGGCGATTTGCTTGACTTCAGCGCCCAGCCTGCCTGGGGTGTGCTCGATAGCCCGGCCGTGCGTTTTCAGCCCGAGCACTGGTTGCTGATCGCCGATGGCCGCATCCAGGGCAGCCAGGCCGCCGAGCCCGATGAGAGCTGGCACAAGGTGGATCACAGCGGCCGGCTGATCATGCCCGGCTTTGTCGACACCCATGTGCATTGCCCGCAGCTCGATGTGATCGCCTCTTACGGCACCGAGTTGCTGGACTGGCTCAACACCTACACCTTCCCGGCCGAATGCCGCTATGCCGACCCGGCCGTGGCGCAGGCGGGGGCCGAGCGTTTTCTAGACGCCTTGCTGGCCCATGGCACGACCGCGGCGGTGGTCTTCCCCACCGTTCACAAGGTCTCGGCCGAGGCCTTGTTCGCAGCTGCGGCCGAGCGCGGCATGCGCCTGATCACCGGTAAGGTCTTGATGGATCGCCACGCGCCCCCCGCCTTGCTGGACGATGTGGCCAGTGCCGAGCGGGATTGCATCGACTTGATCGACCGCTGGCATGGCCAAGGCCCTCACGGGCGTTTGGCTTATGCGGTGACGCCGCGTTTTGCACCCACCAGCAGTGCCGCGCAACTGGCCATGGCCGGCGCACTTTGCCGTGCCGATGCTTCGCTCTATATGCAAACCCATGTGGCCGAGAACCGCGCCGAGGTGCGCTGGGTCAGCGACTTGTTCCCGCAGGCGCGTAGCTATCTCGATGTGTACGACCAACTCGGCTTATTGCACCCGCGCGCGGTGCTGGCGCATGGCATCTGGCTGGATGATGAAGACAGGCAGGCCCTGCTGCGGCGCGGCGCCCAGCTGGCTTTTTGCCCCTCGTCCAATCTCTTCCTGGGCAGTGGCTTATTCGACTGGGCGGCCGCGGCGGGCACCGGCGTGCCAGTCAGTGTCGCCAGCGATGTAGGCGGCGGCACCAGTTTGAGCATGCAGCGCAATTTGCTCGATGCCTACAAGGTGCAGGCGCTGGCCGGCCAGCGTCTGAGCGCTTGGGCGGCTTTGCACGCTGCCACGCGTGGTGCCGCTGAAGGGCTGGGCTTGACGCATGAGCTGGGCCACTTCGGCACCAACACGCTGGCCGATGTGTGCGTGTGGGACTGGGCATGCGGCCCGGTGGCGCAGGCGCGCGATGCGGTGGCCCAGAACTTGCATGAACGTGTGTTCGCGTGGATGTGTTTGTCGGATGAGCGCAATCTCGTCAGCAGCTACGTGGCAGGTAAAATCTCGTATCACCGCAAGACCTGACCCCCAAAGAGACCTTTGCAGCATGACCCTGCGGCTTGAACTTATCGCCATCAGCAAACAGTACCCTTCCGTGAAGGCCAATGATGGGGTGAATTTGCAGGTGCGCGCTGGCCAGATTCATGCCTTGCTGGGCGAGAACGGTGCGGGTAAGTCGACCCTGATGAAAATCGTCTACGGCGCGGTGCAGCCCGACGGCGGCGAGATTCGCTGGAATGGCAAGACGGTGCGCATCAAAAGCCCGGCCGAGGCGCGTGCCCTGGGCCTGAGCATGGTCTACCAGCACTTCTCGCTCTTCGACACCATGACCGCGGCCGAGAACGTCTGGCTGGGCCTGGATAAAAGCATCAGCCTGGCCGAGGTGACGGCGCGCATCCGTGAGGTGGCGCAGGTCTATGGCCTGGACGTGGACCCGCTGCGGCCAGTGCATACGCTGTCGGTGGGCGAGCGGCAGCGGGTGGAAATCGTGCGTGCCCTGATGGGCAAGCCCGAGCTTTTGATTCTGGATGAGCCGACCTCGGTGCTGACGCCGCAGGCGGTGGAAAAGCTGTTTGCCACGCTGCGCCAGCTGGCCGCGCAGGGTTGCGCGATTCTCTACATCAGCCACAAGCTCGATGAGATCCGCGCGCTTTGCGACCACTGCACCGTGCTGCGTGCGGGCAAGGTGACGGGCGAGGTGGATCCGCGCACCCAGAGCAATGCGGAGTTATCGCGCCTGATGATTGGCAGCGAGCCGCCACCGTTGCGCGCCGCGCCCTCGGTGGCGCGTCAGCGCAGCCAGGTGCCCGCGCTGAGCCTGCGCCGCCTTAGCCTGGCCAAGGCCCAGCCGTTTGGCACCACTTTGGTGGATTTGGAATTGCAGCTGCAGCCGGGCGAGATCCTGGGTGTGGCGGGCGTGTCCGGCAACGGCCAGCAGGAAATGCTGGCGGCGCTGTCGGGCGAAGATCGCCGCGCCCAGCCCGGCGCCGTGCATTTGTTTGGTCAGGACATTGCCCGCGCCAGCGCGCGCAAGCGCCGCCTTCTGGGCTTGCACTTTGTGCCCGAGGAGCGGCTGGGGCGTGGCGCGGTGCCCGCCATGTCGCTGGCGCAGAACACCTTGCTAACGCGCAGTGACCACGTCACGCGCTGGGGCTGGCTGCGGGTGCATGCGGTGCAGCGCATGGCTGAGACGCTGATCGCTCGCTACCAGGTCAAGGCCGGTGGCGCCGGGGCGGCGGCCAGCAGCTTGTCGGGCGGCAATCTGCAGAAGTTCATTGTCGGGCGCGAGATTTCGGCCGCACCGCGGGTGCTCATCATTGCCCAGCCGACTTGGGGGGTTGATGTGGGCGCAGCGGCGCTGATCCGCGCCGAGTTGCTCAAGCTGCGCGACGAGGGTTGCGCGGTGCTGCTGGTCAGCGAGGAGTTGGACGAATTGTTTGAGTTGAGCGACCGCTTGGTGGTGATGGCGCAAGGGCGCTTGTCGCCGGTGCTGCCGATCGCCGAGGCCAACCGCGAGTTGGTCGGCGAATGGATGAGCGGGCTTTGGCCTGAAACCTTGCCCAGCGAAACGCGCGGAGGGGTCTTGCATGCTTAAGCTGGAAGCCCGGCCGCAGCCCTCGCGCCTGATGGCGCTGTGCTCGCCTCTGATCGCGCTGGCGGTCACGGTCTTGCTGGGTGTGGGCCTGTTCATGCTCTTGGGCAAGGAGCCCGTGCGTGGCTTGCAAATGTTTTTTTGGGAGCCGATTCGTTCGGCCTATGCCTGGAGCGAACTGGGCCTGAAGGCGACGCCGCTGATCCTGATCGCGCTGGGCTTGGCGCTGTGCTTTCGCAGCAATGTCTGGAATATCGGCGCGGAGGGGCAGTTCATCATTGGCGCCCTGGCCGGCGGCTGGGTGGCCATGCAGGCGGATGCATCCAGCAGCCGCATGATTGTGCTGGCTATTCTGTTGGCAGGCGTCTTGGGCGGCATGGCTTGGGCGGCCATTACCGCCGCATTGCGGGCGCGCTTCAATGCCAATGAGATTCTGGTCAGCCTGATGCTGGTTTACGTGGCGGATTTGCTCTTGAACTATTTGGTTTACGGGCCTTGGAAGGATCCGCAGGGTTTCAATTTCCCGCAGTCCATCAGCTTTTTGGCGGTGACCAAGATTCCTAGATTGTTTGATGGCTCGCGCCTGCACATCGGTGTGTTGATTGCGGCGGCGTCGGTGCTGGGCTTGTGGCTATTCATGTTCCGCAGCTATGCAGGCTTCGCCTTGCAAGTGGGCGGCATGGCGCCGGCCGCGGCGCGCTATGCGGGTTTTTCATCGCAGCGCGCGCTGTGGACGGCGCTGTTGATTTCGGGCGGCTTGGCTGGCCTGGCCGGTGCCCTGGAAGTGGCTGGCCCGCTGGGGCAGCTGACGCCCTATGTGCCCGCGGGCTTCGGCTTTGCCGCCATCATCGTGGCCTTTGTGGGGCGCTTGCATCCGGTGGGCATTGTGTTTTCAGGCATCTTGATGAGCATGTTCTATATCGGTGGGGAGTTGGCGCAGTCGCGCCTGGGCCTGCCCAAATCCATCACCGGGGTGTTCCAGGGCCTGCTGCTGTTCACCTTGCTGGCCAGCGACACCTTGATCCATTACCGCCTGCGTTGGGTGCGCCCGGCTGCGGGCCAACAGGCTTAATCAGGAGTCGGCATGGAATCGATTGCTCTCTTGATTGCTGCGGCCATGAGCGCCGGGACCTTGCTGGCGCTGGCGGCCCTGGGCCTCTTGATCAATGAACGCGCCGGCGTGGTCAATCTTGGTGCTGAAGGCATGATGTTGGTGGCGGCGGTGGCGGGCTACGCCACCGCTTTTCACACCGGCAGCGACACCTTGGCCTTCGCGGCTGGCATGGCGGCTGGGGCGCTGTTGGCGGGTTTGTTCGGCCTGCTGGTGATCTGGCTCAACACCAATCAATACGCCGCTGGTCTGGCACTGAGCCTGTTTGGTGCGGGCTTTTCGGCATTTGTTGGCCTGGGCTATACGCAAGAGAAGCTGTCGCCCCGGCTGTCGCATCAAATTCCGGTCCTGGCGGATATTCCCTTCATCGGCCCGGCTTTCTTCAAACATCATCCCTTGGTCTACGGCACGATTGCTTTGACCCTCGGCTTGGCTTGGTTCTTGTACCGCTCGCGCTCAGGCCTGATTCTGCGTGCCGTGGGTGAGTCGCCCGAGTCGGCACACGCCCTGGGCTACCCGGTGCGCCGCCTGCGTTTGGCGGCGGTGATGGCGGGCGGCGCCTTGTGTGGCTTGGCCGGGGCCTATGTCTCGGTCATCTACACGCCGCTGTGGGTGGAGGGCATGATTGCCGGCAAGGGCTGGATCGCGCTGGCGTTGACCACCTTCGCCACCTGGCGGCCGGCGCGCGTCTTGTTGGGCGCCTATCTGTTTGGCTTTGTCACCATGTTGCAGTTCTATCTGCAAGGACAGGGCATGCAAATTGCTAGCCAGTTCCTCAGCATGCTGCCTTATCTGGCCACCATCACCGTGCTGGTGCTGATTTCCAGCAATGCCAATTTCATCCGGGCGAATATGCCGGCCTCACTGGGCAAACCCTTCTTCCCGGGTTCCTGATTGCCCTCATTCCTCCGCAACCTTGTTGCTCATTTTTTGGAGATGCCATGAATCAAGACAAGCGCAGACACCTGCTCAAACTGGGTGCTTGGACAAGTTTGGCCGCCACCGCCGCCTTGCTGGGCTGTGGCAAGAAGGAGGAGGCTGCAGCGCCGGCCGCGCCCGCATCCGCCGCCAGCGCCGCTGACGCAGCCGCCAAGCCCCAGCCTTTGAAGATCGCTTTTGCCTATGTCGGCCCGGTGGGTGACGGCGGCTGGACCTTCGCGCACGACAACGCACGCAAGGCCCTGGACAAAGAATTTGGCGACCGCATCGTCACCAGCATCGTTGAGAAAGTGCCCGAGGCGGCCGACGCCGAGCGCGTCTTCCGCGATATGGTGGGTCAGGATGCCAAGCTCATTTTTGGCACCACTTACGGCTATATGGAGCCCATGCTCAAGGTGGCCCAGGACAGCCCCGAGGTGAAGTTTGAGCATGCCACCGGCTACAAGCAGGCCGGCAATATGCGCACCTACGACGCGCGGACTTACGAGGGCGCGTACATGGCCGGCGTGATCGCCGGGCGCATGAGCAAGACCGGCACGCTGGGCGTGGTCGGCTCCATCCCAATTCCCGAAGTGATCCGCAATATCAACAGCTTCACCCTCGGCGCGCAGACCGGCAACCCGAAGATCAAGGTCAAGGTGGTGTGGGTCAATAAGTGGTTCGACCCACCGCAAGAGTCGGAAGCGGCCCAGACCCTGATCAATGGTGGCGCCGACGTCTTGATGCAGAACACCGACTCCAGCGCCGTGCTGCAGACGGCCGAGAAGAACGGCAAGCTGGCCTTCGGCTGGGATTCCGATATGAGCGGCTACGGCCCCAAGGCTCACCTGGGTTCTGCCGTCATCAATTGGGCACCGTACTACATCGCCAGCGTGCGTGAAGTGCTGGACGGCAAGTGGACAGCCGGCCCAGGCAAGCATGCCTGGTGGGGCGTCAAAGAGGGGGCCATCGATCTGGTCTCGATCTCTGACAAAGTGCCGGCCGAGGCCAAGGCCGAGTTGGACAAGGTCAAGGCCGGTCTCAAGGACGGCAGCTTCGCGATCTGGAAGGGCCCCTTGCTGGCGCAAGATGGCAAAGAGGTTTTGAAGGCTGGCGATGTGGCCGACGACAAGTTTCTCTCCGGCATCAACTTCTACGTCAAGGGCGTGGAAGGCAATTTGCCTGGTGGCAAATAAGGCTTCGGCCTAGCTGACAGCAGAGCGGCGCCAAGTTGGCGCCGCACAAACAAAAAAGCAGCCGGCGGGCTGCTTTTTTTCATTCAGGCAATACGAATCAGAGGCTGCGACGGCGGCGAGCCAAGAAACCGAACACGCCCAAGCCGGCCAGTAGCAAGGCGTAGGATGATGGCTCCGGAACCGGTGTGGTGAAGGTGGTCGAGCCGTCCACCTTGAGCAGCAGATCGTTGTTGCCAACCGCATAGGTCGTGAACAAGTCGCCAAAGTTATTGGACGAATTGTTGTGGAAGGATGTGGTGGCCGATGTGCCCACCGGCAAGCTCTGGTTTGACGAGAAGTTCATGCCAGTAATGGGACCCGTGCTGCTGCTCAGGTAGTTGCCATCCACGGCGCCGACGACTTGGAAGTTGAAGGCCGCAGAGCCGATGCCGCTACCGGCAGTGGGTGAGAAGAATGAGGAAACGCCACCTGGTGTCACATTGAACATGCCAAACATATGGCCGTCGTCAAAGCCATTGCCTGAGGCGGTATCGGACTTGACGCCGCCTTCTAGCTTGCTGTCGTAATACAAGGCTGCGGTGCCACCGATGGCCTTGAAAGTTGCCACATAACCTGTGCCAACCAAGTTCACGCTGGTGACCTGCAGTTGAACATGGGCCGAAACGGTGACTTCGTAACCGCCAGCTGCAAAACTGCCATTGAGTGTTGGTGACAGTGCACCGGTGAAGCTCACCACATTGGCCTGATACAGGTAATCCTGAATGGCGCCAACGACTGGCGCGGCAGTTCCCGCGCCTTTCACGACGCCGCTGCCGGTCTCGTTTTCATCAAATGCCGTGACGCCGGAGGCCAGCGTATTGCCGAGGCCGTCCTTGACGGTCACGGATGCGAACGCACTCGCAGCCAACGCCGAAGTGACACCGGCCAGCGCCAGCGCACGAACCAAATGAGTCAATCTAGACATGTTTACTACTCCTGAAAATCAATGACAGCCGAAGGTGCCGTTCAGGTCATGACTGAGACAAACGGCAGACAACAGGACAGAGCAGAACGAAAACATTTCTGCTCTAGCGTTTCAGCGCCTCAACTAAGCCGCTGCCATGACAGTAGCGGCTTAATGATGAATTGATTATGACGAAGCCAGGAAAAAACGGTCGTTTGATCGCCCTCGAAACGTGGGGGAGTGAAAACCCTAGGTATTTACCCTAGCGATCCATAGCTAAACCAGGCATCAGCCCTCGGCGATTCGCTTTGCTAAGTGTGCCAGCGCCTCTTCGACTTGGTCGACCAAGACCAGGCACAAATCACCTGGCTGCAATCTGGCCAGCGCCTTGTCGATGGCGATGAACTCACCCCGAATCTCGTCGATATGGCTGGTGCGGCTGGCGCCTTCCAGGCCTTGGCGCAAGAGCGCCAGAACTTCGCCGTCTTGGCGGCCGCGCTGGCAGGCGTCTTCGAACAGGAGTACGTCGTCGAAGGCTTCGCCGAGGATGACGGTTTGTTCGCGAATGTCTTCGTCGCGGCGGTCACCCGCGCCGCTGATCACGACCGAGCGGCGTTTGCCCGGTAGGGCTGCCACAGCCGACACAAGGGCGCGCATCGCGTCAGCGTTGTGGCCGTAGTCGGCAATCACGGTGGCGCCGCGATAGTCCATCACATTGAAGCGGCCGGGGGCGTTGTCAGCATCGTTGGCGAAGCTGGCCACGCCGCGGCGCACCGTGTCCCAGTCCAAGCCGACACCCCAAGCTGCTGCCACCGAGGCCATGGCGTTCTCCACCTGGAAGCCGATGGCGCCGTTGCGGGTGATGGGGATTTCGCGCAGCGGGATGCTTTCACGCCAGCTGCCTTGGGCTGCTACCAGCATGTCGCCGTCGATGTAGACGCAACGCTTGCCTTGCGCGCGGTGAGTCGCCATCAAGGGGTGATGACGGTCCGCGGCGAAGTAGATCACTTGGCCGGGGCAGGGCGCTGCCATGCCGGCGACGATGGGGTCGGCGGCGTTGAGCACAGCAAAGCCCGTGGGCGCGACGTTCTGCACGATGACGCGCTTGACCAAGGCCAGCTCTTCCACCGTATTGAGGAAGTTCATGCCCAGGTGGTCGCCGGCGCCGAGATTGGTGACGACGGCGACTTGGCAGCGGTCAAAACCCAGGCCTTCACGCAGCACACCGCCGCGCGCCGTTTCAAACACTGCGGCCTCGACGTCGGGGTGCATCAGCACATTGCGGGCGCTCTTGGGGCCGGAGCAATCGCCGCTGTCGATCTGGCGGCCGTCCACATAGACGCCATCGGTATTGGTCATGCCGACCTTCAGGCCACAGGTGGCGAAGAGGTGGGCGATCAGGCGGGACGTGGTCGTCTTGCCATTGGTGCCGGTGACGGCCACCACCGGGATGCGGCCATCTTCACTCTTGTGGCCATGGCCGTAGAGGTGGGCAATGATGGCCTCGCCAACATTGCGGCCCTTGCCGTAGCTGGGGCTCAAGTGCATGCGCAGGCCGGGGGCGGCGTTGACCTCGACGATGCCACCGCTTTGCTCTTCCAGCGGGCGCAGCACGCCTTCGGCCACCACGTCCACGCCGCAAACATGCAGGCCGACGACTTGGGCTGCCGCAATCGCGCGGGCGGCCACTTCGGGGTGCACATCATCCGTCACATCGGTGGCGGTGCCGCCGGTCGACAAATTGGCGTTATTGCGCAGGATGACGCGGCGGCCTTTCTCGGGCACTGACTCGGGGGTCAGGTCTTGCTGCACCAGGCGCGCCACGGCGATGTCGTCGAAGCGGATCTTGGTCAGCGAGGTGGCGTGGCCATCGCCGCGCTTGGGGTCGGCATTGACCTTGTCCACCAATTGCTTGACGGTCAGCTCGCCGTCGCCGATCACATGCGGTGGGTCGCGGCGGGCGGCGGCCACCAGCTTGTCGCCAATCACCAGCAGGCGGTAGTCACTGCCCGGCAGGAACTTTTCCACCATCACGGTGCCGATTTCATCGGCGGCCTTGTAGGCGATTTCCATGTGTTCGCGGGTGACGACGTTGACCGTCACGCCCTTGCCCTGGTTGCCGTCTTGCGGCTTGACCACCACGGGCAGGCCCACGTCGAGCGCGACTTGCCAGGCTTCATCCACCGAATGCACGGGGCTGCCGATGGGCACCGGCACGCCGGCCGATTGCAGCAAGCGCTTGGTGAGGTCCTTGTCTTGCGCGATCGATTCGGAGACGGCACTGGTGGCATCCACCTCCGCGGCCCAGATGCGACGCTGCTTGGCGCCCCAGCCAAACTGCACCAAGCTGCCTTGGGTCAGGCGGCGATAAGGCACACCACGGGCCACGGCCGCATTGACGATGGAGCCGGTGGAGGGGCCCATGCGCACGTCTTCATCCAGATCACGCAGTTCTTTCAGCGCGGCATCTGCATCAAAAGCGGTGCCGTCCAGTGCAGCGGCGATCAGCTTGCGGGCGTAGTCAAAAGCCAGCTTGCCGACGTCTTCTTCGCTGTACTCCACCACGACTTGGTAGCTGCCGGGCTCGGAGGTGACATGGGTGTGGCTGAAGGTGACCGGGCAACCTGCCTGGGCTTGCAGGGCCAGGGTGGCTTGCTCCAGCACATGGGCCAGCGAGATCGGCGTGCGCGTGGCACTGGCCGGGCGCAGGGCGCCGATGGCGGGGAAGAGGGCGCGCAGCCGGGCTTCGAACTCGGGCAGGGCGGCGATTGATTGCTCTTGCGGCTGGCAATGCACAACAGCCTCGATGGCCGTATGGCGGCTCCACATATTGGGGCCACGCAGTGCACGGGTGCGAGAGACTTCCATGGTTTGCTGTCTTTCGAATCTGGAAAAAAAGGGGATCGCTAACGAGGCCGGGTGTGATCAGGCGTGCAGGTCGGGCACAAAAGTGTCCAGTCCGGCGGAAATCAACTCGGGCGAAATATTCATGGCCCAGCCGGTGGCCACGGCGGCCAGCACAACGCTGCTATCCAACTCGGCCGTTGTGGCGGCAGGGGTGGCGGCGAAGCGGCGCAGCAAGGCCTCGACATTGGCGCCCAGGGTTTCTGATTGGCCTTGCGCCAGCATGGCCGCGCCACCTTGCAAGAAGACGGCCCGGCCGCCCTTGGCGCGGTGTTCCTGCAAGGCCGGCAGCTGACCGTCTTCGGCGTACAAAATGACCTCGCCGTCGCACAGCTCCATCATGTCCAGCAGACGCGGCTCGGCGGCGTTCAAGACGGCCGCGCCTTCGCTCAGCACCACATCGACCTGGGTGCGCATGACCTTGTAGAGCTGATCTTCGGTCTGCACATCAAAGTCGCCCAAGGCGGCGATGCCGCCCATATCCGTGACCACGCCGACATGGCAGCGGTCATAGGCCAAGCCGTCGCGCAAGACGGATTCGGCGCTGTTCTCAATCACCACCGCGTCGACACCGCGGTTCATCAGCAAGCGATGCGAGGCATCCCAGCGTGCGCTGTTCTTGCGCTCAACCCGGCGTGTGCCCAGGAACAAACCGTCGCGGCAGGCCAAACCGACATGGCGGCCGTTGAGGTGCAGCAACCAGGCTACCAAGCGGGAAATGGTGTGCGTGCCGCGCGAACCGGCGATGCCCACGATGGGAATGCGGCCGGTTTCATCGTCGGCAAACAAATGGTCGATGATGGCCTGACCCACCGGCTGAGGCATGCCCTCGGCCGGCTTCAGGTGCATCAGCAGGCCGGGGCCGGCATTGACTTCGACGATGGCGCCGCCCTGCTCTTGCAAGGGGCGGCTGATGTCTTGTGCCACCACATCGATGCCGGCAATGTCCAGGCCGATCACGCGGGCAGCCAGGGCCACGGTATGGGCCACTTCAGGGTGAACCAAGTCGGTGCAGTCAATGGCGACATTGCCGTTGCGCTGGATCAGCACTTGGCGGCCGGCCTCAGGCACCGAGTCAATTTTCAGGCCCTGGCGCTCCAGATCCAGCAGGATTACCGCGTCTTCCAGCGCATTGATGCGGTTGAGCGGGAATTCTTCGGTCAGGCCGCGGCGCGGGTCGGTGTTGATTTGTGAGTCGATCAGTTGGCCCACGGTCTGCGTGCCGTCGCCGGTCACAAAGGCGATATCGCCGCGCGCGGCGGCCACCACCTTGCCGCCCACCACCAGCAGGCGGTGCTCATTGCCGGGGATATAGCTTTCCACCAGCACTTCGCTGCCGTGTTCTTCGGCCAGCTTGAAGGCGGCGTAAACGTCTTCGCGCTTCTTCAGGTCCAGCGTGACACCGCGGCCATGGTTGCCGTCGGAGGGTTTGACGACGACCGGCAAGCCCAGGTCAACGGCCGCTTCCCAGGCGGCTTCAGCCGATTTCACCGCAACACCGGCGGGCACCGGCACGCCGCAGGACTTCAGCAGGGTTTTGGTCAGATCCTTGTCGCCGGCAATGCCTTCGGCGATGGCGCTGGTCATATCAGTCTCAGCGGTCCAGATGCGGCGTTGGCGTGCGCCATGGCCCAGCTGCACCAGATTGCCGTCATTGAGGCGGATATGCGGGATGCGGCGGTCGGTGGCGGCGGCGACGATGGCGGCCGTCGAGGGGCCGAGGTAGCAGTCGTCGAGCTTGTCGCGCACGCGGGCCACGGCGGCGTCCACGTCAAAGGCTTGGTCGTTGATGGCCGCCATCAACAAGGCATGACCCTCGGCCAGGGCGCTGCGGGCCACTTGCTCATCACGGGCGCGGAACACCATGCGGTAAACGCCGCGTTGGCTGGTGCTGCGGGTTTGGCCAAAACCGGTGGGCATGCCCGCCAGGTTCAAGAGTTCGATCACCACATGCTCCAGCACATGGCCGCACCAGGTGCCTTCCACCAGGCGCTGCAGGAAACCGCCGCGTTCGCCCACGCCGCAATGGTGTTCGATCAGGGCCGGCAGGGCCTTGGTCAGGCGCTCGGTGAAGCCTGGCAGCAGATTGCTGGGGTAGTCCTCCAGCTCGCCCAGGTCCAGCCAGACCTCCAGCACGGGACGGTAGGTCCACATATTGGGCCCGCGCAAATAATTAATGCGCTGCAGCTTGATGTCTTCTTTCTTGCTCATGGATGGCATGGACTGATGAGGGGAGGGGAATTTTTGCGGGTATCGCGGCAGGGCATCATTGTGCGCCCTTTGGCAAGCGTCAAGGCTGACAGAGGCTTACAAGCCGCCCAAGTGACTGTTTGCTTTTGTCCACGTGAACGGCAGCCCGAGCGCAAGAATTGCTGCGGAAAGCGGTGAGGGGCGGCGCATGAGTGAAAATCTCACTCCAAACAACGCCAAGTGGCTTTTTGAAGACCTTGGCTCAAAAACACAATGCAGCATCATCATCCTGTTGTCGTCGACGCTTCTGTTCAGCACCCCCAGTGGGCCGCTTTGCAATCACGCCTGTTAACGAATGAGAACGTTCAAGCCCAGCTGGAGGTTGACCTCGACTCGCGGATGCAGTTTGCCAGCGGCCTGTTGGCACTGACGAATCAGCGTTTGCTGGCCTGGGATTCGGCCACCTCGGCGTGGCGTGAGTGGGTACTGACCCCGGGCATGGAAATGCGCATCAGCGACCATGCCGGCATCGGCAGCCTGGAGCTGATTGAAGGTGCGCAGCGCCTGGCGCAATGGCGTTTCACCCTGCAGATCAATTTGCAAGCCCAGCGCTGGCAAGAAGCGTTTGAGAACCGCGCCGTGGTCGGCGAGGGCTCGGCCGAGGACTTGGAGTTCTGCCCCAGCTGCAAGGCGCCGCTGCCGCCCGAGAGCGAGGAATGCCCCACTTGCGCGCGTGAGCTGCACACGCCCCCGTCCACATGGGTGCTGCTGCGCCTGTGGCAATTCGCGCGCCCTTACCAGGGTCAGCTGCTGCTGGGCTTCATGCTGATGCTGGGCGCCACGGGCGCTACCTTGGTCGGCCCTTACCTTTATCGGCCGCTGATGGACGAGGTGCTGATCCCCTTCCAGGCCGGGCAGAAGATTGATCCCTGGCTGGTGACCTTTTATTTGAGCGGCTTGTTTGGCGCCGGCCTAGTTTCCTGGCTGCTCGGCTGGGCCAAGACCTATGTGCTGGCCTTGGTGTCGGAGCGCATTGCGGCCGATCTGCGAACCTACACGTTTGAACACCTGCTGTCGCTGTCGCTGGAGTATTTCGGCAATAAGCGCACCGGCGACTTGATGTCGCGCATCGGTTCGGAGACCGACCGCATCAGCGTGTTCTTGTCTCTCCATGCGCTGGACTTCATCTCCGATGTGTTGATGCTGACCATGACGGCGGTGATTCTTTTCAATATCAATCACTGGCTTGCCCTGGCCACCCTGGTGCCGCTTCCCTTCATCGCCTGGATGATCCATCTGGTGCGGGACCGCTTGCGCACCGGCTTCGAGAAGATCGACCGCGTCTGGGGTGAGGTGACCTCGGTGCTGGCCGACACCATTCCCGGCATCCGCGTGGTCAAGGCCTTTGCGCAAGAAAGCCGTGAAGCCAAGCGCTTCAAAGACGCCAACGACAACAACCTCAAGGTCAACGACAAGCTCAACAAGACCTGGAGCTTGTTCACCCCCACGGTCTCGCTGTTGACCGAAATGGGCTTGTTGGTGGTTTGGGCCTACGGCATCTACCTGATCTCGCATCAGGACATCACGGTGGGTGTGCTGACCTCGTTCTTGGCCTATATCGGCCGCTTCTACGGCCGCATGGACTCGATGAGCCGCATCGTCTCGGTGACGCAAAAAGCCGCCGCCGGCGCCAAGCGCATTTTTGACATCTTGGACCATCAATCCAATGTGCCCGAACCCACCCACCCGGTGGAGATGAACAAGGTGAAGGGCGGCTTGCAAATCGACGACATCGGCTTCCGCTACGGCAACCGTGCCGTGATTCGGGGCCTGACGCTGGAGATCAAGCCTGGTGAAATGATCGGTTTGGTGGGTCATAGCGGCTCGGGCAAGAGCACGCTGGTGAACCTGATCTGCCGCTTCTACGACGTCACCGAAGGTGGCATCCGCGTGGATGGCGTCGACCTGCGCCGAATCCGCGTGGCCGACTATCGCCGCCACATCGGCTTGGTGCTGCAAGAGCCCTTCCTGTTCTTCGGCACCATTGCCGAGAACATCGCCTACGGCAAGCCTGACGCCACCCGCGAAGAAATCGTGGCCGCCGCACGCGCCGCGCATGCGCATGAATTCATCCTGCGCTTGCCGCAGGGTTATGACTCGCTGGTGGGTGAGCGGGGTCAGGGCTTGTCAGGTGGTGAGCGCCAGCGCATCTCGATCGCCCGCGCGCTGCTGATCGACCCGCGCATCCTGATCCTCGACGAAGCCACCTCCTCGGTGGACACCGAGACCGAGAAGGAAATTCAGAAGGCGCTGGACAATCTGGTGCAAGGCCGCACCACCATTGCCATTGCCCACCGCTTGTCCACGCTGCGCAAGGCGGATCGCCTGGTGGTGATGGATCGCGGCCAAGTGGTTGAAGTTGGACCGCACGACGAGTTGATGGAAAAGCGCGGCCACTACTGGCGCTTGTACGAGGCGCAGGCGCGCCGTGTGGATGCGGAAGAAACCGTGCCCCTGCTGCCGCCCAATCTTTCCGCCCACACCATCAACGCCTGAGCCAGCGCCGCCACCATGACAACAACGACATATCAAAAGCTGGAGCGCAACGCCCTGGGTCGCCTGGTGCTGACCGATGAAGCGGGCCAGCGCCACGAAGCCGTGGTGCCGGTGCGTGCGCACCCCATCTCAGCCCCTGACGAAGGCGTTTCGCTGGTGGGTCAGGACGGGCATGAGCTGCTGTGGGTCAACCGCCTCAGCGACTTGCCAGCGCCGGAGCGCGAGTTGCTGGAGTCTGAGCTGGCCAGCCGCGACTTCATGCCCAGCGTGCTGAGCATCAAGAAGGTGTCGACCTTCTCAACGCCCAGCCAGTGGACCGTGGAAACCGACCGTGGCGAAACCCAATTCATCCTGCGCACCGAAGAGGACATCCGCCGCCTGGGCGAAGGCCGCCTCTTGATCGCCAGCAGCCATGGCCTGCAACTGTTGGTGCCGGATCGCTTTGCGCTGGATAAGGGCTCGAAGAAGATTTTGGAGCGCTTCCTCTGAGCCTTTGACGTTCAGCTTTGCTTAGCCCACCACCCGCTGCGCCACCGCCGTATACAGCGGAATCCCCAGCAAGATATTGAAGGGGAAGGTGATCCCCAGCGACATGCCGAAGTAAAGGCTGGGGTTGGCCTCGGGAATCGCGTGGCGAATCACTGCGGGCACGGCGATGTAGGAGGCACTCGCCGCCAGCACCATCAGCAAGGCGGTGTTGCCTGCCGACACGCCGAACAACAGCGCCAAGCCCAATGCCACGCTGGCATGCACCAGCGGTGCCCCCAGGGCATAGGCGATCAACCAGGGCGACTGTGCCTTGAGCCCGCCCATATTGCGCGCCGCCAGCAAGCCCATGTCCAGCAGGAAGAAGGCCAGCATGCCTTTGAACAGGTCGATGGAGAAGGGCTTCATCGCCGCCTCGCCGGCCGCACCGCTGACCAAGCCCACCACCATGGCACCCATCAGCAGCAGCTGTGCGCCATCGGTCAGGGATTCATGCAGGATCTTGCCGAGGCTGGCGTCCTGAGTTTTGGCTGCACCTGCCACTGCCGCAGCCCCTTGGCTGCCACGCTGTTTTTGCCGGACCCAGTTGGCCAGCAGCACGGCGATGATGATGGCGGGCGATTCCATCAAGGCCATTGCCGCCGCCATATGGCCGCCATAGTCAATATCATGATTGTTCAGGTACTGCGTGGCGGTGATGAAACTCACCGCGCTGACCGAGCCGTAGGTGGCGGCAATGGCCGCAGCGTCGAAGCCCGAGAGAAAGCGCCGCAGGGTCAGATAGCCCAACGCCGGCACCAGCACCGCCAGCAAGAGCGCAAGGCCCAAGGTGACGCTGACTTCCATCGTCAGGCCTGACTTGGCCAGCGCAAAGCCACCCTTCAGGCCCAGGGCCATCAGCAGATACAAAGACAAAAACCTCGAGATCGGGGCAGGGATCTCGAGGTTGGATTTCAATGCTCCGGCGAGGATGCCGAAGATGAAGAAAAGGATGGCAGGGTCAAGGAAGCTTTGCATCCTCAGATTATCCAGGCCCCTAAGGTCGTGGCCATACTGGTTGCGCCGAGGCCGGCCAGCAGATGGGCGTCACGGGTGTTCTTGGCCCGGTACTCACAGGCGGCGGCGTACAGAATGGCGACCGCAATCACGCCAAAGCAAATCATCAAACTAGACATGGCAATCTCTATCGTGGTGTGTGGCGCTGTTCGCTGAGCCATCGTCCTTGTCATCTTCGATGGCGATGGCAGCGAGCAGGGGGCAATGCTGCGGGTCGATGTGGCTGAGTTCAGGCCAGCTCATCATTGAGGGGGTGGGCGTTGCTTCCTCGCTGCCGCCATCGAAGCTGGCGAGCCAGACTTGCTGGCTCTGCCAGGCCAGACCCGTTTCGAATTCGCTGCGCATATTGGGCTCGGTGTCAGGGTTGGGTGGTGACCTTGGCGCCGCGCTCAAGCCACAGGCCCGGCAGGGCCCGTGGTTCGCGCAGCTACGGCCTTGCTGGCATCAATCGTTCGAGCTGCCGAAGCCGAACAGGCTCAGCAAGCTGGTGAACAAATTGAAGATCGAGACGAACAAACTCACCGTGGCCAGCACATAGTTGCTCTCGCCGCCGTTCACGATGCGGCTGGTCTCGAACATGATCAGGCCAGCCGACAGCAGGGCCACCATGGCGGACACAGCCAGGCTCAACGCCGGGATTTGCAGGAACACGGCGGCCAGGCCGCACAACATCGCAATCACCATGCCGGCGAACAGGAAGCCGCCCATGAAGCTGAGGTCACGCTTGCTCGTCAACACCCAGGCCGACAGGGCCAAGAAGGTGGCGCCGGTGGCGGCCAAGGCCATCATCACCACTTCCGCGCCGTTGGGCAGTGACAGGCTGCGGGTCAGCAGCGGGCCCATGGTGTAACCCATGAAGCCGGTCAAGGCGAACACCACTGGCACGGCCCAGCCGCTGTTTTGCAGCTTGTGCACCGCGAACAGCAGGCCGAAATAGCCCACCAAGGTGATGATGATGCCCGGCGCGGGCAGCTTCATGGCCACGCTGGCGGCCGCAATGGCCGCGCTGAACAGCAGGGTCATGGACAGCAGGGCGTAGGTATTGCGCAGCACGCGGCTGGCGTTGGGCGCCAGGGCGGTCGTGTTGCTTCCGCTTTCGTAATGGCTGTCACCCAGTTCGCCAAAGCCCATGTTCTGATTGATGGGGATGGCCCGGGCCGGCTGGCGTGGGTCAGATTGATTGTTGTAGGAGTCCATGATGTTTGCTAATGCCTTTCTTGATCGGTGTTGGGGCTAAGTGCTTTCAGTCGCTGCTGGGCAGCGGCAGGCGCTTGTTGTTCTTGGGGTGGCTGCGGCTTCTTTGCCAGGCCCGGGTCAGGGCGCGGCTGGCGCGGGCCAGGGCGTGCTCAAAAGCCTCGCGCCAGCGGGCGGCGGTGGCGCTGATGACCAGCGTGCCGGCGCCTTCGGTGCGCAGTTCCAGGGTGCAGCGCTTGTCGATGCCGCCGCGCGGGCCGTTGATGTCGGTCAGCTGAACCCGAGCCGTCGGCACATGCAGGGCCACCCGTCGCATGGCGAAGGTCAGGCGCTGCAGCACCAAGTCTCGCAACTGAGCGCCGTGGAGATCGTGAGATTCGAAATGAACTTGCATGAACGAATACCTCCTGCTGGTGGGTTGGGCGGCCCCTGCTGGCATCAGCCATTGGGGAGTGCGTACAGCTTAGGGTGGCAAGGCTTTCTAAAAAAGCAGAGAATCGAGTACTAACACTTCCTTAAAACACGGTTAATCACCGGAGGCCCCCATGAGTCTTGAGTTCAGCTACCGGCATCTCTACTACTTCTGGGTGGTGGCCAAGGAGGGCGGCGTGTCCAAGGCCGCCGAGCGTTTGGGCATGGCGGTGCAGACCGTCAGCACCCAGGTGCGCGAGCTGGAGAAGTCGTTGGGCTTTGCCTTGCTCAAGCCCGCCGGGCGCGGCGTGGCGCTGACCGAGGCGGGCGAGGTTGCACTGCGCCAGGCCGACCTGATTTTTCAGCTGGGCGAGCAATTGCCGGCCAATCTGCGCGAATCGGTGGGCTCGCGGGTGGTGCGGCTGACGGTGGGGATTTCAGACGGTTTGTCCAAATTGGCAGTGCGCCATCTGCTGCAGCCCATCATCGAAGCCGAGCCCGATCTGCGCCTGCTGTGCCACGAGGACCAGTTTGAAGGCCTGCTGGGCGAGTTGGCCCTGCACCGCCTGGACGTGGTGCTGGCCGACCGACCCGCGCCCACCAATCCCAATCTCAAGGTCTACAGCCATTCGCTCGGTTTTTCGGCCATGGCCTGGTATGCGCCCGAGGCCTTGTACGAGGCTGCGGCGGCTGACTTCCCACGCTCGCTGGGCCAAGTGCCCATACTGCTGCCCACCACGCAGACGGCGGTGCGCCTGCGCTTGGACCAATGGCTGGAGCGCCAAGGCGTCAAGCCGCGCATCGTCGGTGAGTTTGAGGACAGCGCCTTGCTGGCTACCTTTGGTGCAGGTGGCTTTGGCGTGTTCCCGGCTGCCGAGCTGATGCACGAGAAGCTCACGCATCGCTACGAGCTGCGCCGTGTCGGCCCCTGTGAAGGCGTGGAGGAGCATTTCTACGCCA
The DNA here is from genome assembly GCF_001477625.1 of Paucibacter sp. KCTC 42545. Classification (NCBI taxonomy): domain Bacteria; kingdom Pseudomonadati; phylum Pseudomonadota; class Betaproteobacteria; order Burkholderiales; family Sphaerotilaceae; genus Roseateles; species Paucibacter sp. KCTC 42545. The sequence continues at coordinate 218,564 of NZ_CP013692.1, forward strand.
TCGGCACCGCCAAAAAGATCTCCCACCCACTGGTGCGGCGCCTGTTGCCGGATCGGGTTTGAGGGATGCCAAGTGGCCCCAAGCTCAGCTTAGAATCTGCGCTTGATTGACGTTTACGTAAACGTCACTTGTGCCGTCCGTTGAAATTCTTGAGGCCGGGGCCACGAAGCCCTGCGCATGTTTTGTCATGCAGCTTAGGATGAAGCGAGGCGGTGGGCACATAAGAGCACTCGGCCCAAATTAATTGACTCTGACCCCATTATTGGAGACCCGCATCATGACCAACTTGCCCGGCCTGAATTTCCAACTCGGCGAAGACATCGACGCGCTGCGCGATGCGGTGCGCGACTTTGCGCAGGCCGAGATCGCGCCGCGTGCGGCCGAGATTGATCGCAGCGACCAGTTCCCCATGGACCTGTGGCGCAAGATGGGTGATCTGGGCGTGCTGGGCATCACCGTCGGCGAGGAATACGGCGGCGCGAACATGGGCTACCTGGCCCACATGATCGCGATGGAGGAAATCAGCCGCGCCAGCGCCTCTGTGGGCCTGAGCTACGGCGCGCACAGCAATCTTTGCGTCAACCAGATCAAGCGCAACGGCAATGCCGCGCAAAAAGCCAAGTACCTGCCCAAGCTGATCAGCGGCGAGCATGTCGGCGCGCTTGCCATGAGCGAGCCCGGTGCCGGCTCCGACGTGCTGAGCATGAAGTTGCGCGCCGAAGACAAGGGTGGCTACTACCTGCTCAACGGCAACAAGATGTGGATCACCAATGGCCCCGATGCCGACACCCTGGTGGTCTACGCCAAGAGCGAGCCCGAACTGGGCGCGCGCGGCGTCACCGCCTTCCTGATCGAGAAGGGCATGCCCGGTTTCAGCATCGCGCAGAAGCTCGACAAGCTGGGCATGCGCGGCAGCCACACCGGCGAGCTGGTGTTCCAAAACGTGGAAGTGCCGGCCGAGAACGTGCTGGGCGCCGTCAACGGTGGCGCCAAGGTGCTGATGTCGGGCCTGGACTACGAGCGCGCCGTGCTGACCGGCGGCCCGCTGGGCATCATGCAAAGCGTGATGGACAACGTGATCCCCTACATCCACGACCGCAAGCAGTTCGGCCAAAGCATCGGCGAGTTCCAGCTGATCCAGGGCAAGGTCGCGGACATGTACACCGTGCTGCAAGCCGGCCGCTCGTTTGCCTACACCGTGGCCAAGAACCTCGACTTGCTGGGCGCCGAGCATGTGCGCCAGGTCCGCAAGGACTGCGCTTCGGTGATTCTGTGGACGGCTGAAAAAGCCACCTGGATGGCCGGCGAGGGCGTGCAAATCTTCGGTGGCAACGGCTATATCAACGAGTACCCGCTGGGCCGCCTCTGGCGCGATGCCAAGCTGTATGAGATCGGCGCCGGCACTTCGGAAATTCGCCGCATGCTGATCGGCCGCGAACTCTTCGCCGAGACCATGTAATGGGCGAGGGTACAGACAACAAGCCGCAGGGCGGCGCCGTTGCGGCGAAGACTCATATCCGCGTTGCGGATGTGAGTCGCAGCCAGACGATGTGATGCGATTGGACGCGCTGCACCTGAACACCCCGCTGCTGCGCGCGGCGCCGGGTCTGTTCCCTCAGCCCGAGGTCTGGCTGAAGATGGACGCGCTGCAGCCCAGCGGCAGCTTCAAGCTGCGCGGCATCGGCCGGCTGGTGCAGCAGGCCGCCGCCGATGGCGCGCGCGAGATCGTCTGCGCCTCCGGCGGCAACGCTGGTTTTGCGGCCGCCCACGCCGCCGGCGCTCTGGGCCTGGCCTGCACCATCGTGCTGCCCGAGAGCAGCAGCGCGGCCGTGGCCGAGAAGATCGCCGCTCGCGGCGCCAGCGTGCTGCGCCACGGCGCGGTCTTCGATGAGGCGAATGCCTTCGCCCAGGCCCTGGCAGTCGAGCGCGGCGCCACCTACGTCCACCCCTTCGACCACCCGCTGCTCTGGCAGGGGCATTCGACCCTGATCGACGAGGTCCTCGAGCAAGGCCTGGCCTTTGATGCCGTCATCACCGCCGTTGGCGGCGGTGGCCTGTTCTGCGGCATCGTTCAAGGCCTGCAGCGCCACGGCCTGCACCATGTGCCCGTGATCGCCGCCGAAACCCTGGGTGCCGACAGCCTCAGCCAGAGCCTGCAAGCCGGCTATGCGGTGACCTTGCCCGCCATCACCTCCGTCGCTACCTCGCTGGGCGCACGCCGTGTGGCCGACGAGGCCTTGCGCCTGGCGCAAAGCCATCCGACGCTGAGCCTGACGGTCACAGACGCGCAAGCCACACAGGCCTGCGTGCGCTTTGCCGATGCCATGCGGGTGATGGTGGAGCCCGCCTGTGGCGCCGCCTTGGCCGCGCTCAGCGTGCATGCGCCGGCCTTGGCCGGCTTCAAGCGGCCGCTGATCGAGGTTTGCGGCGGCATCGGCGTTTCCTTGGCCTTGTTGCAGTCCTGGGCTTGAGCTGCAACATGAACCGCAGCACGGGCCGCAACTTGGTGACCAACAAGCAGCATGCCCGAGCAATTTCGGCGGCCTAAGGCTGGCCTGCAAGCTGTCCGTCATTCGTTCACCCGACAATGCCGTCATGAGTACAGACCTTCAAGAACTTCTGGATAGCAATAAAAGCTGGGCGGCCGACACCGAAGCGCGCCAGCCCGGTTTCTTCACCAGCTTGCTCAAGCAGCAAACGCCGCAGTATTTGTGGATTGGCTGCGCTGACAGCCGGGTGCCGGCCAATGACCTGGTCAACCTGTTGCCGGGCGAGTTGTTCGTGCACCGTAACGTGGCCAATGTGGTGGTGCACTCGGATTTGAATTGCCTGTCGGTGATGCAGTTCGCGGTGGATGCCTTGAAGGTCAAACACATCATCGTGGTGGGCCACAGCAACTGCGGCGGCGTGAAGTCGGCTTTGCTGGATGCGCGGGTTGGCCTGGTCGATAACTGGCTGCGCCATGTGCAAGACGTGCGCAACCATCATCAAGAGTGGCTCGATCAGTTGCAGCCCGATCAGCGCGTCAATGCCCTGTGCGAGCTCAATGTGCTGGAGCAGGCCCGCAACGCCTGCCAAACCACCGTCGTGCAAGACGCCTGGGCGCGTGGCCAAGAGGTGGTGGTGCATGGCTGGGTGTACGGCCTGCACAACGGTTTGCTGGAGGACCTGGCCATCACCGCCGCTGCGGCCGACCAAGTCGGGCCCGCATTTGCCAAGGCCTTGTCCGCCGTCAAGCAGCGCTACGAGCAGGCGCGCTTTACTCAGCTCAGCGCGCAGACCTGAGCCCCGGTTTTGTGAAGTCGATCCGCGCCGTCTAGCCTGGAGAGCCGATGTTCCCGCAAAAGCTGAACGACCCCCGCGCTTTCGAGATTGCCCAAGCCATGCTCGGCGGCTTCAACCGCCATTACCGGCTGTTTCGCGGCACCAGCGCCGGGGCCAAAAAGCGTTTCGAGCAAGCCGACTGGCATGGCCAGCAATTGGCCCAGCGCGAGCGCATCGAGTTCTACGACAAGCGGGTGGACGAGACGGTCGCCAGCCTGGAAGAACGCTTCCAGACCAGCCAGCTGGCGATGGAAGTTTGGCAGCAGGTCAAGCTGCACTACATCGGCTTGCTGGTGGACCACCACCAGCCCGAGCTGGCCGAGACCTTCTTCAACTCGGTCTGCACCCGCATCCTGCACCACAGCTACTTCAACAACGCCTTCATCTTTGTGCGCCCGGCGGTGTCCACCGAGTACATCGAGAACGACGAGCCCGCCGCCAAGCCCACCTTCCGCGCCTATTACCCCACGCGGCAGAACCTGCGCGAAACCCTGCGCCGCATCGTCACTAACTTCCAGCTCGACCTCGAGTTTGAAGACCTGGGCCGTGATATCGACCATGTGATGAACGCCATGCAGGGCCAGATCAGCGAGGGGCGCTGGCGCACCAATTTCCAGATTCAGGTGCTGTCCTCGCTGTTCTTCCGCAACAAGGGCGCTTACATCGTCGGCAAGATCATCAACGGCTTTCAGGAAACGGCTTTTGCCCTGCCCATCTTGCACGGCGAAACCGGCATGCTCTACATCGACGCGGTGCTGTTCGGCGAAGACGATTTGCTGATGCTGTTCAGCTTCGCCCGCGCCTACTTCATGGTCGATATGGAAGTGCCCAGCGCCTATGTGCAGTTCCTGCGCTCGATGATGCCGCGCAAGCCGCGCTCGGAAATCTATTCCGCCATCGGCCTGCAAAAGCAGGGCAAGAACCTGTTCTACCGCGACTTCCTCTACCACCTGCGCCATTCCAGCGACAAATTCCGCATCGCGCCCGGCATCAAGGGCATGGTGATGCTGGTGTTTGACCTGCCGTCCTTCCCCTTTGTGTTCAAGGTCATCAAAGACTTTTACCCGGCGCAAAAAGACACCTCGCGCGAGCTGATCAAGAGCAAGTATTTGCTGGTGAAACAGCATGACCGCGTGGGCCGCATGGCCGACACGCTGGAGTACAGCAACGTCGCCTTCCCGCGCTACCGCTTCAACGAGGAGTTATTGGCCGAGCTGCGCCACTTCTGCCCCAGCTTGCTGGACGAAAGCGGCACTGAGGACCTGGTGCTGCGCCATGTCTACATCGAGCGCCGCATGATCCCGCTGAACATCTACCTGCAAGAGGCCAGCCCCGAGCAGATGGAGCATGCCGTTATCGAATACGGCAACGCCATCAAAGATCTGGTGGCCGCCAACATCTTCCCCGGCGACATGCTGTGGAAGAACTTCGGCATCACCCGCCACGGCAAGGTGGTGTTCTACGATTACGACGAAATCGAATACCTCACCGATTGCAACTTCCGCTACGTGCCCCAGCCGCGCAATGAAGAGGAAGAAATGTCCGCCGAGATTTGGTACAAGGTCGGCCCGCGCGATGTCTTCCCCGAGACCTTTGGCCCCTTCCTGCTGGGCCACCCCGGCGTGCGCGAGCTGTTCATGCGCCACCACGCCGATCTGCTGGACGCCGCCTTCTGGCAGCAGCACAAGGCGCGCATCCAGGCCGGCTATGTGCACGATGTCTTCCCCTACGAGCCGCACAAACGCTTCTATGCCCGGGCGGCGCTGCAGCCGCAGCAACCCATTCCCGCCGTGGATGGCGCGGCGCTGATCGCCGCCAGCCACCACGATCTTTCTGTTCAGTAGTCCATCAACAAACCCCAAGGAGAGTTTCCATGTCGACCGATTCCATCGTCATCGTTTCCGCCGCCCGCACGCCCATCGGTGGCCTGCTGGGTGACTTCGCTGGCTTGCAAGCCTGGGAGCTGGCAGCTGTTGCCATCAAGGCCGCGGTTGAGCGCTCGGGCATCCCCGGCGACGCCATCAACGAAGCCTTCATCGGCAACTGCCTGATGGCCGGCCAAGGCCAGGCCCCCGCCCGCCAAGCCGTGCTGAAGGCTGGCCTGCCCCAGTCGGTCGGTGCCGTCACGCTGAGCAAGATGTGCGGCGCCGGCATGCGCGCCACCATGTTTGCCCACGACACGCTCAAGGCCGAAAGCGCCGACGTGCTGATCGCCGGCGGCATGGAGAGCATGACCAATGCGCCCCACCTGATGTTCGCCCGCAAAGGCGTGAAGTACGGCGCCACGCAAATGTTCGACCACATGGCCCTGGACGGCCTGGAAGACGCTTACCAGCGCGGCAAGGCCATGGGCGTGTTCGCTGAGCAATGCGTCGCCAAGTACGCCTTCAGCCGCGAAGCGCAAGACGCCTTCGCCGTGGCCTCCACCGAGCGCGCCAAGCGCGCCAACGAAGACGGCAGCTTCGCCTGGGAAATGGCCCCCGTCACCGTCACGAACCGCGGCGTGGACACCATCTTCAGCAAGGACGAACAGCCCTTCAAGGCCAAGCTGGACAAGATCGCCGGCCTCAAGCCCGCGTTCGTGAAGGACGGCACCATCACCGCCGCCACCTCCAGCTCCATCTCCGACGGCGCCGCCGCCCTGGTGCTGATGCGTGAAAGCACCGCCGCCAAGCTGGGCGTCAAGCCCGTGGCCCGCATCGTTGGCCACGCCGTGCATGCCAACGCGCCTGAATGGTTCACCACCGCCCCGGTCGGCGCCATTGAAAAGCTGCTGAAGAAAAACGGCTGGGACGCCAAGAGCGTGGACCTGTGGGAAGTCAACGAAGCCTTCGCTGCCGTGACCATGGCCGCCATGGCCGAGTTCAAGCTCCCGCATGAAATCGTCAACGTCAACGGCGGTGCGGTTGCCCTGGGCCACCCCATCGGCGCCTCCGGCGCCCGCATCCTGGTCACCCTGATCGGCGCCCTGAAGCACCGCGGCCTGAAGCGCGGCGTGGCCGCCCTGTGCATCGGCGGCGGCGAGGCGACAGCCATGGGTGTTGAGCTGATCTGAACTGCTTGAGCTGCACCTACCCACGCGGCGGGCCGCGCGGGTAGGGCGATGAAGCAAGACGAAAGAGAAAACGGGGACTTGGCGCACGCAGCCAAGTCCCCGTTTTTGTTTCTTCCCCGGCCGGGTCAAACCGTTCAAGCTGCTTATCATCGGCCGGCCTGCCAAGACGGTCTTGGCATCAGAGCAAGAAGGCGTGCGCGTCCGATGAAACACACGATGGTGGCCATGCCCCGCAGGCTGATGATCTGGCTAACGCTCGGCTTGAGCGTCTTTGCCAGCTGCGCGCACAGCGAGCCCTTTCAATGGCCGGGCGGTGCCCGCGCCGCGGTCAGCTTGTCCTACGACGATGCGCTGCCGTCTCAGCTGGACAGCGCTCTTCCTGCACTGAATGCGCTAGGGCTGAAGGCCACGTTTTATCTGACCCTCTCCAGCCCCACCGTCAGCCAGCGCCTGCCCGAATGGCGCCGTGCCGCGGCTGCCGGCCATGAGTTGGGCAACCACACCTTGTTCCACCCCTGTTCGCGCTCAGCGCCAGGGCGTGACTGGGTGGCCGCGCACCGCGACCTGGATCGCATCAGCGTCACCCAGCTGCGTGAAGAGATCTTGCTGGCCAACGCCTACCTGCATGCCATCGACGGCCAGACCGAGCGCACTTACACGGCGCCCTGCACCGACCCACTGGCCGCCGGCCAGCCCTATCTGCCGGCGATCAAGTCAGACTTCGTCGGCATCAAGTCCCGCATCGGCGGCGTGGCACCCGCGATGGCAACACTTGACCCCTTGGACGTTTCCACCGCCGGTCCGGTCGACGCCAGCGGCGCCGCGCTGATCGCCATCGTGCAAGAGGCTGCCGCCAAAGGCACGCTGGCCAGCATCACCTTCCACGGCATCGGTGGCGATTACTTGAGCGTCTCCAAAGAAGCCCACCAAGCGCTGCTGCAGCATCTGGCCGCCAACCCCAAGCTCTATTGGGTGGAAAGCTTTGTGAAGATTGCGGCGCATGTGCGCCAGCAGCGCGAGCGCGCTGCGGCAAGCGCTGCAGCAAGCGAGGTTGAGGCCGCCTCTCCGCCCCAGGCACAAGCCGGCGCGGGCCGCCTTGTGCCTTCGGGGCGCTGAGACGCTGCAGCGCTGAGGCCCCGCGCAGGCCGTACTCAGGCCGTACTTAGGCCTTGGCGCGACGCCGGCGCCCAGCCAGGCAGGCCGTGCTCGCGGCCAGGCCAAAGAGGGCCAGTGACGCCGGCTCAGGCACCTTGTTGTTGTCGTAGGTATAAGTCACGCTGGCGCCGCACGAGCCTTGATTCGCCTGCGTGGCGGCAATCTGTCCGCCACCGCCGATAACGGTCAGGCCGCTATCTGATTTGCAGCTTAGCTTGAACTTCTGTCCCTCTTGGCCATAGAAGCTGGCCAGCAGCGTGTCCATGCCGTTGGGCGACCAAGGGGCCGATTGGCCCAGCGCCGACTTGCTATCAACAAAGGTCGTTCTGGCGGCAATGGTGCCGTCCACGGGGCGGCTATCTGTGCTCAAGGAGAGCACTGGATTGCCCGTGTTCAACAAGGCATCCAGCCCTGCGAGATCGCTGTGGTAATACAGATCCATCGTCGACTTGGCCGAGGCCCGTTGATTGGTGTTCGACAAGTTGGCCAGGCTGATCGTGGTCGTCATGGCGCCGTTGAAGATAAAGCTCACGCCCGTCAGGCGGCCCAGGGTCGTGTCGAACAGGTTCAGGCTGCCCGTTTGGGTGAACTCGGTGTCGGCCAAGGGGTTGTTGAAGTTGTAGCTGATGGTCCCTGCTTGCGCAGCGGAGGTCAGCGTCAGCGCCCCGATCAGGGTGGAAAAAGCGGAGAGTCGTTTCATGGTGGTCTCTTTTCAGATGGCTAGGTTGAATTGAATTGCTAACGCTTACGACCCTGGGGAGGGCAGGCCCGTACGCCCCTGAGATCCGAACAGTCCGTCAATCACTCACTCGATCAATCAGTCAAGTGACCGCCCGTCCTCTTGCGCGCACCATTGCATGCTTCGTGAGCGGCGTTGATTTACCGGTGAATCGCCGGGTTATGTGAATATTCAAGAGCCCCTGTTTGAGGGGGCATGCGTGTCGGTCGCTTCAATCGTGGCCATGCCGTCCCCGGTCAATCGCTTCGCCTGGACAGGCCGGCTTCAGCAAAGTGAATGAGGAACGCCCCAGTGCAGCTCTGAAAACCTTGAGGACGCCCCGCTGACAAGCGAATACCATGGCTCCGCCGAGATGTGAGTCGCCACGATGCGCATGCCTCGGCACGGGGCCGCGACAACGCCCGCTGGGCGGCACCAAGGCCTTTGCACCTGTACGCCAGTTCAACACGCGAGGACCACCGTATGCCCAAGTTCACCGTCAACGTTCCCGTCGAAACTTCCGCGCCGAACGTCGTTGTGGATGTCAACCCGCAATCTCCGCTGCCCGCCGGCCGCCACCGATTCAGCTTGGTGGTGGTGGACGACTCCGGCAATGAAAGCGCGCCAGACACGATTGACGTCATCGTGGCCGACCGCGACCGTCCCACCGCTGTTCTGCTGGGCCCTGACATCGCCTCCGTCGGCAAAGAGTTCGCGCTCAATGGCGCCCGGTCCTTCGACACCGGTGGCGGCACCATCAAGATCTGGCGCTTTACTTACCTCGGCCCTGCCACGCGTTGACGGATATGCCGGTTCTGCGTCGCCACCAGCCCGTTTCAAGTTCCAAGCCTCGCTTGGTGGTGCAAAACAAATTGCCACCCGGCCGCCATCGCTTTGCCTTGGTGGTGGTGGACGAGCATGGCAGGGAGAGCGCGCCGGACATCTGCGAGGTCACCGTGCAGCCCCGCAAGCCCGGCCAGCACCGCGCACAAGACACCAAGCCTTGAGCCAAGCGTATCGGCACCGGGATCTTGCGCATCCCGGTGAGCGAGGTGTTGAGCCTCACCCGCACCGTTACGCTCGCGCCGCGCTTCAGGCCTGACCCGCTTGCCCTGGAGCCGAATGGGGTGCGAACAGGGCCGGGGCTGCATGGACCCAAAGCGGCGCTCTCGGCGCCTCATAAAATCCGCCCCTTCCCCTCCTTCCTCCGCTTGCCATGTCGCAAGCTCCGTCCCCTCTCGCCGCAGCAGTACACCTCATGCCCAAAACTACTCAAAAACCTTTCGTCATCGGTGTCGCAGGCGGCAGCGGCAGCGGCAAATCAACGGTGACGCGCCAGGTGGTGGCCGCCATCGGGCCGGAGAACGTGGCGGTGGTGATGCAAGACGACTACTACCGCGATCAATCCCATATGCCGGCGGAGGACCGGCGCAAGCAAAACTATGACCACCCGGATGCCTTCGACTGGCCGCTAATGACCCAGCACCTGGCAGCCCTGCGCAAGGGCGAGGCCATCGCCATGCCGGTGTACGACTTCGCGGCCGACAACCGCTCCAGCGACACCATCACTGTGATGCCCGCACCTATCATCGTGGTGGAGGGCCTGTTCGCCCTGTACGACAGCAAGCTGCGCAACATGATGTCGCTGAAGATTTACGTGGACACCGCCTCCGACGTGCGCTTCATCCGCCGCCTGCAGCGCGACATTTCAGAGCGGGGCCGCAGCACCGAGTCGGTGGTGAGCCAGTACATGGACACCGTGCGTCCCATGCACAAGCAGTTCATCGAGCCCACCAAGCGCAACGCCGACGTGATCCTGCCCCACGGCGCCAACGGCCCGGCGGTGGACATCATCACCACCAAGGTGCGGAGCTTGTTGCAGGAGATGGGGCGGGGTTGAGTTGATGGCCCCAAAGCGCGGGCTTCAAGCATCAACACCATCATCAACATGGGACAGCCTCTGATGATCAAGTCGAACGCGGTGTTTGTTGTCGCCCTCTTACTTGCGAACGCATGTGGAGCGGCACCCAGGGCAGATGAGCAAGTCGCGCGCGAAATTGTCTATCGCTTTGGCGAGGGATATACCCAAGCCGCCATTGACTTGGCCGCACCGTCCAAGGTGAGAACATTTCGGGCGGAAGCTGCCCTGGTCAGAAAGGAATTCCGAGGCTCGGGAATTGCTGCCTCTTGGCTGGTGTCGCCGGCCGCACCAGATAAGCAAGCTCCCATAGCCCTGCGGGTCAGCCGCCCCGGGCATCTCGTCAGCGAACTCTACATCGGCACTTCAAGCCCGGCGGATATTCAAAAGCAACTCGGCGCCCCCGACGAAAGCGGCCCCAACTGGATGGCCTACCGAGGCCTTGCGGAGATCTGTAGCGACAAGTTCACTTTCAGATTCGCCGAGGGCACGCTGAGTGAGGTGGCGTGGGAGTGGTGTACGGACTAAGCCTTGCTTCGCGCAGGATTGAAGGCCTGACCCGCAGCTACTTGCCCTCGGCGCTTCGCCGACAATGGGCGGTTTTGGCGCTCAGCCACCCGGCTGTGCTGAGTTGCGCTCTTTTTTTGTTCTTGTTCCATGTTGTCCCCGAATTTCCTGATCCGCCCCATGCAGGCGGCTGACTTGCCTGAGGTGCTGCACATCCAGGCCGCTTGTTTCACCGAATTGCAGCCTGAGTCTCGGGCCTCCTTGGCCGCCAAATTGCAGGCTGCGCCAGCGCACTGCTGGGTCGGCGCGCATCAGGGCTCCGGCGGACTGGCCGCTTACCTATTTGCCCTGCCTTGGCAGGCCGAGGCGCCCCCCTTGCTGGACGCCGCTGATTGCGTGCTGCCCGCGCGGGCCGATTGCCTGTATCTGCACGACTTGTCGGTGCACCCCGTGGCCCGCGGCAGCGGCCTGGCCCAGGCACTGGTACAGCGTTTTCTGCAGAGCCTGGAAGCCAGCGGCTTGGACCGCGCCTGTCTGATCGCGGTGCAAAACTCGGCCAGCTTTTGGGGCCGCTGGGGCTTTGCGCCCCGGCCGGTATCGCCCCAGCTGCGCCATAAGTTGGCCAGCTACGGGCCGGACGCGCATTACCTGGAGCGGCGCGGCTGAGGGGCACCAGGCACGGGGTTACACAGGCACGGGGTCAGGCCTTAAATTTCCGTACTTTGGATTTGAGACCTGACCCTCTGGCCATCCGTTGCGGCTCGGGTTTAGTGAGCGCTTAGGCGCCGCGGCGCAGTTGATTCGGTAACAAGGCGTCTATCTCTTGGTCAGAGAAGGTCATCTCCTCGTTCTTTTGTAGTGCTTTCTGTGCGCGCCGGTATGCTGCATACGTGGTGCTGGGTGAACCGGCGTACACAGCGTGCAGGGCAAGCACGAGCCTATCTCGCTCGGCCACAAGAACGTCGGTTGACTTGAGTCCTGCAGCCAGGTCCGTAAGGACGGACAAGTACTGTTCACGAATCAACCAAATGTCGTTTGCCGCTTGCTTGTGCTTCTGAGCCAACTCGCCAAGGTCGTAGTTCTTCGAATATGCATTTAGCACGAGCAAGATCGTGGAGATCACCATACCCACTATCGCGGCTGCCTTACTTGACTCAATGATCGTCGTCAGCAGGCTGCCGGTAGTCACGGCTGACAGAAGTATTTGCCAGAGTTTGAGCCGGGCCAAACGTGCGAGAAGAATGTCGGCGCATTTTTCATGGGTCTTATGCGAGTAGACGGATCGCCCATAGCACTCGCGTAATTGGCCTTCGAGAATCGACAGGTCAGTTGTTGTCATGTGTCAGGGAAGTTCGTAGTGAAGATCTCGCGCCACTTCTGCTTTGCCGACCACTCTCTTTTTGGGTCGGCCATTTCGTGCTCAATGGCTTCAAGGGCAAGGTTGTAGCATCGCTTCGCTTTGTATTGAAACAGGCCTTTGCCCCAGACGTACTGCCTGCTACCCGGGGAACGCCACCACTCCTGGGTTCCATCTTGATCTGACATCCACTTGAAGAAGTCACGGCACATGAAGTCGTAGTACACGTACGACTTATCTCGGTACTGCCAGTTCTCGATGAACTGATAGGCGAGTGTGTCGATGAGCAGACCTCCAATGGGGACGTTCCACTTGCTCTTCCAGTCCCGCATCATTCGGCATAGTGGCACCAGATTTTCGTTTGTCACGCCGTTTCGGTCGCGAATTGCTTGGATCTCGGGGCGTGGATTGGTAATTCGCCAGCGTCCACCATCGTTAGCGTCAGGGAAAGTAAAGCTGTCGTCCTTGTTCAGGAAAGCAGGCACGACTTCGAACATGATTCCATCGTTAAAAGGAACTTGGATTACTTGCCCGTCGGCGCGGATGTTGGTCGTGGCGTAGGTGCGCTCAATAGAGCTTTTGACGGATTGAAGTAGGGCAGATTGGCCGTTTCCATAGTAGTTGTTGTAGCGTTCATAGACGTCGTAGGGCAGCCTGAAGATCATGTCCAAGTCACTGAACCCAGCAATCGCCGTGTTCCGTCCGTAGGAACCAACGTAGAGGCTGTGCGCAGTCTCAGATGTAGTGGTCCAGAAGTCGGTATTCAGTCGCCTTGTGATGTTTCGGTAGCGGAGCGAGATCGTCCCTGCGTCCTGAATTTGGAGGCGAGTGCAGAACGTTCTGAACCAATCGGCGAGTGCCATGAGGGTTCCTTGTGGTGCCTTGCATTTGAGCTAAACGGCGTGGAGGAGATGGAAGGTGTTTGGCTCGAGATTTAGTGGAGGATCAACCGCCGGAAAGCTGTGTACCGTCCGATTGATAGATTGGTTATGCGTCACCGTCGTGCTAGTTCAAGGGCATGAGCGATGTCGTATGCAACCATGAAGCCCGTGTTGTACGGAACCTTCATTTCTGTAGCCTCTCCCTCTGCGTCCAGCACGAGTTCGTGCTCGATCTTGAACTTTGATACCACACCGGCGATACATGGATCATTCATGTTTCCGTTGCGAAAGTAGTAAAGAGGCCCGCCGGAGAACCCTTCGTTGTTGAGGGCGTCAATATAGAGAGCTTTCGGGGGGCCGGCGTCTACGGCGGAGAGCGCCCCCTTCTTTAGAAAGACTCCTGGTTGTCCATCTGCGTTTGGACCATAGTCGACCGACATCTTGTAGGGAAAGCCAACAAAGAACATGTCTTGGCCAACGTAGCAATCGCCAAACTTCGGATCAACCTTGAATTCCGGATCCGTGAGGCGCATAGGCGCTTGGAGTACAGCGATGTCCAGTTCTCCCCGACCCACCGCGACAATGGTGCAGTCAATCTTTTGCCACTGCCTTCGACGGAAGAGTTGTATCTCATGGACCCCGGTATCGTGATCGAGCAAGTGCCGTGCTGTGATCAGGTATTCGTTGCCATCAACGTCAAGTGTGAAGGCCGTACCGTACTGTGCTGCCTTTATGAAAAAGGTCCGGTAGAAGATGTTGGTTGGCAGCATGAGTTTGGTGACGCCTAACTAGGTTGTCCAATAGCGAGAAATCCACAACTACCCTCGCCACTCACTGCGCGTGAAAATCCGCGAAAGTGAACATCCGGGTTCATTGCATTGGTGAATTGGTGTGTGTTGGCCGTTTTTGCGGCGCGTAAGTACGATTGTGCCGTCTGTGTATGGCGTTATTGAACCCCGATTTGCCCGAGTCCCGCATTCGGGGACCTGAGGGGTAGGCCTTAAATTTGAAGTTCCTGCCGGCGTTCATCGCCACTCGGCGCAGTTGAATGGGGCGCCCTCAATGATCAAAATGCAACCTCAACACCGCCTGCCCCGTCCCGAGGCTGGCGCTGCTGAGTTTGTCGGCTAGGTGGCGCATCAGCACGCCGGAGACGCGGGCCATGGCGGCGTCGAGCTGACGTTCCATTTCAGCGGCATCAGCGTCATCGTCGCTGCTGTTCATCAGCGCATCCAGATCCAGCGGCACTGCCGCTGCAACGCCATCGACTGAGACATCGCCCGCAGCAGCCCCCACCCGCAGCGGCTCGCCCTCATGCAGCAACTCCAGGTCGAAGTTGAATTCATCAAAGCTGCCGCGTATCACCAGCAGGCGGCCGCCGCCTGCGGCTTGTATCGCTTCGCTGGCTTCCAGCGCGGCCAGGGCGGCGCGGCGGACGATGTCCATGCGGGCGCCCCAGGCGCCGCCTTGGCGCTCAACAAAGGCGGTGAGCTGGTGGCTGATGGGCCCGAGGCGTGGGTCCAGCTCGCAGCTGGCGCGCAAGCGGGTGCCCAGGCGGAACAGCAGGTTCAGGCCCATCACGCAGACGCCGGTGACCACAAAGCCGTCGCCGGCCAGCATGGCCAGGCCATCGGGCAGGCCTTGGCTCAAGCCCGGCATCAGCATGGTGGCCAGGCCGGCGCAGAGCGATAAACCCACCATGAAGATGCCACGGCTGTCGAGCGCGCGGGTGGCGATCATCTCGATGCCGGAGACGATCAGGTACGCGGCGGCATAGAGCGAGATGGCGCCCAGCACGGCTTGTGGGATGAGTGTGAGCGCCATGGTCAGCAGCGGGCTCATCGCCACCAGCAGCAACATGGCGGCGCAGGCCAGGCCGATGTAACGGCTGCTGGAGCCGGTGGCGTGCACCAGGGCGATATTGGCGGAGCTGGGCGCGGTGGGGAAGCTGCCGAACAGGCCGCTCAAAAAGTCACTCGCGCCATTGGCGCGGATGCCGCGGCCCACCATTTGCATATCGGCGCGCTTCCAGTCGGCGTTGTCGGTCTTGTCCATCACGATCAGGCAGCCGATGTTGTCCAGCTGGTTGAGCGTGGCGATCAGCACGATGGCAAAAATGATCTCGGGCCCGAGGTTGAAGCTGGGCGCAATCGGCTGCGGCATGGCCAGCCAGGGCGCGCTGTGCAGCCACTCCAGGCCTAGCAGGCGCTCGCTGAAGGCGGCAATGGCCAGGCCAATCAACAAGCCCACCAACACGCCCAGCAGCTTGAAGCGCCGCCCGCCCCAGACCGACAGCACCACGATGCTGGCCAGGGTGGCGCCCGAGATGAGGGCGCTGATGCCGTCGATCTGCAGGGCGGAGGCACCTGCCGTTGCCGCCGGGGCATGCACCACGCCCAGCGCATTGCGCATGGCCGGCTCCACCAGGCCTAAGCCCCCCATGCACACCACGGTGCCCACCACGGTAGGCGGGAATAGGGCGCGCAAGTGGCGCATCAGCGGCCCCACGCAGAGCGTGACGCCGGCGGCGATCAGGCTCACCTGCACCAGGGAACCCAGGCCGTAGCTGGCAATGGCCGCGCCGGCCACCGTGATCATCATCGGGTCGGGCTGGAAGACCAGCAGGGTGCCGCTGCCCCAGCGCCCGCCCCAGGCTTGCAGGGCCGTGCCCATGGCCATGCCCAGCAGGGTCATGGCGACGATGGAGTGGGTTTGCGGCAGGCTCAAACCCGCAATCTTGGCGGCGGCCAGCACATGGGCGATCAAGGCCAGCACCGTAGCCGCATGTTGCAAGGCCAGCAGGCCCAGGGCGCCGCGCGGCGGGCATTCATCGGCCGCGTAGATCAGCTCGAAGGGCCGGCGTACCGGCTTGGATGGGGGCAGCCAGCGGCTGAGGGCTTGCAGCAGGGGCGGGCTCATGGGGTTGGCGGTATCAGTCAGGCCTTGGCGCGGGCCGGGGTCGTTGTTGGGTGCGGTGCTGTAGCGGTGGTGCCTGGCTTGCCCGGCATGGCGGGCGCATCCAGCAGCAGCACATAGCGCCGCGCCAGCCAGACGCAGCGCTCAAACACCGTGGTGGCGCTGAACACGGCTTGGCGCAGGCTGGCTTCCAGCTCGCTGCCTTGCAGGCGGCGGCGGATGCCGTCCATCAGCTCCGAGCGGTCATGCGTGAGGCTGCGCAGCAGTTCCAGGTCTTCGGCATCGGGCTGGGCGCGGGCGGCGGTTTCGGCCAGGGCCTCCAACATCATGTGCAGGCTTTGCACCAGTTGGTCCAGCAGCTGGGCGACGGTGGGGTCGCTCATCGCGGCTTGCGTGCTTTGGTGCAGCTCCACCAGCGACTCTTGCAGCGAGGCGAGCAGGCGGTTGCGGTCACGCAGCACCATGCTGCGCTCCAGCACATCGCGGCTGCGCTGGCGGTCGGCCAGTTCCACCAGGAACTGTTCGCAGAGCTGTAGCACCTGGCTTTCAGCGGCCTGGCGTTTGTCGGCCGAGGCCAGCGCAGCGGGCGCGTCTTGCCGCAGTGCGTCGAGATACGCGGGTAGGCAGGCGAGCAGGCGTTGCTGCTCTTTGTCGGCCAGCAGCAGGGCGGTTTCGGCTTCGTCCAGGGCCTCGTCGTGCACAAAGTGCGGCTTGCTCAGGTTCTCTTGCACCGAGGGCGCGGCCCAGGCTTCCAGCCAGCGCTGACCTGGCGCGTCCAGCGCGCGGCTGCCCAGGTCGCTGAGCACTTGCACCACCATGTAGAAGGCGGCCAGGCGCGCCGGCAAGCCCATGGCGAAGTGGTCCAGCAGGCGGCCGAAGGGGTCGTCAAAGAGCCAGCGGTTACAGGCGTAGAAGATGAAGGTGAGCAGCAGGCCTTGCAAGCGCAGCAACACCTGAAACAGCACCAGCTGGCGGGCGCTGCCTTGCAAGCGGCCGGCCAGGTTCCATGCCGAGGCGGCCGAGCCCAGGCCGGCGCCCATCACCAGCATGGCGCCGCCGTTCCAGCCGATCAGGCCGCCGGCGGCCAGGCTCATGGTGATGACGACCACGGTGGTGGACGACTGCGCGGCCCAGGCCACCATGGCCCCCAGCGCAAAGCTGGGCAGCAGCCAGACGCCCAGCTCGGCAATCTGCTCGCGCAGCCAAGGGGCGGTGCGCAGCATGGCCGCGCCGGTCTTGATGAAGTCGGTGCCCAGGAAGAGCAGGCCTAAGCCCAGCAGGGCGCCCACGGCGTGGCGCCAGCGGGTGGATTGGTCGATCTGCTGGTAGTAGGCAATGCCGGTCAGGCCCACCAGGCACAGTGCCAGGGCATGCAAGTCAATGGCGGCCACCAGGGCCAGCATCGAGGTGCCCAGATTGGCCCAGCGGATGATGGGAAAGGCGCGCTTGCGGTCCATGGCCCCGGCGGTGACCAGGGCCACCAGCACGTGGATGACGGCATTGACGCTTTGCATCACCGCGCCCGCCAGCAAGCCGAACAAGGCCAGCGAGCCCGCGCTGGTGACGGCGCGCGCAATCAGCTGGCGCAGGCGCCGGCCGATCACCTGGCGCAGGTTGTTGCTGATCAGCCTCACGCCGATGAAGAACAGACCCAGCCCGGCGAAGAGGCTGAAAAAGATGCTCATGAGTCCGCGTAAATAAAAGGTCAGGCCGCCAACTGGCGGAAGCCTTCGTTGCGGTCAGTGACGCTGTCGATGATTTTGAGGAAGCCGCTGATCTCAAACACCTCGCGCACATGCTGGGGCAGGCTGCACAGCAGCAAGCGGCCTTGCGCTTGCTTGGCGCGCTTGGCGGCCATCAGCACCACGCGCAGGCCGGCGCTGGAGATGTAGTCCACCGCGGCAAAGTCCAGCAGAGCGCGGGCGCCGGGGGTGGCGAACAGGTCTTGCACGGCTTGCTCAAAAGCGCTGGCGGTGGCGCTGTCGATGCGGCCTTTGAGGCTGACGAGGCGGGCGCCTTGTTCATCGCTGCTGTAGTGTTCGAAGCTCATGGCGGGGCTCTTTCTTTGACTGGGGGCTTTTGTGTGGTTGGGGCAGACGCTGGGGCCGAGGCGCTTCAGCGCTTGAGGGTTTTGAGCAGCACGATCAAGTTGCCGCTGCCGTCGTAGAAGGCACGCACCTCGTCCATCATGGTTTTGACCATGTGCACGCCCAGGCCGCCCACGGCGCGTTCTTCCACGCTGGCGTCCAGGCTGGGCTCGGGGGCTTCCACAAAGGGGTCGAAGGGCGGGGCGTCGTCTTTGAGGATGATTTCCAGCCACTCATCCGAGCGCGAGAGCCGCACATGGATGCTGCGATCGGGCGCGCCGTGCAGGCCGTGCTGGATGGTGTTGGTGATCAACTCTTCCAGGCAGAGGTTGACGGCAAAAGCCACGTCCGGCCGCTCGGCCAGGGCCTCGTTCACCGCCTCGGCCAGCGGGGCGATTTCTTCGACACGGCTGTGCAGGCGATGCTCCAGCAACAAGGTTTTGTTCTTCAGTTCCAGGGGGGCGTGGCTCACGGTCAGAGCTCCTCGGGCTTGTGGGCTGGCGGACGGGTCGGGGGATTGGGTGTTGATAGCGACGGGGCCGGTGGCGCCGACTGGGACATCTACGCGCGGCTTGCGGCACAGCAGCAGGGCGGTCAGGTCGTCGCTGGGTTCGGCGCCGCCGACGAAGTCGGCCACATCGCGCACCAGGCTGGCCAGCTTGGCGGCGGCGTGCGGTTCGTCGCTGGCTTGCAGCCAGGCGCTCAGGCGTTCTTCGCCATACGCGTTTTCGGCGGCGTCGAAGGCTTCGGTGATGCCGTCGGTGTAAAGCAAAAGGGTGTCGCCGCAGGCCATGTGGGCATGGCGGCGGCTATAGCTCATGCCGGGCATCACGCCCAGGGCGATGTCGCACGCACTGTCCAGGGCCAGCACCTCGCCTTGGGCGGTGCGCTGCAGCGGCGCGGGGTGGCCGGCGCTGGCATAAGCGAGGCTGCCGTCACGCGGGTCGTAGATGCAGTAGCAGGCGGTGACGAACAGCTCCATTGGGTTGCGCCCGCTGAGCACATCGTTGGCGCGGGCCAGCACTTCTTCGGGGCCTAACTCGTCTTGCGCCAGGTCTTGCAGTACGGTGCGCGACACGGCCATGAAGAAGGCCGCGCCCACGCCCTTGCCGGCCACATCGGCCACGAGAAAGCCCCAGCGGCCGTCTGAGAGCGCAAAGCAGTCATAAAAATCACCGCCCAGCTCGCGCGCCGGGTGCATGCAGGCCTGCATGGAGAAGTCCGCCGTGTCGGGGAAGTGCTGGGGCAGGATGGCCTGTTGCATATCGCGGGCCGATTCCAGCTCCTCTTGCACCCGCAGGGCCGCTAGATGCAGCTGATCGTTCTTGTCGGCCAGCTCCAGCGTGCGCTGTTGCACCAGGCGCTCCAGCTCGCGTTGGCGCGATTCGTTTTGCTCGCGGATCACATCGAGCAAGCGCCCGACCTCCGACGCCACGGTGTTGAAATTGCCCGCCACCAGGACCAGCTCGTCTTGCGTGTCGATGCGGATGCGGGTGTCCAGCCGGCCGGCGCAGAAGTCTTGCGTGCCTTGCGAGAGCCGGCGCAGCGAGCGCAGGGTGGACACATAAATGCCGGCGAACAGATACGCAATCGCCGCCATCGCGCCCACCAGCAAGGCACCCACTTGCCACTGGCTGCGGCGCAGCTGGGTCAGGCGCTCTTGCAGCAAGGCATCGGCCTGCGCGGTGGCGGCCACCAGCAAGGCCTGGGCTTGGGCCAGATTGGCGCTGGCGATGGGGCGCAGCTCGGCCAGGGCTTCGGGCGCATCCAGCACCTTGTCGACCGCGTCTTGCTGGCGTTCGATGCGGGTCAGCAGCTCGTCCAGCTGGGCTTGCAGGCCGGCGGGGTCGCCCTGGGACAGCAGCTGCTTCATGCCGGCGCGCAGGGCGGGTGTGGCTTCACTCAGCACCACCTGGGCGGCCACGGCGTAGCTGGCCATGCTGTCGCTGGACAGAGCCAGCGCGTCTTGCTGCTTGGCCAGCGTTTCCATCAGCAGGGGCAGGCGGTGGCTGAGCATCTCGAACGCCGCGTCCAGCTTGGGGTCCACATTCAGGCGGTGGGCGCGGGCGCTTTCGCGCATCAGGGCCAGCAAGGCGTTGATGGTGCCGGTATGGGCGGCGAAGCGGCGCTGGGCATCATCGTCTTGCGCGCCCAGCTCTTGCAGCTGTTGCCATTGCTGCTGCAGGCGTTGGCCCAGGGCGGGCAAGGTGTTGGGTGGGGCGCTGGGCGGAAGCTGCGGCGCGGCAACCCAGGCTTGCAGGGATTGCAGCTGGACTTGGGCGGCCTGGATGGCCTGGGCATTGCCGCGCTCGTCTTTGAGTGCACCGCGCTGACGCACCAAGGTGTCGAGCACTGCGGCTTGCTGCGCCAGGGCGGTCAGGCCGCGGCGCTCCAGCTCGGCGCTTTGTGCGTCTTGCCCGGCTTTGCGCAGCAGCGGCCAGCTCAGCAAGGCCAGGGCCACCAGCATCACCGCGCCGACCAGCAGGAATTTGCGCGAAAAGCTCAACCGGCCCGACAGCCAGCTGGCCGGCGCCAGCAGGCGCAGCCAGTGGGCTTGCGCCCGGCCGAGGTCGGTGGCGGCAGTCGTCATAACCGTCAGTCGAGATTGGCGGTCAGCAGGACCTTGACGGCGGCGCCGCTGGGCTTGCGCGAGACATAGCCAATGGCGCCGGGCGTGCTTTGCACCAGGCGGGTGACTTCCTCATCACTGTCCACCTGGCGCGGCGGTAAGCCCATGCCGGTGAAGCTCTGGCGGGCCCAGAAGGCGCGCAGCTGGCCGGGGCTGCGGCCGGTGACTTGGTCGTAGAAGGCGCGGCGCAAACCGCTGCCTTCGCGCAGGTCGATGGGCTGGATGGCCTGGCCGTCGGGCCAGTTTTGTTGCTGGCGCAGATAGATCTGCGTCATGCGCTCGGGGCTGATTTTGTCCAGCGCCACATCTTTGTGGGCGATGACGATCAGCTCAGTGCCGGCCTGCGCGGCTTGCGGTGCGCTGAAGCAGAGCAAGCTCAGCAAAGCGGGCAGCGAGAGCAGGGCCAGGCGAGCGCGATGGAGGATGCGGAGGCGGTGTTGATGGTGTTTCATGACCGGCCCCTCCTCAGAACACCAGGTCCAGCGTGACGCTGAACAGCTGGAGTTTGTTGTCGAAGGGCAGCGCGGGCACGGCCAGTGGGCCGGGCGTGTTGGCGTTGGGCGTACTCACGAGATCGAGCTGGGTTTTGATGGCCATGTTCTCGCGCCAGTCCCAGCGCAGGCCGAGGCTGACCGAGCGGCTGCTGATGTCGGCGAACTGCTGGGCGCGGTCGAAGCCTTGTTTGAGCTGGTTCAGCCCCGCATCGAGTTGCGGGTCCAGGCCGGTGGGCGCCAGGGCGCTGGTGTTGAGCTTGGCGCTGGAACGTTTGAGCTGGGCCAGGCTCAGATAGGGCGTGAAGTCCCCGAAGCTGCGGGCCAGCGTGAGGCTGTAACCCGTGCCGCGGCCGACCAGATCGTTGCGCGGGTCCATCCAGGTCAGCTCGGCCAGCAAGCGCCATTGCTGCCAGTTGCCGTCCATGCCGAGGCTGGTGTAGGTGGGTCGGTTGTCAAAGGGGTTGCGCAGGGCATCCAGGCCTTGGGCCTTGGCTTGCAAGGCGGCCAGCATGGCAGGAGGCAGTTGTGGGTTCTGCGCGATTTGCTGCAGCGCGCCGCTGAGCTGAGTCAGGCCGCCATTGATTTGGTCCACCTGCTCGGAGCGCAGCACATAGCGGTCAATGTCGGTGCGCGAAACGCGCAGGGTCAGGCCTTGCAGATTGGCGCTCAAGCTGAAGCCCAGCAGGCCGCGCAAGCTGGCGTCAGCGGAGATGGCGGGGGAAAAGTTGTTGAAGCGGTGGGTGTAGTCGTAACGCCCGCCAAACACTTGCGCCAGCACGCTGGCATCGCCGAAGTTGAGGCGCCAGTGCAGGTCGGCCCCGTCCAGGCCGGCCACGCTATTGGTGAGGGCGTAGATGGCTGGCGCCGGGCGCACGGTCAGATTGGCATAGCCGATCTCGGCAATGCTGGAATCAAAGAACAGCGGGCTGCGGATGCGGCCCAGGTTCAGGCTCAGGCCGTGGCCCAGTTGCTGGCGCAGGGCGGCGATGCGCAGGCGCGGCTGCATGTCTTCACCGGCGCGGGCCACGCCTTGCATTTGAAATGTGGTGCCGCTCAGCGGCTGCCATTCCAACTGCAGGCCCAGCACCGTGTCCATATTGGCCGACCAGCCTTGCTGCACCGGCTTGAGCTGGGAGAAGGAGGTGACGGCGCCGGCCGTGGCGTTGTCGTTATGCGCCAGGCCCAGGGTGGCGAAGCCGGAGAAGCGCAATGAACTCCCCCGGCCCTCGCCAGTTTCCTCGGCCGCCTGCGCGCTGGCGCCGGCCAGCAGGCCCAGGCCCGCCAGCGCCCAGGCCGCTGCGTGTCTCTTGCGTTGTCTTGCTCTTGTCGGCATCAAAGCATCCCCTCGCTATGACCCGCGTCTTGATTGGCGGGCCTGAAATTGAGCGAGAGCTTGCCGGCCTAGCGTTGAATTTCCGTTGAATGGCCGTTGATGAGCGCCAGGACTTGGGCGGCGCTGCGTTGCAAGAGCAGCTCGGCGCCCATGGCGCGGCCGGCTTGCACGGCCTGATCTAGCGCCTGTTCAATCTCGCTGCGCGGTGCGTCTTGGGCTGCCAGGGCCTGGGCACGCATGCGCCAGAGTTCAGGCAGCAGGTAGAACTCCTGGCGTTCATGTGCCTTGGGCAGGCAGGCGTCGATCTGGCTCAGGGCTTCTTCGGCCTGGCCGAGGGTCAGCAAGCCTTCGATCAGGAAGGAGAGAAAAGTCGCCTCGGTGCTGGGCATGGCCACGGCCGAGGCGCTGGCGGCTTGGCGGATGGGCAGCAGGCCGGCCGGGTCGCCGCCGGCCGCCTGGCTCCAGCCCAGCACCAGCGCGCCCACCGCCTGCCACAGGGCCAGGCCGTGACGCTGGGCCAGGGCCAGCAGTTCCATACTCAGGGGCAGGGCGGCGTCGGGGCGGCGCAGATGGCGCTGCAGCACGCCCGCCATGGTCAAGGCAAAGCCGAGGGTCTGGGCATGGCCCAACTCGCGTGCTTGCTGCAGGCCGAGCTTGGTTTGCTCCAGGGCCTCATCGACGCGGCCCTGCAAGGCCAGGGGCCAGCCCAGCATGGCGCGGGCGGCAATGCCGCCATGTTCGCCAAAACGCTGGGTCAGCTGGGCGCGCTGGCGCGGCGGCAGGCGGTCCCCGGCGGCGGCGGCCTCGGCCAGGGCCTCGCAGGAGGCTTGCAGCTGGCCTAGGAAAAAGAGGTTATTGCCCAGGGCATAACGCGCTTGCACGGCGGCTGCGGCGTCACCGGTGTCGGCGGCCACGGTCAACAGCTCTTGCACCAGGGTCAGCACCGGGCCTTCGTCCGGGCCGCTGCGGCTGCCCAACCACAAGCCCCAGAGTGCCTGGAAGCGCTGCCCCGGGCCGCTGGCGGCGCCGGCTTCATCACAGGCTTGCAGCGCCTGGCGGTAGCACTGACGTGCGGCTGGCGAGCCATAGCCCTCCAGGGCCAGCAGGCCGTGCCCCAGACCCAGCAGCAAGGGCAGGCGCAGGCGTTGCACCAGGGCAGGAGGCGCGTCGGGAAGTTGCAGGGCGGCCAGGCCTTGCTCGAAGCCGTGGCGCGCTTCCTGGTGGGCCGATTGGGCGGCGGCGCGTTCTGCGGCCTGCAGCCAGTAATGCGCGGCCGCCGGGTCGCCGGCGGCGTGCAGATGTTGGGCCAGGGCCTCGGGCGCATCGGCCGCCTGGGCGGCGAAGGGGCCCATCAGCGCCTGGGCGGCACGCCGGTGCAGGGCGCGGCGCTCGCTGGCGCTGAGGGTTTCCAACGCGGCGTCGCGGATCAAGGCATGGCGGAACTGCCAGTGCTGCGGCTCAATGGCTTGCAGCAGGTCGAGCCGCTGCAATTGGGCCAGTTGCTGGGCCAAAGGCCCGGCCGGCAGTTGCAGCAGTTCTTGCAGCAGGGCGGGCGAGCAGGTGCTGCCCAGCAGGGCTGCGCCTTGGGCCAGGCGCTTGGCCTCGGGCGGCAGGCGGTCCAGGCTGGCAGCGAGCAAATCCCACAGCGTGGCCGGCACTTTGTCGGCCGGGCGTAGGCGTAGCGAGCGCGCCAGCTCTTCGGCAAACAGGGGCACGCCGCCAGCGCGCTGCAGCACTTGCTGGCGCTGGGCGGGTGACGCCGGGGCGCTGTCGAGTTGATCGATCAAGCGACCCATGTCCTCGGGGGGCAAGGGCTGCAGATTCAGGCACAGGTCCAGGCTGGCGCGAACATCGTCGGGCGGCGCCTCGCGTGAGCTGAGCAGCAGCAGGCCGGGGGCGCGCTGCGCAGCGGGGCGCTGGCTTTGGCGTTGCAGATGCAGCTGCATCAGCTCCAGCGTGGACGGGTCGGCCCAGTGCAAGTCTTCCAGCAGCATCAGCTGCGGCCGGCCCTGGGCCAGGCCTTCGAAGAGATCGCACAGCAGGCTGTGCAGCTCTCGCTTGAGCAGGGGCTCGGCCGGGGGCGAGTGCTGCTGGCTTTGCAGCAGCAGCGGGCGCAGAAGGGCGCGCGCGGCCTCATGGCCGGCAGGTGGCAGGCCGGCTTGCTGCAGCAGCGTGCTGAGGCCGGCCTCGGCCTGCGCTTCATCACCCTTCAGTGCGGCGCCCATGCGCCGGCGCAGCGTGGCCCGCACGGGTTCGAGCGGGGTGTGGCGATATTCGGGGCGGCATTGCAGCTGGGAGATCGGCGTTGGCGTGGCACCCGCAGCGGCGACAACAGATTGGCGCAGCGCCTGCAGCAGCCGGGTCTTGCCCAGGCCGGGTTCGCCTTGCACCCAGACCGTGCGGGCGCTGCCTTGCGCGTGGGCCCATTCCTGTTGCAACTGGGCCAGCTCGGCGCTGCGGCCGACCATGGGCTTGAGCGCATCGCTCCGGCTATTGGCTTGTGCGGGGCGTGCGCCCAGCAGGCTGGCGCTGCCGCCGGGTTCCGCCGTGGCCGCAAAGCGGTGGTGACGCTCGCTTTGCTGTT
The DNA here is from genome assembly GCF_001477625.1 of Paucibacter sp. KCTC 42545. Classification (NCBI taxonomy): domain Bacteria; kingdom Pseudomonadati; phylum Pseudomonadota; class Betaproteobacteria; order Burkholderiales; family Sphaerotilaceae; genus Roseateles; species Paucibacter sp. KCTC 42545. The sequence continues at coordinate 243,522 of NZ_CP013692.1, forward strand.
GCAGCTCCGCGCTGACGCGGATGCTGCCTGCTTCCGCTTGCAGGGCGAGCTTGCGCGCCTGACGGGAGAGTGCGCCCACGCTGTCGGGCGAGGCCAGCTCGGGGTCGGCATGCACCCAGCCCACATGCAGGCCTTGGCGCAGGGCCCAGCCCTCAGCTTTTGCCTCGTGGGTGGCGGCCAGTTCCAGCGCTGCGTCCAGAGCTAGGCGAGGTGCATGCTCTTGCGCGCGCGGGTGGCCGAAAAAGGCCAACAGCTCGCCGCCCTCGGCCCGCTGCACATGGGCGCCGCGTGCCTGCAGCAGGTGGCGGGTTTGGTTCAGCCGGGCCTGCAGGGCGCCGGCCAGGGTTTCGGCCTCCCAGCCTGCGCCGTTCTCAGCGTTGCCGTCTTCGGTCGGGGCTTCCCAGTCGCAAGCCAGGGCGACAACGCGGCGGCGTTCGGCCCGGGGCGTCTGCGGGCTGCCGGCGCTGGATGACGCGCCGCGCAGGGTTTCGGCCAGGGCCAGGGTGGTGGCCTGCGGCTGCAGTTGCAACTCTGCCTGCAGCAGCTTGCGGAAATGTTCGAACAAGGCCAGGGCCTCGCCGGCGGCGGTGGGCGCCAGCATGCGCATGCAGCGGCGCAGGGCAGGCTCGCACCAAGGGTCTTGGGCCAGGGCGCGGCGGGCGCAGGCCAGGGCGGCTTCGGGCTCGCCCGCATCTTCATGCAGTTGGCCCAAGGTCTCCAGCAGTTGTTGGGCCTGGCGCAGCAAGGCCTCGCGGCGCGGCTGCAGCCAGGCTTCGAAGCCGGGCGCCTCGGGCAGTTGCAGGCCATCCAGCAGCGGGCCGCGGTAGAGGTTCAGGGCTTGCTGCAAGGCCTGGCGGCGCGCCTCGGGCTGGGTTGTGGCGGCGTCCAACTGGGCCAGGGCGAAGTCGCGGCAGTCCAGCTGCCAGGCCAGGTCTTCGCGCAGTTGCAGATGTTTTTTGTCGCCCTGCAGCGGATCCAGCTCGGCCTGCTCAGGCCACAGTTGGCCCAGCACCCGGCGCAGATCGAACAGGGCGCGGCGCAGATTGGCGCGCGCTTGGTCCAAGCTGGAATCGGGCCAAAGGGTTTCGGCCAGCAGCTCGCGGGGTAGTGGCCCGCTTTGCAGGGCCAGCATGGCCAGCAAGGCGCGCACCTTGTCGTAGGGCAGGGCCAACAAACGGCCCGCGACATCGCGCAGCTCGAAGCCGCCCAGCAGGCGTAACTGGGCTTGGGCTGGAATTGCTGAGGTGGCAGCGGCGTCGGCAGAGGAAAGGGGCACTGGGCTCGTTAAAAACATGAGGCGAAAGAATCTGGGGCGCAGTATGCCTGGGTGACGTTACGGGACGTTCATGGTGAATAGTGACCGGCGCAGGGGCAGAATCGGGGCGCTTTCGGGGCGCTTTCGGGGTGCGGGCGTGACGGCGATGTGCTGCCGCGCCTTGCCAAGGCCTCACCTTCATCTCTCGCAGGAATTTTCACAATATGGCCACAGTTTTGATCGTCGGCGCTTCGCGCGGCATTGGTTTGGAATGGGTGCGCCAGGCGCGGGCCGCGGGCGACCGTGTCGTGGCGACGGCACGCGACGAGGCCGGGCTGCAGCGCCTGCGTGATTTGGGCGCGGTGGCGCTGAAATTGGACGTCATGGACACGGCCAGTGCCTCGGGCCTGGCCTGGCAGATCGATGGCTATGCCTTTGATCAGGTGGCCTTGGTGGCGGGTGTGTACGGCTCCCGCATCAGCGGGCTGCAAACGCCGACCGAGGCGGAGTTCAATACCGTCATGCAAACGAATGTCTTGGGCCCCATGCGGGTGCTGCCGCAGTTGCAGGATGCGCTGGCACCGGGCGCGCGGCTGGCCATCATTTCCTCGCGCATGGGTTCGATCAGCCTGCGCAGCGACAGCCAGGGCTGGCTCTACCGGGCTTCGAAAGCGGCGGTGAATTCGGTGCTCAAAGATGCCTCCTTGATGCTGCAGGACAAAGCCATTTGCATCAGCGTCCACCCCGGGTGGGTGCGCACCGAGATGGGCGGCGAGGGGGCCGATATTGATGTGCAGACCAGCGTGGCGGGCATGCGCGCGGTGATGGCGGGCCTGAGCCCGGCCGACAACGGTAGCTTCATCAACTACGATGGCCAGCGCCTGACGTGGTGAGCTGGCATAACGGAACACTTGCTTGGGGTGGCGATGAACTTGAAACGCGCAGGCCGGGGCTTGCTGTGGACCTTGGGGCTGATTGCGCTGGCTGTGCTGGCGCTGGCCGCGGCCTGGTTAGCGAGCAATAACCGCTGGGTTGATGCTGCACCTCAGCCGCGGCCGGCAGCCCTGCAGCCACGCCAGGTGAGCTCCGCGCCAGAAGCCAATGTGTTCTTTGATCTTGCCGGGCTCTTGGCCCCGGCGAATGAGTCGCCGCTGGCGCGAGGTCAGGCGGCGTGGGCGGGGGGCGATGCGACACAGCGCATCTCAAAGCCCAAAGACCCGCGCTGGGATTGCAAATGGGCGCGTGAGGACTGCCTGGCCAGTTGGTCGCAGGACGCGCCCGCGCTGAAAGCCAGCCTGGACGATCAAGCGCTTTTGCTTGGCCGCTGTGCGGCCATTGCTGATGCACTGAGTGCAGGGCGCCGGGTCTTCGAAGAGCCCTTGCCCCAGGCCCGCGCGGAGCTTCGTAAGGTGTCGGATCAGTACCTCGCCTTGCCACTGGCCAGCCATGTTCAAGGGGCAGTTTTGTGCCTCCGCGCCTTTCAGCTTCAGGCCGCACAGGCGCAGGTGGACGGCGACGCCAGCGTGTTGGCGCAAGCCCTGGCGCGCGGCCAGGCTTTGAGCCAAGCGCAGCTGAACGGCGCGCAAAGTTTGTTGGCTCAGACAGTGGCCTGGTCGCAGGCGCGCCAGCAGCTGCAATTTGCGGCGGCCTTGCTGGTTCGTGAGCCCGGCCTGGCCGGCCTGGCCGGCCTGGTGGCGCCGCAGCTCGGGCCTTTGCCTGCACGCGCCGTCGATGCGGCGAGCTAGATGCCGGCAGAGGCTTTCTTCCAAGCCCAGGTCTTCCGCGAGCTGGGCCAGATGTGCGGCCACCTTCAGCCCTCAGACGGCATAGGCCCGCAGGCTGAGCCGCCGGCCTTGCTGAGCGAGGCCTCGGCTTGGGAGCGCCTGAAGTGCCAATTCGGTTTCATGCCGGAGCGCAGCTTGCAAGACAACGATGCCTGGTGGCTGCAAATGCAAGAACAGGCCGCCAAGCTGGGGCCGGAAGGCTTGCAGAGCCAGATGCAGGCTCAGAGTCAGGTGCATGAGCAAGAGCATGAGCAGGGCATGGGCTTCGCCTTGCTGTCCCTGCCTTGGCGCAACACCATCGGTGAGATCTTGTTCCAAGTGGCGCGGCCTACCTATGCCAGCTACCCGGGCAAGCAGGCTGACTTGCAGCTGAGCCACCGTGCGGCGCAGCTGGCGCTGGCGCTGGCGCAGCAGCCGGTGGCGCTGGCCGAGCGCAGTGCCTGGCTGGCGCGCCAGCCCATGAGCACCGGCCAGCGCGAGCGCCTCAAGCTCAGCGCCGACGGGCGTGCGCTGCAAGTGACGCTCTGGAGCCGCGAGGGCGCAGACGCGCCCGGCGAATCGACGCAAAGCTGGGCGCTACCCACACCTTGAGGCCGGCGGGCAGCGCGGGACGCGTTATCGTTGAGGCTTGGCCGCGCGTTTGACTATCAGCACGCGGCTCCCGCATTCCAATTCGAGACATACGACATGCTGCTTTCCGACGACCACCGCGCCATTCAGGACGCGATCCGTGCCTATGTGCAAGCCGAAATCGCCCCCAAGGCGGCTGAGTGGGACAAGAACCATCATTTCCCTGCGGCCGAGCTGAAGGGCCTGGCCGAGCTGGGCTGCTACGGCGTGGCCGTGCCCACCGAATACGACGGCGCCGGCCTGGACTATCTGGCGCTGAGCATCATCTTGGAAGAAATTGGCGCGGGTGACGGTGCCACCTCCACCGTGGTCAGCGTCAACAACTGTCCGGTCTGCTCCATCTTGATGGCCTTCGCCAACGAGGCGCAGAAGCAGCAATTCCTCAAGCCCTTGGCCCGCGGCGAGATGCTGGGCGCTTTCTGCCTGACCGAGCCGCATGTGGGCTCCGAGGCCGGCGGCCTCAAAACCACTGCCGTGCGTGAGGGCGACGAGTACGTGCTCAACGGCGTCAAGCAATTCATTACCAGCGGCAAGAACGGCGATGTCGCCATCGTCATGGCCGTGACCGACAAGGCCGCGGGCAAGAAGGGCATCAGCGCCTTCATCGTGCCCACCAACACGCCCGGCTATGTGGTGGCCCGTGTCGAAGAAAAAATGGGTCAGCACGCCAGCGACACGGCGCAGATCATGTTCGACAACTGCCGCATTCCCGCCAGCTATTTGCTGGGCGCGGAAGGCCAAGGCTTGAAGATTGCGCTGTCGGGCCTGGAGGGCGGGCGCATCGGCATCGCCTCGCAGGCGGTGGGCATGGCGCGCGCCGCGTTTGAGGCTGCGCTGAAGTACAGCAAGGACCGCGTCACCTTCGGCCAGCCCATCTTCAACCACCAGGCGGTGCAGTTCAAGCTGGCCGATATGGCCACGCAGATCGAGGCCGCGCGCCAGCTGATCTGGCACGCTGCTGCGCTGAAAGATGCCGGCCAGCCCTGCCTGAAGGAAGCGGCCATGGCCAAGCTCTTCGCCACCGAAATGGCCGAGCGTGTGTGCTCGGACGCGATTCAGGTGCACGGCGGCTATGGCTATTTGAGCGACTTCCCCGTTGAGCGCATCTACCGCGATGTGCGGGTTTGCCAGATCTACGAAGGCACGTCTGAGGTGCAGAAGATCTTGATCGGCCGCGCGCTGGCTTGATCGCTTCGGGGCGGTGCGCAGCGCCGCCCTCGGCCGGGGCAAACCCGGAGATGGTGAAAATTCCGGTCATGACTTGCGCTTATAGGTCTAAAACCTAGGCGCGACGTGCGAACATCGCTCAGCCTTTGAACAGCATGAGCGCACCCGTGCCCGACACCCCCGTCATCCCCGTCCTCCCACCTTCGATAGACAAACCCACCCAGCGCCGCCGGCGCGGCGCGGCGCAAGATGAGCTGCGCGAGCAGATCCGCCTGGCGGTCAAAACGCAGCACAACCTAGGCGGCTACGGGGCGGTGACCATGCGCGGCGTGGCCCAGGCGGTGGGGATTTCAGCGATGTCGCTGTATCGCTACTTCCCCAATAAATCGGCCATGCTGGAAAGCATTTGGGCGGAGGCCTTGGAGGCTTCTTTGCAGAGCGCCATTCAGGGCAGCGCTGCGGCCAGCGAGCCTTGGGCGCGGCTGCGGCAGCTCTACGAGGCCTATGCGAATTTCTGGCTCACCCATCCCGACGACTTCAAGCTGGTGTTCGACCCCTGCAATGAGGTGTCCGCCAATTTTCTGGCCAGCGGCCCGGCCGCAGGTTTCAGGCAGCAATACGAATCGATGATTGATACCTGCCTGGGCGAAGGCATCGGCCTGGCCCAACGCCAGCAATGTCACGACTTGTGCCGGCTCAAGATCGTCGGCTTCTTGTTCACCACCGTGGGTCTGGCGACCAAACCGGCCACGCCTGTGGCCGCGCTGCTACAGCTCACCTTGGACGATATTGAGCAGCAATTGATGCGCATCAAGAACGGCCGCTAAGCCCCGGCCGCCGGGCATTCTGCTTGTCTGAAAATACGACAAATGCCTCGGGTTAACCCGATAAATATACGTGTAGCGTACAGGTTACTCTAAGACTGAGGCAGCCAAAAAGAGCTGATCTTTGGGTCGAGGGGGAGTTTTTCCATGCGCGCCAATTTTCCCGTTACTGAGCGGGAGTACGTCCTGCCTGAGCAGGTCACTCTGATGTCCACCACGGACCCCCAAGGTCGCATCCGCTATGCCAATGCGGCATTTGTGGAGGCCAGTGGTTTCAGCCGTGAAGAGCTGATCGGTCAGCCCCACAATCTGGTCCGCCACCCGGATATGCCGGAAGAGGCTTTTGCCGATATGTGGGCCACGCTCAAGTCCGGCCACAGCTGGAGTGCGCTGGTGAAAAACCGGCGCAAGGATGGCGACTATTACTGGGTGCGCGCCAATGCCACGGTGCTGCAGCGCGAGGGCCAGATCGTCGGCTTTGTGTCGGTGCGCACCAAGCCTGAAGCCGAAGAGGTACGGGCCGCCGAAGCCCTGTATGCCCGCATGCGTGCCGGGCGCAATACCGGCTGGCGCATGCGCCATGGCTTGCTATTGCGGCAAGGCCTTTGGGCCTGGACCTCGGCCCTGCGTTTGCTGTCGGCCCGCGCTCGTTTGCGTGGCGCTTTTGGTGTGCAGATCTTGGCCCTGGGTGCCCTGGCCTATGCCTGTGGTCTCAGCCCCCAGTCTTGGCTGGTTTTCGTTGGCGCGGCAGCCTTGTTGGCATGGAGTGCTTGCGCCTGGCTGGAGTTGCAACTGAGCCGCCCTTTGCAGCGCTTGCTTGAGCAAGCCCGTGCCTTGGCCGCCGGTCAAAGCGCAGCCGGCGCCAGGTTCGAACGGGTCGATGAAATTGGCTTGATTCAGCAGGCGATCAATCAGTCGGGGCTCAATCTGCGTTCTTTGGTGGACGACGTTGCCGAGCAGTTAGGCAGTTTGCAAGCCGCCAGCGGCTCGATCCGCAGCGGCCACAGCGAGCTCAACGCCCGCACCGAGCAGACGGCGGCCAATTTGCAGCAGACCGCTGCGGCCATGGAAGAAATGACGGCCACCGTTCAGCAAAACGCCGAGTCGGCCCTGCGCGCCACCGAATTGGCCCAAACCACCCGGCATGCCGCAGCTGCCGGTGGCGGTTTGATGCAGCAAGTGGTGCAGACCATGGGAGAAATCCACGGCGCCAGCAGCAAGATCAGCGACATCGTGGCCTTGATCGACAGCCTGGCGTTTCAGACCAATATCCTGGCGCTGAATGCCGCGGTCGAAGCGGCACGCGCCGGCCATCAGGGCCGAGGCTTTGCGGTGGTGGCGGCCGAGGTGCGCGCCCTGGCTCAGCGCAGCGCGCAGGCCGCGCAACAAATCAAACAGCAATTGGCACACAGCAGCAGCACGGTGACCCAAGGCCATCAGCTGGTGGGGCAGGCGGCGGAATCCATCGGCCATATCGTCGAGCAGGTGCACCGGGTCGGTGAGTTGATCGACGGCATTAGCGCCGCCACGCGGGATCAGAGCGAGGGCATCGGCCAAGTCAATCTGGCAGTCAACCAGCTCGATCGCATGACGCAGCAGAACGCCGGCTTGGTGGTTCAAGGCAGTACTTCGGCGCTGCATTTGACCCAGCTGGCCAAACGTTTGCTGGAAGCGATTGCGCTCTACCGCGATGAGGCAGCGCCCAGCCACAAGGAGCGCCAAGCGCGCGCTTTGCGTCCGCCCGGGGCCTCACCCACGTCGTCGCCATTGCTTGCCCACGGCCCCCACTAAAGTGTCTCAAGTCAATTCATTCAAGCTCGGCCTCTTGCTGCCCCTCAGCGGGGTCGCATCGATTTATGGCCAAGAGATCCTGCGTGCCGTCAGCTTGGCGGTGGCTCAAGTCAATGCCGCAGGCGGCGTGGCAGGGCGGTCCTTGGAGTTGCTGGCGCAGGATGATGGCAGCCAGCCGGCCACCGCCGTTGCCGCGGCCCTCACGCTGATCGATGTGCAGGGCTGCCGCGCCCTGATCGGGCCGCTGCTGTCCAATGCCCGGCATGCGGTGGTGGGCGAGGTGATGGCCATGCGCGGCCTGCCCATGCTCAATTTCTCTTGCCAGGAAGGCAGCATCCGCGAGCATGGTTTCTTCAGCTTTGCGGCCCTGCCCAATCAGCAGATCGAGCCTTTGATGCGGGTGCTGGTGCAGCGCTTTGGCCCCAAGGTCTTTTTCGCCGGCAGCAATTACGAATGGCCGCGCGGCTCCATCGACGCCGCGCGCCGCGCGCTGGCGCTGCACGGCGGTGAATCGGTGGGCGAGCAGTATCTGCCGCTGGGTCTGACGGCGCGCGAGCTGCCGGCCTTGATGGAGGCCTTGCGCTACTCGGGCGCCGATGTCTTCGTGCCCTTCTTTGCCGGGCGCGATCAGATCCAGGTGCTGCAGGCCTTTGCCCACGCCGGCTTGAAGGCGCGCATGGCGCTGGTCAGCTGCCAGTTCGACGAAGTCATGGCCAGCCAACTGAAGCCGGAAGAGCGCGAGGGCGTCTACTCCTGCAACACCTACTTCATGAGCCTGAGCAACCCCGAGAACCAGGACATGCTGGCGCAGCTGCGCCAATGGACGGGCGTGAGCGGGCTGTGGCCGCAAGGCGATGGGCTGATCAGCAACTTCGGCGCCGGTGCCTATCTCTGTGTGATGGCTTTGGCGCAAGCGGCGGCGGCATGCCAAAGCTGGGAGACCACCAGCCTGATCGCTGCGCTCAAGCAGGTGGACCTGCTGGCGCCGCAGGGCCGGGTGCGCATGGACCCGGCGAGCCAGCATGTCAGCGTGGACATCTATCTGAGCTGCTGCGGGGCCCAAGGCGACTTCCGCATCATCGATCACTTCCCCGCGCAGGCGCCCAATGCGCCGGCCCGCTACACCTTGCCGCCACCGCCTTTGGCCGAGCTGCAAGCCCCAGCGCCGCAGTGGCAGGCAGAGCCTGGAGCCTCCGGCCTGCCCATGCCGGAGGCGCCGCGGCCAGAGGCGCCCAAAAGTGCCGAGCATGTTGAGCGCACCGAACGTGCTGAATTGATGGCCTTTGCCGACACCCCCATCGTCGCCACCGATGGTCAGGGCTGGATCCGGCGCGCCAACTTCAGCGCGGCCGAGCTGTTCGGCTACAGCGTTGAGGAGATGCACAGCCTGTCCGTGCACAGCTTGCTGCCGCCGCATTTGCGGGAGCGGCATGTGATGTTGTTCCAGCGCTTTCTGGACGGTGATGAGCAGCTGCGCCGCATGTCCGGGCGCGGCGATATCGTGGGTTATCGCAAGGATGGCAGCTTCTTCCCGCTGGAAGCCTCGATTGCCAAGTTCCGCCAGGACGACGGCTGGTCACTGGTCGTCACCCTGCGGGACATCAGCGAGCGCAAACAGGCCGAGGCCCAGCTGCTGTGGCGCGCGACGCACGACGACTTGACCCGCTTGCCCAACCGCGCCTTGTTCACCGAGCGTTTGCAAAACGCGCTGGAGCGCTCGCGCCGCCTCGATTTGAGCGTGGCCGTGCTCTTCATCGATCTGGACGGCTTCAAGCTCATCAACGACAGCCACGGCCACGAAGCGGGCGACCTCTTGTTGCAAGAAGTGGCGCGGCGCCTGGGGAGCTGCGTGCGCCCTGGTGACACGGTGGCACGTTTGGCGGGCGATGAGTTCGTGGTGCTGTGCGAGCAACTGCAGCAGCCCGAAAGCATCTCCATCTTGGCCGAGCGCATCAATGTGGCGCTGCGTCAGCCCGTGCATCTGGATGGCATCACGGTGCGTGTGTCCGCCAGCATCGGTGTGGCCGTTGGCCATGGCATGACGCATGCGGCGCAAGAGATTTTGCAAGGCGCGGATATGGCCATGTACGCCGCCAAAGAGCGCGGCCGCGACGGCTGGCGCTTCTTCAACGAAGGCTTGCAGGCCCAGGCCCGTGACCGCATGTGTATCAGCCAGGGCCTGCCCCTGGCGTTGGCGCGTCATGAGATGAAGGTGGTGTTCCAGCCGATCGTGGATGCCATGCAGGGCCAGGTCATTGGCAGCGAGCTGCTGCTGCGCTGGCACCCGCCGGCCGGCCCCGTGCCGCCGGACCGCTTCATTCCCTTGGCCGAAGCCAGTGGCGCCATCGTGCCCATCGGCCTGTGGGTGTTTCGCCAGGCCTGCCTGGCCGAGCAGCGCTGGCGCGGCCGCTGGGGGCAGGGCGCGCCTCATGTGTCCGTCAATGTGTCGGCGCGCCAGCTGGATGCGCCCGGCTTTGTGTCCCAACTGCAAGCCGAGTTGGCGCAAACCGGCGCGGAGCCCGGGCGCATGATTCTGGAGCTGACCGAGTCGGCGCTGATGTCCGATATGGACGAGATTGTGGAAAAGCTGCGCGCTCTGGCGGCGCTGGGTTTGCGCATCGCGGTGGACGACTTTGGCACCGGCTACTCCTGCCTCTCGCGCCTGACCCGGCTGCCGGTGAGTATTCTCAAAATTGATCGCAGCTTCATTGCCAACGTCCCCGACAAGGCCGAGGACATGGCGGTGGCACGCGCCGTGGTCGGCTTGGGCAAGTCCCTGGGGCTGACCTTGGTGGCTGAGGGCGTGGAGACGGACATCCAGGCCGAGGAAATGCGCAAACTCGGCTGCCATATGCTGCAGGGCTATTTGTGCGGCAAGCCGGTCGATGAAGCCGATTTCATGCGGCGGGTGGATGAGGATGCACGAGCCGAGCGGCCCAAGCGTCTGGCCAAGGCCGAGCGGACTGGCGCCGAGCAGGCGCTGGAAGCGGCCATCTGTTCCTTATGCTTGAAGCCGGTTGAGGCTTGAGCCCTGACCGCTGATCCCAATGGCTTTGCCATCAAAGCCTTGGCTGCTGCGCATCAGCCCGCAGGTCGTCCCGGCCAGCTCTTACCGCCCTAACCCTCATTTCGGTGGACCATCCGGCAAAGCCCTGCTGCGGCGCGGCGTGATTTCGGCTAAGGTCAGGGAATGATCATCGAGCCTCCCTTCCCCGAACGCGCCGGCGCAGTGGCGCCGCGCAATCCTGTGCACTTTTATTTCGATTTCTCCTCGCCGTATTCCTATATCGCTTCGGAGTGGATTGAGGCCGTGGCCGCCCGAAATGGCCGGCCCGTGCAGTGGCATGCCATTTTGCTGGGCGTGACGTTCCAGGCCGCCGAGTTGAAGCCGCCCGTGGCATATCCACTCAAGCGCGACTATGTGCTGCGGGACTTTGCCCGCTCGGCCCAGTTTGCCGGCCTGCCCTACAAGCAGCCGAGCGCATTTCCGATCGCCAGCCAGAATGCTGCGCGGGTGTTCTGGTGGCTGCAGGCGCAAGACCCTGCGCGCGCCGTGGCTTGGGCCAGAGCCGGCTTGCGGGCCTATTTCACCCGGGATGTGGCGCTCAATGACGAGGCGCAATTGAAGGCCTTGGCGGAAGAGTGCGGGTTGGACCCGGAGGCGGCGCAGGCGGCTTGGCAGGATCCGCAGTGGAAGGAACGGCTCAAAACCGAGAACCAGGCCGCCATCGCCGCGGGCGTTTTTGGCGCGCCCTTTTTCATCATCGATGGCGAAGGTTTCTGGGGCAATGACCGCCAGGCCCAGATCGAACGCTGGCTCAGCAGCGGCCCGTTCAGAGGCTTGGTTTAAGGCTTTCCGGGCTTGCGCTTTCGGCGGCCTCGGCGCTGCTGAGCTCGCGCAGGCAGCCCAGGCATAGGCAGCGCGTGTATTGCTCGCTCAAGCGCTGCCGCAGGGCCTGGCTGAGTTGCAGATCAAAGCAGTCGCAACGTGTGTCTTGCGCGCCGCAGTGGAAGCCGGCGCCGCAGCGCGGGCAGCTGTCTGCGCCTGCCGCAACACTCCGCGCAGTCACGCGAACAAGCCCTGGTGTTGCTGGCGCAGCAGATTCTTTTGCACCTTGCCCATGGCATTGCGCGGCAACTCGCTCAGCACAAACACTTGCTTGGGCACTTTGAAGTTGGCGATCTGCCGCTTCAGGGTGGCGATCAAGGCCTCGCCGTCCAGCGTGGCCTCAGGGCGAGCCACCACGGCCGCGACCACCGCCTCGCCAAAATCAGGGTGCGGCACGCCGACCACAGCGGATTCGAGCACGCCCTCCATCTCGTTGAGATAACTCTCAATTTCAGCGGGGTAGACGTTGTAACCGCCGCTGATGATCAGGTCCTTGGCGCGGCCGACGATGCTCAGATAGTTGTTGCTGTCCAAGCGGCCCACATCGCCGGTCTTGAACCAGCCATCGGGCGTGAACTCTTGCTGCGTCTTCTCGGGCATCCGCCAGTAGCCCGAGAACACATTCGGGCCGCGCACTTCGATGTGACCGATCTCGTCCGTCGCGCAGGGCTGGCCGTCGTCCTTGTGCACCCGCAGGCTCACGCCGGGCAGGGCGGGGCCGACGGTGCCGCCGATGCGCTCGCCGTCGAGCCCGCGGCAGGGGTTGGAACTCAGCATCAAGGTCTCGCTCATGCCGTAGCGTTCCAGAATGGTGTGGCCACTGCGCGCCTGCCAGTCTTCAAAGGTTTCCAGCAGCAGCGGTGCCGAGCCGCTGATGAAAAGCCGCATCGAGGCGCAGGCCTGCGGCGTCAACGCGGCCTCGGCCAATATGCGCACATACAGGGTTGGCACGCCCATGAAGACCGTGGCTTCGCTGAACTTGGCGATGACGGCGCGCGGCTCGAACTTGGCGAACCAGATCATCTTGCTGCCGTTCAGCAGCGCGCCATGCGAGGCGACGAAGAGGCCGTGCACATGAAAAATCGGCAGGGCGTGGATCAGCACATCTCCGCTCTTCCAGTCCCACAAGTCCTTGAGCGTCAGCGCATTGCTGAGCAGATTGCCATGGCTGAGCATGGCGCCCTTGCTGCGCCCTGTTGTGCCGCTGGTGTAGAGAATGGCGGCCAGATCATCGGCCTGCTTGTCGGCCGGTTCATGCTGATCGCTCATGCTGGCCGCGCGATCCAGCAAGCTGCCGCTGCGGTCCTCGTTGAGGGTGAACACATACTGCGTGCCAGCCTGGAAGGCCAGCTTGGAAACCCAGCCGAAATGCGCGCCCGCGCACACCAGCACGGCGGGCTCGGCATCGCGGATGAAGTAGTCCAGTTCCGCCGCCTGATAGGCCTGGTTCAGCGGCAAGTAGACGAAGCCTGCGCGCAGCACGGCCAAATAAAGCATCAGCGCTTCAACGCTTTTCTCGGTGTGGGCGGCGATGCGGCTGCCGGCAGGCAGGTCCAGCGAGAGCAGTAAATTGGCCAGCATGGCCGTACCACGCTCCAGATCGCGCCAGCTATAGCGCAGGGGGCCGCCGTCGGTGGCGATTTGATCCGCGCATTCGATCGCGATGGCGTCAAGGTCGGTGGGGAATGCGTCGCGCAGGGCGGCAAAGAGATTGGCGTGGCTCATCGGCGCATTGTCGCCAAAGCTGAGGGTACGCGAACGGGTTTTCCCCGCATCTTGTACCCACTGTTACAGGCGGCGCGGCTGCTACATTGTGGCGGCCCCATTGCCGAGGAAATCCGCTTGCCCGCCTCCCAGCTTCCGCTTGATCTTGACGCCGTGCTGCGCCTGGCAGCGCAAGCCATGTTCCAGGCCCTGGAAAGCACGGTGCAGGGCATGATGGTGCTGGACGCCGAGCACCGCATCGTCTGGATCAGCGAGGGCTACAAACGCTTTTTGCCGGCGCTGGGCTTTGGGGGTGAGAACGAGTTCATTGGCCGCCGGGTTGAAGATGTGGTGCCCAACACCTTGCTGCCGCAGGTGATCGACAGCGGCCAACCGATCTTGATCGATTTGCTCACCAACAAGGCCGGCAGCTTTCTGGTCAGCCGCTTGCCGCTGCGCAATGATGCGGGCGAGGTGATTGGGGCGGTGGGCTTGGTGTTGCTGGATCATCCCGAGGCCACCATGCAGCCCTTGATGGCCAAGCTGACACAGTTGCAGCAGCAGCTCAGCGAAGCGCGCCGCCAGCTCGCCGACCAGCACGGCCGTAGCAGCCGCCGGCCCAAGCACACGATTGCTAGCTTTGTGGGCAGCAGCCCGGCCGCGATGGAGGTTAAGCGGCAGGCTCGCCGCGTGGCGCTGAGTGACGCCACCGTGCTGCTGCTGGGCGAGACGGGCACTGGTAAAGAGCTTCTGGCCCATGCCATCCACGCCGCCTCGCGCCGCGCCGACAAGCCCCTGGTCAGCGTCAATATCGCGGCCGTGCCCGACACCTTGCTGGAGGCTGAATTTTTCGGTGTGGCCCCAGGCGCCTACACCGGCGCCGATCGCAAAGGGCGTGAGGGCAAGTTCAAGCTGGCCGACGGCGGCACGCTGTTTCTTGATGAGATCGGCGATATGCCCTTGGCCTTGCAGAGCAAGCTGCTGCGCGTGCTGCAGGAGCAAGAGCTGGAACCCTTGGGCAGCAATACGGTGGTTCAGGTGGATGTGCGGGTGATTGCCGCGACCAGCCGCGATCTGGCCGCCATGGTGGCGGCCGGGCAATTCCGGGCCGACTTGTATTACCGGCTTAGCGTGGTGCCAATTCAAGTGCCGGCGCTGCGCGAGCGGGTGCAGGACATCGAGGTTTTGGTCGACGCCCTGGGTGAAGACATTGCCCAGCGCAGCCGCCTGCCGCATAAATTGCTGAGCCCTTGCGCGCTGCATTGGTTGGCGGCCCAGCCTTGGCCAGGCAATATCCGCGAGTTGCGCAATGCGCTGGAGCAGGTCAGCTTGATGAGCGATGAGATGGAGTTGACGGCGCCATGTTTTGCTCGCCATGTTGGCGGGCTGCGGCCGGCGGCGGAAATCGCGACGCGAAGTGCTGCAAATGGCTCGGCCCAAAGCCCCGCATTCAGCGCGACGCAAAGCCCGGCGGATGATGTGGCGGAAGGTGCTGCACCGCCAGCGCCTGAAAGCGAGGCCTTGCGCCCGCTGCCCGAATTGATCGAGCGGGTGGAGCGTGCCGCCATCGGCCAGGCCTTGCGCTTGTCGGCGGGCAATCGCATGGCGGCGGCCCGTTTGTTGCAGATCTCGCGGGCCTCGCTTTACGAGCGCCTGGCTCGTTGGCCGGAGTTGGGCTGAAGGCCTTGGCTTGAAGGCCGAGACGCAGTCTGGCCGCTCCGGCCAGGAATAACGCGCAAAGCCCCTGCTGTTCGTGCATTGATGTGCTTGCTATGGCGCAAGGCCTCGGCCATAGTCAAAGCAAATAGTTGCGCCTGAGACTGTGGTGTCATGGTCGACAGCACATCAAGGAGACGAGCTGATGGGATCGATGCTTGTGGCGACACGCTTGCGCGTGGCGGTGGTGCTGGCGGTGGTGGGTTTCTTGCTGCTGGTGTTCTTGTTGTCAGAGCGCGAGGCGCGCAGCCTGATGAGCATCAAGATGATCACCACGGTGGAGCAAGTCAAACAGGCCGAGAAGATCGCCAGCGGCTTTCACGACAAGTCCAAATCCGGCGCGATGAGCGAGGCGGAGGCCAAGGCCGCCGCCGCCGCTGAGATCGGCAAGATTCGCTACTCCGGCAGTGAGTACATCTGGATCAACGACATGACCCCCCGCATGGTCATGCACCCGATCAAGCCCGAGCTCAATGGCAAGGACTTGAACGAGAACAAAGACCCTAAGGGCAAGCCGCTGTTTGTGGAGTTCGTCAAAGTGGTCAAGGCCAGTGGCTCCGGCTATGTGGACTATCTCTGGCCCAAGCCAGGTGCGACAGAGCCCGTCGGTAAACGAAGTTATGTGCAAGGCTTCGCGCCCTGGGGTTGGGTGCTGGGCTCAGGCGTTTACGTGGATGATGTGGATGCGGTGGCCCGCAGCGATGCCTCGGTCGGCTGGCTGCTGGCTTTGATCGGCGGCGCTGTGGCCTTGATCACCGTGGAGGTTTTTGTGCGCAATCTGCGGCGCCGGCTGGGTGCCATGCAGCAGGTCATGCAGGCGGTGGCTGAAGGGGATTTGCGCGGCGAGATCCATGTGGGCCAGCGCGACGAGATTGGCCTGGTGATGGAGCAAGTGGTGGCCATGCAGCAGCGCCTGGGTGAGTTGGTGCTGGCGATTCGCGGGGCGACGGATTCCATGGGCCATGCCTCCAGCGAGGTGGCGCTAGGCAGCCAGGACTTGTCCATGCGCACCGAGCAGGCGGCGTCCAGCTTGCAGCAGACCGCAGCGGCCATGCAGGGCCTGACCGAGCAGGTGCAGCACACTGCCCAAGCAGCGCGCCAGACCAACCAGCTGGCCGACAGCGCCGCCGACCGGGCCCGTGCGGGCGCGGCGGTGATGAGTGAGGTGGTGGGCACCATGGAAGGCATCTCGACGGCCAGCCGCAAGATCTCGGACATCATCGCGGTGATCGACGGGGTAGCCTTCCAAACCAATATCCTGGCGCTCAATGCGGCTGTGGAGGCCGCGCGCGCTGGCGAGCAAGGGCGTGGCTTTGCGGTGGTGGCGTCGGAGGTGCGCACGCTGGCGCAGCGCTCCGCTCAAGCGGCCAAGGAGATCAAGACCTTGATCTTGGACTCGGTCGAGCGCGTCAATGCGGGCACCCAGCAAGTCAGCCGCGCCGGCGCATCGATGGACGAGATCTTGAGTGCGGTGCAGCGCGTCACCACCACGGTCAACGAGATCACGCAAGCGAGTGCCGGCCAGTCTGACGGCATCGGCCAGATCAATCAGGCCGTGACCCAGCTCGACAGCATGACGCAGCAGAACGCCGCGCTGGTGGAGCAGACCGCCGCCGCAGCGGAGTCCTTGAGGCAACAGGCGCAAGGGCTCAACGACACGGTGTCGGTGTTCCGCACCCGGGGCTGAGCTGCCGGGCTGCTAATGTCGCTCGCCCGCCCGGCCCAATCGGCCCAATCGGCGCAAATGGGCTGGTGGCGGAAATTCAGACTGTGTCTGAAAAATAGACGGGTGATCACGTCGCCTGTCTAAGTTTCAGGCGGTCTGATCGTGTCGCGCTGCCTAGGGACGCGCACGGTGCCCCAGTCCAAAGGCGTGGCCTTGCAGATCAGATGTCCCGGCCTGAATGCTCAGGCGCCTGTATTTCAGGCTTGAATCGGGGTGCCTCGGCTTAATCGTGCGCTAGCTGTCGCTCAGCGGCCAAACCCACCCAAGCCCGCTTCGAGTGCATGGCCTCAGTGTTTGCACCAGGGTGGGGATTTCCGGCACGCAGCTTGCATCAATAGGCTCACAGTGCCCGCGCCGCTTGGTGTGAAAGGCACGCAAGCATGTATGTACGCCCGATTGATCCAGGAGACACCCGCATGAAGACGTTCAAGACGCAAATGATGTTGGCGACCATCCCGCAGCCTAGCCCCGCTGCGCAGCGCCCCGCAGCGCGCCGTCGTGGCTACTGCTTGCTGATGCTTGCCGCACTGACCGGCGCCGGCAGCCTGAGCGGCGTGGCCATGGCCCAGGGCGCTGCCGCCAAGGGTGAAGTTCGCATCGCCCACGTTTACAGCAAGACGGGTCCGCTGGAGGCCTACGGCAAGCAAACCCAGACCGGCTTCATGATGGGCTTGGACTACGCCACTGGCGGCAGCATGATGGTGGCCGGCAAGAAAATTGTGGTGATCGAGAAAGACGACCAAGGCAAGCCCGATATCGGCAAGAGCCAGCTGGCCACCGCCTACGGTGACGACAAGGCCGACCTCGCGGTGGGCCCCTCGTCCTCCGGCGTGGCGCTGGCGCTTTTGCCGGTGGCGGAGGAGTACAAAAAGATCTTGCTGGTGGAGCCGGCCGTGGCCGATTCCATCACCGGCGATAAGTGGAACAAATACATCTTCCGCACCGGCCGCAATTCCAGCCAGGATGCGATTGCCAATGCGGTGGCGCTGGACAAAGCGGGCGTTAGCATCGCCACCTTGGCGCAAGACTATGCCTTTGGCCGCGACGGCGTGAAGGCTTTCAAGGACGCGGTCAAGAAGGCCAAGATCGTTCATGAAGAGTATTTGCCCGTCAGCACCACCGACTTCACAGCCGGTGCGCAGCGCCTGATCGACAAGCTCAAAGATCAGCCTGGCCGCAAGATCATTTTTGTGATCTGGGCCGGCGCCGGCAACCCCTTCAAGATTGCTGATCTGGACTTGAAACGCTACGGCATCGAGATCGCCACCGGCGGCAATATCTTGCCCGCCATGGCTGCTTACAAGCAGTTCCCTGGCATGGAAGGAGCCAGTTACTACTATTTCGGCATGCCCAAGAATCCGGTCAATGAGTGGCTGGTGGCTAACCACTACAAGCAATTCAAAGCGCCGCCTGATTTCTTTACCGCCGGCGGCATGAGTGCCGCGATTGCGGTGGTGGAGGCCTTGAAGAAGACGGCCGGCGAGACCGGCACGAACAAGCTGATCAAGGCGATGGAAGGCATGTCCTTCGAGACGCCCAAGGGCAAGATGACGTTCCGCCCGGAAGACCATCAGGCGATGCAGTCGATGTATCACTTCAAGATCAAGGTGGATCCTGCATTCGCCTGGGGTGTTCCCGAGTTGGTGCGGGAGATCAGACCAGAAGAGATGGCGGTGCCGATTCGGAATAAGCGCTGAGGTTGCGGTTTGGCTGCTTGGTTGCGAGGCTAGCTAGAGCGCCGAATCCTCGGCTACTGCGCGGCCCTTGGCCGTCGTTGCGGGTCCTCCCCCAGATCCTCACGTAGCGCTGCTACGTTCCGGTCTGCGGGTCCCCCCGCGCCTAGCCCAAGAACCGCTCGCTACGCCTCGGGCGCTTTCATGGGCCGATGAAGCCAAGCACAGGCCGAGAAGAATGCCGACACCATCACCCCTGGCCACAAGGCCGCATCGCTAGCGCCCAAGGCGTAGCGAGCGGCTTCAGGACTAGGCGCGGGAGGACCCGGGAACCGGAACGTAGCAGCGCTACGTGAGGATTCACGGGGGGACCCGCAACGACGGACTGGAGTCTCGCAGTAGCCGAGCATTCGGCGCTCACCTCTTAAAGACCTCAAAGATGTTTCGTTTATCCAAGTAGTTCCGCATCAAACACCCCATGCTGGAAACAAAGAACTTAACCATCAAATTCGGCGGCCACACCGCGGTCGACAACGTCTCTTGCGCGTTCGCGCCGGGCTCCCTCACCGCCATCGTCGGCCCCAACGGCGCCGGCAAAACCACCTACTTCAATCTGATCTCCGGCCAGCTCCGCGCCACCGCCGGTCAAGTGCTGCTCAACGGGCAAGACCTGACCCCCATGTCGGCGCCAATGCGCACCCAAGCGGGCTTGGGCCGAGCTTTTCAGCTGACCCAGCTGTTTCCCAATTTGAGCGTGCTGGAAAACGTCCGCCTCGCGGTGCAGGCGCGCGCCGGGCGCGGCTTGGCGATGTTGTCGGTGTGGCTGCAGCATCGCGACCTGCTGGACCAGGCCATGGCCATCGTCGAGCGGGTGCATCTGCATGCCCGCGCCCATGTGCCGGCCGCCAGCTTGCCGCATGGCGATCAGCGCAAGCTTGAAGTGGCGATGTTGATGGCCTTGCAACCCCAGGTCTATTTGTTTGATGAACCCACGGCCGGCATGAGCGTGGATGAGGTGCCGGTGATTTTGGATCTCATTCGCGAACTCAAAGCCCAGGGTCAGCACACGATTTTGTTGGTGGAGCACAAGATGGATGTGGTGCGTGAATTGGCCGACCGCATCGTCGTGCTGCACATGGGCCAGTTGGTGGCCGATGGCGCGCCGGCCGAGGTGATTGCCTCGCCCATCGTGCAGCAGGCCTATTTGGGAATGGCGGCATGATGATGAGTCACTTGCCTGTCGAACCATCCAACGCCGCCGCGGCTATACCCCTGCATTCAAGCCAGCTGGCGCTGAGCCTGCGGGGGGTGCACACCCATATCGGCGCGTATCACATCCTCCATGGCGTCGATCTGGACGTGCCCACGGGCCAGCTGACCATGCTGCTGGGCCGCAACGGCGCCGGCAAGACAACGACCTTGCGCACCATCATGGGCTTGTGGCCGGCTTCCCAGGGTCAGGTCTTGCTGGACGGCCAGCCGATTCACAAGCTCAGCACGCCCGATATCGCGCAGCGCGATATCGCCTACGTGCCCGAGAACATGGGCATCTTCGGCGACCTGACGGTGGCCGAGAACCTGCTTTTGGCAGCGCGCCAGGCGCGGTCCTTGAAAGAGCTGGACACGCAGCGCCTGGACTGGTTGTTCGGCCTGTTCCCGGCGCTGAAGAAGTTCTGGCTTTATCCCGCCGGCAAGCTCAGCGGAGGGCAAAAGCAGATGTTGGCGATTGCGCGCGCCATGATCGAGCCGCGCCGCCTGCTGCTGATTGACGAGCCCAGCAAGGGCTTGGCACCGGCCATCATCCTCAACCTGGTCGAGGCCTTGAAGGAACTCCGGCGCAGCAGCCACACCACCATCTTGCTGGTGGAGCAGAACTTCATGGTCGCCAAAGCCCTGGGTGAGCGGGTGGCGGTGATGGACGACGGCCGCGTGGTGCACAGTGGCGCCATGGCCGATTTGATTGAGGACGAAAGCTTGCAGCAGCGCTTTCTTGGCCTATCCCTGGGGGCGCACCAATGAGCCAGCCACAAGACAACACTCAATTGCCGAAATCGCAATTCGACTTCATCCCCTTGCTGGGCCTGGCCGCGCTGATGCTGCTGGCCTTGCCCTTGATCGGCAGCCCCAGCAGCTGGGCCACGCTGACCTTGGCGGGCCTGGCCATGGGGCTGATCATCTTCATCATCGCCTCCGGTCTGACCCTGGTGTTCGGGCTGATGGATGTTCTGAACTTCGGCCACGGCGTCTTCATCGCCCTGGGCGCCTTCATGGCCACCACGGTGCTGGGCGCCATGAGCGGCTGGACGCAAAGCCCCAGCCTGATCAGCAATCTGCTCGCCGTTGGGCTGGCCTGCGCGGTGGGCATGGGCGTGGCTGCGGCGGTGGGACTGGTGTTTGAACGGGTGCTGGTGCGGCCGGTCTACGGCATGCACCTGAAGCAGATCCTCATCACCATGGGCGGCATGATCATTGGCGAGGAATTGATCAAGCTGATCTGGGGCGCGCAGATGATTCCGCTGCCCCTGCCCGAGGCGCTGCGCGGCGCCGTGCAGTTCGGCGATGTGGCGGTGGAGAAGTTCCGCTTGCTCGCAGTGCTGGCCGGCTTGGCGGTGTTCGTCTTGCTGCTGTGGCTGCTCAATCGAACCAAGCTGGGCCTCTTGATCCGCGCCGGTGTGCAAGACCGCGAGATGGTGGAGAGCCTGGGCTATCGCATCCGCCGCTTGTTTGTGGGCGTGTTCGTCGGCGGCTCGGCGCTGGCCGGCCTGGGTGGGGTGATGTGGGGCTTGTATCAGCAGGGCGTGACGGCGCAGATTGGCTCACAGGTCAACACCCTCATCTTCATCGTCATCATCATCGGCGGCCTGGGTTCCACCCTGGGCTGTTTCGTGGGTGCCCTGGCCGTGGGCTTGATGGCGAACTACACCGGATTTTTGGCGCCCAAGCTGGCGCTGTTCTCCAACATCGGCTTGATGGTCGCCATTCTTTTGTGGCGCCCGCAAGGCCTTTATCCGGTAACGAACCGGTGATGAAGATGATCAAGTCCTTGTTATCCCACGACCTGCCGCGCAGCCGCTTGCTGGGCGCGCTGCTGATCCTCATCGTGCTGGGCCTGGCGCTCACGCCCTTCATCTTCCCCTCGACCCGGGCGCTCAATGTCGCGGCCAAGATGATGATCTTCATCGTGCTGGTGGCCAGCTACGACTTGCTGCTGGGCTACACCGGCATCGTCAGTTTTGCTCACACCATGTTCTTCGGCATTGGCGCCTACGGCATTGCCATTGCCAGCTCACGGCTTGAGCCGGGCTGGGGCGCGGTGGCGCTGGGCCTGGGTGCCAGCTTGCTGGTGTCGCTGCTGCTGTCGCTGTTGATCGGTTTGTTCAGCCTGCGCGTCAAGGCCATCTTCTTCGCCATGATCACGCTGGCGGTGGCCTCGGCCTTTCTGACCCTGGCCTCGCAGCTGTCGGACTTCACCGGCGGCGAAGACGGCCTCAGCTTCAAGGTTCCGCAGGCCCTGCAGCCGTCCACCGAGTATCTGGAAGAGCCCTTCCTCGGCGCGATGGTCGACGGCCGCTTGGCCAGCTACTACCTGCTGTTCTTCGTCGCGCTGGCGGCGGTGTTGCTCTTGCTGCGCATTGTCAACTCGCCCTTCGGCCGGGTGCTGCAAGCCATCCGCGAGAACGACTTCCGGGCCGAGGCCATCGGCTACCGCACGGTGGTCTACCGCAGCTGCTCGAGTGTGCTGGCGGCCTTGTTCGCCACCGTGGCCGGCGCCATGTTGGCGCTTTGGCTGCGCTACAACGGGCCGGACACCTCGCTGTCCTTCGAGATCATGTTGGACGTGCTTTTGATCCTGGTGATCGGCGGCATGGGCACGATTTACGGCGCGGTGGTCGGCAGCGTGCTCTTCGTGCTGGCGCAAAGCTATTTGCAGGACTTGATGAAGCTGGGCGCCACGGCGCTGGACGGCGTGCCGGTGCTATCGCAGCTGATCGCGCCGGAGCGCTGGCTGCTCTGGCTGGGCGTTTTGTTTGTGTTGGCGGTCTATCACTTTCCCAGTGGCATCGTCGGGCGCTTGCGTGCCGGTCTTGTCACACCTTCCTCGAAGCATGACTAGGAGACTTCTCTGATGAAGACGATGCATTTGATGACAGTGTTGGCAGCCGCTACGGCTGGGCTTTGCGCCTGCGGCGACGGTGGCAGCGTGCAAGAGCCCCGCGTGGTGAACAAGCTGCCCGACTTTGTCGTGGGCCTCAAGTCCGCCAGCTATGACGGCGTGGCTGATGACTTGCTCACCGCCGGCTTAGGAAAAACCGGCCTGGCCTCGGCCACGTTGGCCGCCTATGCCGACCCGCTCAAGCCCACCGCGGCCGAGTTGCGCCGCGCGGCCATTTACACCAACTACCGCGCCATCGTGGATGTGGCCGCCAACGGCGGCTATGGCACTTTGTACGGCCCCAATGTGGCGGCCGACGGCACGGTGGGCACGGGTGAAGGCAAGGTGGCCGGCACCGAGTACCTGGCTTATAGCGACGATGGCACGGGTGAGCGCAACGTCAGCCTGATGGTTCAGGTGCCCGCCAACTTCAACCCCAGCCAGCCCTGCATCATCACGGCCACATCTTCGGGTTCGCGCAGCATTTACGGCGCCATTTCCACCGGCGAATGGGGCTTGAAAAAAGGCTGTGCGGTGGCCTACACCGACAAGGGCACGCATTCCGCCGGCCATGATCTGGCCACAGATACCGTGCCTTTGTTGGACGGCACGCGGGACAGCGCTGCGGCTGCCGGTAAAGGCGCCGCCTTCAAAGCCAAATTGACGGCCGCAGAGCTGGCCAGCTTCAATGCCGCCAGCCCCAATCGCCTGGCCTTCAAGCACGCGCATTCGCAGCGCAACCCCGAGAAGGACTGGGGCTTGTTCACCCTGCAAGCGGTGCAGCTGGCCTTCTATGTGCTGAATGAGCGCTACGGTGAAGACAGCGGCAACGGCTTCAAATGGACCACCATCACGCCGGGCAACACCTTGGTGATTGCGTCCAGCTTGTCCAACGGAGGCGGCGCAGCCGTGGCGGCGGCCGAGCAAGACAGCGCTGGGCTGATTGACGGTGTGGCGGTGTCGGAGCCTGCCGTCGAGCTACCCGCCAATTTGAGCGTGTCCATCCAGCGCGGCAACACCACGCCGCTGAGCTTTGGCAAACCGCTTTACGACTACATCACCCAGGCCAATTTGCTGCAGAACTGCGCCTCCTTGGCCAGCGCGGCGGCGGGCTCGCCCGGCGCGGTGGCTTTCTACGCCAGCTTCAACGCGAAGCGCTGCCAGAGCTTGGCCAACAAGGGCATCATCAGCGGCGCCACCACCCTGGACCAGGCGAACGCTGCGCTGCAAAAGCTGCGCGACAGCGGCTGGGAGGCCGAGTCTGACTTGCTGCACGCCTCGCATGCCGACTACGAAGTGCCCGAGGCCGTGGCTGCCACTTATGCCAATGCCTATGCGCGCGCCAGCGTGAAGGACAAGCTCTGCGGCTATAGCTTCGCCGCCACCACGGCCGCTGGGGCTCCCACCGTGATGGGCGCCGCCGCCTTGGCCGATATGTTTGCCAAGGGCAATGGCGTGCCGCCTTCGGCCGGCGTCAATATGATCAATGAGCTGAGCGTGGGCGGGCCGGTGCGCAATGTGTTCTCGGTCTCGCCCAGCAGCGGCACGACCGATATCAATGCCGATGGCGCCGAATGCCTGCGCAAGCTGCTCACGGGCAGCGATCCGCAAGCGCTGGCGGTGCAGGCGGGCATCAAGGAAACCTATCGCAACGGCAATCTGAAGGGCCGCCCGGCGGTCATCGTTCACGGCCGTAACGACGCCTTGCTGCCGGTCAACCACACCTCGCGGCCCTATACCGCGCTGAACAAGCAGGTGGAGGGGGCGGCCAGCCAGCTGAGCTATATCGAGGTGACCAATGCCCAGCATTTCGACACCTTCATCGACAACCCCTTCCTGCCCGGCTATGACTCGCGCTTCATCCCCTTGCACGTCTACCTGAACCGCGCGCTGGATGCCGTTTACGACAAGCTGCGTAGCGGCAAGGCCTTGCCGCCCAGCCAGGTGGTGCGCACCGTGCCACGCGGCGGCGTGGCGGGCGCGGCGCCGGCCATCTCGGCGGCCAATGTGCCGGCCATCTCGGCCTCGCCGGCGGCGACGGATCTGATCACCATGAATGGCAATACCTTGCGCATTCCTGATTGATTGATTCATTGATGCGCTAAGCCGGGGTCAGGCCTTGCCTGGCCCCGCTTTTGAACCCTTTTGTTTGCTTTGCTTTCCCGCCCGATTGGAGGCCTTCGCCATGAGTTACAGCTCCCACTACCTGAACTGCCTGGGCCGTGAGCTGCATTACACCGATTGGGGTGACCGCGCCAACCCCGAGGTGATGATTGCCTGGCATGGCCTGGCCCGCACCTGCCGGGATATGGATGAGCTGGCCCAGCATCTGTCGGCCCGCTACCGGGTGATTTGCCCGGATACGCTGGGCCGCGGCTTGTCGCAATGGAGCCCCGAACCTGACGCCGAGTACTGCCTGGACTTCTACACCCGCCAGGCCACCGCGCTGGTGGATCAACTCGGCTTGAGTGAGTTCCACTGGGTCGGCACCTCCATGGGCGGCGCCATCGGCACTCTGGCGGCGGCCGGCAGCTTGCGTGGGCGCATCCGTCGCCTGGTGCTGAATGACAACGGGCCGCAGCTGGCGGCGACTGCGATTGAGCGCATCCGCAGCTATGCCGGCAGCCCGGCCGCGTTCGCGACCGTCAGCGAGTTGGAGCAGTACTTTCGCACTGTCTACAAACCCTATGGCTGGCTGTCGGACGCGCAATGGCGTCGCCTGACCGAAAGCTCGGTGCGGCGCCTGCCCGATGGCCGCGTCACCCCGCACTACGACCCGGCCATGGTGCGGCAGTTCATCAACTACCCGCAGGACTACGACTTGTGGGCTGCCTGGGACAGCCTGACGCTGCCGGTGCTGTGCCTGCGCGGGGCCGAGTCTGACTTGCTGCTGGCCGACACCGCCGAGGCGATGCGCCAACGCGGCCCTCAAGCGGCGGTGGTGGAGATCGCCGGCTGCGGCCATGCTCCTGCGCTCAATGTGCCGGAACAATTGGGGATGGTGGAGCGTTTCCTGAACGGGGCGTGACTGAAGGTCAATGCGCGGAGTTCATGCTCGGGTTTTTCGGCGCCAGCTTTGCTGCGGCGCTTGGCGACTGACGGCGACGCGTCAGCCGAGTCCATCAGTCCGGCAGCTTGACCCAGCGGCCCAAGTGATGGCGCAGGGACTTGAAGTCCAGCGGCTTGGTCAGGTGCTCGTCCATGCCGGCTTCCAGGCTGGCCTTGATGTCGCTGTCCAGCGCATGGGCGGTCAGGGCCAGGATGGGGAAGGGCGCCAGTTGGCCCGCAGCTTGCAGGTTGCGCAGGCGGCGGGTGCATTCCAGCCCGTCCATGCCGGGCATTTGAATGTCCATCAAGACCAAATCGGGGGCGTCCGCGGTGCAGGCAGCCAGGGCCTCGGCGCCGGTTTTGGCCAGGCGCGTGTGCACACCCATCAAGGCCAGAAACTCCAGTGCCACAACCTGATTGACGGCGTTGTCTTCCACCAAAAGGATTGTCGGGATGGCGCTGTCGGTGCTCATGTCGCTGGCTAAGTCTTGCATGGATCCGGCTGCCGCGCGGCTGAAGCGGCTAACCGTATGCGGTCGCAGGCCGACAGCTGGGATCTCGCTCAGCGCACGACTGCCGCTGTTCAAATTGACCGCTGGCGCGGTGGTGTCGCTACTGAAAAAAGACATCGTCATGGCGCAGGTTCCAGCCCATTTTTTTACACGGCCATTTGCACAGTCATTGCCAAAGCAATGTGCATTGGGCTCTTGGCTTCACTCTCGCTGCCCATCGTGACGGCGCGAGTCTATCCGCTAAACACCCGCAGCCTCTTGGCGAAAATTACCCTTGTTCAGGGGGTCGACACCAGCGCAAATGGCAGCGCATGGTGGGCATTCTGTTCGCTGCGCCGGGGCCATGCAATGAGGCATCGAGTCATAGTAGTAACAAAGCGCTTCCGGCTTGCCGGGGCAATTTGGCCGGGGCCGCGCCAAAGTCTGGGGCACTCCTAGAATGCTGGCTCCCAGCGCACAGGCATCACCCACACATGTCAGACGAAGAAGGTCTCATCCGCATCCGCGGCGCCCGCCAGCACAATCTGAAGAACATCGACCTGGATTTGCGCACGGGGGAGATGACCGTCGTGACCGGCCCGAGCGGCTCGGGCAAATCCAGCCTGGTGTTCGATACCTTGTACGCCGAGGGTCAGCGCCGCTACGTCGAGACCTTCTCGGCCTATGCGCGCCAGTTCCTGGATCGCATGGACCGCCCTGCTGTCGACAAGGTGGACGGCGTGCCGCCCGCCATCGCCATCGATCAGACCAATCCGGTGCGCACCTCGCGCTCCACGGTTGGCACCATGACCGAGCTGAACGATCACCTCAAGCTGCTCTACGCCCGCGCGGCCCAGCTGTTTGACAAAAAAACTGCCCAGCCGGTGCGCCACGACACGGCGCAAAGCATCTACACCGAGCTGATGGCGCGCAGCCTGGCCGCCAGCGACCCGCGCCTGGTGCTGACCTTCCCGGTCGAGCTGCCCGGCAACACCTCCAGCGAGCAGGTCACGCAATGGCTTTCGGCCAGCGGTTTCACCCGCGTGCAGGCCGAGCGTGAAGTGGCCACACCCACCGGGCCGCACAAGCTACTGGATGTGGTGGCCGACCGCTTCCGCATTCAAGGCACCGACAAGCAACGCGCGATGGAAGCCATCGAGCTGTGCTTGAAGCGCGGCAGCGGCCGCTTCAATGTCTATGTGCTGCCGGCCGAGGAAGGGCCGGAGCCGGAGCTCTGGCGCTACTCCACCGGCCTGCATTGCCCGGAAAGCGATCTGCGCTACCAAGACCCGCAGCCGCCGTTGTTCTCCTTCAATTCGGCGATGGGGGCTTGCGAGGCCTGCCGTGGCTTTGGCCGCGTCATTGGCGTGGACCTGGGCCTGGTGATTCCGGACGAGCGCAAGACCTTGCGCAACGGTGCCATCAAGACCCTCAGTACGCCTGCCTGGAAAGACAGCTTTGACGACCTGCTGCGCTACGCCGGCGATGCCGGCATCCCGCGCGACACGGCTTGGAACCAGCTCTCGCCGGCCCAGCACGATTGGGTCATCAACGGCTCACCCAACTGGACCGGCAACTGGAACAAGCAGTGGTACGGCATCAAGCGCTTTTTTGAGTATCTGGAGAGCAAGGCCTACAAGATGCACATCCGCGTGCTCTTGTCCAAATACCGCAGCTACACGCCTTGCGGCGACTGCGGCGGTGCGCGCCTCAAGACCGAGGCCCTGCTGTGGCGCCTGGGGAGCAAGGCGCTGGCCGATGCCAATCTGCCGGCCGAGCAGCGTTTCATGCCGGTGGGCGTGGACTGGACTCGTGCGCAGCTGGAGGCCTTGCCCGGCCTGGCCCTGCATGATTTGATGCAGCTGCCCCTGCATCGCCTGCGCCGCTTCGTTGATGAGTTGCAACTGCCCAGCGGCTTGTTGGACGATGCCCTCAAACTCTTGCTGGACGAGATCCGCAACCGGCTCAAATACCTCTGCGATGTTGGCATCGGCTACCTGACGCTGGACCGCCAAAGCCGCACGCTCAGCGGCGGCGAGGTGCAGCGCATCAACCTGACCACCGCCCTGGGCACCTCGCTGGTCAACACCTTGTTCGTGCTGGACGAGCCCAGCATCGGCCTGCACCCGCGCGATATGAATCGCATCGTGCAAGCCATGCACCGCCTGCGCGATGCCGGCAACACCTTGGTGGTGGTGGAACACGACCCGGCCGTGATGCTGGCGGCCGACCGGCTAATCGATATGGGCCCCGGCCCCGGCGAGCGCGGCGGCCAGATTGTGTTTGACGGCACGCCCGAGTCGATCCGCTCGGCCGACACGCTGACCGGCGCCTACCTCGGCGCGCGCAAGCATGTGGGCATGGGCCTGAAGCGGCCGGTGGACGCCAGCACGCCCAAGCTCATCATCGAAGGCGTGCGCGAACACAATCTGCGCAACGTCACGGTGGAGTTCCCGCTGCAGCGCATGGTGGTGGTGACGGGAGTGTCGGGCTCGGGCAAGAGCACCTTGATGCAAGACGTCTTGTACCCGGCCCTGGCGCGCCACTTCGGCCAGCAAACCGAGACGCCGGGCCAGCACGACCGCCTGCTCGGTGCGGACTGGCTGTCGGACGCGGTGTTTGTGGACCAGTCGCCCATTGGCAAGACGGCACGCTCCAACCCGGCCAGCTATGTGGGCGCGTTTGACGAGATCCGCAAGCTGTTCGCCAATGCGCCGATGTCGGCCGAGCGCAGCTACACCGCCGGCATGTTCAGCTTCAACGCCGGTGATGGCCGCTGCCCCACCTGCGGCGGCTCGGGCTTCGAGCATGTGGAGATGCAATTCCTGTCGGATGTGTATCTGCGCTGCCCGGACTGCGACGGCCGCCGTTTCCGCGCCGAGATGCTGGATGTGAAGCTGGCCTTGCATGGCCGCGAACTGAGCGTGGCCGATGTGCTGGAGCTGACTGTCAGCGAAGCCGTGGCCTTGTTCAAAGACCATCGCGAGGTGCTGACCAAGCTGCAACCCATCATCGATGTGGGCCTGGAATATGTGAAGCTGGGCCAGCCGGTGCCAACGCTGTCGGGCGGTGAGGCGCAGCGCCTCAAGCTGGCCGGCTTCCTGGCCGAGGCGGCCGCCAAGCCGCGCCAGGCCCTGGCCAAGAAGGGCACGCTCTTCCTGTTCGACGAGCCCACCACCGGCCTGCACTTCGATGACATCGCCAAGCTGATGCGCGCCCTGCGCAAGCTGCTGGGTGCCGGGCATTCGCTGATCGTGATCGAACATAACCTCGACGTGATACGGGCGGCGGATTGGCTGATCGACCTCGGCCCCGAAGGCGGCGAGCAGGGCGGTGAGATCGTCTGCGTCGGCACGCCCGAGCATGTGAAGGATCACCCCAGCTCGCACACGGCCCAGGCCTTGCGTGAGTATTCGGCGCATATGGACCGGCCCGCCTTGCAAGTGGCGGAGGGCCGGCCCCTGCAAGCCATCCTGCGCGCACGCCGGCAGATCGACCCGAATATCCGCATCGTCAATGCGCGTGAGCACAATTTGAAGTCGGTGGATGTGAGCATCCCGCGTGGCAAGTTCAATGTGATCACTGGCGTCTCGGGCTCGGGCAAATCCACCTTGGCGTTTGACATCTTGTTCAACGAGGGCCAGCGCCGTTATCTGGAGTCGCTCAACGCCTATGCGCGCTCCATCGTGCAGCCGGCCGGGCGGCCTGAGGTGGATGCGGTCTGGGGCATACCGCCCACGGTGGCGATTGAGCAGCGCCTGTCGCGCGGCGGCCGCAAGAGCACGGTGGCCACCACCACCGAGGTCTGGCATTTCCTGCGCCTGCTGTATGTGAAGCTGGGCGTGCAGCACTGCATGCACGACGGCACGCCGGTGCGGCCGCAAAGCGTGGAATCGATTGCCGCGCAGCTGCTGCGTGATCACCGCGGCCAGCATGTGGGCTTGCTGGCGCCCCTGGTGGTGAACCGCAAGGGCCTCTACACCGATCTGGCCAAATGGGCCAAGACGCGCGGCTACACCCATCTGCGGGTCGACGGTGAATTCCTGCCCACCGCCCCCTGGCCGCGCCTGGACCGCTTCAAAGAACACACGGTGGAGTTGCCGGTTGGCGACCTGGTGATTGCGCTGGACAAGGAAGCCGAGCTGCGCGAGCTGCTGGCCAAGGCCCTGGACCTGGGCAAGGGCGTGTTGCATTTGCTGAGCCCGCTGGACGGCCTCAAGGCCGCGCAAGCCGCCGGGCAAAGCACGGCCGGCCTGGGCGCCGTCAAGGTCTTCTCCACCAAGCGGGCCTGCCCGACTTGCGGCACCAGTTACGGCGAGCTGGACCCGCGCATGTTCAGCTACAACTCCAAGCATGGCTGGTGCAATAGCTGTGTAGGCACCGGCCTGGCGCTGACGCGCGAGCAGCGCAAGGCGCTGGATGACTCTCAGCCCGACAAGGACAACAAGGGCCGGGAGCAGAGCTTTGCCGGCGAAGAGGTCGAGCTGGAAGGCTTGGTGGATCAGGCCTGCCCGGACTGCTGCGGTGCCCGCCTCAACCCCAGCGCCCGCGCCGTTACCTTTGAAGGCCAGGCCATCAGCGATGTGGCGGCCTGGAGCGTGGGTGCGGCCCGCGCCTGGGTGCAGAGCCTGGAGCTGCTGGGGCGCGATGCCGATATTGCCCGCGATGTGCTGAGTGAGATCAAGGGCCGCTTGGAGTTTCTGGAAGAAGTCGGCCTGGGCTATTTGACCCTGGACCGGGCGGCGCCCACCTTGTCCGGCGGCGAGGCCCAGCGCATCCGCCTGGCGGCGCAGTTAGGCAGCAATTTGCAAGGGGTTTGCTACATCCTTGACGAGCCCACCATCGGTCTGCATCCGCGTGACAACCAGATCCTGCTCAAGGCCCTGGCCACGCTGAGCGACAAGGGCAACACCCTGGTGGTGGTGGAACATGACGAAGACACCATCCGCCGCGCCGATCACATCATCGACATCGGCCCCGGAGCCGGCAAGCGCGGTGGCCATGTGGTGGCCCAGGGCACGGCGGCCGATCTGGCCTTGGTGGCTGATTCGGTCACCGGCCGCTTCCTGGCTCATCCGCTGATCCACCCGCTGCAAGAGCGCCGCGAGATGCTGGGCGAGGCGCCGGCGCTGCGTATTCTGGACGCCACTCTGCACAATCTACGCCATGTCACGGTGGATGTGCCGCTGCATCGCCTGGTGGCGGTGACGGGGGTGTCCGGTTCGGGCAAGTCCACTTTGGCGCGTGATGTGCTGCTGGCCAATATGGCGGTGGCCGTGCCGCTGCGCAAAGCGCCGGCCCACTGGATCGGCTGCGCCGGCATTGAGGGCCACGAGAAAGTGGACCGCGTGCTGGAGGTGGATCAGACCCCTATCGGCAAAACGCCGCGCTCCTGCCCAGCCACCTACATCGGCTTCTGGGATGCCATCCGCAAACTCTTCGCCGAGACCTTGGAGAGCAAGGCGCGTGGCTATGCGCCGAATCGCTTCAGCTTCAACACCGGCGCGGGCCGCTGCCCGGGCTGCGAGGGGCAGGGCATGCGCACCATCGAGATGAGCTTCTTGCCCGATGTGAAGGTGCTGTGTGACCAATGCCATGGCCAGCGTTTCAATCCGGAAACCCTGGGCGTGACCTGGCGGGGCAAGAGCATCGGCGATGTCTTGGCGATGGAAGTGGACGAGGCGGTGGAGTTCTTTGCCGCCATGCCGGCCATCGGCCACCCGCTCAAGCTGCTGCAGGATGTGGGCCTGGGCTATTTGACCCTGGGCCAGCCTTCACCCACTTTGTCGGGTGGCGAGGCGCAGCGCATCAAGCTGGTGTCCGAGTTGGTCAAGGTGCGCGACGAGGTGGGTCGGCGCGGCCAGAAGGCGCCG
Source organism: Paucibacter sp. KCTC 42545 (assembly GCF_001477625.1). Lineage (NCBI taxonomy): Bacteria > Pseudomonadati > Pseudomonadota > Betaproteobacteria > Burkholderiales > Sphaerotilaceae > Roseateles > Paucibacter sp. KCTC 42545. The sequence goes on from NZ_CP013692.1 coordinate 275,246, forward strand.
CACACCCTCTATGTGCTGGACGAACCCACGGTGGGCTTGCACATGGCCGATGTGGAGCGCTTGATTCGCGTGCTGCATCGCCTGGTGGCGGGCGGGCATTCGGTGGTGGTGATCGAGCACGACCTTGACGTGGTTGCCGAGGCCGATTGGGTCATTGACCTGGGGCCTGACGGTGGCACCGCCGGTGGCGCCGTCGTGGTGCAGGGCACGCCGGAGTATGTGGTGGCTGCCGGCACGCATACCGGCATGGCCTTGCTGCCGGTCTTGCAGCGGGGCGGCTGAAAACACGGCGCTTGAAAAACGCGGCGATCAAGGCCGCGTTTGGTAGGGCTTAAACGCTGCGCCGCTTAATCGCGGTCATGGCCTCGGCCGTGACCGTGACCTCGGCCGTGATCATCGCCACGGCGTTCGTCGCGGCGTTCTTCCCAGCGGTCTTCGCGGCGATCATCCCGACGATCTTCACGGCGTTCTTCGCGCCGTTCGGAATAGTGGCGCTGGTACCAGTCCTCGCGCACAAAGTAGACCGGGCGGCCACAGGCGTCGTAGCGCGCGCAATGCTTGTGCCAGTGCTTTTCATGGCCGGGCGGCACGCGCAGATAGAGCGGCTCATAAACGACACCACGCACTTCCCGAATGATGACCGGGCGCGGGTAGATCACGGCACCGTTGGGCCCGCCATTGCCAATGTCAATGCGGCCGTAAAAGCCGGGTTGCCCGACGGTGACCGAGACGCCCACATCGGCAGCCTGAGCCGCCGAGCTGGCCAGCAGGGCCAGGCCGAGTCCGGCCAGGATTTGTCTTGTTCTTGTACTCATGGTGTGGGCTCCAGGCGGGTAGAAAGGGTTTGGATGGCTGAGGTTTGTCTATTCAGCTAACGCGCCAGCCATCGCGCACGATGACGGGCTTTACCAATGCTCACATTCTTCTTTCGGCGCAGGCCTTGGCGCTGACCACCCTGGCTTGAAGCTTTGCCTGCCAGGGCTGTTGAGCATGTCAGCCGTGTGAACCAGGCCAAGTCTGCGCCCGGACTCCAGCTGATGCTTGATATGAGTCAAGAAGCGTGCCCTTGGCAGGGCTGCCTTCTTGGTGAAATGTTGCGCCGCAACAATGCCTGCAGCAGAATCATTTCACCAAGGCCTGGGAGAGACGAATGCGCGTGAATGCTGAACGTTTTCGAGCCGCTATTGAGCAAACCGGCAAGGTGGGCCAGGTGCTGCAGCGCCGCAAGCAGATTGCGGATGCCAAGCTGCTGGCCCAAGTGGCCAAGGCCCAGCGCCAATTGCCGGTGCTTCAGCTGGCTTCAGCGACTGCGGCCGCAGGCGGGCCTTGGCAAGGCGCCACGCCCTGGGGGCTGTGGCAGGAATGGGGCCGCTACGCGGTCGACAGCGCACAGCGCTCACTGCTATTCCTCGACACCCTGCGCCAGCGCGGCAATAACTACCATGCGCATGAGGCCGCCGGGCGGCCGCCGCTTTTGCATTTCGACTACGAGATGGTGATGGACGCGCGCGAGTTCGCGCCGCCGCTGCAGCCGGTCAACTATGCGCTGGTGCGCATCGTGCCGCCCACCGGTGTGTATGTGGACGACGCGCGCCGGCCCTATGTGATCATCGACCCGCGTGCCGGCCATGGCCCAGGCATCGGCGGCTTCAAGGACGACTCGCAAGTGGGCATGGCCTTGCGCGCCGGCCATCCGGTCTATTTCGTGATCTTCTTTCTCGATCCACAGCCTGGTCAGACCCTGCCCGATGTCTGTGCCGCCGAGCAGGCTTTTGTGCGCAAGGTGCGTGAGTTGCATCCCGACTCGCCCAAGCCCGCCATCCTCGGCAACTGCCAGGGCGGCTGGGCCGCCATGATGATGGCGGCGGCCGATCCGGAAACGGCCGGTCCCATCGTCATCAACGGTGCGCCCATGTCCTACTGGGGCGGCGCCTGGAGTGAGGGCGAGGGCGATAACCCGATGCGATATTCAGGCGGCCTGCTGGGCGGCAGCTGGCTGTCCTCGCTGACGGCAGACCTGGGCAATGGCATCTTCGACGGTGCCCATTTGGTGGCCAATTTCGCCACCCTCAACCCCGCCAACGCGCTCTGGGACAAGTACTACAACCTGTATGCCAAGGTCGACACCGAGGCAGGGCGCTTTTTGGAGTTTGAGCGCTGGTGGGGCGGCTTCTTCCTGATGAACAAGGCCGAGATCGAGTGGATCGTGCAGAACCTCTTCGTCGGCAACCGGCTCTGGACCGCGCCCGCCGGCGAAGGCAGCCAGGCTTTTGACCTGCGGGACATCCGCTCGCCCATCATCTTGTTCGCGTCGATGGGCGATAACGTCACGCCACCGCAGCAGGCCTTCAACTGGGTGGCCGATGTGTATGACTCCACCGATGAGATCAAGGCTGCGGGTCAGGTCATCGTCGGCTTGCTGCACGAGGACATCGGCCATTTGGGCATCTTTGTTTCAGGCAAGGTGGCGAAAAAAGAGCATGCGCAAATCGTCTCGGTCATGGAGTCGATCGAGTCCCTGCCGCCGGGCTTGTACGCCATGCGCATCGACGAGTCGCGTGGCAGCGAGGGGCAGCCCGTCTACGAGGTCAGCTTTCAAGAGCGCGAGCTGGAGGACCTCAAGGCCCAGCTCAATCGCTTTGAGCGCCGGGACGAAAAGCCGTTTGAAGCCGTGGCCGAAGTCTCACAGCTGAACCAGCTGGCCTATGAGAAGTTTGCCCAGCCACTGGTGCAAGCTCTGGCCACCGAGACCTCGGCCGAAGCCTTGCGCCGCATTCACCCTATGCGCCTGGAGCAGGGCGTGGCCTCAGACCGCAACCCTCTTTTCGCCTGGTTGGCGCCGGTGGCTGCGGCCGTCAGGCATGCCCGCCAAGCGGTGGCGCCCGATTCGCCCTTCAAGCAGGCCGAGCAAGCGGCGTCCACCCTGATCAGCGCCGCGCTGGACTATGCCCGCGACCTGCGCGATGCCAGCAGCGAGGCCATGTTCTTCCAGCTCTACGGCGTGGCCCTGCCAGCTCTGCGTGCTGAAGGCTCAAAAGCCGCGCCGGCAACCTTGCCGCAACTGCCCAAACAACCCCGCGATTTGCCGGTGGTGCGCGAGGCGCTGGCCGCCATCGCCGAGGGCGGCTACCCGCAAGCCCTGGCGCGCGCCGCCTGCTTGCTGTCCAGCAAGGGCGAGCCGCTGCCGCTGGCCCTGGTGGAGCTAAAAGCGCAGCTGGTCAATGACTACCGCGATCTGCTGCCGGCCCTGTCCGCTGACGAGTGGCACAAGATCCGTGGTCGGCAGGAATTGATCTGCCGCTACGAGCCGGCGCTTGCCTTGGCCACGCTGCCCCAGCTGCTGCGTGCCGAGGCGGACTGCGCCCGCTTCTTGGCCGTGTTGCGGCGCTTGCTGGCCGACCCGCGCATCGGCGATGGCCTGGCCAGTGATGCGCAGCGCGAGATGGTCGACCGGATTTGCGCGCTATTGCCTGAACCCGCCAGCGCCGTGTCCGATGTAAGCGACATGATCGACATCAGCGACGCTATCGAAAGCCCCGTAGCCGCCGCAGCGCGCCCCGTGCGACAGTCCGCAGCACGCAGCGGCGTGCACAGCGCGCCAAGTACAAGCCGCAGCAATAGCAGTATGACAAGCCAAGCCGGCAAGCGCCGCAAAGCCAGCACCTGATTCGGAGCCCCCGCCAGATGACCATGCCTCACTCCAAATACCTGCGCCTGATCGAAGTCTGCAAGGGCTTTCCGGCCATGCCCACGGCCGTGGTTCACCCCTGCGACAGCGCGGCGCTGGAAGGCGCCATCGGTGCCGCCAAGCTCGGCTTGATCGAGCCGATTCTGGTCGGGCCAGAGGCGCGCATCCGCGAAGTCGCCGCCAAGGCCGGCATCGACCTGACCCCCTACCGCATCGTTGACGTGCCGCACAGCCATGCCGCAGCCGAGAAGGCGGTAGAGCTGGTGCTGCTGGGCGAGGCCGAGGCCTTGATGAAGGGCAGCTTGCACACCGATGAGCTGATGGGTGCGGTGGTGCAGCGTGAAGGCGGCCTGCGCACGGCGCGGCGCATCAGCCATTGCTTTGTGATGGATGTGCCGGGCTATGAGCAGGCGCTGATCATCTCGGACGCCGCCATCAACATCCAGCCCACGCTGGAAGACAAGATGCACATCGTGCAGAACGCGATTGATCTGGCCCACGCCCTGGCCTTCCCGGAGGTGCGGGTGGCGATTCTGTCGGCGATGGAGACGGTCAACCCCAAGGTGCAGTCCACCATCGAGGCGGCGGCCCTGTGCAAGATGGCCGATCGCAAGCAGATCACCGGCGCCGTGCTTGACGGCCCGCTGGCGCTGGACAACGCCATCAGCCTCGATGCCGCCGCGATCAAGAAGATCGACTCACCGGTGGCCGGCCAAGCCAATGTTCTCATCGTGCCCGACCTGGAGGCCGGCAATATGCTGGCCAAAAGCCTGAGCTTCATGGCCGGGGCCGACGCCGCCGGCATTGTGCTGGGCGCCCGTGTTCCCATCATCCTCACGAGCCGCGCGGATTCTGAGTTATGCCGCATGGCCTCTTGCGCGGTGGCCGTGCTGGTGGCCCGTGCCCGGCGTGAGACTTTGAATAAAGCACTCACCTGAATTTCATGACGGGGGGCATAGCCCCGAATCTTGGAACCTTTCCACATGAAGGAGTGCGCATGTCAGCGCCAAATCTGCCCGAGCAAGCGATTGTGGTTCTCAACGCGGGCTCTTCCAGCGTCAAGTTTTCGGTCTTCATCGCGCAGGCATCTGGCGCCCTGAGCCTGCGCCTGCACGGCCAGGTGGAAGCCTTGTTCAACCAGCCGCACTTTTTGGTGCGGGGTGCCGACGGTGCGCTGATTGATCAGCGCCATTGGTCGGCCGGCACGCAACTGGGACACCACGGCGCGCTGGAGTATTTGATCGAGTTCTTGCGCCAGCACTCCGAGGGCATCGTGCTGCTGGGCGTGGGCCACCGCGTGGTGCACGGCGGCATGTCCTATGCCGACCCGGTCAGGGTAGACGCAGCCACCTTGGTCGCCCTGGCGCAATTCGTGCCCTTGGCGCCGCTGCATCAGCCGCACAACCTGGATGCGATCCGCGCCGTGGCCGAGCTTTTGCCCGAGGTGCCTCAGGTGGCCTGCTTCGACACCGCCTTCCACCGCAGCGACCCAGACATGGCGCAGATGTTCGCCCTGCCGCAGCGCTTTTTCGAGGAGGGCGTGCGGCGCTACGGCTTTCACGGCCTGAGTTACGAGTACATCGCCTCGGTGCTGCCTGCCCTGGCGCCGCGCGCTGCCAGCGGCCGCACGGTGGTGATGCATCTGGGCAATGGCGCCAGCATGTGCGCGCTGAGTGGTGGCCGCAGCGTCGCCTCCACCATGGGCTTCACCGCCATCGACGGCCTGCCCATGGGCACGCGCAGCGGCAATCTGGACCCCGGCGTGGTGCTGTATCTGCAGCAGGAGCGGGGCATGTCGGCGGCCGAGGTGGAGCGCCTGCTGTATCAGCAGTCAGGCTTGCTGGGCATGTCCGGCCTGTCCAGCGATATGCGCACGCTCTTGGCCAGTGACTCACCGGCGGCGTGTCGGGCGGTGGACCATTTTGTATACCGCTGTGGGCGTGAGCTGGGTTCCTTGGCGGCGGCCCTGGGCGGCTTGGACGCCGTCGTATTCACCGCCGGCGTGGGCGAGAACTCGGCCGAGATCCGCGCCCGCATCTGCCGCCAGGCGGCTTGGTTGGGCCTGCAACTGGACGAGGCCACCAACGCGGCCGGTGGGCCTTGCATCAGCCAGGCCGGTAGCGTGGTGGAAGCCTGGACTTTGCCTACCGACGAAGAGCTGATGATTGCGCGCCATACCCAGCGCGTGTTGATGACGCCGTAGCCGCACGAGCCGCAAGAGCCTCATTAGCAGCACCAGCCGCAGGGCTGCGCCCGCGCGGCCTCAGTCGCGCTTTTTGCGGTCGAATTCCTTGGGGCGGTAGACATTGCCGTCCCAAGTGCCGTCCAGCTTCTTGCTTTTGGCGCGGGCAATGGCTTGCGCGGCCTGCGCGGCGGCTGACTTTTCCACCGCCTTGCTGCGCCGCCATTGGCGCAGGCGCTGGACCAGATCCTGGCTGCGCCAAGCCAGGCGGCGCAGGCCCTGGTTGACGCGCTGCTGGCGCTGGTGGCTCAGCATCATGTGCAGGCCCAAGGCCAAGCAGACCAGCAGGACGAGGCCGGCGAGGATGTTGTTGAAGGTGAGATAACTACTCATGGCGGCCTCAGTTTAGTCATTCCTTGGCTTGCTTGGCGGCTTATGTCTGCATGACCTCTGGCGATTGAGCAAACCCTTTCTAGAATGCTGGCTCCCTGATCGGGGACATCGATGAATTCGCAGGAGTGAGCGGTTTGGCTAACAAAGCACAGAAAGACGGCGTGAGCGCACAGGCTCGGCCGACAAGCAAGGTGGCGATCAGCTGCCTGGTCGCGGCGCTGATGGGCGCTTTCGTGATGAGCAGCATGGCGCAGAGCGCACAGCCGGCAGCGGCGTCGCAGACGGCGTCGGCTCAATCCGCCAGCAGCCTGAGCCTGGAGCAGCTGTTCCGCGCCGAGTCCTACCGCGGTGAAAACGCCAAGGACGCCAAGTTCAGCCGCAGCGGCCGCTATCTGGCCTATCTGTGGAACCCCTTCGGCGAGCCCGGCACCGACTTGTATGTTCACGACACCAAGACCGGCAAGACGCAGCGCCTGAGCTCACGCGCCGTGATGGCTGCCTTCGACGCGCCGGAAGACCTGGCCCGCTTCGACAAAAAGCTGGCGCAAAAGCGCAGCGAACTGGCCGAGCGCCAAGCCAAGGAAGAAGCGCAGGCCGCTTATCTGCAAGGCAAGGATGTGGATCTGGGCCAGTGGGAAGCCGCCGCCCTGGAGCGGGTAAAGAAGGAACTGGCCGAGAAGAAGGCCAAGGACGATGCGCAAAAGGCGGCCGACAAGGCCGAGGCCGAGCGCGAAAAGGCGGCGATGGCCGCGCTGGAAGCCAAGCGCGCCGGCAAGCCTGTGCCTGCAGCTGCAGCCGCCCCCGCTTCAGCGGCCTCCGCCGCTGAAAAAGCCGACAAGCCCGAGAAAGAGAAAGAACTCTGGGAGCTGCGTGACGAGCTGAAGAAGAGCCTGGCCAAGAACAAGCTCAAGCCCACCGACCTCTACCCCGGCGTGACGCAAGTGGTGTGGGCCAATCAGAAGGATGAGCTGATCTTCCAATACCGCGGCAGCCTGTTTCGCTGGAGCGCCGCCGACGGCAAGCTGCAGCCCCTGGTGGCCACGCAGCGTGACTTGCGCATCGTCGCCTTCTCGCCCGATGACCAAGGCTTTGTCTATATGGACGACAAGCGGGTGCTGCGCAGCCGCTTCGCCGAGGCCGGCGTGCAGGTGCTCAACCGCGAGTTGATCCACCCCGATGATGCCGACAAGAAGTACAGCATCGACGCCACCACCATCAGCGAGAACGGCCGCTGGATGGCCCTGCTGGCCCGCGCCCCGCTGACTGGCCCCGACGGCAAGGCCTTGCCCGCCGATGCCGAAGGCCGCAAGGTCGAAATCATGGACTACGCCGAGCGCTTCGCCAAAGCCAAGAAGGTGGACCGCGAAGTCTCCGACGACAAGCGCAAGCAAAAGCCCCTGGCCATCTACATCCGCCAAGTGCCCGCCGCTGGCGAAGCCCCGCGCAAGCAGGCCGAGGCGGTGTTCACCCAAGCCGGTGGCGACGGTTGGTTCGAGATCAGCCCCATCGCCTGGGCGCGTGACGGCAGCCGCTATGCCTTCACCACCTGGGAGCGCGAGAAGGAGCTGTTCCGCCTCTACGTCGGCCGCGCCGATGAGAGCGCCAAGCCTGAGATGGTGCTGGAGCGCCGTGGCGATCTGGGCCACGAGGTCGTCAATGTGGTCGACCCCGAGTTCACCCCCGATGGCAAGCAAATCGTGATGAGCCTGGACGACGCCGGCTACCGCCAGCCCTATGCCTGGGACATCGCGGCGCGCTCCCTGCGGCCGCTGCTCAAGGGTGACTTCGAGGCGCACAACGTCATCGGCTTCACGCCCGACAGCAAGAGCATGTTCGTCACCGCTAACAAGGACGACTTCGCCGCCATGAACGTCTACCGCGTCAACCTCGCGGACGGCAGCATGCAGGCCTTGGGCCAGGCCGGTGACTATCACCGTGGCGCCGTGGTCTCGCATGACGGCCAATGGGCAGCCGCCAATGCCGGCCAGTGGACAGCGCGCCCCGAGCTGAAGCTGCTGAAGGCCGACAAGCCGGCACCTGAGGCCGCCAAGGTCTTGACCGACAGCCACGACAAGGCCTGGGCGCAAGTCGACGCCCTGCGCCCCGAGCGCTTCACGTTCAAGAACCGCCATGGCGACAATATCTCGGCCTTTGTCTTCAAGCCCAAGGGCTGGCAAGCCAGCGATCGTCGCCCGGCCGTGATGTACGTCTACGGCGGCCCGCTGAACGACCGCCACACGGTGGAAAGCGACAGCTTCCAGCCCACGGCCTATGTGTTCGGCATGTATATGGCTGCCAAGCATGGCTATGTGACGGTGGCGGTGGACACGCGAGGACACTCCAACTACGGCCGCCGCTTCTCCGACGCCAACTGGGAGCAAGCCGGCCTGCCACAGACCGAGGACCTGGAAGACGCCTACAAATACGTCACCGCCAATTTCGGCGTTGACCCTGCGCGGGTGGGCTTGAACGGCTGGAGCTTCGGTGGCTTCCAAACCCAGTACACCATGTTCAGCAAGCCCGATCTGTTCGCCGCCGGCATCGCCGGTGCCGGCCCGACCGAATGGGAGAACTACAACAGCTGGTACAGCGGCCGCACCATTGGCAAGGTGGATCGCAGCAAGCCCAATCTGCGCAAATACTCCCTGCTGCCCATGGCCAAGGGCCTGCGCAAGCCCCTGCTGCTGGTGCACGGCATGATGGACCCGAACGTCTTGTACCAAGACACGGTCAATGTCTACCGCGCTTTGCTGGAATCCGGCAAGGAAGGTTTGGTTGATCTGTTCCTGGACCCGGACGGCGAGCACGGCATGGGCGGCGCGGTCAAGGCCGTCGGCTGGCACCGCAAGTACGAAGCTTTCTGGCTGCAGAAGCTGGGCACGGTGCAGGGCCCAGTTGCGAAGTAAGCAGGACTGAGGTGATCTGCGTCTAGGTTGAGGCGCAGACGACGCAAGTGCAGAAAAGGCGAGTCAAGCGACTCGCCTTTTTCATTGCGGGGTACTGGATCTTCCTCGGCGGCTATTCATCGGGCTCGAAGCCGGGATAGACCTTGTACGAGGGCAGGTCCGCGTCTAGCTCGTACCAGGGCGCCTTGCTGCCAACAAAGACGTTGCGGCTTGGGGAAATCTTTGGATCGGAGTCCAGCGTTCCGAGTGTGATGACCGTGCCCTCAGGTGCGTTTAGCCGCCTGATGAAGAGTTGGGAGCCGCACTTTGAACAGAAAAGCTTCTCTCGATTTTGAGAAGACCGATAGGCGGTGAGATGCGCTGAACCGGCAATCGTCAGCGCTCCGGTGGGCACCAGCGCGTTGCTTGAGAAGGCCGCGCCGTGAGCCTTTCGGCACATTGAGCAGTGGCAGTTCTCTGCATGCTCAATTGCTGAGGCCACGGTGTAGCGCACCGATTGGCAGAGACAACTCCCGCTGAGCATCTGTGGGCGCCTGTTGACGACTTAAGTTGCTTCGTGGCGCCAGCTGGCGCCCCCGATCTTCATCACGGCCGCGCAGCGGCCACTGCCACCACTTTCACCTTCTGTCCGGGCTTGGGATCGTTATCCAGTGCCCCATTCAGCAAACGCAGCTGAGCCTCGGCTCGCGCGCCCAGGGGTGAGTTCTTGGCCAGTTGGGCAAAACCGCCGGCGGGAAAAGCTTGCAGGCGCAGCACCCAGGGCTGGGCGGCTTTGCGGTCGGCGGCGGTGAGGGCGCGGAAGCTGGCTTCCGCTTCGCGCATCTGTGGCCGGGCGCGGTAGATCGCGCCGGCGTCGCGGCCCAGGTATTGCAAAACGTATTGCTGTTGCTTGGGGCCGTCCACCAGGGTCAGCTCTACCGCTTGCCGCTGACCTTGGGCGTTACGCACCACGCCGCTGAAGTGGCTGGCGGGCAGGCCGTTGAGGCTGAGCTTGTCCAGCTGCCCCTGCTCGGGCTGGAGCAGGCGGCGCAAGATGTCTTCATGCGCGCCGCCGGACTTGGCGGGGATGGGTTTCAGCACCAGGGCCGCGTCACCGGCGGCGTTGATCAGGCTCATGCCCCCGGCGCCGTTATTGATCTTCCAGCCCATGGGGGCGCTGATGGCCAGGCCCAGGCCGGTGTGATAGAAGTTGCTGCCGCGGCTCAGGCCTTGCTCGGCGCTTTCGCCGTAAGCCATGCCTTCGATGGCTTTGAGGTAGGGCTCGGTACCGTCGTCCTGGTAGTTGCCGTCGTCCGCTTTGTACTGGCTGGCGATGTCGCGGATCTGCGCCAGGCGCTGATCATTGCTGGGGTGGGAGGCCAGCCAACTGGCTTGCGTGGGGGCGGCGCGGCCTTCGGTCTTGGCTTGCTCGGCGGCAAAGCGCTCTTGCTGCTTGAGCACGCCGATCACGTCCACCATGTTCTGCGGCCGGTAATGGCTGCGCGCCAGGTATTCGGCGCCAAGGCCGTCGGCCTGCAATTCCTGCTCGCGGCCATAGGACGCGATATAGCCGGCGGCCGCCGTTTGCGAGGCCTGGCCCAACATCTGCCCGGCGCCGCCCAGGCCTTGCGACTCCAGCACTACGCCCAGCACGCTGGCGGCCAGCACGCCAAAGCCGGCCGTCTGCTGGCGGGTGGCGCGCTGCGCGCCGTGGCGGGCGGTGACGTGGCCGATCTCATGGCCAATGACGCCGGCCAGATCGGCCTCGCTGTCCAGATAGGCCATGATGCCGCGCGTCACGTAGACATAACCGCCGGGCAGGGCGAAGGCATTCACCTCCGGGCTGTCCAACACGGTGAAATGCCATTCCAGATGGGCGCGGTGGGACTGTTTGGCCAGGCGCTGGCCCAGCTCATTCACATAGGCTTGCAGCTTGGGGTCGGCCAGAGCCTGGTATTCCTGCAAGACCTGGGCGTGAGCTTTTTTGCCCTCGGCAATCTCGCTGGCTTCGTCCATCACCGAGCGTTCGGCCTGGCCCGTCACCGGGTTGACCACCACGCTGCCGCAGCCGCTCAAAAACAAGGCTGCTGCGGCTGCGGCAGCCAGGCTACTTTTTACCCGGCTGCGCATGCTCAAGCCGGCTGCTGTGGGTTGCGCAGGGCCCAGAGTTGCAAGACGTTGTCCAGCACCGAGCGGCTCAGGGCGTCGCGTTCCAGCGGGTCGTTCAAGCGGGCTTGCTCGGCCTCGCTCTGCAGGTTCTCGTCACCGCCCAGCAGGGCGATGGGGGCCAGCAAGGGACCGGTGACGGCGTCCTTGAACATTGGCTCCCAGGCGTCGGGTGCCAGATCCACCGCAGTCAGAAAGCCCAGGGCCCAGACTTCGGCGTCGATCAGGTCTTCGCCTTCGTCTTGCTCGGCCACGCTGAAGATGGGTTCCCACAGCTCGGGCTTGGCCGTCCATTGCCAGGCGATGGAGCGCAGATGGCGCAGCACCAGCAGCTGCACGCGTTTGCGCTGCTTGCCGCTGACGAAGGGGTAGTTCTCGGGTTTGGTGTCGGCGGCCAGGTCCTCGCCGTCACCGCCCCAGACCTCGGGCAGCCAGGCGGCGCCGGGCAGGGTGGGCAGCGCTTGCGGGCTCAGCAGCAGGCCGGCCAGGTAGCCATCCAGCGCCTCGATATTCATGGCGTCCACATTGGGCAGCTTGGTCAGCATGTCATCCAGGGTGGACAACTCCTCGTCGGAGAGGGGTTGATGGTCGGAGTTAGGGTCGTACTGAGGATATTCCATGGGGGGATTGTCGCTGCTTCACCGCGGTCAGGCGCTGCGCTGATTCAGCGCAGGCCCGGCCCGCTTGTCGAGCCGCCCTCCACCTGGCGCCGGGGAGGGGCTGGCGGGCTTTAAAAACGGCTGCGCGCCTTCTTGCCGTCGAACTCGGCCAGCTGGGTTTTCAGCAAGGCCATCAGCACGCGGGCATTGGCCTCGGTGAGGGCCAACACGGTGCTGGGCTCGATGCCTTCGACCGGGGTTTTGGGGGTGATCAAGGCGTCAATCTTGAACAACATCTGACCATGGATGTTGTTGCTGGCGGCCTTGAACTTTTGAACTTCAATCGTGTACGTCTTCATAGCAATATCCTAACCTTTTGCAAATGCGCCGCGCAGGCGCTGTGCCAGCGTGACCCCGGCCAGCACCAGGGCGCCGGCCACCACGCCCACCAGGCCGCTGCTGAGCAGACTGGCCAAGCCACCCAATGGCCCGAGGACCTGGGCCAGCTGCGCCGGCAGCTCATGCAAGAACGGCAGCCCATGGGCAAGGATGCCGCCGCCAACCAAGAACATCGCGGCTGTGCCAGCCACCGCCAGCGCCTTCATCAGCCAGGGCGCGGCCACCAGCAAGAGCCGGCCAATCTTCTGGTTGAAACTGCCCTCATGGCGGCTCAGGTAGAGCCCGGCATCGTCCAGCTTGACGATGCCCGCCACCAGGCCGTAGACGCCCACCGTCATCAACACGGCAATGCCGCTGAGCACCAGCACCTGGGTGCTGAAGGCGGCGGCGCTGACGGTGCCCAGGGTGATGGCAATGATCTCGGCGGAGAGGATGAAATCGGTACGGATGGCGCCGCGCACCTTGTCGGCCTCGAAGGCCAGCAGGTCTTGTTGGGCGTCCAGTGCGGCTTGGCTGAGTGCGGCTTGGTCGGCGGCCAAGTCCTCGGCGCTGTGCAGGTATTTGTGCGCCAGCTTTTCAAAGCCCTCGAAGCACAGATAGGCGCCGCCCACCATCAGCAGCGGTGTCACGGCCCAGGGTGCCCAGGCGCTGATGGCCAGGGCTGCGGGCACCAGAATCGCCTTGTTCTTGAACGAGCCTTTGGCCACGGCCCAAACCACCGGCAGCTCGCGATCCGCCGCCACGCCGCTGACTTGCTGGGCGTTCAGGGCCAGGTCATCACCCAGCACGCCGGTGGTTTGTTTGGCGGCGGCTTTGGAGAGCAGGGCCACATCGTCAAGCACGGCGGCGATGTCATCGATCAGGAGCAAGAGGCTGGAGGCCGCCATGGAATTCTTTCAACAAAGCTTGGATGAATTGGAGCGCCACTGGGCCAGTGCTGGCGTGGCAAACTGGCGCCCATTCTCCCCTGAGGAATTGACTCGTGAAACTGATCTCTTTGGCCTTGGCCCTGCTGTCCCTCTCGTCCATCACTGCGCAGGCCCAGGTGGCCACCGCTGCAGCAGTCCCGGCCAGCGCTGCTGCTTCTGCTGCGCTCAAGCCGGTCTACAACGAGCAAGCCGATGCGCGCGCCGAGCTCAACCAAGCCCTGGCCACGGCCAATGCGCAGAAGAAGAATGTGCTGGTGGTCTTCGGCGCCAACTGGTGCGGTGATTGCCGCGCCTTGGACAAGAAGATGAGCGAGGGCAGCTTGGCCGCGCACGTGTCTAAGCGCCTGGTGGTGCTGAAGGTGGATGTGGGCCGCTTCAATCGCAATACCGATCTGGCCCAGCAAATGGGCGTGCCGCTGAAGAAGGGCATTCCGGCCGCCGCCGTGTTGGGCCGCGACGGTGAGGTCATCAAGGCCACCGGCGGTGGTGAGTTGGCCGATGCCCGCAATATGGGTGATGAAGCGGTGCTGCGCGTCTTGCAGGGTCTGCACGCCAACCCCTGACTGAGGGTTTAAGCGGCATGTGAATTCTTGGGGTCAAGTGTTGCCTTTTGGCGCGGGGTGGACTACCTTTCGCCTCATGGCACGTCCTCCACGCATTGAGTTCCCTGGGGCGGTTTACCACCTCAGTTCCTGGTGTGAACCTGGCGTCCCGGCGTTTGCCGATGATGAGGACCGAGCGGCCTTTCTCGCCTTGCTGGCGCAGACCCTGCATCGCTTCGATGCGCAGCTCTTGTCCTACTGCCTGCTGCCCGACCACTTTCATTTGCTGCTGTTCACCCGGCGCGGCAATCTGTCGCAGCTGATGCGGCATCTCTTGGGCGTCTACACCCAGCAGCATCACCTGCGCCATGGTGGCAGCGGCACGCTGTTCCACGGCCGCTTCAAGGCGGTGCTGGTCGACCGGGAAGTGCATCTGCTGGATACCTGCCGCTATATCGAATTGAACCCGCTTCGAATGGGGCTGGTGAAGGACCTGGCCCGTTGGCCTTGGTCCAGCTATCCGGCGCATGCCGGCTTGGTTGCCCTGCCGGAATGGCTGGAGGCCGATGGTCTGTGGGCTTTTGTGCTGGGCCGCGCCTTGAGCGGCGCCGCCGATCGGCGCCGTGCGGCAGAGCGTTATGCCAAATTGCAGGCCAGCGATGCCCAGCTGCGCTTGTGGCCTGGGCGTTTGCGCCAACAGATCTTTCTGGGCGACGAAGCCTTTGCGCGCCGCATGTTGGCGCAGGGCCGCCGCAGCCGCCCAGCAGCCAGCGCCAAGGCAGCGCCTGGGCAGTGGGCCGATTGGCTGGCGCGCAGCGACTCGCGCGAGCAGGCGCTTTACCAAGCTCACACCGAGGGTGGCATGAGCATGAGCGTGCTTGCGCAGACGCTGGGTCTGTCGGTCTCGCGGGTCAGCCGCTTGGTGGCTGCCTACGAGCGTGGACTGGGCTAAGGGCTGAGTGCTTGCGGGCCTTTGGGCTTGTTGGCCTTCTCGGCGCCTTGCTCAGTGGGCCAGTTCAAGCTGCGCCGCCTGAAGTTGCGCCAAGCTCACGATCTGTCCCCGCCCGCTGTGGATAAGCGCGTGGGTAAGCTGCCCACAGCGGCCGCAAGTCATTGATATGACAAGGCTTTCAACACGCTGCTGCAAATTTGAGCACGGTGGGTAGATTGCCTGATGGGCTTGGGTTGGCCCCTATGGAAGTACGTCTGCGCGTCAGTGCGCCAAGACGCCGCACAGTCAAAGGCGCTATTTCAGCGTTGGTTCCCCATCCGCTTCACGATCTGTCCCCGCCTGCTGTGGATAAGCGCGTGGGTAAGCTGCCCACAGCGGTCGTAAGTCATTGATCTGACGGGGATTTCAACGCGCTGCTGCAAATTTGAGCACGTTGGGTAGATTGCCCGCTGGGCTTGAAGTGGCGCAGAGGGAAGCGCATCCCTGAGTCAGTGTGTCAAGGCCTGAGTCGGGGTGGCCAAGGTGCCCAGCAGTTGGAAGCGCAATGCCAGCAGTGCTTCGCCGACGGCTTCCATCTGGCTTCCTTTGCACTTCACGATCTGTCCCCGCCTGCTGTGGATAAGCGCGTGGGTAAGCTGCCCACAGTGGTCGTAAGCCTTTGATCTGAACAGGGTTTCAATACGCTGCTGCAAATTTGAGCAGGGTGGGCAAGTTGCCCGCGGGGCATGCTGGTGCCCCTGATCGCAGTGCGGCTGGACGTCAGTGCGTCAGCGCGTGAGTCGGGGCGGCCAGTTCGGCTTCCACCCAGGCATCCTGGCTTTGTTCGCGGGCGCTGGCCAGTTGCTGGCACAACTCGAACACGCCCAGGTTGTCGCCGCCCTGCTGTTCGGGCATGGGCTGGCTGGCGATGTCGGCGGGCAGGTCGGCCAAGGCGCCCAGCAGTTGGAAAAGCAATTCCAGCGTGGGTTCGCCGTCGGCTTCCATCTGGCGCGCCAGTCCTAAGCTGCGGCAGAGATACCAGCAGGCTTGGGCGGCGTTATCGCAATGCGCTTGGTACAGCGCCTCGGTTTCCAGCGCGGCGCTGCGGGCGTTTTGCTCTTGCCGCTCGCGGGCTTGTTCGTCAATGCTCACGGCGGGATGCAGGCCTCGGCTGGCGTCGGCCAGCGGGCTGGCAATGTCCAAGACATGCTTGCCGCTCGCCCGTGATGTTGATTTGCTTGCCATGATTCGCCTTTACTGCCGGAACCTTGCTGGAGTCCTGATCGTAGTCCCCGGGCCTGACGGCAAGCGCCCCGCAGATGAGGGGCGCCATCAAACCAGGGGCTCGACGCTGTGCAATTATCACGCTGCAAGGCCAAAACAAGGCTTTGTCAGCGCTTCTTGGTCGGGCGGGCCCAGCCGCTGATGGCGATTTGTTTGCCGCGCGCCACACTCAGCTCGCCGGCCGCCACCGTTTTGGTGATGGTGGAGCCGCCGCCAATCGTGGCGCCAGCGCCAATCGTCAGCGGCGCGATCAGCACGCAGTTGGAGCCCACATGCACATCGGCGCCGATTTCCGTGCGGTGCTTGTTGGCGCCGTCGTAATTGGCGGTGATGGCGCCGGCGCCGTAGTTGACGCGCTCGCCCACGGTGGCGTCACCCAGATAAGCCAGGTGATTGGCCTTGGCGCCACGCGCCATGGTGCTGTTCTTGACCTCGACAAAGTTGCCGATGTGCACCTCGGGGCCCAGCTCGGCGCCGGGGCGCAGGCGTGCGAAGGGGCCGATCAGGGCGCCTTCGCCCACGGTGACGCCGAGCGCCTCGCCGTCGATATGGGTGAACTCATGGATGCGCGCGCCGGCCTTGATATGGGCATTGCGAATCACGCAGTTGGCGCCCACGCGCACGCCGTCGCCCAGGGTGACCTGGCCTTCGAATACGCAGTTGATGTCGATTTCAACATCCTGGCCGCAAGTCAGGCTGCCGCGCAGATCGAAGCGGGCCGGGTCGGCCAAGCGCACGCCGGCGTCCATCAAGGTGACGGCTTGCTGGCGCTGGAAGCGGCGCTCCAGGTCGGCCAGTTGCACGGGGCTGTTGACGCCCAGCACCTCGGTTTCATGGGCGGTCTTCACGCCCACCACTGGCACGCCTTCGGCCACGGCCATGGCGACGATGTCGGTCAGGTAGAACTCGCCCTGGGCATTGTTATTGTTCAAGCGGCTGACCCAGCGCTTGAGCGCGGCGGTGGGCGCGGCCATGATGCCGGTGTAGCACTCGCGGATCAGGCGCTGCTCGGGGCTGGCGTCCTTGTGCTCGACGATGGCCTTGAGCGCCTCGCCCTCGCGGATGATGCGGCCATAGCCGGTGGGGTCGCTGTACTCGATGGTCAGGAGCACCAGCTTTTCGCCGCCACAGGCTTCGACCAGTTGGCGCGCGGTGCTGGTGGCGGTGAGCGGGGTGTCGCCGCTGAGAATCAAGGTGCTGCCGGCGACCTCATCGCCCAGCACGGGCACGGTTTGCTGAATCGCGTGGCCGGTGCCCAGCTGGGGCATCTGGCGCACAAAGGCGACGCCGGGGCTTCCGGCCACGGCGGCTTCAACTTGCTCGGCACCATGGCCGGTGATGATGATGCGCCGCTCAGCTGCCAAGGGGGCCGTGTTGTCCAGCACATGCTGCAGCAGGGCACGCCCGGCCAGCTTGTGCAAGACCTTGGGCAGGGTCGACTTCATGCGGGTGCCTTTGCCCGCGGCCATGATGACAATGTTCAGCGCCATAGAAAAATCGCGACTCCAAGGATGAAGCCGCGATTATCACCGGCCTATTTGACAGGGCTGGGTGTGCCCACCAGCACCGACACCCGGCGTGGCTTGGGATCCACTTGCGGGAAGCCGCTCAGCGCGGCGCCGAACATGGCGCTGATCAGTTCCATATCGCCCTGGTTGTTGCCCTCGCTGCTGGCGCGGGCTTCAAACAGCGGCTCCAGGCTCTGGCGATCGCGCACCAGCAGGGCGACTGAGCGCTCAAAGCGCCGCTCCATCAGCATCATGTCGCTGGGGCTGTAGAAGGGGTGGGCGCCGCGGCGTGGCCAGGCACCGGGCCCATAGCCATAGCGCCAGGCCGAGTAGCTGCCGTGCCAGCGCCACCACAGCGGGTCGTCCCAGGGCGAGCGGTCTTGCGCATTGATGCGCACGCCCAGCGAGATGAGATAGTCCGCCGCCTTGGGGTCGCTGGCCTCGTTGAAGCCGGCTTTGCTGAGTGCGGCGCGGGCGCTGTCTTCGATGCGGCTTTGCAAATCAGCGCTGTCGCCGGCTTGCTGTTGCGAAGGCAGGCGGTCAAAGGTGTAGCTGCCGGGCTGGCGCGGAGCCGCCCAGCTGCCAAAGCTGGCCACTTCGGTGTTGAGGGTGTAAGTGCTGCTGCAGCCGCTCAGGCCCATCAGGGCGGTGGCGGCCAGCAGCGTCAGGCCACCTGCAAACAGACGACGTCGATTCATGTGCTTTTGCTCCTGTGCTCGCGATCCCAGCATTGTTGCGTGTCAGGGCGGTCAAGCCTTGACGCCCGGGCGAGTGTCGGATCGAGCGGCCAGAACAATTGACCAGATCACTCGTCTTGCTTGGCCTCGCGCCGCACCGGGATCACGCTGCTGATGCTGGTCGTGGTGGGTGTGCCGCAGGCCTCGTCTTCGTCGAAGGCGATGTCGCCATTGGCATCGGGGTGGCCGGTGGCTTTGATGGTCTGGAAGGGGAATAGCTCGCGATCCATCATGTGCGAGGGCACGACCTTGCTCATGGCGGTGAACATATTCTCGACCCGGCCCGGGAACTTCTTCTCCCAGTCATTGATCATGGCCTTGACCTGCACGCGCTGCAGGTTTTCCTGGCTGCCGCACAAATTGCACGGGATGATGGGGAACTCGCGATGCGCGGCCCAGCGCACCAGATCAGGCTCGGCCACATAGGCCAGCGGGCGGATCACCACATGTTGGCCGGTGTCGCTGACCAGCTTGGGCGGCATGCCCTTCATGCGCGCGCCGAAGAACATATTCAGCAAGAGCGTGACGATGATGTCGTCGCGGTGGTGGCCCAGCGCGATCTTGGTGGCACCCAACTCCGAAGCCACGCGGTAGAGATTGCCGCGGCGCAGGCGCGAGCACAGGCTGCAGGTGGTCTTGCCTTCGGGCACCAGGCGCTTGACGATGGAATAAGTGTCCTGCTCCTCGATGTGGAAGGGCACGCCACGACCTTTGAGGTATTCGGGCAGGATGTGCTCGGGGAAGCCGGGCTGCTTCTGGTCCAGATTGACGGCCACGATCTCGAAATTGATCGGCGCGCGCTGCTGCATATTCAGCAAGATGTCCAGCATGGCATAACTGTCTTTGCCGCCGGATAGGCAGACCATGACCTTGTCGCCCTCTTCGATCATGTTGTAGTCGGTGATCGCCTGGCCCACCTGGCGATGCAGGCGCTTGGACAGCTTGGTGATCTCGACGGACTGTTTTTTGTCCTTGTCCTTGGCCTCGGGGGCGCTGTCGACTTCAGGGGCGAGGGTGTTCATGTCGTTCATCTTCATCTGATTTACCACTGGCCGCATTCGGCGCTGATGGCGACTTGGCAGTCGGGGAATATTTCGAGCTTGGTCACTTTGATGCGCACGCCCACCACGCCATGCAAGCTCATCAAGCGGGTGCAGAGCTTGCCCAGCAGGGCTTCGAGCAGGTCGGTGTGCTCGGCGGTGCATTCGTCAATGATGATGGTGCGCACACGGCGGTAGTCCAGCACATGGCCGATATCGGCATCGCGCGAAACAATGGTCTGCGCGCCCAGATTGACCTCGGCATCGACCTGAATCGGCTGTGGCCCTTCGCGCTCAAAGTCCAGCACGCCGAGATTGGCGCCGAAGCGCAGGCCGGTGATGTGAATGATCTGGCGGTTGTTGCGGCGCAGGGTCAGCGGGGCTTGGCCTTCGCGCAGCGGGCGCAAAAACGCTTCGATGGCTTTGGCCGCCGCCACGCCATCGCCCAGTGCCGTTTGCACGCAGGGGTGCTGGTGGCCGCTGGCGTCGCCGGCCACGAAGAGGCCCAGGGGCGCAAAGCGCGGCTCGTCACGGAAGGGGTGCGAGGGCGCGGTAACGCCGGCGCGTTGCAGGGCGTCACCCACCAACAACCAGGCCTCGGGCGCGGCTTCGTAGCCCAGCAGCACGGCGACATGGTCGAAGCGCTCATCGCCATGCTCGCGCGAGTGCACCTGCACGCCGGTGGCGTCCGGCTGCAGCTGGCTGGGCAAGGGGCAGCGCGGGCGTTGGATGATTGCGGGCTGCAGCTTGTCCACCAAGCCTTGCTGGGCGCGCCAATCGCTGCGCGACCACAGCGTGACTTGGTGGCCGTGAGCCTGCAGGTAATGCGCGTTCTCGACCGCGTTGTCACCCCCGCCCAGCAGCAGGATGCGGCCCGGCGGCAAAGTGGCGCGTTGAGTCGTCAGCGCGATGGCATCGAGGATGCGGGTGTGCGCGCTGGCAAAGAAGAGTTCGGGCCGCAGCGGCTGCAGGCCGGTGGCCAATAGCAAGCTCTTGGCATGGATCTGCCGGCCATCGTCCAGGCGCAGCTGCCAGCCCTGGCCGTTGATCCAGTCGGCATGACTGAGCCGGCGCTGCAGGTAGAGCTGCAAGCCCGGCAAGGCACGGGTCTGCGCGGCATAGCGCTGGCCCAGCTCGGCCAAGGTGTCGCCGGGTGCGCCGAGCAGCCAATCCTGCGGGAATTGCAAGGCCTGCAGCGAGGCGCAAAGCTCGGCCTCGCGCTCAATCAGGGCCACGCGCAGGCCCAGCTGGCTCAGCCAGGAGGCGGCGCTGCAGCCCGCGGGGCCGCCGCCGATGATGGCGACGTCGACGCTGCTGGCAAGAGGGGTGTGGCCGTCGGCGGAGGCAAGCTGGGGCATGGGGCGGGTGTGGGAACTGAATCGGCAATTATCCCAGGCTGGGGCCCTTGCGCTTGCCGCTAGGATGACGGCCCCTGAATGCGCGCCAAAAACTGCCGCAAGACCACTGCCAACTGACAAGGAAATTGGCTCATGCCAAGACTCGATTCGAGCTGCGTTCGTTCAATCTCTCGGCCCCTGTGGCTGGCCAGCGGCCTGGTGGCCTTGCTGCTGCAAACCACGCCGCTGTGGGCGGCTGATGCGGCCCCGCAGGCTCAGGCTGCGCCGGCCACGGCTGCTGCAGCAGCACCGCTGCCGGTTCGTACCTATGTGGAGCCGCCGCGTTTTGCCCAACCATCGATCTCGCCAGACGGCCGCTACCTGGCCGTGTTGGCGCCCGTCGGTGGGCGTCGCAATTTGATGGTGGTGGACTTGCAGACCCGCGAGGGCAAGGCCCTGACCGGCCAGACCGATTTCGATGTGGTCAGCCTGCATTGGGTGGGCAGCGATCGTCTGGTGTTCAGCCTTGGGCGCTTGAATTCGCCCACTGGGCCGGAGTCGGGCGATGGCGGCGGCTTGTTCACGATCCGCCGTGATGGCAAGGACTTCCGCAAGCTTTCACCCACCCTGCGTGAGCAACTGGCCCGCATGGAAGGCTACTTCCGGCGCATGAGTTACTTGATGCCGGTGCCCGGTAGCGAACGTGAAATTCTGGTCAGCAGCAATTTCCGCAGCGCCAAGGTGCAAGACATCTATCGGGTCAACCTGGACAGCGGCGAGAAGAAGTTGCTGACCTTTGATCAGCCTGGCGACGTGCGGGGCTGGCTGCTGGACCCCCAGGGCGTGCCGCGCCTGGCCACGGTGGTGGACAAGGAGGATGATCCGCGCGAATTTGGCGGTGCCAAGGTGATGCTGCGTGCTGCCATCGACGCACCCTGGCAGGTGGTGGCCCGCTTCGAACCTGATGACGGTCGACGCTGGCAGCCGGTGGCTTTTGCGGACAACGGCAAGGATTTGATCGTGGCTGCGCGCAATGGCCGCGACACCACGGGCCTGTATCGCTTTGATGTGGCGGCGGGAAAAATGGCCGAGCCCTTGGCGGTGCATCCTCGTTATGACATCTCGGGCGGCTTGTTGTACGACACCAAGATTCATCAGGCTGTGGGCGTGGCGATTGCCGATGAACGCTATCAGGTGGCTTATTTCGACGCGGGCTATGCCCAGCTGCAGGCCCAGTTCGAGGCCTTGTTCCCAGGCAAGGCAGTGAGCTTTGAGAAGAGCGCCGGCGCGCGCAGCCTGGTGACGGTTTGGAGCGACCGCTCGGTGCCGACCTTCTACATCTTCGACGCGGAAAAGAAGACGCTGGAAGAAGCCTTGCGCTCTCGTGATGAGGTGGAGGAAGAGCATCTGGTGACGATGCGGCCCTTCTTGCTGAAAACGCGGGACGGCTTGGAGATTCCGTCCTACTACTTCTTGCCGGCCAACTATCAGCCGGGCCAGCGTCTGCCCACCGTGGTGCATGTGCATGGCGGGCCGCATGTCCGCGCCGATACCTGGGGTGCGCTGAACAGCTTTGGTGTGCGTGAGGCGCAGTTGCTGGCCTCGCGTGGCTATGCGGTGGTGCTGCCCAATTACCGCATCACACCGGGCCTGGGGCAAAAAATCTATCGCGCCGGCTTTGGCGAGATCGGCCGCAAGCTGTCGGATGACCATGAGGATGCCGCCCATTGGGCCGTGGCCCAGGGTTTTGCCGATGCGCAGCGGGTGTGCATCAGCGGCGCCAGCTACGGCGGCTATGCGGCGCTATGGGCCAGCATCCGCTCGGCCGATGTTTTCAAGTGCGCCGTGGCTGGCTTGGTGGTGAGCGATATGAAGCTGCAGCTGACCTCGAATCGAACCGATTTTTCGAGCAGCGAATACTCCGTGGCTCAATGGAAGCGCATGCTGGGTGTGGTGGGCGATGATTGGACGCGGGCACAAGAAGTGTCACCGGCGCTGCATGCCGAGCGTTCCAAGCTGCCGCTGATGATTTACGCCGGTGACGCCGACCGCCGCACGCCCTTGGAGCAGACCAAGGCCATGATCAGTGCGCTGAGCGAGGCCGGCAAGCCCGCCGAGCTGGTGATGATCAAGGCCGGTGAAGGCCATGGTTATGGCAAGGTGGAGAACAACGTTGAGCTCTACACCCGCATGCTGGAGTTCCTGGACCGGCACATCGGCCCGGCCACTCGCGCCTCAGGCCAAGCGGCTGCTGGCGCTGGTGGCGCCGCCGCTGCGGCTAGCACGCCCGGCGCGGTAGTGGCGAACTAAGCGCCAGCCCAGCAGCAGCAGCAGGATGCCGCCGTAAACCGCGGGCTCGGCAAAATTGTTCTTGCCGGCGCGCATCCAGATGAAGTGCATCAGGGCTATCACCGCCACGGCGTAGACGGCCTTGTGCAGCCACTGCCAGCGCTTGCCACCCAGGGCCTTGATGGCCCTGTTGAAGCTGGTGGCGGCCAAGGGCAGCATCAAGGCCCAGGCGGTGAAGCCCATCAGGATGAAGGGGCGCTTGGCGATGTCGTGGGCGATGTCGCCGAAGTCCAGGCCCATGTCTAGCCAAGCGTAGGCCAGCAAATGCAGGCTGCCGTAGATAAAGGTGAAGACGCCCAGCATGCGGCGAAAGCGCAGCAGGGCGGGCTGGCTGCTGAGCACGCGCAAGGGCGTGATGGCCAGCGTCAGCCACAGGCCGCGCAGGGTCCAGTCACCCAGGCCGCGTATCAGCGCCTCGGCCGGGTTGGCGCCCAACTGATTGTTGGCCGCGGCCCAAACGAGCCGAGCCAGCGGCAGCAGGCATAGCGCGAATAGCAGCGGCTTGGCGGCGGGGTGCAGCCAGAGGTTCTTCGGCTTGGCCATGGCTTAGTAATTCTTTTTGAGGTCCATGCCGGCGTAGAGGTGAGCGACCTGGGCTTCATAGCCGTTGAACATCAGGGTCGGGCGTTTCTTGCTGAATAAGCCGTCTTCGCCGATGCGGCGCTCGCTGGCCTGGCTCCAGCGCGGGTGGTCGACCTGCGGGTTGACGTTGGAGTAGAAGCCGTATTCCTGCTGGGCGGATTTGGTCCAACTGCTGGTGGGTTGCTTCTCCACGAAGCGGATCTTGACGATGGACTTGGCCGACTTGAAACCGTACTTCCACGGCACCACCAAGCGCACCGGCGCGCCGTTCTGATTTGGCAAGACCTCACCATACATGCCAAAGCTCAGCAGGGTCAGCGGGTGCATGGCTTCGTCCATGCGCAGGCCTTCCACATAAGGCCAATCCAGCACGCCGGAGCGCACGCCGGGCATTTGCGACTTGTCGGCCAAGCTGATGAATTCAACGAATTTGGCCTTGGAGGTGGGCTCCACTTTTTTGATCAACTCGGCCAGTGAATAGCCCACCCAAGGAATCACCATGGACCAGCCCTCCACGCAGCGCAGGCGGTAGATGCGCTCTTCCATGGGGCTGAGCTTGAGCAGGGCGTCCAGATCGAAGACGCCGGGCTTGCCGACCTCGCCCTCCACCGTCACCGTCCAGGGCAGGGTGCGCAGGCTGCCGGCATTGCGGGCGGGGTCGGACTTGTCGGTGCCGAATTCGTAGAAATTGTTGTAGCTGCTGGCGTCTTGGTAGCTGGTCGGCTTGTCCAGGCTGATGGCGCCGGCCACGCTGCTTTTGGCGGCAGGCAGTTTGGGCAGCTTGCCGCCGCCGGGCGTTTGGGCCAGGGCCTCACGGCCGGCCCAAGTGGCCAGCGCAGCACCGGCGGCGCCGCTGGCCATCAGGCGCAGCCAGTCGCGGCGCGCCGCAAAGACGGCTTGGGGGGTGATTTCCGAAGCCGGGATGAGGTCGAGATCGAGACGGGAGTGCTTCATGGCGGCCTTTGTGCTGGGGTTTGGCATCTGTCGTGCCAAGTCGCAAAAGCTTACGCCATGAAGAAAATTTCTGTTGCAGGGGCGCGAGATGCCCCTGCAAGCCTCGTCACAGCGTGCCGTAGGAATGCAGGCCGGACAAGAACATATTGACGCCCAGGAAGGCGAAGGTGGTGACCAGCAAGCCACCCAAGGCCCACCAAGCGGACACCGTGCCGCGCAAGCCCTTCATCAAGCGCATATGCAGCCAGGCCGCATAGTTGAGCCAGACGATCAGCGCCCAGGTTTCTTTCGGGTCCCAGCTCCAGTAGCCGCCCCAGGCCTCGGCGGCCCAGAAGGCGCCCAGGATGGTGGCGATGGTGAAGAAGGCAAAGCCCAGGGCGATGGCCTTGTACATCAGGTCGTCCAGCGCCACCAGTTCGGGCAGGCGGGCCGTCAGCGGCTTGCGCAGCACGATGCACAGGCCAAAGAAGGCGGTGGTGCCACCGAGCTTGCGGGCCCAGCCGTCCAGGCCGGCGATGGTGTCGGGGCCCAGATTGGCGCCAAAGCGGGCGGCCAAAATGGCGGCCACCACGCCCAGGGGCAGGGCAATCAGGCCGATCAAGAGCGAGCGCTGCGAGGCGGTTTTCAGCAGATAAGCCAGGCCCACCATGGCCGCCAGGGCGAAAGTGCCATAACCGACAAAATTGGCGGGCACATGAATCTTCATCCACCAGCTTTGCAGGGCCGGCACCAGGGGCTGGATCTCATGCGCGTCGCGCGCCACCGTGTACCAGAGTAAGAAGCTCACCGCCGCGCTGATCACCAGCAGCACATAAGCACCCAGGGCGCGGGTTTTGAAGCGGGCTTCGTAGTACAGGTAGAAAAGCGCCGTCATCCAGGCGAACAGCACAAAGACCTCGTAGAGGTTGCTGACCGGGATATGGCCGATATCGGGTGCGATCTGGTGGCTTTCAAACCAGCGCACCATGGTGCCCACCAAAGCCATGAAGACGGCGCCCCAAGTCAGCTTGGAGGCGATGATTTCGGCCGTGCTGTCGCTGCCCTTTTTGATGAAGAAGCCGGCCCAGTAGAACAAGGTGGCCATGAAGAACAGCACGCTCATCCACAGAATGGCACTTTGGCTGGACAGCATGTATTTGAGCCAGAACACTTTGTCGGCGGCGGCCAGGTCGGCGCCGAAGCTGTCGGTGTGCTGCAAATAAATATTGATGGCCAGCAAGCTGGCGGCGCCCACTGCGACCGTCAAAAACCGCAGCGGCCGCCAGAACCAGCCCTGGGCAATCAGAGCCGGAATGGCGCACAGCAGAATGGCTTTTTCGTAGCCATCCATCGAGGCGTGATAGCGATTGAAGGCGTAGAGCCCGCCGATCAGCACGATGGCGGCAAAGATCCAGTCCAAGGCATCTCGGCCGGAGAAATAGCCCTGGCGACCGATGGTCATGCCGGACTTGAGGGTGGTGCTCGCGGTATTCATACGCCTTCTTTCTCTTCCTTCAGCAGCGCGACCTTGAGTTGCTCAAAGTCTTGCGCAGTATCGGGGGACTCGCGGGTGCTGGACAGCGCCATGCGCACACGCGTCACTTCGGGCTGGCCGGGTGCGCTTTCCAGCCAAATCCAGAGTCGCTGTTCCTTGATGTAGAGCATCGCAAACACGCCGATGCTCAAGAGCACCGCGCCCAGGTAGACCAAGTTCTGGCCCGGCGCACGGGCTAGCTGGAACACGCTGGCCTGCACTTGCTTGAAGTCTTGCAGCTGCAGCAGCACCGGTGCAGGGTAGAACATGCTGTCTGACAAAGCCAGCACCGATTGGGTCATGAAGGTCTGGGTGGCCGCATCGGTGGCGGGCGCGCTGAGCTTGGCTTGCTCGCGCGTCATTTTGTAAAGCTCGAACAAGCTGCCGTTGAGGATGCGCAGCAGCACCTCGCTGACGCGCTGGCGTTCGGCCTCGGGCACTTCGGCTTCGATGAAGTTGGACAGGGCCGGCAGGCCGCCCATCAGTTCCGATTCAGCGCTTGCGCCAGGCATAGGGCTGCCGGGCTTGGTGGTCGGCTTGAACTTCTCGGTGCCAGCGAACAGGCCCAAGGCCTTGGCGGCGGTGGCCTGCAACTGCGGCAGCATCTGCGGCTTGTCGGCGGGCGTGGCCATCTCGGCGTAGCGGCGCGCGGCTTTGGCGCGCGAGGGGGCGTCCAGCAGGGCGGCGCGCAGATTCATCCAGCCCTGCAGGCTGAACTGCTCATCGGCGGGAATGCGCAGATAGCGAAAGCCCTCGTTGGGGTTCTCGCGCACGCCGGCCAGGAAGACGCGCTGGCCGTCCAACTCCACCGGCACCATATAGTTGTTGAACTCACGGCGCTGGCCGGCGGCATCCACCAGCTTGTAGCTGAAGGAAGGGCCGATATTGTGGAGTTGCTTGTCGGCCTTGTCCGGTGCGCCACTGCCCAAATGTTTGTTGAGCGAGTTGACCAAATCAACCCGGCGCACATCGGTGCCTTTGCCTGCGCCATTGGCGTCGCCGGCCAGGTTTTCGACGTTGATGACGCGCAGGCCGGTGAATTCCAGCGTCAGTGGCGGCTGGCCTTCGGCCTTGAGCACACTGCTGCCGCCTACGCGGCCTTCGAGTTCAAGCGGCTTGCCGCCGCTTTGCATCGGCAGCGCCGTCAGCTTGAGCGCCGAGCCGCCATCTTCGAAACTGCTTTGGTAGATATTGATGCCGCGCACATTGAGCGGCTCATTGACCTTGATGCGGGCCTCGCTCACCGCGCCGGTCTTGTGGTCGCGGATGAGCACATCGCTGGCGAAGAGCTTGGGCATGCCGGTGTCGTAGTACTCGACGATGAACTTCTTGAGTTCCAGATCGAAGGGCAGGTCCTGCAGCACCACGCCGTTAGGCATGGACAGAATGGCGGTGCCGGCGCGGGCACCCTCGGGCACCATCATATTGCCGCGAAATCCCGGGTTGCCGGGCGGCAGGCGATGCTCGGGCTTGACGTCGCTGATCAGGCCAGCGCCCTCGTACACCGTTTTGCCCTGCACCAGCATCAGCCCGCGCACCAGCAGGTCGCCGTCGGCCAAGCCGCCCAGGCAGATCAGCACGATGGCCGAATGCGCGGCGATATAGCCAATCTTGTTGGCCGAGCCCTTGCGCGCGGCCACCATCACGCCACGGTCACGCACCTGGATCTTGGCCTTCCAGCCATCGCTGGCCAGCATGTGGCCGACCTGGGCCAGCACCGCCTCGGTGCCGCCATCGCGGTGACCCAGGGCCTTGTGGTGGAAGGATTGCAGCGATTGCTCGCGCACATGCTCTTTGTAATTGCGCAGGTCGTGCAAGATCTTGGGCGTGTTGCGCAAGATGCACAGGCTGGTGGAGATCACCAAAAACGCCAGGATCAGCAGGAACCACCAGGCGCCGTAGATGGTGTAGATGTCCAGCTTGCCAAACACTTCGCTCCAAAACGGGCCGAACTGGTTGACATAGTTGTTCAAGGGCTCGCGCTGCTTGACCAGGGTGCCGATGATGGAGGCGATGCAAATCACCACGAACAGCGACACGGCAAAGCGCATCGAAGCCAGCAAGTCCAGCAACTCGCGGCCGGCGGGGTGGCGGCGTGAGGGGGAGTCGGCCGCCGGGCTGAGGGTGGGTTCGGTCATATCAGGATGCAGCGGATCACAGTGTGGGGCAGTGCAGATGAAGGGTCTGCCGGGATGCAAAAAAGGCCGGTGAAATTCACCGGCCTTTGCCGTCAGGTCATTGCGGGGGCGAAGCCGAGGTCAGCTCTGGCGCTTCAGCGCAGGCCGGCAATGTAGTCGGCAACCGCTTTGATTTCGCGGTCATTCATCTTGGCCGCCACACCCGTCATCTGGGCGTTGTTGGCGCGGGCGCCGGAGCGGAAGGCGATCAGCTGCGCTTCGGTGTAATCACCGTGCTGGCCGGCCAGGCGCGGGTATTGGGCGGGCATGCCAGCGCCGTTGGGGCTGTGGCAGGCGGCGCAGGCGGGAATCTGCCGGTCGGCAATGCCGCCGCGGTAGATCTTCTCGCCCAGGGCGACGGTTTCTTTGTTCTTGGCGAAGCCGGGCTTGGCCTGCTTGCTGGCGTAGAAGGCCGCGACATGCTTGATGTCTTCATCCGACACCGTGGCAGCCATGCCTTGCATCACGGCGTTCTTGCGCACGCCCGATTTGAACTCGGTCAGCTGCTTGGCCAGATACTCCGGGTGCTGACCCTGCAGAATGGGGTTAGCCGGGATGCCGCGCGAGCCGTCTGCCGTATGGCAAGCTGCGCAAACCTGGGTGGAGATGGCTTGGCCCTTGGCCAGGTCGGGCTTGGAGGGCGCTGTGGCCTCATTCGCGAAAGCGATGGAGCTGACCAACAGGCCGGGCAACACAAAAGCAGCAATCTTCATCATGTTTATATTGATTCGGTAAGCGCAACCCAGGGATTTTACAATGGCAAATTACATTGCTAGCGAAATCATGACCAACACCTCTGCAACGCCGCAACAAACCCCTGTGGCTGATCCTTCCGACAAGGTGGTGTTGGGCTGGACCCACACCGCACGATTCCTGACCACGGCCAGCGAATTGGTGCACCTGCCGCCCAATGAATTGCCCGAGATTGCCTTTGTTGGCCGCTCCAACGCCGGCAAGTCCACCGCCATCAATACGCTGGCCCAGCAAAAGCGTCTGGCCTTCGCGTCCAAGACGCCGGGCCGCACGCAGCACATCAATTTGTTTGAGCTCGGCCCCAAAGATGCCGCCGATGCCTGGTTCGCCGACTTGCCCGGCTACGGCTACGCGGCCGTGGCCAAGGCGGCCAAGCTGCGCTGGCAAAAAGTGATGGCCGATTACCTGGGCACGCGCCGCAGCCTTTCCGGCGTGGTGCTGATGGTGGATTCGCGCCTGGGCCTGACCGAGCTGGACAAGCAGCTGCTGGAATTCGTGACACCGCGCGTGCGCAACGGCGAAATCAAGCTGCTGGTGCTCTTGACCAAATCCGACAAGCTCAATCGCAAAGAGGCCGATGCGGCGCTGTTCGCAACGCAAGACTTCCTGGGCGGCATCGTCACCGAGGAGTCGGATGTGTCGGTGACCCTGTTCTCAGCACTGAAGAAGAAGGGCGTGGAAGACGTTGCCCGTGCCTTGCATGAGTGGGCGCACCCCAAGGCGCAGCCAGCGGCCGAAACCGCTGAAGAGGCTGAGCCTGCCGATGCCGCACCGCCGGCGCCCGCCGCCGCGAGTTGATCACTCTTCGGCAGTCCTGGGCGCTTGGCTCAGGGCCGGCCGATGAAGAGATAGACGACGGTGCTGCCCTTTGGCGCATAGCCCAGGGCCAGATACAGCGGGCCTAAACCCGTGTCGGCGCC
Source organism: Paucibacter sp. KCTC 42545 (assembly GCF_001477625.1). Classification (NCBI taxonomy): domain Bacteria; kingdom Pseudomonadati; phylum Pseudomonadota; class Betaproteobacteria; order Burkholderiales; family Sphaerotilaceae; genus Roseateles; species Paucibacter sp. KCTC 42545. Next base: position 305,114 of record NZ_CP013692.1, read on the forward strand.
CACAAACAGGCTGGCCGCCGGGCGCAGATCGCGGGGCTTGAGGGGGTCGCTGCGCTTCCAGGCATTGCCCAGCTCCAAGGAGCCGCCCAGGAAAAATCCGCGGGCGAACAAGGGGTTGTCGCGCAGGCGCTGGTAATAGCTGGCGCGGCCGAACAGCAAGGTGTCGCCGACCAACTGGCCCGGCTGATAACCCGATAGCAGCTGGAAGCCGCCGAGCGAGAAGGGGCCTTGGGCCGAGTCTTCCGGCTGAATTGCCAGCAAGCCGCGGGTGTGCAGATTGAGGGTGTGCACGCCCCAGCTGCGCACCCAGGTGGCCTGCATTTCGGCCCGCTGGAAATCGGCGTTACGTACATCGCCGCCGGACTGTTTGCCGCCGATGCCTTCGAGCAAGAGGCGGTAGCCGCTGAGCGGGAAGTTGGCAAAGTCCAGCTGGTCCACCACCAGGCGCAGGCGCAGGCCGGTTTCATGCCAAGGCGTTTCAATCCGCGCGTCCGGCAGGTCGATGGTCATCAGCTTGACGCTATTGCGCCAGGTCTGGTGCTTGAGCCCTAAGCGGAGTTCTCCCAGGCTGCCCCAGGGCTGGCCGAGGTCGAAACCCAGGGTGGCGGATTGGCGCTGCAGCCGGGCCGCGGCGATGTCCGAGGTCTCGCGGTAGATGGTGAAGTTGTGGCGTTCCAACTCGCCCCAGCCGGACACAAACCAGTCGTTGGAGCGGCCCAGCTGAAAGCTCAGCGGCTGATAGATCTCGCTGAAGAGGCGGGGCGTTTGCCCGATGGTGAGCTGGTTGCGCCATTCGGTGCCGGTGGGGGTGAGCCAATGCCGGTTGTGCGAGATGCGCAGATTGAAGGCGCTTTCGCCGTCCAGGTCGGTGCTCAGATCCAGACCGATGCGGAAGTAGTTGGGGCCCCAGAACTTGTCGTCCATGGTGAAGACCAGGGCGTCGCCGCCGGGGCGGCCCTCCACGTGGTAATCCACCCGCTCGTAGTCTCCCGAGGAGGCCAGAAAGCGCGAGTCGCGCTCGGCGCGTTCGGTGTTGAAGACTTGGCCCGGGGCGGATTCCAGCTGGGCCTTGAAGCGCTCCGGGTGGGTCAGCTCGGTGCCGGCAAATTCAATGCTCTTGATTTGCGGGTCGGACTTCGTGATCTGGATGCGGCTGAGCTGCCAGGCGGCGTAGGCCTCGGGCGCCAGGGCCAATTCGTGCAGCTGCGGCAGCATGGCTTCGGCGGCGGCGGCGCCGGCTTGGATGAAGTCTTTGCTGCGCTCGAAGTCGCCGGCGCCGAGTTGATCCAGCCGTGGCGTGATCAGAATATCGGTCTGCAGCAAGGCGGCCAGGCTGTGCTGCACATTCTGTTCGGTCAGGATATTGATCATCTGCCCGGTCAGGCCCAGCAAAGACGTCAGCGCTTTGCGCCCCGCCAAGGGCGTGCCCACATTGACCGCGATGAGGCGGCGCGCGCCCATGCGCCAGGCCACGTCGACTGGCAAGTTGTTGACCAAGGCGCCATCGCCCAACAGGCGCTCGTTCACCTCGATGGGGGCGAACACCGCCGGCACGCTCATGCTCGAGCGCATGGCCAGCGCCAAGTCGCCGTCACCCAGCACGGCCTGCGCGCCGGTTTCCATATCGGTGGCCACAGCGCGGAAGGGCGTGGGCAGCTGATCGAAATTGCTGATGTGGCGCACTGGCATGGTTAAGCGGCGCAGCAAGATCTCCAGGCCGCGGCTCGACAGCGTGCTTTGCGGCAGGCGAATCTCGCCGTCCCGCATGCCCAGCTCGACGGCGGCGGAGAACTCGAAGTCTTCCTCTTTGCGGCGTTGCGAGAGCAGTTGGCGATCCACTCGCCCCGCGAAGATATTGCCCCAGACCACTTGCAGCAACTCGCGCTCAAGGTCGGTGGCGCTCATGCCGCTGGCGTAGAGACCGCCGATGATGGCGCCCATCGAGGTGCCGGCAATCACGTCGACGGGGATGCGCTCGCGCTCCAGCACTTTGAGCACGCCCACATGGGCCAGGCCACGGGCGCCGCCGCCGGAGAGCACTAGGCCGATTTTGTTGGGGTTGCTTTCGGGCTCTGACTGTGCCGCTGCCGGCAAAGCCACCAAGACACAAATCGAAGCCAGCCAGCCGAAGCGGCGCAGAAACACTTTAGCCGCCACCTTCGTCCAGGTCTTGCATCAAGGTGTCGACGGCGCGCTGCACCAAGCTGCTTTCATCCAGGATGGTGATCAGGCCGTTGGCCAGCAGCTTCTCGATCGCGCCGCGGGTGAGTGAGCGGCGCTCCTCGGGGTCTTGGCCGACCAGCAAATAGAACTGCTTGCTCTCGCTGACCCAGGCGACCTGGGCGGTCAGCCATTCGCCCTGGCTGAACAGGTGGTACCAATTGCCCACCTGCAGGCCTTCCATCCAGGCCGCCACTGCTGCCTTGGCCAGTGCGGAAGCGGGTTGGTCGTAAAGCTGCACCGGCACGGTAGGCAACTGGCCACGGTCGACCTTGGTATTGGTCCAGTGATCGGGTTGGCGTGATTCACGCTCTTCCAGCAAGCGGGTCAGCTGCGCTTCCGGCGTTGGCGCCTGATGGCCATCGCCTTGTGGCACGGCTTGTGGTGGCAACTTGTAGCCAGGCGGCAGGGCGGGCAGGCCACGCAGGATGCGGCCGTGCAGTTGCATCAACTCTTGCAGCACCGGGTCGCTGGCACTTTGAGCCAGGCCAATGCTGTCGCAACCTTTGCGGAAGCCATCGACCAGCGCGGGCAATTTTTGGCGCAGGGCGATGCGGTCCGCCTCGGCGGGCAGTTCGCGCAGACTGTCGAGCAGGCGATCCACCCATTCGATCCAAGCGGCCACTGGCTCGGCCTCGGGGCCATGGGTCACCATGGCTTGGGTGATGACCTTGGGCCATTGGGTCTGCAGAAAAAGCAGCAGGCGTGGGCCCAGCGGTGCGCCAACGATTTGGGCGCGGATTTGCTCGTTCAGCAGCTGCAGCCATTCACTGCGGCTTTGCTCGCGCTCCAGCGAGGCCAGGGCTTGAACGCTGCCCTTGCTGCGCTGTTGCACCTGGGTGCTGATGTGGGCATCGACATGGTCCAGCACCGTTTGAAACAAGGCGGCGCTGATCGTCGGGCTGTCGATCAGCAGCGGCAACTCGCGGTCCATGAACTGCAAAAAGGTCTGCAGCGCTTCGTCATCGGGGCGCTCAAACGCCATGCCGTGGGCGGCCACGCGATTGAGCAGGCGCCAGGTTGGGTGGTCTTGGCGGTGCAGCAGGCTGGTGTCGGTGCGAGACAAACGCACCACGGCCACCTGCAGGCGGGCCAGCAGGGCCTTCAGTGGCGGCAGCAGGCGAGGGTCGGCCAGGATTTGTTCGTACAGCCGGCTCAGCAGATCGCGGCCGCCGACCTTGATGAATACAGGCTCTGCGGCGGCGCTGCCGTCCAGGCCGGCGGCCTGGGTATTGCGTTGATGCACGCGCCGCGCCAGCCCGTCCAAGGTGGCAGGCTCGGTGATGCGGCGGGCTTCGATGAAGCGCAGGTCCGCGTTCTTGTCCTGGATATTGGAGGCGTGGCTGATCAGCAGGTCACCGACCTCGGCGGCGCGCAACTTGGCGCACAGCTGCGCGTAGAGCCGATGCAGTCCTTCGGCCAGCGGCGTGGCAGCGGCCTGCATCAGGCCGTAGCGGCGCTCGGCATCGAAATCAAAGCTGGAAAACGCGGCCAGCAAGGCCTGGGCAAACAGGCCCGGGCGCAGCGGGTTGTCGTTCTTGCGCGCGCGCGCAGTGCCACGCAGGGCGGCGAAGAAGTTGCCGAGCTGGTGCAGCTCCGGCAGGCAGTGCTGCTCTACCGTGGTGATCACGTGGGCGATGGCCACGTCTTGCAGGGCCTGGCGTTCATCCACCAGGCTCAAGCTGTTCAGGCTGGCCAGGGACGGCGCTTGCAAAGGCGCGTCGCTGATATTGCGGGGGGCCAGCAGGGTGCGCAGCGAGGACTCGAAGTCCGCCATGAAGCTGTGCTGCAAACGCCGCCAGGGGTCTTGCAGCAAGAAGTGTTGCGGCTTGGCCTTGAGTTCATCCTGGATGCTATTCAACAGCGCACGACTCAAGCCCGGCAGCTGCGCGTGGGCTTCTTCCAGGATGTCGTTCAGGGTGATTGCGGGCATGAATCGGCTTGGGCGAGTAAGCGTGCATTATGGCGGCGGCCAGCGCCGCGCCGGGCTTGCTTCGTTGCTCATCCCCCTGATCAGGTGGCAAAGCGTTGGCGGGCGCGGGCATAAAAAAAGGGCCGCATTGCTGCGGCCCTTCTTGGCAATCAGTGCTGAGGGTCAGGTCTTGCTGCAAGCAGCCCGACCTGGCCCTGGCGCTGAATTTACATGCCCATATCGCCCATGCCGCCCATGCCGCCCATGCCACCAGGCATGCCGCCGCCGGCTGCTTCGTCCTTCGGTGTTTCTGCGACCATGCACTCGGTCGTCAGCATCAGCGAAGCGACGGAAGCGGCGTTCTGCAGAGCAGTACGTGTCACCTTGGTCGGGTCCAGGATACCCATTTCGATCATGTCGCCGTAGGTGTCGTTGGCAGCGTTGAAGCCGTAGTTGCCCGAACCGTTCAGCACGGCGTTGACAACGACCGAAGCCTCGCCACCGGCGTTGAAGACGATTTCGCGCAGGGGCGCTTCGATGGCGCGCAGCACCAGCTTGATGCCGGCGTCCTGATCGGCGTTGGCGCCTTCAATCTTGCCTGCAGCTTGCTTGGCACGCAGCAGAGCCACGCCACCACCGGCCACGATGCCTTCTTCCACAGCAGCGCGGGTAGCGTGCAGGGCGTCTTCAACGCGGGCCTTCTTTTCCTTCATTTCGACTTCGGTGGCAGCGCCAACCTTGATCAGTGCAACGCCGCCGGCCAGCTTGGCCACGCGCTCTTGCAGCTTTTCACGGTCGTAGTCGCTGGTCGCTTCTTCGATCTGGATGCGCACTTGCTTGACGCGAGCTTCGATGTCAGCAGCAGCGCCGACGCCGTCGATGATGGTGGTGTTTTCCTTGCCCACTTCGACGCGCTTGGCTTGGCCCAGATCGGCCAGAGTGACCTTCTCCAGAGTCAGGCCGACTTCTTCGGCGATGACCTTGCCGCCCGTCAGGATGGCGATGTCTTCCAGCATGGCCTTGCGGCGGTCGCCGAAGCCAGGCGCCTTGACGGCCACAACCTTCAGGATGCCGCGGATGGTGTTGACCACCAGAGTTGCCAGCGCTTCGCCGTCAACATCTTCAGCAATGATCAGCAGCGGGCGGCCCGACTTGGCCACTTGCTCCAGCGTGGGCAGCAGGTCACGGATGTTGGAGATCTTCTTGTCGTACAGCAGCACGAAAGGATTGTCCAGCAGCGAGGCTTGCTTCTCAGGGTTGTTGATGAAGTAAGGGCTCAGGTAGCCGCGGTCGAATTGCATGCCTTCGACGACGTCCAGCTCGTTGTCCAGCGACTTGCCGTCTTCGACGGTGATGACGCCTTCCTTGCCGACCTTGTCCATCGCGTCAGCAATGATCTTGCCGATCGACTCGTCGCTATTGGCCGAGATCGAGCCAACTTGAGCGATTTCCTTGGACGTGGTGGTGGCCTTCGAAGCCTTCTTCAGCTCGGCGACCAGGGCTGTCACAGCCTTGTCGATGCCGCGCTTCAGGTCCATCGGGTTCATGCCGGCGGCCACGTACTTCATGCCTTCGCGCACGATGGCTTGAGCCAGCACGGTGGCAGTGGTGGTGCCGTCACCGGCGTTGTCAGAAGTCTTGGAAGCAACTTCCTTGACCATCTGCGCGCCCATGTTCTGCAGCTTGTCTTTCAGCTCAATTTCCTTGGCCACGGACACACCGTCCTTGGTCACGGTCGGGGCGCCGTACGAGCGCTCCAGCACCACATTGCGGCCCTTGGGGCCCAGGGTCACCTTGACCGCATTGGCCAAGATGTTCACGCCTTCAACCATGCGTGCGCGGGCTTCGCCGCCGAAAACTACGTCTTTTGCTGCCATGGAAATTTCTCCGAAATTTGGGTGTGCGGAGAGCCTGGAATACGGGCTCTTACTTGCACAAAAAACTCTAGTCAGTTGGGGACAGAGCAGCCCCTGAGTACAGGGTCAGGTCTGTCCCGCAAATCACTTATTTTTCAACAACGGCGAAGAGGTCTTCTTCGCGCATCACGAGGAGTTCGTTACCGTCGACCTTGACGGTCTGGACGCTGTACTTGCCGAACAGAACGCGGTCACCGACCTTGACGTTCAGGGCGATCAGGTCGCCACGGTCGTTGCGCTTGCCGTTACCGACGGCCAGCACTTCGCCTTGGTCCGGCTTCTCAGCGGCGGCGTCAGGGATGAAGATGCCCGAGGCAGTCTTGGTTTCTTGTTCGAGGCGCTTAACGATCACGCGATCGTGCAGAGGACGCAGGTTCATCACATCTCCTTGAGATATTGGTCAGGGCTGACAACAAAGCAACAGCCGAGAAAAGTCTCGGCTGCGCTGAATTTTGAGTCGTTAGCACTCACGGGGTGCGAGTGCTAGCAATCGAATTATAGGGGCGAGAGTTGTCAATTCAAGACCCACCCTTGGCGCAGTGGGCGTTTGCCGGGCGGGGAGCTGCGATCAGGTCTGGGCTTAAAAGTGTCGGGGCACCAGCGCGGGCTGATTCTGGCTGCTGGAATTTTGGGTAGGTGATCGAGTGGAGTTGGGTGTGGGCCTCGCTTCTGGGGCGAAGGCGGATGCGTTTGTGTTCGTTCACCAAGTTTGCGCAGCTGCGGTGCCTTGGTGATAACGCATTTGCCAACCGTCTCCAACCCGAATCCAGATGGAGGAACGCAAGGTGTGGCGTACCAAGGAACCATCCGCTTGACGATGAGCGGCTCGGTAGGTGAGTAAGGCAACGCCGGCCTGCAACTCTGTTGCGACGTAGTTGTCAGCGACCACTTCTACAGGCACTGACTCGCTGAGCAGCATGTCGACCATGGCTGCACGGTTCCAGTGGCGCCCGGACCGGCCAACTTCTTCAAAGTCGGCATGAAGCAATGCGTTGATTCTTGAAGCGCTTTTTCGAACGCCCGGAAGATGCAACTCGCCTTCGAGTTGGGAAAGGGTGCGAACTAGCGTGTCGGCCGACATCTGGGTTCCTCTAGTGGCTACTCTTGAGCGCTAAAGGTTACCGTCTTGCTAGGCTGCTTTCGGCCTTCAACAGGCGCAGTTGGCGCAAGTAGCTCAGGCAAATGGCTGCCCAGGCTTGAATGCCCCGGCCGCGAAGCCGGGGCATTGCTCTTTAGTCGCGCAGCGACTTCAAGCGGTTGACCCGCAAGGCCAGCAAGGTGCAGGCGGCACCCGACAGCAAATAGAGGCTAACGGCGCCCAGGCCGAAGCGCGCCGACAAGGCCAGCGCCACCAGGGGGGCAAAGGCGGCGCCGATCAGCCAAGCCAGGTCGGCCGTCAGGGCGGCGCCGGTGTAGCGGAAGCGGGGCAGGAAGTTGGAGGTCACCGCGCCGGCGGCCTGACCATAGGACAGGCCCAGCAGTACAAAGCCGACCAGGATGAAGCTGTCTTGGCCCGCCGTGCCGCCGCCCAGCAGCCAGGGTGTCAGCAGGCTGAACAGGCCGATCACGGTGGCCAAGCTGCCCAGGAAGCTGCGCCGGCCCATGCGGTCGGCGATCAGGCCTGAGATCGGCATGGCGGCGGCTGCCAGCAGGGCGCCGCCGATCTGCACGCTGAGGAATTCGCCCATGGTCTGCGCGGAGTACAGCGACACCCAGGACAGCGGGAACACCGTCACCAAATGGAAGAGCGCGTAGCTGGCCAGGCTGGCGAAGGCGCCGATGGCGATGTTCTCGCCTTGCTGGCTGAGCAGTTCGCGCACGCTGCAGGGCTCCAGTTCGCGGGCTTCGAGTTCGCGCTCGTACTCGTGCGTGAGCACCAGGCGCAGGCGGGCGAACAAGGCCACCACATTGATGGCGAAGGCGGCGAAAAAGGGGTAGCGCCAGCCCCAGCTGAAGAAGTCAGCGCCGTCCAGATTGGCCCACAGGTAAGCAAACAAGCCGGCTGCGATCACAAAACCCAGCGGTGCACCCAGTTGACCCAGCATGGCGTACCAGCCGCGCTTGCCTTCCGGCGCATTCATGGCCAGCAGCGAGGGTAGGCCGTCCCAGGAGCCGCCCAGCGCCAGGCCTTGGCCGATGCGGAAGATGGCCAGCAGGACGATGGCGCTGCCGCCGATGGCGGTGTAGCTGGGCAGCATCGCCATGCCGGCGGTGGAGCTGCCTAACAGGAAGAGCGCCAGGGTCATCTTGGTGCTGCGGCCGAAGTGCTTTTGCACCTGCATGCCCAGCACCGTGCCGATCGGCCGCACCATAAAGGCCAGGGCCAGTAGGGCGAAGGCGTAAAGCGTGCCGTCCAATCGGCTGGCAAAGGGGAAGAACACGGCCGGGAAGACCAGAACCGAGGCGATGCCGAAGACGAAGAAGTCGAAGTACTCCGACGCGCGGCCGATGATGACGCCGACGGCGATATCACCCGGGGCGACCGAGCTGGCTTCTTGGGAATTGCTGGCCGGTTGGCCGGCAGGGAGCGGGTAGGCGGCTGAGCTGTTCATGTCGATTGGGAAGGTAGCTGGGAGAAAACCCTCTTACGAGAGCGGCGGGACCCCTAGGACAAAATGTCCAATCGTTGACCTAGCTCAATCAGGATACATTCCGGCCGGGTACGCAATGGCGTTTTCCCGCCTTTTCTGGTAACTACCAATGACTCCCGTCCCCTCCCCAAAATTGACTCAGGCCGGTCCCACAGGTCTGAAGCGGCTCGGCGTGCTGGCTGCAACGCTGCCTCTGGCGGCCTGCAATATGGTGGTGATGAAGCCTTCGGGCGACATCGCGCAGCAGCAAGCTCAGCTGATCATCACTTCCACGCTGCTGATGTTGCTGATCATCGTGCCGGTGATCTTCCTGACCCTGTTCTTTGCCTGGCGCTACCGCCAAGCCAACCGGGCCGCCACGTACAAGCCGGACTGGGATCATTCCACCAAGCTGGAGTTGCTGATCTGGGGCGCGCCCTTGCTGATCATCATCGCACTTGGCGCCATCACCTGGATCAGCACCCACAAGCTGGACCCCTATCGCCCGCTGGATCGCATCGCGCCCGGCCGCCCGGTGGCCGCTGATGTGAAGCCGCTGGTGGTGGAGGTGGTGGCGCTGGACTGGAAATGGCTGTTCCTTTACCCGGAGCAGGGCATTGCCACCGTCAACGAGCTGGCTGCCCCGCTGGACCGCCCGATTCAATTCAAGCTGACCGCCTCCACGGTGATGAACAGCTTCTACATCCCGGCGCTGGCAGGTCAGATCTACACCATGCCCGGCATGCAGACGCAGTTGCACGCGGTCATCAACAAGCCGGGCGTCTTCGACGGCTTCTCGGCCAATTACAGCGGCGCCGGCTTCTCGCATATGCGCTTTAAGTTCCATGGGCTGTCGCACGAAGACTTCGATGTCTGGGTCGCCAAGAACAAGGCCGAGGGTGTGCTGCTGAGCCGCAGCGTTTATCAGCAGCTTGAGCAGCCCAGCGGCCGTGAGCCGGTGCGCCGCTACGCCGAGGTGGAGCAGGGCCTGTATCAGGCCATCCTGAACCGCTGCGTGGATACCAACAAGATGTGCATGGGCCAGATGATGGCCATCGACGCCGCGGGCGGCACCGGCAAGGGCGGGGTGGACGGCGTGCGCCGCCAAGCCTGGCGTGACGGCGAACGCAGCGTGGTCGCCGCCATGTGCACCCCGCAAAACCTCGATCAGTACCTGCCTGCGGCCAACGCCAGCCGCAGCGCACAGCCCTGATTCGCCGGGCTGCCGGCCGCCGTGTCACCGACACAGCGGCCAGCGGCCCGCAATGCTAGAACTCCGAGAGAAGCCCATGCTTGACTCCCCCAACACCTCAACATCGCTGCTTTTTGGTCGCCTCAGCTGGGCCGCCATTCCGCACGATCCCATCATCCTCGGCACCTTTGTCATGGTGATCCTGGGCGGCCTCGGCCTGACCGGCGCGATGACCTACTACCGCGCCTGGGGCCCCTTGTGGCGCAATTGGTTGACCAGCATCGACCACAAAAAGATCGGCATCATGTACATCGTGCTGGCGATCGTCATGCTGCTGCGCGGCTTTGCCGACGCCATCATGATGCGCGCCCACCAAGCCATCGCCTTCGGTGACAACGCCGGTTTCCTGCCGCCGCACCACTACGACCAGATCTTCACCGCCCACGGCGTGATCATGATCTTCTTTGTGGCCATGCCTTTTGTGACCGGCTTCATGAACTATGTGGTGCCGCTGCAGATCGGTGCCCGCGATGTGGCCTTCCCCTTCCTGAATAACTTCAGCTTCTGGATGACGGCCAGCGGCGCCGTGCTGATCATGGCCTCGCTGTTCATCGGCGAGTTTGCTGCGACCGGCTGGCTGGCTTACCCGCCGCTGTCGGGCATTTTGGGTAGCCCGAGTGTGGGGGTGGATTACTACATCTGGTCACTGCAGCTCGCGGGGGTGGGCACGACGCTATCGGGCATCAACCTGATTGCCACCATCGTCAAGATGCGTGCACCCGGTATGACGCTGATGAAGATGCCCGTCTTCACCTGGACCTCGCTGTGCACCAACGTGCTGATCGTGGCGGCCTTCCCGGTGCTGACCGCTGTGCTGGTCTTGTTGAGCTTGGACCGTTATCTCGGCACCAACTTCTTCACCAACGACATGGGCGGCAACGCCATGATGTATGTGAACCTGATCTGGATCTGGGGTCACCCCGAGGTTTACATCCTGATCTTGCCCGCCTTCGGCATCTTCTCGGAAGTGGTGTCTACGTTCAGCCGTAAGCGCCTGTTCGGCTATGCCTCAATGGTTTATGCCACCGTGGTCATCACGATTCTGTCCTACCTGGTGTGGTTGCATCACTTCTTCACCATGGGCTCGGGCGCCAGCGTGAATGCCTTCTTCGGCATCACCACCATGATCATCTCCATCCCCACGGGGGCGAAGATCTTCAACTGGCTGTTCACCATGTATCGTGGCCGCATCGAGTTTGATGTGCCCATGCTGTGGACCATGGGCTTCATGGTCACCTTCGTGATCGGTGGCATGACGGGTGTGCTGCTGGCGGTGCCGCCGGCTGACTTCGTGCTGCACAACAGCTTGTTCCTGATTGCCCACTTCCACAACGTCATCATCGGCGGCGTGCTGTTCGGCATGATGGCCGGCATCAGCTACTGGTTCCCCAAGGCCTTCGGCTACAAGCTCGACCCGTTCTGGGGCAAGTGCTCGTTCTGGTTCTGGCTGGTGGGCTTCTACCTCGCCTTCATGCCGCTGTATGTGCTGGGCCTGATGGGTGTGACTCGCCGCATGAGCCACTTCGATGACCCGTCGCTGCAGATCTGGTTCCAGGTTGCCGCACTCGGCGCCGTGCTGATCGCCATTGGCATCGCCAGCTTCCTGATCCAGTTGGTGGTGAGCTACCGCAACCGTGAAGCTCTGCGCGACCACACGGGCGACCCATGGGGTGGCCGCACGCTGGAGTGGTCCACCGCTTCGCCGCCGCCGGACTACAACTTCGCCTTCACGCCCATCGTGCATGAGCTCGATGCTTGGCATGACATGAAGCAGCGCGGCGCGGTGCGCCCGACCAGCGGCTTTATGGAAATCCATATGCCCAAGAACACCTCGGCAGGCATCATCTTGGCCGGCTTGGCCACGGTCTGCGGCTTTGCCCTGGTCTGGCAGATTTGGTGGTTGGTGATCGTCAGCTTCGTCGCCGTGTTGGCGGCAACTATCAAGCACACCTTCAACTACAAGCGCGATTTCTACATCCCCGCGGATGAAGTCAAGCGCTGTGAAGACGCCCGCAGCAAGGCCCTGGCGGCTCTTGCCTGAAGCCAGGAATTAGCGAGACTGAAACGATGAGTTCAAACATCCTCACCGCCGACGCGGTCACGGGCGCCCCGCGCTTCTTTGACACCGAAGGCAAGCATCATCCGCAGCAAGGCACGCTGCTGGGCTTCTGGCTCTATCTGATGAGCGACTGCCTGATCTTTGCCGTGCTGTTCGCCGTCTACGCCGTGCTGGGCCGCAGTTATGCGGCCGGCCCCTCGGGCGCGGATCTGTTCAGCCTGCCCCTGGTGGCGGCGGGTACGGCAGCGCTGCTGCTGTCCTCCATCACCTACGGCATGGCCATGATTGCCATGCAGCATGGCCGCATCAAGGGCGTGCTGACCTGGCTGGCCATCACCGGCTTGTTCGGTCTGGCCTTCCTGGGCCTGGAGCTGTATGAGTTCCACCACCTGATCCATGAAGGTGCGGGCCCGCAGCGCAGCGCCTTCTTGTCGGCCTTCTTTGCCCTGGTGGGCACCCACGGCTTGCACGTCACCTTCGGCCTGGTGTGGCTGGTGGTGCTGATGCTACAAGTCAAGAAGCTGGGCCTGACGGTGGAAAACAAGCGCCGCCTGATGTGCTTGTCGATGTTCTGGCACTTCTTGGACGTGGTCTGGATCGGTGTCTTCACCTTTGTTTATCTGATGGGAGTGATGCCATGAGCGCGCAGCATCAACATGAGGGTCACGCTGACCACGATCACGATCACGATCACGATCACGGCCATGACGACGACGGCGGCTACCACGCCACCGTGCGCGGCTATGTGATTGGCTTCTTGCTGTCGGTCATCCTGACCGCCATCCCCTTCTGGCTGGTGATGGGCAAGGTCTTGCCGACATCGGGCATGACCGGGCTGGTCATCATGGGCTTTGCGGCGGTGCAGATCGTCGTCCACATGGTGTACTTCCTGCACATGAACGCCAAGGTCGAAGGCGGCTGGTCCATGCTGGCGCTGATCTTCACGCTGGTGATGGTGCTGATTCTGTTGGTCGGCTCGATCTGGGTCATGCACCATATGAACGCCAATATGATGCCCACCCACAGCATGGGCGAGGCGCGCATCGCGCCTTGATGCCCGTGAGCCAAAACCCAGCCAACAGCCAACACGCGGGTGCCGAACAGCCCCGCGCTGCGCGGCCGCGCTGGGTGGTGGCTTTTGTGCTTGTGCTGGCCGGCCTGCTTTGCGCAGGCTTTTTCGCGCTTGGCAATTGGCAGCTGCAGCGGCTGAGCTGGAAGCAGGCGCTGATCAATCGCATCAGCCAGGCTCAGCAGGCGGCGCCCGTGCCTGCGCCATCAGCCGCGCAATGGACGCAGTGGCCGCTGGCGCAGCAGCAAGCGCTGGAATATCACCGCGTCCGGCTGCAAGGGCGTTTTGCCCATGAGCTGGAAACCCTGGTGCGTGCCAGCACCGAGCTGGGTACGGGCTCCTGGGTGCTGACCCCGATGGCTGTTGAGCTTGAGGGGCAGCCGCGCGGCTGGGTGATCGTCAACCGTGGCTATGTGGGCGCGGATCAAGTGGCGCCCGCTAGCCGGCCGGCACCCGTGGCGACGACTGAGTTGCAAACGGTGGTCGGCTTGCTGCGCCTGAGTGAGCCCGTCGGCAGCCTGCTGCAAAAGAACCAGCCCGAGCAGGCACGCTGGTATTCACGCGATGTGGCGGCCATTGCCCAGGCTCGTGGCCTGAGCGGTGATGTGGCTCCCTTCTTCGTGGATGCGGTGGCTGCGCCCGAGCAGCCCGAGTGGCCGCGTGCCGGCCTGACCGTCTTGAGCTTCAAGAACAACCATCTGGTCTATGCCATCACCTGGTTTGGGCTGGCCTTGATGGTGCTGGGCGCGGCGGCTTTTCTCGCTCGTACAGAATGGCGGCTGAGACAAGCACGCCATGCCGACTGACCCCCGCGCCACCTCCCGTCAAGAAGAAGCTGCCGCCGCGCCTGAGAATCTGGCCGGGCGGCGCAATCTGTTGCAGCTGATCCAGCTGCGCTGGCTGGCCGTGGCCGGGCAATTGGCCACCATCCTGACCGCCGAGCTGCTGCTGCAAGAGCGGCTGCCGCTGCGCGAGATGCTCATCCTGCTGGCTGGCCTGGCCTTGTTCAACGCCGCCTGCTGGCTGCGCTTGCTGCGGGCGCGCGGCACCATCCACAACGGCGAGTTGTTGGCGGGCCTGGTGGTGGATGTGCTGGTGCTGAGCGCGCAGCTCTACTTCAGCGGCGGTGTCGGTAACCCCTTCATCTTTCTGTATTTGTTGCAGCTGGCCGTCGGCGCCATGCTGCTGCGGCCGCGCTATATCTGGGCCATGGTGGGTTTGACCTGCGCCTGCTTCTTGGTGCTGACGGTCTGGCACCGCCCGCTGAGCCTGCCGGATATGGGCCTGCAATCTCTCTCGGTGCATTACATCGGCGGCCTGCTGGTCTGCTTCATGTTGAACGCGACGCTGCTGGTGATCTTCATTCACCGCATCGGCCGGAATTTGCGCCAGCGCGACAGCCATCTGGCCGATCTGCGTCAACGCGCCGCGGAAGACGAACACATCATCCGCATGGGCTTGCTGGCCAGCGGCGCGGCGCATGAGCTGGGCACGCCCTTGGCCACTTTGTCGGTGATTCTGGGCGACTGGTCGCGCATGGCGCCTTTCGCCGCCGACCCCGAGCTGCGCGAGGAAATCGAGGAGATGCAGTTCCAGCTGACCCGCTGCAAGTCCATCGTCACCGGCATCTTGTTGGCGGCCGGTGAGTCGCGCGGCGAGGCACCCGGTCAAACCACGCTGCATGCGTTTCTGGACGGCATGGTGGCCGAGTGGCGCGAAACCCGGCCTGGCCAGCAGCTGAGCTACGAGCGCCGCGACACGCCCGACCTTGCCATCATCTCCGACACCGCCCTCAAACAGATGCTGGCCAATGTGCTGGACAACGCGCTGGAAGCCGCGCCCCAGCAGCCCATCGCCCTGCAGGTGCGCTGCGCCGACGAATGGCTGACGCTCTTGGTCTGCGACCAGGGGCCGGGTTTTGCCCCCGAGATCCTGGCGAATTTCGGCAAGCCCTATCACTCCAGCAAAGGCCGGCCCGGCAGCGGCCTGGGCCTCTTCTTGTCGGTCAATGTGGCGCGCACCCTGGGCGGGCATATCGAAGCCCGCAACCGGCCGCAGGGCGGCGCCGAGGTGCAAATCAGCCTACCGCTGGCAGCTTTGAGCTGGCGTGAAACAATTGGCCATGCCTGATCCACTCTCTGCCGCTACACCCGCTGCTGGTAATGCCGCTGCTGGTAATGCCGCTGCTGGTAATGCCGCTGGCGCCCCGCTGGCCGCACCCCAAGAGCAGCCCTTGCTGCTGATCGTCGAAGACGACGATGCCTTTGCCCGCACCCTGATCCGCTCCTTCGAGCGGCGCGGTTATCGGGTGCTGCGCGCTGCTGATCTGGCCCAGATGCAGGCCTTGCTGGCCCAGCACAAGCCGGGATTCGCGGTGGTGGACCTCAAGCTGGCCAGTGGCGACTCCGGCCTGGCCTGCGTGCAAGCCCTGCATGGCCACAACCCGCAGATGCTGATCGTGGTGCTGACCGGCTACGCCAGCATTGCCACCGCCGTGGAGGCCATCAAGCTCGGCGCCCGCCATTACCTCGCCAAGCCCGCCAATACCGATGACATCGAGGCCGCCTTTGCGCGCGCCCAAGGGGATGTGGAGGTAGAACTGACCGAGCGCACCACCTCCATCAAAACGCTGGAGTGGGAGCACATCCACGAGACCCTGGCCGCCACCGGCTTCAATATCTCGGAAGCAGCCCGCCGCCTGGGCCTGCATCGCCGTACCCTGGCGCGTAAGCTTGAAAAGCAGCGGGTTAAGTGATGGGCTTGGCCCCATCGGATTGAACGTTAGCCGTGCGTCTCGCTCAAGGTTTTGTGTGAATTGCGCTGGCGCCAGGGGCGGCCGACCTTGAATACAGCGATGCTTGCCATGTGCGCCGGCCTTCCGCGCGGCATTTGTGTTGCTCTGGCGCTCCTGGCTTATGGGCGTTTAGCGGCCACAAATCTGGCCGCTTTGCCGAAGCACGCACAATGCGCGCATCGAATCTTGGCCTGCCATGAGTAAATCCGCCCACCGCTTGCACGAAATCGATCTGTTGCCTGGCATCGCCCTAGCATGGTCGCTGCTCTTCCGCTTCCTGACGCGCGCGCCGCAAGCGGGCTGGATGAGCCATGTGGATGCCACCCAGGCGGTGGCAGCAATGCGTGCCCGTGGCCTCGCAAAGGCCAGCCGTGCCTGATCGCCAGTCGCCCCAGCCGCCCCCGCCTCCCGTTTTGCCCATGTACGCCCAATTTTTCGGCCTCAAACAAGAACCGTTTTCCATCGCGCCCGACCCGCACTACCTCTTCATGAGCGAGCGGCATCGCGAGGCTTTGGCGCATCTGCTTTACGGCCTGCGCGGTGGCGGGGGCTTTGTGCTGCTGACCGGGGAGATTGGCGCGGGGAAGACCACGGTGTGCCGCTGCTTCCTCGAGCAGATTCCGAAGAAGTGCAATGTGGCCTATGTCTTCAACCCCAAGCTGACGGCGCTGGAGTTGCTGCAGACCATTGCCGAGGAGTTCCACATCCGGCCGCGCGACAGTGCTCCCGCCGCAGGGGAGGGCATCAAGCAACTGGTCGATGCCATCAACGAGTTTTTGCTGCGCACCCATGCGGTCGGCATGAACAATGTCTTGATCATCGACGAGGCCCAGCTGCTGTCCACCGAGGTGCTGGAGCAGCTGCGCCTGTTGACCAATCTGGAAACCCGCGAGCGCAAGCTGCTGCAAATCATCCTGATCGGCCAGCCCGAGTTGCGCGGCATGCTGGCCGCGCCCGAACTGGAACAGCTGGCGCAGCGGGTGATCGCGCGCTTCCATCTGCCGGCCTTGTCGGCCGCCGAGACGGGGCAATACATCAAGCACCGCCTGACCGTGGCCGGCCTGCGCGGCAGCTCGCCGTTTGAGGGCAAGCTGCGTGAGCGGATTCACCAGCTTTCGCGCGGCGTGCCACGGCGCATCAATTTGCTCTGCGACCGCGCCTTGCTGGGGGCCTATTCACAGGGCCAGAGCAAGGTCAGTGTGACCACGCTGAACCGGGCTGCCGAGGAGGTGTTTGGTGGCGAGGCCGCTGCGTTTACCTCAGGTTCAGCGGCAGCAGGGCAGCAGCTGCCTCAGCGCCTCTGGATGGCGGTGGGCCTGCTGGTCTTGGCGACGGTGCTGGTCGTGCTGTGGCTACGCGCCCAAACTGCGGCCGAACCCAAGCCGGCCGCACCCGTGGTGCACAAGGCCGTGGCGGCATCCTCGCCGCTCGCGGCAGCCAGCGCAGTGCCTCGCCTGGTAGCCGCCAGCGCGCCAGCCGTCTCGGCCGCTTCCGCACCGGCTTCAGCCGTGGCCTTGGCGTCAACCAGTCCGACGACGCCTGCCGCGCCCCTGCAAGCCGGGGAAGCTTGGCAGGCCTTGGGCCGCCTATGGCAGTTTGAGGGTGACTTGCGCGAGGCCAGCGATCCCTGCGCCGCTTTGCAAGCCGCGCAGCTGCAATGCTTTTACAGCCGCGACGGCGGCCTGGCCTTGCTGCGCTTGCTGGGCCGGCCAAGCTTGCTAAGTCTGGCCGCGGATGCCGGGCAAGCGCCGCGTTATGCCTTGCTGCTGAGCCTGGGCTCACAAACGGCCACGCTGCAGATGGCGGGCGGCATCACGCAGCGGATCAGCCTGATTCAGCTCAGCCGCATCTGGCGGGGCGAGTTCATCACCTTGTGGCGCGCCCCGGCCAGCCTGGACGGGGCTGCGGCCAGCTTCAACGGCAATAGCGCCGCACTCACTTGGTTGGATCAGCAGCTCAGCCAAGCCTTGGGCGAGGCACCGCGTGAGCTGTCGGCCAAGGCTGGCGGCAAAGCCAATGCGCCCGCCGTCCAGCGCTTGGACGCTGCCTTGCGCGCCAAGGTGGCACGCTTCCAGCGCAGCCAGGGCTTGCCCAGCGATGGTTGGCCCGGTCCGATCACTGTGATGCAACTGAACAGGGTCGGCGCCGTGCCCGAGCCGCAATTGCAAGGGCCGTAAGGCACTCGCCCACGAACGAACTGTCTATCGATCGAACGAACGAGCGACCCATTTAGCCATGTCCTACATCCTTGATGCCTTGCGGCGCGCCGAGTCAGAACGCGAGCGTGAACGCAGCGCGGTGCCCACCTTGCACGCCCAGACCGTCGGCGCCCATTTGAACCAGCAGGACGATGAGGAGGCCAGCTCGGCCGGCCTGGCACGCTGGCGCTTGGCCGCGGCAGCTGTGCTGGCATTGGGGGCGCTGGCCTTGTTGGGCTTTGGGCTGCGCAGCTGGTTGAGCGCGCCGCCACCCCAGCCGGCGCCGGCGCCCTTGGTGGCTGCCGGCAATGCGGCGATGCCAAGCGCGAACATGGCGCCAGCCGTTCCAGTCTCGCCTGCCGTGGCGTCGTCGATGCCGGCCGACAGCGTGCCAGAGCCATCGCCTCAAATTACCCCCCAGCCTTCAGCTGCTGCAGCGCCAACGGTGCTTGCTGCAATACCGCCGCAGACCACCGTGCTGCCGCCGCAAGCCCGCAATTTGCCCGCCGCAGCAGCGCCATTCCCTGCACCCGTGCTGGCTCAGCCAACGGTGATCCCACCCGTGGCCACAGCGCCAATCCAAACCAAGCCCCAGCCGGTCAGCGCCAAGCCAGCGCCGCCCAGCAGCCCGGTCCTTGCACCAGCCCAAATGCCCGCAGCCAATGCCGCGCCGCCGGCCCTGGCCAGCTTGCCTGAATCGCTTCGGCGAGAATTGCCGCCCCTGGTGGCGGGCGGGGCCATGTATTCCGACACGCCCGCCAATCGCATGCTCATCATTAACGGCCAGCTTTGGCATGAGGGCGACAAAGTGACGCCGGATGTGACGCTGGAGCAAATCAAGCTCAAGGGCGCGGTCCTGTCCTACAAGGGCCAACGTTTTTCCATTAATTTCTGACCATGTTGCCCATCGATACCGCTGTGACTTTTTTCGGCCTTGCCCTGGCGCTGGGCTTCACCCCCGGGCCGGATAACTTGTTTGTGCTGATGCAGTCGGCCACGCAGGGTCGGCGCGCCGGCATGTTTGTGGTGCTGGGCTTGTGCACTGGTTTGCTGGTGCACACGGCGGCGATTGCGCTGGGCTTGGCCGCGATGTTTGCGGCGTCACCGCTGGCCTTCACGCTGCTGAAGTTTGCCGGTGCGGCTTATCTGGCTTACCTGGCCTGGCAGGTGCTGCGCGCCCCGGTCGGCCCTTTGGCCGAAGCCAGCCAAGTGCAGGCAAGCCCTGGCACCATGTACCGGCGCGGGGTGGTGATGAATTTGAGCAACCCCAAGGTGGTGTTCTTCTTCCTGGCGCTGCTGCCGCAGTTTGTGGATGCCGCACGCGGCCCGGTGGCCGGGCAGATCGTGCAACTGGGCTTGCTCTTCATGCTTAGCACCTTGATCTCCTTCGGTGCCATCACTTGGTTTGCCGGTTCGGTGCGCGGCTTGCTCAAGCGCTCGCTCAAGGCACAGCGGGCCTTGAATCGGCTGGCCGGCGTGGTGTTCATCGGCCTGGCGGCGCGCCTGCTGATGGCACAGCGTTGAGCTGAATCGAGCCAAGCCGCAAAGCTTTAGCTCCCGGATTCGACGGGATAGCGCAGCAAGGCCTGGCCCATGCGAATGCGCTCGCCGTTGGCGATGCCCGGACACAGCTCAAAGCCCTTGGGCGCAAACACGATGATGGTGGAGCCATGCTGGAACCAGCCCATTTCTTCGCCCTTGCGCAGGCGGGCTTCGCAAGGCAATTCATTGGCGCCGCGGTAGCCCAGGTGCAGCAATAGATTCAAAAAGTGCAGGCGCAGGCTGGCCACCAAGATGGCAGCCACCGGCACGATCGCAATCGCCTGGCCCATGGCCGGCCCGCTGCTGATGCGGGCGCGTAGCACCGCGCGCTCATTGCGGCAGAACAGGCGCTCGACCCGCTGCAGCGCGATCGGATTGACGTTCCAGGTATCGCCGGCGATGTGGGTCACATGCTCCACCACACAGTCCTGCGGGGCGTGGAAGCGGTGGTACATGGCCGAGGTCAGGCGCAGGGTGACGAAGCTGCCGTCCTGAAAAGCGCTGGTGTCCTGGCTGGGGCCGAACAGGTCCTGCATCGCGTAAGGGAAGCCCTTGGCCTGAAAGAGTTGGCGGCCCGCCACCGGCCCGCAGGCGCCGACGATGGCGTCGCATGGGCTGGTCAAGATCTCTGGCGCCATCTCGATCTGGCGCGCGCCGGGCTGTAGTTCGCGGGTGAAGCAGTCGTGCAGGCTGGCGAAGCGCTGCTGCTTGGCGTCGCTCAGGTCAAGGTCGGTGAACAAGCGCCACACGGCGATGGACAGGCGGCAGACCAGCGGGTTGCGAATCTGGCTAAAGCGTCCCATCAGCTTGGTCAGGGCGATGCGCGGAATGCGGTTGGTGAGCAAGAAGTTGAGGTCCTCTTGCAGAAAGAGCTGGCGCAGGGCGCGGGTGCTGGTTTTCATCATCTTGTCAATCTCGGCGGTTAGATATTGGGGCTTGGACAACGGCAGGCCGTATCGGCAACTCATGGACGACACTCTCTTCGCATCGACATTCACGCTTTCCGCGCTGGCCTTGGCCGCCGCGGTGGCCTTGTTGCCCAAGGCCAGGGCGCGGCTGCGGCTTTCGCGCGCCAAGCATCGCTCGCTGGCCGGGCATTCGCGCATGGCCAAGCGCCTGGCCTCGCTGCTGCCCGGCTATGCCTTTGATGAGGCGCAGTTCTTCGCCTCTGACGCGGCGCCCGCTGCGGTGGTGGCGCAGCGCCGCGCCGGCTTCGCGCGCTTGTGCGCCGTGCTGGGCGAGCGCCATGCCAAAAGCATTGCCATGTCGGCCGCCGCGCGCGGCAGCATCTCGGATCTGCAATTCACCGGCAGCTACCGGGTGCCGTTTCCCTACAGCCCCTATTTGCGCGAGCACCTCAAACTCGGCAGCTTTTTGCAAGCGGCCGACGGCGTGATGCTGGAGGATCTGGACGGGCAGCGTTTCTTTGACCTGGCCGGCTCTTACGGCGTCAATGTCTTTGGCTACGACTTCTACCGCAGCTGCGTAGACGAGGGCATGGCCCTGACCCATGCGCTGGGCCCGGTGCTCGGCGCCTATCACCCTTGCGTGCTGGAAAACGTCGAGAAGCTCAAGGCCATCTCGGGGCTGGACGAGGTGTCCTTCCATATGTCGGGCACCGAGGCGGTGATGCAGGCGGTGCGCCTGGCCCGTTACCACACCGGGCGCCGCCATCTGGTGCGCTTTTGTGGGGCATATCACGGCTGGTGGGAGGATGTGCAGCCAGGCCCCGGCAACCCCTTGCCCCCGCGTGAGACCTACACCTTGAAGGACATGGACGAGCGCAGCCTGAACGTGCTGCGCACCCGCCGCGACATCGCCTGCGTGCTGGTCAATCCGCTGCAAGGCTTGCATCCCAACAAGGGCGCGCCGGGGGATTCGTCCCTGCTGGACAGCGGCCGCAGCGCCGGCTTTGACCGCGCCGCCTACACAGCCTGGTTGAAGCGCTTGCGTGAGGTCTGCACCGAGCGCGGCATCGTGCTGATTTTTGACGAGGTGTTCCTGGGCTTCCGCCTGGCCAAGGGCGGCGCGCAGGACTACTTCGGCGTGCGCGCCGATATGGTCACCTACGGCAAGACCCTGGGCGGCGGGCTGCCGGTGGGCGTGGTGTGCGGGCGGGCTGATTTGATGAAGCGCTTCCGCGAGGAGCGGCCCGCTGACATCTGCTTCGCGCGCGGCACCTTCAATGCCCACCCCTATGTGATGGGGGCGATGAATGTCTTTTTGCGCCGCTTGGAGGAACCCGCTGTCCAGGCCATTTACGCCCAGGCCGATGGCCTGTGGGACGCGCGCGCCGCGCGCTTCAACCAGGTGCTGGCCGAGGCCGGTTTGCCGCTCAAAGTGGCTCATCTGCAATCGGTCTGGACGCTCAGCTACACCCAGCCTTCGCGCCATAACTGGATGCTGCAGTTCTATTTGCGTGAACAAGGTTTGCTTTTGAGTTGGGTGGGAACGGGCCGCTTCATCTTCAGCCTCAACTACACGGATGCTGATTTCGACACCGTGCTGCAACGCTTTGTGGCTGCCGCCCGCAGCATGCAGGCCGATGGCTGGTGGTGGCAGGACAGTGGCTTGAGCAATAAGAGCATCCGCCGCGCCGTGTTGCGCGAAACCCTGGCGCGCAAGTGGCAGGAGTTGCTGGCTTGATGCGGATCTGACGCTGCGCTGAACGAGTGGCCCGCACGATCTGCGGGCCTTCTTTTTGTTGCCGGGCTGTCGGCCCCAAAAGAGGCTGAGCAGCCCGCGCCTGAATAGGCTTTAGGCGTGTGGCTTCACATGCCCCATCGGGTCGATCAACTCACCGCGCAGCAGATACAGCGGCGCCTTGTGATACAGATAGATGTCGTGGAAGGGGTCGGTGATGATCTTGATCGCCCAAGCCAGGCCGGTCATGAAGCTTTGCTGCACCCACAGCTGCAACACGCGGAACAGCAGGCCCGTCACACCCAGCGACAACCAGGCGATGCCGACATCGTGGATGAAGCCTTGGAAGTCCTGAGCCGGCTCGATCAAGCCGAACAGCGAGGGCTGCAGCCACAGCACGGCCGGCAGCGCCACCCACACCGCCAGCAGCACGATCTTGCGGCGGATGTTGTAGCCAATCTTGATTTCTTCCTTGTATTCGTCGGTGGCCTGGTTGACCTCGTCGTAGCCGCGCGGCTCGAAGAAGAAGTGCCCCGCCTGGCGGCTGGTCATGGACACACACCAGGCCAGCAAGGCGGCCATGGCCGGGTCGCTGAACAGCAGCCCGTAGCTGATCAGAAAGCAGATGGCGCTGAGCAAATGCAGGCTTTGATTGATGCGGCTGTGGTGGTAGTAGCGGTGGTCGTCCCAGCGCTGCACAGCAAGAGTGTTCAACAGTTCCTTCACGTTCAGACCTCGAGATGGGGGTGAATCGGCGACCCGGGCTGGGTCGGCGTGACGCGATGGTGACGAGCCCGCATGAAAATTGCGTGACGATGGCCGACTGCGCCCCTTGTCATCGAACTGTTATGCAAGCCGGTCAGGATGCAGGGCATGAACAGCCGCAACGCGCAAATCCATCCCGTGGCCGACAGCATCGAGGTCAGCCATCTGCCGGCGGCCCGCCGTCAGCTGCGCATCGCCTTCGTCACCGAGACCTATCCGCCCGAGGTCAATGGCGTGGCCATGACCATCGCGCGCATCGTCGAGGGCCTGCACCGGCGTAACCACGATGTTCAGCTGATCCGGCCGCGCCAGGACGCTGCCGATGCGGCCGAGCGCAGCCCGCGCTTCCATGAAGTTTTGATGCGCGGCCTGCCGATTCCGCGCTACCCCAATCTGCGCATGGGCGTGCCGTCCAAGCGGGCGCTGGTGCAGCTGTGGTCGCTGCAGCGGCCGGATGTGGTGCACATCGCCACCGAGGGTGCCCTGGGCTGGTCGGCCCTGCAGGCGGCGCTGCATCTGAAGCTGCCGGTGTGCTCAGATTTCCGCACCAACTTTCACGCTTACAGCCGCCACTACGGCATTGGCTGGCTGTACAAGCCCATCATGGCTTATCTGCGCAAATTCCATAACCGCACGGCCTGCACCATGGTGCCGACGGAAGCGCTGCGTCAAAGCCTGGATCACGCTGGCTTCAAGAACCTGAGCGTGGTTTCGCGCGGTGTGGACACGCAGCAGTTCAGCCCCTTGCGGCGCAGCCAGGCGCTGCGGGAGCAGTGGGGTGTGGCCGCCGACGATCTGGTCTGCCTGTATGTCGGGCGTATCGCGCCGGAGAAAAACCTCACGACCTTGAGCGCGGCCTTCGATGCCATTGCCCGGCGCGATGCGCGGGCGAAATTGGTGGTGGTGGGCAGCGGCCCGCAAATGGCGGAGCTGCAAGCGCGCCACCCGAACGCCATCTTTGCCGGCCAGCGCAAGGGGGAAGACTTGGCGGCGCATTACGCCTCGGCCGACCTCTTCTTGTTCCCCAGCCTGACCGAGACCTTTGGCAACGTCACCACCGAGGCCATGGCCAGCGGCTTGGCGGTGCTGGCTTTTGACTACGCGGCCGCCGCGCAGCTGATCCGCACAGGCGAGAACGGCCTGCTGGTGCCCATCGACGATGCGGCCGGCTTTGTGCAAGCGGCAGTGGCTGCCGCGGCCGATTTGACGGCCTGCCGCGCGCTGGGCGTGCAGGCTTGCGAGACCGCCCGGGCGCTGGACTGGAGCAGCATCATTGCCCGTTTTGAAGGCGTGCTGGAAGCGGTGATGCAGCGCGCGGCGCTGCCACAGGGCCATGTGCCGCTGACGCTGGGCGAGCGCCACTCGGCTTGATGGTGGCCGGCGTTCAGCCGGCGCTAATGCCAACTTGTTTGAGACCTAGCGCTTCAAGCCCAGCGCCGTCCAGCCCTCAATCCCTAGCTTCTCCAGGGTCTGCATATTGGCCTCGTAAATCGCATCGGTGTCGGCCATGGTCTCGGTGGCGCGGGCGATGCTGCTTTCGCGCAGCAGGTGCAAGGTGGGGTAGGGCGAGCGGTTGGTGTAGTTGCTGATGTCCTCGGGCTCGGTGCCGGCGAATTGGTACTGCGGGTGGAAGCTGGCGATTTGCAGCTCACCGGCCAGCTCCAGGTCTTCCACCAGCGCATCGGCGGCGCCAAGGAAATCGTTGAAGTCGAGGAAATCGGTCAGCACCTGCGGGTGGATCAAGACCGTGGTTTCGATCTCATCCGGGTCGGCGCGGTTCAAGGCCAGCAGTTCGCGGGCCAATTCCTTGAGCAGGTCTTCGGGCGTGCTGGCGCTGCTGACCACATAGCGCAGGCGATTATTGACATGCACGCTCTTGGCGAAGGGGCAGAGGTTGAGGCCGATGACGGCCTTCTCCAGCCAGAACTGGGTGTCTTGCTGAACCTGGCTGGGCGCCGGGCTTGTCATCTCGGTGTTGTTGTCGTTACTGCTGTTCATCTGAATTCAAACCAGTCAATGCCTGCTGGGCCACCTCAAAGGCTTGGCGCAGCAGGGCTTGTTGCCATTCGGGGGTGTCGACGTAAAAAGCGTCGCGGAGTTGCTGTTTGATCTGGCGCGCCAGCGCCGGGTCGGCCTGCGGGTTGGCTTCCAGCCAATGGTCGGCGCGCAGGGCCATGATGGTCTCGGCCCATGGCACCGTGCCGAACTCCAGCGCGATGCCGGTGTAGCGGGCCTGCGGGCAAGTCTGCTGGATCACCGACCACATCAGCCCTTGCAGCGGTGCTGCACTTGAGCTGCCATCCGCCATCGAGGTGACCTCGCTGCCCCACCAGGCCCTGGCGCGGGCGTGTGCGGCCGTGTCGGCATCGGGGCCGGCGAAGATGCGTTCGCCATGGCCGCAAGGCCCCAGGCCGGTGTGCAGGTCGATCCAGGCGATGTCTTGCGCATGCTGGCCATGCTCGCTCAACACATGGCGCAAGGTTTGCTGACTCCAGGTGGGCGCGTGGCCGCCGTAGAACAGGCCTAGCTCATGCGTGTACTGACCGGCGGTGACGGCTTTTTGCAAGCCGGCCTGGCTGTGGCGGGCGGCGTAGTCGGCCAGTACCGCTTCGTCGGCGGCGCTGGGCGGCCAATGGGCGGGCAGCAGGGCGCTGGCAATCTCTTCGTAGCCGGCGTTGTGCGGCAGCGGCTGGTGATGGGCGAAGTCGTGGAAGTTGCGGTTCAGGTCCACCCCTTCTTGCGTGACGCGCCGCCACCAGGAAAAGCCATAGGGGTTGAGGGCGTGCAGATACAGCACAGCGAGGTCTGGCTGCGCGCGCGCGGCGCTCAGCCATGCCGCATCGCTCAGCAAGGCGGTTTGCAGGGCCGAGCCGCAAAAGCCTTCCACCCCGTGGCAGGCGCTGCTGATGATCAGCAGGCGCTTGGCCTTGGCCGGCCCCTGGCGCAGCACGTCCAGCGCCAGGCGCTCGCCGTCCCGGCCCAGCAGGGGGTGCCAGTGCGGCTCGGCGTCCAGGCCGGCTGCGTCCGCCGCAGCCAGGAACTTGGCCCTGGCCTCGGCGTAGCTTTGCGAGAAATACGACTGGGCTGTGCTGTCCATGCGGCGGTGCTTCAGGCCAGAGGCTTGGCCAGCCAGGCTTCGGCCAGCTTGACCCACATGCTGCCGCCCAGCGGAATCAGCTCGTCATTGAAGTCATAGCTCGGGTTATGCAGCATGCAGGGGCCCATGCCGTGGCCGCCGACGCGGTGGCTGCCGTCGCCATTGCCGATCAGGAAATAGCAGCCGGGGATTTGCTGCAGATAGAAGCTGAAATCCTCGGCGCCCATGGTGGGCTCGAACTCCTGCACATTGGCGGGGCCGACCAGCTCGCTGAGCAGCTCGCGCGCAAACTCGGTCTCATTGGCGTGGTTGATGGTGGGCGGGTAGTTGCGCTTGAAGCGGAACTCGCAAGTCAGCTCAAAGGCCTCGGCCGTGCTCAGCGCCACTTGCTTCATGCGGCGCTCGATCAGGTCCAGGGTTTCCAGCGTGAAGGTCCGCACGGTGCCTTCGATCACGCAGGAATCCGGGATCACATTGGTGGCCTCACCCGCGTGGATGGTGGTGACCGAGATCACGCCGGCATCGATGGGCCGCTTGTTGCGGGTGATGATGGTCTGGAAGGCCTGCACCATCTGGCAGGCCGCCGGCACCGGGTCTAGGCCCAGATGCGGCATGGCCGCGTGGGCGCCCTTGCCGCGCAGGGTGATGAAGAACTCGTTGCTGGAGGCGAAAACCGGCCCGCTCTTGAGCGCGAACTGGCCCGCGGCCATGCCCGGCCAGTTGTGGGCGCCGAAGATGGCCTCCATCGGGAATTGCTGGAACAGGCCGTCCTTGATCATCTCGCGGGCGCCGCCGCCACCTTCTTCGGCGGGCTGGAAGACCAGATAGATGGTGCCGTCGAAATTGCGGTGTTTCGCCAGATGCTGGGCCGCCGACAAAAGCATGGCGGTGTGGCCGTCATGCCCGCAAGCGTGCATCTTGCCGGGGAAGGTGCTGGCGTGGGCGAACTTGTTGTGCTCGGTCATCGGCAGCGCGTCGATGTCAGCGCGCAGGCCCACGGCACGATTGGAGCTGCCGTTCTTGACGATGCCCACCACGCCGGTCTTGCCCAGGCCGCGATGCACCGGGATGCCCCATTCCGTCAGCGCCTTGGCGATCAGGTCAGCGGTGCGCTCTTCCTGAAAGCACAGCTCGGGGTGGGCGTGGATATCGCGCCGCAGGGTGGCAATGCCGGCGGCATTTTGAAGAATGTCGGTGATCAGTTTCATGGCGTGCTGCTCGCGGCTAATCGAGCGGGCAGTTTACGCGCCTTGACCGCGCCAACGGGGCGAGCTGCGCATCGCCCCGGGCGTCTTGAAGGGTCTCTGACCGGGTCAGCGCTTCACCCGACCGTCGCCGGTGAGCATGGACAGCTCGACAAAATTCGAGCCGACATGGTCTTGCGGGGTGAACTTGACGCGGAAGCCGCCAGCATTGAAGTCGCGCATGCCTTCCAGTGCGTTGACTAGGCTTTCACGGCTGGGCTTGGCGCCCATGCGGCGCAGCCCTTCGGTGAAGACCTTGGCGGCCAGATAGCCTTCCATCGCGGTGTAGTTCGGCTTGCCGTCGCCGCCGGCTTTTTGCAGCGCCGCTTGGTACTCAGCCACCACGCCGGTGGCCTGGCCCATGGGGTAGGGCACCACTTGGCTGACCACCACGCCGGCCGCGTCTTTGCCCAATTCGTCCGACAAGGCTTGGGTGCCGACGAAAGAGACGTTGTAGAACACGCCGCCGTAGCCAGCTTTGCGCGCTTCGCGGATGAAGGCGGCGCAGCTCTTGTAGGCACTCACCATCACGATGCCGTCCGGGTGTTGGCCTTGCACCAGCGCCTTCACTGCTTTGGCCACATCGACCGAGTTGCGTTCCACCGTGGCCACGGCCA
This sequence comes from Paucibacter sp. KCTC 42545, assembly GCF_001477625.1. Lineage (NCBI taxonomy): Bacteria > Pseudomonadati > Pseudomonadota > Betaproteobacteria > Burkholderiales > Sphaerotilaceae > Roseateles > Paucibacter sp. KCTC 42545. The sequence continues at coordinate 333,012 of NZ_CP013692.1, forward strand.
AAGGGTCGAGATTCTGGGTCTTGAGGGCGCGCTGCACGCCGCTCAGACCGGCCTGGCCATAGGCGTCGTTCTGGTGGAAGACGGAGATGCGTTTCAGGCCGAGCTGGGTCAGCTGGTTGACGATCAGCGCCGTCTCATCGAAATAAGAAGCGCGCAGATGGAAGACCCAGCGGCTGAAAGGATCGCGCAATGACTGCGCGCCGGTCAGGGGCGCGAAGAAAGGGATCTTGTGCTGGTTGACCAGGGGCAGGGCGGCCAGCGAGGTGGGCGTGCCCACATAGCCGAAGAGCGCGAACACCTCGTCGTTGATGAACTTCTCGGTATTGGCCTTGCAGCGCTCGGGCTCATAGCCATCGTCCATGGTGCGCAGCACCACCGGCAGACCGCCAACGCCGCCGGAAGAGTTCAGCGCATCAAAGAACAGCTTGGCACCGGCTTGCATCTGCAGGCCAAGCTGGGAAGCCGGGCCCGTCAAGGGGGCCGATTGACCCAGCACGATGGCGCGGCGTTCCTGGGCTTGCAGCCAGTCTGCCGAACTCAATGTGCCCAGGCCCAGCAAGCCTTGCAGGCCATATTGCAGATAGCGTCGTCGTTGCAAGCTCGTTGTCATATTCTTGTGGGGTCGTTGGTCGGGTGATGCAGGCGAGGCCTGGCGCGTATTTTCATCGCAGCGCCGGCCGCGCCCGGCCCGCTGCCGCTAGAGCGCGCGGCTTTGTGCAATAGTTGGCGCATGACTTCCGCAGCTGACAATTTTTTTTCGCCTTCCGCGCCACAAACTCACGGCGCCATTCAGATCGTCAAGGGCGCTTGCCCACATGATTGCCCCGACACCTGCGCCTTGCGCATTAGCGTGCAAGACGGTCGTGTGGTCAAGGTGCAAGGCGCCGCCGAGCATCCCAGCACCCACGGCGCCCTGTGCACCAAGGTCTCGCGCTATGCCGAGCGCACCTATCACGCCGAGCGCTTGCTGCAGCCGCTCAAGCGCGTCAGCGCCAAAACCGAGCCGCCGCGTTTTGAGCCTGTCAGCTGGGCTGAGGCCCTGGCCGACATCGCCGCCAAGCTCGGGCAGATCGCTGCCCGCGACCCGCAAGCCATCCTGCCCTATAGCTATGCCGGCACCATGGGTTTGGTGCAAGGCGAGGGCATGGCCGCCCGCTTTTTTAACCGCCTGGGCGCCTCGCGGCTGGATCGCACCATCTGCGCCTCCGCCGGCGCCGCCGCTTTGACGGCGACCTATGGCCACAAAGTGGGCATGCACCTGCCTTATTTTGCCGAGAGCCAGCTGATCCTGATCTGGGGCAGCAACTCGATTGCCTCCAATCTGCACTTCTGGACCTTTGCTAACCAGGCCAAACGTGCCGGCGCCAAGCTGATCTGCATCGACCCGCGCAAGACCGAGACCGCTGACAAATGCCACCAGCACATTGCGCTGCTGCCCGGCACCGATGGCGCCTTGGCCTTGGGCCTGATGCATGAGCTGATCACGCACGACTGGCTGGACCACGACTATCTGCGCCAGCATGTGGACGGCTGGGAGGAGTTGCGCGCCAAAGCCTTGCAGTGGCCGCCGGCGCGCACCGCCGAGGTCTGCGGCATCAGCGTGGAGGAGGTCGCGCAACTGGCGCGCGACTACGGCACTACGCGGCCGGCCGCCATCCGCCTGAACTACGGCATGCAGCGGGTGCGCGGCGGCGGCAATGCGGTGCGCCTGATCGCGCTGCTGCCCTGCTTGACGGGCGCTTGGCGCACGCGGGCGGGCGGGCTGCTGCTGTCCAGCTCGGGCTGGTTTGCGCCCTTCAAAAATATGGCCGCGCTGGAGCGACCTGAGCTGGCCACCGGCGCCACGCCGCGCCTGCTGAATATGAGCACCATAGGCGACGATTTGCTGCGCGAGGCCGACCCCGCTTTCGGCCCCAAGGTCGAGGCGCTGATCGTCTACAACAGCAATCCGGTGGCGGTGGCGCCCGAGTCACCCAAGGTGGTGCGCGGCTTCCAGCGGGCCGATCTGTTCACCGTGGTGCTGGAACACTTCATGACCGACACCGCGGATTTGGCCGATTACGTGCTGCCCGCCACCACCCAGCTGGAGCACCTAGATGTGCACACCAGCTATGGCCACACCGATGTGCTGATCAATGAGCAGGCCATCGCCCCGCTGGGCCAGGCCAAGCCCAATACGCAAATCTTCCGCGAGCTGGCCGCGGCCATGGGCTTCACCGAGGCCTGTTTTGCCGAGACCGATGAGCAGTTGGCGCGCCAGGCCTTCAGTGCCGAGATTGATTTCGAGGCTCTGCGGGCCCAGGGCTGGCAAAGCCTGCCCCTGGCCGAGGCGCCCTTCGCCGAAGGTGGCTTCCCCACCGCCAATGGCCGGGCCCAGGCGGCGGGCTGCGATTACGTGGCGAACTACGAAAGCCGGGCCTCCTCGCCCGAGCTGGCGCAGCGCTATCCGCTGGCCATGATCTCGCCGCCGGCGCGCAACTTCCTCAATAGCAGCTTCGTCAATGTGAAGAGCTTGCGCGATATCGAGGGCGAGCCCTTGGTCGAGGTGCATGCCGAGGACGCCGCAGCGCGGGACCTCACGGACGCCAGCATGGTGCGGGTGTTCAATGATCGCGGCAGCTATGTCTGCCGCTTGCGCGTCAGCCCGCGGGCGCGGCCCGGCGTGGTCAACGGGCTGGGTGTGTGGTGGCGCAAGCTGGGCGCGCAGGGCAGCAATGTCAATGAAGTCACCCACCAAGGCCTCACCGATCTGGGCGCGGCGCCGAGCTTTTACGACTGCCTGGTCGAGCTGCAAGCCTGGTCGCCCGCCGAGGCCAGCGCTGGATGAGGCGATCCCGCTGGCTGGCCAGCATCGGCGCATGCGGGCTTGCCCTGCTGGCCTTGCTGAGCCTGGGCGGCTGCGCCGAGCTGGGCTATCTGCGCCAGTCGGCAGCCGGTCATTTGCGTTTGATGGCGGCGGCCAAGCCGGTCGATGAGTTTTTGGCTCAGCCGGATGTCTCCGCAGACTTGAGGCAGCGCCTGCTGCTCAGCCAACGCATGCGCAGCTTCGCGGTGAGCGAGTTGAAGCTGCCCGACAACAGCAGCTATCGCCGCTACGCCGACCTGGGCCGGCCGGCGGTGGTGTGGAATGTGGTGGCCGCGCCTGAGCTGAGCCTGCAACTCAAGACCTGGTGTTTCCCGGTGATGGGTTGCGTGGGCTATCGGGGTTATTTCGATCAGGCGCAGGCGCAGGCCTTCGCGGCGGAGTTGCAGCGCCAGGATGCCAGCCTGGAAGTGCAGGTCTACCCGGTGCCGGCCTATTCCACCCTGGGTTGGAGCAATTGGGTGGGCGGCGACCCTTTGCTCAATACCTTTATTCGCTATCCAGAAGGCGAGTTGGCTGGACTGATCTTTCACGAACTGGCGCATCAAGTCGCTTATGTAGCTGACGACACTCCCTTCAACGAAGCCTTTGCAACAGCCGTGGAGCGGCGTGGCGCGGCGGCCTGGCTCAGCGGCCAAGCCAGCCCGGCGGCGCGTGAGGCCTATGCCAAGCGCCAACTGCGGCGCGAGCAGTTCCGCGCCTTGACCGGCCGCTATCGCCAGCAATTGGCCGCCCTCTACGCCGGGCCGCTCAGCGCGGCCGAACAGCGTGCCGCCAAAGCTGCCTTGCTGCAGGATTTGCGCCAGGACTACGAGCGCCTGAAGGCCGAAGCCTGGGGCGGAGACAAGGCCTACGACGCCTGGTTCGCCCAGCTCAACAATGCCAGCCTGGCGATTCTGTCGGCCTATACCGATCTGAGCCCCGCCTTCGAAGCCATGCTTGATCACGAGCAGGGCGATTGGCAGCGCTTTTATGTGCAAGTGCAACGTCTGGCAGCCCTGCCAAAATCGCAGCGTCTGCAAGAATTGCTAAACAACAAATCACCCGGAGCACACTGAACCATGGCCGATATCCGCATTCACCGAGACCATGCCCTGGGCCTGACCCGCGCCCGTGAAATTGCCTGGGCCTGGGCCGAGCAAGTCGAGGAGAAATTCGGCATGGACTGCACGGTGCTGGAGGGTGAAACCAGCGACACCGTCGCCTTCACCCGTTCGGGCGTGAAGGGCGAGTTGATTGTCGCGGCCAAGCATTTCGAACTGCACGCCAAGCTGGGCTTGCTGCTGGGCGCTTTCAAGACCTCCATCGAGGGTGAGATCGAGAAGGAGTTGGACGGCCTGCTGGCGGCCGAGTCTTCTGCCAAGCCCGCCAAAGTTGCGAAAGCTGCCACCAAGGTGGCCGCGCCTAAGGCGACCGCGAAAGCAGCGGCCAAGAAAAAGCCGACCTGAGCAGGTCGGCTTTGGGCTGGGCTAAGCCTAGGGTGGCTTACTTCAGCGATTCGATCAGGTCGATATAGCTCTGCTGAGCTTCGTCTTGGCTGGTGCCCTTGAGTTCGTTCCAAGCATCCCACTTGGCGCGGCCCACCATATCGGTGAAACCGGGGCGCGAACCCTCCACATCGCCGGCGCTGCCTTGCTTGAACAAGGCATAGAGCTTGAGCAGCGTCATATTGTCCGGGCGCTCGGGCAGGGACTTGGAGCCGGCAACGGCGGCGTCAAATTGGTCTTTCAGGCTCATGTGGTCTTTCTCCTGCACTTGGTATCAATTGGGATGGACGGCAGCGATGTTAACCAGCATTGTGTGCATATAGAAGATTGGAGATGACTTTGCCGCAACGACAAGTACGCATGAGCAAGGTGGACACGGCCTGGCTGCGCATGGACACCGAGTCCAATTTGATGATGATTGTGGGCGTCTGGCGCATCCGGCCCGGCGTGGCCCTGGCCGCCGTGCGCGAACGCATTGCCAGCCAGCTGCTGCAATACCCACGCTTCGGCCAGAAGGTGGTGGAAGACGCCATGGGCTCTATTTGGGTGCAGGACTCTAATTTCGACATTCAGCGGCATGTCGTACCCGAAGTTCTGCCCCTGCGGGCCGGTGTGGATGGCGAAGCCTTGCTGAAGGCGCGGGTCGGCGAGTTGGCCATGCAGAGCCTGGATACGGCCCATCCGCTGTGGCAGTTCCATTTGGTCGAGGACATGGGCGATGGTTCCAGCGCCCTGATCGCCCGCATCCACCATTGCATTGGTGACGGCATCGCCCTGATTGCAGTGATGCTGTCCATCACCGACGGCGGCAAGGCCCCGCCCAAGCGGCGTTCGCGCGAGCCCGAGGAGCATGACTGGCTGACCGATCACCTGATGCGGCCCATCACCGGCATGACGGTCAAGGCCATTCGCATGGCCGGCGCCAGCATGGCCAAGGGCATGGATCATTTGATTCACCCTGCCAGCCCGCTGGACAACAGCCTGGACATGGCCCGCATGGGCTATCAGGCCGTTTCCGATGTGGCGGCCTTTGCCTTGATGGCGGACGACTCCCACACCCGCCTCAAGGGCAAGCCCGGCACGAGCAAGCGGGTGGCCTGGGGCGAGCCGCTGCCGCTGGACGCGGTGAAGGCGGTGGGCAAGGCCATGAATGCCTCCATCAACGATGTCTTGCTGAGTTGTGTGGCCGGTGCGATTGGTAGTTATTTGAGCGCCAAGGGCGACTCAGTGGACGGCCAGGAAATCCGCGCCATGGTGCCGGTGAACCTGCGGCCGATGGAGAAGGCCTATCAGCTGGGCAATCGTTTTGGCCTGGTGCCTCTGGTATTGCCCATCGGCATTGCCAATCCGGTGGAGCGGCTTTACGCCGTCAAGGCGCGCATGCAGGAGCTCAAGGGCAGCTTCCAGCCGGTGCTGGCGTTTGGCCTGCTGTCGGTGGCGGGCCTGCTGATCAAGCCAGTGCAGCATGCCATGCTGAATATCTTTGCCAAGAAGGCCACCGCCGTGATGACCAATGTGCCCGGCCCGGCCGAGGCCTTGCACTTTTGCGGTTCCGAAGTCGAGCGAGTGATGTTCTGGGTGCCGCAGTCGGGGGATATCGGCGTGGGCGTCAGCCTGCTGACCTATGCCGGCCAGGTGCAGTTCAGCCTGATCACCGACAGCACGCTGTGCCCCGACCCGGAAAAGGTCGTCGCCAACTTCACGCCCGAGTTCAATAAGTTGCTCTTGCTGGCGCTGATGCTGCCTTGGGCCGAGTGAGCGATGGCCTTGCCTGATCCCCAAGCCTCCGCAGCCGCCTCTGCCTTGGCGCCGCCCTGCACGGCGCAACTGCTGGCGTTGCAGGCCGATATGGATCATGCGCAGGTGCTGCGCCAGGTCTTGCTGTCCTGCCAGGCGCAGATCGAAGGCAATGCCCGCCACATCGCCCGCGCAGTGTTTGAGCCGGGCCATGTGCATCAGCTGCGCGTGGGTTTGCGGCGCCTGCGCAGCGGCCTGCGCTTGATGGCCAGCAAGGATGATTTGGGGCTGCCGGCTGAAAGCCTGGCGCAGTTGAATGACGCGGCGGCGCGGCTGTTCCGCCAACTGGGGCCGGCGCGTGAAGCCGATGTGTTGGCCGAGCTGTGGCCGCCGCAGTTGCTGGCGCAGATCGCTGCCGAGTTCCATGTCGACGCTGCCCAAGCCAGGCATTTGCTGCAGGGCGAGCTGGCGCCACGCCTGCCGGCCGCCGCCGTGGCACGGCTGTTGCGCTCGCGGGCCAGCCAAGCCTTTCTGGTGCAACTACGCGACCTGATTGCGCAATTGCCTGCGCCAACAGTCAAACCAAACAAAGCATCTAAATCCATCCCAGCCGGTGCGCCGGTGCTGCCTAAGCTGCATCGGCGGCTGCGGCGCTGGTTTCTGCGTGCGCAGCTGGAGGCTGCCGATTTTTCCAATCTGGATGCGAGCGGCCGCCATGCCTTGCGCAAGCGGCTCAAGCGCTTGCGCTATGGCATGGAGTTTTGCTTGGCCGGGCACGCCACCGCACGCAGCCAGCAAGGCCTGCCGCTGTTGCGCCAAGCCCTGCAATGCCTGGGGGAGTTGAATGACCAGGCCGGCGCCATGGCCCAGCTGCGCGCCCATGCGAGCCAGGCGCCGGCGGCGCAGTTCGCGCTGGGCTGGCTGGCGGCCCTGCATGAGCAGCAGCTGCGCCAGACCGTGCCGGTGATGAAGGCGTTGGTGGCCGCGCCGCTGCCCTGGCGGGATTGAGCGGCGCAGCGGCTGGTCAGTTGAGCGGGCGAACGCCGTCTGGTAGTTAAGTTAGGCAGCCTTGACGGGCCGCAGCCGGCTTCAGTCTTCCAGCTCTTCCCGCGCCATGGCGATGTCCAGCGCTTCCATCGCATCCATGGGTTCGCAGGCGGCGGCGTCGGCGTAGAGGGCTTCGGCTTCCTTCATGCGCTTGTCGCCTTCCAGCATGATCAGGCCGTTGGCGCGTTCCACCATGGCGATGGCGCAGCCGGGGTTGAGTTGCAAGGCCTGCACAAACATCTTCAGGCCGGTGCTGGTGTCGGCGCCCTGGGTCTTGCCCAGCAGCTTGCCCACCTTGTCGATCACCTCGGCATGAAAAGCACCCAGGGCGATATGAGCGTCAGCATGCTTGGGGTTCAGCTCAATGGTGCGCTCCAAGGCGTTCTTGACCTTGCTGCCCAGGCCTTGGGCCAAGGCCTTGGTCACGCTGATGCCCTGGCCGTAGCGGCCGACGGCATAGGCTTGCCAGTAATAGGCATTCGGGTTCTTGGGCTCCAGCTCTTGCTGGGCGGCGGCGCGTTCGGCCACTTCCTGGAACATCTCGAGCTTGACGCTTTCCTTCTTCTCCAGATAGTTGGCGTAGATGGCCTGGGCCTTGTTGGCCACCGTGATGCCGGCGCCGCCAACGGCGAGGCCCGCGTCATGCGCTAGCTGAAACTCGCCGGCATGGAAGTGGATCCAGGCTTGCACCACCGCTGCGTCCTTGGGGAAGGGCTCGCCGTCACCGGTGTGCAGGCGCGCCCAGTGCTTTTTCAGCGTGCTGGGTGTGTACTGGAAAGCGTGATTGTCGTGCGGGAAAGCGGTCCACTTGGCCATGCTGCGGTCTCCTTCAGGCTTGTTGATACTGATTGGCGAGTGCGAAGAGATGATCTTTCGAGGCCGGCTCCAGATAGGGCAGCAGCAGGCTCAGCACATGGAAGGCGCCGCGCATCAAAGCCACACCGGCCTGCGAGGGCTCCAGGGCATTGCGCGGGTCGCGCACATACTCAAAACTGAGCCAATAGCTCAGCAGCACCACCATGGAATTGGCTGTGGGCGCTTGTTCGCGGCTGTCCATCTTCAGCACGCCGCCGCGCTGCAGGCCGCTCAAGACCTGGCGCATGGCCTGGCCCTTTTGGCCCAGCACGGTCTGGAAGTGGGTTTCCAGGCGGCGGTTCTTGGACAGCAGGTCGTTGAGGTCGCGGTACAGAAAGCGATGCTTCCAGATCAGCTCGTAAAGCATGTGGAAGAACAGCCAAGCGTCCTCGACATTGCGCACATTGTCGGCCGCGCCCAGCAGCGCGCCCAGCTCCTGCTCGTAGCGATTGAACAGGGCGTTGATCAGCTCGTCTTTGGCCGGGTAGTGGTAGTACAGATTGCCGGGGCTGATGTTCAACTCGGCCGAAATCAGCGTGGTTGAGACGTTAGGCTCGCCAAAGCGGTTAAACAGATCCAGCGTGACTTCGAGAATTCGCTCGGCCGTGCGGCGCGGCGGCTTTTTTGTGGCCATGTACTCAGGGTCTCCTACGCTGATTCTGTCATCAAGCGGTGAACATTCTCTAGGGTATTCGCTCCACTGACAGCATAGCCGCGCCGGGCGGCCAAAGACCCTGGCCCGGCACGCATGCAGGCAGCTTCCTACAATCAAGGACATGCGCACACAAATTAGTCCCCAGGCCGGCGCCGTGCCGGCCATTTCGTTTCAGAACGTCAGCAAAACCTATCGCGGTGGGCAGGTGAGGGCGCTGGACGGCGTCTCATTCGACATCGCCCAAGGTGAGTTCTTCGGGCTCTTGGGCCCCAACGGCGCCGGCAAAACCAGCCTGATCAGCATCTTGGCCGGCCTGGCCCAGGCCAGCGGCGGGCGGGTTGAGGTGCTGGGTCACGATGTGGTGAAGGACTATGGCGCGGCCCGGCGCGCGCTGGGCATCGTGCCGCAGGAATTGGTGTTCGACCCCTTTTTCAGCGTGCGCGAGTCGCTGAAGATTCAAAGCGGCTACTTTGGTGTGCATAACAACGAGGCCTGGATCGACGAGTTGCTGAGCGAGCTGGGCCTGGCCGACAAGGCCAATGCCAATATGCGCCAGCTCTCCGGCGGCATGAAGCGCCGGGTGCTGGTGGCGCAGGCCCTGGTGCATCGCCCGCCGGTCATCGTGCTGGACGAGCCCACCGCCGGTGTGGATGTGGAGTTGCGCCAGACGTTGTGGCAATTCATCGCCCGCCTGAACCGCGAGGGCCACACCGTCTTGCTGACCACCCATTACCTGGAAGAGGCCGAGGCCCTGTGCGGCCGCTTGGCGATGTTGAAGCAAGGCCGCATCGTGGCGCTGGACCGCACCAGCGATCTGCTCAAGGGCCGCGCCGCCACCATGCTGCGCTTCAAGACCGACGGCCAATTGCCCGCCGCCTTGGCCCCACAGGCGCGCATCACCGGCCGCATCGTGCAGATCAAGGCGCATGACGCCGCCGAGGTCGAAACCATTCTGGCCACGCTGCGGGCCGCGCAATGCCAGGTGGAAGACTTGGAGATTGGCCGCGCTGATCTGGAAGATGTGTTCCTGGAGATCATGCAGGGCGCATCGCTCACTGCGCCTAAGGAACAACAAGGCCAACAAGAACAACAAGGAGTGCAGGCATGAGCGCCATGATTTTGCAGGGCGCACGCACCCTGTTTTACAAAGAAGTGCTGCGCTTTTGGAAGGTTAGCTTCCAGACCGTGGCCGCGCCGGTTCTGACCTCGGTGCTTTACTTGCTGATCTTCGGCCATGCGCTGGAGAACCATGTCAAGGTCTACGACAACGTCGGCTACACCAGCTTTCTGATCCCCGGCCTGGTGATGATGAGCGTGTTGCAAAACGCGTTTGCCAATAGCTCCTCCTCGCTGATTCAAAGCAAGGTCACCGGCAATCTGGTGTTCCTGCTGGTGACACCGCTCTCGCACTGGGCCTGGTTTGTGGCCTATGTGGGCGCGGCCATCGTGCGTGGGCTGGTGGTGGGCCTGGGCGTTTTGCTGGTGACGGCCTGGTTTGCGCCCCTGGGCCTGGTGGCGCCGGGCTGGATCTTGGTCTTCGCCGCGCTGGGTGCTGGCACCATGGGCGCGCTGGGCTTGATCGCCGGCTTGTGGGCGGAGAAATTCGACCAACTCGCCGCCTTCCAGAACTTCATCATCATGCCCATGACCTTTTTGTCGGGCGTGTTCTATTCGGTGCATTCGCTGCCACCGGCCTGGCTGATGGTGAGCCACCTGAACCCGTTTTTCTACATCATCGATGGCTTCCGCCATGGCTTCTTTGGCATCAGCGACGTCTCGCCCTGGCTCAGCCTGGGTGTGGTGGGGGTCGCCTTCGCCCTGGTCGCCAGCGTGGCGCTGGAATTGCTGCGCCGCGGCTACAAGATCCGCAGCTAATCGCCGGGGGCAGGGGTAAGGGCGAAGCTAGGCTTCGCCCGCTTGGCGCCCGCCCCGTGCAGGTACTCAGTCAAGACTGGGTCAGAATGCGCAGCTCAATTCATATTGGCTCACATCATGACTCTGTCCATGACTTCCACACGCCGACTGTGTGCGCTGGCGCTGGCTGCTAGCGCTTGTTTGTCCGGTTTGTCCGTTTTTCCCGGCCTGGCAATGGCCGCCGAGGCCGCCGCAGAGCCGGCCGCCGCCGCTGCGGTTCTGGCTCCCAACCCCAATTTGCTGGTGCAAGGCATTCCTGCCATCCCTCAGGCCTTGGCCGCTGAGGTGGCGCGTTATACCGACTTCCGCGGCCACAGCTTTGTCGATTGGCACCCCACCAAGCGCGAGATGCTCGTCTCGCATCGCGCGGCCGGTGGCAATACCAGCCAGCTTTTCAGCCTAGCGGCACCCGTGGCCGGCAAGCTCAGTGAGCCGCGCAAGCTGACCGATGCGGCCGACCCGGTCAGCCGCGCCAGCTACGAGCCCAAGCAAGGGCGCTACATCGTGTTCGAGCGTGCCAATGGTGGCGACGAAGTGGCCCAACTCTATCGCCTGAACGAAGGCGCCGCGCCGGTGCAGCTGACGCCGGCCGATGAGCGCCATGCCTTGATCGGTTGGCTGCATGCCGGTGGCGAGTTGATTTACGCCTCCACGCCGCTGGATCGCACCGCCAAAGGCGGCTCGCGCGCCGAGGTGACCACGACGTTTTGGATCGTCAACCCCGAGAGCAGTGAGCCCTTGAAGGCCCGCCGCAAGCTGGCCGAGTTGCCCGGCGGTGGTTGGTTTGGCGGCCAGCTGTCCTGGGACGACAAGCAGCTGGCGCTGACACGCTATATCTCCGCGACCGAGAGCGAAATCTGGCTGATGGATCTGAGCAGCGCCAAGCTGCGCCAGCTGCTGCCCGCCGCAGGTGACGCCAAAGCCAGCTATTTCAGCGCCGGCTTTAGCCATGACAACAAACAGCTGTGGTTCAGCAGCGATCGCTTCGGCGAGTTCCGCGAGCTGCAGCGCATGCAGCTGGCCAGCGGTAAGTCGCAGCGCGTCAGCGCCGCCATTCCCTGGGATGCCAGCGGCGTAAGCTTCAGCCATGACGGCAAGACCGTGGCGGCCCAGTTCAATGTGGAAGGGCGCAATGAGCTTCGCTTGTTCGACGCCGCCAGCGCCAAGCCCTTGCCCACGCCGCGCCTGCCGGCCGGCAATCTGGGCGCCGCGTACTTTGACCATGGCCGTGGCGAGTTGGCTTTCAGCATCAACAATGCGCAAGGCCCAAGCCAGGTCTATAGCCTGAAGCTGGCCAAGTCGGCCAAGGCGGGCAAAGCGCAGGTCGAGGCCTGGACCCAGTCCTACGCCCCGCCCGGCGTGGACACCGCCAAGTTCCCCGAGCAGCAAATCATCCGCTGGAAGAGCTTTGATGGCCTGAGCATTTCGGGCCTGCTGACCCAGCCGCCGGCCGACAAGTTCCCTGGCAAGCGCCCGGTCTTGATCTCTATCCACGGCGGCCCGGAGAGCCAGGCCAGCATCGGCTTCCTGGCGCGCAATAACTACTTTGTGATGGAGCAGGGCATCGCCTTGATCCAGCCCAATGTGCGCGGCTCCAGCGGCTTCGGCAAAACCTTTTTGAGCCTGGACAACGGCTTCAAGCGCGAGGACTCGGTCAAGGACATCGGCGCGCTGCTGGACTGGATCGCCACCCAGCCCCATCTGGATGCCTCCCGCGTGCTGATCATGGGCGGCAGCTACGGCGGCTATATGACGCTGGCCACCGCCACGCATTACGCCGACCGCATTGCCGGCTCCATCGATGTGGTGGGCATCTCGCACTTCGTCACCTTCTTGACCAATACCGAGAGCTACCGCCGCGATCTGCGCCGGGTTGAGTATGGCGACGAGCGTGATCCGGCCATGCGCGCGCATCTGGAGCAGATCTCGCCGCTCACCAATGCCAGCAAGATCCGCAAGCCGCTGTTTGTGGTGCAGGGCAAGAATGATCCGCGCGTGCCTTACACCGAGGCCGAGCAAATTGTGGCCAAGGTGCGCGAGTTGGGCACGCCGGTTTGGTACCTGCGCGCCGACAACGAAGGCCATGGTTTCTCCCGCAAGGAGAACCAGGACTTCCAGTTCTATTCCATGATTTTGTTCATGCGAGAGACCTTGCTGAAACCCTGAGTCTTGACGGGTCTGGCTGAGGCTGGGGCAGGGTCGGGTCTTGAGCCGCCCTACAATTCCCCGCATGGCCGACCCTACACCCGCTCAAGTACAGCAATACATCGCCGCAGGCCTGCCCTGCGAACACCTGCATGTTGAGGGCGATGGCAGGCATTTCTTTGCCACCATCGTGTCCTCGCAATTCGAAGGCCTCAGCCGCGTGCGCCGCCATCAGCTGGTTTACACCGTGCTGGGCGAGCGCATGAAGGAAGAGATTCATGCCCTTTCCATGCAGAAGACCCTGACCCCGGCCGAATGGGCCGCGGCCCAGGGCTGAGGCGATGACGATGATGATTACCCTGGCGCTCTCCAAAGGCCGCATCTTCGAAGAGACCTTGCCCCTGCTGAAGGCAGCGGGCATCACGGTGCTGGAAGATCCGGAAACCTCGCGCAAGCTCATTCTGGCCACCAACAACCCCGCCGTGCGCGTGGTGCTGGTGCGCGCCAGCGATGTGCCCACCTATGTGCAATATGGCGGCGCCGACCTCGGCGTGGTCGGGCGCGACGTGCTGATCGAGCATGGCGTGGACGGCATGTACCAGCCGCTGGACCTCAATATCGCCCGCTGCCGCATGAGCGTGGCGGTGCGTGATGACTTCGACTATGCGGGCGCCGTCAAGCAGGGCTCGCGCCTGCGCGTGGCCACCAAATACACCGAGATCGCTCGCCAGCATTTCGCCGACAAGGGCGTGCACGTCGATCTGATCAAGCTCTACGGTTCGATGGAGTTGGCGCCGCTGACCGGCTTGGCCGATGCCATCGTCGATTTGGTTTCCACCGGCAACACGCTCAAGGCCAATCATTTGGTCGAGGTGGAGCAGATCATGGACATCTCCTCCCGCCTGGTGGTCAATCAGGCCGCGCTCAAGCTCAAGCAAGAGCCGCTGCGCCGCATGATTGACGCCTTCGCTTCCGCCATCGTTAAGTAAATAACCCAGCCGCCCGAGCCCACCCAGTCCATGTTGAATCTGCGCCAACTCAGCACCGCCTCCGCCACTTTTGAAGCCGAGTTCCAGCGGGTGCTGCATTGGTCGGCGGAAACGGATGCGGGCATCGAAACCCGGGTGGCCGAGATCCTGGCCGATGTGCGCGCCCGTGGCGACGCCGCCGTGCTGGACTACACCGCACGCTTTGATCAGCTCAGCGTCAGCAGCATGAGCGAGCTGGAGCTGACGCGGGACGAGCTGAAAGCGGCTTTTGATGCCATCACCCCCGCTCAACGCACGGCTTTGCAAGCCGCTGCGGCGCGGGTGCGCAGCTATCACGAGCTGCAAAAACAGCACTCCGGCTTGAGCTGGAGCTACCGCGATGCTGACGGCAATCTGCTCGGGCAAAAAGTGACCCCGCTGGACCGTGTGGGCATCTATGTGCCCGGCGGCAAGGCGGCTTATCCCAGCAGCGTGCTGATGAACGCCATCCCCGCCCATGTGGCCGGCGTGCCTGAAATCATCATGGTGGTGCCCACGCCCAAGGGCGAGAAGAACCCCCTGGTTTTGGCCGCCGCCTATGTGGCCGGTGTCAGCCGCGCCTTCACCGTGGGTGGCGCGCAAGCGGTAGCGGCCTTGGCCTACGGCACGGCCACCATCCCGCGCGTGGACAAGATCACCGGCCCCGGCAACGCCTATGTGGCCAGCGCCAAAAAGCATGTGTTCGGCCAGGTTGGCATCGACATGATTGCCGGCCCCAGCGAGATTCTGGTGCTGGCCGATGGCAGCACCCCGCCCGACTGGGTGGCGATGGATTTGTTCAGCCAGGCCGAGCACGACGAGCTGGCGCAGAGCATTCTGCTGTGCCCCGACGCCGACTACATCGCCCGCGTGGCCGAGGCGATTGAGCGGCTCTTGCCCACCATGCCGCGCCAGGCGGTGATTCGCGCTTCGCTGGAAGGGCGCGGCGCCTTGATCCACACCCGCTCGATGGACGAGGCCTGCGAGATCAGCAACCGCATCGCGCCCGAGCATCTGGAAGTTTCCAGCAGCGAACCGCATCGCTGGGAGCCGCAGCTGCGGCACGCCGGGGCGATCTTCCTGGGTGCTTTCACCAGCGAGTCCCTGGGTGACTATTGCGCCGGCCCCAACCATGTGCTGCCCACCTCGGGCACAGCGCGCTTCTCCTCGCCGCTGGGCGTGTATGACTTCCAAAAGCGCAGCAGCCTGATCGAGGTCAGCGAAGCCGGGGCGCAGATCCTGGGCCCCATCGCCGCAGAGCTGGCCTATGGCGAAGGGCTGCAGGCGCATGCCCGCGCAGCGGAGTTGCGCTTGAAGGGTTAAGCAGCGCTGCGCCTGAAGCGTGAGTGCGCGGCCTTGCCGCTAAAGCCTGGTACCGACTAGCCGCGCCGGCGGTAGATGCCCAGCAAGCCCAGGCCCATGGCCAAGAGCGCGTAGCTGGCGGGCTCGGGCACGGCGGTGGTCAAAAAGTCGTGTCCGCTCAAGCCTGTGGTGTTGAGCCCGCTGTCCGAAGGGCTGAGCTGATAGTAGGCCGAGTGATAAAAATCGGCCTCGGTGCTGCGCCCGGTCTGGGCGTAAGAACCTACGTCGGCCTCCGCGTAAAGCATGCCGTTGATGCTCAACGTATGCCCGACCTGGGTGTTCAGCACCAAGGAGTAGACGCCCGTGGCCTGGGTTTTGGCATTCCAACTCAAGATGCTGGTCTGCCCGCTTTCGCGATCCCGCAGCCTCATCTCGGCAATGCCACTGGCGCTGAGATAGCCGCCCAGCTCAAAATTGGGTGAGGAAAGCGTGCCATTGATGGTGAAGTCCATGCGATAGCTCACCGGCGTGCCGATGGCCAGCGTGTTGCTGCTGACCACCAAGGTATCGAAGAAGCTGGCTTGCGCCGTGCCGTTCCCGTAACCGTATTGCACCAGATGGCCCTGGGCGTCATAGCCGTAGGGGTAGCTGGCGAAGGCGTAGGCCTTGAGCATGCCGATGCTGGCCAAGACCTTGGCGCTGGCCTTGCCGCCGCTGACCACCTGGGCCTGGGTATCCAGGCTGTTCAAGGTCAGGGCCTGGGGTTTGTCGAGCCAGTCGAAGCTTTGGAAGTCGGTCTTGTCATCGTTGTGCAGAAAATCTGCCGCGTGGCTGCGGGTGTAGGCGCTGAGTTGGTAGGACTGCGCTTGTGCATGGCTCATGCTGGCCAGGAGGATGAGGGCGGCCAGGGCCGGCCTCAGGGTTGAATGCCGGGCTGTCGAGAAATGCTGTGACATGCGATTGACTCCTTTGGGTGGCCCGAGCGCGGTGCAACAAGGGTGCACCAATCTATTCCTATCGCTGTCAGCGCCTAGCCCCTAGCTATTGGGGGTCTTGATGACACGAACTTCGTGTTGCACGAACTTCGTGTTAATCTTGCGGCCAATGAATTTGATCAGCGCTTGCCTGGGCGCAGCTCGCTCGGTCCGGCACACAAAACCCGCTCAATCAGTTGATGCCCGAGCTCGCTACGCTCGGTCCAGCACACAAGATATGAAGAATGTCACCGTCAGCATGGAAGACAGCGTCGCCGAATGGGCACGGCTGGAGGCCGCCCGGCGCAATACCAGCGTGTCGCGCCTGGTAGGTGAAATGCTGGCCGAGAAGATGCGGCATGACGATGCTTATGAGCGCGCCATGCAGGATTGGTTGCATCGCGAGCGTTCCTGGGTGTCTGACGGGCAGGCCTATCCGCAGCGGAGCGCTGCCAAATGAGCGCCTTGCCGCTCGCCAGTGAAGGCTTTGTCTTCGTCGATACCTCGGTGCTGATCTGCAGCGAGGATGGCGCCGATGAGGGCGCCCGCGCGGCCGTGATGGACTGGCTGCGCGTGCTCTGGTTGCGGCGCCTGGGTCGGGTCTCGACCCAGGTGCTGAATGATTTCTATGCCCAGGTCACCACCCGCATCACGCCGCCCATGCCCAATGGCGACGCGCGCGCCGAGGTGCGGCGTTATCAGCGCTGGCAGCCTTGGGCGATTGACCATGCCACGGTGGAGAGCGCCTGGTCGATCGAGAGCCGTTTCGGCCTGCCCTATGTCGACGCGCTGATCGTGGCCGCCGCCAAGGCGCAGGGCTGCAGCCTGCTGCTGAGCCTGGAGTTGCCGGCGGAGTTGCAGCTCGATAGCGTGCAAATCATCAACCCTCTTTTGACCAGCCCCAGCAGCAAGGGCTTTTTGCCATGACCATCAGTCCGCGTTTGAATCAAGCCCTGCAAAGCGTGCGCGAAGACGTGCGCGCCACCCAAGCCTATGCCGTGGCGCCAAGCCATGGTCTGGTCAAGCTGGACGTGATGGAGAACCCCTTTCGCTTGCCGCCGGAGCTGCAGCAGGCGCTGGGTGAGCGCTTGGGTGCTGTCGCGATCAACCGTTATCCGGCCGAGAGCACCGCAACGCTGGCGGCCGCGCTGGCTCGCCACGCCAAGATGCCGGCAGGTTGCGCCATCACCTTGGGCAATGGCTCGGACGAGCTGATCACCATGCTCAGCATGGCGCTGAGCCGCCCCGGCGCCGTGGTGCTGTCGCCTGAGCCCAGCTTTGTGATGTACGAGATTTCGGCCCGCTACCAGGGGCTCAAGTACGTTGGCGTGCCGCTGCGCAGCGAGGATTTCTCCCTGGACGGCCCGGCCATGCTGGCAGCCATTGCCGAGCATCAACCCGCCCTGATCTACCTGGCTTACCCGAACAACCCGACCGGCAACCTCTGGGACGCCGCGGTGATCGAGCAAATCATCGAAGCCGCGCCCGGCCTGGTGGTGATGGACGAGGCCTACCAGCCCTTTGCCAGCAGCGACGCCATGCATTGGCTAAGCCGTTACCCGCAGTTGCTGGTGATGCGCACCATGAGCAAGTTTGGCCTGGCGGGTGTGCGCATCGGCTACCTGATCGGCCAGCAAGCCCTGGTGGCTGAGATCGATAAGGTGCGCCCGCCTTTCAACATCAGCGTGTTGAATGCCGAGGCCGGCCTGTTTGCGTTGGAACATGCCGATGTCTATGCCGCCCAAGCCGCCGAGTTGCGGGCGCAGCGTGAAATGCTGTTTGCGGCGCTGCAGAGCTTGCCCGGCGTGCAGCCCTATCCCAGCCAGGGCAATATGATTTTGACGCGCGTGCCGGACGCGCCGGCACTGTTCGCTGCGCTGAAGGCGCGCGGCGTGCTGGTCAAGAATTCCTCGGCCGCCCACCCCATGTTGAAGAATTGCCTGCGCATCACGGTGGGCACAGCTGTAGAGAACCAGGCCTTGCTGGCCGCGCTGAAAGAGAGCCTTTGATGACCACGACCTCCTCACCCTCAACGTCCCCCCGCATTGCCGAGATCAGCCGTAACACCAAGGAAACGCAGATCACCGTGCGCGTCAATCTTGACGGCACGGGCGAGGCCAAGCTCAGCACCGGCATTGGCTTCTTTGACCATATGCTGGACCAGATCGCCCGCCACGGCATGATCGATCTGGACATTGACGCCAAGGGCGATCTGCATATCGACGGCCACCACACGGTGGAAGACGTGGGCATCACCCTCGGCCTGGCGGTGGCGCAAGCGATTGGCGACAAAAAGGGCTTGACGCGTTACGGCCACAGCTATGTGCCGCTGGACGAAGCGCTGTCGCGGGTGGTGGTGGATTTTTCCGGCCGCCCCGGCCTGGCCATGGACGTGAAGTTCACCGCCGGCAGCATTGGCGCCTTTGACACCCAGCTGGCGTTTGAGTTCTTCCAGGGCTTCGTCAACCACGCCGGCGTCAGCCTGCATGTGGACAATCTGAAAGGGCATAACGCCCATCATCAGTGTGAGACCATCTTCAAGGCCTTTGGCCGCGCGCTGCGCATGGCGATGACGCTTGACCCGCGCTCGGCCGGCGTGATTCCGTCAACCAAGGGAACGCTCTGACATGACTAGAACCGTGGCCGTCGTTGATTACGGCATGGGCAATCTGCGTTCGGTCTCGCAGGCCGTGCTGCATGTGGCGCAAGGCTCGGGCCTGGAGGTGGTGATCACCGCCAACCCCGAGCAGGTCTACGCCGCCGAGCGAGTGGTGCTGCCCGGCCAAGGGGCCATGCGCGACTGCATGCGCGAGCTGGCTGACTCCGGCTTGAAGGAAGCCGTGCTGGACGCCGCCGCCCGCAAGCCGCTGATGGGCGTGTGCGTGGGCATGCAAATGCTGCTCGATCACAGCGAAGAGCAAGACACGCCGGGCCTGGGCCTGATCCCCGGCAAGGTGAAGCGCTTTCAGCTGGAGGGTCAGATCCAGCCGGATGGCAGCCGCTACAAAGTGCCGCAGATGGGTTGGAATCAGGTTCGCCAAGCGCGGCCCCATGCCATCTGGGCGGGTGTGCCCGATCAGTCCTGGTTCTACTTCGTGCACAGCTACTACGCCGCGCCGTTAGATGCGCACCACAGCGCCGGGGAATGCGATTACGGCGCGCGCTTTACCTGCGCGGTCGCCCGGGATAATATTTTCGCCACCCAATTCCACCCCGAGAAAAGTGCTGCCCTGGGTCTTGCCCTGTACCGAAACTTCCTGCACTGGAAGCCCTGAGCCTAGCCAAGAATGCCTCAACTCTTGGCCGCGCCGCAGACACCTTCTCAGCTCCCTCCCACTTCCCTTCATCCCCACCACCTCACTCGGCCATGCTGCTGATACCTGCTATTGACCTGAAAGACGGTCGCTGCGTTCGCCTCAAACAAGGCGATATGAACGACTCCACCACCTTTGGCGAGGACCCCGCCGCAATGGCCAGGCGCTGGCTGGATGCGGGCGCCCGGCGCTTGCATCTGGTCGACCTGAATGGCGCGTTTGCGGGCAAGCCCGTGAATGAGGCTGCCATCAAGGCCATCTTGCGCGAGGTGGGGGACGAGATCCCCGTGCAGCTGGGTGGCGGCATCCGCGACCTCGACACCATCGAACGCTATCTGGACAGCGGCATCAGCTACGTCATCATCGGCACCGCCGCTGTCAAGAGCCCGGGCTTCTTGAAGGACGCTTGCTCGGCCTTTGGCGGCCACATCATCGTGGGCCTGGATGCCAAGGACGGCAAGGTCGCCACCGATGGTTGGAGCAAGCTGACCGGTCACGAAGTGATCGACCTGGCCCGCAAGTTCGAGGACTACGGTGTGGAAGGTGTGATCTACACCGACATCGGCCGCGACGGCATGCTCAGCGGCGTCAATATCGAAGCCACGGTCAAGTTGGCGCAGGCGCTGACGATCCCCGTCATCGCCTCCGGCGGCCTGTCCAATCTGGCCGACATCAAGGCCTTGTGCGAGGTGGAACGCGAGGGCGTTGAAGGCGTCATCTGCGGCCGCGCCATCTACACCGGTGACCTCGATCTGGCCGCCGGCCAGAAGCTGGCCGACGAGTGGGTCGACGGCGAGGAATGAGTGTTTCGGGCGGCTCTCTCGCCGCCCGCCTCTTAGTCTCAGATTCTCAGTTTTAGTCCAATGAACGGCGGGCCCAGGTCCGCTTGATACGTTCATCATCCGCCTGAAGTGATGGGGCGATTTCACCCCGCCCCGAGAAAAGAACAGCCCATGCTCGCCAAACGCATCATTCCCTGCCTCGACGTGACCGGTGGTCGCGTCGTCAAGGGCGTCAACTTCACCGAGCTGCGCGATGCCGGCGACCCGGTGGAAATCGCCGCCCGCTACAACGAGCAGGGCGCCGACGAGCTGACCTTTCTGGACATCACCGCCACCTCGGATGGGCGCGATCTGATCCTGCACATCATCGAGGCCGTGGCGAGCCAGGTCTTCATCCCACTGACGGTGGGCGGCGGCGTGCGCGAGGTGGCCGATGTGCGCCGGCTCTTAAACGCGGGTGCCGACAAGGTCTCCTTCAACTCGGCCGCGATTGCGAATCCGCAGGTGATTCGGGATGCGTCCGAAAAATACGGTGCGCAGTGCATCGTCGTGGCTATCGACGCCAAGCGCCGCCAGGGCGATGACTTGGCCGCACGCGGACCGGGCTGGGACATCTACAGCCACGGCGGCCGCAAGAACGTTGGCCTCGACGCGGTGGCCTGGGCGCGCCAGATGGCCGAGTACGGCGCCGGTGAAATTCTGCTCACCAGCATGGACCGTGATGGCACCCGCAGCGGCTTCGATCTGGAACTGACCCGCGCGGTCAGTGATGCGGTGTCGGTGCCGGTGATTGCCTCCGGCGGCGTGGGCTCGCTGGAAGATCTGGCCGATGGCGTGCAGATCGGCGGCGCTGATGCGGTGTTGGCTGCCAGCATCTTTCACTACGGCCATCACACCGTGGGCGAAGCCAAGGCCTTGATGGCGGCGCGTGGCATTCCGGTGCGACTCTGAGTCTCCGCCCAGCTTCATCATGAATCGTCCCCGTTCCAGCGTCGCTGCCAAGGCAAAAGCCGCCCACACTCAAAAAGCGGCCGGCGGCCCGCGCATGGCCGCGCGCGAGGTGCGCATCATCGGCGGGCAATGGAAGCGTTCCAAGCTGCCGGTGGCCGACAAGCCAGGTCTGCGCCCCACGCCCGACCGCGTGCGCGAGACCTTGTTCAACTGGCTGGGCCAAGACCTTGACGGCTGGCACGTGCTGGACGCTTTCGCCGGCAGCGGTGCCCTGGGTTTTGAGGCCGCTTCGCGCGGCGCGACCGAGGTTGTGCTCTTGGAGCGTGACGCCGAATTGGCCCGCAGCCTGAACAGCAGCCGCGAGCGTTTGAAAGCCACCAATATGCGGGTGGAATGCACCGATTCGCTGGCTTGGCTGGCGCGCCATGCCGCACCGCGCTTCGAGCTGGTGTTGCTGGATCCGCCCTTTGGCCTCGATCTCTATTTGCCCGCCTTGGCCGCCGCCGTGCCGCTGCTGACGCCGGGTGGCTTCATTTATCTGGAAGCCGGCGAACCGATCGAAGCCCCGGCTGAGCTGGGCCTGGAGCAACTGCGCTCGGGCAAAGCGGGTGCGGTTCACTTCCAGCTCTTGCAGCGTTCGGGCGCGCCGATCTAAACCACTTGGTGCAAGGCGCCCGCTTGGCCAAGGGGTGATGCGCGAGCCAGCGCGCAGGCCTGGCCCGGCCCAGGGGATAATCGCCCACCTCGAATGGAGCCTTTGCCTTGACCTCTGTCACCGTACTCACCGCCGTTTACCCCGGCACCTTCGACCCCATGACCCTGGGCCATGAGGATCTGATGCGTCGCGCCAGCCGCTTGTTTGAGCGCCTGATCGTGGCGGTGGCGGCCGGCCATCACAAGCGCACCATGTTCAGCATTGAAGAGCGGCTTGAAATCGCCACCGAGTTGGCGGCCAAATACCCCAATGTGGAAGTGATTCCCTTCCGCGGCCTGCTGCGCAACTTCGTGGTGGAGCATGGCGGCAAGGTGGTGGTGCGCGGCCTGCGTGCCGTCAGCGACTTCGAATACGAATTCCAGATGGCCGGCATGAACCGCCAGCTGATGCCCGATGTGGAAACGGTGTTCTTGACGCCTTCGGATCAGTTCCAGTTCATCTCCGGCACCTTTGTGCGCGAGATCGCCAGCCTGGGCGGCGATGTGTCCAAGTTTGTTTCCCCTTCGGTGCGCGAGCGTTTGCTTGAGCGCATCAAGGGTGAGTGAGGTGGCGTCATGGCTTTGATGATCACGGATGAATGCATCAACTGCGATGTATGCGAGCCCGAATGCCCCAACGAAGCGATTTCGATGGGCGAGGAGTTCTACCAAATCGAGCCCAGCAAGTGCACCGAATGCGTGGGTCATTTCGATGAGCCGCAATGCGTGCAGCTGTGTCCGGTGGCTTGCATCCCGGTCAATCCGGCCTTTGTGGAAGGCCAGGAAACCTTGATGGCCAAGTATCTGCGGCTGACGGCGGCGAAGGCCTGAAGCGGCCTCTGCGCCGCCGCCAAGCATCAAACCCCTGACACTTGCCCTGGCTGAAACTGCCGGCATTCGCCATAGCCCGGCGGGCGCGGCCAGCTGGCGGCTTGGGGCAGGGCATCGCCATGCTCACTGAGCCATTGCCGGGCCAATATCCAGCCGCCATGGCTGACGATCAGCGCGCCGGCCGGCAGGGGCCAGGCTTGCACGCGTTGGAGCATGTGCGCCAGTGACTCGCCGCCGCCGGGCGCGTGGTCGCTGAAGTTGTTCACCCATGCGTCCACCTCGGCCTGGCTGATCTGTGCCCATGCGCGCCCGTCCCAGGCGCCGAAATCCAGCTCCAGCAAGGCGTCGTCGCGGCGGTGCTGCCAACCCCAGCGGCGCAGCCAAGCGCCCACGCTGGCGCAGCGTTGCAGCGGTGAGGTGATGACCCGGTGCGGCAGGCGCTCCCGCCGCGCCAAGGCCTGGATGCGCCTGGCCAAGCGTTTGGCGCGGCGCCAGTGCACCGGCAAGTCGCTGCGCGCTCCCACACACAGGCCGGCCGCGCCCTCGGGCTTGGGGTGGCGCCAGACGCGTGCCGGGGCTTGCGGCCCACTCATGTGAACACGCCCACCAGGGCCAGCAGGCTCAACAGAATCACCAGCTCCACGATCTGCTGAGTGGCTCCCAAGTTGTCACCGGTGTAGCCGCCCAGGCGGCGCTCCAGCCAGCTCTGCATGGCCAAGGTGGCCGCGCCACCGGCCACCCAGGCGGCGCACAGGCCGGGCACCCAGGCGGAGTCGTACGCGGCCATCAAGCCGCTCAGCAACAACAGCCAGGCCAGGCCGAAGTAAAGCGTGCCGCTGCTGGCCTGCGTGGCCAGAGGCTTGGCCTTGGCATGGTCGGCGTCACCGGCGTAGGCCGAGGCGCTCATCAGCCAGACGGGCGCCAGGCGTGAGGCGCTGTGGGCCCACACCAGGGCGGCCAGGCCCAGATGGGGGTCGGCTTCCAGCAAGGCCAGCAGCGCGGCCGCTTTGAGGCCGAGCATCAAGATCAGACCCAGCGCGCCATAGCTGCCGATGCGCGAGTCCTTCATGATCAGCAGCGCCTTCTCGCGGCTGACCGCACCGCCCAGGCCGTCGCAGGTATCGGCCCAGCCGTCTTCGTGGAAGCCGCCGGTCAGCCAAACGCTGGCGGCCATGCTCAGGCCCACCGCGATGCTGGCCGGCCAAATCCAACTGGCCGCCCACAGCACGGCCGCCGCAAACAAGCCCACCAGCGTGCCCACCACCGGGAAGTAGCGTGCGCATTGCTGCAGCCAAGCCGGCTCGAAGCCGACCCAGGCCGGCACCGGGCAGCGGGTGAAGAACTGCAGGGCGATGAAGAAGAGGCGGACTTGGTGCAGGAGATGGCGCATGGTGGCGAGCGTATCCGAGGCCGTGCGTGATTAGGCCGCTTCCTTCTCGCTCACGCCGGCGGAAGCAAAGCTGGCCATCTCGCTCATGATCCGGCAGCTCGACTCCAGCAGCGGCCAAGCCAGGGCGGCGCCCGAACCTTCGCCCAGGCGCAGGCCCAGGTTCAGCAAGGGCGTGGCGCCGCAGGCTTGCAGCATCAGGCTGTGGCCGCGTTCTTCGGAATGGTGTGCAAACACGCAGCGCTCCAGCACGGCCGGCTGCAGGCGCGCGGCCACCAGCACGGCGGCGCTGGTGATGAAGCCGTCCACCACGATCACGCGGCGTTCCAGCGCGGCTTGCAAAATGGCGCCCACCATCATCGCGATCTCGAAGCCACCGAAGGCGGCCAGGGCCTGCAAAGGCTCTTTGGCGTACGCATGTTTTTGCAGCACGGTGTCCAGTACGCTGATTTTGCGCGTCAGGCCGGCGTCGTCCAGGCCGGTGCCACGGCCGGCGCATTCGGCAATCGGGGCGCCGCTCAGGCGGGCCAGCAGCAGTGCCGCGCTGGAGGTATTGCCGATGCCCATTTCGCCCAGCAGCAGCGCATTCCCCGGGCGCTGGCGCAGCAGGTTCTTGCCCGCTGCGATGGCGGTGGCGCATTGGTCAATGCTCATCGCGCTGTGCAGAGAGGCATCCTGCGTGCCCTTGGCGATCTTGGCGATGATCAGGCCCGGCCGTGGCGCGAAGTCATGGGCCACGCCGGCGTCCACCACCGTCATCTCCAGCCCATGCTGGCGCGCCAGCACGCTGACGGCGGCGCCGCCGGCCAGAAAGTTCTCCACCATCTGCCAGGTCACTTCGCTGGGGAAGGCCGACACGCCCTGCGCCGTCAGACCATGGTCGCCGGCAAACACCATCAGCTGCGGATCGCGCAGCTGCGGGCTCAGGCTGCCCTGGATCAAACCCAGGCGCAGCATCAAGCCTTCCAGCAGGCCCAGCGAGCCCAGCGGCTTGGTCTTGCCGTCGATACGCTCTTGCAGGGCCGTGCTCAGGGCGGCGTCGGCCAGGGAGGGGATGGTGGGGATCAGGTCTTGCATCATGCTTGGAGCTCGGACTCGGTGAGGCTTTGCAGGGCGGCCAACACCTGGCCGGCCCCGCGTGTGATGGCCGTGGGGCCGGGCGACAAAATGTCGGCGGATTTGATTTCAATCAGGCGGGCGCCCAGCTCGGCAAAGCCGGGCCGCGCCAGCACCTTGTCGGGCGCGAAGCGCTTGCCGCACCAGGAGCCGAGGATCAGCTCGGGGCGCTGGGCCAGCACCTCGCTGGGCGAGACGATGCGTTGTTTGGCAAAGCCGGCCTGGGCGCGTTCGGCGAACACATCCTCGCCGCCGGCCAGCTGAATGATTTCGCTGACCCAGCCGATGCCGCAAATCATCGGCTCGTCCCATTCCTCGAAATAGACACGTGGGCGGCGTGGCAGGCGGGCCGCAGCGGCTGCGATCTCATCCTGGCGGGCCTGCAATTCGGCGCAGAGGGTCAGGGCTTGCGCTTGCCGATTCACCAGCTCGCCCAGGCGCAGCACCATGGCGTGGATGCCGGCCAGGCTGCGCTGGTCGAACCACAACGTGGCCAGGCCGGCGCGCTCGCATTCCTCCAGCAAGGGCCGCTGCAGGTCTGAAAAGCCAATCACCAGGTCGGGCTGCACGGCCGTGATCTTCTCCAGCTTCATGCTGGAAAAGCCGCTGATCTTGGGCTTTTCCTGGCGCGCTTCAGGCGGGTAGACGGTGTAGCCGGAGATGCCGGCGATATGCGCTTGCGCGCCCAGGCGGTAAAGCGTGTCCACCGCCTCGGTGGAGAGGCAGGCGATGCGCTGCGGGATGGCTTGGCCTTGGTTTTTCCCTTCAGTCATGGCGCTTCCAGTAAACCCGCCAGCACGCCGGGGGCAAAGTGTTGATCGACGTAGTCGGCCAGGCCTTCGAACACCGAGTCCAAGCTGGGCGTGGCGGCGCCGAACAGGGCGCGCATTACCGCAGGGTCCTCGAACAGGCCGTGGGCATAGCAGCCCAGCACCGAGCCCGCTTGCCAGCCAATCACCTCGCCGCTGTCACTCAAGACGGCGGGCTGGGCCGGGGCCAGGCTGGGGTGTTGTGCAGTCCGGCCATGGTGAATTTCATAACCTTGGGCCTGCACGGCGCTCAATTGACCCCACGGCTCGGCAAGTGCGTTGAAGCGCAGATGAGCAGGGCGCAGCAGTTTTTCGCGCTCGAATTGGGTGACCAGGGGCAGCAGGCCCAAGCCCGGCGCATTGCCGTCCAGGCCAAAGGGGTCCAGCAGGCTTTCGCCCAGCATTTGCAGGCCGCCGCAGATGCCCAGCACTTTTTTTCCGGCCGCTGCGTGTTGGGCCACGGCCAGGTCCAGGCCTTGCGCGCGCAGCCAGGCCAGATCGGCCGCCACGGCCTTGGAACCGGGCAGGATGATGAGGTCAGCGTCCACCAGTCCTGCAGGTTCGCGCACCCAGCTCAGGCGCACCTGGGGCAGGCCGCGCAGGGGCTGGAATTCGTCTAGGTTGGACAGGCGCGGGTAGGCGATGATGGCGATCTTCATGATACCCGGGCCACCGCCGCCGGTGCAGCCATCGTCGAATACGCCGTCTTCTTCCGGCAGGCCGTGGCCGCGCCACATCGGCAGCACCGCCACGGTGGGCACGCCCGTCAAGGCTTGCAACTGCTCGGGGCCGGGGGCCAGCAGGCTGGCATCACCTCGGAAGCGGTTCAGCACATAACCGCGAATCAAAGCGCGTTCATGCGCGGGCAGCAATTGGTGGGTGCCGTAGAGATGGGCAAAGGCGCCGCCACGATCGATATCGGTGACCAGCAGGCAGGCGGCTTGCACTTCCAGCGCGGTGCGCATGTTCACATAGTCGCTGGCGTGCAGATTGATTTCGGCCGGCGAGCCCGCGCCCTCAATCACCACCACATCGTTTTCCACCATCAGCTCGTGCAGGGCCGGGCGGGCGCGCAGCCAGAGCTTTTCGCTGCGCTCGCGCCAGGGCATCTCGGTCAGGGCGGTGTCCACCTCGCCCAAGACAATCACTTGCGAGGCGGTGTCTTTTTCGGGCTTGAGCAGGACCGGGTTCATGCGCACTTCGGGCGTGCGGCGTGCGGCCAGGGCTTGGAAGTATTGGGCCGAGCCAATCTCGCCCATGGCGCCCTGCAAGCCCTGCACAACACGGGCGTTATTGCTCATGTTCTGCGCCTTGAAGGGGGCCACCTTGAGGCCTTGGCGCGCATACCAGCGGCATAGCGCGGTGGCCAGCCAGCTTTTGCCCGCACCGCTGGTGGTGCCCAGCACCATGACTGCTTTGGCGCGACTCATTGTGTTTTCAACTCCTCTTGCAGGGCTGCGCGCAGCGCCGCTTGTGACTCGGGGGGCTGGACCGACAGGCGGACCCAGTCGGGCAGGCCAAAGCTTTGCGCGTCGCGCAGCTTGATGCCGCCGTTGTTGTGGTTATTGCGCAGGCGCTGCAGGCAAAGCGCCTGGCTGGGCCTGGCCAGCCAGAAATTGCTGCAGCTGGGGGTTTGTTGCCAATCCAGCTCGGCCAGCATCTGCTGCTGCGCCGCTTGCCAGCCGCGCAGCACGCCCCTGACCTCGCTCAAATGGCGGCGGGTGTCTTCGCTATGCCAGTGCATCAGCAAGGCGCAGCCCTCGCTGGACAAAACCCAGCTGGGCGCCACCGCCTGGGCGTGCGCCAGCAGACGATCAGCTTGAGCTGGCGCCAGCAGATAGGCAGCGCGCACGCCCGTTAGCCCCAAGGCCTTGTTGGGGCAATGCAGGCGCCAGGCTTGTGCCGCCAAATCGGCGGGCAGCTGGCTGTGGCCGTGCAGGCGCAGGGGCTCGTAAGCCTGGTCGATGGCCAGGCTGGCCTTGGTCGCCTGCAGGGCCAGGCTCAGAGCTTGCCAGTCTTCGTTCGAGAGCGTGCTGCCGCTGGGGTTGCAGGGCTCGCAGACCCATACCAGGTCAGCATCGGACAGGCCTTGGCAGAGCTCGGTGATGCTGCGGTAGCTGCGCACGTTCATGTTCAATGCCAGGGTGGCCGCCGCGTAATCACCAAAACCCGGCTGCGGCACCCAGACGCAGCGGCTGCCGGCCAGCAGCGCCGCCAGGCTGAGCCGGCGAATGGCCTCGGCGCCGCCGGAACAGGGCAGTACGCGCGCGGGCCCGACGCCGGTCGCGGCGCCCAGTTGCGCGCGCAAGGCCGTGTAGGCCGGGTCCGGGTAGCGCTCACGCTCGGCGCCCAGCACGGCCGCCAGCAGCTGCGGCGGCGGGCCCAAGGGGCTGGCGTTGCTGGAGAAGTCGTGCGCCACGGCGGGCCCGGCGTCGCTGCCGCCATGCTCGTTCAGCCTCATGGCAACCTCAGCACAAAAGCGCCAAAGGCCAGCAGCGCGGCCGACTTCAGCAGGGCAGACAACGCCAGGCCGTAGGCACTGGCGATGGCGCTGCTGTCGGGCGCGCTACCGGTGGGGTTGAGTTCGTAAGTTCCCGGCTTGGCCAGGCGCAGATTTAGGCGCAAAGCCATGGCGCCCATAGGCCAACCGCCGTTGGGCGAAGGTGTTTTTCGCGCCTCGCGGCGCAGCTTTGTGAGCCAGTGCAGGCGCCAGCTCAGCAAGGCCAGGCCGGTAATGCGGGCCGGCAGCCATGACAGCCAGTC
Organism: Paucibacter sp. KCTC 42545; assembly: GCF_001477625.1. NCBI lineage: Bacteria > Pseudomonadati > Pseudomonadota > Betaproteobacteria > Burkholderiales > Sphaerotilaceae > Roseateles > Paucibacter sp. KCTC 42545. The sequence goes on from NZ_CP013692.1 coordinate 361,644, forward strand.
GTCCGCCCAGGCGGCCCATTTGCCGGTCCATTCCCAGCGGCCGTGGTAGCCCCACATGGCATCCGCCGTGTTGGCGAAGCGGTAGAGTGCCGCGCCCGGCAGGCCCGCGACCATGAACCAGAACAGCGGCGCCACGACCGAGTCGTTGAGGTTCTCGGCCAGGGTTTCGATGGCGGCCTCGCGCACTTCCGCCGCGCTCAGCGCCGAGGTGTCGCGGCTGACCAAGCGGGACAGGCGCGCCCGCCCGGCCTCCAGTGAATCCTGCAAGGCCAGCTCCACGGCAGCCACTTCCTCACTCAGCATGCGCCAGGACAGCAGGGGTTTGAGCATCAAGCCCAGCAGCAGGGCGCAACCCAGCATGCGGCCGCTGGCCTGCCAGGGCTCCACGCCGCGGATCAGGCCGGTCTCCAGCATCGCCGTCGCGGCCACAACCAAGAGTGCGCCCAGCCACCAGCGCAAGGCCCCCGCCGTAAAGCCGGCCGCTGGCCCCAGCGATTGCAGCCACTGCGAGCCGCGCTGCAGATAAGCGCCCATGCCCACTACCGGATGCGCCCACACCGGCGGTTCGCCAAACAGGCGGTCCACCAGCAAGGCCGCCAGCATGGCCAGCGGCAGCAGCAGGGCCATGCTCATCAGTCTTCGATGCCGCGTTGGGCCGGCACACCGGCCTTGAAGTGATGCTTGATCAGGGCCATCTCGGTGACGGTGTCGGCCAACTCAATCAGCTCCTCCGGCGCGTTGCGGCCGGTCAGCACCACATGCACATGGGCGGGCCGCTCGCGCAGGGCCTGCAGCACCGGCTCCAGCGGCAGCCAGCCATAGCGCAGGGGGTACATGATCTCGTCCAGCACGACCAGGAAATGCTCGCCCGCGGCAATCGTTGCGGCCGCACGCGCCCAGCCATCGCGGGCCAGCTGAGCGCTGTGCTCCAGATCCTTGCTCTTCCAGCTGAAGCCGTCGCCCAGGCCTTCGATGGGCACGCCCAGCTGTTCGAACATGCGGTGCTCACCGAAGCGGGCGCTGGGCACTTTCATGAATTGATAGATCTTCACCGCCTTGCCACGGCCATGTGCGCGCAGGGCCAGTCCGAAGGCGGCCGTGCTTTTGCCCTTGCCGTCGCCGGTGTGGACCAGGATCAGGCCGCGTCGCTCGGCAGTGGGGATGATGCGTTCGCGGTCGACTGGGGGTTGTTCGATTTGCATGGTGTCAGGCTCAGGGCTGGCCTTTGAAAAAGGCCGCCACAGCGGCCGGGTTCGAGGCGAAATAGTGGTGGATATAGCTGGCGCGCAGGGAACCCTGTTGGTAGAGCGCCTCGGCCGTGCGCCCGCCATTGGGGTTGTGGGCGGTGGCGCTCGCCGGCAGCGGCGTGCCCAGGGTTGAGTAGTGAAAGCTGTGGCCGCGCAGCGGGCCTTCGGGCCAGTCGATGGCCTGCAGGCCGAGGGCGGCCAGGCGGCTTTGCATGCGCGCGCTGCCGGGCATCACACCGGCCATGGCGTGGGGCTGGCCATCGACATCCAGCAGCTGATCCAGCAGGCACAGCATGCCGCCGCATTCCGCCAGCAGCGGCCGGCCGGCGGTCAGGTGTTGGCGCAGGTCGGCAAAAAAGCTTGGATGCTGGCGCAGGGTTTGTGCATGCAGCTCCGGGTAGCCGCCGGGAAGCCAGAGCGCGTCGCAGTCAGGCAAGGCCTGACCCTGCAGCGGAGAGAACATCAGCAACTCGGCGCCGAGGGCGCGCAGGCAGTCCAAATTGGCGGGGTAGATGAAGCTGAAGGCCGCGTCCTGCGCCACCGCGATGCGGCGGCCGGCCAGGGCTTGCGGGTCGGCCTCGGCCAGTGCGCCGGCGAAGCGCTCGGCCGCGCCCTCGAAGCTGACGCGGGGGAATTCAAAGTCAGGCTCCAGCGCGCGGGCGAACTGATCGGCCCAGGCGTCCAGCTGTGCGTCCAGCTCGGGCAGCTCCAACGCTTGCACAAGGCCGAGGTGGCGCTCCGGCAGGCTGAGGCTTTCATCGCGCGGCAGGGCGGCCACCAGCGGCAGATCGGGCGGCAGGCCTTGCGCCACCATCTTGCCGTGGGCGGCGCTGCCAACCCGGTTGGCGACCACGCCGCACACCGACACATCGGCGCGAAAGCGCTGTAGGCCGGTGGCCAGGGCGGCGAAGGTTTGGGCCATGGCCGAGGCGTCGATCACCGCCAGCACCGGCAGGCCGAAGGCGGCCGCCAGGTCGGCGCTGCTGGGGTCGCCGTCAAACAAGCCCATCACGCCTTCGACTAGGATCAAGTCCGCACTCGCCGCCGCTTCGGCCAGCAGGGCGCGGCAGTGATCCAAGCCACCCATGAACAGGTCCAACTGGTAGACCGGGTGGCCGCTGGCGCGTTCCAAAATCATCGGGTCCAGATAGTCGGGGCCGGTCTTGAAGACCCGCACGCGGCGGCCTAAGCGGCGCTGCCAGCGGGCGATGGCGGCGGTGACGCTGGTCTTGCCGGAACCGGAGGAGGGCGCGCTGATCAACAGCGCTTGGCATTCATTCATGGCGGGCCTTCAAAGGCAGGACATTGCTGGTGGTGGTGGCGGCAACTGAGCGTGGCGTGCTGGCGCTGGATGCCGGCGCACCGGGCAGGGCCAGCCACTGGCCTTGCCACTCGATCAGTTGCAGGCGATGGTCGAAAACTTCTTGCAGGGCGGCGCGCGTGGCAGCCTCGGCCGGGCTGCCGCAGTGGCGCACCCGGCCTTCGCTCATCACCACCAGCCAGTCGGCCTGCAGGGCGACATTGAGTTCGTGCAGTACGCTGATCACCGTGTGATCGGCCCGCACCTGATCGCGCACGATCTGCAGCCAGTCGGCCTGATGCGGTGGGTCCAGATGGGCCAGGGGCTCGTCCATCATCAGCACCTGGGCCTGCACCGCCAGGGCCCGCGCCAGCAGCACGCGCTGGCGTTCGCCGCCGGACAAAGTGCCCAGGCTGCGGGCGCGCCAGTCCCAGCTTTGGGTCTGGCGCATGGCGGTCTCGACAGCAGCGTGATCGGCCCCGCTCGGCGGGGCCAGCCAGGCGTGGTGCGGCAGGCGGCCCAGCATCACCACATCTTGCGCGCTGAGGTCGTCGCCGCTGGCCTCGTTCTGGCCGAGCCAGGACAGCTCACGCGCTCTTTGCTTGACCGGGCGCGCGTGTAGTGGCCGCCCCAATAATTCGATGCTGCCGAGACTGGGCGTCAGGCCCGCCAGCGCGCGCAGCAGGGTGGATTTGCCGGCGCCATTGGGGCCGACGATGGCGGTCCAGCGGCGCTCCGGCAGGGCCAGTTCGATGCGGTGCAGCACCGGGTGGCCGGACAAGCTGACGCTGAGTTCGCGCGCATGCAGGGCGGCGGGCTGTGTCAGATTCTTTGTGCTCATGCGGCCCTCCGGCTGCGTTGGCGGTGCATCAGGCGCAGCAGATAGCCCCCGCCCAGGATGGCGGTGATGACGCCCACCGGTAGCTCCTGCGGGGCCAGAATCCAGCGCGACAAAATATCGGCACTCAGCAGCAGCAGGCCGCCAGCGCAGGCCGATAGCAGCAGCAGCTTGCCATGTGGCGCGGGGCAGAGATTGCGCACCAGATGCGGTGCCACCAAGCCGACGAAGGCAATCATGCCGGTCTGCGCCACCGCCGTGCCGGTGGCCAGGGCGAAGGCGGCGATCAAGGCCATGCGCACCAGGCTCAGGCGCACGCCCAGGGACTGCGCCGTGGCCTCGCCCAGGGTCAGGGCGTCCAGGGCCTGGCTGCCGCCCAAAGCCACGGCCAGGCTGATCAGCAACACGGCCGCCATCAGCGCCACGCTATTCCAGCCCAGAAAACCGGTGGTGCCCAGCACAAAGGCGGCCATGGTGCGCATGATGTCGGGCGTGGCCAGGGTGATCAGATCGGTGATGGCGCCCAGCACCACGCCCACCACCACACCGGCCAGCAGCAGGCGCAGCGTGTGCTCAACCCCGCGCGCCATCATCAAGGCCAGGGACACGCCCAGCAAGGTGCCGAAGAAGGCCGCGCCCGTCAGGCCCAAGCGCTCCAGCCATTGCAGCGATTGCGGCGAGCCGCCGAACAAGGCCAGCGTGATCGCCACCCCTAAGCGCGCGCCGGCCGCACTGCCCAGCAAATAGGGGTCGGCCAGCGGATTGCGGAACAGGCCTTGGGTGATGGCGCCGGCCAGTCCCAGCAAGGCGCCCGCCAACCAGGCGCCGAGCGAGCGCGGCAAGCGGATTTGCCAGAGGATTTGCTGTGCCATGGCGTCGTCATGCAGCCAGGTGAAGGCGAATCCGGTGCTGCCCACCGCCACGCCGAGCAGCAGCATCAAGGCGCCAGCCAGCAGCAGCCCGGCCAGCAGCGGCCAGGGGGCAATGCGTTGCGCGGTGGGGCTCATGCTCAGGGCTTGGCTGTGGCCGCGGCCTTGGCTTGCGGGGCGAATTCACGCAGGCAGCGCGCCATGATTTGGGCTGCCTCGCCCATGCGGGGGCCAGGTCTTGCCATCACATCGCTTTGCTCGGCATCGAAGACGCAGACGCGCTTGTTGGCGATGGCGCCGATGCGGTCCCAGCCGGGGCGCTGATACAGGCCGTCCAGATTGCGCCGGCCGATCATGATGAGCTGCGGGTTGGCTCGCACCACATACTCGGGGCTGATCTTGGGGAAGGGGCCCATCTCCGGTGTGATGATGTTGCGCCCGCCCAGGCGGGCCAAGGTCTCGCCCATGAAGGAGCTGGGGCCGGCGGCATAGGGCGAGCGGTCCACCTCGTAATACACCAAGGTGCCGCGTGCCTGCGGCGGAATGCTTTGGGCGGCGGCGCCGACGCTGGCGTCAATGCGGCGCCAGATCGCTTGCGCATCCGCCACCTGCAGCAACTGGCCCAGCTTGGCGAGCACGCGCTGCACATCGGCGTAGGACTTGGTTTCCAGCGTCACCACGGTCAGGCCCAGGCCGCGCAGGCGATCGCTGACGCGCGAGGAAGGGGCCACGAGCACCAGATCGGGCCGCAGCGCCACGATGGTCTCGACTTGGGTATCGTCCAAGCCGCCCAGCTTGGGCAGCTTGTTCACTTGGGCGGGGTAGTTGGAGTAGCGGTCCACGCCCACCAGGCGATCGCAGGCGCCCAGCTCGCAAACCGTTTCGGTCAGCGAGGGCAGCAGGGTGACGATGCGCTGGGGAGGTTTGCTCCACTGCGTGGTCTGGCCCTGGTCGTCTTTGATGGTGACGGTGGGCTGGGCGTGCGCGCTCGTATTCAGCAGGCTGAATACGAGTAAAGGCAGGGCGATTAAAAAATTCGAGCGGCGCAAATTCATGGCTTCGATTCCTTGGCTCATTGGCCGCGCTGGGCCGCAATCGGCTGGGTCCAGGGCTGGCCCGCCACCATCAGGGTCAGCTGCGCGCAGCGCGCGGCCACATCCTGATTGAGGCGCCCCAGCTCATCGACATAAAAACGTGCCTCACTCGACATCGGCGAGACACCCCAGCCAACCTCGTTGGACACAAAAATGATGCGGCCGGGCAGCTGGGGCAGGGCCTCAAGCAAGGCCTGCCGTTCCTGCTGCCAGCCGAGCAAGTCCGCCTGGCCGTGCATGGGCATCAACCAGTTGGTCAGCCACAGGGTCAGGCAGTCCACCAGAATGAGCCGCTCGGGCGCGGCGTTAGCTTGCAAAGCAGCGGTCAAGGCCAGGGGCTCCTCCCGCGTGCTAAAGCCGGCCGGGCGGTCTTGCTGATGGCGCTGAATGCGGGCTTGCATCTCCGCATCAAAAGCCAGCGCAGTGGCCAGCACGATGACGCGGTGCTCGGCCGCAGCGGCCAGCCAGTCTTGCGCCAGCGCTTCCGCATGGCGCGACTTGCCGCTGCGTTGGCCGCCGACGATCAGCTGGTGTTGGCCGCTGCTAGTGTGGTGTTTCATGCTGTGTGGCGCTTAAGAAAACCGATGGATTCGCTCTTGTGGCAAGGCGCAAACCGCAGCCATAGCCGTAGCTATGGCGAGGATTTGCAACGCCGTCACGGGAGTGAAGGCGCGGTTTTATGACCCACTCAGTGTGAAACACCACACTAGCCATGGCTTAGAGCGCCGGGCTGTAACGCAGGCCCAGGAACACGGTGCGCGGCGCTTGCGCATAGTCCAGCGCGGTCTGGTAGTCCTTGTTGAAGGCATTGTCCAGATTGAGCTGCACTTTCAACTCACGCGTCAGCGCATAGGCTGCGTTGAGGTTGAGCAAGGCATAGCCGCCCAGCGGGCGCTTGTTGGCGGCGTCGTCAAAGCGCTGGCCGGAGGCAAACACCGCCGCGCCGAAGTCGAAACCAGCCAGCTGGGTTTGCGCCGAGATCGTGCCGAACTTGCTGGCACGGCGGGCCAGCATATTGCCGGTTGCCAAGTCTTTGGGTGCTTGCAGATCCAGGCTGGCGCGCCATTGGATGCCGGCCAGCTGGGTGCTGGCGGCCAGGCTCAGGCCTTGGAGCTGGGCGCGGGTGACGTTTTGATAGCAACCAAAGCTGCTATTGCAAGTACCGGCGCCGCCGAAGACGATCAGATTGTTGATGTGGTTGCGGTACACGGTGGCGCTGGCGTCGCTGTCACCCGCGGCGAACTTGATGCCGACTTCCACATTGCGGCCCTTCTCAGGCTCCAGCGCCATGACGCCGGGGATGCTCAGCTTGGGGCCGTAGTCGCTGAAGCTCTGGTACAGGGTCGGCGCACGGAAGGCATTGCCGACCGAGCCAACCAGACGCCAGGCCGGGCTGAGCTTGACGCCCAGGCCCAGCGTGCCGGTGTTGACGCCGCCGAACTGGCTGTCGTCGTCGTGGCGGGCGTTGACTTGGGCGTCGAAGGCCGCGCCGGTCCACAAATAGCCCAGAGCCAGGCCGGTTTGGGTGCGCTCGGCGCTGCCCACGGTGGCGGCTTGGGTCAGGCCGCTATTGTCCAATTGGTCTTGCTTGTGCTCGGCCAGGAAGTTGATTTGCTGGTGCGCGTCAAGTTGGTAGCTGCCGTCCAGGGTGGCGGTGCGAATCCGGGTGTCGGTCTTGTAGGGCGAGGGGCGGGTCTCGTAGCCGGCCTTGGCCTGGGCAACGCTGAGGCGTGTTTGCAGGGCCTGGCTCCATTGCGAGAGCCAGCTCAGGCGTGCCGCGCTGGTGTCTTGCAGACTGTGGTCATCGACCTTGGACTTGAAGGCGTCGTACTGGCCGTCGGTATGGCTTTGCAAGGCCAACAGTTCCAGGCGATGCTCGGTATTCAGCTGCGCGCCCAGGCGCAGGCTGGCGTTGTGCTTGTTCCAGCCGTCGATATCGGGGTTGAAGTTGCTGTTCTTGGGGTTGGCGATGGTGTTGAAGCCGTCGCTGCGCTCGCCACCCACATTGAGGGCGTAGTCGAACATGCCGGCCGTGCCGCTCACCGAGGCGCCGAGGCGGGCCGTGCCCAAATTGCCAATGCCGCCGCTCAGCTCAAGGGCCAATTTCTTGGCGCCCTTGCGGGTGAAGATCTGCACCACGCCGCCGATGGCGTCGGAGCCGTAAAGCGCGCTGGCCGGGCCCTTCAGCACTTCGATGCGCTCGACTTGCGATAGCGGGATGGCTTCCCAGGGCGCGCCGCCGGTGCTTTGGCTGTCCATGCGCACGCCGTCGATCAGCACCAAGGTGTGGCGTGAATCGGCGCCGCGCAGGAAGACGGAGGTGGCCGAGGCCGGGTTGCCGTTGCGGGTGAATTCGACGCAGCCGGCGTTGCGCAGCAGATCTGCCAGGTCGCCGAAGCCTTGGCGGTCGATGTCGGCGCGGGTGATGACGGTCAGGTCGGCGCTGACATCGCCTAAGCGCAACGGTGTGCGCGAGGCGGTGACGACCACCGAGTCAAGCTTGTTGGGGCCGGGGCCAGCTTGTTGGGCCAGGGCCTGGCCGGACAGGCCAGAGAGTGCAGCAGCAGTGGCCAGAGACAGGGGCGCGAAACGGCGCAGGCAGGCAGGGGCGAACGCCAAGCGGGCCGAGGGCCGGAAAGAAGTGGTTTGCATGAAAGAAAACAGGGAACACAGCAAGGGCCAGACGCGCAACTCACCCGCTACGCGTACTGAAATCGATGCATCGATGCAGACATGGCTGCGGCGATCCATCACCTTGTTGGCCGGTATCCGGGCTGGTGAACATACCGCTGAGTCCTTCCCAGCACCTCTTCTTTGCAGAATCGGCGCCAGTGGATTGAGTCCAGGGCTTGAGGCATCTGTCGAAGCATGCCTCGTTCACTTACCGTTGCGGGGACAGCTCAGGTTGGTCTTGCCGCGTGGCGGCTTAACTTCCTGATTCCCGTTTAACTGCACCGCCATGAAGGGCGGTGCGAGCACCAACAGCCTTTGATTCTACTTGCTGCCGGGCGCTGTTTTCGCCGGCTTGGCTGGCTTGCCCGCTTTTGGCGCCTTGCGCTTGTCTGGATGCTTGTGCGCAACGGACTTGGGCGCGCTGGCAGTTGGCTCGGCTTGGGCGATGCCCTTGAGCCCATCAATGCCCGCCGGAGTGGCATTGCGCTGCAGGTCAAGGGCTTCCTGGCGCAGCCGGGCCTGCTCCATTTGGTCAGCCTGTCGGGCTTGCTGCTGCGCCTGTGCTTTGGCGGCTTGAGCTTGCGCGGCCTGGGGCTGGTCGAAGCTCAGCGGGGAGGGCGCAGTGTCGGGCTTGCCGGGGCAGGGGGAGTCGCGCAATTCGCGTCCCTCCGGCCCGCAGCGATAGAGGCCGGTGGTCTTGATTTGGGTTTGCGCCAGCGCTGTTTGCTGCAGCCCCAGTGCCAGCCCGAACAGGGCCAGCAGCGGGCAGAGCAAGTGGCGGGCAAAGCGGTTCACGGGCTGGCTTTGTGGTCCTGGGCAGGCCCTGATTCTGCGCTTGCAAGGGGGCTTGTTTCAAGCGCGCCATCCGCAGCTTTGAGGGTGACTCCTGGTTCAGCGGGCTCAGCAGGTTTGGGCGGCTTGGGTGGCTTCGGCCGAGGCGGCTTGGCGTGGATCTTGGTCAGTGCCTTGTCCATCTCACCCTTGAGCAGCAAGTCCACCGCATCAAGCGATTTGGCGATGCAGTCTTCCACTGCCTGGCGTTCGGCCAGGGGTGGCTTGCGCAGCACATAGTTGGCGACCTCGGCCTTGTGGCCGGGGTGGCCAATGCCTAGGCGCAAGCGCCAGAAATTGGCGCTGCCCAGCTGAGCTTGCATGTCTTTCAAGCCGTTGTGGCCGCCATTGCCGCCGCCTTGCTTGAACTTCATCTCGCCGGGCAAGAGATCCAGCTCATCGTGGATGGCCAAGATCTCTTCCGGCGCGATCTTGAAAAAACGCGCCAGCGCAGCCACCGACTTGCCTGACAGGTTCATATAGGTCATGGGCTGCAGCAACCAGATCGGTCCGGCCGCGCCGGGCGCATTGTTCACCCGTGCGACCAGGCCGTAGTAGTTGCGCTCGACCTGCAGCGAGGTGCCGAGCTTGCGCGCCAGGGTGTCAATCCACCAGAAACCCGCGTTATGGCGGGTGTCTTCATATTCAGTGCCCGGATTGCCGAGGCCAACAAAGAGTCGAATCATGGGGTGGGATTATCCTTGCGGACTTGTGCCTGCCGCCAAGGCCGGCTGCCCGCGCTTGAAAGACGATAGAAGGACGTTTGCATGATTGCTAATTTGCTGCTCGCATTGGTGGCTCTGATCCACATCTACATCGTGGTGCTAGAGATGTTTTTGTGGGAGAAGCCACTGGGGCGCAAGGTCTTCCGCACCACGCCCGAATTTGCCGCGGCCTCCAAAGTGCTGGCGGCCAACCAAGGGCTTTACAACGGCTTTCTGGTCGCGGGTTTGATCTGGGGCCTGAGCCTCGGCCCAGTCGCGGGTCAGCCGGTGCAATTGTTCTTCCTGGCCTGCGTGCTGGTGGCGGGGCTATACGGCGCGCTCACCGTGGGCAAAAAGATCTTGTTTGTGCAGGCCGTGCCGGCTGCGCTGGCCATCGCGGCCGTCTTGTTGAAATTGTGAGTGAGCGGGGGCGAAGTTCTCGCTCCGGCGCCGTCGCTAGCGGTCAGGCCTTGTTCGCTTAGGCTTGCGCGAGGGCGCGGTTGCGGCCCTGCAGTTTCGCGGCATAGAGCGCCAGGTCGGCGCGTTTGAGTGCCGGTTCAGCGCTGTCAAGGTCGCCTGCCTGCCAGGCGCTCACGCCGATGCTGGTGGTGACGGGGTGGCCTTGGCTTTGCACGGCTGCGGGCAGGGCCAGCGTCAAGCGTTGAGCCAGACTCAGGGCCTGCGCCAGATCAGTGTCGGCGCAGATCACCAGAAACTCTTCACCACCCCAGCGCACCACGGTGTCCAGATCGCGGAGGCTGTTGTGTAGCTGCTGGGCTGCGATTTGCAGCACATGGTCGCCTTCGGCGTGGCCGTGCCGGTCATTGATGGCTTTGAAGTGATCCAGGTCCAGCAGCAGCAGGCTGAACGTGCGGCCATGGCGCTGCGCGCGCGAGACGTTCTGCGCAAGCACTTCTTTGCCGCGGCGGCGATTGGGCAGGCCGGTAAGGACGTCGGTGTGCGATTGCCAGAATCTTTGGCTGGATTCGCGCCAGCGCCGCCAGGCGAAGATGCCCAAAAGCCAGGGCAGCACCGAGAAACTCAGCAGCAACTCGTCCAGCTCCCAGTTTTCATGTTGGGCAGAAAAGGCGCTGAAGATCTCGAATACGTTGTGGCGGACAAAGAGCAAATGCAGCGCGACGACGGCGACCAGCAGAAGCAGCAATTCGAGTAGCGCAACACGCTCGCGATAGCACATGCGCTTGAAGCGCCGTTTGGCAGACAGAGGGGCGAAGGGCATGCGGCTGAAGAGAGGGGGCTGCGCAAAGTTTGGACCTAGCGCAAACCCTAATTGGGCCGCAAGCAGGCCGCTCAGGCCAGGAACTTTTGCCCATAAAAAAAGGCCCTGCATCGCAGGGCCTTCTACTTGCCTGGGCTCAAGAGCCCAAAGCGAGACTTATTTACTTCTTGCCTTTTTTCTTGCCCTTGCCGTCATCGGCAGGAGCGGCAACAGCCACGATCACTTCTTCAGCGACGGGTTCAACCGGCGTGGCAACCACGGGGTTAGGCTTGCCGTGGGTCACAACCTTGACGCCGGCGGGCAGAGTCAGGTCATTGACGTGCACCGAGTGACCCTTGGTCAGGCCGCTCAGGTTCACTTCGATGAACTCGGGCAGTTGCTGGGCCAGGCAGGTGATCAGCAGTTCGTTGATCACGTGGTTGACGGTGCAGCTGTCGGTCTTGACGGCAGGCGAAGTCTCTTCACCGATGAAGTGCAAAGGCACCTTCTTGGTGATCTTGGTGGTGCCGTCAACGCGCTGGAAGTCAGCGTGCAGAACTTGCGGCTTGTAGGGGTGCAGTTGGAAGTCGCGCAGCAGAACTTGCGTGACGGTGCCGTTCAGTTCCATCTCGAGGATGGTGCTGTGGAAGGCTTCCTTCTTCAGCGCGTGGAACAGGGCGTTGTGGTCCAGTTCGACGTTGGCAGGCTCGCCGGCACCGAAAACGATGGCAGGCACGCGGCCAGAAATGCGCAGGCGGCGGCTCGCTCCGGTCCCCTGCAAATTGCGCTCAAAAGCGACGAATTTCATATGGTTCTCCAAAAAGGATGAATGGAACGCCCGCGACCAGGCTGTTCCGGTAAAAGCGGCCCTGAACTACCGGGCCACAAGGAAAACAAGCCTCGGTGTTGCCACCCAGGCTCGTTGATCAGAAATTGTTGTTCTGCTCGCTGAACAGCGAGGTCACCGACTCACCGTCCGAGATGCGGCGGATGGTTTCTGCGAACAAGAAGGCCACCGACAGCTGGCGAATCTTGCCGCAAGCCTTGGCCGCGTCGTTCAGAGGAATGGTGTTGGTGATCACGACCTCGTCCAGCATGGACTTGGAGATACGCTCGATCGCCGGGCCCGACAGAATCGGGTGGGTGCAATAAGCGAACACGCTCTTGGCGCCGCGATCCTTCAGCACTTCGGCGGCCTTCACCAGGGTGCCGGCGGTGTCGATCATGTCGTCCATGATGACGCAGTTGCGGCCATCGATTTCACCGATGACGTGCATCACTTCGGACACATTGGCGGCCGGACGGCGCTTGTCGATGATGGCCAGATCGCAACCGAGCTGCTTGGCCAGGGCACGCGCACGCACCACACCGCCAACGTCGGGGCTGACCACCACCAGATTGGAATAGTTGCGGGCCTTCAGGTCCGACAGCAGCACCGGCGAGGCGTAGATATTGTCGACCGGGATGTCGAAGAAGCCTTGGATCTGGTCAGCGTGCAAGTCCATGGTCAGGACGCGCTCGACGCCGACCTTTTGCAGCAGGTCAGCCACCACCTTGGCCGAGATCGGCACACGGGTGGAGCGGGGGCGGCGGTCTTGACGGGCGTAACCGTAGTAGGGGATCACGGCAGTGATGCGGCGAGCGCTGGCGCGCTTCAGGGCATCAACCATGATCAACAGTTCCATCAGGTTTTCGTTGGTCGGCGCGCAGGTAGGCTGGACCACGAAGACATCACGTGCACGCACGTTCTGTTGAATCTCGACGGTGACTTCACCATCGGAGAAACGGCCAACAGTCGCCTTGCCGAGCTCGAGGCCCAGATGCGTGGCGATTTCTTGGGAGAGGACCGGATTGGCATTACCGGTGAAGAGCACGGTATTGAGCAGCACGAGCCATCCTTTACGGAAAAGGACCCGTGGTCAGCCGCGTGTCCGGGTAGAAAAAACAAAAGCCCGTAACGTTAAATTAGCGGGCTACGGATTCACTTGCGAATGCTGTGACTTCCTGAAGAAATTTGGCAGGGGAAGAAGGATTCGAACCTTCGCATGTCGGAATCAAAATCCGATGCCTTAACCAACTTGGCGACTCCCCTACACAGGACACTGCAGAGCTGCAGCACCCCATAACTTTCAGCGTCTTATCTTGCTTAGGCCCAACCGTAAAGTGGGTGCCGATCTAAGCAGCGGCAAATTCTAGCATGAAAATTAGAGGGTAAACCATCTAACCATGAATTTTTATCCGAAGATAAAGTGCCGCTTTTTCCTGTCTGCTTTGCCGGCGAATCGTCAGGCCTGAGCCCATCGTTAAGCCTTGCAAATACTGCGCTTCCTGATCCCGTCATCCGGCTATTGCCAAACTCGGCTTCAAGAATCTGCAGTGCCTGAACAACTTCGGGGCAGTGGGCTTCGGCCGGCTTTTGTAGATCGTTACGACCAAAGCCATTCAAAAAGCTCGCTATCCCTTGCTTGTTCAACTCAACTGGCTTGGCATTCTCGCTCGAAGAGTGTTGACTCTTCTCGTTTGTGTGCTGCGCTTCGTTGTGTGCAGGAAAGCCCGCTACTATAGCCACAGAATTCGACCTTGCCAAGAGGGGGCTCGAAAATATTTGCTGTGTGGAGATGCTTTGAGCGGGTTTGAGGACCGCAAAAGTCATCTGCGGCAAATCGATGGGATGCAGGATTTCCCCGATGCCTTCTACAAACGCGTGCCTTCCGCCCAGAAAAAACGGCACGTCGGCGCCCAGGCTCAATCCCAGTGAAAAAAGTTTTTCCAAGGGCCAGTTAAGGTCCCATAAACGGTTCAAAGCCAGCAAAGTGGAGGCCGCGTCGGAGGATCCCCCGCCCATGCCCGCGCCCGCAGGGATGCGTTTTTCAAGATGGATGTCGGCGCCATAGTTGCAACCGCTTTGCGCTTGCAGGGCCCGCGCCGCGCGCAGGCACAGGTCGTCGGCGGGCAAGATTGCACTGGCATCGGCGGCGTCGTGCCGCGTCAAATGGCCGTCGCTGCGGCGTTCGAAGTGCAGGGTGTCGGCCCAATCAATCAGGGCGAAGATCGATTGCAGCAGGTGGTAGCCGTCGGGCCGTTTGCCGACAACGTGCAAAAAGAGATTGAGCTTGGCGGGAGCGGGGACGTCGTAAATCGCGTGCATGGGAGCAAGGGAAACAGATCAGGGAGTGGCGCTGGAGGGTTCGACGCGGGCACGCAGCGTGACGATGGGCTCGCTGGAGTTCGCTTTGGCGCCTGCACTGGCGCTTTTTGCCGCCGTGATCACGCCTTGCTTGCCGGCGGCATCAAAGGCGCTGAGGTCAATGCGCCAGCCCAGTTGTTCAAAGCCGGCCTGTTCTTGAGCCAGCGGCCGGCTGCTCAATTGGGGCCAGGGCCGACCTTGCAGCCAATCAAACAAGGCGGCGACAGGTATTGCCTCGCCCAGCAGTTCGCGGCTCAGTTCATCCAGATCGGAGAATTGGCGCTCGCCCTCGGGGGTTTGCAGCTTGACTTCGCCGGCGCCCCAAGTCGCGCGCGCCACCAGGCTGCCCAGCGGCGTGCTCAGCTCCAGCTGCCCGGCGGCGGGGTTGCCGCTGAGATCAAAGCCCACATTGCCGCCGGTGGGGCGTGCGGTGCTGCTGCTGACCTGAATGCTGAGTCGGCCTGTCAAATGCACATCGCCTTCCGCCCTGACAACTACAGGCTTGGCGGGCAAGCCGGCGCAGCCGATCAGACCGCCACTCAAACCCGCGGCGAGCAGGGCAGCCATTGCCGCCCGCGAAAGCTGCCTCACAGCCTTCACAGCGCAACCTTCAGTCGTTTGAGTGTTTCTAACAAGGCTTCGTTCTTGGGGTCGCGCTTGAGGCCTTCTTGCCAGATCTGGCGGGCTTCTTCGGGTTGATCATTGGCCCACAGCACCTCGCCCAGGTGGGCGGCGATCTCGGCGTCGGGCCGGGCGGCATAGGACTGACGCAGCAGGCGCAAGGCCTCTGCCTTGCGGCCCAGGCGGAATTCGACCCAGCCCATGCTGTCGAGGATGAAGGGCTCGGTGGGCACAAAGCTGAGCGCCTTGGCAATCAACTCGCGCGCTTCTTCTAGGCGGATATTGCGTTCGGCCAGCGAGTAACCCAGCGCGTTGTAAGCGTGAAAGTGATCGGCCTTGGTGGCGATGACCTTGCGCAGCAACTGCTCCATCTCTTCAAAGCGGCCGAGCTTCTCCGCCATCATGGATTGCTCATAAAGCATGTCCGCGTCACCTTGGATGCGCTCATTGGCTTTGGCCAGCACCTCGTAAGCGGCTTGCCAGTCATGCGCCTCGCGCAGCAGTTGCGATTCGGCCAGCAGCTTGCTGCGCAGTTTCTCCGGGCTGTCTTCAGGCAAGGTCTGAATGATGGCGCGGGCCTGGCTCATCTTGCCCTGGCGGGCCAGCAAGGAGGCGCGGCGGAACTGCGCCTCCATCAGGCGATCGGGGCTGTCGACCTTGATCAGCCAGGCTTCGGCGGATTGCAGGTCGCCGCGCATCTCGGCCGCCTGGGCCAGCATCAACCAAGCTTGCTGGCGGGCTTCGCGCTCGGCCGCTTCCTGGTTTTGTGCCTGAGCGGCGTTGGATGGCGTGGGGTTCTTGTCCAGCAGGGCCAAGTATTCGCCCAGGGCGTTCTCGGCCTCTTGGGGGTGGCTCATGTCCAGCTCAAGCGCGCCGAGTCCAAACCAGGCGGTAGAGATTTGCGGCGCGGCCTGGGTCACGGTGCGGAACTCTTTGGCGGCATCGGCCGCGCGCTGGGCCCGCACCAAGGCCTGGCCATAAGCCAGGCGCAGGGCGTGATTGTTTGGCTGGGTGGCCAAGCGTGCTTTGATCAAGCTTTCCGCCTCGGGGCGGGTCGCCATCAGCTCCAGCGCCAGTTGCATGGCGTCATCGGAATCTGGATATTCAGCGGCCAAATCTTTGTTCAGGCTGAACGCGCGCGCCGTGTCGCCGGCCGCAATGCTCAGCCGGGCTTGGGTCAGCAGGGCGGCAAGCCGGGTCTCTTTTTGCGCGGCGGCTGATTCCAGCACCGGGTCCATGGCGGCCAAGACCCGTTTGGGCTCGGCCGCGCGCTGGAACAAGCGGGGCATGGACAGCAGCACGCCACTGCGCTGCTCGACCGGGCTGAGTGCCAGCAGGGCGCGCAGGGGCTCGGGCGCTTCGTTGGGGCGATTCAGCGCGGCCAGTAATTGCAGCGTCATCTGTTGGGCGGCGGCTGACTTGGGCAGGGTGTCGCGCCAGGCCTTGGCTGCTTGCAGGGCCTGATCACCGGCACGCGCTTGCAGGGCGATGCTCACAACGCGGTTGAACAGCTCCTCATCACTGGTGCGCCGGGCGGCGTCCAGCAGCACTTGGTAGGCCACGCCGGGCTGGCCGCTGCGCAATTCCATTTCGCCCACCAGCAGTTGGTAGAACAGTGGTGCGTCCAGCTCCGAATTGAGGGGGGCGGAGGCGGCGTCGCTTGCGGCGGCGGGCTTGGGTTCGGCTGGTTTGGCCTGCGCGGCCGGTGCAGCCGGTGCAGCCCATGCGGCCACGCTCGTCAAGCTCATCAAACCGGCGCTCAACAAAGCCAGGCTGGCCTTGCGTGGAAAGGAAGAAAGACCGCCTGGGCGGCAATACTCGGGCATGAAAGCTCCTGCGTGAACGATGCTGCGGGGCGATGACTGGGCAAGGACTTGCTTTGCCCCTCATTCTGCCCCGATATGATGGCCGCATGCCCGAGCTCCCCGAAGTCGAAGTCACCCGCCGCAGCTTTGCGCAAGCCATTGAAGGCGCTACGGTGACCCGCGTGGCCCTGGGTAAAGCGCTGCGCTGGCCGCTGGGGCTGGCGCCCGATAGCTTGGTGGGCGGCCGTGTTGGCGCCGTGACCCGCCGAGGTAAATATTTGTGGCTGCCGATATCCGAGCCGGTGGCCGAGGGCGGCTTGCTGCTGCACCTGGGCATGTCGGGCTCGCTGGCCTTCAGCGCCGCGCCGCAAAGTACGCCAAGCGCACCCGGCCCGCATGACCATTTCGACCTCTACACCGACCGTGGCTTGCTGCGTCTGAATGATCCGCGTCGCTTTGGCGCCGTGGTCTGGTCGCCTGCCTTTGATCAACCCCCGGCCGCTAAGCTGTTGGCCGGCCTGGGCCTTGAGCCTTTTGACCCGCGCTTCACCGGTGAGTACCTGCGCGCGGGCTTGAGCGGGCGCCGGGTGGCGGTGAAGTCGGCCCTGCTGGCGGGCGATATCGTTGTGGGCGCCGGCAATATCTACGCTTGCGAATCCCTGTTTTTGGCCGGCATTGACCCTCGGCTGGCCGCATCCAAAGTCAGCCGGCCGCGGGCCGAGCGCTTGGCGCAGGCTGTGCGCGGCGTGCTGGCCCAGGCGCTGGAGGCCGGCGGTACCACCTTGCGCGACTTCAAAGATGCGCACGGCGTGGCCGGCAGTTTTCAAATGCAGGCCAGCGTCTATGGCCGCGAAGGCCTGCCCTGCTTGCGCTGCGACACCCCGGTGCGCCGCATCGTGCAGGGCCAGCGCTCCACCTTTTTCTGCCCCAAATGCCAAAAGAAGTAGTCGATTTTTTCGCGCCGCGCCTGGTAGCCTGGCAGCGCAGCCATGGTCGCAATAGCTTGCCTTGGCAGAACACCCGCGACCCTTACCGCGTCTGGCTGTCCGAGATCATGTTGCAGCAGACCCAGGTGACGACGGTGCTGGGCTACTACCAGCGCTTTCTGGAGCGTTTTCCCACGGTGCTCGATCTTGGTGCGGCCACGCTGGACGAGGTTTTGGCGCTGTGGGCGGGCCTGGGCTATTACAGCCGGGCGCGCAATTTGCACGCTTGCGCGCAAGCCGTGGCCAGCCAGCATGCGGGGCAGTTCCCGGGCACGGCTGCGGCCCTGCAGGAATTGCCCGGCATCGGCCGCTCGACCGCAGCGGCCATTGCGGCTTTTTGCTTTGGCGAGCGGGTGGCGATTCTGGACGGCAATGTCAAGCGCGTGCTGACCCGCTTGCTGGCTTTCGAGGGCGATATGGCCAGCGCGGCAGAGGAGAAAAAGCTCTGGCTGCTGGCCGCCGAGCTGCTGCCAGCGCAGGGTGATCAGATGACGGCTTACACCCAGGGCTTGATGGATCTGGGTTCAGGTGTGTGCACGGCTCGCTCGCCGCAGTGCTTGCTGTGCCCGGTGCAAGAGTTGTGTGCCGGCCGTGCGCAGGGCGAGCCGACGCGTTTCCCGATCAAAACCAAGAAATTGAAGCGCAGCCGGCGCGAGAACTGGTGGCTCTGGCTCGAGCATGAGGGTCAGGTCTTGCTGAGCCAACGCCCGGCCACCGGCGTGTGGGCGGGTCTGTGGAGCTTGCCCATGTATGACGATGAGGCGGCGCTGCAGCAAGCGGCCAGCGCGCTGGCCACGCCGCTGGAGCCTATGCCGGGCATCAAGCATGTGCTGACCCATTTCGACTGGACCTTGCATACCCAGCGTGCTGAATTGCGCGCCCGGCCGGACGCCGGCCAATTCGGCGGAGAATGGGTCGCTCGCGAGCGCTTGGCTGAATACGCCTTGCCGGCGCCGCTGAAAAAACTAATTGGCTGACACCACGTTGGCAGCTTGGGGCTTAGATGAATAGCGCAGTTAAAACCACCATCGAATCGGCACTGGTGGCCTTGTTTGCCGCCGGCTGCTGCCTGTGGTTTCTGGTCTCCGCCGCCAATCTGGACGAGCCGCCTGCGGCGCGCATCGTCTTGCTAGCCGTCGGGCTGGCCATTTGCCTGGCGGCGCATTGGGCGTTTATGGCCGTGGTGCTCAAGCGCAGCGGCCGCTCGTTGCTGCTGTGGCTGCCTTTTGTGGTGATCTTTGTGCCTGTTGGCAGCGCGGTGCTGCTGGCTATTCTGTTTTCCGAGGACAAGCCTCAGCAGGCTTGAGCCCTCGCGCCTGCGTGCTCGGGCAGGCAAGCACTGCGATCAGCGCGCGTCCAGCTCCCGGTGGCGTTTGAGCACCTGGCCGTGGCTGGCGAATTTGCGCGCCAGCGCCTCGACCAAGAAGACCGAGCGATGCTGGCCGCCGGTGCAGCCAATCGCCACCGTCAAATAACTGCGCTGATCAGCGGCATAGCTGGGCAGCCAGGTGGCCAGGAAGCCGGAGATCTGACCCATCATCAAGTCCACCTCGGGCTGGGCCGACAAATAGTCAGCCACCGGCGCGTCGCGCCCGTTCAGCGGCCGCAGTTCGCGGTCGTAATAGGGGTTGGGTAGCACGCGCACGTCGAACACCAGGTCGGCATCGCTGGGCACGCCATGCTTGAAAGCGAAAGACTGGAACACCAGCGTCAGCGTGGTGCCGTCCACCACCACCAAGTCGCGCACCCAGGCGCGCAACTGGGCTGGGCGCAGCTGGGATGTGTCCAGCACGGTAGATTCCACCCGCAGGGCGCTGAGCAGCTCGCGCTCCAGCGTGATGGCGTCCAGCAAGGCGCGGTGCTGATCTTCGCCTTCGGTCTGCAACTGTTGGCCGAGGTCTTGGCGCAGTGGGTGCGGGCGGCGCGTCTCGGAGAAGCGCCGCATCAAGGCTTCGGTATTGGCGTCCAGAAAGATCGAACGCACCGGCACGCCTTCGGCGCGCAGTTTTTTGATCAGGGGCAGCAGCAAGGGCAGGGAGCCGACGCTGCGCACATCCACCGCAATCGCCACATGGCGCTTGCCGCGCAGCTTCTCCAGGCTCAGAAACTCCAGCAGCAACTCGGCCGGCAGGTTGTCGACGCAGAAAAAGCCGGCATCTTCCAGCGCATGCATCACCACCGATTTGCCGCCACCCGACATGCCGGTGACCAGCACCACATCGCTTTGCATGGGCGCTTCTGCGGTGCTGCCATTGCTGGCCAGTGCTGAGTCCGGCGTAGGGGCGTCGTTCTCGGTGCTGCTGCTCATGACTTGGCTTTCTTGGGTTTGGCTCCGGCCGTTGGCAGGCCGGAGAGGTCCAGCATTTCCTGGGCGTGGGCCAGGCTGGTGGAAGACAGCCGCTCGCCGCCGAGCATGCGGGCGATTTCGGCCGTGCGGGCTTCGCCGCTGACCGGGCGCACCTCGCTGCAGGTCTGGCCGCCGTGCAAGCTTTTGGCCACCACCAGATGCTGGTCGGCACAGGCGGCGACTTGCGGCAGGTGAGTCACCGCCAAGACCTGGCGCTCGCGCCCCAGCTGCTTCATCAGGCGGCCCACGGTTTCGGCCACCGCGCCGCCGACCCCCGCATCAATTTCGTCAAAGATCAGCGTGCCCACGCCGGCTTGTTGCTGCTGGCTGGCCGTCACGGCAATGGCCAGTGCGATGCGCGACAGCTCGCCGCCCGAGGCCACTTTGGCCAGCGGGCGTGCCGCGCTGCCGGCGTGGCCGGCCACCAGAAATTCGGCCGATTCCAGGCCAAAGCTCTGCGGCTGATCCTGGCTCAGCAATTGAATCTCGAACACACCACCGTTCATGCCCAGTTGCTGCATGGCTTGGGTGACGGCGGCAGCCAGCTTGGGTGCGGCCGAGCGGCGCGCGGCCGACACCTTCTTGGCTTCAGCGCTGAACTGCTGCTTCGCGACGGCCAGTTGTTTTTCCAGGGATTCCAGATCGCTGGCGGCGTCCAGCGCTTGCAACTCGCCGCGCCATTGGGCGTGCAAGGCAGCCAACTCCTGCGGCGGGCGGCGGTAGCGGCGCGCCAGCGTCAGCCAGGCGGAAACGCGCTCGTCCAGCTCCTGCATGCGGCCGGGTTCCAGCTCGGTGCTGTGCAAATAGGCGCTGAGCGTGTGGCTGGCGTCTTGCATCTGCGTCTGCGCGCCGCGCAAGGCTTCAACGGCGGGTAGCAGGCTGGCATCAAAGTCCAGCACTTTTTCGAGCTGATCGAGGGCGGTGCTGAGCATGCTCTCGGCGCTGGGCTCGGCTTCGCTGAGCTCGTTCAGCGCGCTGCGCGCGGCGTCCATCAGCGACTGCGCATGCGAGAGCTTTTGATGCTCGGCGTTGAGCTCATCCCATTCGTCGGCGCCAGGTGCGAGGCGATCAATCTCGCCGATCTGCCAGGCCAGGCGTTCGCGCTCGCGCAGCAAATCGGCTTGGTCGGACTGGGCACGGGCCAGCGCATCGCTGGCTTGCTTGAAGGCGGCGAAGGCGGCGGTCAGCGCCGCCAGGTCGAGGCCGGCGTAATCATCCAGCAGGGCGCGCACGGCGGCCGGGCGGGTCAGTCCTTGCCAGGCATGTTGGCCGTGAATGTCCAGCAGGCTGTCGGCCAGCTCGCGCAGCTGAGTCACGGTGGCGGGGCTGCCGTTGATCCAGGCGCGGCTCTTGCCTTGGGCGTCGATGACACGGCGCAGCAGCAGCGTGCCGGATTCATGTTCGAAGCCGGCCTCATCCAGCCAACTGGTGAGGTGGGCGGGGCGGTCGAACTCGGCCGTGATGTCGGCCCGGGCGGCGCCCTCGCGCACCACACCGGCGTCGCCGCGGCTGCCCAGAGCCAGCTGCAGGGCGTCGATCAGAATCGACTTGCCCGCGCCGGTCTCGCCGGTCAGCACCGAAAAACCGTTAGCGAAATCCAGCTCCAGTTCGGGAACGATGACAAAGTCCCGCAGGCTCATGCGCCTCAACATAGTTGCATCCTCAGCATCGGCAAAGAACAGGCCGCAGTCATTTCAACTCACTCCCTCATACCAGCGCAGCTTGCGGCGCAACGTGGCGTAGTAACTCCAGCCCTTGGGGTGCAAAAAACAAACCTGATGGGTCGAGCGGCGCACGGTGATGCGGTCGCCGTGCAGCAGGCTGGCCAGGCTTTGCATATCGAAGTTCACACTGGCGTCGCGGCCGGCCACGATCTCCATGCGCACCTCGCCGGTATCAGGCAAAACGATGGGTCGGTTCGACAAGGTGTGCGAGGCAATGGGCACCAGCAGCCAGCCCGCGATGGAGGGGTGCAGAATCGGCCCGCCGGCGGACAGCGCATAGGCGGTGCTGCCGGTGGGCGAGGCGACGATGATGCCGTCCGCCCGCATATTGGCCACGAACTCATCGCCCACATCGACGCGCAACTCCACCATGCTGGCGGTGGCGCCACGGCTCACCACCACATCGTTGAGCGCAAAGCCTTCAAAAATGCTGCGCTCGTCGCGCCAGACGGCGCCTTCGAGCATGGGGCGCTTCTCGGTTTCGAAGTCACCAGCCAAGATGGGCGTTAGCGCCTCTTGGTAATGTTCGATGGAAATATCGGTGATGAAGCCAAGCCGGCCCTGGTTAATGCCCACCAGCGGCACGCCGTAGCGTGCCATCTCGCGGGCAAAGCCCAGCATGGTGCCGTCGCCACCGACGACGATGGCTAGGTCGCATTGCTGGCCCAACTCCTCGTTCGATTTGGCGTCGAAGTTGGTGATGCCGGTGTTCAGGGCGGTGTCGCGCTCAAGCGAAACGTCCAGGCCTTGCCGCATCACAAAGTCGGCAATTTCCTCAAGAATTGGGCGGATACCCCGGGCTTGATGCTTGCCCACAATTGCCACATGTTGGAACGGTTTGGCCATGGCGAGAATTACACCACAGGCCCTTGTTGTTTCATGGAGAGTTCCGGGCCTTGAGCCCTTGGCGTTCGCGCCTGTCCCTACAATGCGCACATGCTCGACGAGCGATCCAAATCCCTGCTGAAAACCCTGGTTGAACGTTATATCGCTGACGGTCAGCCCGTGGGTTCGCGCACGCTTTCCAAAGCCTCCGGCCTGGAGTTGAGCCCGGCCACCATCCGCAATGTGATGGCCGACCTGGAAGACTTAGGCCTGATCGCCAGCCCGCACACCAGTGCCGGCCGCATCCCTACCTCGCGCGGTTACCGCCTGTTTGTCGACACCATGTTGACCACGCAGACCGCGCTGCTGGGGGCTGATGCGCGGCCAATTGAGCCGCATTTGGCGCCTGATCAACCGCAGCGCGTCATCGCCAATGCGGCGGCCCTGCTGTCGAATTTGTCGAATTTCGTCGGTGTGGTGACGGCGCCGCGCAAGCCCAGCGTGTTCCACCACATCGAATTCCTGCGCTTGGGTGAGCGGCGGGTCTTGGTGATCATGGTCTCGCCCGATGGCGATGTGCAAAACCGCGTCATCTTTACGGCGCAAGACCTGAGCCAGTCCGAACTGGCCGAGGCCAGCAACCGCCTGAACAATGGCTATGCGGGTTTGAGCCTGGAAGGTGTGAGGGAGCGCTTGAAGTCCGAAGTCGATGCGCTGCGCGGTGAAATCGCCGCCTTGATGAGCGCGGCCGTGCAAGCTGGCACCGACGCCATGGCCGAGGAACAAGAGCGCGTGGTCATTGCTGGCGAGCGCAATTTGCTCACCGTGCAAGACTTCGGTAACGATATGGGCAGCCTGCGGCGCTTGTTCGATATGTTTGAGCAAAAGACGCAGCTGATGCGCTTGCTCGATGTGTCCAGCCGCGCCGAGGGTGTGCGCATTTATATCGGCGGCGAGAGCCAGGTCGTGCCTTTTGAAGAGCTGTCCATCGTTTCCGCGCCGTATGAGATTGACGGCCACATCGTGGGCACCTTGGGTGTGATTGGCCCGACCCGGATGGCTTACGACCGCATGATCCAGATCGTCGACATCACCTCGCGCATGATGAGCCAGGCGCTGTCGCAGAAATAGCCCGGCGCCGGGCCTATACAATCCGCGCCTTCCGGTGCAATGCCGGAGTGCATTTCCCTCTCGGGGGCCGCTAGCTCATGATGGTTAGAGCAGCAGACTCATAATCTGTTGGTGCCGTGTTCGACTCACGGGCGGCCTACCAAATTCCTTATCGGCATGCTCATCGATTGCCTGGCGCATACCCGCAAGCAATGCCCAGACGAATGCGACTGCTAAGCTTGGCAATGAATGACACGCCCTTGTACCAGTGGATGGAGCGAGTTCAATTGCTAAAAGGACGGTTCAGCCATGAGTGCCTCTGACTTTATTCAGCTTGACGATGGCTCCCCCTGCGGCGGCTGTGGCGATGCCGACAAGCTGAGCTTTCGCTTCGACTTTGCCTATCAAGCCATTGTTGATCTGGCCTCGCAAAGCATTTGGGCGCACGAGGCCCTGGTTCGCGGCCCTGAAGGTCAAGGCGCTGGCTCGGTGCTGAGTCAGGTCAACGAAGGCAACCGTTATCGCTTTGATCAGGCCTGCCGGGTCAAATCCATCAAGACGGCGGCCTCGCTGGGTTTGGAGACCCGGCTGTCCATCAACTTCTTGCCCAATGCGGTCTACAAGCCCGAGGTCTGCATCCGCACCACGCTTGAGGCGGCGCGCGTCAATGGCTTCCCCTTGGATCGCATCATCTTCGAGGTGACCGAGGGCGAGCGGGTCGAGGACGGACCGTGGCTGGCTTCCATCCTGCGCGAATACCAGCGCTGCGGCTTTTTGACCGCGATCGACGATTTCGGCGCGGGCTATGCCGGCCTGACCTTGTTGGCTGACTTTCAGCCCGAGCTGATCAAGCTCGATATGGCCTTGGTGCGCGGTGTTGACGGCAGCCGGGCCCGGCAGGCGATTGCGCGCGGCATTCTGCGCATCTGCCAGGACTTGGGGATTGCCGTCATCGCAGAGGGCATCGAGACCGTGGGCGAGCGCGACTTCTTCAGCCATGAAGGTGTGACCTTGATGCAGGGCTATTTGTTTGGCCGCCCGGGCTTTCGCGCACTGACGCTGCCGGATGCGGTGGCCTGGCCTGTGGTGCGATAGACGCAGCTGCCTTCTTGGGCACCACTGATTCGCGGGGGTGTACCAAGAGAAGGCTGCCTGTGAGTCAGCCTCTGCGGTGGCCGAGCAACGAGTGCGTCATTTGATATGTTTAACTGGCGGCCTTGACTCAGCTGCCTGATGATGACGAACACCACTCCGCGGAAAAATCCCAAACTTTCTACCTTGCTGGCCGGTTTGTCGGTGCTGGCCTTGGCCGCAGCGCTGCCGCTTAAAGCCGTGGCGGCCACGAATACCTTGACGCTTCAGGCGCAGCAGTTGGCCGGGCAGACGCCGGTCACTGACCCCGAACTTGCGGCCTTGTTCGCGCAGACCAACACCACCTGGGAGGCGCTGAAAAAGGGCCAGCTGGCCGAGATGCGTAAGTTCTCGCAAGCGAATCTGGCGGCTGAGCAAAAAGCCTGCAAGACCTTGTTCTACCCCTTCGGCGGGCCGGATGCGCTCAACGCTTTGACACTGTTCCCGAGCTGCCAGCACTACATCTTGTTCGGCCTGGAGCCGGTGGGCACCCTGCCGAACTTGACCAATAAGCCGGCGGCCGAGGTGAAGCAGTTCGTCAAGGCGATGAATCAGTCGCAGGAGTTTTTGCTCAAGCGCAATTTCTTCGTCACGCAGTACATGAGCAAGGACTTCCGCTCCAAGAAGCTCGACGGTGTGATCCCGCTGATCAGCGTGACGCTGGCGCGCCTGGGTTATGAGCTCAACAGCATCGAATACAAATCGCTCGATGGCAGCCCTTTTGTGGAATACAAAACGCGCGACGCTGCGATTGATCCCAAGGCCGACCCCAATGCAGCTCCCGCTTCAGCAGCGGAAGCCAAGCCCCGCAAGCGTGTGCCGCGTGCCGTGCTGTTCAGCTTCAGTCAGCCAGGCAGCAAACAACTGCAAACCCTGTTCTACGCCAACTTCGATGCCTCCGATGAAGGCCTCAAGCGCCGCCCCTATTTCCCGCGCTATATGGAGAAGCAGGCGCCCACGGCAACGCTGCTGAAGGCGGCGTCTTATCTGATGCACGGCCCCGAGTTTTCGGACATGACGGCCCTGGTTCTGAACAAAAGCCCGGTGATCGTGCAAGACGACACCGGCCTGCCTTACCGCACGCTGCTCGATGCCGGCTACCGGGTGGAGCTGTTCGGCAACTACAGCAAGCCCATCGGCCTGTTCAACTACCGTGCCCAGCCCGAACTGGCCAAGGCCTATGCGGCCCTGCCTGCGCGCACGACCTTGCCTTTCATGTGGAGCTATAACGTGGCGCGTGAGGACATGGGGCTGCAGTTGGCGCGCAAGCCCGCGAAGTGAATGGGCGTAGATTATTCATTCGAAGTTAGATCGAAACGAAAAGGGATCAGGTCATGAATTCAGCGGCATTGCCATTGAGCGTTCTGGGCAAGGCGAGTTCCATCAATGTGCGCAAGGTCTTGTGGCTGTGCGCGGAGTTGGACTTGCCCATCAGCCACGAAGCCTGGGGCTCGGGCGAGCGCGATACCCAGGTGCCTGAGTTCCTGGCGCTCAACCCCAATGCGATGGTGCCGGTGATTCGCGATGGTGAGTTTGTGCTGTGGGAGTCCAACACCATTTGCCGCTATCTGGCCTTGCGCCAAGGCCGCTTTGACTTGCTGCCTGCCGACCCGCAAGGCCGCGCGCGGGTGGAGCAATGGATGGACTGGCAGGCGACCGAGCTGAACAATTCCTGGCGCTATGCCTTCATGAGCTTGGTGCGGCAAAGCCCCGCGCATGCGGACCCGCAGCAACTGGCCGCGGGCATTGCCAACTGGCATCGGCATATGCAGATGCTGGACGCGCAGCTGCAGCGCAGCGGCGGGCCGTTTGTGCTGGGTGACAGCTTCACCTTGGCCGACATCGTGCTGGGCTTGTCCACCCACCGCTGGATGATGGCGCCGCTGCCGGCCGAGCAAAGACCCGCGCTGCCGGCGGTGCAGGCTTTTTACGAGATCTTGAGCCAGCGACCCGGCTTTCTGGCCCATGGGCGCAATGGCATGCCCTGAGTCGCTCTAAAGCAGCGAGCCCTGCTGCGGCTCCGCCGGCCCTTTCGGCCCTTTTGGCCCGGCGCGCAAGCGTGCCAGCAAGGCATCGGTTTCCTGTGTGACCGAGGGCTCGAACAGCTCGGCCGCTGGCAGCTTGAGCACCTCCCGGCAGGCTTCTTCCTGCGGGCCGTGCAGCCACAAGTCCCACAACTCGGGCTGGATAGGAATGGCGCTGCGCTTGTCTTGCGCATCGTCCGGCAGCTTGGGGTCGGGCTTGTGCAGGCGAGCCAGCAGCGGGTGGCCGTCGCAATTCATCGTTAGCATGCTGAAGTTGGGCACCAGTTCGCCCGACTCCGGGTTGACCCACTCACTCCAGATGCCGGCCAGTGCCCAGGGCGCGCCATCGGCGCGGCGCAGCGTCCACCAGATATTGCGGCCGGTTTCCCAATTGGGTTCCTGGTAGCTGGCAGCAGCAATCAGGCAGCGTCGGCCCTTGGCCCAGGCGTCTCGGTAGGTGGGGCGCTGGTCCACCGATTCGATGCGTGCGTTATTGGTCAAGATGGCGCGCGAAGCCGGCCTGGCGCTGGCCGCGCGCGGCGCGATCATGCCCCACTGGCCCTTCATCGCCAGGCGCGTGCTGCCTCCGCTCGAATTGGGCTGGCCTGCGCGTATGAATACACCGCTGCCAAACGGCCCCACGGCCACGCTGGGGTAGGCGTGGCCCTGCAGGCTGCTATGCAGGCTGGCGCGGAAGTAGCGCTCGATTTCTTCCTTGGGCGAAACATGGTGGAGGTTGCACATGATGGCTGGAGAATGTAGCGCTAAGCTGGGCCCAAGCGCTCAGCCCATGCCTGCCAAGTAGAAAGGTCTTCGATGTCTGAGTTGGTTTACCTGGCCGCGCCTAGCCTGGCCGATGTGGATGAAATGCTGGCCTTCGAGCAGGCGAATCGGGCCTTTTTCGAGTCCCGCATCAATGCCCGGCCGGCCAGCTATTACAGCCGCGAGGGTGTGGTGGCGGCCGTGATGACGGCGCAGCGTGAGGCGCTGGAGGATCAGGCCTACCAGTTCCTCTTGCGTGAGCAGGGTAGCGGCGCCTTGGTCGGGCGGGTCAATCTGAGCCAGATTCGGCGTGCCCACTTCCACGCCGCCAGCCTGGGCTACCGGGTAGGTGAGGGCCATCAGGGCCGCGGCTTCGCCAAGGCCGCCGTGCGCCTGGTCTTGGCCGAGGCCTTCGGCAAATTGGGCCTGGCCCGGGTGGAGGCCAGTGCCAGGCCTGACAACACCGGCTCACTGCGGGTGCTGCTGGGCCACGGCTTTGTGCAGTACGGCCACTCGCGCCGCAGCTTTGAGCTGGGTGGGGTTTGGCATGACTTGCTGCATTTCGAGCGCCATGCGGCGCCTGCAGACGATCTGCCCGACCGGGCTTAGAGCCGCAAGAACTCGCTCAGCTCGGGCAACAGTCCTTCGAAGTCAGCCGTCAGGCCGTGGTCCGAGCCGGGCAATAAGTGGATGCGGCAGTGAGCGTAGCGGGCCTGCATTTCGCGCCAGTCCAGCACCTCGTCGCCCTTGGCGATGACGGCCAGAAAGCGCGCCGGCGCACGTAGCTCACCGCCGTCCAAGGCCTGCAATTCGCCCATGAATTCGGGGCGCACGAAAAAGCGCTGCTGCGGGTCTTGCCAGCAAGTTTGTTCGCCGATGTAGCCGGCCAGATCGCGGGCCGGGTCCACCGCAGGGTTGAGTAGCACGGTGGGCACTGCCTCCCAGCCCGGCTGCTGGGCCATCGCCGTGGCGTAGAAACCGCCCAGCGAGCTGCCCATCAGCGCACTGCTGTGCAGCGGCCAGCCCTGCGTTAATTCCTGCATCAAGGCCATGGAATCGGCCGGTGAGGGCGGCAGCTGGGGGCAGGCGAAGTGCAAATCGGGGCGGTGCTGCGCCACCCATTGCGCCATGCGCATGGCCTTGGCCGAGCGGGGTGAGGAGCGGAAGCCGTGCAGATAGAGCAGATGCGAGCAGCGGGGGGCTGGCACTTGCTGCGAAGCTGCGGAAGGGGCCAAGTATTGGGGTGTTCCCGGATAAACATCGTTCATGCCCCGCAATGTAGGCAGGGCGTGCGCCGCGCTTGCGACAAAGCGTGGAATGGCCTGTGCGAACGGCGGTATTCGCGATTGACGCCGGGCGGGTGAGCGGGGACAGTTGCGGGCTTCGTGCCCTGGCGCCGGGCCTTGCGAGGTTTTGGCCGCCGGATGTGCATGCGATGATTGATTTGTCGGCCTGCGCAGCGTTTTGCTGGCGCGGGCTTTGTTTCAAAAAACGGTCCAAGGATGGTCTGAATGAGTTCTTCTGTTGATGCCAAAGACGCGCTGTTGCAGGCCCCGGCTCCGGTTTTTCGCCGCGCTGTGGGTTTGAGCGCCGTCGCCGCTGCCGTGGCTTTGCTGAGCGCTTGCGCAGGCACGCCTTCAGCGACCGCACCGGCCGCTGCCGCTGCGAACGCCGCACCTGCCGCGCCTACAGCCGCCGCAGCCAATGGCACGCCGGCCGCCAAGGCCTCTGCCGCTCCTGCCGCACCCGGTGCAGCTGCATCAGCCGCCGGCCAGCCGCCGCGCCCGCCCGCTGACCCCACCGCGCCCAAGCCTTTCGCCGATGTGATCAAGGAAGCCAAGTCGCAAGATGGCCTGTTCCCGATCTGGCGCAAGGATGAAAAAGTCTGGCTGGAAATCCCCAAGGACAAGATCGGCAAGCCCTTCATGTTCACCGCCAACGTGGCTAACGCCGTGGGTGAGCGCGGCCTCTACGCCAGCCAGATGGGTATGGACCAGCTGGTGGAATGGCGCCGCATCGGCAACCAGATCCAGCTGGTGGCCTTGAACACCGCCTTCCGCGCCGAAGGCGGCGGCAAGCTGGCCGTGCAACAAGCTTTCTCGCCCAGTTTGCTGGCGGCAGGCACGGTGGCCAGCGCCGAGCACCCCGAGCGTAAGTCGGTGCTGATCGACGCCGGCATGTTCCTGAACGATATTCCTGGCCTGTCGACCCGCCTGGAAATGGCCTACCGGCTGCCTTACTCGGCTGACCGCAGCAATTCCTACTTCGAAGCCACCCGCGCCGACGCCAAGCTCAGCACCCTGACGGCGCGCATGCACTTCTTCACCCCGCGCATCCCTGCGCCGCCGCTGGTGGCCCCGCCGGTGCCGGTGCCGACACCGCCGCAGGCAACACCTGACCCCCGCAGCATGTTCGTCAGCTTCGTCTACAGCTTCACGGCCCTGCCGGAAACTGCCATGGCGCCGCGCCTGACCGACCCGCGCCTGGGTCACTTCATGGAAAGCTTCACCGACCTGGGCAAGGACAGCAAGCCCAACCCGCGCGTGCACTACGTCAAGCGCTGGCGCCTGGAGAAGGCTGACCCGGCAGCCGCGCTGTCTGAGCCGGTCAAGCCCATCACCTACTGGATGGACAAGAATATTCCGCCCAAGTACCGCCCCGCCGTCGAGGCCGGCATCGTGGAGTGGAACAAGGCCTTCGAGAAGATCGGCTTCAAGAACGCCGTGGTGGCCAAGCAGCAGCCCGACGATGCTGATTGGGACAATATGGACGCCGACCACGCCTCGGTGCGCTGGTTTGTTGGCGCCGATGTGGGCTTCGCCATTGGCCCCAGCCATGCCGACCCACGCAGCGGCGAAATCATCGATGCCGACATTGGCATGAGCGACGTCTTTGCGCGCAGCGGCCGTGCCTTCATCAGTGAAGACCTGGGCCCCGGCATGTCGGCCGGTTTGAGCCAGGCCCCACTGAGCCTGGCCGCCAAGGCCGGCGGCGCGGACCATGCTTATTGCAATTACGCCCACGAAGCCGCTGTCGAGCTGGACTTCGCTCTGGATGTGCTGGAAGCGCGCGGCGAGATCGCGCCCGACAGCCCCGAGGCCGATGCCTTCATCTTCGCCCGCATCAAGGACACGATCATGCATGAGGTGGGCCACACCCTGGGCCTGAAGCACAACTTCAAAGCCTCCACCACCATCACGCAGGCGCAGCTCAAGGACAAGGCCTTCACCGAAGCCAACGGTATTTCCGGCTCGGTGATGGACTACAACGCCTACAACATCCCGCTGCAAGGCGAGGCGCCCACCACGATCAACAACACCCAGCTGGGTGCGTATGACTACTGGGCCATCGAGTACGCCTACAAGCCCATCGCAGTGGAGAACGAGGCGGCTGAGCTGGCCAAGATCGCAGCCCGCAGCACTGAGCCCGCGCTGGCGTATGCCGATGATGGTGATGCCGGCGGCTTTGGCCCCTACGACGGCATGGACCCGATGTCCAACCGCTTCGACCTCGGCGATGACCCCTTGGCTTACTACAAGAAGCGTCTGAAGCTGTCCAAGGAATTGTGGGCCCGCGTGCAAGACCGCAAGCCCGAAGCGGGCGATGACCCACTGCGTCAGCGCCGTGCCCTGGTCAGCGGCTTCAACCAGCTGTTCCGCTCTTCCGAGCTGGTGGGCAAGTATGTGGGCGGCATGTATGCCAACCGCGATCTGCCCGGCAGCACAGGCCGCGCCAGCTTCAAGCCGGTGGAGCCCGCCAAGCAGCGCGAGGCCTTGCAGTTCCTTGCCTCGGGTCTGTTCAGCGTGGACAGCTTCAAGTTCCGCCCTGAGTTCCTCAGCACCCTGACCATCGACTACAACGAGTGGGATCGTGGCGGCCCGCTGAATGTGCCGGCCGCTGTGGCCCGCGTACAGCTGGTGGCGCTGGACCGCTTGCTCAGCGGCAACACCGCGATGCGTTTGCTGGATCTGCCGTCCTATGTGCCTGAGAACCAGCGCAAGGGTTTGATCTCGCTCAGCGAGGTCTATGCCACGCTCAACAGCACGATCTGGAGCGAGCTCAAGAGCGGCACCGAGATCGACCGCCTGCGCCGCAATCTGCAGCGCGAGCATGTGAAGCGCTTGCAAGCCGTGCTGACCAAGGGCGGTGGCCCCGGCGTGCTGGCGGATGCCTACTCGCTGGCGCGTCTGCATGCGGTGCAACTGCAAGCTGACCTGAAGAACGCGCTGGCCAAGGGCGGCCATTCGGTTGAAACCCGCGCCCATCTGGCCGAAAGCCTGGACACCCTGTCCACCGTGCTGCGCGCCAATATGCAGCGGGTGTAAATCGCCTGGCTCGCAGCTGATGAAAGTCAGCTGCGGCACAAAAATGGCAAAGGCCGGCGCGCAAGCGTCGGCCTTTTTTATTGCCTGCAAGGCAGTCATGTGACAAGGCAGCGGGCCTTTGACTTAATTCGCTGGAACAATCCAGGCGCGGAAGTGATCTGAGTGAGGTTTGATGGCGATGGCGTACACCTTTGCGGCCGAAGACCGGGCGCTGATTTGCGGGTTCTTGTTCACGCCCCTGGGCCAGGGCCGGGCCATCGAACTGGGTGAGGCCCTGCAATGGCTGGCCAAGAGTCCTTCCGAGACTCCGGGAGAGTTCATCTGGCTGCACTTCAACCTGACCGACACGGCTTCCGCCAAATGGATGCAGTCCCATCTGGAGCTGCCGCCGGAATTCTTCGACGCGCTGCGCGAAGGCTCGCGTTCCACCCGCATTGAAGACGCGGCCGACAACCTGATCG
The DNA here is from genome assembly GCF_001477625.1 of Paucibacter sp. KCTC 42545. Lineage (NCBI taxonomy): Bacteria > Pseudomonadati > Pseudomonadota > Betaproteobacteria > Burkholderiales > Sphaerotilaceae > Roseateles > Paucibacter sp. KCTC 42545. The sequence goes on from NZ_CP013692.1 coordinate 393,727, forward strand.
CCGTCGTCAACGATGTGGCTTTCGAGTTTTCCTTTGACCCCTCCGAGATCGCCAGTCTGTGGGTCAACGTCAACCCCCGCGTGGCCGTCAGCGCTCGTGTGCATCCGCTGCGCTCCATTGACCGGCTGCGCCAGGCGGTGCGCGACGGAGCACTCTTCGGCTCTTCGGTCGCGCTGCTGAACCATCTGATGCAGGACCAGGGCGATGTGCTGGTGCGCATCGTGCGCGATGCCACTTTGCAAGTGGACCGGGTGGAGGACGCGTTGCTGCAAGGCCATCTGCAACAAAAGCGCGCCGATATGGGCAAGTTGCGCCGGGTGCTGGTGCGCTTGCAAAGGCTGTTGGCGCCCGAGCCCGGCGCCTTGTTCCGCCTGCTGCGCCAGCCGCCGCCCTGGGTCACGCCGCATGATCTGGACGAGCTGCGCCAAAGCACCGAGGAATTCAGCATCGTCATCCGCGACCTGGCTGCGCTGCAGGAACGCATCAAGCTCTTGCAAGAAGAAATGGCCGCGCAGGTGGGCGAACAAACCAATCGCAGCGTTTTCACCCTGACCGTGGTGACCGTGTTGGCCTTACCTATCAACATCATCGCCGGCATGCTGGGCATGAATGTGGGAGGCATCCCGCTGGCCGATCACCCTCACGGCTTTGCCATCATTGCCTTGATCATCCTGACCTTCACGGTGGTGGCGGGGTGGTTGGCGTTCAGGAATAGGGAGTAGGGGGATGGGCTTGAATGCCTGCGTGCAATACTTGGGACGCGATCCCTTGCAATTCAAACAAAGGAATTTGAGACATGCACAACAGCAGCCTGCTCCCTCACGCACTCAGCATCGAGTTTCCTGAATTGGCCGAGCGCATCAAGCTGCTCAAACAGGAAAATGCGCATTTCGCCAAGCTGCTTGAATCGCACGACGCGCTGGACAAGCAAATCAGCCAGGACGAACTTGGCGTCAAGGCGATTGAAGACAACGCTTTGCATGCGATGAAGCAGCAGCGGGCTCGGCTGAAGGATGAGCTGTATCAGTTGGCGAAGGGTTAAGTCCGGACTGGGGCACAAGGTCTCGGACGGGCGGCGATGCCCGAGGCTCTCTTTGGACAGGGTCTTTCGCTAGTGCTTGCCTTCGCTTGATCTACGGCCCTTCCGGGGCGAACTCCCGGTTGGGCTCGTGCAGCGGCATTCGCTCAGCCGCCAAACTTCGCCTTCAAGCCCGCCAGCAACTTCTCATGAATGCCGCCAAATCCGCCATTGCTCATGCACAGCAAATGGTCGCCGGGTTTGACAGCGTTCAGCACGGCGCTGACCAGAGCGTCAACGTCGGCGCCAACGTGGGCTTGGGTGCCCATGGGCGCTAGCGCCTCCTTGGCGTCCCAGGCCAGGCCTTGTTGGTTGCAAAAGCTCAGGTCGGCTTCTTCCAGCGCCCAGGGCAGCTGGGCCTTCATGGTGCCCAGCTTCATGGTGTTGGAGCGGGGCTCAAAAATGGCCAGGATGCGCTCGTCCGGTTTGATGCGGCGGCGCAGGCCGCCCACGGTCGTGCGCATGGCGGTGGGGTGGTGGGCAAAGTCGTCGTAGACCTTGACGCCGCCCACCTCGCCGCGCAGTTCCATGCGGCGGCGTACATTCTGGAATTCGGCCAGGGCGGCGGCGGATTGCTCAGGCGCCACGCCCACATGCTCGGCGGCGGCGATGGCTGCCAGGGCGTTGAGCTGGTTGTGCTCGCCGAACAGAGCCCACTCCACCCGCGCCACTTTGAGGCTGCCGCGCAGCACATCAAAGCTCTGTGGCTCACCGCGCGCGCGCAGCACGCCGGTCTCTTCCTTGCGGCCGCCGAAGCGCACCACCTCGCTCCAGCAGCCGCGCCCGAGCACGCGCTGCAGTGCATCCTCGCGGGCATTGACGACCAAGCGGCCATTGGCCGGCACGGTGCGCACCAGATGATGAAACTGGGTTTCGATGGCGCCGAGGTCGGCAAAGATGTCGGCGTGGTCGAACTCGAGGTTGTTCAATACGGCCGTGCGCGGGCGGTAGTGCACGAATTTGCTGCGCTTGTCGAAGAAGGCGGTGTCGTACTCATCCGCTTCAATCACAAAGGCCTTGCCACTGCCCAGCTTGGCGCTGACGCCGAAATTCTGCGGCACGCCGCCGACCAGAAAGCCGGGTTGCTGTCCGGCATGTTCAAGAATCCAGGCCAGCATGGAGGTGGTGGTGGTCTTGCCATGTGTGCCGGCCACGGCCAGCACATGGCGGCCTTGCAGCACATGCTGGGCCAGCCACTGCGGGCCGCTGGTGTAGGGCAGGCCGGCATCCAGAATCGCTTCCATCAACGGGAACTTCTCGCCGCGCGTGACCACATTGCCGATCACGAACATATCGGGCGCCAGGGCCAGCTGTTCGGCGCCAAAACCGCTGGTCAGCTCAATGCCCAGGGCTTGCAGCTGATCGCTCATGGGCGGGTAGACATTGGCGTCGCAGCCGGTGACGCGGTGGCCCGCCTCACGTGCCAGCGCGGCCAGGCCACCCATGAAAGTGCCGCAAATGCCGAGGATGTGGATGTGCATGGTCGTCGTCAATCTTCAGAAACGGGAGGGTGCTCGCTCAGGCAGCGAACCACAGACCGGCCAGGGGCAGGGCGGCGTCGAGCGAGTTCAGCACCAGACAGCGCGGCGCGGTCGCCGGGTCGGGGGATTTGAGGTCGGGCACCAGCACCACGCCGGCCCCAGCCGCCAACGCACCCTGGGCGCCGTAGCTGGAATCTTCAAACACCAGGGTCTGTTCGGGCGCGTGGCCCAGGCTGCGTGCGGCCAGCTCGAAAAGATCGGGGTGGGGCTTGCCGCGTGCGACTTGATCGCCACCGTGGATGGGGCCGAAAAAGCCCAGCAAGTCAGCCAGGCCCAGGCGGCGCCGCACCTCGGCGTGGCGAGTTGAGGAGGCCACGGCGCAGGGCACTCCCCTTGATTGCAAGGCCTGCAGCAAGGCCAGGGCGCCGGGGCGCAGGGCAAAGCCTTGGCCCTGGAACTGCGCTTCAACTTCGCGGTCCACTGCCTCGTACATGGCCTCGGCCTGCGCATGCGAGCCCAGCTTGTCGGCCAGCACGGCCAGGCAGTCGCGGCGATTGATGCCCACCGTCAGCAGATAGTAGGCCTCGCTGAGCGGTGTGCCCGCCGCCGCGCTCTGGCGCAGCCAGGCATCACGGATGGGCCGCTCGGAGTCAAGCAGCAGGCCATCCATATCAAAGATGGCCGCGGTGAAGCGGCGGCCGGTGTGCGGCATGGCGGGTGGTGGCGCGAGTTTTAGCGCAGGGCGTGGCGGGCGGCGTCCAGCGTGGCCTGGATGTCGGCCTCGCTGTGGGCGGCCGAGACAAAGCCGGCTTCATACAGCGCCGGGGCCAGGTAGACGCCGGCGTCCAGCATGGCGTGGAAGAAGCGGTTGAAGCGCTCCTTGTCGGTTGTCATCACGGTCTGGTATTCCTGCGGCAACTGATCCATCAGGAAGAAGCCGAACATGCCGCCTTGGCAGTCCACGCTGAAAGGCACGCCGTTCTCTTTGGCAACGGCCGCCAAGCCGTCGACCAGGCGACGCGTCTTGGCGGACAGGTCTTCGAAGAAGCCGGGCTTCTGGATCTCGCGCAGCGTGGCCAGGCCGCAGGCGGTGGCGACCGGGTTGCCGCTCAGGGTGCCGGCTTGGTAGACGCCGCCCAGCGGGGCCAGGTGCTTCATGATCTCGCGGCTGGCGCCGAAGGCGGCCAGCGGCATGCCGCCGCCGATCACCTTGCCGAACACGCTGATATCGGGCTTAAAGCCGGGGATCAGCTCGGCGTACATGCCTTGTGCGCTGTGCAGCCCGACGCGGAAGCCGGTCATCACCTCGTCCAGCACCAGCAGGGCGCCGTACTCGGTGCACAGCTCACGCAGTCGCTTCATATAAGCGGTCTGGGTGCGCACAAAATTCATATTGCCGGCGATCGGCTCGATGATGACGCAGGCCAGCTCCTTGCCGTGCAGGGCAAAAGCTTCTTCCAACTGGGCCAGGTGGTTGAACTCCAGCACCAGGGTGTGCTGCGCCACTTCAGCCGGCACGCCGGCGCTGGTGGGGTGGCCGAAGGTGGCAAGACCTGACCCTGCCTTGACCAACAGCGCGTCGGTATGGCCGTGGTAGCAGCCTTCAAACTTGATGAATTTGCTGCGGCCGGTGGCGCCGCGCGCCAGGCGGATGGCGCTCATGGTGGCTTCGGTACCTGAAGATACCAGGCGCACCTGCTCCATGCTGGGCACCAGCTTCAGAATTTCTTCGGCCAGCTCAATCTCGCGCTCGGTCGGCGCGCCGAAGGAGAAGCCTTCTTGCGCGGCCTTGGTCACGGCTTCCAGCACGGCCGGATGGCCGTGGCCCAGAATCATCGGGCCCCAGGAGCCGATGTAGTCGATATAGCGTTTGCCATCAGCGTCAATGATGTAAGCGCCTTCACCACGGGTGATGAAGCGCGGTGTGCCGCCGATGGCGCGGAAAGCGCGCACGGGGGAGTTGACGCCGCCAGGGATGACGCGCTGAGCGCGTTCGAACAGGACTTGGTTTTTCGACATGGCTAGAAGAATTGCAAATGGGGAGGATTGCTGGCCTGTGTTCAGAACAGGGCAGGCGGTCAAACAGTTAAGGCGTCAATTAATCAGTGCATGCGCTTGGGCGGGCGGCTGCTGGGCAGGGCATCGTCCAGGCTGAGGCTGCCGGGTTCGTCCAGCGCGGCGGCGGCAGCTTCGGCGGCGGCCGCGGCTTCCTCTTCTTCATTAGGCGGCAAGGCCCAGAAGAAGCGGTCAGGGATCGCATTGCCCATGCCGGGGCGAAAGCCGCCATCCAGCGCTTGGTCAAGAAAGGACAGGGCCTCGCCCACCGCGGCGTGAATATCAGCGCCCACCGCCAACAAGGCGGCCAGTGCGGCCGAGAGGGTGTCACCGGCGCCGACGAAATTGATGTCGAAGCGCTCGAACTTCTCGCCCGTGATCGGGCCTTGCGAGGTGGCCAGCACGTTGTCGACAAATTGATTGGGCAGATTGATGCCACTGACCAGCACATGGGCGGCGCCATGCTGAGCGGCGGCCACGGCCAGCTCGCGCGGCGAGGCGGGGCGGTCGTTGTCCCAGTCGGGCAGAAGGAAGTCGGTGAGGGTCTTGTGATTGCCCACCAGCACATGGGTCTGCGGCAGGATCAGCTCGCGGAAGGAATCCAGATAGCTTTGCTGCTGTTCTTCATCCAGCCAGGCCACATTGGGCAGATAGGCCACCAGGGGCACGTCCGGGTAGTCGGACAGCACTTCGGCCACCGCACTGACACCCTCGGCGCTGCCCAGGAAGCCCACCTTCCAGGCGGTAATAGGAATGTCTTCCAGAATCAGGCGGGCCTGTTCGGAGATGGTGTCGGTGTCCAGGGTCTGGTGCTCAAACACTTCGGCGGTGTCGCGCAAGATGATGGCGGTGACGATGGGCAGGCAGTGCGCGCCCATGGCGGCGATGGTGGCGATGTCGCCGCCCAGGCCGCTGGCACCGCTGGCCTCGCTGGCGTTGAAGCACATCACACAGGCGGGGGCTTGGGCAGCTTGCTCGTCTTCGCTGAGTACCCCATCAACGGCACCCGCCGGTGGGACTTTGGAATCGATTTTGCTCATAGTTTGCGGCGCAAGGTCAGGGTCGGGCAAAGCGGCTGGCCGCAGGCGATTTAGAACACGCGGGTTCAGCGAACGTGGGCGTTATTACAAGCAGTTGCAATTCGGGCTTGCTTTGGGGCAAATCCGGAGAATTGCCTCTGCATCACTGCCTATTTCGTCACGAAGTTGCTGGGGCCTGCGTGGCTACAATCTTTACATTGTAGTGAGCAAAAAGATATACACCGTGAGCGAAGCAAGTACCTGGATGTGCCTGATCTGCGGCTGGATTTACGACGAGGCCGCGGGCGATCCTGAACACGGCATCGCGCCGGGAACGCTGTGGGCCGATGTGGATATGAATTGGACCTGCCCTGAGTGCGGCGCGCGCAAGGATGACTTTGAAATGGTGCGTATCTAAGTCGATCTGCTAAGGGTTGACTAGCTGCCGGTCAGTAACTTTGCTGGCTATGCTGCCGGGCTTTTGCCCTGAACCGTTTGGCTTTGAAGAGTGAGGCTTGGCGTGCAAGTTCCTGATGGTCCTACCGGTCTTGACAGCGGTACTCCTGCTGCTGCAGCACGAGTGCTGGTCATTGATGACAGCAACACAATCCGGCGCAGTGCCGAGATTTTCCTGAAACAGGCTGGCCATGACATCGTCCTGGCCGAAGATGGCTTTGATGCGCTGGCCAAGCTCAGCGACTTCCGGCCCGATCTGGTGTTCTGCGACATCCTGATGCCGCGGCTCGATGGCTATCAAACCTGCGCCATCATCAAACGCAATCCGCAGTTTGCGGCCGTGCCGGTGATCATGCTGTCCTCCAAGGACGGCTTGTTCGATAAGGCACGCGGCCGCATGGTGGGCTCGCAAGACTACCTCACCAAACCTTTCACCAAAGACCAGTTGCTGAAGGCCGTGCAGCAGCACCGCCGTGGCGCTTGATGCCTGCATCGAGCGCGGATCCCATTTGATATTGACACCTTGCTCGGCAGAGCGGCCTGAGGAGGACCTATGACCATTATGAAAATCTTGTTGGTTGACGATTCGAAAACCGAATTGCATGTGCTGAGTGAATTGCTCGGCAAGCGTGGCTACCAAGTCCGTACGGCTGAAAACGGCGAAGAGGCGCTCAAGCGCCTGGGCGAAGAAAAGCCCGACCTGATCCTGATGGATGTGGTGATGCCCGGCCAGAACGGTTTTCAACTGACCCGCGCCATCACCCGCGATGAGCGCTATGCCGGCATCCCGGTGATCATGTGCACCAGCAAGAACCAGGAAACCGACAAGGTCTGGGGTATGCGCCAGGGTGCGAGTGATTACGTCGTCAAACCCGTCAAGGCCGAGGAGTTGCTGGCCAAGATTCGTGCCCTCGGTGGTGCATGAGTAATAAAGAAGCGCTGCGCGAACTGCAGCACCGCCTAGCTCACCGCATGCAGCAGGCGCGTGAGCAGACCGGCACCGGTGCCAGCTGGCTGGCGGTGGAATGTGCGGGCTATGGCTTGCTGTTCTCGCTCAAGCATGCGGCGGAAATTTTCGCGCCCGTGCCGCTCAAGCCTTTGCCTTATGCCAAGCCCTGGATGGCAGGACTCGCCAATCTGCGCGGTGGCCTGTTCACGGTGGTGGATTTGGCGGTGTTTCTGGGCTTGCGCGATGCGCAGACGCCCTTGGCCGAGCAGCGCGGCGAAGCGCGGGCGGAAGCCAGCCAGGCCCGCCTGGTGTCGCTGAATCCTGAACTGAATTGCAACTGCGCTTTGTTGGTGGACCGTTTGGCCGGCCTGCGCGGTGATGACCAGCTGCGCTTGGATACCTCTGATCCAGCGAGCCAAGTGGGTGCTGAAGGCCAGCGCCGACCGCGTTTTGCCGGCCCACGCATGCTGGACGAGGCAGGGCGATCGTGGCAACAAGTGCATTTGGATGCCCTTTCTAAACATGAACAGTTTTTGCAAGTCGTGGTCTGATTTCAGGCGACGAGATCAGGCCTTTGCGAAGGCCTGAATGCATTTGTGGCGACCCGTGGCTGGCTGTGTGGCTAGGCGAGTTGCCTAAAAATTTGACGGCCAGTTTGGCCGATAGACAACAGTTTTGAGTCCGATGCCAGTCAAGATCGGCGAAATTTTCGAGAGCAAGAGGGTGAGATGAGCTTCCTGGACAAGATCAAAAAGCTGGGCAAGAACGAATCCGACCAGGCTGCCACTGGGGCGGCTGAATTGGCGGGCATGACGGGCACAAACGGCCTGGCCACTGCCCAGGGCGCCACGGGCCGTCTGGACATCGACGGCGACCGCCAAGGTGCGGACACCGCAGCCTCTGCACCCATCTCTTCGATCATTTCGGAGGCGACGCCGACCGAGTTCAGCAGCGCTGAGTTCCCGGCCACGACTAATTTCTCCAGCACCACGACGGCGGCCATGGATCAGGCCGACGGCGCGTTGGCAGGCAAGGCCGCCAGCAGCCGCAAGCAAGCGCTGTTTACCGCGATGGTGGCGGTGGGCTTGCTGGGTACGGCGGCGACGGTCGGTGTGACCATTTTGCAAAGCTCGCGCAGCGCCGCTCAGGTGCGCGCCACCGGCCAGGCCTTGATGCAGTCGCAGCGTATGGCCAAGTCGGTCACATCCGCCTTGGTGGGTAAGCCCGAAGCATTCGTTGAATTGCGTGAGAGCGTGGGCAGCATGGCCAGCGTGGTGAAAGACCTGCGCTCCGGTGAAGGCAGCTTGGCTGCCGCGCCGGCCAGTGTGACGGCCAGCCTGGATGCAATTTTGCCGCTGGTGCAGCGCGCCGAGCAAAGCGGCCAAATGGTGCAGTCGCAGGAGAAGGCGCTGATCGAAGTGGGCCAAGCCCTGCGCCAAATCAATAAGCAAAGCGGTGACCTGCTGGAAAGCGCGGAAACCGTGGCGGCCGATGCCTTGCAGCAAGGTGCTTCGACGGCGGAAATCGCCGCCGCCGGTCAGCTGGTGATGTTGACCCAGCGCATCGGCAAGAGCGCCAATGAATTCCAAACGCAAGAAGGCGTGAGCCCCGAGGCCGTGTTCTTGCTGGGCAAGGACTTGAACTCCTTCAAGCTGATCACCGAAGCGCTGATCAACGGCAACCCTGAGTTGCACCTCAATAGCGTCAAAGACGCCGCACTGAAGGCGCGTCTGGTGACCCTGCTGAAACAGTATGAGCTGACCCGTAGCCAAGCCCAGGTGATTCTGAGTAGTTTGCAAGGCCTGGTGGCCGCGCGTGAAGCGCAGACCAGCATCCTGGCCGATGCCGAGCCGCTGCGCAAAGGCCTGGAACAAGTCGCGCAGGAACTGGAATCTGCCGGTGGTGCCAATCTGGGTCTGATTGCCCTGATGGTGACCGCCTTGGCGGCGCTGGTGGTGGGTGCCTTGGGTTTCCTGCGCCTCTATGTGGCCGGCCAGACCCAACGTGCCGCCATGGCCGAGTCGCAAAAGCAAGAAGCTGAAACGCAAGAGCGTGAAGCCAAGCGCGTCAACGACGCCAACCAGGCCGCTATTTTGCGTTTGATGAACGAGTTGCAGACGGTGGCTGAGGGTGACTTGACCCAACAAGCCACGGTGACGGAAGACATTACCGGCGCCATCGCTGACTCGGTGAACTACACGGTGGAAGAGCTGCGCAATCTGGTGAGCCAGGTGCAGACCACGGCCGCTCGCGTGACCGACACGACTGGCCAAGTTGACCAGACTTCGACCGACCTGCTGGCCGCTTCGAAAGAGCAGCTGCATGAGATTCGCTCCACCGGTGAAGCGGTGCTGCAGATGGCGGGCCGAATCAATGAGGTGTCCACCCAAGCGCAGGCCACGGCCACGGTGGCGCGCCAGTCGCGTGAGGCCGCTGAGTCGGGCTTGCAGGCGATGCAGAACAATATCAGCGGTATGAATTCCATCCGCGACCACATTCAGGAAACCTCCAAGCGCATCAAGCGTCTGGGCGAGTCTTCGCAGGAAATTGGTGAGATCACCGAGCTGATTTCTGACATTACCGAACAGACCAACGTGCTGGCGCTGAACGCGGCCATCCAGGCCGCCTCGGCCGGTGAAGCCGGTCGCGGCTTCTCGGTGGTGGCGGAAGAAGTGCAACGTCTGGCCGAACGCTCGGGCGATGCCACACGCCGAATCGCCGCCCTGGTCAAGACCATTCAGACCGACACGCATGACGCCGTGGCCGCGATGGAGCGCTCCACACTCGGTGTGGTGCAAGGTACGCGCTTGTCTGACGCGGCCGGTAAGGCGCTGGAAGAGATCGACACCGTGTCGCGTCGTCTGGACGGCCTGATCGCTGAGATTTCCACCCAAGCGCTGCGCGAAGCCGCTTCCGCCAATGAGGTGGCCGAGAACATTCAGCACATTTTTGCGGTGACCGAGCAGACCAGTGAGGGCACACGTTCCACCGCCCTGATGGTGCATGAGTTGTCGCGTTCCGCCGATGCCTTGAAGGCCTCGGTCGCCCGATTCAAGGTTGCCTGAGGCAAGGGGCTAGGATGGATCTCATGTCCAATACGAGCCAGTCCCGGCCCCAGCCGGAACCGCGCGATATGCGGGACGCGCAGGATTCCGAATTTCCTGCCGACCTGAGCCCGCTGGCCTGGGTGCAGGAAGAGTTGCGCCGCTCGCTGGAGTCGGTGCACAAATCCCTGCGCCGCCTCTTGCGCGATGGCGATGGCCGCATGACGGGCTATTCCGCCTTGGGTGCTGATAGTCAGCCGCTGCCGGCGCTGCAAGCTGCCGCCGCCCAGTTGCATCAGGTGGCCGGTGTGCTGGACTTGGTCGGCTTGCCGGCCGGTGCCATTGTCTTGCGCGCGGCCGAGCAGGCCGTCGCTGACCTGGCCCAGCATCCCGCCAATATCGAATTGGCGCGGGTCGAAGTCATCGAGCGTGCCGATTTCGCACTGCTCTCGCTGGTGTCTCGCATGTTGGGCGCGGGTGCGCCCTCGGCGGCCATTTCCAGCCTGAGCCTGTTTCCGAGCTATCGCGATCTGCAGGCCTTGAACGGCGCCGAGCGTGTTCATCCGGCCGATCTGTGGCAGTTTGAATGGCAATGGCGTGATCTGCCTGTCGACGGCAAGGTGCCTGTGCAAGCACTGGAGACGGTGCGCCCGGCCTTCGAGTCAACCTTGCTCAAGCAGATGCGGGAGCCGCATGCTGTTGCGGCACGCGCCTACGCCGCCAAGCTGAGTGATCTGTGTGCCGGCCTGGTGGGCGGCTTGCAGCATGCGCCCAAGACCAAGACCCTGTGGCAACTGGCCGCGGCCATGTTCGAGGCGCAGTCCTTGGGCTTGCTGCCGCTGGATAGCTTTGTCAAACGCCTGGGCTCGCGCTTGTTGTCCCAGCTGCGCGTGGTCGGGCTAGGCGATGCCGGCGATCTCGATGCCAAGCAACGCTTGGCGCAAGACCTGTTGTTCTTCTGCGCCCAAAGTGGTTCATTGTCCAGCCCCGCCGAAGCACCTCGCCTGGCGGCGGTGCGGGAAGCCTATGGCCTGGCCAACCAGCCCTTGGGCGACTATGAAGACGAAAGCCTGGGTCGCATCGACCCGGCCTGGGTGAGCCAGGCCAAGCGCCGCGTCAGTGCTGCCAAAGAATCTTGGGGCACGGTGGCCGAGGGCGAAACGCATCGCATGCCGGTGCTGGACGAACAGTTCGCCAGCCTGGCTGAATCTCTGCACCGCTTGTTCCCAAGCGGCGCGGTGCTGGGCGAAATGCTGCAGCGCGCCGTGGTCAGCACGGTGCGTTCGGCCAAAGCCCCGCCACCCGCGCTGGCGATGGAATTGGCCACCAGTTTGTTGTACGTCGAAGCGGCGCTGGATGAGGCCGTCTTTGACCAGCCCGAGCAGGCTGACCGCGTTAAACGCCTGGCCGCCCGTATCGCTGCGGTGGGTCGTGGCGAGGCGCCTGAGCCGCTCGAAGGCTGGATGGAAGATTTGTATCGGCGTGTCTCTGATCGCCAGACGCTGGGCAGCGTGGTGCATGAATTGCGCAGCAGCCTGGCCGAGGTGGAGCGTCAGGCCGATGAGTATTTCCGTGACCCGAGCCAGCGCGAACGTCTGATCCCGGTGCCGGGGCAGCTGTCCTCGATGCGTGGCGTCTTGACCGTGCTGGGCCTGGATCAAGCCGCATTGGCTTGCGTGCGTATGCGCGATGAGGTGGATCGCCTGGCCAATACCGAGGTGGATGTCGAGCGTGCCGCCCCGCGTGAGCTGTTCGATCGCCTGGCCAACAATCTGGGCGCGCTCGGTTTCATGATCGACATGCTGGGCGTGCAGCCGGCCTTGGCCAAGCGCATGTTTGTGTTTGACGAAAGCACAGGCCGCCTGAGCTCGCTGATGGGTCGCAGTGGTGATGCGCATGCCGCGCCGCCTGCGCCCATCATGCCCAATTTGCCGCCTCTGCCGCCGGCTTTGGTGGAGGCCGCGCAGCGCCCCGCCGAAGACACCCGCTTGTTGCCGGCGCACGACCCGGAAATGCGCGAGATTTTCCTGGAAGAAGCCGCCGAAGTGCTGGGCAATGCCCGCGAGGCCTTGGCGGGCTTGCGCGCGGATTCGGAAAGCACGCCGCAGCTGACGGTGATGCGCCGCGCCTTCCACACCCTCAAGGGCAGCTCGCGCATGGTCGGGCTGGAGCAATTCGGCGAAGGCGCCTGGAGCTGCGAGCAGTTGTTCAATGCCCGCTTGGCCGAGGCCACGCCCAAGGCGGATGCCGCCTTGCTCGAATTCAGCGAAGAAGCCTTGGATTACCTGGGCCGCTGGTGCGAACAGATTGCCTCGGCTCAAACACCGACGCTGACGCCCGAGCCGCTGCGCGAGAAGGCAGATGCCTTGCGACTGCGTCCCCTGGCGGCAGTTCCAGCGGCAGCGCCCGCACCGGCACCCGTTCCCGTACCTGCGCCTGAAGTTCATGTGGCTGAAGTGCAAGCGGAACCTGCCGCTGCCGCTGCGCCGGAACTGGCACCGGCCGAGTCTGTGCAAGAACCTGAGCTGACAGTCGAAGCAGTGCCAGCGTCCGAAGCCCAGCCCGAGCCTATGCCCGAGCTGAGTTTTGTCACGCTGCCGGAGGTCGAAGCGCTGCCGGTGACTGTCTCGTATGAGCCGGCTGTGGCTGCTGCTGCCGCACCGGAATTGGCCGGCTTTGAACCCACGACCTTCAACGAGTTTGCGCCCACCGAGGTGTCCGAGTTGCTGGACCTGCCGGCGCAGCCCGCTGCTGCGGTAGAAGCGTCACAACCTGAAGAGTTTGTGCTGCCCGAGATCGAGTCCATTGATGGCCTTGATGACGCCAGCCTGCCTGCGGCTGAGCCTGATTTGGCCAGTGACGAGCAGCAGCCCCCAAGCCACACCGAAGGCGAAGTGGCGAGCGAAAACGATAGTGACAGCGACAGTGATTTGCCGGCCTTGCCTGCGGACGTTGTCGCCGCAGTCGAGCCGCAGACGCCAGAGCAAGACTTGCCCTTTGTGCTGGAGTTCAACAGCCTGCGGGCTGATTTGCCAGCCGCGAGCACCGAAGAATTTGAGCTGCCCGAGTTCGAGCTCAAGCTCGACCTGGGTGAAGAAGCGGCTCTGCCGGTGGCCGAAGCCGGCGCACTGAATGACGATGAGTTGATCGCCGCCCTGGCGCAGATTCACCGTGAAGCTGTGCCCGAATACGCGGCTCCACTGGCCGACACCGAGTTGCTGCTGCCGCCTGACTTGGCGGACGCCGAGCCAGCCGAAGCCCAAGTGGAAACGGAAACGGAAACGGAAACGCCTGAGCTGGTCGCAGAGGGGGTTGAATCTGTTGGGCCCGCCGAAGCTGTTGAGCTCATTGAGCCCGCCGAGCCCCTCGAGTTGCCCCAACACCAAGCACCGACGCTGGAATTGGTTCGCAGCCCGGCCCGCGACGCGCAGGACGAAGACGCCGAGCAAGCCGCGGCTGAGCAGGCGGAAGACGATAGCGTCAAGGTCATCGGCCCGATCCGGGTCAGCATCACGCTGTTCAATATCTTCCTCAACGAGGCCGATGAGTTGTCGCGCCGCCTGGGCACCAGCCTAGCCGAATGGGCGCTGGAGCTGAATGGCCCGGTGCCCGCCAATTGCGAGCCACTGGCGCATGCGCTGGCCGGCAATGCGGCGGCCGTGCAGTTTGAAGATCTGTCGATCCTGGCCCGCGCGCTGGAACACGCCCTGGGCCGTGCCCAACGCACGCGTCGCTATAGCGAGGCCGAGGCGCAGATGTTTGTGCAGGCGGCCGACGAAATTCGCCATCTGCTGCATCAGTTCGCTGCCGGCTTCCTCAAGCCGCTGGATCCCGCCACCTTGGCCGCCTTGCAGGCTTATCAGCCGGAGCATGACGCGGACTTCGAGTCCGAGCTGGATTCGCTGTCCATGGGCCTGGATGCCTTGATCAAGGAGAAGGGCGATCAGGCGGCTGAGCCGGATATGGCTGCGTTTGCCGATGTGGCCGATGACGCTGTTGAGGTTGAGGAACAAGCCGAGCCATCGCTGGCGACTGCTGAAGCTGCCATCGATCCGCTGCTGCTGACACCAGCTGCCCATGAGGACGAAGTCGAGCCCGGTTTGCCCGATGCCATCGAGCCCGAGCTGTTTGATATCTTTGACGAAGAAGCGCAGGAATTGCTGGGTCAGCTGCACGGTGCCTTGCGCGCTTGGCTGCAAGCGCCGCAAGACCGCAGCCAAGGGGCGGCCTGCATGCGCGCCCTGCACACCTTCAAGGGCGGTGCCCGCCTGAGTGGCGCCATGCGCTTGGGTGAGCAAGCCCACCGCTTGGAAACCGAGGTCGAGCGCGTTCTGCATCAGCACGCTGACGGCGGCGCGCCTAGCCAGGCTGAGCTGCTGAGCTTGCAGGCCGGCGGCGACGCCCTGGCTGCCAGCATGGATGCCTTGCGCGCCGGCCATTTGGCGGTACCGGCGGTACCGGTGGCACCGGCGGCGCCAGCGGAGGCGGCGCCCACGGCCTTTGCGGCCACTACGGTGCAGCCGCTGGCGGCTGAGCAGGTGGCAGCCTTTGTTCCTGCTGTTGCCGAGACGGTCGAGGCGCTTGCGCCCACCGAGCTCACCGGCCTTGAGCCGACCGCCGTGGCGGCAGAACCAGCCGCGCCGGTTGAGCGCATCGACTGGTCGCGCTTTGTCGAAAACCCGCTGGACGAGAACGCCGGCGAGCTGGGTCCCATCGGCCCGCAAGCCATGGTGCGTGTGCGCGGCAGCTTGCTCGAGCGCATGGCAGCCCAGGCCGGCGAGGTGAGTATTCGCCGCACCCGCTTGGAGTCTGAGCTGGCGCAGATGAAGTCGGCCTTGCTGGATTTGGACGACAACTTGGAGCGTTTGCGCGCCCAGATGCGTGAGTTGGAATTGCAAGCCGAGGCCCAGATGGGTTCGCAGCAAGATCAGCTCAGCCGCGCGTCCGAGCATTTCGACCCGCTGGAATTCGACCGTTACACCCGCTTCCAGGAACTGACCAAGATGCTCACCGAATCGGTGGGTGACGTGGCCACCGTGCAGCGCTCTTTGCAGCGCAATGTGCAGCTCGGTGAAGACGAGTTGGCAGCGCAATCGCGTCTGACACGTGAGTTGCAGGACGATTTGCTGCGCACTCGCATGGTGGAGTTCGACAGCTTGTCCGAGCGTATGCACCGGGTGGTGCGCCAAGCAGCGCGTGATACCGGCAAGCAGGCGCAGCTCAACATCGTCGGCGGCCAGACCGAGTTGGACCGCAGCGTGCTGGAGCGCATGGCCGGTGCTTTCGAGCATTTGCTGCGCAATAGCGTGGGCCACGGCATTGAAGCCAGCGAAGCCCGTGTGGCTGCAGGCAAAGATGCCACCGGCCAGCTGACCCTGACGCTGCAACAAGAAGGCAACGAAGTTCTGCTGAGCTTCAGTGACGACGGCGCCGGCCTGGATCTGCCCCGTATCCGCCAGCGTGGCGAGCAACTGGGTTTGATCAAGCCCGACGCGCCTGAGCTGAGCGTAGCCGAGCTGACCCAGCTGATCTTCACCCCCGGCTTCTCCACGGCCAGCCAAATCACCGAAACCTCGGGTCGCGGTGTGGGCATGGACGTGGTGCGCGCCGAAGTGGCGACGCTGGGCGGCAGCATCGACACCCATACCGAGCCGGGCCAGGGCAGCCGCTTCACGCTGCGCCTGCCCCTGACCACGGCCTTGACCCAGGTGGTGTTGCTGCGCTGTGGTGATCAAACGGTGGCAGTGCCGGCGGCGCTGATGGATTCGGTGCAGCGCCTGCCGCTGGACCAGCTGGAAGGCGCTTACGCCAGTGGCAAGCTGAACTTGGCTGGCCACACGCAGCCCTTCTTCTGGCTGGGCAGCTTGCTCGGCCAGGCCGGTCATGGCCAGGCTCACGGCAAGACGGCGTCCATCGTGCTGCTGCGCAATTCCCAGCAACGTCTGGCCTTGCATGTGGACGAGGTGATGGGCAACCAGGAAGTGGTGGTCAAAAACCTCGGCCCGCAACTCAACCGTGTGCCCGGACTGGCCGGCATCAGCTTGCTCGCTTCCGGCGATGTGGCGCTGATCTACAACCCGCATGCCCTGGCCACTTGCTACGGCGAACAGGCGCAACAGCGCTTGCGCGAACAGCAGGCCCAGCTGGCCAGCGGTGCGCCGGTGGAGCTGGTCGAGGAACCGCAAGAAGCGCTGGCGCCGCTGGTGCTGGTGGTGGACGACTCGCTGACCGTGCGCCGCGTCACCCAGCGCTTGCTGGAACGCGAGGGCTACCGGGTGCAGTTGGCCAAGGACGGTCTGGATGCGATGGAGTGCCTGGCCGCCGAGGAATTGCCGGCCCTGGTGCTCAGCGACATCGAGATGCCACGCATGGACGGCTTCGACTTGGTTCGCAATATGCGCGCTGATAGCCGCCTGAGCAGCTTGCCGGTGATCATGATCACTTCGCGCATTGCGCAAAAGCACAAGGACTACGCGGCAGAGTTGGGTGTTAGCCACTACCTCGGCAAACCCTATGACGAAGAACTTTTGTTACAACTAATCGCTGGTTACACTTCCGCTTCTGCGCTAGGAGAGACGGCGCCGCTGCAGCACTGAGTTCGTGCTGGCCGGCGGCCCGTGCCGGCCAGTACCGTTTGCCCTCGGGCAGCCGGCTTGGGGGTGCCAGGGGTCTAAGAACGCCGGCGCACAGGGGGAAACGCTGCTGAAGCCTCAACCATGAGGCAGGGAACACCATGTCCGAAGTCGTAGATCATCTGGCGGAAATGACGGGGTTTCGCGATCGCGATGTGATGGACGTCACGCTGGTCACGGCGCTGCGCGAGTTGCTGGAGCCCTTGTCGGTTGCCATTTACCGCTGTGTGGGCGAGCCTGGTGAAGAGCGCTGGTTGACTCGTGCTCGCTTGGCACAAGGTGATGCGGTCCCCACCGCCGACCCGCTGTGGGCCGAAAGCGCGCGCCTGCCTTTGGCATCTGACTTCCCGGCCCGGCTGGAATGCTTGCACAACCGCAAGATGCTGCAGCTGCCCGCTGGCAACCATTGGCTGGCTCTGTTTCCGATTGCCACCGACCGCGAAGTGGTGGGCGTGGTGGAAATCGAAACCAGCGAGGCCTTAGCGCCTAATTTGCAGCGCATCGTCGGCGGCGTGCTGCGCATTTATCACAATTTCCAAGGCTTGCTGGACTACAGCGAGCGTGACACCCTGACCGGTCTGCTCAACCGCAAGACCTTCGAGGACAGCTTTCTCAAGGCCGTTAGCGAGGCGCCCTCGCTCAAGCACAGCGCCCAGCCGGATGACGGGCGCCGCCATGATGGGCCGCACCCCCAGCATTACCTGGGCGTGATCGACATCGACCATTTCAAGCGCGTCAACGACAACTTCGGCCACTTGATCGGCGATGAGGTCTTGCTGCTGCTGTCGCGCCTGATGCGCAGCAGCTTCCGCTTCCATGATCTGCTCTATCGCTTCGGCGGCGAGGAGTTTGTGGCCCTG
Source organism: Paucibacter sp. KCTC 42545 (assembly GCF_001477625.1). Lineage (NCBI taxonomy): Bacteria > Pseudomonadati > Pseudomonadota > Betaproteobacteria > Burkholderiales > Sphaerotilaceae > Roseateles > Paucibacter sp. KCTC 42545. The sequence continues at coordinate 411,301 of NZ_CP013692.1, forward strand.
ATGCGTTGCGACGATCCGCAAGATGCAGCCCAGGCTTTCGAGCGCCTGCGCCAGAACACCGAAAACTATCTCTTTCCGCAAGTCGGCCACATCACGGTCAGCGTGGGCTTCACCCTGGTGAAGCCGGGGGATTCGCCCAGCTCGGCCTTTGACCGAGCCGACAAGGCGGTGTATTTCTCCAAGCAAGCCGGGCGCAACCAGGTCAATAGCCATGCCGACCTGGTGCAGGCCGGGCATCTGCAAGAAGAATCTCGTGCCAGCGCGGTGGAGCTGTTCTGAGCGCCTGAACTCTCTGGCTCGCTCGCGTTGCGAACTCAGCTTGTGTTTCGCAATGTTTCGCTACCCTGTTCGGGGCAGCGCTGCCCTTGAATCTGCGTTAGTCTGACCCCAGCTGCTCTCTTTCGAGCTTGCTGGGAAGGATCGGGACATGCTGAGATCTGGTTTGACATGCCTGTTGGCGGCGAGCTTGCTGCTGGCGGGTTGCAACACCACGCCGACGGCGATCGGGCCGACGGACACACTGAGCAGCTATGCGCAGACGGCAGTGGCCGAAGGCGCCCAAGTGATAGAGATGGACTGGCGTGATGAGAGCCGCCAGCGCGATGTGCCGGTGCGCCTGTACTGGCCCGCCCAGGCCGTGGCGGGGCAAGCGGTGCCGCTGGTAGTGTATTCGCACGGCATTGGCGGCTCGCGCCGTGGCTACAGCTATCTGGGCGCCTACTTCGCGCGCCAGGGTTATGCCAGCTTGCATGTGCAACATATCGGCAGTGACCGCCAGCAGGTCTGGATGGGCAATCCGCTGCAACTGGTGTCGCGCCTGCAGGCGGCGGCGCAAGAGGGCGAGGCCATCAGCCGGGTGGCGGATGTGAAATTCGCGCTGGACACGTTGCTGCACAGCGAGCGCGCCGCGCTGATCGACCCCGAGCGCATCGTCGCAGCCGGTCATTCCTACGGTGCCAACACCACTTTGCTGCTGGCCGGTGCCCAGGTGACGCGCCAGGGCCACACGCTGGATCTGCGCGATCCGCGCTTCAAAGCGGCCATCGTGATCTCGGCACCGCCTTTCTACGGCGATGGTGATGTGCGCCCCATCACTGGGCCGATCGCCATTCCGACCCTGCACATCACCGCGACCGAGGATGTGATCCGCGTCCCCGGCTACTTCTCGGACGCCAGCGACCGCCTGGCCTTGTTTGATGCTACCGGGCACGATGCGCGCAAGGTGTTGGCCGTGTTTGAAGGCGGCTCGCACAGCATGTTCACCGACCGTGGCATCACCGGCGGCACCGCGCTCAACCCCCGCGCCAAGCAAGCCACCCAGGAGCTAGCCTTGGCCTTTCTGAATGATGTGCTGGATGGCAAGCCAGATGGCTTGCGCCACTGGAGTGCGCAATACCAGGACATTCTGGCGCGCTGGCAATCGCCCTACGGCCAGTTCAGCGCCCCGGCCGTGGCCCTGAAGCCCGCGACGGCTAGCCTGGCGGCAATGCCCGGCTCTTGACCACGGCGTAACGCGCCAGGGTCTGCTCCCTGGCCTCGGCGTGGTCGACGATGGGAGCTGGATAGTCGCGCCCCAGCACCAAGCCGCAAGCCTGCAATTCCAGCGGCTTGGCGGTCCAGGGCGCATGCCGCAGCTTGGCAGGCAGTTTGGTCAATTGCGGCAGATAGCGGGTGATGAAGCGGCCCTCGGCGTCGAACTTTTCGCTCTGCGTGACCGGGTTGAAGATGCGGAACCAGGGCTGCGCATCGCAGCCGCTGGAGGCCGCCCATTGCCAACCGCCATTGTTGGCGGCGAGGTCAAAGTCCAGCAGTTGTTCGGCAAAGTAGGCCTCGCCGCGTTGCCAGCTGATGCCCAAGTCTTTGATCAAAAAGCTCGCCGTCACCATGCGCAGGCGGTTGTGCATATAGCCGGTTTGATTAAGTTGCAGCATGGCCGCATCCACCAGCGGGTAGCCGGTGCGGCCTTCGCACCAGGCGGCGAAGCGGCTGTCGGCGTTGGGGCCGGCCTCCCAGGCAATCGCGTCGTATTCGGCGCGGAAGGCGGCGTGCATGGCATGCGGGTGGTGGTGCATCAGCTGGTGATAGAAATCGCGCCAGATCAGCTCGGCCAGCCAGATCTCGGCCCCTTTCTCACCCGCTTGCATGCGCGCCCAGGCCGCGCGGGCCAATTGCCGGATTGAAATCGTGCCAAAGCGCAGATGCACGCTGAGGTAGCTGGGGCCTTTGATGGCGGGGAAGTCGCGGCTACGGTCATAGCGTTCGATGCGCTCCAGAAATTCATCGAACAAATCGGCGGCGCCCAGGCTGCCTCGCATCAAGATCGGGTTGAGTTCGGCCGGCTCAAAGCCAATCTCGGCCAAGGTGGGAACGCCTTTGGCCAGCGGTGTGGCGGCCAGTGCAGCGGCATGGCGCGCCACCGGATAAGCGCGCAGGTAGAAATCATTGAGCTTGCGCAGCCAGGCGTTTTTGTAGGGCGTGAACACGCCGTAAGGCTTGCCCTGTGCGGTCAGCACCTCGCTGCGCTCGAAGATCACATGGTCTTTGAAGGTCTCGAAGCCACAGGCAAAGCTGGCCAGGCGCTGGGCCACCAGGGCGTCGCGGGCCAGCGCTGCCGGCTCGTCATCGTGGTTGCAGAACACCGCCTGCACGCCCAATTCGGCCGCCAGCTTCGGCACTTCTTCCGAGGCCGAGCCATGCCGCACGATCAGGCCGGCGCCCGGGCAGAGCTCGCGCAGCTGCGCATCCAGTACCCGCAAGGACTCCAGGATGAAGACCACACGGCGGTCGCTGCGGGGCAGGGCGGCGAGGATGTCTTGGTCCAGCACGAAGACGCAAAACACTGCCTTGCCGGCGCGGCAAGCGTGATAGAGGGCGGCTTGATCTTCGACACGCAAGTCACGCCGGAACCAGAGTAAAACGCGATCCAAACGATTCATCATGGCAGCAGTGTCGCCGACGAATAAAATAGCTGCATGAGCCAAGACCGGATAGACCTCGCAAACCAATTCCTGATTGCCATGCCCGGCATGGCTGACGACGCTTTTGCCGGCAGCGTCATCTATATGTGCGAGCACAACGAGAAGGGCGCCCTGGGTCTGGTGATCAACAAGCCCATCGCCCTGACGCTGGGCAGTTTGTTCGAAAAGGTGGAACTGAGCCCGCCGCAACAAGCCTTGGCCGATACCCCTGTTTTTTACGGTGGCCCGGTGCAGACCGAGCGCGGCTTTGTGCTACACGAGCCGTTGGACGCCAAGGGCGGGCATTACAACGCCACCCTGGCCGTGCCAGGTGGCTTGGAGATGACCACCAGCCGCGATGTGCTGGAGGCCTTGTCCAACGGCGCCGGCCCCAAGCGCATTCTGGTCACGCTGGGCTATAGCGGCTGGGCCGCCGGCCAGTTGGAAGAAGAAATCGGTCGCAATGGTTGGCTGACCGTGGATGCCTCGCCGGACATCATCTTCGACACGCCGGTGGAGCTGCGCTACGAGCGCGCCCTGGGCCTGTTGGGTGTTGATCCGCGCATGCTGAGCCAAGAGGCCGGCCACGCATGATGAGCGCTACCCCAGCGCCACAGCAGCAACAGACCTTTCTGGCCTTTGATTTCGGCACCAAGCGCACCGGTGTTGCCACCGGCAGCCGCTTCACGCAGACCGCCGAGCCCTTGAAAAGCCTGGCGCTGGAGGGCGAGGCCCGCATGCTGGCGATCGACAGGCTGATCAAAGAATGGCAGCCCGACGCCCTGGTGATCGGCGTGCCGCGTCACCCCGACGGCGCCGAGCATGAGATGACCCTGCGCGCGCGCAAATTCGGCCGCCAGCTGAAAAGCCGCTTCCGTCTGGCCGTCCACGAGGTGGACGAGCGCTACACATCTGTTGAAGCGGAAAGTTATGGCGTGCGCGATGTCGACGCCGCCGCTGCTGCTTTGATTCTTGAACAATTTTTCCGGGAGACCTCGTGACGACCTTACTTCTCGATGCCGAGGCGCTTTACGCCGACCTGTTGCGCGGCGTGCAAAAACTGCTGCTGAGCAAGCCCGACAGTGCCTTGGTGGGCATCTGGTCCGGTGGCGCTTGGTTGGCCGAGCGTTTGCAAAAAGATCTGGGCCTGGTGGGCACCGCCGGCGTGATTTCCAGCAGCCTGCACCGCGATGATTTCGGCTCCAAAGGCATGGCGGCCAGCGCTGACCACACCAAGCTGCCTTTCGATGTGAATGGCCGCCCGCTGATCTTGGTGGACGATGTGCTGTTCACCGGCCGCACCACGCGGGCGGTGATCAACGAGCTGTTTGATTTCGGCCGCCCGGCCAGCGTCACCCTGGCCGTGCTGGTGGACCGGGGCGGGCGCGAGCTGCCGATCGAGCCGGCCTTTTCCGCCGCCCGCATCCATCTGGACGCGGCCCAGCGCCTGCGCCTGGCCAAGGATGAGACCGGCCGCTTCAGTTTCGACATCAAATAAGGGGATTCATCGTGTTGTCCAAGCGAAATCCGCAACTCAACAAGCACGGCGAGCTGGTTCACCTGCTCTCCGTTGAAGGTCTGCCCCAGGCCATCATTCACCAGATCCTTGACACCGCCGGCACATTCCTGTCGGTGAATGACCGCGAGGTCAAGAAAGTGCCCTTGCTGCGCGGCAAGTCGGTGTTCAATCTGTTCTTCGAGAACAGCACCCGCACCCGCACCACCTTCGAAATCGCGGCCAAGCGCCTGTCAGCCGATGTGCTGAATCTGGACATCGCCCGCTCCAGCACCGCCAAGGGCGAGACCTTGCTGGACACGGTGGCCAATCTTTCGGCCATGCATGCCGATATGTTCGTGGTGCGCCACAGCGAGTCGGGCGCGCCCTATCTGATCGCCCAGCATTGCGCGCCGCATGTGCATGTGGTCAACGCCGGTGACGGCCGCCACGCGCACCCGACGCAGGGCTTGCTGGACATGTACACGATCCGGCATTTCAAGAAAGACTTCAAGAACCTCACCGTGGCCATCGTCGGCGACATCGTGCATTCGCGCGTGGCTCGCTCCGACATTCATGCGCTGAATATTCTGGGTGTGCCCGAGATCCGTGCCGTTGGCCCCAAGACCTTGGTGCCGGGTGATTTGCGCGAGATGGGCGTGCGCGTTTGCCACGATATGGCCGAAGGTGTGCGCGGCGCCGATGTGATCATCATGCTGCGCCTGCAGAACGAGCGCATGAGCGGCGCCATGCTGCCCAGCGCCGGCGAGTTCTTCAAGAACTTTGGCCTCACGCCCGAGAAGCTGGCGCTGGCCAAGCCTGACGCCATCGTCATGCACCCGGGCCCCATCAATCGTGGCGTAGAAATCGCCTCCACCGTGGCCGATGGCTTGCAGAGCGTGATCTTGCCGCAGGTGACCTTCGGCATCGCCGTTCGCATGGCCGTGATGTCCATCCTCGCTGGAAACGAAGCATGAAGATTTTGATCAAGGGTGGTCGCCTTATCGACCCCGCCTCCGGCCTGGACCGTGTTGGTGATCTGGCCATCGCGGCCGGCCGCATCGTTGCCCTGGGTGAGCCGACCGAGTTCGCTGCTGACCGCATCGTCGATGCCAGCGGCCTGATCGTCGCCCCCGGCCTGGTTGATCTGGCCGCGCGCCTGCGCGAGCCCGGCCATGAGCACGAGGGCATGTTGGAGAGCGAGTTGGCCGCAGCAGCGGCCGGCGGTGTCACCAGCCTGGTCTGCCCGCCCGACACCGACCCGGTGCTGGACGAGCCCGGCCTGGTGGAGATGCTCAAGTTCCGCGCCCGCAAGCTGAGCCGCTGCCGGCTGTTTCCTCTTGGCGCACTAACCAAAGATCTGCGCGGTGATTCGCTGACCGAAATGGCCGAGCTGACCGAGGCAGGTTGCATCGGCTTCTCGCAGGCCGAGTCCCCGGTGCGCGACACCTTGGTGCTGAACCGTGCCCTGATGTATGCCGCCACCTACGGCTACACGGTCTGGCTGCGCCCGCATGACGCCTACCTCGGCAACGGCGTGGCGGCCAGCGGCGCGGTGGCCACGCGCTTGGGCCTGTCCGGCGTGCCGGTGATGGCCGAGACCGTGGCCCTGCACACCATTTTTGAGCTGATGCGCGCCACCGGCGCCCGCGTCCACCTCTGCCGCATTTCCAGCGCCGCCGGCGTGGCCCTGATTCGCGCGGCCAAGAAGGAAGGCCTGGCGGTGACGGCCGATGTGTCCATCAACTCCCTGCATCTCACCGATGTGGACATTGGCTACTTCAATCCCGCCATGCGCCTGACGCCGCCGCTGCGCCAGGGCCGTGACCGCGACGCGCTGCGCGCCGGCCTGGCCGATGGCACGCTGGACGCTTTGGTCAGCGACCATATGCCGGTCGCGGCGGATGAAAAGAATGTGCCTTTCGCCGAAGCCACGCCGGGTGCGACCGGGCTGGAACTGCTCTTGAGCCTGGCTCTGCGTTGGGCTCAGGACGGCGGCTTGCCTTTGAGCCAGGCGCTGGGCGTGATCACCGCCAAGCCAGTGAGCGTGCTGGGCGATGCCCTGGGTTCGCTGGCCGCCAGCGCTGGCCGCCTGGTGGTGGGTGGTGTGGCCGATGTCTGCGTGTTTGACGACAAGGCCAGCTGGGCGGTGACGCCCGATGCCTTGAGCAGCCAGGGCAAGCACACTCCGTTCGCGTTTGAGACCAGCGGCTTCGAGCTGCCGGCTCAGGTGCGCATGACGGTGGTGGCGGGGCATATCGCCTTTGAAGCTGGCCATGTGCTTGGCTCTGCGGCCGGCCACGCCTGAACCTGATGCGCACCCTTGTCGCCCTGGGGCGCCTATTTCGTTTGTGCCTGCATTTGCTCTGGGGCGTGGTTCTGATCCGGCTGCGCTTCGCCACCTTGAGTACGGCGCGCCGTCATGTGGAGGTCAAGCGTTGGTCGGGCGAGATGCTGCGCATTCTGGGCGTCAGCCTGGAAACCAGCGGCACACCTCGGCCTGGGGCCAAATTGATCGTTGCCAACCATGTGTCCTGGCTGGACATTGCGGCCGTGCACGCGGTGGTGCCGGAGGCGCGCTTTGTCTCCAAAGCCGATGTGCGTGATTGGCCGGTGGTCGGTTTGATGGTGGACGGCGTGGGCACTTTGTTCATCGAGCGCGCCAGCAAACGCGACGCCCTACGGGTGGTGCACCAGATGGCCGAGGCGCTCAAGAATGGTGACACGGTGGCGGTGTTCCCGGAGGGCACGACCGGGCCTGGCCCCGAGCCTTTGGGCTTCCACGGCAATCTGCTGCAGGCCGCCATCTCGACCGATGTGCCCTTGCAGCCCTTGGCCTTGCGCTGGTCGGAGCCCGGCATGCGCTTCAGCACGGCGGCTCAGTTCATCGGTGGCACCACCTTGGTTCAAAGCCTGTGGGCGGTGCTGAAGGCGCGGGGCTTGAGCGTGCGCGTTGATGTGCTGATGTCCATGAGCACCAGCCATGCCGACCGCCGCGCGCTGGCCGAGCATGTGCGCGATGAGATCATGCAAGGCATGGCGCGGCATTGACGGGCTAAAGTCAGGCCATGAATCCAAATGCAGTTTTGTTGGCTTTCGAGGAGGAAGCCATTCTTGCCGATGAATTGGCGCAGGGCCTGGGCCTGCCTTTGAAGTTCATCCGCCGTCACCGCTTTCCCGATGGTGAGTTCCGCTTGGTGCTGCCCACGCCCTTGCCGCCCACCGTGTTGCTGCTGCGCGGCCTGCAGCAGCCGAATGAAAAGCTGACCGAGTTGATGATCGCGGCGCCTACCGCTCGCGACCTAGGCGCGCAGCGCCTGTTGCTGATTGCGCCCTATCTGGCCTATATGCGCCAGGACATGGAATTCACGCCCGGCGAAGCCGTCAGCCAGCGCCATATCGCGCGCCTGCTGAGCCAGTTCTTCGACCATGTGCTGACGATTGACCCGCATCTGCACCGCATCAACCATCTGGACGAGGTGATGCCTGCCGGAGCAGGGCTGGCCCTCTCGGCTGCTGGCTTGCTGGGGCGCTGGGTGGCCGAGCAGGTGCCAGGTGCCTTGCTGTTAGGGCCGGATGAAGAATCGGGCCAATGGGTGCGTGAGGCGGCGCATGCCGCGGGTCTGGATCACGCCATCGGCAGCAAGGTGCGCCATGGCGACGCCCAAGTCAGTCTGGCCTTGCCGGATGTGCCTGTGGACGGCCGCGCCTTGGTCTTGCTGGACGATATGGCCAGTACCGGCCGCACCCTGATCGGCGCGGCCCAGGGCCTGCTGGCGCGTGGTGCCCGCACGGTGGATGTGGCCGTGACGCATGCCCTCTTCAATGGCGCAGCGGTGGCCGATCTGCACGCTGCCGGCGTGCGCCATGTGTGGAGCAGCAATAGCGTGCCGCATGCCAGCAATGCGGTCAGCATCGTGCCGCTGCTGGCTGAAACCTTGCGTCGCTTTGTGTAAAACGCTGGCAGGGCGGGGCGGGTCGTGAGACCCACCCTTTGGCCTGAATCGGGCCTGAATCAGACCTGCACTAGGCCAGCACTGAGCCTGACTTAGGCCTTGCCCTGGCTGGCCACGGCCGCTGCCGCCTTGGCTGCCGCGTCGGCGTCACCCAGGTAGTAGCTGCGGATCGGCTTCAGGTCGGCGTCCAACTCGTAGACCAGCGGGATGCCGTTGGGGATGTTGACGCCGACGATGGCGTCGTCCGCGATATTGTCCAAATACTTCACCAGCGCACGGATGCTATTGCCGTGGGCGGCGATGACGACGCGCTTGCCCAGCTTGATGGCTGGCGCCACGCTGTCGTTCCAGAAGGGCAGCACGCGCTCGACGGTGTCCTTCAGGCATTCGGTCAGCGGAATGTCTTGTGGGTTCATCTTGGCGTAGCGCAGATCGCCGCGCTCGCTGCGCGGATCGGTGGCCTCCAGCGCTGGCGGCGGGGTGTCGTAGCTGCGGCGCCAGACCAGCACTTGGTCGTCGCCATACTGCTTGGCAGTTTCGGCCTTGTTGAGGCCTTGCAGGCCGCCATAGTGGCGCTCGTTGAGGCGCCAGCTGTGCACCACCGGCAACCAGGTGCGGTCCATCTGGTCCAGGGTGTGCCACAGCGTCCAGATGGCGCGCTTGAGCACGGAGGTGTAGGTAATGTCGAAGTCGAAGCCGGCTTCCTTGAGCAAGCGGCCGGCTTGCTTGGCCTGTTCGACGCCAGTGGGGGTCAGATCGACATCGGTCCAGCCCGTAAAGCGGTTTTCGAGGTTCCAGGTGGATTCGCCATGGCGAATGAGCACGAGTTTGTACATGGACTAGTTAGGGTTCGAGGCCGCCCGGTTCGGGCTGCGCGGATTTTAGGGGCTATTGACTAATAGGCCGCAAATGAGCGCCGAACGCGCATAAATACGCGGGTTGACCCCAGGAAAACAGGGAATTGGGCGGGGAAAGTCGTCTAATCGAAGTTCAAGTTGTAGGTCCGTTAGTCGATAGAAAAAGGGCGACAGGCGAATCACTCCCCTCATGCCTGCCGCCATCTCTGATGTAAACCAGGAACCCCAAAAAATGTTGTCCACAACATATCGTTTCCGCCCCACGGCCTTGGCCCTGGGAATTCTCATGATCGGTGCGCAGGCGCAAGCCCAAGACAAGGCACCGGGTGAGTCCATCTTCAGCCTCTCAGGCTTCGGCACTTTGGGTGTGGTGAAAACCGACACCGATGAAGCTCGCTATCGCCTGACAGGTCAGCCGCGAGGTGCCACCACTGAGGTTAGCGCCGATGTGGATACCAAGATCGGCGTGCAGGTCGGCGCCAAGTTCAGCCCGATGTTCTCAGCCACCGTACAGGTGCTGAGCAAGCAAAACGGCTACGGCAGCTATCAGCCCGCCGTTGAATGGGCCTTCGCCAAGGCGCAGTTCTCGCCTTCCCTGAGCGTGCGGGTCGGCCGCATGGGCGCGCCCTTGTTTGCCGTGTCTGACTTCCGTGACGTGGGTTATGCCAACACCTGGCTGCGTCCCCCGCAAGATGTTTACGGCCAGGTGCCGCTGAGCCATTTCGACGGCGCGGACGCCAACTACCAAGTGGCGCTGGGCAGCTCCACGCTGACTTTCCAGCTCTATGGTGGCAAGTCTGACTCGGTGGTGACCGGCAGCAAGGTCAAGCTCGACAGCATGGTGGGCTTGAACGCGACCGCCGAGTTGGATGGTGGTTTCAGCATTCGCCTGGGTCATGTGCAAGGCAAGCTCACCGTTGAAAATGCCAGCTTGGGTGGCTTGGTGACCGCTTTGTCCAAGACTCCGTTCGCCAGCGTTGGCCAGGAGATGGATGCCACTAAAAAGCACGCCACCTTCACCGGCCTGGGCCTGGGCTACGACCAGGGCAATGTGCTGGCGCTGCTGGAATACACCCGCCGCAAGACCGACTCTTACGTGCCCAGCACCACCGGCTGGTTTGCGACGGTCGGCTATCGCCTTGGCAAGTTCACGCCTTATGTGACCTTGTCGGAGTTGCATCAGGACAGCAGCAATGTGAACACCAGCGTGATCCCGGCTGGCGTGCCGGTTCCGGGCTTGGCGCCTGATCTGCGCAAGCTGATCGACGGTGTGCTGCAAAGCCAGAGCACGCGTCAGAAGACCAAGGCCGCTGGCGTGCGTTGGGATTTCTATCGCAATACCGACCTGAAGTTCCAGTATGAGCGCATCACGCCGGACGGCCCTGGCTTGTTCGGCAGCACCACCGCGGCCTTCGGCAATACGCCTGTCAATGTCTACAGCTTGGCTGTGGATATGGTTTTCTAAAAGGCGAGCAAAGACTATGAAAACAACTATGACAACGGGACTTCGCGTGTTCGTGCTGGCAATGGGCGTGTGCTGCGCTGGTGTGACGCAGGCGCAAGTGGCAGTGATCGTCAATGCCAAGAGCCCGACCGCCAGCATGACGGCGGATCAGGTCGCCAACATCTTTTTGGGTAAGTCCAATACGCTGCCCAGCGGTGCATCGGCCATGGCTCTGGATCAGCCTGAGTCGGCTGCAGTGCGCGAGCAGTTCTACACCAAGGTCACCGGCAAGCAAGCCGCCCAAGTGAAGGCCGCTTGGTCGCGCCTGGTGTTCTCGGGCAAGGCCACGCCGCCCAAGGAAATGGCCAGCTCGGCCGAGGTGAAGAAGTTCGTCGCAGCCAACCCTGACGCGATCGGCTACATCGAAAAGTCGGCGGTGGACGGCACGGTCAAGGCAGTTTTGACGGTGGATTGATCCGCGGGGGTAGACATGGTTGCGCTGTCCAGGCAGCGCAACCGATATGGAGGCTTAAGAATGAATGTAAAGACCAGAATCTGGCTCTTGCCGGTATTCGCGGCCCTGATCTTCGCTGTCGGCATTGCCGTGGTGTGGGGCTTTTCGGCCCGCACCTCCTCGGCCATCACTGCGGTCGGCGAGGTGCACTATCCCTTGGTGGATGCCACCACACAACTCGCCTCGCAATTGGAAGCTCTGGGCGCCACGATTCAAAGCGCCGTGGCCGAGGGCGAGAAAAAGCGTCTTGATGAAGCCAAAGAGCGAGCCACAAGCATTCGCAAATTGTTGGATTCGATCGAGAAGATCGAAGGCCAGGCCGAGTCAGGCGCCAAGCTCAAGAAAGGCTTCGAGGCTTACTTCGCGGCCTCGGTGGACACGGCCGAATTGTTCCTGGGCATCAAGCAGGGTGATCAGGCCGGTGCCATTCCGAAGATGCAGGCCGCGCTGAAAGCGCTTGATGATGATGTGAAGAGCGCTCGCACCCGTGCGGTCGAAGGCTTTGACAGCGGCTTGGCCAAGGCGGATGCCGGTGTTTCCTCGAGCCTGATGGCCATCCTGATCGCTGGTTTGCTGGTGGTGGTGGCCTTGGGCGTGGGTTCATTCCTGGTGATTGGCAGCGTCTGGCGCCAGCTGGGCGGCGAGCCTGAATACGCCCGCGATGTGATGCGTCAGATGGCTGATGGTGATTTGTCGCAAAACATTGTGGTGGCGCCCGGTGCCGATGCCAGCTTGCTGGCTGCGGTGCGGGCCATGTCGCAAGGCTTGGCGTCTATCGTGTCGGAAGTGCGTCAAGGCACTGACTCGATGTCGGTCGCCTCGCGTGAGATCGCTGTGGGCAACCATGACCTCTCGGTACGCACCGAGAAGCAGGCCACCTCGCTGGAACAAACCAGCGGCAATATGCAGACCCTGACCGACACCGTGCGTCACAGCGCTGAGTCGGCAGCCCAGGCCAATCAGCTGGCAGGCTCGGCAGCGGCTGTGGCACGCCGCGGTGGTGAAGTGGTCAGCCAGGTGGTGGTGACGATGGAAGAGATCAACACCAGCTCCAAGAAGATCAGCGACATCATTGGCGTGATCGATGGCATTGCCTTCCAGACCAATATCCTGGCCTTGAACGCCGCGGTGGAAGCCGCGCGGGCGGGTGAGCAGGGGCGTGGTTTTGCGGTGGTGGCGGCGGAAGTGCGCTCGCTGGCGCAACGCTCGGCCGAGGCGGCGAAGGAAATCAAAACCTTGATCGGCGCCAGCGTCGAACGGGTGGAGTCGGGCAGCCGCTTGGTGCAAAACGCCGGCAGCACCATGGATGAGATCGTCGCCAGCGTGCAGCGGGTTTCCGACATCATCAGCGAGGTGACCGCCGCGTCGGGCGAGCAAAGCCAGGGCATCGGGCTGGTCAATCAGTCCATCGTTCAGCTGGATCAAATGACTCAGCAGAATGCCGCCCTGGTGGAGCAGGCTGCAGCTGCGGCCAGCAGCCTGGAACAGCAGGCCACTAGCTTGCAAGCCTCGGTGGCGACCTTCAAGCTCTAAATCGCAGGGTCGTCAGCACGGCCCGCTGGTAGCTTTGGCCTGCGGCGGTTTCGCAATCAAGCATCAAGCCCGTCGGTTCCGCCGACGGGCTTTTTCTTGCGCCGCTCGCCGAGCTGCCGCAGCTTTCTATAATCGAAGTCTTTTCTCAATCGGACGCACCCCTTGAACTTCTTGCTCGAAAACTGGATTCTGGTCTTGGCCGCTGTGACGTCTGGTGGCCTCTTGCTTTGGCCCGCGCTGGCCAAGGGCGGCCAAGGCGCTGCTCTTTCCACCCAAGAGGCCGTGCGCCTGGTCAACCGCGAGAAAGCGGTGCTGATCGATGTGTGCGAGCCCGAGGAATACGCCAAGTCGCATGTGGCGGGCGCCCGTAATATTCCGCTTAGCAGCTTGGAAGGCCATAAGTCTTTGCCCAGCAACAAGGCCCTGCCCTTGGTGTTGGTGTGCCAAAGCGGCGCACGCGCCAACCGCGCAGCTGGCATGCTGCGCAAGCTGGGCTATGAGAACGCCCAGCCTTTGGCCGGCGGCCTGAACGCCTGGCGCGAAGCCAATTTGCCGGTCGAGAAGTCCGCGTAAACGGCGAAGGGCTGTTCGCCAAAGGCCCCCTTCGGGCCGGCGTTCTGAACGCCCGGCGAGACGCCTATTTGCCCGCCGTGAAGCCGGCTTGAATGAACTGTGATTGAGGAATGATGACGATGGCTGCCGTGAAGATGTACACCACCCAGGTCTGCCCCTACTGCGTGCGGGCCAAGTCCTTGCTGAAGCAGCGCGGCGTGGAGCAGATTGAAGAGATCCGCATCGACCTGGACCCCAGCGCGCGCGAGGCCATGATGGCCTTGACCGGCCGCCGCACCGTGCCGCAAATCTTCATTGGCGACACTCATGTCGGTGGTTGCGATGATTTGATCGCGCTGGATCAGAAGGGTGGCCTGCAGTCTTTGCTGCAAGCCGCTTGATGCTGGGGCACTTGAGGCTGGGGCGCTTCCCCGAATTCTCAAGAGGGTGAAGACCCCCGCGCGGGCGTCATAAACCCTGGGCCATAATCAGCGCCGCTGCCCGCAGCAGGAGTTTGCGGGCCTTTTTATTTTTGGACAAACACCATGGCCGACGAGAACAACACCCCCGTATTCCAGATTCAGCGCATGTATCTGAAGGATCTGTCGCTGGAGCAACCCAATGCACCGCAAATCCTGCTGGAGCAGTCGCAACCCCAGGTTGACATCAATCTGGCCCTGTCGGCCGAGCCAGTCGCTGACGGCGTGTTCGAGGTCTGCGTGACCGCCACCGTCACCACCAAGGTGGGCGAGAAGACTCTGTTCCTGATCGAAGCCAAGCAAGCCGGTATCTTCGAGATTCGCCATGTGCCGCAAGAGCAGGTCGAAGGCATTCTGGGCATCGTCTGCCCGCAGATGATTTACCCCTATCTGCGCGCCATCGTGTCGGACGTCTGCACCCGCGCCGGCTTCCCGCCCGTGCTGCTGACGGAAGTTAACTTCCAAGCCATGTTCGAAGCTCAGCAAGCCCAGCGCGAAGCAGCGGCTGCCGCACCGACCATCAACTAAGTTCACACCCGCTTGCGTGTGTCACGCCCCATGTCGCTTTGCGCGCCTGGGGCGTTTTTACTCTTGAATCTCTCTGCATGAAGATCACAGTTCTTGGCGCCGGTGCATGGGGCACGGCCCTGGCGATTCAAGCTGCCGCCCGCCACGAGGTGGTGTTGTGGGCGCGCGACCCGGCTGCCGTGGCCGAGATGCGCAGCCAGCGCTGCAATGTGCATTACCTGCCCGAGGCCGCGCTGCCTGAGGCTTTGCAGATCGAAGCCGATCTGGGTTTGGCTGTGGCTCATGCCGTTCAGCAGCAGGGCTTGATCATCATCGCCACGCCCATGGCCGCCTTGCGCAGCATGTTGGCTGGCTTGCCCGATGGCGCGCAGGTGCTGTGGGTGTGCAAAGGCTTTGAGGCAGGCACCGGCCTGCTGGGTCATGAAATTGCGCGTGAGGTGCAACCGCGCCTGCGGGTTGGCATCTTGTCGGGCCCCAGTTTTGCCCAGGAAGTGGCCGCTGGTCAGCCCACCGCGCTGGTCGCCGCCAGCGAAGACGAGGCTTTGGCGCAAGCCGCCGTGGCGGCCTTTCACAGCGAGCGTTTGCGCGTCTACACCTCCAATGACCCGGTCGGGGTGGAGGTGGGTGGGGCGGTCAAGAACGTCATGGCCATCGCGGTGGGCACGGCCGATGGCCTGCGCTTGCTGGCCGAGGGCCGCGGCGACGTCAGCCAGGCGCCGGGCCTGAATGCGCGCGCGGCGCTGATCACTCGCGGCCTGGCCGAGATGCTGCGTCTGGGCTTGGCGCTCGGCGCGCGGGCCGAGACCTTTATGGGGCTGTCGGGCATGGGTGACCTGGTGCTGACGGCAACCGGTGATTTGTCCCGCAACCGCCGTGTGGGTTTGCTGTTGGCCGAGGGTCTGCCCTTGGCGCAGATTCTGCGCGACTTGGGCCATGTGGCCGAAGGTGTTTACAGTGCGCCCACCGTGCTGGCGCGCGCCCAGGCCAAAGGCGTGGATATGCCCATCGCCGCGGCCGTGGTGGCCGTTCTGGAAGGGCGCTTGAGCCCAGCCGAGGCGGTGGATCAGCTGATGAGCCGGCAATCGCGCGCCGAAGTTTGAGCCTGAGCCATGCTGCGCCGTGAACTCTTGCTCGCTGGTCTTGGCGCAGTTGCTTCGCCGAGTATGGCTGCGGCTGCTGCAGCTTCAGCGGCCTGGCCAAGCCGGCCGATCAAGCTGATCGTGCCATTCCCCGGCGGCAGCTCGCCGGACATCGTGGCCCGCGCCTTGGCCGATCCGCTGTCCAAAGCCTTGAATCAGACGGTGATCATCGACAATCGGCCCGGCGCCGGCGGCAATATCGGCACGGCGGCGGCAGCCTTTGCACCGCCCGACGGCAGCACTTTTTTGTTCACGATTCAAGGGCCGCTGGTCACCGCGCCCTTGTTGAATTTGCGCCTGCCCTATGAGCAGCAGCGGGATCTGTTGCCTGTCAGCCTGGTGGCCTCTTCGCCCAATGTGCTGGTGGTGGACCCCAAGCTGGGCGCCAGCGACTTGGCGGCTTTTGTACGCGTGGCCAAGCAGGCCAAGGGCGGGCTTAACTACGGCAGCGTCGGCTTGGGCAGTGCGGCCCATCTGGCGATGGAGTCTTTCAAATCGCGCGCGGGCATTGCGCTGAGCCATGTGCCCTATGCCGGCTTCGCCCAGGTGGTGCAGGCGATTTTGAATGGCGAGGTGCAGGCGGCCTTCATGGTGCCAGGTCTTGCCATGCCGCAAGTGCGGGCAGGGCGCTTGAAGGCGCTGGGTGTCAGCAGCCTGGGCCGTGTGGCGGCCTTGGCCGAATTACCGACCCTGGCCGAGCAGGGCTTTGCCGGCTTTGAGGCGATTTCCTGGCAAGCCGTGCTGGCGCCGGCCAAGACACCGGCTGCCATTGTCGAGAAGCTGGCCGCGGCCTTGCAAACCATCATCCGCAGCGATGAGTTCCGCAACCGCCTGCTGACGCATTACTTCAGCGCCATCGGCAGCTCGCCGGAAGGCCTGGCGCAGCAAATGCGCTCGGATCGCCAGCATTGGGGGCAGATCATCAAGGCCATTGGCCTCAAGCCTGAATGAATTGCTGCGTGAATCGCCGCGGCCGTGAACTGACCCTCAGGCGCCGCCGGCGTAGCCGTTCTGCCGCCAGGCCTCAAACACCGCCACTGCCACGCTATTGCTGAGGTTGAGGCTGCGCTGCTCGGGCCGCATGGGCAGGCGCACCCGCTGGCTCAGTGCAAATTGATCGCGCAGCAGCGGCGGTAAGCCGGCTGTTTCTGAGCCGAACACCAGAAAGTCGCCCGGCTGCCAGGCCACTTCCGCGAAGGGCCTGCTGCCCTTGGTGGTGAAGGCGAAAAGTCGGTCCGCTTGCGGCTTGGCCTGGGCCAGAAAGGCCTCCCAGCTGGCATGACGAAGCACGGCGGTGTACTCGTGATAGTCCAGCCCGGCGCGTTGCAGCAGCTTGTCCTCCATCGCAAAACCCAAGGGCTCGATCAGGTGCAGGGTGCAGCCGGTATTGGCAGCCAGGCGAATGATGTTGCCGGTATTGGGGGGGATTTCCGGGTGGACCAGAACGATGTGGAACATGGCGGTGGGGCGGGCAAAAAATCAGGGTTGATCGGGTTCGGGTGTACGGGCCAGTACCCAGGCTTGCACATGGCTGGCGCCGGCTTGGCGCAAAACGCGCGCCAATTCAAAGAGCGTGGCGCCGCTGGTCATCACATCATCTAGCAAAGCAATGTGCTGGCCGTGCAAATCCTTGGCGCGCTGCGGTTCGATGGCAAAGGCGCGGCGCACATTGGCGGCGCGCTCTTGCAAACTCAGGCGCGCTTGTTGTTCGGTATGGCGTACCCGTAGCAGCAAGTCGGGTTCGCACTTTAGCCGCTGTCGCCGGGCTAGGCGGCGCGCCAACTCATAGCTTTGGTTGTAGCCGCGTTCGCACAGGCGTTGCGGGGTCAAAGGTACGGGCAGCAGCCAGTCGGCGCGCGCGGCCTGCGCGCTGCTCAATGCCTCGTCCAAGCGATCCACCAGGCAGGCACCCAGCTCGAGACCCTGGTGAAACTTGAAACGCTGCAGCAGGCCATCCCAGGGAAAGCCGTAGTCCAGGGCCGCGATGCAGCGGTCCAGTGGCGGCGGCTGCTGCAGGCAGCGTCCGCAGCGGGGCTGAGGCGTGGCCACGAGGCCGGGTGGTAGGCGCGTGGCGCAGGTCCAGCAGCGGATGGCTGGCTGTGCGTAACGCTGCAGGCAATCGGCGCAGATCGCCTGCCTGGCCCAATGTCTGCAGATCGCACATTGGCTGCGGCATGGTGCCAGCAGCCGCGCGCCGGCAACGGGCTTGCTGGGGCGGCTCAGACGCGCATCCATGGCCTCAATATACTGCCGGACATGTGCGCTGAGACTTTTCCATGACGACCGAACAAGAGCCCTTAATCCAGGGAAACCAGGGAAGCCAAACATCCCAACGGGCCCAAGCGGTCGACAACACCGCTGTGATGCGCCAAGTGCGGCGTCTGGCCCAAGCCGAAGGGGCACCCTGGTTGCATGAGGAAGTGGCCAAGCGCATGGCCGAACGCCTCAGCTTCATCAAAATGCAGCCCAAAAGCGTCTTGCAATGGTCGGCCTTTTTGGGGGGCGGCGCGGCGGCCTTGGCGCAAATCTATCCGCAGGCGCAACAGGTTTGCGTGGAGCCGCATGCAGATTTGCTGCTGCGCAGCCTGCAGCAGCACAAAAAACCGTGGTGGCAGGTCTTGGCCCGTGGCAAGCCGGTGCAGGTCTTGGCGCCCGAGGCGCTGGCGGCTGATCAGCAGTTTGATCTGCTGTGGGCCAATATGGCTTTGCATGCCTATGCAGACCTGCCACAAATCCTCGCGCTTTGGCATAGGGGTTTAGCGACGGACGGCTTTGTGATGTTTTCTTGCCTCGGTCCGGACAGTTTTGTCGAGCTGCGCCAGCTCTATGCGGCGCGCTCTTGGTCGCGTCCGGGGCCCGAGTGGTGGGATATGCATGACATCGGCGATCTGATGGTGCAGGCCGGTTTTGCCGAGCCGGTGATGGATCAGGAGCGCCTCACGCTGACCTGGGCCGAGCCGCAGGCGATGCTGAAAGATTTGCGCGCTTTGGGCGGAAACATCGCGCCCATGCGGTTTGCGGGCTGTCGGGGGCGGGCGTGGCAGCGTGACTTGCTGCTGGCCTTGGAAGATTTACGTGGCCCTGATGGCCGCCTGAAGCTGACGGTGGAGCTGGTCTACGGCCACGCCATCAAGCCGGTGCCGAACTTGCGCGTCACGCCGGAGGCGAGTTTGAGCCTCGACCAGATGCGGGCCATGATCCAAAAGACAAGGTGAGTCAGGGCAAGCACCGGCTCTGTCTGTGCGAGGGCTGAGCTAAACTGCCCGCTGATACAAATTGTGGCAGCTGAGTTTAGTGTCAGGTCATGTCTTTGGCCTTGCGTTAACTCAAGAAAAGTCATTGGGGCAAAGCTGTTTTTCTGCATTTGCCCTTCCGAGGGATTGCTGGATCTCGGTTTGATGGCATGGATGCGGCCTTGCTTGAGTGCGGGGCGGCAGGACATCCAACGGATGAATTGGAGACAAGAGTGACGACCATGAAGACGATGAGCGCAGGACTGCATCAGGCCAAAAATGGGGCCAGTCGGCTAGGGCGCTTGGCGCAGTTGGCAACGGCCTCGGTGGCTGGTTTGGCCGCACAAGCGGCTTTCGCCGTGAACGATCTCCCCGGCGGCCCGGCGGTCAATCAGATCAATTTGCATCCTCCTGTCACTCGCATTGCCGAGGATCAGATGTGGTTGCACAACTTCATGATGGTCATCTGCCTGGTGATCTTCGTCGCCGTTTTCGGCGTGATGTTCTATTCCATCTTCAAGCACCGCAAGTCCAAGGGCGCGGTGTCGGCCAACTTCCACGAAAGCGTCAAGGTCGAGATCGCCTGGACCATCGTGCCTTTCATCATCGTGATCTTGATGGCCCTGCCGGCCACCAAGGTGGTGGTGGCCATGAAGGACACCACCAATGCTGACCTGACCATCAAGGCCACCGGCTACCAGTGGAAATGGGGTTACGACTACATCAAGGGTGAAGGCGAGGGCATTGGTTTCCTGGCTACCTTGGATACCGCGCAGCGCGAAATGTCCGACGCCGGCAAGCCGGCTGGCGATGACTACCTGCTCAAGGTCGACAACCCGCTGGTCGTGCCGGTCAACAAGAAGGTGCGCATCATCACCACCGCCAACGACGTCATCCACGCCTGGATGGTGCCGGCCTTTGGCGTCAAGCAAGATGCCATCCCTGGCTTTGTGCGAGACACCTGGTTCAAGGCCGAGAAGATCGGTAACTACTACGGCCAGTGCGCCGAGTTGTGCGGCAAGGAACATGCCTATATGCCCATCCACGTGAAGGTGGTGTCGGCGGCTGACTACAGCGCCTGGGTGGATGGCAAGAAGAAGGAAATCGCCGCCAAGGCTGATGATCCAAGCAAGGTCTGGGATCAGGCGGCTCTGGTCGCCCGTGGCGAGAAGGTCTATGCCGCCAACTGCGCGGTTTGCCACCGACCCGACGGCAAGGGCGCCGGCCCGATCAAGCCCCTGGATGGCTCGGCCGTGGTGCTGAACGAGGACAAGCTCAAGCAAGTCGCGGTGCTGCTCAATGGCCAGAACAATGGCGCGATGCCAGCGTGGAAGCAGTTGTCCGACACCGAGATCGCCGCTGTCATCACCTACACCAAGAACAGCTGGTCGAACAAGACTGGCCAATTGGTGCAGCCTGCCGAAGTCGTGGCAGCGCGAAAACAATAATTCTGCGGGGTCGGGCAGCGCCGCAAGGCTAGCGCCGACTTCCAACTGACCAAGAATTTCTGCGCGACAGATCAGCCTTAGCTCTGTCCCCAACTGACTAGATGAACGTCTAGCAAAGGAAAAGTAAATGAGTGCAGTGCTCGACAACCACGGTCACGCCAGTCATGGCCACGACGACCACCACGACCACCATGCCCCCACCGGCTGGCGGCGCTGGGTTTTCGCCACCAATCACAAAGACATCGGGACGCTCTACCTGCTGTTCTCCTTCACCATGCTGATGGTGGGCGGCATTTTGGCGCTGTGCATCCGCGCCGAGTTGTTCCAGCCGGGCTTGCAGTTCTTCAATCCGGAACTGTTCAACCAGTTCACCACCATGCACGGCCTGATCATGGTGTTCGGCGCCATCATGCCGGCCTTTGTGGGCTTTGCGAACTGGATGATTCCGCTGCAGATCGGTGCATCGGACATGGCCTTTGCGCGCATGAATAACTTCAGCTTCTGGCTGTTGATTCCGGCCGCCGTCATGCTGGTGGCGTCTTTCTTCATGCCTGGCGGCGCACCCGCTGCCGGCTGGACGCTGTATGCGCCGCTGACCCTGCAGATGGGCCCCTCGATGGACGCTGGCATTTTCGCCATGCACATCATGGGTGCTTCGTCCATCATGGGTTCGATCAACATCATCGTCACCATCCTGAACATGCGCGCGCCTGGCATGACCTTGATGAAGATGCCGATGTTTGCCTGGACCTGGCTGATCACGGCTTATCTGCTGATCGCCGTCATGCCCGTGCTGGCTGGCGCCATCACCATGACGCTGACTGACCGTCATTTCGGCACCAGCTTCTTCAGCCCCGCCGGCGGCGGTGACCCGGTGATGTACCAGCACATCTTCTGGTTCTTCGGTCACCCCGAGGTCTACATCATGATCTTGCCGGCTTTCGGCATCGTCAGCCAGATCGTGCCGGCTTTTGCTCGCAAGCGCCTGTTCGGCTACGCCTCCATGGTGTACGCCACGGCTTCGATTGCCATCCTGTCCTTCATCGTGTGGGCTCACCACATGTTCGCCACTGGCATGCCGGTGACGGGTCAGCTCTTCTTCATGTACGCCACCATGCTGATCGCCGTGCCCACGGGCGTGAAGATCTTCAACTGGCTGGCCACGATGTGGCGCGGTTCCATGACCTTTGAAGTGCCGATGCTGTGGGCAGTGGGCTTCATCTTCGTGTTCACCATGGGTGGATTCACCGGCCTGATCTGCGCGATGGCGCCGATCGACATCCAGATCCAAGACACCTACTACGTCGTCGCCCACTTCCACTATGTGCTGGTGGCCGGCTCGCTGTACGCTTTGTTCGCCGGTTACTACTACTGGGCGCCGAAGTGGACCGGTGTGATGTTCAATGAGACGCGCGGCAAGATCCACTTCTGGGGTTCGCTGATTGCCTTCAACGTCACCTTCTTCCCCATGCACTTCCTGGGCTTGGCCGGCATGCCGCGTCGCTATGCCGACTACCCGATCCAGTTCACCGACTTCAATATGATCGCCTCGGTGGGCGCCTTCTGGTTCGGTCTGATGCAGGTCTACTTCTTCTTGTTCGTGGTCATCCCGATGATGCGCGGCAAGGGTGCCAAGGCGCCTCAGCGTCCCTGGAATGACGCCGATGGCAAGGGTGCTGAAGGTCTGGAGTGGGAAGTGCCGTCGCCGGCGCCCTTCCACACGTTTGAAGAGCCGCCCAAGCTCAATGCCGCCGCCAACAAAGTGATCGGCTAAGACCATGGCACAGAGCCCTGAGCAGCGCAAAAGCAATAAGCGCCTGGCCCTGATCCTGGCCTCGGTGGCGGTGGTGTTCTTTGTCGGCTTCATGACCAAGATCGCCGTTCTCGGCTTCTGAACCGGCGCTATGGCTGATAAGACCTGGTCACTGGCAAGCGCGCTGCGCAGGGACAACCTGCACTTGGTCGCCAAGCTGGTGGTGGTGACGGCACTGATGTTTGGCTTCGGCTATGCCTTGGTGCCGCTCTACAAAGCGGTGTGCACGGCCTTGGGCATTAATGTTCTGTCCTTGGCGGAGCGCCAGCATGCGGTGCGCGCCGAGGATGTGAAGAACACGCAGGTCGACCGCAGCCGCTCCATCTCGGTGGAGTTTGATGCCAATGCCCGCGGCCCTTGGGAATTCAAGCCCGCGGTGTCTAACTTGACCGTGCATCCGGGCGAGTTGGTCACCGTGATGTACGAATTCCAGAACGTGCAGAACCGGGTCATGTCGGCGCAAGCCATTCCCAGCTATGCGCCCAAGCAAGCGACGGCGCATTTCAACAAGCTGGAGTGTTTTTGTTTCAACGAATACACCTTGCAGCCGGGTGAGAAGAAGCAATGGCCGGTGGTCTTTGTGATCGACCCCAAGCTGCCCAAGGATGTGAAGACCATCACCTTGTCCTACACCTTCTTCGAGGTGGCGGGCAAGGGACAGAAGAAGTTGCCGGGCACGCCGCCGGCGCCGGTCGCCGCAGTGCCTGCGGCCAAGGTGCAGCTGTGAGCGCGGATCAAGGTTCGAGTGAAGTGAAGGACGAGAAGGATGTGACCAAGCGCCCGCTGTCTTTTCTGCGGACGATGCAGGCAGTGGCTTGGTCATTTTTCGGCGTGCGTCGTGGCGCCGAGTACGAGAAAGATGTGGCGCGGCTCAACCCCGTGCATGTGATCATCGCTGGAGTGATTGCTGCGCTGTTGTTCGTATTGGCGCTGGTGCTGCTGGTTCAATGGGTCATTGGCAGCGGCGTGGCCAGTGGCCAGTAAGCAGGTCGTGAAATTCAAGCTTGTGAATCTGGACTGAAATCTAGTTCGAGGAGAAGAAAAATGTCGGCAGCGACTTCCACGGGCAAAGCCCCTTATTACTTCGTACCCGGGCCTTCACGGCATCCGGTGATGGCCGCCATCGGTCTGTTCTTCGTGATCCTGGGTGCAGGGCAGTGGATCAATGACCATGACTGGGGCAAGTACTCGCTGGCCTTCGGCCTGCTGTGGTTCGCCGTGGTGCTGAAGCAGTGGTTTGCTGAAGCCATCGCCGAAAGCGAGAGCGGCCAGTACAGCGACCGCATCGACCTGTCCTTCCGCTGGAGCATGGGCTGGTTCATCTTCTCCGAAGTGATGTTCTTCGCTGCCTTCTTCGGCGCGCTGTACTGGGCCCGTGTGCACTCGGTGCCGGTGCTGGGCAGCCTGGAGAACAATCTGCTGTGGCCCGATTTCAAGGCCATCTGGCCAAGTGCTGCGGCCGGCTTCACTGCCTCGCCAGCCGGTACGGTGGAACCCTTTGCCACCATGGGCCCTTGGCCGCTGCCGACCATCAACACGGCGCTGCTTTTGACCTCCGGCCTGACGCTGACAGTGGCTCACCACGCCTTGATCGCTGGCAACCGTGCCAGGACGATTGCCTTCATGTGGATGACGGTGTTGCTTGGCATCACCTTCTTGTGCGTGCAGGGCTATGAGTATCACCACGCCTACGCCGAGCTGAACCTCAAGCTCAGCTCCGGCATCTTCGGCTCCACCTTCTTCATGCTGACCGGCTTCCACGGCTTCCACGTTTTCGTGGGCATGCTGATGCTGCTGTTCATCACCCTGCGTCTGCAAAAAGGCCATTTCACTAAGGACCGCCACTTCGGCTTCGAAGGCGCGGCCTGGTACTGGCACTTTGTGGACGTGGTGTGGTTGGGCCTGTACGTGATCGTGTACTGGATGTAAGGATTCATCCGCCGCATTCAAGCGCCGCGCTAGCGGCGCTTTTTACTTGTCAGACGGTGCCTGGGCTTCAGGCTCGTCGCTCATTGATCACCGCTGCAGCGGCAGCCCCGTCGGCTCAATCCATCCCATCAGATAGCTCAGCAAGATGAACAGGAACAAGGCCACCGACAAACCCACCCGCAGGGCCAGGGCACGTGCCATTCTGGAACTGCGCTGGCTGCTGTCGTCTTGCTGGTCTGCAGACTTACCGTTCTTGAGCATGAACAAGCCGGCTGCACCCAGTGCGCCGAGGATGCCGATGAAGGCGAGCAGGAAGACGAATTTCATGGCTGCCGATTATGCGCTGGGCCACAAGCACGCGAAGGCGCAAGCCAATGTGCGAGGAGCTTCGTCATGAAGCCAAGCCTGCGTCGCCTCTTGCTGGGCCTGCTGGCCGTGGCCGGCATTGGTCTGACCGCCAGCCTGGGCTTCTGGCAGCTGGATCGTGCGGCCCAGAAGCTGGCGCTGCAGCAGTCCATCAACTCGCGTGCGCTGCAAGCGCCGCTGAGCGCACAGGGCTTGAGCCGCAAACCCGAGGATGCGGCCGCCCAAGTGCACCTGCCGGTGCTGCTGCGCGGCCATTGGCTGCACGCGCAAACCGTATTTTTGGACAACCGGCCGATGGCCGGACGGGTGGGCTTTTTCATCGTCACGCCGCTGCGCTTGCAAGGGCGTAGCGAGGCCATTCTGGTGCAACGCGGCTGGCTGCCGCGCAATGCGCTGGAGCGCAGCCAGCTGCCGCAGTTGCCAGCCGCAGAACTCAGCGAGGGCGAGGTTGAAGTGCAGGGGCGATTGGCCCTGGCACCGTCACGTGTGTATGAGTTCAGCGCGGCGCACAGCGGCGCGATCCGGCAAAATCTCGATGCGGCGGCTTATGCGCAAGAAACAAAGCAAGAGTTGCTGCCCCTGACCGTGCTGCAAACAGGGCCCAAACTCGCGGATGAGATGCCGCGTGATTGGGCGGCACCCGATCTGGGGCTGCAAAAACATTACGGTTACGCCTTTCAATGGTTTGCGCTTTCGGCGCTGCTCCTGGGTCTTTATGTCTGGTTCCAATTCATCCGTCCCGCCCGCGCACAGCGCCCATCCAGCCATGAGCAGTGAGCCGCTCAATCTGAGTGTGCATAGCCTGCCCGATCCGAGCCAGGTCAACGCCGCGCAGCTACGCAGTGGCCGCCTGCGCATGTTGCTGGTTCTGGCGGCCTGTGCGGCGCCTGTCATCGCGTCCTACTTCACCTTCTACGTCATCAAGCCGCAAGGCCGTGCCTATGGTGAGCTGATCGTGCCGACGGTGGATTTGCCAGCCCAGCTGAGCCTGCGCGATTTGGCCGGCCAACCGGTCAGCGTGGAAAGCCTGAAAGGCCAGTGGCTGCTGACCCTGGTGCAAAACGCCGACTGCAACAAGGTCTGCGAAGACCTGCTGTTCATGCAGCGCCAGTTGCGCGAAATGATGGGCAAGGAGCGCGACAAGGTCGACAAGCTCTTGCTGATCGCCGATGACGCCCCCCTGCGCCCCGAGCTGCAGCAGGCGCTGACCACCGGCATTCCGGTGACGATTCTGCGTGCGCCGCGGGCACAGCTCGATGCCTTTTTGAAAGCCGGCGCCGGCCAAGGCCTCAATGACCATCTTTTCATCATCGACCCGATGGGCCGTTGGATGTGGCGCTCCCCCGTGCAGCCCGACCCCAGCAAGGTCAAGGGCGACCTGAACCGCTTGCTCAAGGCCAATGCGGGCTGGGACAAGCCCGGCCGTTGATGCGCGTATGAATCACGACGACTGGATTGCCTTGGCCCAGCTGGCCGCCCTGGGTGCTGCCCTGGCGGCCGGCCCACTGCTGTGGCTGCGTCTGCGCTCGACGGCGGCGACGCCGACGGCACGCTTGCGCGCCTTGACGGTGCTGACGCTGTTTCTGACCTTTGATCTGATCATTTTTGGCGCCTTCACCCGCCTGACCGACTCCGGCCTGGGCTGCCCCGATTGGCCAGGCTGTTATGGCCAAGGCAGCCCGATTGGCGCGCATGCCGATATCGCCGCCGCCCAGGCCGCCATGCCCACCGGCCCAGTCACCCACGGCAAAGCCTGGGTGGAGATGATTCACCGTTACCTGGCCAGCGCGGTTGGTGTGCTGATTCTGGTGCTGTGCGTGTCGAGTTGGCGGCTGGCGCGGAAAACGCAGGCAGCGGCTAAGCTGGTCTCGCCTTGGTGGAGCACGCTGACGCTGTTCTGGGTCTGCATGCAGGGCGCATTCGGTGCGCTGACGGTGACGATGAAGCTGTTTCCCGCCATCGTCACCCTGCATTTATTGGGTGGCATGGGCTTGTTGATGCTCTTGGCTTGGCAGGCTCAGGCCTATGAGCCCAAGCCCTTGCCGTTGAGCCCCGGCCTGCGCCGCGCGGCTTGGGGCTTGCTCGTCTTGTTGATTGTGCAAGTGGCGCTGGGTGCTTGGGTGAGCACCAATTACGCGGTGCTGGCCTGTTCGGAGTTCCCCAGCTGCCAAGCGGGCCAGTGGTGGCCGGCGATGGACTTCACGCATGGTTTTACGATCTGGCGTGAGTTGGGCGTGGGCGCCGATGGTGGCTGGCTGCCGTTTGAGGCGCTGACCGCCATTCACATGACGCACCGCCTGGGCGCCTTGCTGGTTTTCACGCTGCTGTTACTGTTCGCCTGGGCCTTGTGGCGTGCGCCGCAGCCGAGCGGCCGCTTGTGGGCGCAGCGATTGCTGTGGGCAGCGGCTTGGCAGTTCGTCAGCGGCTTGTCGAATGTGGTGTTGGACTGGCCCATCGTCGCCGCGCTTGCGCACACCGCGGGTGCTGCCATGCTGCTAATGATCATGAGTTTTTTATTGGCCCAAATCTGCCAAGGCCGGGCCGCATTGCCGGCCGCTTGAAGTGCACTGTCGCTGTCCTTGTCGTTGTCGTTTTTAGAGTCCTATGTCATCCAATCCTTCCGTCCCGGCCGCGTCCCCGGCCCCCAGCTCGCGCTGGCAGCAGTATTACCAGCTGACCAAGCCGCGCGTGGTGCAGCTGATCGTGTTCTGCGCGGTCATTGGCATGGCGCTGGCGATTCCGGGTTTGCCGGCGGGCGCACAGTGGGGCGCCATCCTGGCCGCCACGGTGGGCATCTGGCTGGTGGCTGGAGCAGCAGCGGCCTTCAATTGCCTGATCGAGCAGCAAATCGACGCCAAGATGAAGCGCACCGCTTGGCGGGCTACCGCCAAGGGCCAGCTCAGCCGCGCACAAACGCTGAGCTTCTCGGCCGTGCTGTGCGGCCTGGGCATGGCGATTCTGTGGTTCTGGGTCAACCCCTTGACCATGTGGCTGACCTTCGCCACCTTCATTGGCTACGCCGTCATCTACACCGTGGTGCTCAAGCCCATGACGCCGCAGAACATCGTCATCGGTGGCGCCTCCGGCGCCATGCCTCCAGTCTTGGGCTGGGCCGCGCTGCGCGGTGAGGTGGGGCCTGAGGCCATGCTGCTGTGCCTGATCATCTTCCTGTGGACGCCGCCACATTTTTGGGCGCTCGCTTTGTATCGCACCGAGGAATATCGCAAGGCCGGCCTGCCCATGCTGCCGGTGACGCATGGCTCCGAGTACACGCGTTTGCAGATCTTTCTCTATACCTGGATCTTGCTGGCCGCCACCTTGCTCCCCTTCTTGACCGGCATGAGTGGCTGGATTTATCTGGTCAGCGCGCTGGCGCTGGGCCTAGGCTTTTGTACCTATGCCTGGCAACTCTGGCGTCAGTATTCCGATGAGTTGGCGCGCGCCACTTTCCGGTTCTCCATCCTGCATTTGTCCCTGCTGTTTGCGGCCCTGCTGGTGGACCATTACCTCTTGCCCTGGACGCGTTGAATGATGATGACGAAGAGACGATCGATTGGCTGGGCTGCGGCCCTCGTGTTGGGCTTGAGCCTAGGTTTGGCGGGCTGTGATCAGCTCGGGTTTGGCGGCTCCGCGAAGCCGGCGTTCAAGGGGGTGGATCTGACGGGCGCGGAGTACGCGCGCAGCATCAGTCTGAGCGACCAAGACGGCCGCAGCCGCTCCCTGGCCGAGTTCAAGGGCAAGGTGGTGGTGGTCTTCTTCGGCTACACCCAATGCCCAGATGTTTGCCCCACCACGCTGGCCGAATTGGCGGAAGTCAAACGCATGCTGGGCCAGGATGGCGAAAAAGTGCAGGGCATCTTCGTCACCGTGGATCCCGAGCGCGACACCGCGCCGCTGCTCAAGGCCTATCTGAATAGCTTTGACCCGACATTTGTGGCTCTGCGCGGTAGCGAAGAGCAAACCAAGGCCGTGGCCAAGGAATTCAAGGTCTTCTACGCCAAGGTGCCCGGCAAGACGCCAGAGAGCTACACCATGGACCACACGGCGGCCAGCTTCATCTTTGACCCCCAGGGCCGCGTGCGGGTGTTCTCCCGCTACGGCTCGGGCGCGCAGGCCTTGGCCGATGACATCAAGCTCTTGCTGGCCGAGCGCCCGTAAGTCGAACTGTGTCGCCCTGAGTTGAGCCAGGGCCAGACGAAAAAAAGCCCCGGCGAATCCGCAGGGGCTTTTTTGTGTGAGCCTCGTGAGGCCCGGCCTAGCCGACTCAGGCCGGCGTGAGGGTCTTGCGCATCTTCTTCATCGCGGCAACCTCGATCTGGCGAATCCGCTCGGCGCTGACGCCGTACTCGGCGGCCAGTTCATGCAGGGTCATGCCGCCGGTGGAGTCGTCGTTGACCTTGAGCCAGCGCTCTTCCACGATGCGGCGGCTGCGCTCGTCCAGGGCCTCCAGGGCGCGGTTGATGCCGTCGCTGGCGAGCGAGTCGCGCGCCTGTGCTTCGAGGACGCGGGTCGGTTCTTGCGTCTCATCGGCCAGATAGGCGATGGGGGCGTAGGCTTCACCGTCGTCGTCGGTCAGCGGCTCCAGGGCCACGTCACCGCCGGACATGCGGGTTTCCATCTCCAGCACTTCTTCGCGCTTGACGTTCAATTCCTTGGCCACATGATCCAACTGCGCCTCGGTCAGGCTCATGCGGTGGGTCAGGTCGTCGCTTTGCTCTTCCTTCATGCTGTGCTTCATCGAGCGCAGATTGAAGAAAAGCTTGCGCTGTGCCTTGGTCGTGGCGACCTTGACCATGCGCCAGTTGCGCAGCACGTATTCGTGAATCTCAGCCTTGATCCAGTGCATGGCGTAGCTGACCAAGCGCACGCCCTGATCCGGGTCGTAGCGCTTGACGGCCTTCATCAGGCCGACATTGCCTTCTTGAATCAGATCGCCTTGCGGCAGGCCGTAGCCCATGTACTGGCGCGAAATGGACACCACCAAGCGCAGATGCGAGAGCACCAAGCGGCCGGCGGCCTCAAGATCACCGCTATCGCGCAGGCGACGAGCGGCCGAGCTTTCCTCTTCCGGGGTCAGCAGGGGCAGGCGGTTCACGGCGGAAATGTAGGCGTCCAGATTGCCGAGCGACGGTACCAGTGACCAGGGGTCACGGACGGTCAGTGCAGCAGCAGGGGTCAACATTGTCATCATTACGTCCTTCGCATTACGAACTTGAGTGGTTCGATGAATTCCATATTAGCACTCTACGAAAGAGAGTGCCAATGGTAAGGGCGTGGGCGATTTGTGTATGAATTGTGCGCAGGGCAGGGCGATTCTCGGGCTCGGCGGACGGGTGGGCCAACTGGGCCCGACCCCCGTAGCAAGCGGGATTCGCCAGCCGCGGCTTTAGTCGATCAGCCCGAAATCGGGGCTGGCCACCATGGCATCAATGTCCAGCAGGATCAGCATGCGCTCGCCGATCTTGCCCAGACCGGTGATGAAGCGGGCGTCCAGCGCCGCGGCCACCTCGGGGCGGGGCTTGATCTGATCAGCCGTCAGTTCCAGCACATCGGACACCGAATCCACCACGATGCCGACGATGCGCTGGCAAACGTTGAGGACGATGGTGACGGTGAAGCTGGTGTACTCGGCGCTTTGGCCCAGGCGCATGCGCAAATCGACGATGGGGACGATCACACCGCGCAGATTGGTCACGCCCTTGATGAATTGGGGCGCATTGGCGACGCGGGTCGGGGCTTCGTAGGAACGGATCTCCTGCACGCGCAGGATGTCCATGCCGTATTCCTCTTCGCCAACGCGAAAGGTCAGGAACTGCTTGCTATCGGCCCGGGCTTGCCCTGTGGTTTGCAGAGCTTGGGAGCCGGATTGGGGGACCAGATCGGTGGAGGCGCTCATGTAGGGTGTCGAGGTCTGAGTCAGGTAAATCGGACGGGTTGATTCGTTTGCTGAATCAACCGCTGCTATTTTCGCAAATCTTGTCCTTGCGCATCCTGCGATCTAGCCCGGAAAAGTTCGGTGTTCGCGCGGGCAGGTATCAGCGAGATGCACAAAGAGGTGAGCGGGCACTTTTTTCGCCTCCCAAAGGGCTATTCTTTCGTAGGCCCTTAGCCAGTCCGCCCGGCAATGTTCGCACAGGATGCGTAGGCTGTCTGGCCTGGCTTGATCATTGACAAGCGCAAAAGCCTCGCTTGGTGCGCTTGTTTGCACTTTAGATGTTGGGCGCTCGCGTCAGCCTCAATTCGGCGCATATTGCTGGTGCGCACAAACCCTGCTGGCGTGTATGCCTCAGACTCCTTAAAGGAATATCCCTGTGCCTATCGACATCCTTGGAAACACCGCGCCGCAAGGGCCTGCGCGCTCACGCGGGCGTGCATTGCGCAGTGGCGCCTTGGCGCTGGCACTTGCCGGTATGGGTGTCTTGGCGGGCTGTATGTCCACCAGCCCGCCGCCCGGCGTCACCGCCGTCCAGCCCTTTGATTTGGCGCGCTACCAGGGCCGCTGGTTTGAGGTGGCGCGCCTGGATCACCGCTTTGAGCGCGGCATGACGGATGTGTCCGCCACTTACAGCGCCCAAACCGATGGCAGTGTGCGGGTGCTGAACCGGGGCTTTGATGTTGCAACCGGCCAATGGCGTGAGGCGGTGGGCCGGGCTTTATTCATTGGTGAGCCGACCACCGGCTCACTCAAAGTGTCTTTCTTTGGCCCGTTCTACGGCGGCTATCACGTCGCCGCCTTGGATCCCGACTACCGCTGGGCCTTGGTGCTGGGCCCTGACTTCAGCTATTGCTGGATTCTGTCGCGTGACAAAGTGCTGGATCCGGCGCAGCGCGAGGCCATCACGGCACGGGCCAAGGCGCTCGGGGTCGAAACGTCGGATCTGATTTGGGTTTCGCAGACGCGCCAGGACCCGGCGCCTTGAGGCGCGCAAAGGCCGTGCTTGCATTGAGGCATACAAAGGACATCCCCATATGCGCATTCTGATGACGGGCGGCACCGGCCTGATTGGCCGGGCCCTGTGCAGCCACTGGCGCTCGGCCGGGCACGAAGTGATTGTCTGGAGCCGGCAGCCTGAGCGGGTGCCTGCCTTGTGCAGCGGTGCCCGTGGCATTGCGCATTTGCATGAGTTGGCGGACGCCGGGCCGCTGGACGCTGTCGTCAATTTGGCCGGCGCGCCGATTGCTGATCGGCCCTGGACCGCCGCACGGCGCCAGATCCTGTGGCGCAGCCGGGTTGATTTAACGCAGGAGTTGGTGGCCTATCTGGCCCAGTTGGCGCACAAGCCGGAGGTCTTGATCTCCGGCTCGGCCGTGGGTTGGTATGGCGATAGGGGCGAGCGCCAGCTCGATGAAAGCAGCCCGCCGGGTTCGGCCGATTTTGGTGCTCAGTTGTGCCAAGCCTGGGAGCAAGCGGCCCAGCAGGCCGAGCCGCAAGGCATTCGCGTCGTGCTGCTGCGCACCGCGCCGGTCCTGGCCGCGAGTGGCGGCATGCTGGCGCGCCTGCGTCTGCCCTTTAGCTTAGGGCTGGGTGGCCGCCTGGGCAGCGGCCAGCAGTGGATGCCGTGGATTCATCTCGACGATGAAATTGCGCTGATTGATTTCTTGCTCAATCACACCGAATGCCGGGGCGCCTTCAACGCCTGTGCGCCAGAGCCGGCGCGCAATGCCGATTTCACGCAGGCCTTGGCGGCGGTGCTGAAGCGGCCTGCGGTATTGCCGGCACCGGCCTGGGCGCTGCGGATGGCGCTGGGCGAAATGTCGGTCTTGCTGCTGGGCGGCCAGCGCGCCGTGCCTCAGCGGGCCCTGGCGCAGGGCTTTCGCTTTCGCTATCCGGCCCTGGGGCCGGCCTTGGCTCAGCTCTTGAAGCGGTCAATGTAAAAGGGCGCAAAAAAAGGGCTGAGTTTGAGACTCAGCCCTTGATGCTCAGTCGATAAGGCTTAGACGTTGAACAAGAAGTTCAGCACGTCGCCGTCCTTGACGACGTATTCCTTGCCTTCGGCGCGCATCTTGCCGGCGTCTTTGGCGCCTTGCTCACCCTTGTAGGTGATGAAGTCTTCATAGGCGATGGTCTGGGCGCGGATATAGCCGCGTTCAAAGTCGGTGTGGATCACGCCGGCGGCTTGCGGGCCGGTGTCGCCCTTGTGGATGGTCCAGGCGCGTACTTCCTTCACGCCAGCGGTGAAATAGGTTTGCAAGCCCAGCAGGCTGAAGCCGGCGCGGATCAGGCGGTTCAGGCCCGGCTCATCCTGGCCCATCTCGGCCAAGAACATCTTGCGGTCCTCGTCTTCCATCTCGCTCAGCTCGGCTTCCGTCTTGGCGCAGATGGCCACCACGGGGCCGTTCTGGGCGGCGGCGTATTCCTTCAGGCGGTCCAGGAAGGGGTTGTTCTCGAAACCATCTTCCGAGACATTGGCCACGAACATGGCCGGCTTGGCGGTGATCAGGCACAGGGGCTTGAGCAGCACCAGCTCTTCCTTGCTGAAATCAATCGTGCGCACCGGCTTGGCTTCGTTCAGCGCGGCTTCGCACTTCTCAAGCACCTTGACCAGGGCGATGGCTTCCTTATCGCCCGCGCGGGCCACCTTGTTGTAGCGGTGCAGGCTCTTTTCTACCGTGCCCATATCGGCCAGGCAGAGTTCGGTCTGGATCACCTCGATGTCGGAGATCGGGTCCACCTTGCCGTTGACGTGCACCACATTGCCGTCTTCAAAGCAGCGCACCACATTGACGATGGCGTCGGTTTCGCGGATGTGCGAGAGGAATTTATTGCCCAGGCCTTCGCCCTTGGAGGCGCCAGCCACCAAGCCGGCGATGTCCACAAACTCCACCACCGCGGGCAGGATGCGTTCGGGCTTGACGATTTCGGCCAGCGCGTCCAGGCGCGGGTCGGGCAGCTCGACCACGCCCACATTGGGCTCGATGGTGCAGAACGGATAGTTCTCAGCGGCGATACCGGCCTTGGTCAGCGCGTTGAAGAGGGTGGACTTGCCGACATTGGGCAGGCCAACGATGCCGCATTTGAGACTCATGGATGACTTTCTGGCTTTGGAGTGCTTGACGCAAAGATGGGATTTTAGTCGCCTGCAGCCGCGCAGCGCCCGCCGCTGTCAAACGATTCACACAAGCCTGCCTACAATGCCCGGATGCAAAACTGTGAGGTCTTGGTTCGTGGAAGCGGCTGCGTGGGTCGCAGCCTGGCTCTGGCGTTGAGCGCGCAGGGCTTGCGCGTCGCCCTGTTGGGCAGCGCCGAAGCCAGCCAAGCCCAACGCGAGGATGTGCGCAGCTATGCGCTCAATGCCGCTTCGGTGCGCTTGCTGCGTGAACTCAAGGTATGGGATGCCATGCCGGCCGACGCCGTCACCCCGGTTTTCGATATGAAGATCAAGGGCGATGCCGCCGGTGCCTTGCTGGAGTTTTCCAGCTGGAGCCAGGGCGTGGCCGAGTTGGCCTTCATCGTCGACGCGGGCGTGCTGGAGCAGCAACTCGCCGCCGCCCTGAAGTTCGCCCCGCATGTGCAGATGGTCAACGCTGCCGTGCCGGCGCAGCTGACCGTGCTGTGCGAAGGGCGCGATTCCGCCGCGCGGGCCGATTTGGGCGTCAAGTTCGAAAAGCATGCTTACGGCCACCGTGCGATTGCCGCGCGCCTAGTGGCAGATCAAGCTCATCAAGGCGTGGCGCGCCAGTGGTTCCGCTCGCCCGACATCCTGGCCTTGCTGCCGATTGACAAACCCGCACCGGGCGCGTCTTACGGCCTGGTCTGGTCTTTGCCCGAGGCGCGTGCCGCTGAGTTGCTGGCCGCCAGTGGGGCCGAATTTGAAACCGCTTTGAATGAAGCCAGCCAGGGTGAGGCCGGCGCCTTGCGTCTGGCTGGTGAGCGCTGCGCCTGGCCCTTGGCCCTGGCGCGGGCTGAGCCCTTGATCGGGCCGGGCTGGGCCTTGGCCGGCGACGCGGCGCATCTGGTTCACCCCTTGGCAGGCCAGGGTCTGAATCTGGGCCTGGCCGATGTGGCGGCGCTGGCCGAAGTGATTCGCCAGCGCGAAAGCTGGCGTGCGTTGGGTGATGAAAAGCTGCTGCGCCGCTATGTGCGGGCGCGCCAGGCCGACACCTTTGCCATGGGTGAATTGACCGATGGCCTGCTGCGCATGTTTGCTAGTGAAGCGGCGCCACTGCGCACTTTGCGCAATACCGGCATGAACGTTTTGAACGCTTTGCCGCCCCTCAAACAATGGTTGATCGGCCGCGCGCTGGGCTGATCGACCACCCGATTGCACGACTCATTTTTGCTCTTGCTGAAGGCTCCTAAATCATGTTCCCCTCGATCCTAAAGTTGAGCCTCTTGCTCGCCGCCGTGCTGCCTCTGGCGGCCAATGCCAACGAAGCCGTGATCCGCAAGGCCCTGGCCGAGCGCCTGACGGGTTTGCCCAAGATTGAAGAAGTCCGCCAAAGCCCCATGGCCGG
This sequence comes from Paucibacter sp. KCTC 42545, assembly GCF_001477625.1. Classification (NCBI taxonomy): domain Bacteria; kingdom Pseudomonadati; phylum Pseudomonadota; class Betaproteobacteria; order Burkholderiales; family Sphaerotilaceae; genus Roseateles; species Paucibacter sp. KCTC 42545. The sequence goes on from NZ_CP013692.1 coordinate 445,999, forward strand.
GCTGTGGGAAGTGCGCATCGGCAATGAGCTGCGCTACACCGATGCCAGTGGCAGCTTCTGGATCGAAGGCGAGCTGATCGATTTGAAGAGCCGCAAGAACCTGACCGAAGAGCGCCTGGCCAAGATCAATGCCATCGACTTCGCTTCGCTTCCCTTGAAAGACGCCATCGTCTGGAAGAGCGGCAATGGCAAGCGCCGCATCGCCGTGTTTGCCGACCCCAACTGCGGCTATTGCAAGCGCTTCGAGCGCAGCCTGCAAGACGTCAAGGACGTCACCGTCTACACCTTCCTGATCCCCATTTTGGGCGGCGACTCGGCTGAAAAGTCGCGCTCCATCTGGTGCGCGAAAGATTCGTCCAGCAGCTGGCAGTCCTGGATGCTGGACGGCAAGGCGCCGGTCAAGCCCATGGGTGCTTGCGATGACGCCGCGATTGAGCGCAATCTGGCCCTGTCGCGCCGCCATCATGTCAACGGCACGCCGGCCATCATTTTTGAAGACGGCAGCCGCGCGCCGGGGGCCATCAGCGCCGACCAGTTGGAAAAGCGTCTGCAAAGCGTGGGCAAGTCTTCCTGAGTCTGCGCTTTAGCTTGAGCGCCTTCGCGGCGCAGCCGTCTTTGATCGTCAGCCCCTTACTCCGCAAACGGATCCCTTGACCATGCCTCCTGCCGAAGTTCAGCCCAGCACGCTGAAGACCGTGGCCTTGCACCCACTTGCCCACCGCCTTGGCCATCTGGGTTTGTTGCCTTTTGTCGTCGGCGCCTTGCTGGTGTGGTTGTTCGGTGGCCGCAATCTTGATGCGCACTATTACGTGAGCGTCGGCCTGTCCACCTACGCCGGTCTGATCATCACCTTCTTGGGTGGCATTTACTGGGGCCTGGCCTTTGTGCAGCCGGTCGATATGCCGCGTGCCTTTGTTTGGGGCATCGTGCCGAGCGCGGTGGCTTGGGTCGGCGTGATGATGCCGCCCTATGCCGGCCTGGCCCTGCATGGCGCAATGCTGATCGTCTGTTATTTGGTGGACCGCCGCCTATACCCCCTGCTGGGTGCTGCGGGCTGGCTGACCCTGCGCTTTCGCCTCAGCGCTGTCGCGGCACTGTGCTGCTTCCTGGCCGCGGCGGGAAGCTGAACCATGGCCGATATCAGCTACCGCATCGAGCTGGCCCAGCCGCACACCCATTACTTCGACATCACACTGACTGTGCCCGCACCCGCCGCGGTGCAGGAGCTGAGCTTGCCGAGCTGGATTCCGGGCAGCTATTTGCTGCGCGAATTCGCCCGCCACCTGAGTGGCATGAAGGCCTCACAAGGCAGCCGCGACGTGGCGGTGGAACAGCTCGACAAAAGCCGCTGGCAGGTGCGCTGCAGCGGCCGCCAGGCGCTGGTTGTGCGTTACCGGGTCTATGCCTTTGACAGCTCGGTGCGCACTGCCTTCCTGGACGCGCAGCGCGGCTTCTTCAACGGCACCAGCTTGTGCTTGCGGGTCCATGGCCGTGAGCAGGCTTCGCATGGCATCGAATTTGGCGTCTTGCCCGCCGGCTGGCAGATCGCCAGCGCCATGCCCAATCCTGCGCCCGGCAGCTATCTGGCGGCCGATTACGACGAGTTGCTGGACCACCCCTTCGAGCTGGGCCAGTTCTGGCAGGGCAGCTTTGAGGCCGGTGGCGCCACGCACGCCGTGGTGGTCAGCGGTGCATGGCCTGGCTTTGACGGTGAGCGGCTCTTGCGCGATGCGCAAAAAATCTGCGCGGCTCAGATCGAGTTCTGGCACGGCCCGGCGGCCAAGCGGGTCGAAGCCCTGCCGTTTGGGCGTTATGTCTTCTTGCTCAATTGCGTGGACGAAGGCTACGGCGGGCTGGAACATCGCGCCAGCACGGCCCTGATCGCCCCGCGCCGCAATTTGCCGCGTCTGGGTCAAGCAGAAACCAGCGATGGCTATGTGCAACTGCTGGGCTTGATCAGCCACGAGTATTTCCACACCTGGAACGTCAAGCGCATGAAGCCGGCTGAGTTCATGCGCCTGGACTACGCGCAGGAGAACTACACCGAGCTGCTGTGGTTCTTCGAGGGCTTCACGTCTTATTACGACGACCTGATGCTGGTGCGCAGCGGCCTGATCGACGAGACCCGTTACCTCAAGCTGCTGGCCGCCACCGTCAGCGGCGTGCTGGCAACGCCAGGGCGCATGGTGCAGAGCCTGGCGCAAGCCAGCTTTGATGCCTGGACCAAGTACTACCGGCCGGACGAAAACACGCCGAACGCCACCATCAGCTATTACGGCAAGGGTGCCTTGCTGGCGCTGGCGCTGGATCTGAGCCTGCGCAGTGGCAGCGGTGGCGCGGGGCCGGTTTCCAGCCTGGATGCGTTGATGCGCGGCCTGTGGCAGCAAAGCCAGGGTGGCGGCATCGATGAGTCGCAGATCATGGCGCTGCTGGCCGACTTGGGTGGCCCAGAGCTGAGTCGGGAAGCCGCCCACTGGGTGCATGGCACCGGCGATCTGCCCTTGCCCTTCTTGCTGGAACGCTTCGGCGTGCAGTGGAGCAGTGACAAGCCCACCTTGGCCCAACGCCTGGGACTGCGGGTCAGCGAATCGGCCGTTGCCGGCGTGCAGATCAAGCAGGTGCTGGCCGATTCGCTCGCGCAGCAAGCGGGTCTGAGTCCGGGTGATGAATTGCTGGCCTGCAATGGCTGGCGCTTGCGTCGCCTGGAAGATGCCTTGCTGAGCTTGGCGCCGCAGCAGCTCAAGCTGCGCTTGCTGATCGCCCGTGATCAACGCGTGCTGGAGCTGAGCCTGGACCTGCCGGCCTTGTCGGCTGCCAGCAAGGTAGCAGGGGCGGCGGTGCTGCTGAGCCCTGCGGACAAGGCCGCTGTGCGGGTCACCGCCCTGCGCCGGGCATGGCTGGCGGCCTGAAGAACCGGGCAGTTTTTTTTCGCCGCTGGGGCTTGGACATCCTTGCCCTGCCGGTCGTGCTGATGCATGTCTGGCTGAGTCTTGAGTTGCGCACGCTGGTCGATTTCTGGCAGCAAGCCACGCCCATGCCGCCACGCCTGCAGACCAGTTTTGTGCGTGAGTTGAAGCCGCTTGAATTGGCGCCACCGCCGGTCAAGCCCGTCGAGCAAGCCCGGTCCCACAGCCGGCGCAGCGCCGCGCCCAAGGTCTGGCAGACCGAGCCCTTGGCGGCAGGCCCCGCACTTCAGCCCCTGCCTGCGCCTGCTGAGGTTTTGAATGCCGAGGAAGTCGCGCCAGCGCCAGAGCTGGCGCTGAATGAGGCGCAGTCTGATGAAGTTGCGCCCGAATGGCCGCCCTCAACCCGGCTCAGCTACGACCTCACCGGCAACTACCGCGGTGCCGTTTACGGCGAGGCGCAGGTGGAGTGGCTGCGCCAGGGCAGCCATTACCAAATGCATCTGGATGTCAGCGTGGGCCCCAGCATCGCGCCCTTGATGGTGCGCCGCATGAGCAGCGATGGCTTTTTGGACGGTGCCGGCATTGCGCCCAAGCGCTATGACGAAGACACCCGCGTGGTGCTCAGCCAGCGGCGACGCGCCACAGTGCAATTCGACCTTGGCCAGGTGACCCTGGCCGATGGCCGCAGCGAAGTCGCGCCCGCTGGTGTGCAAGACGCCGCCAGCCAGTTTGTGCAGCTGACCTGGCTCTTCCTCACCGGCCGTGAGACGCTGCGCCCGGGCTTGGTGGTGGAGATTCCGCTGGCCCTGCCGCGGCGCCAGTACCGCTGGCGTTACGAGGTCATCGGGCAAGTGGAATTGCAGACCCCCATGGGGCCGCTGAACACCTGGCATCTGCGCCCCAGTGCCTTGGCCACCGGCGGCGATATGACGGCCGAAGTCTGGCTGGCGCCCAGCCTGCAATATCTGCCGGTGCGGCTCCGTATTCGGCAAGATGCGCAGACCTTTGTTGACCTGATGTTGAAAAGCCCGGCGCTGCAGGCTGCCGCCGATACTTCCTCTCACTAAGCTGACCGACCTACCCATCGCAAAAGGAGTTTTTTCATGAGCTACGAATGCATCATCACCAGCGTGCACGGCGAAGGCCCGCGCAAGACCGGACTGATCACGCTGAATCGCCCCAAGCAACTCAATGCCTTGAGCGACCCGCTGTTTGACGAGTTGGGCGATGCCTTGCTGGCCTTTGATGGCGACGACTGCATCGGCTGCATCGTGCTGACCGGCTCGGAGCGCGCCTTCGCGGCCGGGGCCGACATCCCCACGCTGATGCAGCAAGATTTCCAAAGCGCCGTGCGCACCGACATGATCACGCGCAACTGGGAAACCATCCTGCATGTGAAAAAGCCGGTGATCGCGGCCGTGGCCGGATTCGCCCTCGGCGGCGGCTGTGAGCTGGCCATGATGTGCGATTTCATCATCGCTGCCGACAGCGCCAAGTTTGGCCAGCCCGAGATCAAGCTCGGCGTCATCCCCGGTGCCGGCGGTACCCAGCGCCTGCCGCGCGCGGTGGGCAAAAGCAAGGCCATGGACCTGCTGCTGACCTCCCGCATGATGGATGCCACTGAGGCCGAGCGCAGCGGCTTGGTGTCGCGTGTGGTGCCGGCGGACAAGCTGATTGAGGAGGCCCTGGCCGCCGCCGAAACCATCAACGGTTTCAGCGCCCCGGCGCTGCAGCTGATCAAAGAGTTGGTGAATCGCAGCTTCGAGAGCGGCTTGAAGGAAAGCGTCAGCTCAGAGCGCCGCGTCTTCCACGCCATGTTCGGCACCGACGATCAGCGCGAAGGCATGGATGCCTTCTTGAACAAGCGTGCGCCGGTGTTCAAGCACGGTAAGCGTTAAAGGCCGGGCTAGTCTGCCGCGGCCGAGCGACTCGGGCGGCAGGCTCAGCTCGTGTCCCCCGGCTTCGCCTCCTCCTTTACCTCGCTGCGCCAGCCCCCCGAGCCACTCGGGGTCGGCGGGCATTGAAGGGCTTAAGCCTCGCGGCGCAAGGCCGGGAACAGAATCACGTCGCGAATCGACGGGCTGTCGGTGATCAACATCATCAAGCGGTCAATGCCGATGCCGCAGCCGCCGGTGGGGGGCATGCCGTATTCCAGTGCGCGGATGAAGTCGGCGTCATAGAACATGGCTTCTTCGTCGCCGGCGTCCTTATTGGCCACTTGCGATTGGAAGCGCGCGGCCTGGTCTTCGGCGTCGTTCAACTCCGAGAAACCGTTGGCGTATTCGCGGCCGGTGATGAAGAGTTCGAAGCGCTCGGTGATGGCGGGGTTGGTGTCGGAGGCGCGGGCCAGCGGCGAGACCTCGACGGGATAGTCGATGATGAAGGTCGGCTGCCAGAGTTTTTCTTCCACCACGGCCTCGAACATGCCGAATTGCAGCTCGGGCAGGGTCCAGTGCTTGGGCGGCTCTTCGCCCAGCTCTTTGAGCTTGCTGCGCAGCAACTCGGCGTTGTCGGCCTCTTCACCCGTCAGACCGGCGTGAGTGATCAGCGATTCACGCACCGACAGGCGGGCGAAGGGTTCGTCCAGATGCACTTCCTTGCCAGCGTAGCTGACGCGGGCGCTGCCGGTGGCCGCACGGGCGGCGTGGCGCAGCACTTCTTCGGTGAAGTCCATCAAATCATGGTGCGTCCAGTAGGCCGCATAGAACTCCATCATCGTGAATTCGGGGTTGTGCCGAACCGAGATGCCTTCGTTGCGGAAGTTGCGGTTGATTTCGAACACGCGCTCGAAACCACCCACCACCAGGCGCTTCAGATACAGCTCCGGCGCGATGCGCAGGAACATTTCCTGATCCAGGGCGTTGTGATGGGTGATGAAGGGCTTGGCATTTGCGCCACCCGGAATCGGGTGCAGCATGGGCGTTTCCACTTCCAGGAACTCATGCTCCACCATGAAGCTGCGGATCGAGGAAACGGCCTTGGAGCGGGCCACAAAACGCGCACGGGCATGCTCGTCGGTGATCAGGTCCACATAACGTTGGCGGTACTTTTGTTCCTGGTCGGCCATGCCGTGGAACTTGTCCGGCAGCGGGCGCAGGCTCTTGGTCAGCAGGCGCAGATTGGTCACACGCACCGACAGCTCGCCGGTCTTGGTCTTGAACAGCGTGCCCTCGGCGCCCACGATGTCGCCCAAGTCCATGTGCTTGAAGGCGTCGTAGCTTTCCTCGCCCACGCCGTCTTTGGTGACGAAGAGCTGGATGCGGCTGGTGGCGTCTTGCAAAGTGCCAAACGAGGCCTTGCCCATGACCCGCTTGAGCATCAGGCGGCCGGCGATGCTGACCACCACGGCTTGCGGCTCCAGCGTCTCGTTGTCCAGATCGCCGTAACGCTGCGCCAAGGGCAGGGCGCGGTGCTTGGGCTTGAAGTCGTTAGGGAAGGGGACGGCGGTCTTGGCCCGAATAGCGGCGAGCTTTTCCCGGCGCTCGGTGATGAGCTGGTTCTCGTCGACAGGGGCGGGCGCTTGGTGGGGAGTGGCGTGCAGGTGCTGGGTCATCGTAGGCTCGAAGAATTTGGGGTGATTTTAGGCGCAGGCGCGGCAAGGCAATGCAGGTGGCGATGTTTACGCGCATCCACCCTCTTAGAATCAGCCCTCTTTCTTAGCCGCAGGCCTGGGCCGTTTGAGCCCCTCCCCATGAGCGTGAACCTCCCCATTCTTGACCGCCCGATTCGTTTTGCCTTGGTGGGCTGTGGCCGTATCTCCAAGAACCATATCGAGGCGATGGCCGCCCACGGCGATCGCGCCCAACTGGTGGCGGTGTGCGACACCCGCCCTGAAGCCCTGGCCGCCGCTGTGGCGGCCACCGGCGCGGCAGGCTTTGCCAGCCTGGACGCCTTGCTGGCCCAGTCGGATGCCGATGTGGTCGTGCTGGCCACGCCCAGCGGCCTGCATCCGCAGCAAGCCATCAAAGTGGCCGCCAGTGGCCGCCATGTCTTGAGCGAAAAGCCCATGGCCACCAAGTTCGACGAAGGCATGGCCATGGTGCGTGCCTGCCGCGATGCAGGCGTGAAGCTCTTCGTGGTCAAGCAAAACCGCCTCAACGCCACCGTGCAGGCGGTGCGCCAGGCGATTCAGCAAGGCCGCTTTGGCCGCATCTTCCTGAGTACCGTCAATGTGTTCTGGACCCGGCCGCAAAGCTATTACGACGCCGCCCCCTGGCGTGGCCGCTGGGATCTGGATGGCGGCGCCTTCATGAATCAGGCCAGCCATTACGTCGATTTGCTGGATTGGCTGGTGGGACCGGTGGACAGCGTCCATGCCTACACCGCCACCCTGGACCGCGATATCGAGGCCGAGGACACCGGCGTGCTGAGCGCGCGCCTGCGCCATGGCGGCCTGGGTTCTATCAACGTCACCATGCTGACCTATCCGCAGAATCTGGAAGGCTCCATCACCATCCTGGGCGAGAAGGGCACGGTCAAGATCGGCGGCACGGCCGTCAACAAGATCGAGCATTGGCAGTTTGCTGATGAGCGGCCCGAGGATGCCGCCATCAAGGCCGCGAGCTATGAGACCACGAGCGTCTACGGCTTCGGCCACCCGCTGTACTACGACAACGTCATCAAGACCCTGCGTGGCGAGGCCGATGCGGCCGTGGATGGCTACGAAGGCCTGCGCTCGCTGGAGATCTTGATCGCCGCCTATCGTTCGGCCCGCGATGGCCAACGTGTTGGCTTGCCCCTGGTGTTTTGATATGAGCTATTGGAAGCACGAGAGCGCCATCGTCGACGAAGGCGCGCAGCTGGGCAAGGGCACAAAAGTCTGGCACTTCGCCCATGTGAGCCCAGGCGCGCGCATCGGCGCGGGCTGCGCCTTGGGGCAGGGCGTTTACGTTGGTAACGACGTCAGCATCGGCAACAACGTGCGCGTCCAGAACAATGTCTCGGTGTACGACGCGGTCACGCTCGAAGACGATGTGTTCTGCGGCCCCAGCATGGTGTTCACCAATGTCTACAACCCGCGTGCCGCCGTGGCGCGCAAAAATGAATACCGCCGCACCCTGGTGCGCCAAGGCGCCACGCTGGGCGCCAACTGCACCATCGTTTGTGGCGTCACGATTGGCGCTTATGCCTTTGTGGGCGCCGGCGCCGTGGTGCAAAAAGACGTGAAAGATTTTGCCCTGATGGTGGGCGTGCCGGCCCGGCAGATCGGCTGGATGAGCCGTTTTGGAGAACGGCTGAAGCTGCCCTTGCAAGGCGAGGGCGAAGACCTTTGTCCGCATACCGGCGACCGTTACCGCTTGCAAGACGGCCAAGTGGCCTTGCTCGCTAAGTCAGAAGAACAAGAACAAGGAAGCCAAGCATGAGCAGCAACGTCGCCGCCCTGCCATTCATCGACCTGAAGGCCCAATACGCCGCACTCAAGACCAGTGTGGATGCCCGCATCCAGCGCGTGCTGGATCACGGCCAGTACATCATGGGCCCCGAGGTTAAAGAGCTGGAAGACAAGCTGGCCGGCTTTGTGGGCGTCAAGCATTGCATCACTGTCTCCAGCGGCACCGAGGCCTTGTTGATCGCCCTGATGGCGCTGGATCTGAAGCCGGGTGACGAGGTCATCACCACGCCTTTCACCTTTGCCGCCACGGCCGAGGTCATCGTTTTGCTGGGCGGCGTGCCGGTGTTTGTGGACATCGAGCCCGACACCTGCAATATCGATGTGCGCTTGATCGAAGCCGCCATCACCCCCCGCACCCGCGCCATCATGCCGGTGAGCTTGTATGGCCAGGTCTGCGATATGGACGAGATCAAGGCCATCGCTGCCCGTCACGGCCATCTGCCGGTGATCGAGGATGCGGCGCAGAGCTTTGGCGCGAGTTACAAGGGCCGCAAGAGCTGCGGCTTGTCCACCTTCGGCGCCACCAGCTTCTTCCCTAGCAAGCCCTTGGGTTGTTACGGTGACGGCGGCGCCTTGTTCACCGATGACGACGCCCTGGCACAGGCCGCCCGCGAGATTCGCGTGCACGGCCAAAGCAAGCGCTACACCCACACCCGTGTGGGCGTGGGCGGCCGCATGGACACGCTGCAATGCGCCATCGTGCTGGCCAAGTTGGAGCGTTTTGAGTGGGAGATCGCTCGCCGTTTGGATATTGGCGCGCGTTACCAAGCCTTGCTTGGTGGCCTGCCCGTGCAAAAGCTCGCACTGCGCCCGGATCGCAATTGCGTCTGGGCCCAGTTCACCTTGCATCTGGAGAATCGCAGCCAGGTGCAGGAACGCCTCAGCGCCGCCGGCGTGCCCACAGCCGTGCATTACCCCAAGCCGCTGCACCAGCAGCCCGCCTATGCCCAGTGGGCGCAAGGCCAGAGCTTTCCGCATGCCGAGCGGGCCGCGCAGCGGGTGATGAGTTTGCCTATGAGCGCTGATTTGAGCGAGGCGCAGCAAGATCAGGTGATTCAGGCCCTGGCTCAGGCCCTGGACGGCTTAGATCAATGAGGGCAATCCGGGCAACCCGGGCAATTGGGGCATGAGCGCGATCATGCGCACCGGCCTACTGCGATCCACCCTGACTTTGTTGCTGGGCGGGGCGCTGGCCCAGCTGCTGCCGCTGTTGCTGGGGCCGTGGCTGACCCGCATCTACACACCGGCGCAGTTCGGCCAATTCGCTTTCATCTGGGCCGTGGCCAGCAATCTGGCCGTGGTGGCTTGTGCCCGCTACGAGTTTGCGTTGCCACTGGAAACGCAGGGGAGCCGCGTCCGCGTGCTGATGGCTTTGTGCCTGCGTGTTCTGCTGGCGGTGAGCTTGGCCAGCGTGTTGCTGGGCTTGGCGCTGGCCTGGTGGCAGCAGCAGGGCTCGGCACTGCTTTTGCCCATGGCTGTGCTGGCCGGTGGGGCGACGCAGTGGCTGACGATGTGGGCGACCCGGGCGCAGCGCTTTCAATTGCTGGCCATCGGGCGGGTGCTGCTTTACGGCGGCGGCGCCTTGATTCAGCTGGCGCTGGGTCTGCTGGACTTTGGGGTTTGGGGTTTGTTGCTGGGGCCGATCCTGGCGGGTTTGCTGACCACGGCCTTATTGGCGCGGCCGGCACCGGCCGCCGGCTGGCTGCAGCTGTGGCGGGTGCCGCGTGATGACTTGACCGCCATGGCGCGCAAGCATCGTGACTTCCCTGTTCTCAACACCCCGCATGCTTTTGCTGGCGCCTTGCAAGACAGCCTGGCCATGCTGATTCTGGCGGCCTGGAGCGGTGATGCCGCAGCCGGCTATTGGGCCTTGGCCCTGCGCTATTTGAAGGCGCCGGCCGGCTTGGTGGGGGGCGCCTTGTCGCAAGCGCTTTACCCGCGCCTCGTGGCGGCGCAGAGTGCAGCGGAGGCGGCGACTCTGGTGCGCAAGCTAACTTTTTTGCTCTGCCTCTTAGCCCTGCCGCTGATGTTGGGCCTGATGCTGTTTGGCCCTGCCTTGTTCACCTGGGTGTTTGGCGAGCGCTGGCATGATGCGGGCATGTTGGCGCGCGGCTTGGCGCCCTATATCGCCCTGCATTTCGTAGCCTCGCCCTTGTCGGTGGCGACCATGGCCTGGCAGCAGCAGGCCTGGGCCTTGCGCCTGGCACTGGTGGGGCAGTTCTTGTTTGTATCGGGCTTAGCGCTGGGCTTGATCTGGGGCGGCTTGTGGGGCGCGGCCTGGGGTGTATCGGTGGCAATGACGCTTTATTTCAGCTGGTTTTTCTGGGCTTTGCCGCGCCGGGCTCAAGCGGGTGCGGGTGTAGATGCTGATGCAGAAGCAAGCGGAGGCTTGATGGCATGACGACGAAGACGAGTGCTGCAATCAATCTCAAAGCGCCTTGGTGGCGCCGCCGCTTTCAGCAGCTCAAGATGTTGGCCTCGCGGGCCTGGGGCACGCGCATGGTGGGCGGCTTTGTGCGCGGGGATGGCGTCTTCTTGCCCAACACCCGCATCAGCAATACCAGCCATGTGTTCGCGCGTGAGCGCCTGGACGTAGGCGACCATGTCTTCATCGGCCATTTCAGCGTGCTGGATGCCACTTATGGCCTGCGCATTGGCGAGGGCTGCCAAATCGGCTTCTTCACCGGCATCTTCACCCACTCCAGCCATGCGGCCATCCGGCTCTACGGTCGCGCCTATGTGGCCACTGCCGAGAAGAAAGCCTACTTCACCGCGCCCGTGGAGATTGGTGATTACTCTTTTGTTGGTGCCCATGCCACGCTCTTGCCCGGAACGGTGCTGGGGCGCGGCAGCATCGTCTCGGCTTACAGCATGGTCAGCGGCACGCACCCGGACTTCGCCATCCTGGCCGGTCAGCCGGCCAAGCAGGTGGGCGACACCCGCCGCATGGACGAGTGCCTGCTGCGCGAGCACCCGGAGCTGCAAGCCCATTACCTAGCCTGGGCGGGTGAGTTGCCAGTTGCACCGCAGACGACTAAGGATGCTCAGGCATGAGGCTGGTGCTGATCGGTGATGGCGAGAGCCCGCATCTGCTGAAGTGGGCGCGAGCCCTGGCGGCCGCCCCAGGTGTTGATCTGTGGGCGGCGTCCTCGCGTGGCTTTTTGCCGGAGTTCGAAGCGCTTGTGCCGGCGGCCAAACGCCTGAGTTTGAATACCTCACCCGAGCATGGCGGCGGCAATATCGCTTTGCTCAAGCAAGTGCCCAAGCTGGGCGCTTGGCTGGCGCAAGTCAACGCTGACTGGCTGCACGCGCATTACCTGACTTCGCACGGCACCCTGGCCTGGATGGCCAAGCGGGTCTGGCATCTGCGTGCCCGCATTGTGGGTTCGGCCTGGGGCAGCGACATTTTGGTCACGCCCGATGTGAGCTGGGCCTACCGCTGGCTGACCCGCAACATCCTGCGCGCCTGTGATCTCTGTACCTCTGACTCGCAGCACATGACCGCGCGCATGCGCGAGTTGGATGCGCGAGAGGTGATGACCTTTCCCTTTGGTCTGGAAGCCATGCCCAAGCTCGGCGCGCGTAAAGCGCCGTGGAGCTTTTTTGCCAATCGCGGGCTGGAGCCTATCTATCGGCCTGACTTGGTGATTCGCGCCTTTGCTGCCGTGGCCGCGCATGAGCCCGAGGCTAGCTTGATCGTTGCTAACGACGGATCTTTGCGGGCTGCACTGGAAGCCCAGGTTGCGAGCCTAGGCCTGTCAGCCAAAGTGAGTTTTGTGGGGCGGCTGGATGCCAAGGCCCAGGCCAGCCAGTACGCCCGGGCGCGCTGGTACTTGAGCCTGCCGCAGAGCGATTCGGTGGCCGTTTCAGTCTTGGAGGCCATGGCTCATGCGTGCGTGCCCATCTTGTCGGACCTGCCGGCCAACCACGAACTGCTGGAATCAGAGAAGGCGGCGCAGCCGCGCGGCCTGATCTTGGATGAGATGAGTCTGCCGGGCTTGCACGGCCAGCTGCTGGCGCTGGCGCCGCAGGCGGAAGCCGCAGGCCTGGCCAACCGCGATTGGGTGAACCGGCACGGTTTGTTCGCGCCCGCCGTGCAGCGCTTTCTGGCCCGCTTGCGGGCTTTTGATTCAGACAAGAAGACAACACCGCCGTGAAGATTTTGCTCATCAATCATTACGCCGGTTCGCCTCAGCACGGCATGGAGTTCCGGCCCTTTTATCTGGCACGGGAATGGCGGCGGATGGGCCATCAGGTACTGATCCTGGCGTCTGCGCAGTCGCATGTGCGTGCCCAATCGCCAGAGCCCGGCGTGCAAGTCATCGACGGGGTGAACTACTGCTGGTACGACACGCCTGCCTATCAGGGCAATGGCCTGGGCCGGGTGCGCAATATCTGGTCCTTCTGCAGCCAGGTTTGGCGTGATGCCGATGTGCTGGCTCGGGACTTCGCGCCCGATGTGGTGATTGCCTCCAGCACCTATCCCATGGATGTGTGGGTGGCGCGGCGCATCGCCAAGCTGAGCAAGGCCAAGCTCGTCTACGAGGTGCATGATTTGTGGCCGCTCTCGCCCATCGAACTCTCGGGTATGTCGCCGCGCCATCCTTTTGCCCTGCTGTGCCAGAAGGCCGAGAACGACGCCTACCGCGATGCGGATGTGGTGGTCTCCATGCTGCCCAAGGTGCAAGGCCATATGGCGGCGCACGGCCTGGACCTGGCCAAGCTGGCCATCGTGCCCAACGGCATCACGCTGGATGAATGGACTTCCGTTGCGGAGCCTTTGGCTGAAGGGCCGCTTTTGACGCATTTACGCGAGCAAAAGGCGCTGGGCCGCCGTGTGCTCGGCTATGCCGGATCGCATGGCTTGCCCAATGCGCTCGATTTGCTGCTGGATGCCGCCAAGCGCCTGCAGACAAGCGCGCCCGAACTGGCCATCGTGCTGGTGGGCGGCGGGCATGAAAAGGCGCGTCTGGCCGAGCGGGTGCGGGCGGAAGGCTTGGGCAATGTGGCCCTGTTCGAGCCGATTCCAAAGACGCAAATCCCCGGCCTGCTGGCGCATTTCGACATTGCCTACATCGGCTGGCAGCGCACACCCATCTACCGCTTTGGCATCGCGCCCAATAAGCTGATGGACTACATGATGGCGCGCCGGCCGGTGCTGCATTCGGTGGAAGCGGGCAACGACCCAGTGGCTGAAGCGGGCGCGGGCCTGACCGTGGCGCCTGAGGATGTGGCGGCGGTGGAAGCGGGCGCGCTGCGCTTGGTGGCCTTGCCCGCCGAGGAGTTGAAGGCCATGGGCGAGCGCGGCCGGGCCTTTGTGCTGGCGCACCACACTTATCCCATCTTGGCCCAGCGTTTCTTGAAAGCCGTGCAGCCGTGAGTCAGGAAGAACACGGCCAGGAGTTGGCGCAAGTGGCCAGCCGCTATGCCAAGCGCAACCAGGCCCATAGTGAGGATCGCTACAGCCTGTTGCGACCCGAGGTCTGGCAGATGCTGCAAGAGCGCCAGCGCGCCATGCTGCGGCTGCTCGCCCTGCGCCCGGGGCAGCCCGCCGATTGGCGCCTGACCGAAGTGGGTTGTGGCGCCGGTGGCAACTTGCTGGAGATGTTGCGCTTGGGGCTGCGGCCCGAACACCTGACCGGCATCGAGTTGCTGCCCGAGCGCCTGAATCTGGCCCGGCCGCTGCTGCCCGCTGCCCTGCAGCTTCATCTGGGCGATGCCTCGGTGGCGCCGGTGCCGGCAGCAAGCCAGGACTTCGTGCTGCAGTCCACCGTTTTTTCGTCCCTGCTGAACGATGGCGTGCAGCAGGCGGTGGCCGCTGCGATGTGGCGCTGGCTGAAACCGGGTGGGGCGGTGCTCTGGTATGACTTCATCGTCGACAATCCACGTAATCCGGATGTGCGTGGTGTGCCTCTGCGCCGGGTGCGTGAGCTGTTTCCAGACGCCCGCTTGCGCAGTCAACGCCTGACCCTGGCGCCGCCGCTGGCGCGCTGGGTGTGCAACAAGATTCATCCCGCTGCTTATTCCCTGTTCAACAGCCTGCCCCTGCTGCGCAGCCATGTGCTGTGCTTGATTGAAAAACCATGAGTGCTGATTTGCCCACATCCGACTTGCCCTTTTTGCCTTTTGCCTTGCCCGAGATCGGTGAGGACGAAATCAATGAGGTGGTGGACACCTTGCGCTCCGGCTGGGTGACCACCGGGCCTAAGGCCAAGCGCTTTGAAGCGGACTTTGCGGCTTTTCTGAATGAGCCGCAGCTGGAGTGCATCGCCGTCAACTCGGCCACGGCCGGCTTGCATCTGGCTCTTGAAGCCATGGGCATTGGCCCAGGTGATGAGGTCATCACCACCACCCACACCTTCACCGCCACCGCTGAGGTGGTGCGCTATTTGGGCGCCGATGTGGTGTTGGTGGACATTGACCCGCTCACGCTCAATATCGACCCCAAGCTGGTCGAGGCGGCCATCACGCCGAAAACGCGCTGCATCATTCCGGTCCACTACGCCGGCTTGGCGGTGGACATGCTGGCGATTCTGGACATCGCCCGTCGCCACGGCCTGCGCGTGCTGGAAGACGCGGCGCATGCGCTGCCGACCACGCTCGAGAAAGAGTTGATCGGCACCATGGGCAGCGATGCCACCGTGTTCAGCTTTTACGCCAACAAGACCATGACCACGGGTGAGGGCGGCATGCTGGTGACCCGCAATGCCGAGTTGGCCAAGCGCGCCCGGGTGATGCGCCTGCACGGCATGAATCGCGACGCTTTTGACCGCTTTACCGCCAAGGTGCCGAGCTGGTATTACGAGATCGTGGCGCCGGGCTTCAAGTACAACATGACCGACATCGCGGCGGCACTGGGCATTCATCAGCTCAAGCGCATCTCGGCGTTTCAGGCGCGGCGTGAGCAGATTGCCGCGGCCTACAACGAAGCTTTTGCCGACCTGCCGCTGATCTTGCCGCCGCAGGCGCCGCATGGCGATGTGCATTCCTGGCACTTGTATGTGCTGCGCCTTAGTGACGCGGCCAGCATTGAGCGCGACGCTTTCATCGAGGCCATGTTCGCCGCCGGCATCGGCTGCAGCGTGCACTACATCCCCCTGCATCAGCAGCCCTATTGGCGTGATCGCTACGGTTTGAAGGCGGCGCAGTTCCCGCATTCTCAAAAGGCTTACGAGCGCAGCTTCAGCATTCCGCTCTACACCGCCATGACCGATGCCGATGTGCAGCGCGTGATTGCCGCCGTGCGCCGCATTGCGCTCGGCTGAGTTGTGTGACGTTTAATCGAGCTGAAGCGAGCCGAGTTTCCATCATGGCCAAGCGGCTTTTTGATATTGCCTGCGCCGGCCTCGGCCTGCTGATTCTGCTGCCCTTGCTGATTGCCCTGGCCTTGTGGATCAAGTGGGACTCGCCCGGCCCGGTGCTGTTTAGGCAGCAGCGGGTGGGGCGCTTTGGCAAGCCTTTTTACATCCACAAATTCCGCAGCATGCGGGTGGATGCGCCGGCCTTGGGCCCGCAAATCACCGTGGGCGAAGACCCGCGCATCACCCGCAGCGGCCGAGTGCTGCGCGCCGCCAAGCTGGATGAACTGCCGCAACTCTGGGATGTTTTGCGCGGTGCCATGAGCTTGGTCGGCCCGCGCCCGGAGGTGCCTCGCTATGTGGCGCTGTACACGCCGGAACAGCGCGAGCTGGTGCTGTCGGTGCGGCCGGGCATCACCGATCCGGCTTCCTTGCATTTCCGCAATGAGAGCGAGGTACTGGCGCGCGCTGCCGACCCCGAACGCGAGTATGCGGAAGTCATCCTGCCGGCCAAACTCAAGCTCGCCGGTGAGTATGTGCGCCAGGCCAGTTTGTGGACCGACATCCGCCTCATTCTCGCCACGCTGCGGCGAATTCTTTGACGCGCGGATTCGGCTTGCCGCCGCTCGCCGCTTTCAATGCACCGACAATCCTGGCCTATGTTCTGGCAATCTCTTGACGCATTCCTGACCCGCATCCGCCCTCGGCGTGAGGCCCTGTCCCTGGGGCTGGACGGCCTGATGATCTTTCTGGCCTGGCAGGCCACCTATCTGTTCCGCCTGGGCTTTGAGCGCTGGATCTCGGCGCGGCCCAGCTATGACGGCTGGGTCATCGCGGGATTGGTCGCGCTTTATCTGCTGAGCCTGTGGCTGTTCAAGGTGCCCAAGGGCATGTGGCGCTTCAGCGGCTTTGGAGAGGTGCAAAGAGTGACCTTGGCCTGTGCTGCCGCCGGCATTGTTGGCGCCGTCATCATCCTGATGGCGCAGTTGCAAGCCGTGCCACGCGCGGTGCTGGCCTTGCACCCGGTCTTCAGCATCATCGGCCTGGCCATGATGCGCTTGGCTTACCGCATGCTGTATGAGCATCTGCGCGCCCGCATCAACGGCCGCGCCACCGAGACGCATCGCGCCCTGATCCTGGGTGCCGGTCAGGCAGGCCGCCTGTTGGTGGCTGGGATTCAACACCAGGGTTGGACGGTGGTGGGCTGGCTGGATGACGACCAGGCCAAGCAGGACTCTCGCGTGGCCGGCATTCCTGTGTTGGGATCTTTGAGCGAGGTGGAGCGCTTCGCCGAATTGCATGGTATTACCCACATCATCGTGGCCATGCCTTCGGCCGACGTCAGCAAACGCCGCCAGGTTCTGGACTTGGCCGGCAAGACCGGGCTGCCCGTGCTGACCGTGCCCAGCAGCGCCGAGTTGATGGCGGGTAGCAAGGTCGATCAGCTGCGCGACATCCAGCCCGAAGACTTGTTGGGTCGTGAGCCGGTGCAATTGGACGAGGCCGGCATCAGCGAATGCCTGAATGACAAGGTCGTGCTGATCACCGGTGCGGGTGGCAGCATCGGCAGCGAGCTGTGCCGGCAAGTGGCCCGTTATGGTCCATCGAGAATCGTGCTCTACGAGATGAGCGAGTTCGCGCTTTACACCATTGAGCAAGAGCTGAGCGAGAAGTTCCCCCGCATCCCTCTGGTGCGCCTGGTCGGCGATGTGAAAGACCTGGAGCACCTGCGCTACACCTTCAGCAAATACAAACCGCAAATCGTCTTTCACGCCGCAGCTTACAAGCATGTGCCCTTGATGGAGGTAGACAACGCTTGGGCCTGCCTGCGCAATAACACCTTGGGCACCCTGCACGCCTGCACGGCCGCGGCCGAACATGGGGTCGAGCGCTTTGTGCTCATCAGCACCGACAAGGCCGTGAACCCCACCAACGTCATGGGCGCCACCAAGCGTGCGGCAGAGTTGGTGATCAGCCATATGGCCAGTCAGGGCCACAGCACCAAATTCATGGCCGTTCGCTTCGGCAATGTGCTGGGCTCCAGCGGCAGCGTGATCCCCAAGTTCAAAGAGCAAATTGCTAAGGGTGGACCGGTCACTGTCACGCACCCGGACATTACGCGTTACTTCATGACCATCCCCGAGGCAGCGCGCCTGGTGGTTCAGGCGGCGGTGATTGGCGAGTCGGGTCAGGTCTTGATTTTGGATATGGGCGAGCCGGTTAAGATTCTTGACCTCGCACGCGACATGATTCGGCTGGCTGGGCGGGACTCGGCAAATATCAGAATCGAGTTCTCGGGCCTTCGGCCAGGAGAAAAACTGTTTGAAGAACTACTGGCCGATTCAGACAGCACAGTGCCTACCGGTATTGCTCGGCTGAGAATCGCCTGTTTGGCTCAGCAAAGCGATGAAGTGGAACGACTGTTGGGCTTGCTAGAACTCGCCAAGAGTTCTTTGGCGTCGCAGAACAAGCTTGTTCATGAAGAGCTGGCCCGCGTTGGCTTGGGTTATCTCTGGGCCAAAGGAGCTGCGTGATCCAGAGTTTGAACGGGGCTGAAATTTTCGGTCTCCACATCCGGTAATCGCCGGTCAGAGCGGGCAATGCCGAATCGCTTTGCGCTTGTGCCCGTGAGCTAGAAGTTTTTTATCAACAAATCATCATGACCATCCTCGTCACCGGCGGCGCCGGCTTCATTGGCAGCAACTTCGTTCTCGACTGGCTCAAAGGCTCTGACGAGCCCGTCGTCACCCTGGATGCTCTGACCTATGCGGGCAATCTGGAAAACCTGGCCTCGCTGCAAGGCGATGCCCGGCACACCTTCGTCAAAGGCGATATCTGTGATCGCGCCCTGGTCGATCAACTGCTGAGCCAGCACCGTCCACGCGCCCTGATCCACTTCGCCGCAGAAAGCCATGTGGACCGCTCCATCAGCGGCCCCGGCGCCTTCATGCGCACGAATATCGAAGGCACTTACACCCTGCTGGAAGCCGCGCGCACCTACTGGAGCGGCTTGAGCGATGCAGACAAGGCTGCCTGGCGCTTCCACCATGTTTCGACCGATGAGGTCTACGGCTCTTTGAGCGCCGAAGACCCGCCCTTCGCCGAGACCAAGACTTACGAGCCCAATAGCCCCTACTCGGCCAGCAAGGCCGCCAGCGACCACTTGGTGCGCGCTTGGCACCACACCTATGGCCTGCCGGTGCTGACCACCAATTGCAGCAATAACTACGGCCCCTTGCACTTCCCCGAGAAGCTGATCCCGCTGATGATCGTCAACGCCCTGGCGGGCAAGGCCTTGCCCATCTACGGAGACGGCAAGAATGTGCGCGACTGGCTCTTCGTGACCGACCATGCCAGCGCCATCCGCGCCGTGCTGCAGGGCGGCCGCGTTGGTGAGACCTACAACATCGGCGGCTGGAACGAGATGACCAATCTGGAGATTGTGCATACCGTGTGCGAGTTGCTCGACGAGTTGCGACCTGATGCTTCGGGCAGCTACAAGCGCCTGATCACCTATGTGAAGGATCGCCCCGGTCACGACCGCCGCTACGCCATCGACGCCCGCAAGATCGAGCGCGAACTGGGCTGGCGCCCGGCCGAGACCTTTGCGACGGGCATCCGCAAGACCGTGCAGTGGTATTTGGACAACCCCGAGTGGGTGGCCCGCGTGCAAAGCGGCGCCTACCGTGACTGGGTCGCCCAGCAATACCAAGCCTGAGCGGCCGATTCATGACAATTCTTTTGCTAGGCAAGAACGGCCAAGTCGGCTGGGAGTTGCAACGCGCGCTCGCCCCATTGGGTGAGCTGGTCGCGCTGGATCGCAGCGAAGGCGCCGACCTCGCTAAGCCCGAGGTCTTGCGGGCCACGGTCCGCGCGGTGGCGCCGCAGGTCATCGTCAATGCCGCCGCCTACACCGCGGTCGACAAGGCCGAGACCGAGCAAGACCTGGCCCTGCAGATCAACGCCCATGCGCCGGGCTTGTTGGCCGAAGAAGCCAAGCAACTCGGTGCCGTGCTGGTTCACTACAGCAGCGACTACGTATTCGACGGCAGCGGCGAGGCGCCCCGCAGCGAAGACGCCACCACCGGTCCCTTGAGTGTCTATGGCCGCAGCAAGCTGCAAGGCGAAGACGCCATCCGTGCCAGCGGCTGCCAGCACCTGATTCTGCGCACCAGCTGGGTCTACGCCGCCCGCGGCGGCAACTTCGCCAAGACCATGTTGCGCTTGGCCGCAGAGCGGGAGCAACTCAAGGTCATTGCCGACCAGATCGGTGCACCCACCGGTGCCGATCTCTTGGCGGATCTGACTGCACAAATGCTGCCTGCAGTGCTGGCCAAGCCTGAACTCAGCGGCACGTATCACGCCGTGGCCAGCGGCGAAACCAGCTGGCACGCCTATGCCCAGTATGTGATCGAGTTCGCCCGTGCCCGTGCCCGGGGTCAGGCCTTGCGCGTGGCGCACGACCAGGTGCTGGCCATCCCGACCCAGGACTACCCCACACCGGCTCAGCGCCCCCTCAACTCCCGGCTGTCCACCGCCAAGCTGCAAGCCGCCTTCGGCCTGCGCCTGCCGCATTGGCAGCAAGGGGTGGAGCGCATGTTGATGGAAATTCTCTGAGCCCCCAATACATGGCAAGGCCGGACTGAGGCGAGCGTCTTATCCCAGCCCGCCCCATCCCGCCGTTCCGGCCCGTCACCGCATCAAGGAGAGACCCATGACGACTAAAAGCCGCAAAGGCATCATCCTCGCCGGAGGCTCGGGTACACGCCTGCACCCGGCCACCCTGGCCATGAGCAAGCAATTGCTGCCGGTCTACGACAAGCCCATGGTGTACTACCCGCTGGCCACGCTGATGCTGGCCGGCATCCGCGACATCTTGCTGATCAGCACCCCGCAAGACATCCCGCGCTTTGAAGCCCTGCTGGGTGACGGCAAGCGCTGGGGCGTCAACATCAGCTACTGCGTGCAGCCCAGCCCGGATGGTCTGGCCCAGGCCTTCATTCTCGGCAAAGACTTCATTGGCGGCGCCCCCAGCGCCTTGGTGCTGGGCGACAACATCTTCTACGGCCACGACTTCCAGGGCCTACTCGGCAGCGCCGATGTATGCCAAAACGGCGCCACGGTGTTTGCCTACCATGTCACTGATCCTGAGCGTTATGGGGTGGTGGACTTCGATGCCAACAAGACCGCCTTGTCGATCGAAGAGAAGCCCGCCGCGCCCAAGAGCAATTACGCGGTCACGGGCCTCTACTTCTACGACGAGCAAGTCTGCGACATCGCCGCCAGCATCAAGCCCAGCGCGCGCGGCGAGCTGGAGATCACCGACGTCAACGCCCAGTACCTGCGCCAAGGCCAGTTGCAAGTCGAAATCATGGGCCGCGGCTATGCCTGGCTAGACACCGGCACGCATGACAGCTTGCTCGAAGCCGGTCAATTCATCGCCACCCTAGAAAAGCGCCAAGGCCTCAAGGTCGCCTGCCCCGAAGAAATCGCCTTCCGCTCGGGCTGGATCACCGCCGATCAACTGGCCGCCCTGGCCAAGCCGCTGGCCAAGAACGGCTATGGCCAATATCTGCAAAAACTTCTGAGCGACAAAGCGTTTTAAGCCTCACCATGAATGTCACCCCCACCGCATTGCCCGAAGTCCTGATCATCGAACCGCGCGTGTTCGGCGATGCCCGCGGCTTCTTCACTGAAAGCTGGAACGAGCAAACGTTCAACAAAGCGGTCGGCCACGAAGTGCGCTTCGTGCAAGACAACCACTCACGCTCAGCGCGCGGTGTGCTGCGCGGCCTGCACTTCCAACTGCCCCCGCACACCCAGGGCAAGCTGGTGCGGGTGGTCAGCGGCGCGGTGTTTGATGTGGCCGTGGACATGCGCCGCAGCAGCGCCAACTTCGGCCGCTGGGTTGGCGTAGAACTGAGCTCCGACAACCATCGCCAACTCTGGGTGCCACCGGGCTTCGCGCACGGCTTCTTGGTGCTGAGCGAGACGGCCGACTTCCTCTACAAAACCACTGACTTCTACGCGCCTCAGGCCGAAGCCTGCGTGCGCTGGGATGACCCGGCGATTGGCATCGAATGGCCCAGTACTGGCGTGCCCGCCTTGCTGGCTATCAAAGATGCCGAAGCCCCCTCGCTGGATACCGCTCAAGTCTTCGACTGAGTGAAGCCACAAGTCAAAACGACCGACAGCTGATCAGCCGGCGCTTCTTGCCTGAGGGCCCTAAGGCCCTGCATGTTCTGTGCTCCGAGGCCGAGCGCCCTGTTTACTGAGGCCGCCGTGGGTGGATATGGCTGATCAGACTAGCGCCCCGCAAAAGTCGAGTGCGCCTGCTTCCATCAGGACTCGCTTGGTCGAGCTATCCAGGAACTCGCGATGTTTCACAAGCACTGCGAGGATGTCGGCCGAGCGTAGCGCGTCGTCGAGCGGAGTCAACGGCAGCGTGTCATGGGTCTCGATGTTGGGCTCCACCGCGACTACGTCGTAGCCAGCAGTTACGAGCGCCTGCGCGATATGCATGGCCGGTGATTCCCGAAGGTCGTCGATGTCCGGCTTGAAAGCAAGTCCAAGGCAGGCGACGCGCGGCTTGCGTTCAAGTCGCGCCGAGGCGTCTGCCACGGCGATCTTGATGCGGTCGATGACCCAGTCTGTCTTGCCGTTGTTGACTTCACGGGCCGAGCGGATCAGGCGAGCTGTCTCGGGATTGCGCGACACGATGAACCAAGGATCCACCGCGATGCAATGGCCGCCTACGCCAGCGCCCGGCTGGAGTATGTTTACGCGCGGATGGTGATTGGCGAGTCGGATCAGGTTCCACACGTCGATGCGCTCCTTCTCGCAGATCATCGACAGCTCATTGGCGAAGGCGATGTTGACGTCTCGGAAGCTGTTTTCTGTCAGCTTGCACATTTCGGCCGTCCGGGCGTCTGTCTCCAGCACCTCACCGTGTACGAAAGTCCGATAGAAGGCGCCGACCGCTGCCGTTGCTGACGGAGTCATGCCGCCTACGACACGGTCGTTCTCCACCAGCTCAGTCATGATTTTTCCTGGCAGCACGCGCTCGGGGCAATACGCCATGTGGATGCTGGCGACGTTCACACCCGCCTGCGCCAGGACCTCGGCCATCGCATCTGTCGTGCCGACTGGGGAGGTCGATTCGAGGATGACCAGATCGCTCGCCTTGACGAAGGGGGCGATGCTACGGGTTGCCGCCAGCACATAGTCGATGTTGGGGCGAGGGATCTCCTCGTCCTCGTGAAACGGGGTCGGCACGCAGATCATGTAGATGTCGCCCGCCTGCGGCGTCGTGAACGCGGTGAGGCGCTGCGCCGCGACCGCCGAGCGGACGAAGGCATCCAGGTCGGGCTCGACGATGTGGATCTTTCCCTGGTTGATGGTGTCCACGGCATGGGCGTTCAGGTCCACGCCCACGACGTGATAGCCCTTGCTGGCCAGTAGCGCGGCAGTGGGCAGGCCGATATAGCCCAGTCCGACCACGCAGACGGTCTTCTTGTTCATTGCTTAGATCTCTTTCAACAAATCGACGATGCGGCCGCAGGCCTGTCCATCGCCATACGGATTGTGCGCACGTGCCATCGATTGATAGGCCGCCTCGCTGTCCAACAGTTCACGCACGTTGTCGACGATGCGCTGCCGATGGGCACCCACCAGCCGCACCGTGCCGGCGGCTACTGCTTCTGGTCGCTCCGTCACGTCGCGCATCACCAGTACGGGCTTGCCTAGACTGGGCGCCTCTTCCTGGATGCCGCCACTGTCCGTTAGCACCAGGTGCGCATGCTTGAGCAGATAAACGAAGGGCTCGTAGTCTATTGGGGCAACCAAGTGCAGGTTCACCAACCCGGAGAGGATGTCGTTGACTGGCTGCTGGACATTGGGGTTCAGATGGACGGGGTAAACGAAGTGCACCCCCGGATAGGCAACTGCCAGCTCGCGTAGCGCCTCGCAGATCTGCAGGAAACCGTCGCCGAAATTCTCGCGTCGGTGCCCGGTGATCAGTACGAAGCGTTTGGTGCGCCAGTTGAAAGGCAGGCGCTCATCCAGCAATTCGCATACCTGCGCCTGGCGGCCGGCGTCTCCGTCGATGCGCGCCAGTACCCACATTAGCGCATCGATGACAGTATTACCGGTGATGGTGATTCGATCATCGGGCACGCGCTCGTCGAGAAGGTTTTGCCTGCTGACCGCCGTCGGCGCGAAGTGCCAGCGCGTTAGCTTGCTGGCGACCTGACGGTTGAATTCCTCGGGGAATGGGGCGCTCAGGTCGTGTGTGCGCAGCCCTGCCTCGACGTGACCCACCGGTACTCCGGCATAGAAACCAGCGATCGCCGTGGCTAGCGTCGTCGTGGTGTCGCCATGGATCAGCAACACGTCGGGGCGCTCGCGTTGGATCACGTCGCGCATGGCCAGTAGCACGGCTGCGGTAACGTCAAAGAGGTCCTGACCCGGTTTCATTAGGTTCAGGTCGATGTCGGGAGTGATGTCGAAGGTTTGCAGCACCTGGTCCAGCATTTGGCGATGTTGAGCGGTGACGCAGGTCAACGTCTCGAAATCGGCGCCGTAGCGGCGCAAGGCATGGTAGAGCGGAGCCATTTTAATGGCTTCCGGCCGAGTGCCGAAAACCAGCATCACTTTCTTTTTGCGATTCATCGAGGTTGTAGTTTTCTGAGAATGTCTAACATCCGGCGTGCAAGGTCGGTGCGGTTGTATTTGCGCCCGGCGATGGGGCCGTTGGCGCGGTAGCGGGCCATTCGCTCGGGCTCGGTGCGGAGGCGTATCAGGGCCTCCTCGAGTTGGATGGCGTTGCTGGATTCGAATGCCTCGCCCACGTCCTCGTCGCGCACGATGCGCGCGGATTCGCCAGGCACGCCGTGCAGCACGGGGATGGCCATGCCCATGCATTCGAAGAGCTTGGACGGGATGACCGAGTCGAACAGGTCTGTCTTACGTAGGTGGATGATGGAGACGTCCAGCAGCGACCAGTAACGCGCCACCTCCGACTTGGGGACGGAATCGACGAAGCGAACATTGGTCAGGCCCATGCGCTTGCTCTGCGCGACCAAGGCCGCTTTCTCTGCGCCGTGACCAAGAAAGATCAGCCGTAGGTCCTGTGCGTCGGGCCGGCGCTGGAGCGCGGCGGCAGCCTCTAGCAACGTTTCTAGGCCGTGGGCCATGCCGTGGGTACCGATGTAGCCGGCAACGAAGCAGCCTTCCAGCCCGAGTTCGCGTAACAGCGCTGCGTCTTTCGGCATTGGTCGGAAGTTGTCTAGGTCAACGCCGTTGGTGACGACCTCGATTCTGGTCCCATCGATACCACGACGCATCAGCGTGTCCTTGAAGGCGTGCGTTACTGCGACGATGCGGTCCGCCTTGCGGTATAGGAAAAGCTCAATGCGCTCCAGCAGCCGGATTGCGGCCGAGTCCTGCATTGCGCCCACTGCCTTTATCGATTCCGGCCAGAGGTCGCGTAACTCGAAGACCCAAGGCCGGCGCTTGAGCAGACCCGTCGCCCACGCCGCACAGGCTGTGAAGAACTGCGGTGAGGTACCGACTACGACGTCGACCCGTCGCACGAACAGCGCCGCTATCGTCGCCGTGACCATGAAGCTCAGGTAATCGAGAATGCGCTTGATGAAGCCCTCGTTGGCTGTGATGTAGGACCAGACTCGGATCACCCGGATGCCGTCGACTGTTTCGCTTTGCCAGAGGCGGTTGCGGTACCCTTCGAACACGGCGCCCTTTGGGAAGTTGGGTGCGCAAGTGATGACGGTGACTTGTGCACCGTCGCGCACCCATTCACGACAGTGTTCGAAGGTGCGACTGGCTGGAGCGTTGACCTCCGGAGGGAAGTTATCGGTTAAGAAAAGGATATGCACTTCAAGTCCAGTCAAAATCCACGCGAGCCTGCGCGTCGCGCAGGTCCACGACGGCGCAGGCGGTGGCCACTACTTGGCCGAATGCGCTTGCATACGACGAGGTCTCCAGGCGCAACACGCCTTGTGTCACGCGCAGGCGCAACTGACCACCGTGCGGCAGCATGAGCCGCAGTGTCTGGTCTCCCTCTGGCCTCACTTGCACCGTAGGGTGGAAGTGGTAGCGGGCCTGCGCGAGGCTGAAGGGGCCCGTCACGCGGTCTGAAACGGTCAGGCCGGCAGTTCGCCACCGCCATTCGCGATGATGCTCTGGCTGGCCAGGCAGGCGCTTGTAGCCGTCATGGGCGCAGGAGACGACGACCTCGTTAACGCCGGTGTCCACGCGCAGCCCGACCGGCCGCGCACGACGCGCTACGCGGAAGCCGCCCCAGACCTCGGACGAATCCTGACCGTCGACAATCACCGTGCTGTGCGCGGCTGTGCCGCGTTCGCGAAGCCGCTCCTGACCCAGGCCATAGCGCGAAGTGCCGCCATTTACAACGACTCGGTCGCCGAACACAGACAGCTCGAACGAAAGCGTGTCCGCATGCGCGTGCCCGGGGAGGTAGTCGGGGCCGACCGGGGCGACGTCAAGCAGCGCCACAGCGTCGGGCAGATCGACTCGGAGGTAGCCGCTGTCCGGCAGCGCGGTCAGCACCGGCTTGGCCGGGCGCGGCCATGCTAAAGCCGGGGTATCGATGCCGAGACGGGCGGCATAGTCCAGCAACTGCTGCGGGGGCGGTGCTACGCCAATGGCAGCATCGTTGAACAGGGAGATTTCACCGTCTGGATGGCAGGTCGCGCGAAGCCAAGCGGCCATGCGGCTCGCGGTGCCACGCCAATCTTTTTCGACCTTCGTGCGTACTCGGCCCGGGAAAGAACTCGCTATATTGAGCAGATCCAGCAAGTCCTCCAAGAAGATCGCGTGGTACATCGGGCTGCGCTCGAAGTTGCCTCCGTCGGGCAGAACCTGTTCATGCAACTCGTTAGCCACGATGGCGAGCCCCTTCGCCAACCAGCGTTCCGACTCTGGGCCGTCGAAGCAGATGCCGGCGAAGATCAGCGCCTTGGCGTTCACGAACAGATGATTCCCCAGCAGGTGCCATTCCAGTCGTTGCGACAGCCAGCGCGCCTGTGCTGCGAGGCTGTCGCATTGGTCCGAGCCCAAGGGGCGGCCGTCCAGATGGCGCTTGATCCAATTGACGATCCGTAGTGAGCATGGATACGGCTCCCACCCGGTACCGCCAACTGGATGGTGCTGCATCCAGTCGTCCATCAGGGCGATATGCCACGCGTCGCGCGCGGGCGCGTCGACCGCGTTGAGGTCGTCGAAGTAGTGCAGGTTGTAGAGCCAGAGCTTAGATCGCGTCGTTTCCTCCCAGTCTTTACGCGTAAGCGTGCCTGCCTCGTTGAGGAAGCTGAACTCGCGTGCGCCGCTCATCGTGGCCGCGCGATGCGCCGGTGCCTGCCACACGCCTGATACCGGTCGCAGCGACGGTGCAGGAGAGCGGTCCAGGCGCGGGCGGCGCAGGCGAAACCATAGGCGACCGTGAAACTGAATTGGCTTGAGGTACTTCAACGTGTGCCAGTAAAGGCCCAACTTCGCCAGTTGGCTCAAGGGCGCACTCCCGATGCGATCTCGATGCTGACGCGGCTTACTTCGATCACTTGCTCCAGTGGAATGGGCGAGGCGCCGCCCTGGCTGACCGCGTCGACGAAGGCCTTCGCGCAGGCTTTCTGACCCTTGTCCTGGCGCCACAGTGACAGCTTGGTGAAGCCGGGCCAGCCGAACCCAGTCAGCTTCCGGAAGTTGTCAAGCTGAAGCACGCGGCCGGCTGCGAAGACCTCAAGGCGCTCCTTGGGGAAGGACTTGCTGCCATTGGCGAAGTAATGAACGGTGCCAATGGAGCCGTCGCCGAAACGTAACTGGATTGTGACGGTGTCGCCGGTGCGGCTGTCCATGTCCATGCGTTCCCAACCAGTGATCGGCGCGTCCGCTAGGAATCGCAGCAGGTCGATGAAATGGCAAGCCTCGCCGATGATGCGGCCACCACCGACTCCCGCATCTTGCGTCCAGTGTTCGGCTGGGATCGCCCCGGCGTTCACCGTCATTACAAAGGATTTGGGTCCCGTGATGCTGGCCAGCAGTTGATGCATGCGCTGTACATGTGCTGCAAATCGCCGATTGAACCCCACCATCAGCATCACCGAGGAGGCGCCGCTCGCGTGGCGGGCGGCCAGTGCGGTCTCGATCCCGACCAATTCTTCCAAGGTGAGGCACAGAGGCTTTTCGACGAACACATGCTTGCCGGCTTCGATCGCTCGCAGTACATACTGCGCATGACTGTCGTGCCGCGTAGTGATGACGAGCGCGCCCGTTTCGGAATCGCCGAAAAGGCGCTCTGTGTCGGTGGTGGTTTCCTCGAAGCCGAACTTGCGAGCTGCGTGCAGGCCGCTGACGCCGGTGGCCGAGGCGACACTACGGAGGCGGGCTCCTGCCGTTTTGAAGGCTGGAAGCAGGACCGCGGTCGCGTAGTTGCCAGAACCGATGACGCTGACGCCGCAAACCGACGCAGGCGCACGCTCGGATTGCGCGTGCGAGGGAACGGCGACAGTGCGGGCGTCGTTGTCGATGGTCAGGCCCGGATAGCGCAGCAGAATGCCCAGTGACTTTCCTGCGCCGCCGACCAGCTCATAGGCCTGTTCGGCTTCAGAGATGGCGAAGCGATGCGAGATGAGTGGCTTCACATCTAGACGACCGTCGGCCATCATGTCGAGCACAGCCTCAAAGTTGCGCTGCTCAGTCCAGCGGACGAAACCGACGGGGTAGTCGTTGCCTTTTTCCTCGTAGTTGTTGTCATAGCGCCCCGGCCCATAGGAACATGACACCTGGAAGGTAAGTTCCTTCTCGAAGAAGTCGGCGCGCGATAGCTCGAGGCCGGTAACGCCAACGAGAACAATGCGTCCCCGCTTGCGACACATATGCGCTGCCTGATGTATGGGTTCGCTGCTCTTAGTTGCCGCTGTGACGATAACCCCGTCCACGCCGCGGCCGCGCGAGTAGGTCATCGCAGCAGCCACGGGATCCTGCCCCTTGGACAAGTCGACCACCTCGGCGCCAAACGCGCGCGCCATCTCGAGCTTCTCCGGGTCGAAGTCCAGCCCCAATACGCGACAGCCGTGGGCCCGAAGCAGTTGTACTGTTACGAGGCCGATCAGACCCAGGCCGGTAACTACCACCGTCTCACCCAACGTGGGTTGCACGAGCCGGATGCCCTGTAGCGCGATGGCCCCTAGCACGGTAAACGCGGCCTCCTCATCGCTCACCGCCTCGGGCACCTTTGCGCACAAGTTGAACGGGACACTGACGACTTCAGCATGCTTGCCGTTGCTTATCACTCGATCGCCGATCTCGAAGTGTGCCACGCCTGCACCGAGCGCGGAAACGCGGCCAACGTTGCAGTAGCCGAGCGGAAGGGGTTGGTCCAACTTGTTGAACACCGCCTCGAGTGTGGGCATAAGGCCATCGGTCTTGATCTTGTCAAGTACCATTCGTACCTTATCGGGCTGCTGACGAGCCTTCTCCAACCAACCGGCCTTCCCAAATTCGACGAGCATACGCTCTGTGCCGGCGGATACAAGCGTTTGCGTCGTGCCGATCAGTATTTGACCGCGTCGAACCGCGGGTACCGGGAGTTCGGCAATTTCGGTGGCGCCGGTCTTGAGACTTTGCAGGATCTGTTTCATTGAGTCGTGGTGGCTGCCGAACACAGCGCATCTTTCTCATCGCGGTTCGGGTAGTTGATTAGGACGGCGCGGTATTTGCCTTTGAAGACGAACAGGCTGCCTGCCGCCGCACCGATAATTCCGTGGCGTTGGACGAGCGCACGCAGGTCATCGAGGGAGCCGGCTCCGCCTAGCACCGTTAACGGCAGGCTGGTGGCCTGGCGAATCTGATCGATCAAATCGGTGTCGTAGCCCTTCATCTCTCCGTCGCGGTCGACGCTGTTGAGGACGATTTCGCCGGCCCCCAACTGCTGCAGCTTCGCAGCCCACGCTGCGGGTTCCAGGCCCGTACGCTTGCTGGCGTTCAGTGTTACCACCTCGGGCTTTCGGAACAGGCCAGTCCGCTTGACGTCGATGACTGCGACCACACTCTGGCTTCCTACACGCGCGGCTGCGCGGCAGATCAGCTCCGGGTCTTCGACGGCGGCCGATGAAACGGACACCTTTTCTACTCCCAGACCGATAATCCGATCGAACTGTTCCACGCTCTTCACCCCGCCGCCGTAGCAGAGCGGCATGCGGCACTCGAGCGCCAGATTAGCGATCATCTTGTAGTCAGGCTCATGCCCGTTTCGGCTGGCGTCGATGTCGATGACCATAAGCTCATCGACTTCTTTCTCATTGAAGATGCGTACCGCATTGAGCGGATCGCCAACGTACTTGGGCTGGCCGAAGCCGACTGTCTTGTAGAGCCCGCCTCGATGGACGAGCAGGCAAGGAATGATTCGTGGGCGCAGCATCTTTAGAGTCCGGCGAAGTTTTTGAGGAGCTGGATACCCCAGCCGTGGCTCTTTTCAGGATGGAACTGAACGCCGTGCACGTTGCCGCGGCGTACTGCGCATGCGAACTCGTCACCATATGCGGTAACGGCCAGCACATCTGTTGGGTCATTGGGGGCGAAGTAGTACGAGTGTAGGAAATAGAAACGGGCGCTGCTGCCCATGTCTTGGAACAGACCTACGTCGTCAACCGGCGCCACATCATTCCATCCCATATGCGGCAGACGGGTGCGTCCCTGGATGCGCGCCTCGTCAAAACGGCGGACGTCCGCGTCGAACCAACCCAGCCCCGCTGCATCACCTTCATCACTCCGACGAGCCATCATTTGCATGCCAACGCAGATTCCCAGCACTGGCCGCTTCTCCTCCATAACCAGTCGGTCCAGAGTAGGTCGCATACCTGAGGCCTGCAGGCGTTCCATGGCCCAGTCAAATGCTCCGACGCCCGGCAGCACGATGTGAGTCGCGCCCGCCAGTTCATCCGCTGTGCGGGCGAAGGTCACGGGGATCTCGATACGCTTGTAGATGTTGGCGAAGGCTTGAGTATTGCCTAGGCCGTAATCCACTATGGTGATCACCGCTTGCCTCCCAACTCTAGGCCTAGCACTTTCATGACGCGCGCGCCGAGCATGTAGAACGTTTCTTGCGAGCGGTAATCCTTGTAAGTCTTGTTCGGCGCGTCCATGTAGCCCTGCAACTCGTCGGTCGTGATGCGGAGCTTGTTTGCGACGTACTCGAACTCGTGGCGCACGGTGACCTCGTCCAGGGCTGGCGTTTTGAGTTTCTCCAGCGCTTCCTCTCTGGTCATCTGCCCGGTAACGATCAAGCTTGCAAACTGCACCTTACGAGTGTCGAAGCCGAATTTCTTCGGTAACCAGTAGCCTTCATAGAACCGGGTGAAGCGGGACTCGAAGTGCTTCTGCGGATAGGGCTGCCATCCAAACTTCTCCACCAGCAGCTTCACAGCGGCGGCCTTGTCGTATTCGACGCTGTTGAGTGGGCGTACGACCTTGATGCCTTTGACGTAAGGAAGCCAAATCTTGTGGCGCAGGATCGACGTCGTCGGATAGTTCACCAATGGACGCGTACCGAACTGGGCATGGATGTCTTTGAGTTGGATCGAATCGGACTGGTAGTACATCCACTCGATCGGGTTGCGGATGCACTCAGTGGACAGGTTTGCGCCTGTCAAGATGTACTTGATACCGTGCTGTTCGGCGAATTTGTACATCGTCGCGAAGAAAGCATGATCCTGCGGTGCATCGATGTGGGGCACGCCTGATTTGAAGAAAGCCAGTTGAAGGTCGCGCATCTCCTCCCAATCGATTACCTCCGTGTAGAGGTCTAGTCCTAGCTTGTCGACCAACTTCTCGATGTTATTGACGGCCTCCTGGGAATTCCAACCCGCGTCGACATGAAACACCAACGGACGTAGACCGAATTCGGTAGCAATATAAGTGAGGTAGGAACTGTCGATGCCGCCGCTCATGCCGATGATGCAATCGAAGTCCTTGCCTTTGCCGGATGCCTTGATCTGTTCGACCAATTGGCGCAATTCCTGTTCGCCACGTTCACCGGTGTGCCAGTTCGGCTTTACTTTGGTGTCAAACGTGTTGCAATGGTCGCATACCCCATTTGTATCAAAGGTAATTGCAGAATCGGTGGTGTCCATGACGCAGCGGCTGCAGATTTGAAATTTTTTCATAATTCCCTCCTGAGGGCAAATTTTTGTGACGGGCAGGCAATCGCTCGCCAGGCTTAGGCCCTGAACTCTTTGAAGTACTTGCGAGATTCGCGATGCGCGTCGCGTGCCATGTTCCAACGGCTACGGCTAGGCAAATCTTGCAGTGAGCCGTGCCAGTGATGAGTCACACTTATGGCTGGCGAATAGAAAATCTGTTCGCCAGCTCGTTTGAGTTGAACGGCGAGGAAGAATTCCTCTGAAAATAGGAAGCTTGGCGACCACAGGTGTTTGAATTTTGAGAAAAACCTTGGCGTGAGAACATAAACGGAGCCATGGCCCTGATGAATTGACATCGCGGTTCTCCAATGATCCTCATCCCCTCGTCGAGTGAGCTTTGGGATGGTCTTTGCCGCCCTGTACATGAGAAGACCAAAATAGTAATTTGAATAATAGAGATCGTAGAAAATCGTGCGAATGCGGCCGATTGGAAGAATCACGTGAGGATTCTGATGGTGACCATCAAGGGTTACTACATCAGGCGATATGACAGCGTACCCTTTGTATTCGGCTTCGCGCTCCTCGATAGCAGAACATATCCCATCTGGGAACTCCAAATCGTTGTTACCGATGATCATCCATTGAATATTGGGGTTGAACTTTCGCGCGAATTCGATACCTATACTCAATCCAGAAAAGTAGCCAACATTCTCGGGATTGCAGATAAGATGAATCTCTGGGTGGGTAGTGCCGAGGTCGCGCAGGACCTGTACCTCCTCTGCGCGTGAGGCGTTATCGACGACAAAAATTTGAATTTGGTGCCCGCGATTTTTTAGGAGGCTCTCCACAGCTGCAACGGTATAGGTTGAATTGTTGTAGTTGGTGCAAATGTAAGCTATGAGCATTTAAAGTCCCTTTGGATCGACTTGGGCTGGATGGTTTTGAATAAGATTTGCTGGATTTCTCTAGCCTTTAACCATTGATCGAATCTTTGCTTCCAGTCGCTTTGGTAAAATCCGTCTAATCATTAAGCGAGGTATGACATGCATTGCATGGTAAGCAATGCATTTCAGTTGATAGTTCTTGATGATAGGACTGCCCGCCCGGATCTCCTCTGTGATGTGGATCTTGGAAAGACCAGCCGAAACACCGTGGGTCTCGACCTTGCAAATCACTTCGTCCACCATGAGAAAATTTTGCCCAGTGGCGTACAGGGTGGTCATGAAATTAAGGTCGCCCCGGATTCGGAAAGATTCATCGTACTTGTGTAGTTTCATCAATTTGTTGTTGATGAACGAGGCCTGGTGATGCGGAACTTCCATATAGTATCCGGCGAACTTGAGCTTCATGTGCTTGACCTTGCTGTTACTCTCGTCATATATGTAGCGCACCCCGCCAGCGACGACAGCAAACTTCAAATTCAGACCCACTGAAATCCGATCGATAGTATTATTTGAATCGAACATGTCTCCAGCGTTCATGAAGATGATCCATTCTCCTGTCGATAAATCAATTCCTTTGTTCATGGCATTGTAGATGCCGTTGTCCTGTTCTGATATCCAACGATGGATAAGATGGTCGTATTTTCTTATGACATCAAGAGTGCCATCCTGGGAGCCGCCATCAATTACGATATATTCGATGTTTTGGTAGCTTTGGCCTGTGATGCTTAGGATCGTACTTTCAATGGATTTAGCGCAGTTGAAGGCGACGGTCACAACCGTTATCAATGGTGTGTCGTTTTTTGTCTGCGCGCGTCTAGCGCTTCCCCCCTCGAATCTACTTCTGTTGATGGGGTTGCCAAAAGCTGGGTTTGTATTTTTGCTGGAGGACATGAATTCAGTTCGTCCGATAAATGACTTGGAGTACTCTGCTTTTCCCGTCAAAACTGGGCAGCAGCAATGCTTGATTTCTGGTGGATGAGTGGAGCTTTTGCAGGCCTACGTCTGAAATGGCGCGCACCAAAGGGCTGTTTTAGGAAGATATACACCAGCATGACGGCGATCAGGGAGTAAGAGAAGCCCATTACGTAGGGTCTTTGAAGAAACAGTAACCCAATCCCGAGAAGGACAATGTTTCTTTTGCCGTATGCAGGGGAAACAATGAGCAACAAGACTGTCGCGTAGTACGGAAGTTCTGAAAATAGCCCGCCAAAAACTAACGGGCTTAATGGGTTTTCCCCGAGGGGGCCGAATACCTCTTGGCACGCTAATTGACTGAACTCACAAGTGCTGTCAAGCCCGAACAAGATGGCCGAAGGATTGGCCTGGAGTTGAAGCCAAGCGTTGATTAACTGGAAAGACCTATTATCTCCAGCAATTAAATTCGTGTCTTCGGATAACTTAAGTCTAGATAGTAAAATGATATTGGAATCGATCGCTATGGTGGTCGCTGCAATGAAGAGCGCTAGTGCGGCGATACCAATGAAGGAAAAAATTTTTCGCTTACTCGATTGTTCGGCTAGTAGATGACAAACGACATAAACTAAGTGGGCAAGGCTGAATGTTATGAAACCAAGAATTAAGATGATCCAGGTTGTCTTCCTGTCTTGACGGAGAAGGTGGCGAAGTGCAGCGATGAAACATAAGTACATGCTAAAAGCACCCGGTTCATCGTAGATTCCCGCCGCGCGAATCAGATTTTCTTGGTAAGAATTCGTAAAGGTGCTGTAGAAGAAGTAGTAATCCTGGCCGTCAGGGTTGGTAATGGTGAACAACGGGCCTGCGCCGGCTCCAGCCAAAAGAGCCCCAATTACCGATCCGACCAGTAGTACGAGCATCAGTGAGCTTGATTGCCTGCAGAACTGCTCGATGCCTTTGAGTCCTGCTAGATCAACCAGTATTAATGCGCAGAGAAAAAATATACAAAAAAACAAATAGCGCAAATCATTCCAGTGTATTACATTTCCGAATGATAGGGTTAATAAGATCGCCCCTGCGATAAAAGTTTGGTAACTCAGTTTTTTATGAAAGAAAATCGCAAGGGTAAGCGCGACAATAAGCACGAAAATGGTGCTGTGCAGCCCTTTAATGCCAATGTGGGCAAGTAGGGAAGAGGGCGCTATCAGCGCCCAATATGCCATCAAAGACGGCAGTACAGCATTGCCTTTGATTGAGAGTAATCCCAGCTTCA
This sequence comes from Paucibacter sp. KCTC 42545, assembly GCF_001477625.1. Taxonomy (NCBI): domain Bacteria; kingdom Pseudomonadati; phylum Pseudomonadota; class Betaproteobacteria; order Burkholderiales; family Sphaerotilaceae; genus Roseateles; species Paucibacter sp. KCTC 42545. The sequence continues at coordinate 480,905 of NZ_CP013692.1, forward strand.
TTCGATTTACTTTACTTCGACATTTGCCGAGATTCGGCTCGCACACGAATAGCTTCGTTTACTACTTTCAGATACTGGCTGCCATACTCAAGTTGACGGCGCTTGTTGTTGGCGGCTAGATCCGTATGGTCATTGAAAGGTGTCGGTATATTGGTAAGCTCAAGTTGTAGCAAATCTGCGAGTGCTTGTGCGTCGTCCGGGTTGAAAAATTTGGATCGAGCCATTTGCTCGCGATGAACGGGCAAATCCGACAGTAACATGCGTTTGCCCGCACTCTTACACTCTTCGACAATAGAACTCCATCCTTCGAATTTTGATGGATTGACGACTGCTGCACTGAAGCGAATCAGACCGAAGACGTCCTTGTAGGGGATAATTCCGAGTATACGAAGAGAGTTTTCTGTCCCCACTTCGGTGGCGAGCTTTTTGAATTTCTCGAAATACTCAGGGCTTCGAGGGTCGTGAGTAGATCCGCTGCAAACGATTTGAACACGCTGACCTTTTTTGTTTAATAGATCGATGGCGCGTAACAGGATGATGTGATTCTTATGCTGCCAAAACTGGTTGGGAACATAAAAAAAGTTCCGTTCAAGTCGGTACTTCTTCAGCAGTCGCTCGTGATCGTCCTCGCTAAGCGACCAATAGCTTGAAGGAGCGGGGGATACAAAACTTAGTACGCTGACCTTCGGAGCAGTTTCAGGAAATACGGAGCTCAGGTCCTTCTTTGCATCTTCACTGCTGACGATGACTCTTTCGGAACGCTGTGCTAGCTCCCTGTACCTTGAAGTGCGACTCTTCAGTTCGTTCTTACTGAACATGTGAGGCAGGTGGACGTGTTGAAAGTCTGGTAACCAATTGATGACCGCAACATCAGCACCTCCAATGAAGTCGGAGTGAGAAACTGCATTCAGGCCGTAACGGCGTATCAGTCTTCGAGCGACCAACTCGGTGTTGAATAGCTTTCGGCAAACTCGCCATGCCAGCCAGAGTGGATGACCACGTTGCAGCAACGGTGTTTTGACCACAGTCACGTTAGCGTTTTCAGGCACCATCATGGCCAATACATCGGGTTCGGCATCTGGTGGCACTATCAAGTAGAGTTCCACCTTCGGATTCTTAGTCGCCGCAATTGCGAGAAATAGGTTGTGGAAGTAGTTAATTCCACCCATCCAACCCTTAGTGGGGGTCAGGAAAAAGCCGATTCGGGTCATTGCTCGGCACCTCGCATTTCGCCAAGTTGGGTTTTGAACCAATCAGCGTAACGCTTTAACCCAGAGTCCAGGCCAACTTCAGGTTTCCAGTTCAATAGTCGCTGGGCGTGACCATGCTCTGAAGTGAGTCGACGGGGATTTCCCTTGTGCGTTTCTCCATTGAAGGTGACCCCTCCTCTATGGCCGCAAAAAATGCTTAAACGATTCAGGATTTCACGAATGCTGGCATGCTCGAAACCACCGTTGTAGACCTCAAACGTTGGTTGTGGGCATAGGGCGGCGAGAGTCAATAGTTTCCCTGCGTCATCGACGTGAATCCAGTCGCGGATTTCGTTGCCGGTACCGAAGAACTGATACTGACCAACTCGGAACTTGTTGAGCGCGTCCCAAAGCAACTGCTTGCGCAAGCCTTCGCCGTAAACCGAGAAGAGTCGTACGATGCTCGAAGGCACTGCGAAGAAGCGGCTGTAGGATTCGCAGAGTGCTTCGGCGGCGGTCTTGTGCACACCGTAAGGGGAAATGGGCGAACGTACGGAATTCTCCGTCGCATCGGAATCCCCTTGGTCACCGTAGACGGCGGCGCTGGAGACAAGGACAAAACGACACTTGTTTGCGCCGTTCAGGCGAATCCATTCCAGTGCTGTCGCAGTGCTTTGCGTGGCTCGTTGGAAGTCGGACAGTGGATTCGAGTACGAGTAGGAAACAGCGCCGCTACCTCCGCAATGCACCACGCAGCAGGGAATCTCACCCGCAGTTACTCGATCGAGCGCATCGAGTCCAATATCGGCATCAAGCCAATTAGTTAGCCCCCATTGACGCCACTCAGACTCTGCCCACTGGCCGTGCCCTAAGCCGAGGACGCGGCAACCCTGGCGCGCAAGTGCTAGTGCCGTGTGGCGGCCGACGAAGCCGGCGGCGCCGAGCACGACGGCGGTGGGATAACGGGGCTCATTCATGTACTTTCCTTGGTGTTGCATTCAGCACTGCCCCATGTCGCTTCCAGCCGCTAAGTAGGGCATCCGAGGTGCTGGGCATTTGCGAAGCTGTGCGAGATAGTCGTTGGCAGCAGGCAATGCCAGCTCGTCGTCCGAGGTGAAGTCGGAGACGGGGACCCAGGCCCGCCGAGGAAAGCTATAGCGTCGGCGCACGGTCGCCGGGAATCCAGCCACCTGCGAGAAGGGAGGGACGTCGCGTGTAACAAGCGAGCAAGCTCCGATGACGCTGCCATGGCCGATGGTGACGTGTCCAAGCACCCGCGCGCCGGCGCCGAGAAAGGTGTTGTGCCCAATAAGAATCGTGTCCGTGTCGGTGGTGCCTGTTGTCAGGCACGGCTTCAAAGGATCGTCGATGATGTGGCTGCTGCCGAGGAAATGGCAATCGTTCGCCGTTAACACGTATTCACCAATAAGGATGCGGGCGCCAGACGAGAAAAAGTTTCGCCGACCAATGAAACTGTGGCCGCCAATATCGATTGCGATCTGGTCTCCGTTGCGATGGTTTACGTTTAACCAGCAGTCCTGGCTAATCACTGTGTTTTCGCCGATACGCACGTGCTTGCGTCCAAGCACTTGCACGGTTTTGTGAACATAAGCGCGGCGACTGACGGTTTCCCTCCCTTGTGACCGCAGTGTTTCGATCCAACATTGAGCGCGGGGGGGCAGACGGTCCAAGGCCGCCCGTACAAATTGGCGAAGAACGGCTGTCATGCCAGTGCCGCCTTTTGCTTAAGACTTGTGTTCTTGATCAACTTCACAGCTGCGAAGTTGCAAATGATCATTGGCAGCAAAGTCAAGAGCAAGGCTGAAAACGGTACTGATGCGATGCCTAACCCCTGTCCAATTAGCAGTACGCTCAAAGGAACCATAAGCGCAATAGAAGCTATGCCGAGCAGGATTTGAAGCCGAATCTTTTCAAAGGCATTCATGAAAACGGCACCAACGTAGGCAAACGATTGAACCGCAACCAGTCCGGCGACGGATATAGATTCGGTAATTGTCACGCCGATTTTGCCATGCGTCCAAAACTCGATGAGTTTCGGTACTGCGACAGCTCCCGCAATACACACAACTGAGAAAATGAGCGCAATAAAGTAGAGCTTGCGTAACGTACGAGACAGTGCGGCCGATTCGTTTGCGGCACGCTGTTTGGCAATCTCTGACCACATCACGCCAATGACGATGGTGTAGAGGCTTAAGGCAACTTGAAAAACCTTGTTCAAAATGTCATACCGAGCTACCTCTTCTGCCCCCAAATAGCTGAAAACCAGCATATTTCCTAGGCTGTACAAAACCAACGAAGACAACTGAAGGATCAAGAATTCAAGTCCGATTCGGAGCCGATCCTTCGGAAGTTGAAAAAGGGACCATTTCAGCAATATATGCTTTGGCAACCCCAATACCCGCAGGGCGATGATGAATGTGAGAAGAAGCCCAAAGGTATAAAAGGAAGCCCAAGCTGTTGCAAGAACAGGTAAAGATGGGTGCGCGCTGCGCCAGGTCAAAAGCGCGATGAAGCCGAAGAACAACCATGCGCTGAGCGATTGCAACACTGCCTGCAGACCGGTAGCGCGCGCACCTTGCAAGACATTGGCGCCCAGAAGCAGCGGGAGCAGCAGAAGCAGAGGAAGGTACAAAAACAGTGCAGCAGTACTGCTGCCTGGCGGTAGGCTCAATACTGGTAGTACGAAGACAAAAACAATAGCAGTCAGCACCCCGACTAGACAAAGCAGTTGGAAGAAGCCTACGAACTCGGTTTGGACGTTATCGACGCCAGGCTGCATGGACGCCACAGAATTGCGCAGGCTGTTGCCCACGCCAAGATCAAGCAGGCTGATAAATGCAATTAGGGAAGTCAGCGTCGCCCATGCGCCGTAATCGTGCGTGCCGAGGAGGTTCAACAGCATTGGCACGGAGAGTAAAGCGATGGCCATTGACACCAATTTGGCAGCCATGGCCATAATGATGTTGGAACGAGCAGAACGCGGACCGATCACTCTGTAGCCCTCGCCAAGCGCCACCGCGCGCGGATTAGGCGCAAACGTGTCCTTAAAGATAGATGCCGCGTGGAAGTATGTCTTGCCAGAAAGTCACGGGCCTCTCGGCACTGGCCTTTCTGAATCAAATTTCCTATGCCAGCCAGCAGGTTGGCGATAAAAATCTCATCTCGGTAGCTTTGGACGTCTATTTGACGCTTGTGCGGTTGATTCCCTGAGTTTATCAAGTCACCGATCTTTTCCGTCCAGGCTTCGACTTCGTTTAGCCATTGATCTGTAGCCTGGCGCGCGTGTGTCAGTGAACCACTCCATATCTGGTACAGGCCTATCACGCTCGGCACAAACACGGATTTCCCCAGCAGCAACGCGCGTTGAATCAACTCGCTGTCTGCAGCGGTCAATTCGAAGCGTTCATCAAAGGCGCCAATCCGTTGCAGGAAATCTTTACGGAACAGGACCCCGGGCATGCGTGCATCGACGCCTGCGGCGAATTTATGGAAGCCCTCTCCAATATCAAAGCATTCCAGCGCCAGTGGGCGATACCCTGCCCATACGTGCCCGTGTTCATCGAACAAGTCGCATCCAAACACCAAGATGTCAGAGTCAGGATAGCGAGCAAGTGTATTTGCTACGATGCCGTTAGCTTCAGGCAAGAACAGATCGTCATCGGAAGGGATGAAAACATGTGTGCAGTTTGGAGTTACTAACGACAGCGCACGATTCCAATTGGCGAACATTCCGACCAGTTTGGGTGAATGAGATATTGTGACGACCTCTCCAAGCGAGCTTGCCAGCGGTAACAGGCTGGATTCATTGTCGCTGACGAAAACGCTCCAATTTTTCGGAATGCTGCTGATTAATCGGCGAAGCAATGCTTCCCGTTTGTAAGTAGGTATAGCGACGGCAATTTTGAATTGGTCCATGTTGACTGGAAAGGCTGCTAAGGTCCAGGGCTCAGCCCAGGTGCCTATCGTGGATGTTGGCTACCAGGCGAGGCACTTCGCCGGGGCGCAAACCATTTTGACCCGGTTGAAGTTGCCCCTGGGCGTTCCAGGTTGTCCACCAAACCTGCGCAAATTCGAGCAGCGACTGTGCTCGCCCGGTCCCAACGTTGCGAATCACCGGCCGACCTGGCTCGACGCTGTCATCGGTCAGAGCAGCGAGAAACTGCCTGGCAACGTCCTCGACAGAAATGAAGTCGCGAATTTGAGTTCCTGCGCTCATTGGAAAATCGCGACCCTCCCTTGCTGCAGCGCGCATCGAAGGCCAAAAACGAGATGCGGCTTCGCCGTCACCATAAACTTGAAAGATACGCAGCACTTGCAGTCGCAAACTCATCTGCCTTGCCAGGCCCATGCATGCGGTAGTGGCTGCGGCCTTAGAAATCGGATAGGTCTGGGTTGGGCGTGGCTCTGTTGCCGGGTGGACAAATTCTTGCCTTTCCGCGCCAGCGCCGTATTCAAAACACGTGCCGGCAATCAGTACATTGCTGACCCCTTTCGCTGCCGCCTGTTGAAGCAGACACGTCGTTGCGTAGACATTCCAATAGAGACATTCGTCTAGCGGTGCATAGGGCGGATTTGGCGTATGGGACGCGAGGTGTACAACGGCGTCGCATCCAGCGAGTTCAACGTTGAAGTCCTGGTCAAGTGCGCGATCCACCCACGTTGGCTCGCGCGTCAGCAGAAGCCGCGAACGGCTCCCTGGTCGACGTTGTGCTATCACCTCGTGGCCAGCGTCCATAGCTTGTTGAAGGAAATGGGAGCCGACGAACCCTGTCCCTCCGGTAACAAACAGCTTCATGGTCAAAAGGGGGAGTCGAAATCTGCAAGCGCGGGATGGGCGCGATCGCGCATCGACACAATGGGTTGATCGATGCCCCAGTCAAGCCCGAAGGAGTCCCAGCTGATGCCAGCGTCGTTCGCCGGTGCGTATGCACTGGTGACCTTGTAGGCCATCAGCACGTCATCGTCCAGGGCGAGAAATCCGTGGGCCATTCCCTTGGGGATCAAGAGTCCATGTCCACTCGAGGCGTCAAGCTCGACCGGGAGGTGCCTGCCGTATGTCGGCGAACCTTTGCGCAGATCCACCACCACGTCCAACACTCGCCCCTGCATGCAGTAGACAAGTTTCTCGTGATCGTGCGGCGGCGTCTGGAAGTGCATGCCGCGGATCACGCCCTTGCGCGAACTGGAGTAGAACTCCTCACACCACACGGTTGGCAGACCCAGAGCCGAGAAACGCTCGGCATGGAAGGTCTTCACGAAGGTACCGCGTTCGTCTTGGGCGAAGAAGGGACGGACCTGGTAACAACCTTCCAGCTTAGTGGGGATTAGCTCCATCGTTCTGGCCTCAGAAGTTCACGCCGAAGAACTCTTCCAGCTTGCTGGTGATGTAGTCCAGTTGCTCCTCGCCCAGCGCCGGGAACGTGCCGAGCCAAAAGGTCTGGTTCATCACGACGTCGGTGTTAGTCAACTCGCCGCTGACGCGGTAGTTACGGCCGGCCATATAGGGCTGCTTGGTCAGGTTGCCGGCGAAAAGCAGGCGCGTGCCGATCTTGTTCTCTTCCAGGAAGTTGATCAGGTCCGTACGCCTCACGCCGGCCGAATCCTTCAGGATTAGCGGGAATCCAAACCACGAGGGTTCGCTGTTCGGCGTGGCTTCTGGCAGATGCAGGAATTGCTCAACGCTTGCCAGCTTGGCCTTCAAGTACGAGAAGTTGGCGCGGCGTTTGGCGATGAATTCCTCGACGCGGTCCATCTGCGCCAGTGCGCAAGCCGCCTGCATGTCAGATATCTTCAGGTTGTAGCCCAGGTGACTGTAGGTGTACTTGTGGTCATAGCCGTCGGGTAGGTCGCCACCAAGCTCTTTCTTGGTCCAGCAGAAGCGCTTATCGCAGGTGTTGTCTTTGCCGGGGGGGCAGTAGCAGTCACGGCCCCAGTCGCGGAAGGACTCGGCGATCAACTTTAGTTCGGCGTTGTTGGTGAACACTGCACCGCCTTCACCCATGGTGATGTGGTGGGCGGGGTAGAAGCTCAGCGTGCCGATATCGCCGAAAGTGCCGACCATCTGGCCCTTGTAGGTTGCGCCCAGCGCGTCGCAGCAGTCCTCCACCAGCCACAAGTTGTACTTCTTGCACAGGCCGGTGACCACGTCCAGGTTGAATGGGTTGCCCAAGCTGTGCGCCAACATGATCGCTTTGGTCTTTGGCGTGATGGCCGCTTCGATTTTGCTGGCGTCGATATTGTGCGTGGCGAGGTCAACGTCGACGAATACGGGCACCGCGCCAAACTGCAAAATGGGGTTCACAGTGGTTGGGAAGCCGGCGGCGACGCCGATGACTTCGTCACCTTGCTTTATTGCGCGATCACCGAGTTTGGGACTGGTCAGCGCAGAGAAGGCCACCAGATTGGCTGATGAGCCGGAGTTCACCGTGATCAGGTACTTCACGCCCAAGAACTGCGCCAGTCGCTGCTCAAACATCGCGTTGAAGCGGCCGGTGGTCAGCCAACCATCCAAAGAGGCGTCAACCATCATCTTCAGTTCACCGGCCCCGATGACCTTGCCCGACACCGGCACGGCGGTTTGGCCGGGCACGAACGGCTTGGGGGCGTAAGCAATGTCGGCGTACTGCTGAACGAGCTCGCTAATCTGACTGCGCAATTTGTCGAGTTGCGGTTGGAAATTGATGGTGGTGGTGCTCATACGTTGGCTTGATATTGAGAGATTTGTTGCAGGCAAAGGGCTCGCATGTCCTGACCCTTGAGCCAGGCTTGGTGCCATTCAGTGATCCGGGTCAGAGCGGTTTCGAGTGACCAGCGTGGAGTCCATTGCAGGCGCTGTCGCGCCTTGGAAATGTCCAGCTTCAGGAAGCTGGCTTCATGGGGGTGATTGCCCGGCTGGAGTGTCCACGAGGCACCGTCGCCCCAGGACTGGCACAAGTGCTCAACGATCCATTGCACAGGACGTGCATCCTCATCTCGGGGGCCGAAGTTCCATCCTTCGGCGTCGCTCTGCCCCACGGTGTACAGCCGTTCTGCTAGGAGCAGGTAGCCCGAAAGGGGCTCAAGCACATGTTGCCAGGGGCGGATCGCATGCGGGTTTCGGATCAATACTGGCTGCTTGTCTTGCAGTGAGCGCAGAATGTCGGGCAGCAGCCGGTCCAACGCCCAGTCGCCGCCCCCGATCACATTGCCGGCGCGCGCCGTGGCCATGGCGATGCCCGCCTCCTTCAAAAAGGACTTGCGGTAGGCTGAGCTCACCAATTCTGCACAACCTTTGCTGTTGGAGTAGGGGTCGTAGCCGCCCATGGGTTCGTCTTCGCGGTAGCCCCACACCCACTCACGGTTCTCGTAGCACTTGTCCGTTGTGATATTGACGATGGCTCTCACCGAGTCGGTTTGCCGGGCCGCCTCAAGCACATGTACCGTGCCCATCACGTTGGTGGCATAGGTTTCGATCGGCTGCTGGTACGACAGGCGCACTAGCGGCTGCGCGGCCATGTGGATGATGATCTCTGGCTGGAATTTGTCGAACTGCTCCTTCACTGCCGCGAAGTCTCGGATGTCCGCAATATGGTGCTCCATGCTATCGGCCACGCGGGCGACGTCGAAGAGTGCGGGCTCGGTCGGCGGCGTCAGCGCGACGCCACGCAGGGTTGCACCCATGGACTGAAGCCAGAGGCTCAGCCAACTACCCTTGAAACCGGTGTGGCCAGTCAGCAGCACGCGCTTCCCGTGCCAGAACTCGGGTGTAGTTTGTTGCATCACCGCTCAGTCCCACTTCTTCCAGGGCGCCTTGCCAGAGGCCCAGAGTTCCTCAAGATGGTGCTTGTCGCGAAGCGTGTCCATCGGTTGCCAGAAACCCTGGTGCTCATAGGCCATCAACTGTCCATCGGCAGCGAGGCCTTGCAGAGGCTCCTGCTCCCAGATGTCAGCATCGCACGAGAGATAGTCCAGCACGCGTGGCGACAGCACGAAGAAACCGCCGTTGATCATCGCGCCGTCACCCTTGGGCTTCTCCTTGAAGCTCTTGACCTGACGATCATGGATGTCTAGTGCGCCGAAACGGCCAGGCGGGTAGGTCGCGGTGAGTGTGGCGGCCTTGCCGTGGCGCTTATGGAATTCGATCGTCGCGCGGATATCTATATCGCCGACACCGTCGCCATAGGTGAAACAGAACGCTTCCTCGCTGCGCACATAGTCGGCCACGCGCCGTAGACGGCCTCCCGTCATCGAATCATCGCCAGTGTCCACAAGCGTGACGTTCCAGGGCTCGGCCCGCTTGTGATGAACTTCCATGCGGTTGTTGCGCATGTCGAAAGTGACATCTGACATGTGCAGGAAGTAGTTGGCGAAGTATTCCTTGATCACATAGCCCTTGTAGCCGCAGCAGATCACGAAGTCGTTGACGCCGTGGTGTGCGTACATCTTCAAGATGTGCCACAGAATGGGCTTGCCGCCGATTTCGACCATCGGTTTTGGGCGGGTCGAAGTCTCTTCGCTTAGACGGGTGCCCAGGCCCCCGGCCAGAATCACTGCTTTCATGAATGGGTCCTATTGGCTCGTGAATTCAAAATCAGTCAGCTTGTAGCTGAGCAAACAAATGCGTCGGAGTGGAATTGCCGTTCGGGCAAGCCTGCAGCACGCAACTGCGATTGCGCGCTGTGAATCATTGCGTCCGACCCACAGGCATAGACCAGCGTGTTTTGCAGATTCGGTTTGTCGCTCAACAAGACGTTTTGGACGTGACCGCGAGCGCCACTCCAATCATCTTCTGCGCGCGACAGTACTGGTACAAATCGTAGGCTTGGCAGCTCAGGCGGTTGCCAGTAAAGGTCGCCACGATGCCGGCCTCCCCAGTAGACCGTAATGCTGCGTGGTTGCACGTGTTCTGGCAGCGATGCCAAGCCTTCAAGTATGGCCTTCACAGGTGCAATGCCCGTGCCCGTTGCCAGCAAAACGAGACATTTGTCTTCTTGTCCACGCAGAAAAAAGGTGCCGAGGGGGCCGCGCAAACGCAGTAGGTCGTTGACTTTGGCCTGTTGGAACCAGTAGGCGCTCATTGCACCGTCGGGCACTTGGCGGATGTGTAGTTCGATTTGGTTATCGACTCGGGGCGCATTCGCTACCGAGTAACTGCGGCGCAGGCCTTCATTCCCAATCAAGTCGACGTACTGGCCGGGCAAGAAGTTCAGCACCGAAGTCGGAGGAAGGCGCAGCATGACGCGTACAACATCAGGCGCCAGACGCTCAATGGCTTGAATGCGGCAGGGGAACGTCTTGGCTTCGGGCAGTACAACGTCGCCTAGATCGTCAATCTCCAGCTCTATTGGGCTGCAAGCTTGACGGACGCAGGTCAGGATAAAGCCTTGCCCACGTTCCTCTGCGCTCAGGCCTAGCTCATCATGCGTGGCGATAGTAGAACCAGCAATCACGCGCCCTTTGCACGTGCTGCAACGACCAGTGTGGCAGCTGTAGTCGAGTACCACACCTTGGCGCAAAGCGGCGTCAAGGAGCGTCTCGCCCGGTCGCGCTTCATAGCGTCGTCCAGAAGATGTGGAGACCTGATACATGACGACTGGTGTCCGGCTTTTTACTCGTTGTAGTCGTAGGCCTTGAACCCGGCAGCCTTGACCAGGCTGTCCCGGCGGGCGGAGGTGTAGTCGGACTCCACCATTTCGGCCACCAGTTCGCGCAGCGAGGTAGTGGGCACCCAACCGAGTTTTTCTTTGGCCTTGGTGGGGTCGCCCAGCAAGGTTTCGACTTCCGTGGGGCGGTAGTAGCGCGGGTCGACCTTGACGATCACATCGCCGACCTTGCACTTGGACTTGTCGCCGGTGACAGCGACCACGGTGCCGATCTCGTGCTCGCCTTCGCCGGTGAACTGGAGGGTAATGCCCAGCTCAGCGGCCGCGAACTCGACAAACTGGCGCACGCTGTATTGCACGCCGGTGGCGATGACGAAGTCTTCGGCCACTTCCTGCTGCAGCATCATCCATTGCATCAGCACGTAGTCGCGGGCATGGCCCCAATCGCGCAGCGCGCTCATATTGCCGAGGTACAGGCAGTCTTGCAGGCCCAAGGCAATGCGGGCCACGGCGCGGGTGATCTTGCGGGTGACGAAGGTTTCGCCGCGCAGCGGGCTTTCGTGGTTGAACAAGATGCCGTTGCAGGCGTAGATGCCATAGGCCTCGCGGTAGTTGACCGTGATCCAGTAGGCGTACATCTTGGCCACGGCGTAAGGGCTGCGTGGGTAGAAGGGGGTGGTTTCCTTCTGAGGAATCTCTTGCACCAGGCCGTAGAGCTCGGAGGTGGAGGCTTGGTAAAAGCGGGTTTTCTTTTCCAGACCCAGGATGCGGATGGCCTCAAGAATACGCAGCGTGCCCATGCCGTCGGCATCGGCGGTGTATTCGGGGCTTTCGAAGCTCACCGCTACATGGCTCATGGCGCCGAGGTTGTAGATCTCGTCCGGCTGCACCTGCTGAATGATGCGGATCAGGTTGGAGCTGTCGGTCAGGTCCCCGTAGTGCAGGGTGAAGTTCTTCTTTTCGACGTGCGGGTCCTGATACAGGTGGTCAATGCGCTCGGTATTGAACGAGGATGCGCGACGTTTGATGCCGTGAACTTGATAACCTTTGGATAGCAATAATTCGGCCAAATAAGCGCCGTCTTGACCGGTGACGCCAGTGATCAATGCAACTTTTTGATGTGTCATGAATTTCTATTCGGAGTGAGTTTTAACCAATTCCAAGTCAGCGGAAAGAAGCGCATTCATAGGCGCTTTGAATTCCATCCCGCAATTTAGTCTTTGCGTTCCAGCCGAGAGTGGACAGGCGGTTGACATCGAGTAGTTTTCGCGGGGTGCCGTCAGGTTTGCTTGTGTCGAAGCGCACTTGCCCTTCAAATCCGACCACTTCCATGACGGTTTGCGCTAGTTCTGCAATAGTCACATCCTCGCCAGTCCCAATATTCACGAGATCACCGGCATAACCTTGTTGCATCAAATGGACGCAGGCGTCGGCGAGGTCGTCGACATAAAGGAACTCTCGGCGCGGTGTGCCTGTTCCCCAGACAATCAGTTCGGCATCACCGCGCAGCTTTGCTTCGTGCGCTTTGCGAATCAGGGCTGGCAGTACATGACTATTGTTGAGGTCGTAGTTGTCGTTAGGGCCATACAAATTGGTCGGCATGGCGCAGATGTACTGTCGACCGTACTGCCGGTTATAGCTTTCAGCCAATTTGACACCCGCGATTTTCGCAATGGCATAGGGCTCATTGGTGGGCTCAAGCGGCCCGGTGAGGAGGTATTCCTCCTTGATTGGCTGAGGGCAGTCTCTTGGGTAGATGCAGCTCGAGCCGAGAAACATCAGGCGCTGGATTCCTGCTAAATGAGCCTCATGAATAAGATTGCATTCAATTTGCAGATTCTGGTACAAGAAATCGGCCCGGTACACATTGTTTGCATGAATACCGCCGACTTTTGCTGCCGCAATAAACATGTAGTCTGGTTGCTCTGCCGCAAGGAAGTTGTGAACCGCCGCTTGGTTCAGTAAGTCAAGGTCCTGCCTTGCTCGCGTCACGATGTTCTTGAATCCCTTGCTTTGAAGGCATCGAACTAAGGCGCTTCCTACCATTCCACGATGGCCGGTGACGAAGATTTTGGCGTCCAGATTCATGTTTACTTTTGTTCTGATTCGATTTCAGTGCGAAGGCGATCAATCTCAGCTTGCAGTTGCTCAAACTCACGCTCTTTGCGCTCTAAAAAAGCTTTGGCTAGGCTGACTTTCGCGCTCACTCCGTTAGGCGTTAGTAGGTAAGCGTAGGCCCATTTGTTGTCTGCTCGCTTGAAGTTATTGACCTTGACCCAGCCCTTCTCAATGACAGCGCGCAAGCAAAAATTTACCTTGCCGACGCTGATTCCCATGCGGACAGCCAAGTCACGTTGATTGGTACTGTTCAGCTCGTCGAGCTTGCGAAGCAGTTCGTAGTCAAGGTCGTCACCTTGCATGGGCATCCTGTGAGTCGATCTGTTCACGACGTGAACGGACTAAGACTCTATCATGCACGTGGGCATGATGACTATCTACATTTGGTTTTTTGCCCGTGGTGGCGCTGTGCCGCCTCACTTCGCTTGATCAACGGCCAGTCCAGGCTTGCCCCAAGCGCGAGAACTTGTCGGCATTCTCTGGACGGGCTTTGCTTTCGCGCCAGAAATGTCGAATCAATACCCCTATGGTGAAGACGAAGAAGGCCGCAAAAGTTGTGGCAATAGCCATGGAAGCGCGTTTAGGTTTGCTCTTGTGCTCAGGTGGTGTCGCTACGTCGACAACCTGAATCAGTGCTCCCTCACGGCTCTCGTCCAGGCGAGCCATTTCAAACTGCTTGGAAAAAAGTTCGAACAGCGTTTCCTGGTACTTGTATTCGCGGTAGCGGCCGATGTAGTCAGAGTCGTTCTTGGTATCGCTTGTCGTGCCTTCCAACTTGGATAGCTGGGCGCGAAGTGCACTCAATAGTGCTGCCTGTTGCTGGAGTTCAGGCGCCGTCTCGGCTAGGCTGCGTCGCATTGTTTGCAGTTTGACTTCGGCTGAGGTGGCCTGGGCTTTGAGGGTGGCGTAACCCTCAGCGGCGGCCTTGGGTTCGGCCTTGAGGGCGCCGGGGTTGAAGCCGCTGCTTTGCAGGATCTGCTGAGCCTCAATCAGCTTGAGCTGGGTCCGCTTCAACTCGCCTTCAAAGAAGGCGCGGCGTTGCTGGGCCTCGGTCAAAGCAAGTTCAGACGTTAGGCGCCGCAATTCGGTGACGTGCATATTGGCCATATCGGCGGCCATTTGGGGGCTCTTGGCATCGACCTCGACGGTGATCAAGCCGTCTTTCTTCCCCAAAGAAATGCGGACATTCTGCTCAAGCTGTTTGCGAGCTTGAAAGCGAAACTCGGTTTCATACGCTTCAATGAGCTTGAAGTTGTCGATGATGCGGTCCTCGACATTGTTGCTTTGCATCAGGGCGACGTACTGGTCTGCTGGGCTTTTGATTCCCGCCATACCGCCCGCTAAGCCGGACAGGGCCCCCAGGGATGCCAAGGCCGACGCGGCAGAGCTTTGCTGTTGCTGAGGCGGCAAGAATGTGGTTTTGGCGGTGTAGGTCGGAGCTATGAGGTAGCTGCCTCCCAATGCCAGTGCGCCCGCCGCGATGGGTGCAACAAGCAGCAAGCGCCAACGCGCAGCCAAGATGGTTAAGAGTTCCAGCAGGTCGATGCCGTTGTCATCGTCTCGTAGGTCAAGGGCGGCAAGATAGTCTTGCGATGTTGAATTCTGTTGGCTCACGCGCAGCGACTCCGCAGTTTCGGCTTGATTCATGCCATTAGTTCTTGATGGTCTTCAGTGCCGCTGCACCCAGGCCAAACTGATACAGGATCTGCGTCCAATCCTTGGCCTCTTGCATGAAGGTGGTCTTGTTCATTTCTTCCGGCACGAAGACGGTGTCGCCCGGAAGGGCTGTCACGCCATCAAGCGCCCCGCCAGCAAGCAGCCAGCCTGATTTCTGGCGAGCGCTGACTACACTGCCATTGGCGCGCAAGACGAAGATGCTGGCAGTGTCGGCGCCTCGGGTGGGGCCGCCAGCAAGCTTCAAGAAATCGTTGACCGAATTGCCATCGCCATACAGATAGCTGCCGCCGTTGAACACGCTGCCAAAGACACCGATGGTTTTGGGTGTTGCGGGGATAAGAAGGCGATCGCCGTCTTCCACGGTCAGTTCAGGCAGTGTTTTGGATGCAGGGTTCAGCTGCAAAACAATTCGGCCCGTAGGCTTGATGGCGCGCAGGCGTTGAATCAGTTGGTTGGTACCTTGCGCCTTGGCAGCTTGCGCTGAGGCTTCATCGGCATTGGCGGTGCGCTGGGAGGAGTTGCTGCGAGCGAACGCGGTTTCCATATCGCGCAGCGCTCGCTCATAGTTCTCCTGTTGAGACAGGCGGGTGCTTTCGCGGCTGAACTCGGTGCCGAAAACATAGGCGTCCGGCGTCAGGCCGCCAGCGGCGCGGATGGCGTCAGCCAAGCTGCTATTGGCTGGAAGGATGAATTCGCCAGGGCGTTGGACTTCGCCTTCGATCTTGACCCGTTTGCTTTGTTTGTGCTGGGGCAAGGACGCTTCAACGGCACTGAAGGCGCGGATGAGGTCGCCGTCGCGGGGTTTCTGCTTGGCTTGCAGGGGCAGGCTCAATTCGGTGATGCGTGCGTCATTGCGGGCATCTAGGTGTTCGACGGTGAATCGGCTGCGGTCGGCCACTGCGGTGAAGCCGCCCGCCATGGCGAGCACGTCTTCAAGTGTGTCTTGTGGTTTGAGCTCAAAAATGGCCGGCTTGTTGACGCTGCCGATGAGGGCAACTTGCGGGCCTACGGCGCCAATATGGATCACGTCCTCGGCCTGTAGTGCCCGGTCGGCGGTCTTGTCGCCTTTGATCAGCAATTCGTAAAAGTCAAAGTTGCTGATAGTTTTTCCGTTACGACGCAACTCGATCTGGCGGAAGCTGCCGGCCGATGAGGGGCCGCCGGCTTGCATCAGGGCGTTGACCAAGGTGGCGAGGCTGCTGACCGTGTAGGCACCTGGGCGCTGGGTAAAACCGGTCACGTAGACGCGGATGCTGCGCAGCTTGCCCAGTGAGGCGCTGAGCTTGTAGTTGCGGAAGACTTGGGCCACGCGCTGATCGATGGCGGGCGCCAGGTCGGCGTAGCGCAGACCGGCCACCATCACGGGGCCAACGCGGGGCAGGGTGATGCGCCCGCTCCGGTCCACGGCAAGGCGCAAATCGGCCTCGACCGAGCCCCACAGCGTGACCAGCACTTCGTCACCCACGCTGATGACGTAGTCTTGCGGGATCTGGCTGCTGGCTTCTTGTGCCATGCCCTGGCGGCCGGCGGTGCTCATCAACTCGGCACCGAAACGACGAATAGTCGTTTCGATGTTGGCGCTGCGTTGGACGTAACGCTCAAACTCACTGGGCGAATAGCGCTCGCGCGGTTCGCGCGGTTCTATTGCTGTGGGCGAGCGGCCAACTTGTTGCCTTTCGTCTGTCGCATATTCGCCAGTTTGATTGGCTTGATTCCCTGTCTGCGGATTTGTGCGCAGGCGAACGGGCCCCGCATCGCTATTTGCGCTGCCGTTGCCGATAGTGGTTTGTTCTGGCTCTGCAGCGAAGCTGCTTGGTGCCGTCAGAAGTGCTTGCGAGATGAGCATCGAAACCAAGGCAGTTCGAGCAAAGGCAGGTGCTCGCCCTTTGGCGCCATGTGACATCGCTGTATCGCGCTGATGACAACTTGTCGAGAAGCTCGTTTGAAACTCAGAAATGACCATGGGCGCTCGCAGAGAGATTTTTCAAGCAGACGCAAACTGCGTCACTTATTGACCGGGCGGATTCTAGCTGTGTGCATGGCGGGCCTAGGTGGAACCCTAGCTTGGGCTGGCTACACTGTGCGCATGATCTTTTTTCTCGTCCCATTTTTCGTTGCAGCGGCCGTCACCCTGTTTGTGATCCATTCGTCGCATGCCCATGGTCATTTGTCCGCGGACGGCGATCTATCAGGGCCGCAGAAATTTCACTCTCATCCGGTGCCGCGCATAGGTGGTGTGGGCATGTTTTTGGGTTTGTTGGCTTGTGTCGTGATGGCATGGGAACAGGGTTCCGCAGCTGCCCGCTTGGGCTTTCTTTTGCTGGTTTGTGGCCTGCCTGCTTTCGCTGCCGGACTGATTGAGGATTTGACCAAAAAGGTCTCGCCGGCCAAGCGTTTGCTGGCCACCATGGCCTCGGCGGCGTTGGCTTTTTACATCTTGGACGGAAAAATTACCCGCACCGACATCATCGGCTTGGACTGGGTTGTTGGAACCAGTTTGGGGGCCCTGGCCGCCACGGTGTTTGCCGTGGCAGGAGTCGCCAATTCAGTAAACATCATTGACGGCTTCAATGGCCTGTCCACCATGTGCGTGACCTTGATGTTGCTGAGCTTCGCGTATGTGGCTCATCAGGTCGGGGATACCGAATTGACGCTTTGGGCCTTGGCGGGCGTGGGCGCGGTGCTGGGTTTCTTTGTTTGGAACTTCCCTGCGGGCTTGATCTTCCTGGGTGATGGAGGTGCCTATTTCATCGGCTTCTTCCTGGCTGAGATCGGCATTTTGTTGATCGCCCGTCACCCGCAGGTCTCGCCTCTGTTCCCTTTGATGGTTTGCGTCTACCCGGTGTTTGAGACTTTGTTCTCCATCTACCGTCGGCGCTTCATTCGTGCGACGCCTCCGGGTTTGCCTGACGGGATACACCTGCATTCGCTGATTTACCGTCGCCTGATGCGGTGGGCGGTCGGCGCGCGTGATGCGCGTGCCATGACGCAGCGCAACTCCATGACGGCACCTTACCTCTGGACCTTGTGCCTGACTTCCTTGGTGCCCGCCTTGCTGTTCTGGAATTCGACCACCATGCTGGTGCTCTGCATGGTCTTGTTTGGCCTGATTTATGTGGGGCTGTACTGGCGCATCGTGCGCTTCCGTACGCCTAAGTGGATGGTCTTCAGTGCGCAGATTAGAAACGGTGCCGGCAGTGGCGCAGGGTCTGCCGATTCGGGCAAACCCGATTGAGATTCGCTTATAGCGGATAATCGGAGGATGACCGAAACCCAACACCCGGAAGTTGCCCCCTCGCGCTTCGACACATTACCTCTCGACGCCAAGCTGCTGCGCGCAGTAGCCGACTCTGGCTACGCCATGATGACGCCTATCCAGGCCAAGGCGATTCCGATTGTGTTGGAAGGGCGCGATGTGATGGGTGCCGCCCAGACCGGCACCGGCAAGACGGCCGCTTTTTCCATCCCGCTGTTGCAGCGCATGCTCAAGCATGAGAACGCCAGCGCCTCGCCGGCCCGTCACCCAGTGCGTGCACTGGTGTTGGCGCCGACGCGCGAGTTGGCTGACCAAGTCGCTAACAACATCAAGGCCTATGCCAAGCACACCAATCTGCGTGTGACCGTCGTTTTTGGTGGCATCGATATGAAGCCCCAAACCTTGGTGCTCAAGGGCGGCGTTGAAGTGCTGATCGCGACACCCGGGCGCTTGCTGGACCATATTGAGGCCAAGAACTGCGTGCTCAATCAAGTGGAGTATGTGGTGCTGGACGAGGCCGACCGCATGCTGGATATCGGCTTCTTGCCCGACTTGCAGCGCATCCTCAGCCATCTGCCCAAGGCGCGTCAGACCCTGCTGTTCTCGGCTACGTTCTCGCCCGAGATCAAGCGCTTGTCGCAAAGCTATTTGCAGGATCCGGTCTTGGTGGAAGTGGCGCGTCCGAATGCCACGGCCACCAATGTCGAGCAGATTTTTTACAGCGTTGGCGACGACGACAAGCGTGGCGTGGTGCGCAAGGTCTTGAAGGATCGTGGCATCACGCAATCCATCGTGTTCGTGAACTCCAAGCTGGGCGCAGCGCGCTTGGCGCGTTCTTTCGAACGTGATGGCTTGCGCACGGCTGCACTGCATGGCGACAAGTCGCAAGATGAGCGCTTGAAGTCGTTGGAGTCCTTCAAGCGCGGTGAGGTTGACTTGCTGGTGGCTACCGATGTGGCCGCCCGTGGTCTCGACATTGCGGATTTGCCGGCGGTGTTTAACTTCGATGTGCCCTTCAATGCCGAAGACTATGTGCACCGCATCGGCCGTACCGGCCGCGCAGGTGCCTCGGGTATTGCTGTGACGCTGGTGACGCGCTCGGACGCGCGCTTGATTGGCGACATCGAAAAGCTGCTCAAGCGCACCATCGAGTTGCAGGCCGTTGAGCTTGAGGACGAGCGCCCAGCGCGTGCCGAGCGGGCGCCGCGCCCGCGTCGCGATTGGGATTCTGAGTCCGCGCCAGCGGCCACGGCTGATGTGGCTCGACCGTCGGCAGTGGCTCCCCGCCCCAGCTATCGCGCGCCTGCCCGTGACGCCTTCTTTGATAAGCCTTATGAGCCCAATGCCTCGGCCGAGTTGCCGGCTTGGGACAAGGGGGCTGCAGGTGCTGCCGCCGCGCCCAAGGGCTTGTCGGCCAATATCAAGCCCAAGCGCAAGGTCGCAGCCTTGTTTGGTGCCAAGCAGGTCAGCGGCGCGACCGAATCCTGAGTCACAAGCGCCGCAGGTCGATAAGTCGACCCGCGGTCTCGCTTGCTCAGGTGGGCGCCTGGGGTTTGCTCAGCCCAAAAGTGCAAACACTGCCGGAATCTTGTCCGGCATGGACTCGCCCGAGCTGCGCCATTCCGCCACCGTCGCGCTGCGCGTCCAGCCCTGTTCCAGACTCAGGCCGCAGCTGATCGATAGGCGCGTCTGCGGCTTCAAGCTGCTTAGCAAGGCGTGCAGCAGGGCGCTATTGCGGTAGGGCGTTTCAATCATCAGCTGGGTTTGCTGCTGTCGCACCGACAGAGCCTCCAGCTCCCGAATGCGGGCCGTTCGGGCCGGCGCCTCAACCGGCAGATAGCCGACGAAGGCGAAGCTTTGCCCGTTCAGGCCGCTGGCCGACAAGGCCATCAGCAGGGCGCTGGGGCCGCTCATTGGCACCACTTCGATGTCGGCCTCGTGGGCGGCTGCCACCAGTAGCGCGCCAGGATCGGCCACGGCCGGCAGTCCGGCTTCTGAGTTCAGGCCCATATCGTGCCCCGCCAAGGCGGGCGCCAGCAGCGCGTTCCAGGCTTGATTCTGGTTCACCAGGTCGACGGCGCGGCCCTTGGGTGGGCGTGGCAATTCCTTCACTTGCAGGCTTTGCAGCGGCTGCGCCAGTGGGCAAATGGCGTCCACGCGCTTGAGGAGGGCGCGCGTGGTCTTGGCGTTCTCTGCTGCCCAGTGTTCCAGGCGGGCGGCAGTTTGAATCACCTGCAAAGGCAGCACGGCTTGCAGATCCACTGCGGCGCCTTCGACGCCAAAGTCCAGGCTGTTGGGGATCAGGTAGAGGCGACCCTTTTTCATGCGGCAGATCCGGTAGGGGTTGAGGCCAGTGGGTCTAGCCCGGCTTGGCGAAGCAGTTCGCAAGTGCGAATCAAGGGCAGGCCAATCAGCGCGGTCGGGTCATCGGACTCGATGGCGGCCAGCAGGCTGATGCCCAGGCCTTCCGACTTGGCGCTGCCGGCGCAGTCGTAGGGTTGCTCTGCCAGCAGATAGGTTTCGATCTCGCTATCGCTCAGGTCGCGGAAGCGCACGCGTACGGGGGCCAGGTCTTGCTGGGCGAAGCCGCTGGCGCCGCAGACGACGGCGACGGCGGTTTGAAACACCACGCTTTGGCCACTCATCAAGCGCAGCTGCGCGCGGGCCCGTTCATGGTTGCCGGGCTTACCGATGGATTGGCCATTCAGATCGGCGACCTGGTCTGAGCCGATCACGATGGCGTTGGGATGCTGCAGTGCAACTGCCTGGGCCTTGGCCAGGGCCAAGCGCGCGGCCAGCGCTGCGGGCGCCTCGCCGGGCAGCGGTGTTTCGTCGACATCGGGAGCGCTTACCTCGAAGGGCAGGCGCAGACGTTGCAAAAGCTCGCGCCGGTAGCGTGAGGTGGAGCCGAGGATCAGCCTGGGCTGCGGGATTGGCGGATTGGAGTTGTCATCATGCATGGCTTGATTTTCGCATTGCCTGTGCATGGCTGGCATGGCGGGCGCCGAGGGGACCTACACTTGAGGCCATGAAAGAGCATGTATTTCTTCCTCGCAAACTCGATGTGGCTGCTTTTGCCCGCGATGGCGCGACATTGACTGGCGAATGGTCTGCGGCCGAGTTGCAGCGCTTGGCTGATTCCGGGGCCCCCGAGGCGCCCGCCGCGTCTTGGCCTGCGGTGCGCTGGATCCTCACCGGTGAGCGGCGCGAGCCGCGTGGCGCCGAAGCCCAGGTGTGGCTGCATCTGGAGGCCGAGGCGCAGGTGAGCCTGACTTGCCAGCGCTGCTTGCAGCCGGTGCAAGAGGCACTGAGCCTGTCGCGCTGGTATCGCTTTGCACGCAATGAGTCAGAGGCGGCTGAGTTGGACGCCGATAGCGAAGACGATGTGTTGGTGCTGTCGCGCAGTCTGGATGCACTGGAGATGGTGGAAGACGAGCTGCTGCTGTCCTTGCCGCTTGTGCCCCGGCATGAAGTCTGCCCTCAGCCTCTGCTGGTGCCTCAAGACGAGGCGGCTGACGAGCCTGAGGCGGCCGAAGAGCGTCCTCATCCATTTGCCGCGCTGGCAGCGCTGAAAAAAGACAAATAAGTCGGCGCCAGGGCGGCGCGTGCTTGCCAGGGCTTTGAGAGATTTTTTCATCGTGCTACAATCGCGGGCTTTCCCCGGTTCGAGAATCAAAGTAGCCACGAAAATGCAGTTGCGCAGTTGCGTAAGGCTTGGTGTTAAGACCCCAAGTGCGAAGCAGCAGCTTGCAGAACAAGTGGCTTAGCGCATGGTGCGCATGAGGCTCGTGCACAGCAAACAGCGGCGTCCGGGGGTGTGAGTTGAGGTTGGGCATGGATCTGTCATAAGTCCTGATCTGCCACAGCTTCAGTCTCAAGCATCGGACCCTTAGGAGAATTTCATGGCCGTTCAGCAAAACAAGAAGTCGCCTTCCAAGCGTGGTATGCACCGTTCGCACAATGCCCTGGTTACCCCGGGTACTGCCATCGAGCCGACCACGGGTGAAGTGCATCTGCGTCACCACATCAGCCCCACCGGCTTCTACCGTGGCCGCAAGGTCCTGAAGACCAAGGCTGACGCTTAAATAGAGATTTGCTTCTTACTTGTTGCGCCGCGCAGTTCCATCAGGTTCGGCGCTGCGGATGAGTTAGACAATCTTGCGTTTCCACAAAATCCCGGCCTGTGCCTTGTTGCAGTGCCGGGTTTTTGTGTTTGTGGTGCCGATTTGCGATCAGCGGGCGGCGGCATTTTTCCGGTTCAACTGGCTTCGATCTGATGTCCTCTGAAGTAAGTAGCAGCATTTCCAGCCATCCAGTCGCGGCCGACAAACCCTTGGCCGTGGTCCGCTTGGCGGTGGATTGCATGGGCGGCGACCATGGCCCTTCGGTCACCCTGCCGGCCTGCAAGTCGTTTTTGGCCGCGCATCCACATGCAGAGCTTTTGCTGGTGGGTTTGCCTGAGCATTTGACCGAGGCGGCCACCTGGCCGCGCTGCCGCATCGTCGCGGCCAGCGAGGTCGTGACCATGGACGACCCGGTCGAGGTGGCCCTGCGGCGCAAAAAAGATTCGTCCATGCGCGTGGCCATCAGCCAGCTGAAGGCGCAGGGCGAGCAAGCGCCCATGGCTGATGCCTGTGTGTCGGCCGGCAATACCGGGGCATTGATGGCGGTTTCACGCTATCTGCTCAAGACCCTGGAGGGCATTGACCGCCCGGCCATCGCCTCGGTGATGCCAAATCAGCTCGGCGGGTACACCACCATGTTGGATCTCGGTGCCAATGTCGATTGCACGGCCGAGCATTTGCTGCAATTCGCGGTCATGGGCAGTGCCCTGGTGCAGGCCGTTGACGGCAAGGCCGAGCCCAAGGTGGGCTTGCTGAACATCGGTGAAGAGGCCATCAAGGGCAGCGAAGTCATCAAGCAGGCCGGCGAATTGCTGCGCCAGGCTGCGGCGGCCGATCAGATCAATTTCTTCGGCAATGTCGAGGGCAATGACATCTTCAAGGGCACGGTCGACCTGGTGGTCTGCGATGGCTTTGTGGGCAATGTGGCGCTGAAGACGGCCGAAGGCCTGGCCACCATGATCATCACCATCATCCGCGAAGAATTCGGCCGCAACTGGCTCAGCAAGGCCGCGGCCTTGCTGGCCCTGCCGGTGCTCAAACGCTTCAAGGGCAGGGTGGATCACCGCCGCTTCAACGGCGCTGCACTGCTGGGTTTGCGTGGCTTGGTGTTCAAGAGCCACGGCTCGGCGGATGCTTTTGCCTTCGAGAATGCGCTGAACCGGGCTTATGATGCGGCCCGCAACCGGTTGTTGGACCGGGTTCACGACCGCATCATCGCCACCCTGCAGGCCATGCCTGCTGCAAGCGATGGCGCCTCAGGAGACAAGACGACGGACGTCGCCCAAGTTGCATGACCCAAACTGATCAGCATTCCTCGCCGCAGCCTGCGGCCCAAGCAGCGCGCTACTCCCGCATCATTGGCACCGGCAGCTTTCTGCCCCCTCAGCGACTGAGCAATCAGGATCTGGTGGCTCAGTTGGCGGCCGACGGCATCGAAACCTCGGACGAGTGGATTGTTGAGCGCACCGGCATTCGCGCCCGCCACTTTGCCGAAGCCGGCACGACCGCCAGCGAGTTGGCGCTGCCGGCGGCCCGCGCCGCCATCGAGGCGGCCGGCATTGCTGCCAGCGAGATCGATCTGATCATCGTGGCGACCTCCACACCGGATATGGTGTTCCCCTCCACCGCCTGTTTGCTGCAACACAAGCTAGGCATTGCTGGTGGCGCGGCGTTTGATGTGCAGGCGGTTTGCTCCGGCTTTGTCTACGCCCTGACCGTGGCTGACTCGATGATTCGCACGGGCGCGGCGCGCAAGGCGCTGGTGGTCGGGGCCGAGGTGTTCTCGCGCCTGCTTGATTTCAAGGATCGCACCACCTGCGTGCTGTTTGGTGATGGCGCCGGCGCCGTGGTGCTGAGCGCCTGCGACACGCCGGGCATTCTGGCGACCGAGTTGCACGCCGATGGCCGCCACGCCGGCATCTTGTGCGTGCCCGGCAGCCTGCATGGCGGTCAGGTGACTGGCGACCCTTTGCTGAAGATGGATGGCCAGGCAGTATTCAAGCTGGCCGTTGGCGTGCTGGACAAGGTCGCGCGCTCGGTGCTGGAGAAGGCCGGCCGCAGCGACGCCGACATCGACTGGCTGATTCCGCACCAAGCCAATATCCGCATCATGCATGGCACATGCAAGAAGCTGAAGTTGCCGCTGGATAAATTGATCGTCACGGTAGATCAGCACGGCA
Organism: Paucibacter sp. KCTC 42545; assembly: GCF_001477625.1. Classification (NCBI taxonomy): domain Bacteria; kingdom Pseudomonadati; phylum Pseudomonadota; class Betaproteobacteria; order Burkholderiales; family Sphaerotilaceae; genus Roseateles; species Paucibacter sp. KCTC 42545. The sequence continues at coordinate 505,052 of NZ_CP013692.1, forward strand.
ATACGTCTGCGGCTTCGATCCCGCTGGCGCTGGATGTGGCGGTGCGTGATGGTCGCATCAAGCCTGGTGACACGGTCATGCTCGAGGGCGTGGGCGGCGGCTTCACCTGGGGTGCGGTGCTGCTGGATCTGTAAGGCATTGAGAGGGTCAGGTCTTGCCGTGCCTTGCAGGCGCTGACCTCAAACGATGAAGAGGCTTGAGGCTCGGGTCTTGGCTTGAGCCGGCTCCAACTGAGTGAAAGTTATGACACAAAAGTTTGCATTTGTTTTTCCTGGCCAAGGCTCGCAGGCTGTTGGCATGCTGGATGCCTGGGGTGAGCACCCCGAAGTGCAGCGTACTTTGGCCGAGGCCTCGGCAGCGCTGGGCGAAGACATCGGCGCCCTGATCAAGGTCGGCCCGAAGGAGCAGTTGGACCTCACCGCCAACACCCAGCCCGTCATGCTGACGGCAGGCATTGCCTGCTACCGCGCCTGGATTGCTGAGACCGGTCTGGTGCCTGCCGCTGCGGCCGGCCATTCGCTGGGCGAGTACGCCGCGCTGGTGGCTGCCGGCGCGCTGACGCTGGCGCAGGCGCTGCCCCTGGTGCGTTTCCGTGCCCAGGCCATGCAAGAGGCTGTGCCCGTGGGCGTGGGGGCCATGGCCGCCATTCTGGGTCTGGACTCGCAGGCCGTGCGTGAAGGCTGTGCGGCGGCGGCCAGCGCCACCGGCGAGGCCGTCGAGGCGGTCAATTTCAATGATCCCAAGCAAACCGTCATCGCTGGCAGCAAGGCGGGTGTGGACAAAGCTTGTGAGCTCTTGAAGGCAGCGGGCGCCAAGCGCGCTTTGTTGCTGCCGGTGTCGGCGCCTTTCCATTCCAGCCTGATGAAGCCTGCGGCCGAGCGTTTGCAAGAGCGCCTGGCGGCGACCGAATTCGCGCCGCTGCAATTCCCGGTTATCAACAATATCGATGTGGCCTCGGTGGCTGACGCCGCTGGTCTGCGCGACGCGCTGTATCGCCAAGCTTTTGGCCCGGTTCGCTGGGTCGAGGTGGTGCAGGCGCTGAAGGCACAAGGCCTCACCCACATCATCGAATGCGGCCCCGGCAAGGTGCTGGCCGGCATGGCCAAGCGCATTGACGGCGAGATCGTCAGCGCCACTATTTTTGACCCTGCCAGCCTGGCCGAAGCCCGCGCCCTGTTGGCTTGATAGACAAGAAGATAAGCATGACTGAAGCACAAGAATTCAAGGGCCAGGTATTCAAGGGTCAAGTGGCCTTGGTCACCGGCGCCAGCCGCGGCATTGGCCGCTCCATTGCCGTGAGCCTGGCCGAGCAAGGCCTGGTGGTCATCGGAACCGCCACGACCGAGTCGGGCGCTGCCGCCATCACCGAAGCCCTGGCGCCGTTTGGCGGCCGTGGCATTGCGCTGAATGTGAATGATGCGGCGGCCGTTGAGGCTGCAGTGGATGGCATCGTCAAAGCGCAGGGCGGCTTGCAGGTGCTGGTCAACAATGCCGGCATCACCCGTGACACCTTGTCCATGCGTATGAAGGATGAGGATTGGGATGCCGTGATCGACACCAATCTGAAGGCTGTGTTCCGCATGAGCCGCGCCGTGATGCGGACCATGATGAAGCAGCGCTATGGCCGCATCATCAACATCACCTCGGTGGTGGGTGCCTCCGGCAATGCCGGCCAGGCCAATTACGCGGCGGCCAAGGCCGGTGTGGCGGGCATGACGCGCTCGCTGGCGCGTGAGTTGGGCAGCCGCGGCATCACCGTCAATTGCGTGGCGCCTGGTTTCATTGCCACCGATATGACCGAGGTGTTGCCCGAGGCGCAAAAGGCGGCGCTGCTGGCCCAGATCCCTGTGGGCCGCCTGGGTGAGGCGCGCGAGATCGCCGATGCGGTGGCTTTCCTGGCTTCGCCCAAGGCCGCCTACATTACGGGCAGTGAGCTGCACGTCAACGGCGGCATGTTTATGAATTGATTTGTGGCGCGGGCATCCTGCCCGCGCCCACCGGATTTGCCCGGCCGGTGAGGGCCTCTGAGCGTGATTTGTTCCGGTTTCCCGGGGCAAGACGCTGGAGGCCTTAGAATCCCGGGCTGTTCCTAGCAAACCCCTCCCGGAGGAGTCCATGAGCGATATCGAAGCACGTGTCAAGAAAATCATCGCCGAGCAACTCGGCGTCCCTGAGTCCGATGTGACCAACGACAAGGCCTTTGTGGCCGATTTGGGCGCTGACTCGCTCGACACCGTGGAATTGGTGATGGCACTCGAAGACGAGTTCGGCATCGAAATCCCCGATGAAGAAGCCGAGAAGATCACCAGCGTTCAGCTGGCGATTGACTACGCCGTCAAGCACCAAAAGGCCTGAGCTCCAAGCTCACGCTTGTTCGTTTAACTGATCCCTGAACCGCATGAGCCGTCGTCGCGTTGTCGTCACCGGACTTGGTCTGATCAGCCCCGTGGGTAACACGGTGGCTGAAGGCTGGGCCAATATCCTGGCCGGTCAGTCCGGCATTGACCGCATCACTCGTTTTGATGCCTCGGCCTTCGCTTGCCATTTCGCAGGTGAAGTGAAGGGCTTCGATATTGCTGACTACATCAGCAGTAAAGAGGCGCGCACGATGGACCGCTTTATCCATTACGGATTGGCGGCCTCCATGCAAGCGGTGCAGGACGCCGGTCTGCCGACCGGTGATCAGTTGAGCGAAGAGCAAGCTGAACGCATCGGCGTGCTGGTGGGTTCGGGCATCGGCGGCTTGCCGCTGATCGAAGAAACCCATGCCGAATATGTGGCGCGTGGCCCGCGTCGCATTTCGCCTTTCTTTGTGCCGGCCTCGATCATCAACATGATCTCTGGCCATGTCTCGATCAAGTACGGCTTCCAAGGCCCGAACTTGGCCATCGTGACCGCTTGCACCACTGGCTTGCATGCCATTGGTCAGGCAGGGCGCTTGATTGAATACGGCGATGCCGATGTGATGATTGCTGGCGGCGCGGAGTCCACCGTGTCGCCCTTGGGTCTCGGAGGCTTTGCCTCGGCGCGGGCTTTGTCCACGCGCAACGATGATCCCAAGACTGCCTCCCGCCCTTGGGACAAAGACCGCGACGGCTTTGTCTTGGGCGAGGGCGGTGGTGTGCTGGTGCTCGAAGAGTATGAGCATGCCAAGAAGCGTGGTGCCAAGATTTATGCTGAGCTCTCAGGCTTTGGCATGGGCGCCGACGCGTACCACATGACCGCGCCTAGCGTGGATGGCCCTAAGCGCTCCATGCGCGCTGCGCTGCGCAATGCCGGCGTGAACCCGGATCAGGTCAATTACATGAACGCTCACGGCACCTCGACGCCGCTGGGTGATCTGAACGAAACTAATGCCATCAAGCTGGCATTTGGTGAGCACGCCAAAGAGTTGGTGATCAGCTCCACCAAGTCCATGACCGGGCATTTGCTCGGTGGCGCGGGTGGCATCGAATCGGTGTTCACCGTGCTGGCTGTGCACAACCAGGTGGCGCCGCCCACCATCAATATCTTCAACCAGGATCCCGAGTGCGACCTGGACTACTGCGCCAATGAGGCGCGGCCGATGAAGATCGACTATGCCGCCAAGAACAACTTCGGCTTCGGTGGCACCAACGGCACGCTGATCTTCAAGAAGATCTAAGCGCGAGGCGGGGCTCCGGGTGATGGCGCCGAATTTCGTCGTCATCCTCGCGATGGTTTGTCCATCTAGGCAAGCGCCGTTGCCATGAGTGTCAGTCACCGTCATGCGCCACCCTTGCGGGTGGACATCCTGCCGCAGCCCCGGCTGCAGGCCTCAATCGCCGCCCTGGCTTGCCTGGCGGCGTTTTGCTTTGTGCTGGCTGTTATGCAGCACCTGCCTCAGGCTTGGTCTTTGATGGCCTTGCTGCCGCTGGCGGCGGCCTTGGCTTGGCGCGCGGCGCGCGTGAGAGCGCGGCGCTTGCAGTGGGACGGGCAGTGCTGGCGCTTGTCGCAAAGCCTGGATGAGGAGGCGCAGCAAGAAGTGCGGGTGGCGGTGGTGATTGATCTCGATGGCTGGTTGCTCCTGCGCCTGCGTGAGCCGACATCGCCCTGGTTTCGGCCCGACCTGTACCTGCCGCTCAGCGCAGCGCAGCAAGGGGCGATGTGGGGCCAGTTGCGGGCCACGCTGTTTTCTGCCCGGCCACCCCACTGAGGAGATTGGGCCAATGCCTGGCAGTCGCCTGGGGCTATGACTTTTGCTGCACCTGGCCATCCGTGCGAACATCAGTTGGCGCTATGTTGCAGTACGTAAACTGCGCTTGAATCTGGCTCGCTTGCCCCCAAACTGCCGACTTGGTTTAACCGAATCCTTTCTTGAGAGTCCTTGAGCAAATGATGATGAAGAAGATGAGTTCTATGCCTGCTTTGTCCGCAACTCGTTCCGGCACATCGCCGATGACTCGCCTGACCGGCATGTCGCGTGTGCTCTTGTCGGCCTCGGTGCTGTCCCTCAGTTTGGCGCTCAGCCCGGCGCCGGTGTTCGCGCAGCCTCAGGGCTTGCCGGACTTCACCGAGTTGGTGGAGAAGGTCGGCCCGGCCGTCGTCAATATCCGCACCTCGGAGCGCGCCAAGCAAGCCGCCGGCATGCCGGAGATGGACGAGCAGATGCAGGAGTTCCTGCGCCGCTTCGGTCTGCCCGTGCCGGGCCAACGCCGCGGTGCACCGCGAGGTGGCGGCGAGGATGAAGCGCCCCAGCGCCGCGGTATCGGCTCGGGCTTTGTGCTGAGCAATGATGGTTATGTAATGACCAACGCCCATGTGGTGAATGGCGCAGATGAGATCTTCGTCACCCTGACCGACAAGCGTGAGTTCAAGGCCAAGCTGATCGGCAGCGATGTGCGCACCGATGTGGCGGTGTTGAAGATTGAGGCCAGCGGCCTGCCGGCCGTGAAGATCGGCGATGTGGGGCGCTTGAAGGTTGGCGAGTGGGTGATGGCCATCGGCTCGCCCTTCGGCTTTGACAATAGCGTCACCGCCGGCATCGTCAGCGCCAAGGCGCGTGACACCGGTGACTTCCTGCCCTTTATTCAAACCGACGTGGCCATCAACCCTGGCAACTCCGGCGGCCCCTTGCTGAATATGCGCGGCGAGGTGGTGGGCATCAACTCGCAGATTTACAGCCAGTCGGGCGGCTTCATGGGCATCTCATTTGCCATTCCGATCGATGAGGCCATCCGCGTGTCCGATCAGCTGCGCAGCAGTGGCAAGGTGGTGCGAGGCTTCATCGGCGTGGCGCCGGATGATCTGAGCAAGGAAGTGGCCGAATCGATTGGCCTGGGCAAGCCCACCGGTGCGGTGATTCGTAGCGTGACGGCAGGCGGCGCGGCCGACAAGGCGGGCATCGAGGGCGGTGACGTGATCACCAAATTCGACGGCAAGACAATTGAAAAGGCGAGCGATCTGCGCCGCGTGGTGGCTGCGCTCAAGCCCGGTGCCAAGGCAACGGTGCAGGTCTTCCGCCGCGGCGCTTACAAAGACTTGAACATCGTGATTGCTGAGATGCCCAGCGACAAGCAAGCCCGTGCCGCCACCGAGCCCGAGGGCAAGGCCTCGCCGAGTTCCGTCACAGCCCTGGGTCTGCAAATCTCCGAAGTGCCGGAGGCGCAGAAGAAAGAGTTGAAGCTGCGCTCCGGTGTGCGTATCGATGGCGCCACCGGTGTGGCCGCGCGTGCAGGCCTGCGCGAAGGTGACTTGGTGCTGTCGGTCGACAACGTGGAAGTCAGCAGCGTCAAGCAATTCCAGGCGCAGTTGGCCAAGCTTGAAAAAGCCAAGGTCATCAACCTGGTGGTGCGGCGTGACGATGTGGTGAGCTTTGTCTTGCTGCGTCCCGCGCGCTGAGGCGGCGCCGGCTGGGTGAGGATGGGTGCGAGCTTGATTCGGTCCGCGCACCCAAACTTGGCGGGCAATGGTGGACCTAGCTGGCGGGTCTTTTCTTATTGTGAAAATTTGACCCTAGCTTTGACTGCCAAGCCTGGTTTGAACTTTGTGCAAAAACTGGCGTCAGTGGACAAAACCAGTGCTGCTTGACGGTGCGTCGGCCGATCAAAATCGGCATTCTTGTCGCCGTCGGCTAGAATCAAGGCCTTGGCAGCAGTGTTTGTGGATCGCAGACAACATAAATGGGGGTCGATTGGCGAGGGCGCAACACCTTGAGCCCCGGCTCTTGTCGCTCTCGCGTAGTTATCGCTAGCTCATCAGTAGGTTGTTGATGCCTTGTTGGTAAGCTGTTGATAACTTTGATGTTGGCGGGCCGCAACGACCTTGATTCCAGCCTTGCCGCGGTTTCCAGGTCTAGGCTTTTCGCTACAATGGAAGCCCAACAAGCAGTTGCCATACGTTTTGTTGGAAGGCGCGTCACCGTTTCGACGTGCCTTTTTTTTAGCTTCAGCACGGCGCGTCGCGCCTTCATATCGCTCCGCGATTTGAGCTTGCGCTGCAACGGCTTCGCCGTTGTGTCTTTCGGCACAGCGCATTTAAGAACAACATGAACCACATCCGTAATTTCTCCATCATCGCCCACATCGACCACGGCAAAAGCACGCTGGCGGATCGCATCATTCAACGTTGTGGCGGGCTCTCGGACCGCGAGATGGAAGCGCAGGTGCTGGACTCGATGGACATCGAGCGTGAACGCGGCATCACCATCAAGGCCCAGACTGCTTCGCTGCAGTACACGGCCAAGGATGGCAAGACCTACAACCTCAACCTGATCGACACGCCCGGACACGTTGACTTCTCTTATGAAGTCAGCCGCTCGCTGTCGGCCTGCGAGGGCGCGCTGCTGGTGGTGGATGCCAGCCAGGGCGTGGAAGCGCAGACCGTGGCCAACTGCTACACCGCGCTGGACCTGGGCGTGGAAGTGGTGCCGGTCTTGAACAAGATGGACCTGCCCAGCGCAGACCCCGACAACGCCAAGGCCGAGATCGAAGATGTGATCGGCATTGACGCGACCGATGCGATTCCTTGCAGTGCCAAGACCGGCATGGGCATCGATGAAATCATCGAAGCAGTGATTGCACGCATGCCGCCACCCCAGGGTGTGGTTGAGGCCCCTCTGCGCGCCATGATCATCGACAGCTGGTACGACGCCTATGTGGGCGTGGTGATGCTGGTGCGCGTGGTGGATGGCACCTTGAGGCGCGGCGAGCGCATTCGCATGATGGCCTCTGACGCCGTCTACCCGGCCGAGCATCTGGGTGTGTTCGCGCCCAAGTCTGAGAAGCGCGAGCAACTCAATGCAGGCGAGGTGGGCTTCATCATTGCCGGCATCAAAGAGTTGCAGGCCGCCAAGGTCGGCGACACCATCACGCTGGAAAAGAAGCTGCCCAACAATCTGGGCCCGGCCGAAGAGGCGCTGCCCGGCTTCAAGGAAATTCAGCCGCAGGTCTTCGCCGGTTTGTATCCGACCGAAGCCAGCGAGTACGACCAGCTGCGCGACGCGCTGGAGAAGCTCAAGCTCAATGACTCCTCGCTGCGCTACGAGCCCGAGGTGTCGCAGGCGTTGGGCTTTGGCTTCCGCTGCGGCTTCCTTGGCTTGCTGCATATGGAGATCGTGCAAGAGCGTCTGGAGCGCGAGTTCGATCAAGACCTGATCACCACCGCGCCCAGCGTGGTCTACGAAGTGCTGCTGAATGACGGCACGGTGATCGAGGTCGAGAACCCCTCCAAGATGCCCGACCTGGGGCTGATGCAAGAGATCCGCGAGCCCATCGTGACCGTGCATCTCTACATGCCGCAAGACTATGTCGGCCCGGTGATGACACTGGCCAATCAGAAGCGCGGCAATCAGATCAATATGGCCTATCACGGCCGTCAGGTCATGCTGACCTATGAGATGCCGCTGGCCGAAATCGTGCTGGACTTCTTTGACAAGCTCAAGAGCGTCTCGCGCGGCTATGCCTCGATGGACTATGAGTTCAAGGAGTACCGCGCGTCCGATGTGGTCAAGGTCGACATCTTGATCAACGGCGACCGCGTCGATGCGCTGTCCCTGATCGTGCACCGCCAGCAAAGCCAATTCCGTGGCCGCGGTGTGGCTGCCAAGATGCGCGAGCACATCCCGCGCCAGATGTATGACGTGGTGATTCAAGCCGCCATCGGCTCTAACATCATCGCCCGCGAGAACATCAAGGCCTTGCGTAAAAACGTGCTGGCAAAATGCTACGGCGGCGACGTGTCGCGTAAGCGCAAGCTGCTCGAGAAGCAGAAAGCCGGTAAGAAGCGCATGAAGCAGGTGGGCTCCGTCGAGGTGCCGCAGGAAGCCTTCCTGGCCATTCTGCAAGTGGACGATTAATTCAAAAAAGAGAAGACGAAGAACTGATGATGAGTGCTCTGACCGGAATTCTCTACGCCGTCCTCGCGGCTTACCTGGGCGGCTGGTACAGCGGCTACTGGAGTGGCAACTTCTCGCTCCTGCTCTTCATCCTGACGATGGTCACCTCGGCCTATTGGCTGGCGGAGCGCTTCCACTTCGCGCCCGCACGCGCCAAGGCCGCCGCCGACTTGCTGGAAAACGATGCCAAGCGCCGCCAGAATCTGGCTGCTCAGGGCATTGCGCGGGTTGATGGTGATGTGGAAGGCGCGCGTCAGCAAATCCTGCAGCAACCCTGGTGGATGGACTGGACAGCTGGTTTGTTCCCGGTCATCTTGATCGTTTTCTTGCTGCGCTCCTTCTTGTTTGAGCCTTTCAAGATTCCTTCTGGCTCCATGGTGCCGACCCTGCTAGTGGGCGACCTGATTCTGGTGAACAAGTTCCACTACGGCGTGCGCCTGCCGGTGATCAACAAAAAGATCATCGATAACAACGAGGTCAAGCGTGGTGACGTGATGGTGTTCCGCTTTCCGCCCGACCCCAGCATCGATTTCATCAAGCGCGTGGCCGCTGTGCCTGGCGACGAGGTGAGCTATCTGAACCAGAAGCTCTACGTCAATGGTCAACCCACGGCGGTGCAGCCGCAGGGTGATTTCTACGACGAAAGCTCGATGTCCTATCGCCCCTTGTTCGAAGAGAAGCTGGGTGACAAGGCGCACAAGATGTTGGTGGACACGCAGCGCCATCCGCTGTTCCGCCCGGACACCGCATTCCCCTTCCAGGACAATTGCAAGTACAGCCCCGAAGGCGTGACTTGCAAAGTGCCCGCCGGTTATTACTACATGCTGGGCGACAACCGCGACAACTCGCGTGACTCGCGCTTCTGGGGCTTTGTGCCGGACGAGAACATCGTCGGCCGCGCCTTCTTTGTCTGGATGAACTTCGGCAATTTGGGGCGCATCGGCGCCTTCAACTGATAAGCTTTTGGCACACTCACTTCAAGAACAGAAAAGGATCCTCACCATGCCGGCATCGCGACCCTTCGCAGCACGCAAGTCATCGCTGTCCGGGCAGCGGGGCGTCAGCTTGTTTGGCTTGCTGTTCTGGGCGGTGGTGATTGCTTTTGGCGGCTTGGTCGCGGTCCGGGTGTTCCCGACCGTGCTGGAGTTCTATACCGTGCAACGCGTCGTCAACCGCATCGCCGCAGAGAACCCGGCCACGGTGCCGGTTGTGCGCGCCGAGTTTGACCGCGCCCAGCAAATCGAATATTCCATCGTCAGCATCACCTCGCAAGACTTGCAAGTCAGCAAGGAAAATGACAAGGTGCAGATCAGCTTTGCCTACGACAAGCAAATCCCCGTCGCCGGCCCGGTGTACCTGTTGATCAAGTACGAGGGCAAGTCGCGTTAAGGATTGCTGAGCCTCCTGTTCAAGCTTTCATTCCGCGCAGTTGCCTACTCGTTCAACGCCCATTGCCTTTTCCCGCCATGACTCCGCAGTTCGCCTCCCTTCAGCAACGCCTGGGTTACCGCTTCAGCAAGCCTGAGCTGCTGACCCGCGCGCTGACGCATCGCAGCTTTGGCGCCGACCATAACGAGCGCCTCGAGTTCTTAGGGGATGCGGTGCTGAGTCTGGCCGTGTCCAGCCTGTTGTACGAGCGTTTTGCTGGCTCGGATGAAGGTGACCTGACCCGCATCCGCGCGCACATGGTGCGCGAGGAAAGCTTGCACAAGCTGGCTTTGACGCTGGAACTGCCGCAGGTGGTGCGCCTGTCCGAAGGTGAAGCCAAGGGCGGTGGCGCGCAGCGCGCCTCGATCTTGGCCGATGCGGTGGAGGCCTTGATTGGCGCCACTTTTGTCGACGGTGGCTATGCCCCGGCCTTGGAGCTGGTGCGCAAGCTGCTGGCCGATGTGATTACCCAAGCCAGCAGTGGCGAGCAGTTTGGCAAAGACGCCAAGACCGCCTTGCAAGAATGGCTGCAGGCACGCCGCTTGGCGGTGCCGATTTACACCATCACCGAAACCCGCGGCCAGGCCCATGCCCAGACCTTTGAGGTCGAGTGCGCAGTGCCGCCCTTGAGCCTGAGTAAAAAAGGCGAGGGCCGCTCGCGCCGCGTGGCCGAACAAGATGCCGCCCGTCGTATGCTGGACGAATTGATCTTGCGCGACAAGCCAGGCTCCGGCCTGCGCGATTAATGAGCAGCCGAACCGCTGTTACCCCATGACCGAAAATACATTGCCGACTCCTTCTACCCCTGAGGGCGAAGGCCTGCCCCAACGCTGCGGCCTGATCGCCATCGTTGGCCGCCCGAACGTGGGTAAATCCACCTTGCTCAATGCCTTGGTGGGGCAGAAGGTCAGCATCACCTCGGACAAGGCGCAAACCACGCGCCACCGCATCACCGGCGTGCGCACGGTAGACGAGGCCCAGTTCGTGTTCGTGGACACGCCTGGCTTCCAGATGAAGTACAACGCCGCCCTGAACCGCAACCTCAACCGCACGGTGCACGGCGTGTTGGGCGATGTGGATCTGGTGCTCTATGTGGTGGAAGCCGGCCGCTTCGGCTTGGATGATGCCAAGGTGCTGTCCCTGCTGCCCGAGGACAAGCCGGTGGTCCTGATCGCCAACAAGCTCGACGCGGTGCAGCGCCGTGCTGAGCTCGCGCCCTGGCTCAAGAGCATGCAAGAGCGTCGCAACTTCAGCGAGTTCGTGCCGCTCTCGGCCAAGAAGGAAGCCGATGTCGCGCGCCTGTTCAAGATCCTCAAGCCCTATCTGCCCGAGCAGGGCTGGTTCTACGAGGAAGACGCGCTGACCGATCGCAGCGAAAAATTCTTGGCCAGCGAAATCATCCGTGAAAAGCTCTTCCGCCTGACCGGCGATGAGCTGCCCTACACCTCCACCGTCGTGATCGACAAATGGGAAGACGAGGGCGAGCTGCGCCGCATCTCCGCCTCCATCGTGGTGGAGCGCGATGCCCACAAGGGCATGATCATCGGCCAGGGCGGTGAGCGCCTCAAGCGCATCGGCTCCGAAGCACGCCAAGAGCTCGAGCATCTGATGGATGGCCGCGTGTTCTTGGAGTTATGGGTCAAGGTGCGCTCCGGCTGGGCCGATAGCGAAGAGCATCTGCGCAGCTACGGCTACGAATAAGTTCTCGACTCACCTTGTTCCCACGCCAGGCCTGATGGTCCGCGCTGCGCGCCCGCCTGCGGTCCAGCAGGCCTTTGTTTTGCACCAGTACGACTGGAGTGAAACCAGCCTGGTGCTGGACTTGTTCACTCGCGAGCAGGGCCGCCTGGCCGTGGTGGCCAAAGGCGCCAAACGCCCTTACTCGCAGCTGCGAGCCGTGTTGCTGCCATTTCAGCGCATTCAGGTCACGCTCTCCAAGCCGGGCAAGTCGGCCGATGGCTCGCCCGCCGAGGTGGTCACCTTGCGTGGCGCCGAATGGGTGGGTGGTGCCACCTTGCCGGTCGGCGCGGCATTGTTCTCGGGCTACTACCTGAACGAGCTTTTGCTCAAGCTGCTGGCCCGGCAAGACCCGCATCCCCAGTTGTTCGATGCCTACGCGCAGACCCTGCCCGAGCTGCATGCCAATGACGATGCGGCCTCGCAGACGGCATTGCGCGCCTTTGAGTTGCGACTGCTGCAGGAGCTGGGGCTGCTGCCTGATTTGAGCTTGTCCACCATCACTCAGGCGCCGCTGTCGCCCGAGCGCCTCTATATGCTCACGCCCGATGGTGGCGTGCTGCCGCATGCGGGCGATGCGGCTGGCTTTGCCGCGGCCAGCCTGGTGCATCTGCAGGCGGCGCTTCTGCATGGCAGCATGGCGGCCTTGCAGCATGCTTGTGCCAGCTGCCTGCCGGCCCTGCGCTCGGCCCTGCGCGCTTTGCTTCACTATCATCTGGGCCAAAAGCCTTTGCGCACCCGGCAGGTGATGCTGGACGTGCAAAAACTCATCGAATAGTTGTGAGCCGTTTTGAGAGAGAGCCATGAATCCCTTGGTCGCCCCTGAGTCTTCCCATGCGTCATCGGCCGGCCGCTGCGCCTTGTCGGTCAATGTCAACAAAGTGGCCTTGCTGCGCAACACCCGGCACCTGGGCATTCCCAGCGTGCTGCGGGCGGCGCAAGCCTGCTTGCTGGCCGGCGCGCAAGGGATCACCGTGCATCCGCGCCCTGATGCCCGCCATGTGCGCACGAACGATGTGCATGAACTCGCTGATTTGCTGAGCCGGGACTGGCCGCAAGCCGAGTACAACATCGAGGGCAACCCAACCCAGAATCTGATGGACTTTGTGCGCCAGCTGCGCCCCCATCAGGTCACTTTTGTGCCTGATAGTGAAGACCAGTTCACCTCCGACCATGGCTGGCAATTCCCCGCCGATCTGGAGCGACTGCGTCCCTTGGTGGCCGAGGCCAAGGCTCTGGGCGTACGCGTCAGCCTGTTCATGGACCCGCAGCCCGAAGCCATGGCTTTTGTGGCCGAGTTGGGTGCTGACCGGGTGGAGCTTTACACCGAAACCTTTGCTAGCGCCTTCGGCACCGAGCGTGAAGCCGAAGTGCTGGCGGGCTTCACCCGCACGGCCGAGGCCGCGCTGGCCGTGGGCTTGGGCGTGAATGCCGGCCATGATTTGAATCGCGATAACCTCACTGCTTTTTTGCGTGCCGTGCCCGGCGTGCAAGAGGTTTCCATCGGCCATGCCTTGATCGCTGATGCGCTGGAGCTGGGTTATACCGAGACCGTGCGCGAATACCAGCGCTGCATCCAGCGCGCCTACCAGCCGCTTTGATGGAGTCGCCGCATGGCACTTGAACTGCGCCAGGCTCGCCCGGACGACGCGGCCCGCATCGCGGCCTTGGCCCGTTGGGTCTGGCTCGACAGCTACGCCAGCGACGGGGTGAGCGAGGCCTTTGCCGGCTATCTGCGGCGCGAATTCGATGAACAGGCGCTGCGCCGCGCCATTGACCTCAGCCCGCATTGGCTGCTGCAAGAGGGCGAGATGCTGCAAGGCTGGGCTCAGCTGGATGCCGCCGCCGAATGCCCGACGCTGCTGCCCGCAGGGATTGAGCAAGCGGTAGAGCTGCACCGGCTCTACATCGCGCCGCCTTGTGTTGGCCGAGGCCTGGGCGTGCGCTTGCTGCGGCAGGTGCGCCAGCAATGGCCGCAGCGTGCGTTGTGGCTGAGCGCCTGGGAAGGCAATGACGGCGCCTTGCGCTTTTACCGCCGCGAGGGCGCGCAGCTCTGGGGCGAGACTTGGTTTGAACTCGATGGCCAGCGCCACCGCAACGAGGTGTTGGGCTGGCCCGCCTTGGAAGCAGGCGATGAGTCAGGCCATGAGCAGGAGCAGTACCGATGATCTACGGCATAGGCACCGATATCTGCGACATCCGCCGCATCCGTGAAACCCTGGCGCGGCGCGGCGAGCGCTTTGCCGAGAAGGTGCTGGGCCCGCATGAGTTGGCGGTGTTCCGGGAACGCAGCGAGCGCGTAGCCGCCCGCGGCATCAGCTATTTGGCCACCCGCTTTTCCGCCAAAGAGGCCTTTTCCAAGGCGATTGGCATGGGCATGCGCAGCCCCATGAATTGGCGCGATTGTGAGATCGTCAAGGCCGCCAGCGGCAAGCCCGAAATCCGCTTGCATGGCGAGTTAGCGCTCTGGTTCGAGGCCAATGGGCTGAAGGCGCACGTCAGCGTGACGGACGAAACCGAATACGCGGCTGCCTTTGTGGTGGTCGAAAGCAAAGAGTAGGGAAGCAGCATATGCAAGACAAACACCACGCCCCCGTCGTCCTCGACGTTGCCGGCCTGAGCCTGAGTGCGGCCGAGGCCAAGCGCCTGAGCCACCCCTTGGTCGGCGGCCTGATCCTGTTTGCGCGCAATTTCGAGAGCCGCGCCCAATTGGTGGCGCTGACCTCCAGCATCAAGGCAATCCGCCCCGACATCTTGATCGCGGTGGACCACGAGGGCGGGCGCGTGCAGCGCTTCCGTACCGATGGCTTCACCCATCTGCCCGCCATGCGCGCGCTGGGTGAGCTCTGGATGGAAGACGCCATGCGCGCCACCGAGGCCGCCACAGCCAGCGGCTTTGTGCTGGCCGCCGAGCTGCGCGCCTGCGGGGTGGATTTCAGCTTCACCCCGGTGCTGGATTTGGATATCGGTAACACCAGCGTGATTGGTGAGCGCGCCTTCCACAGCGACCCGCGCGTCGTCAGCGTCTTGGCCAAGAGCCTGATGCAAGGCCTGCTGCTGGCGGGCATGAGCAGCTGCGGCAAACATTTCCCCGGCCATGGCTTCGTCAAGGCCGATAGCCATGTGGCGGTGCCGGTGGACAAGCGCAGCCTCAAAGCCATCTTGGCTGCAGACGCCAAGCCCTTCGAGTGGCTGAGCCTGAGCTTGTCGGCCGTGATGCCCGCGCATGTGATCTACCCGAAAGTGGACAGCCGCCCGGCCGGCTTCAGCGCCCGTTGGCTGCAAGAGATCTTGCGTGAGAAGCTGGGCTTCGGTGGTGCCATCTTCAGTGACGACCTCGGCATGGCCGGCGCCCGCGTGCTGGAAGGCCGCGCCATCGGCTACACCGAGGCGGCCTTGGCGGCTTTGCAAGCCGGCTGCGACCTGGTGTTGCTGTGCAATCAGTCGGCGGTGGATGGCGGCGCGGCGATTGACGATTTGCTGGCGGGCCTGGATGCCGCCCAGCGCGAAGGGCGCTGGACGCCTGAACCCGACAGCGAATCACGCCGCCTGGATCTGCTGCCGCAGACCGTGCCGCTGACCTGGGATGAGCTGATGCGCAATGCGCGCTATCTGGCGGCAGTCGAACGCCTAGCCTGAGTTGGCAGCGGCGCTGCTAGCCGAAGGGAGTTCAAGCGCAGGCCATTGATTGGCCTGCCTTTCGATCACCCTTGCGGCTCAGGCGCGCCGCTCGCAATCAAGTCGCGCTGCGGTAGTTCTCCTGCATTTCATAGCCGCGCGCATAGAGGCCAAACAGCAGGGCGGCCAGCAAAGCAAAGCCGGCGAAGAAGAACATCTGGAAGGCGGTGACGCTGGTGCCGGTGCTCTGGATATAGCTGGTGACTGCGGCGCCCTTGACGCTGGAGTTGGCCAGCAGCACCCACAAATTGCCGACCGTGACCGAGAGATTCCAGAAACTGGTGATCACGCCCTTCATGGCCAGCGGCGCCTGGCTGTAGGCGAACTCGAGGCCGGTGGCCGAGACCAGCACCTCACCAAAGGTCAGCAAGGCATAGGGCAGGATTTGCCAGAGGATGGTGACGCGGTGACCGTCGTCCAGCCAGAGCTGGAAGCCACCCACCACCAAGAAGGCGATGCTGGAAAAAGCAATGCCGGCACCCATGCGGCGCAAGGCCGTGATCTGCAGCCCCATGCGGCGCAGCAGTGGGTATAGGACCATGTTGTTGAAGGGAATCAGCAACATCACCAGCAAGGGGTTGAGTGCCTGCATCATCGAGGACTTGAACCATTCGGGCTTGGCCATCTGGTCTGCCTGCAGCACCCAGGTGGAGGCCTTTTGGTCAAACAGCGACCAGAAGGGTGTGACCAGGGCGAACAGCACCAGCAAGCGCAGCACGGTGCGCACGGCCGCCACGGCGGGCTCGCCATGCTTGGCGCTGGCGCGGTCCAACTGCGCCCAGGCGCCGGCGCCGCCAAAACCCATGATCAGCACCAGGGCCGAGCACAGGGCGGGCACGATGCCGATCTCTTTGTAAAAGCACAGGCTGGCAATGGCCAGGGCCACGCCGCTCAGGGCCAGCAGCAGGCCAGGGCGGCCGGCGCCGGGCTTAGTCGTGAGCAGGGCGGTGCGCACCACCTTGAGGAAGCTATTGGGGTCTTTGCCTGCAGTGGGTGCCACATGTACATACTTCTTGCGGCCCGACCAGAAGATCAGCGTGGCGATGAACATGAACACGCCCGGAATGCCGAAGGCCACGCTGGGGCCAAACTCGGCCAAGAAGATGGGCATCAGCAGCGAAGCGAAGAAGCTGCCGAAGTTGATGATCCAGTAAAAGCCGTCGAACACCTTTTGCGCCAGGCTGCGATTGCTTTTGTCGAACTGGTCGCCGACGAATGAGCTGATCAGCGGCTTGATGCCGCCCGAGCCCAGGGCGATCAGGAAGAGGCCAAAGTAAAAGCCGCGCAGATTGTTTTCAAAAATCGCCAAGCAGGCGTGGCCGGCGCAGTACACCAGGCTGAGCCAAAGGATGGTGTTGTACTTGCCGAAAAAGCGGTCGGCCAACCAGCCGCCCAGCAAGGGGAAGAAGTACACGCCGATCACAAAGGTGTGAAAGACATCTTTGGCCTCGCCCTTGCGCAATTCCTCGGGAATGGACAGCAGCAAGCTGGTCATCAGGAACATGGTGAGGATGTTGCGCATGCCGTAGAAGCTGAAGCGCTCGCATCCTTCGTTGCCGATGATGTAAGGGATTTGCGGCGGCATCTTGGGTGCCGCTGCTGCCTGGATGGATGTGGTGTTCATGGTGGGGTGGCGTGTCGTACAGGGCGGCCAAGTTCAGCTGTGGGTGGGCTGCTGGCTTGGCCCGAATGAGAAACGCCGCCCGAGCTGTTGAGCCGGGCGGCGTTGGGGCTGGGGCCGGGGGTGGCCCTCAGCGTTCAGTCAAAAGCTTTGAGCCTTCAAACCTCGAAGGGCAGCTTGACCTGGCCCAGATCCTTGCGGGTCTCGACCAAGACCAGCGGGCCTTCTTCGATGCTCACCACAGGCTTGGGCTCGCGGGGCACGTGCACCGGCTTGGGTTCGGCGGCGATGGCTTCTTGCACGGCGCGGATCTTGTCGGCATCCGAGTTGACCCATTGCAGACCGCTGGCCGCGGCAACCGCTTGCAGCTCGTCAATCGCCAGCTTGAAGGCCGGGACTTGCGGGGTTGCGGCTGCGACAGGCGCTGCTGCAGGTGCTGCAGGTGCTGCTACTGGGGCGGTCGCTGCAACCGCAGCCGCAGCCACTGCCACTTCAGCGGCAGCTGCCACCGGCTCAGCAACTGCTGCGTTAGCGGCTGCGGGGGCGGCTTGCACCGGCTCGACCTGGGTGCTCAGTGCGGCAGGCGCTTGCTCAGCAGCTTCGGTTGCCGTGGCGACTTGCTCGCCGGCTTCGCCGTTGCCGTTGCGCTCACCACGCTCGGCGCGGTCACCACGATCAGCGCGGGGACCACGTTCACGGCCACGGTTGCGGCCACGACCACGGTTTTCGCCGTTAGCGGCTTGCTGCTGTTGCGACTCGTCGCCGGCTTCGTTACCGCCTTCGGCGGCGTTAGCCTCGCCTTCGACAGCTGCGGGCTGCGTGTCGGCACCAGCATCACCCGCCTCGACAGGGCGGCCATCTTCACGGGCACCGCCGTTGCGACGACGGCGGCGGCCACGGCCTTGACGCTCTTCGTTGCTGGCTTCGCTGTCAGCGTTGGCAATGCCATCGTTGCCGAAGGCAGGCGCCTGGCTGTCAACGAAGGCGTTCGGCTCTTGACCCGACTGGCTGGCCAGGTTGGCGGCGGCGATTTGCTCTTCGCTGCGCTCGGCACGCGGCGGACGCTCACCGCGCGGGCGGCGGCCACCGGCCTCGCCACGCTCGTTGTTGCCGCGCTCGGGGCGCTGCTGTTGCTGCTGCTCGTTATTGGCGTTCAGGCCTTCGGGCTTGGCTTCATTGCCGCGCTCGTTGCGCTCGCCACGGCGGCCATTGCGGTCACCACGGTCACCGCGCTCGCCACGTTCAGCGCGCTCGGGGCGCTCGGGGCGCTGCTGGCCTTCCGGACGCTCACCGCGTGCTTCTTGCGGCTTGTTGGCGTCGCCACGTCCGCCTTCACGCTTGGCGTTGCGGTCGCCGCCACGCTCAGTGCGCTCGCCGTTACGGCCACGGCCTTCGCGACCCTCACGACCTTCGCGTCCACCACGGCCTTCACGGGCGCCATCACGGCCACCTTCGCGCTTGCTGCGCTCGCCATTGGCGGGCTTGGCGGGCGTGGCCGGTGTTTCCACCGGGGCTGGTGCGGGGGCACCGAACAGGTTCTTGATCCAGCCAAAGAAGCCACCGCCAGCGGCGGGTGCTGCCACCGGCGTAGCGGCTGCTGCTGCGGCAGCAGGTGCGGCCTTGGGGGCTGCCGGCGAGGGCATGGGGGCGGGCAACTCGGGCAGGATGCCCTTGATCACCGGCTCTTGCTTGCTGCGGCCCTTGTCCGAATCGCTGCGACGGGTGATGCCCACCTCGTCTTGCTGCTCTTCTATCATGGTGTAGCTGGCTTGCAGGTTCTCCAGACGGGGGTCGTCGTGGCGCAGGCGCTCCAGCTTGTAGTTGGGCGTTTCCAGATGCTTATTGGGCACCAGCAGCACGGTGACGCGCTGCTTCAGCTCGATCTTGGTGATCTCGGTGCGCTTTTCGTTCAGCAAGAAGGAGGTCACTTCCACCGGCACTTGCACGTGAACGGCGGCGGTGTTGTCCTTCATGGACTCTTCCTGAACCATGCGCAGGATCTGCAGCGCCGAGGACTCGGTGTCGCGGATGTGGCCGGTGCCGTTGCAACGCGGGCAGGTGATGTGATTGCCTTCGCTCAAGGAAGGGCGCAGGCGCTGACGGCTCAGCTCCAGCAGGCCGAACTTGCTGATGGACGCGAACTGCACGCGGGCGCGGTCTTGGCGCAGCGCGTCGCGCAGGCGTTGCTCGACTTCGCGGCGGTTCTTCGACTCTTCCATGTCGATGAAGTCGACCACGATCAGGCCGCCCAGGTCGCGCAGACGCATCTGGCGCGCGATCTCGTCGGCGGCTTCCAGATTGGTGCGGGTGGCGGTTTCCTCGATGTCGCCGCCACGGGTGGCGCGGGCCGAGTTGACGTCCACCGAAACCAGGGCTTCGGTGTGGTCGATCACGATGGCGCCGCCCGAGGGCAGGTTGACCGTGCGGCTGAAGGCGGTTTCGATCTGGTGTTCGATCTGGAAACGGCTGAACAGCGGCGCGTCGTCGCGATAGCGCTTCACGCGATGGCCTTGATCGGGCATCACGTGGTTCATGAACTGGTGGGCCTGTTCGAACAGGTCGTCGGTGTCGATCAGGATTTCACCGACATCGGCGGTGAAGTAGTCACGGATCGCGCGGATCACCAGGCTGGATTCCTGGTAGATCAGGTAGGCACCCTTGCCGCCCTTGGCCGCATCGTCGATGGCGGTCCAGAGCTTGAGCATGTAGTTCAGGTCCCACTGCAGTTCGGCGGCGGAGCGGCCGATGCCTGCGGTGCGAGCGATCAAGCTCATGCCCTTGGGGTATTCGAGCTGGTCGAGGTTTTCCTTCAGCTCTTCACGGTCTTCGCCCTCGATGCGGCGCGAAACGCCACCACCGCGGGGGTTGTTCGGCATCAGCACCAGATAGCGGCCGGCCAGCGAGACGAAGGTGGTCAGGGCAGCGCCCTTGTTGCCACGCTCTTCTTTTTCGACCTGGACCAGCAGTTCCTGGCCTTCCTTGATCGCGTCTTGCACGCGGGCGGTGCGCACGTCCACGCCTTCGCGGAAGTATTGGCGGGCGATTTCCTTGAAGGGCAGGAAACCGTGGCGGTCTTCGCCGTAGTCGACGAAACAGGCTTCGAGCGAAGGCTCGACGCGGGTCACGACGGCTTTGTAGATATTGCCTTTGCGCTGTTCGCGGCCTTCGATTTCGGTCTCGAAGTCCAGCAGCTTTTGGCCATCAACGATTGCGAGGCGCCGCTCTTCCGGCTGCGTCGCATTGATCAGCATGCGTTTCATTGACATCACTCCTCGCGTGCCACTCGTGATTGAAGTCGAGATGGCACGCAGCATCACGTCACCGCCGGGCTCAAAAACCCTGGCGGCAACACCAGATGCACGGGCAATGTGGAGGAACCGAGGAAGGAATCGCCCTGGACTGACCGTGGATGCGCTATCGAACAGTGGTTCGACGACGAATCAGGTGGACAGCGTTGGCGCGTGCGGCTCGTCAGGCGGCGCTGCTGCCCGCTCCCATGAACGTGCTGCGGGGGCCCAGAAAGGCCCGGAACGCAACACGGCCCGGCCACGGCCGCGTGTCGCAGCCTCGCCGGCGTCTGGCCGGGGCTGCACACAGGTGCGGTGGGGGGTGATGAGGGGAGTGAAGGGAAACATCAGCGAGGACTGGGGGCAGCAGACACGAGGGCAGTAGGGATCATGGATCCACCAGCCTCATGCCTTTTGAATACCTTGTCTATACCTGGCAGCTTCACAAGCGAAGCTGCCCGGTGTGGTTCGTTCTACATCGCTCTGCCGCGCAACCCCGGCAACCGCCCTGTCACTTGGGGACAGGGCCCTTTGCCAAGAGCCGTGCGTTGCATCGCCTATTTTTTTCTTGCCCAGGCAAACCCATCGTTCACCCCGGCTACCACCTGCTCACCGTTTGCATCTGCCTTTGCCGTCGTCGCCGGGCGATGCCCCGCGGCGGGTAAAATCAGAAAAATCAAATACTTACGGCGGTTACGTGGTGAGCAACATTATAAGGGCGAAAGCCAAAGCGCCTTCCGCCGCAAAAACCCGCACAAAGCCTGGCAAACCTGCGGTAGTTTTCCCCGGCCAGGCGGCCAAGCGCAGTGAGCGGGCACCAACTTCAGCGCGTCCGCAGGGCGCCCGCGTCGCGCGTCCCGCTGCGGCGGCGGCGCCGGTTCCGGCGCGAGCACCAGCCGCAAAGCCCGCAGCGAAGCCCACAGCGGCGCCCGTGCCCGCACCTTCTCCGGTCGTGCGGCATGTGGTGATCGACGAAGGCTCGGCCGGGCAGCGCTTGGATAACTTCTTGCTTCGCGAACTCAAGGGCGTGCCCAAGACCCATGTCTACCGCGTCATCCGGGCCGGTGAGGTGCGGGTCAACAAGGGCCGTGCCCATGCCGACACGCGGCTGGAATTGGGTGATGATGTGCGCATACCGCCCGTGCGCCTACCCGAGCGGGTCGAGGCGCCGCGCGAGTTTGTGCCGGCGCGGGAATTCCCCGTCTTGTTTGAAGACGATCATCTGCTGGCCGTCAACAAGCCCGCGGGCGTGGCTGTCCACGGCGGCTCGGGCGTCAGCTTTGGCGTGATTGAGCAGCTGCGCCAGGCGCGGCCCGAGGCCAAGTTCCTGGAATTGGTGCACCGCCTGGACAAGGAAACCTCTGGGCTGCTGCTGATCGCCAAAAAGCGCAGCGCCCTGGTGGCCTTGCAAGAACAGTTCCGCGAGCGTGAAACGGGCAAGACCTACGCCGCCCTGGTTTGGGGCGACTGGGCCGAGAACAAAAAGGTCATCGATGTGGCCTTGCTCAAATTCACCGGCAGCGATGGTGAGCGCTGGGTCCGCGCGGTGGAAAACTCGCACGACCCGCAGGCCGACCAGGCTAAGCGCTCGATCAGCCTGGTCAAGGTGGCCGAAAGATTGCAGGGCGCCAGCTTGCTGGATGTGACCATCAAAACCGGCCGCACCCACCAAATTCGTGTCCATCTGGCGCATGCCGGCCACTCCATCGTGGGCGACCCCAAATACGGTGACTTTGAAGCCAACCGGGCCATCGCACGCGGCGCGCTGCGCTTCGATCGCATGTTTTTGCATGCCAAACGCCTGCGTTTTATCCATCCCGGCAGCAATGCCGAGATTGAGCTGCTGGCGCCACTGCCGCCCGAATGTGCCAAGCTGGTTGCCGACTTAAGCCTTAGCTCTAAAAAACCTCATGCGCCCGCAGCAATTTGATTTGATCGCCTTCGACTGGGATGGCACCCTGTTTGATTCCACTGCCTTGATCACCCGCAGCATCCAGGCGGCCGCCGTCGATGTGGGTGAACCACGGCCCAGCGACGAGGCTGCTAGCTATGTCATCGGCATGGGCTTGGCCGAGGCCTTGGCGCATGCGGTGCCGGGGCTGGCGCGCGAGCGCTACCCCGAGTTGGGCCAGCGCTACCGCCATCACTATTTTGCGGCCCAGCATGAGGTGGTTTTGTTCCAGGGCACGCTGGAGATGCTGGCGGCGCTGAAGGCGCGCCATCACTGGCTGACCGTGGCCACCGGCAAAAGCCGCCGGGGCCTGGATGAAGCTTTGCACGCGGTTGAGCTCAAAGGCATGTTCGACGGCAGCCGCACCGCGGATGAGACCGCCGGCAAGCCCGACCCGACCATGCTGCTGGAATTGATGCGCGAGTTCGGCGTCGAACCCGAACGCACCTTGATGATTGGCGACACCACCCATGATCTGCAAATGGCCCTGAATGCCGGCGCCGCTAGCGTGGGGGTGAGTTACGGCGCCCATGATCACGAAACCTTTGCCGACCTCAATCCTCGGCATGTGGCTCACTCCGTGCCCGATCTGCATGAGTGGTTGCTTCGCAATGCCTGATGCCGCGCGCCCTTGCGCCCAGCACAGGCCAATGGGAGGCCGCGCTGGCAGTAAGGCGCGGGTAGGTTTCAATCGGCCGCCGGTGAACGACCGTGAATTCTGAGAATATGCAAGAAGAACAACAAACGCTTGGCCTGCCACTGTGCGCCTCCGAAGATCTGCAAGAGCGTGGCAAGGCCCACGGTTTTGATGTGCTGCAGTATCGCGAGCCGGCGCGCGCTTTTGCGCTGCGCTTTGACGGCCAGGTGGTGGCCTATCTGAACCGCTGCGCCCATGTGCCCACCGAGATGGACTGGCAAGAGGGTGAATTCCTCGACCGCGACAAGCAGTACATCATGTGCTCCATCCACGGCGCGGTGTATGACCCGCTGACTGGCCGCTGCGTCAGCGGCATGTGCGGCCGCATGGGCCTGACCAAGATTGAGGTGCAGGAGCGTGAGGGACGCGTCTATTGGTATCCTTCCCGCGACACCAAGCCTGCTTTCGAAGACTGATTGAGAAAAGAAATACAGCCACCGCCATGAGTTCAAACGATGATTTGCCCCCTCCGATGCAGGACCCCTTGGTGTCGCCTGAGGCCCGCCTGACGCCGCCCGAGCCCAAGCTCGCCGGCTATGAGCCCATGCTGGCCCAGTTCGCCAAAGACTATTTGCAGGACCGCCGCAGTGAGCGCCGCTGGCGCACCTTCACCCGCCTGTGCTGGCTGGCTTTGCTGGCCTTCCTGGCCTGGGCTTTGTTCTGGCAGCAGCATCACCATGCCCCGTCGAATAGCGCACCGCATACCGCCTTGGTGGAAGTGCGGGGTGAGATTGCGGCCGACAGCGAAGCCAGTGCCGAGCAAATCGTGGCGGCGCTGAAGTCGGCATTTGAGGATCAGGGTTCACAAGCCGTGGTGCTGCGCATCAACTCTCCCGGCGGCAGCCCGGTGCAAGCCGGCATCGTCTACGACGAGATCAAGCGCCTGAAGGCCAAGCATGGCAAGAAGGTCTATGCCGTGGTGGAAGAAATGTGCGCTTCGGGCGCCTATTACATCGCCGCCGGTGCTGATGAAATTTTTGTCGACAAGGCTTCCATCGTTGGCTCCATCGGCGTCTTGATGGACGGCTTTGGTTTCACCGGTTTGATGGGCAAGCTGGGCGTCGAGCGTCGCTTGATGACGGCCGGCGAGAACAAAGGCATGCTCGATCCCTTCGCACCTGTCAGCCCCAAACAGCAAGCCTATGCCCAAGCCATGCTGGACCAGATCCACCAGCAGTTCATCGCTGTGGTGCGTGAGGGCCGCGGCAAGCGCCTGCAAGAGACGCCGGAGACCTTCTCAGGCCTGTTCTGGAACGGTGAGCAAGCCGTCAAGCTGGGCCTGGCCGACCATTTCGGCAACCTCGATTTCGTCGCCCGCGAGGTCGTCAAGGCCGAAGAGGTGGTGGACTACACCCCGCGCGACAACGTGGCCGAGCGCCTGGCCAAGCGCTTTGGCGCCGCCATGGGCGAGGGCGCCGTCAAGGCCGTGCGCCAGCTGCCTGCGTTGCACTGAGTTACTTCAGTTTTCCGCGCTCGCCAGGGCCTGCTTCGCAAGAGGCGGGCCTTTTGTCTTTTTAAGGCGGTCTTTATGAAATCTTGATACGCGCCTGGCCAGCTTCTACAGCAATCTGAGGCGCCAATTTTTAAGCTTCCTGCATCTCAACATTTCGTGAGCATGCAATGGATTGGAACTATTTGGCTCTGAGCGCCGCGCTCTTTGCCCTGATGTTGGGCCTGGCGGTTTTGGGCGATCGCCTCGGTGATCGCCAAGGTGGGGGAGCCAAGCCATGAGCGCGCTCTACCTCTTGAGCGGCCTGGCCGCAGCCGGCTTGTTTGTCTATCTGGTCTACGCCTTGCTGCGTGCCGAGGAGTTCTGAGATGAACGCCTTGGGATGGATCAATTTGGCCCTGTACATGGGCTTGCTCTTGGCAGCCGCCTGGCCGCTGTCACGCTGGCTGACGGCCGTGGCGCAAGGGCGCTTGCCGCGCTGGATGCAGGCCGTCGAGTCGGCCTTTTACAAGCTGGCTGGCGTGAAGGCCGAGGAGGGCATGCACTGGAAGCGCTATGCCCTGGGCCTGCTGCTGTTCAATTTCATCGGCGTGCTGGCGGCCTATGGCTTGCAGCGTTTTCAAGATGTGCTGCCGCTCAATCCGCAAGGCTTTGGCGCGGTGACGCCGGATTCGGCCTTCAACACCGCCATCAGCTTTGTCACCAACACCAACTGGCAGGGCTATGGCGGCGAGTCCACCATGAGCTATCTGACTCAGATGCTGGCGCTGACGGTGCAGAACTTCGTCTCCGCTGCCACCGGCATCGCCGTGGTGTTCGCGCTGATCCGTGGCTTCGCGGCCAAGAGCAGCCAGAGCATTGGCAACTTCTGGGCCGACCTGACCCGCATCACGCTGTGGATCTTGCTGCCGCTGTCGCTGGTGTTCGCGCTGTTCTTTGTTAGCCAGGGCGTGATTCAGAACTTTGATGCCTACAAAGACGCGACAACGCTGGAGCTGAATGCCTACCAAGCGCCCAAGCTGGGTGCCGATGGCCAGCCGCTGAAGGACGAAAAGGGTCAGGTCTTGACCGAAGACGCGACGAGCGCGACGCAGCAGCTGGCCATGGGCCCGGTCGCCTCGCAAGAAGCGATCAAGCTGCTGGGTACCAACGGCGGCGGCTTCTTCAATGCCAACTCGGCCCACCCCTACGAGAACCCCACGCCGCTGGCGAATCTGGCGCAGATATTGGCCATTTTCTTGATCCCGGCAGCGCTGTGCTTCAGCTTCGGCCAAATGGTGGGTGATAGCCGCCAGGGCGTAACGATTCTGGCCGCCATGAGCTTGATGTTCATCGTCGGCGTGATCGCCGCAACCAGCGCGGAGCAAGCTGGCAACCCCAGCCTGAATGCCCTGGGCGTGGATCAGCAAATGAGCGAAGCCCAGGCCGGCGGCAATATGGAAGGCAAGGAGACGCGATTCGGCATCAATGCCACTTCCATATTCATGGTGGTGACCACCGGCGCTTCTTGCGGCGCGGTCAACGCCATGCATGACTCCATGACCCCGCTGGGCGGCATGGTGCCGCTGGTGATGATGCAGCTGGGCGAGGTGGTGTTCGGCGGTGTGGGCACCGGCCTTTACGGCATGTTGATCTTCGCCATGCTGGCGGTCTTCATCGCTGGTTTGATGATTGGCCGCACGCCCGAGTACCTGGGCAAAAAGGTCGAGAGCTATGAGATGAAGATGGTGTCTATCGCCATCTTGGTCACACCCATGGTGGTGCTGATCGGCACGGCGATTGCTGTGGTCGCGGCAGACGGCAAGGCCGGCGTGGCCAACCCCGGCGCCCATGGCTTCTCGGAAATTCTGTATGCGCTGACCTCGGCCGGCAATAACAACGGCTCGGCCTTTGCCGGTCTGTCGGCCAACACGCCTTTCTACAACACCTTGCTTGGCATCGTCATGTGGCTGGGGCGCTTCGGCGTCATCGTGCCGGTGCTGGCCATTGCCGGCAGCCTGGGCGCCAAGAAGCGCATCCCGGTGGGTGCCGGCACCTTGCCCACGCATGGCCCCTTGTTTGTCGGCCTGCTTGTCGGTGTGGTGCTGCTGGTCGGCCTCTTGAACTACGTCCCCTCGCTTGCCTTGGGTCCCATTGTTGAGCATCTGATGCTGTGGACTGCCTGAGGTCTGATCATGACTACGCAAACTAGCAATACGCAAGAACAACAACTGTCTCTGCTGGATCCGGCGCTGATCAAGCCCGCCCTGGTGCAGAGCTTCGTCAAACTCAGTCCCAGTGCGCAGTGGCGCAATCCGGTGATGTTTGTGGTTTATGTCGGCAGCCTGCTGTGCACGGGGCTGTGGGTGTGGAGCCTCAGCAACCGAGTCGTGGCCGGCAGCGAGGGCTCAGGCTTCATGCTCAGCATTGCGCTGTGGCTGTGGTTCACCGTGCTGTTCGCCAACTTCGCCGAGGCCCTGGCCGAAGGCCGCTCCAAGGCCCAAGCGGCCTCGCTGCGCGGGCTCAAGACCAAGACTTGGGCGAAGAAGCTGGAACAGCCCAAGCATGGATCGACCTGGCTGCCCGCGCAATCCGATGAGCTGCGCAAAGGCCATGTGGTGTTGGTGGAGGCCGGCGACCTGATCCCGCTGGACGGCGAGGTGATCGAGGGCGTGGCCTCGGTGGACGAGAGCGCCATCACCGGCGAATCGGCCCCGGTGATCCGCGAGTCCGGTGGCGACTTTTCCTCCGTCACCGGCGGCACCCGCGTGCTGTCCGACTGGCTGGTGGTGCGGGTGAGTGTGAACCCCGGCGAGTCCTTCCTGGACCGCATGATCGCCATGGTGGAAGGCGCCAAGCGCCAGAAGACGCCCAATGAGATCGCCTTGACGATTTTGCTGGTGGCGCTGACCCTGGTGTTCTTGGTGGTCACGGTGACCTTGCTGCCGTTCTCGATGTTCAGCGTGGAAGCCGCTGGCGCGGGCACCGTGGTGTCCATCACCGCCTTGGTGGCCTTGCTGGTCTGCTTGATCCCCACCACCATCGGCGGTCTGTTGTCAGCCATCGGCGTGGCCGGCATGAGCCGCATGATGGCGGCCAATGTGATCGCCACCTCCGGCCGTGCGGTGGAAGCCGCCGGCGACGTGGACGTGTTGATGCTGGACAAAACCGGCACCATCACCCTGGGCAACCGCCAAGCCAGCAGCTTCATGCCCGCCCCCGGCGTGAGTGAAGCCCAGTTGGCCGACGCGGCCCAGCTGGCCTCGCTGGCCGACGAGACGCCCGAAGGCCGCAGCATCGTCGTGCTGGCCAAAACCAAGCATGGCATCCGTGAGCGTGAGCTTTCCGCCCTGCAGGCCCACTTCGTGCCTTTCACCGCCCAGACGCGCATGAGTGGGGTGGATTTCGGCGATGTGCTCTCGCCCATCCGCAGCATCCGCAAGGGTGCGGGCGATGCGATCCGCCGCCATGTGGAATTGCTGGGCGGCAAAGTGGCCCAGGAAGTGCAAACCGCTGTGGACGACGTGGCGCGCCGTGGCAGTACGCCGCTGGTGGTCGCCGAAGGCAATCGCGTTCTGGGCGTGGTGGAGCTCAAAGACATCGTCAAGGGCGGCATCAAAGAGCGCTTCGCCGAACTGCGCCGCATGGGCATCAAGACGGTGATGATCACCGGCGACAACAAGCTCACTGCAGCCGCCATCGCTGCGGAAGCCGGTGTGGACGACTTCCTGGCCGAAGCCACGCCCGAAGCCAAGTTGAAGCTGATCCGCGATTACCAGGCTGAGGGCCGCCTGGTCGCCATGACCGGCGACGGCACCAATGACGCGCCCGCCCTGGCGCAAGCCGATGTGGCCGTGGCCATGAACACCGGCACGCAGGCCGCCAAAGAGGCCGGCAATATGGTGGACCTGGACTCCAACCCCACCAAGCTGCTGGAGATTGTGGAGACCGGCAAGCAGCTCTTGATGACCCGTGGCTCGCTGACCACCTTCTCCATCGCCAACGATGTGGCCAAGTACTTCGCCATCATCCCGGCCATGTTTGTGGGCGTCTACCCGCAGCTGGGCGCGCTGAATGTGATGGGCTTGCACAGCCCTAGCTCGGCGATTCTGTCGGCCGTGGTCTTCAACGCTTTGATCATCATCGCCCTGATCCCGCTGGCGTTGAAGGGCGTGGCCTATCGCGCCATTGGTGCGGCCTCGCTGCTGCGCCGCAATTTGCTG
The DNA here is from genome assembly GCF_001477625.1 of Paucibacter sp. KCTC 42545. Taxonomy (NCBI): domain Bacteria; kingdom Pseudomonadati; phylum Pseudomonadota; class Betaproteobacteria; order Burkholderiales; family Sphaerotilaceae; genus Roseateles; species Paucibacter sp. KCTC 42545. The sequence continues at coordinate 533,456 of NZ_CP013692.1, forward strand.
ATCTATGGCCTGGGCGGGCTGATCGTGCCCTTCATCGGCATCAAGCTCATCGACCTGATTTTGGTCGCTGCCCACTTGGTTTAAGGACTCCCTCATCATGAAAAATCTCTTGCGCCCCGCTGTCGTCAGCTTTGTGCTGCTCAGTGCCGTGACCGGCCTGCTCTATCCCATGGTGGTCACCAGCGTTTCCAAGGCTTTGTTCCCTGCGCAAGCCGAAGGCTCTTTGATTGAGCGTGATGGCAAGGTCGTGGGTTCGTCCCTGATCGGACAGAACTTCACTTCACCCGACTATTTCTGGGGCCGCCCCTCGGCTACGGGCCCGATGAGCCATAACGCCGCCGGCTCGTCCGGCAGCAACCAAGGCCCGCTCAATCCGGCCCTGGGAGATGCAGTGAAGGGCCGTGTGGAGGCCTTGCGCGCCGCCGACCCGGACAACAAGCAGCCTATTCCCGCTGACTTGGTGACGGCCTCCGGCAGCGGCCTGGACCCTGAAATCACCATGGCCGCGGCCCGCTACCAGGCGTCCCGCGTGGCACGCGAGCGCCAGCTTTCTCTCAAGGAAGTGGAGCGCTTGATTGCCGCCAACACCGTGGCGCGTGATCTGGCCGTCTTGGGTGAGCCGCGCGTCAATGTGCTCAAGCTCAATCTGGCGCTGGACGCCGCCGCACCGCGTGCGGTCAAGGCCGCGCCTGCTGCGCCCGCAGCCGCCTCCGCAGCCTCGGCTGGCTGAGCCTGAGCGGCTCGCCTCGTTTTCGGCGGCCAGGGGGCCTAGGCCTCGGGGCCGCCCGATGAGACCGGAGGAAAAGCTCTCAGCAAAAACAGAGAGTTCCTGGACGGGAGGGGTCTCATCGTCTTTTATTTGTTTGTTTGACCCCAATGCCTCGTGCAATTTTTTGAATCACGCTGTTCCATTCCTATGAAAAACAAGAGTCTTTCCCTGATCGTCCTGGCTACCCTGACCTTGCTGAGCGCCACCGCCTCTGCCCAAGCCACGGCGCCCGCTGCAAGGCCTGAGCACACACTGAGCGGCAATCTGAGCCTGAACAGCGACTACCGCTTCCGCGGCATTAGCCAGAGCTGGCTGCTGCCCGCCGTGCAAGGCGGCTTTGACTATGCCCACAGCAGCGGCGCTTACGCCGGTGTGTGGGCCTCCAATGTCTCAGGCAATAGCTATAACAACGGCGCCGGGCTGGAGACCGATGTCTACGGCGGCTTCAAATTCAACGCTGGCCAAGTGGCAGGGCAAGACCTGACTCTGGACCTCGGCGCCTTGGCCTACATCTACCCCGGTGCCCGCCTGAATAGCGCGCCCGGTGTGGCCAGCGATAAGAAGTACGACAACCTCGATCTGTATCTGGGCCTGGGCTATGGCGCTTTCAGCGCCAAGCTCTCGGTCGCCGCCACCGACTACTTTGGCCTCAATAGCAACACCGCTGCGTACGCCTACTTCAGCAGCTTGGCTGCAAGCGGCAGCAGCAAGGGCAGCGCCTATCTGGACCTGAACTACAACTTCGACCTGGGGCAGGGCATCACTTTGGGCACCCACCTTGGCTATTTGAAGGTGCGCAACTACGGCGATCTGTCTTACACCGACGCCAAGATCTCCATCGCCAAGGAAATCTCGGGTCTGAACTGGACGGCTGCCGTCGTCGGCGCGAATGCCAAGAAGGAGTTCTACCAAGTCGGCAATGCCGCCGGTCAGGCCGCCAAGCGCGTTGGCGGAACGGGCTTGGTGCTGAGCGTCGCCAAGACTTTCTGAGCGCCCGCAAAAGCGTTTCAAGCGGCCATGTTGAGGTGTGAGCAAGTGACAATGCCAGCATGCTGATCAATTGCACAGCCTATCAAGCGGGCCAGAAGCTTGCCGACCTCTCGCCCACTCGTCCGGAGGAGTTGGCGGCCTATCTGGAGCGGCCGGACTGCTTCATCTGGGTGGCCTTGCGCGACCCCGAAGCGGCCGAGCTCGAGCCCTGGCGCCGCCTCTTCAATCTCCACCCACTGGCGGTTGAAGACGCGCACAACGGCCATCAACGCCCCAAGGTTGAGGAGTACGGACAGGACTTGTTTGCCGTTATGCATCTGGTGGACTGGGTGGGTGGCGATCTGAGCCTGGGCGAAGTCTGCGTCTTCTGCGGCCACAACTATGTGCTCTCGGTGCGGCGCGAAAGCAAGCTGCACTTTCTGGGTGTGCGCGAGCGCTGCGAGCGCGAGCCGGAGCTGTTGGCCCACGGCCCCAGCTTTGTGCTCTATGCCTTGATGGATGCGGTGGTGGATCGCTACTTCCCCATCGTCGACTTGCTGGAGTCGGAGCTAGAGGAAATCGAGCAAAGCATTTTTGTGCGCGATGCCCAGCTGGACAATATCAAGCGCTTGTACGAACTCAAGCGCCGCCTGATGCTTTTGCGCCGGGCGGTGGCGCCGATGCTGGAGATGCTGTCCAAGCTGCACGGCGGGCGCATCCCGCCGCTGTGCGCCCGTACGGGCGAGTATTTCCGCGATGTGGCTGACCATCTGGCTCGCATCGAGGCTGCCATCGAGTCGGTGCGCGATACCTTGGCCACTGCCATCCAGGCCAATCTATCCATGGTGGCGATTGAAGACAGCAACGTCACCAAGCGCCTGGCCGCCTGGGCCGGTATTTTTGCTGCCGCCACGGCCTTTGCTGGCATCTGGGGCATGAACTTCAAACACATGCCCGAGCTTGAACTGAATTGGGGCTACCCGCTGGCGCTGGGCGTGATCGGCAGCGTATGTGTCGGCCTATGGTGGCGCTTCCGCCGCGCCGGTTGGCTGTAAAGAGAACTGAGAATTGATGAGCGACAGCGCAAGACCTGACCCCGACGCCTTGCTGGCTCAGATCACGCAAGCCCAGCAAAGCGAGGCGCGGGGCAAGCTGCGCATCTACTTTGGTTCCTCGGCCGGGGTGGGTAAGACATTCGCCATGCTGCAGGCGGCGCGCAAGCTGCAGGCCGAAGGGCAGGAGGTCTTGGCCGGCGTGGTGGTGACCCATGGCCGCGGCGAAACCATGGCCATGCTGGAAGGCCTGCCCCAGCTGCCGCTGAAAAGCATCGAGTACCGCGGCAAGGCCTTGCCTGAGTTCGATCTGGATGCGGCGTTAGCACGCCGGCCTGCGCTCATCCTGATCGACGAACTGGCGCATGCCAATGTGCCCGGCTCTCGCCACCCCAAGCGCTGGCAGGACGTGGAGGAACTGCTGGCCCAGGGCATCCATGTCTACTCCACGCTCAACGTCCAGCATCTGGAAAGCCTCAACGATGTGGTGGGCGGCATCACCGGCGTGCGGGTGCAGGAGACCTTGCCCGACACCTTTTTCGATCGCGCCGACGAAGTGGTGATGGTGGACACGCCAGCGGATGAGTTGCTGGCGCGCTTAGCGGCGGGAAAAGTCTATATGGGCCCGCAGGCCCAACGCGCTGCCAATAATTTTTTCCGCAAAGGCAATCTGATGGCCTTGCGGGAGCTGGCGCTACGCCGCACCGCCGACCGGGTGGAAGACGATGTGCAGGCCTGGCGCAGCAATGAGCGCATCGCCCAGGTCTGGAAGACCGAGGCCGCAATCCTCTGTGCTGTGGGCACCACGCCGGCGGCCGAAAGCGTGGTGCGCAATGCCGCGCAGCTGGCGCAGCAACTCAATGTCAGCTGGCAGGCGGTGTATGTGGAAACCCCGGCCCTGCAGCGCCTGCCGGATGCGCAGCGTGAGCGCATTTTGCGGGTGCTGCGCCTGGCGCATGACTTGGGTGCCAGCACGGTGGTGCTGTCAGCCCAGGCGCTGGCACCGGCCCTGATCCGCCATGCGCGCGAACACAATTTGTCCAAGCTGGTGCTGGGCCGCAGCGCTGAGCGCGGGCTGCTGGCCAGGCTCACCGGGCGACGCGATCTGCAGCAGGAAATTGCCGCCGAAGCGCCGGAGCTGGACCTGATTAGCGCCGCCTCCACGCCCGCAGCCACCCAGCGCCGCGAAGCAGTCACCGGCAGTGACAGCGCCGTCCAGGCCTCCAATGAACACTGGCAGCGCAGCGCCCGCCGCTACGGCCTGACGCTGGCCGCTTGTTGCCTGACGACGCTGATCAGCTGGCCGCTGCGCCTGGCGTTCGATCAGTCCAATATCGTCATGCTGTTCTTGCTGACGGTGGTGGGCGTGGCGCTCAAACTGGGCCGTGGCCCGGCGGTGGCCGCCAGCTTTTTGAGCGTGGGCTTGTTCGATTTCTTCTTCGTCGCGCCGCAGCTGAGTTTTGCCGTCAGCGATGTGCAGTACTTGCTGACCTTTGCAGTGATGTTGGCGGTGGGTTTGATCACCGGCCAGCTGACCGCCGGCCTGCGCTACCAGGCCCAGGTGGCAGCCGAGCGGGAAGGGCGCTCGCGCGCCCTGTTCGAGCTGACCAGCGATCTGGCCGGTGCCCTGCAGTCGGAGCAGGTGCTGCAGGTGGCCGAGTCCGCCCTGGCCCAAGAGGTGATGGGCGAGGCCCTGCTGTTTGTCTTGGACCTCGATGAGCAATTGCAGCCCTCGCCGCGTCAGCAGGCCTTGCCCCTGGCCGAGCAGCCCGACGCCGGCACCGCCCGCTGGGCCCTGGAGCACAAGCAGGCTGCGGGCTTGAGCACCGACACCCTGGCCGGCAGCGCCTGGTTCTATCTGCCTCTGGCGGCACCCATGCGGGTGCGCGGCGTGCTGGCGCTGCGCCCGCGTTCCAGCCGCAGCCTGATGCAGCCTGAGCTGCGCGCCCAGCTGGAAACCTCGGCCCGCATCATCGGTCAGGCGCTGGAGCGGGTGCACTATGTGGAGGTGGCCCAGCAAGCCCTGGTGCAGATCGAATCCGAACGCCTGCGAAACTCTTTGCTGTCTGCGCTGTCGCACGATTTGCGCACGCCGCTGGCCGTGGTCTACGGCCTGGCCCAAACCCTGGACCGCATGGCCGGCATGCCGCCCGCTGCCCGCGAACTGGCCGGCGGCCTCTTGCAACAGTCGCAGCGCATCAGCGCCATGGTCAGCAATCTGCTGGACATGGCCCGCCTGCAAAGCGGTGCTGTGCGCCTGAACCTGCAGTGGCAGCCGGTGGATGAGGTGGTGGGCTCTTCCCTGCAAGCCCTGCAAAGGCTGATGCAGGATCACCAATTGCAAGTGGACATTCCCGCTGGCCTGCCCCTGCTGAATCTGGATGCCACCTTGATGGAACGGGTGCTGTGCAATCTGCTGGAAAACGCGCTCAAGTACACGCCGCCTGGCAGCTGCATCGCTGTGGCCGCTAGCTTGGCGCCGGGCGCCTTGCAGGGCCAGGATGCCCTGCGTTTGAGTGTGAGTGATGATGGCCCTGGCCTGCCCGCCGGCCGTGAGGAACAGTTGTTCGCCAAGTTCAGCCGTGGTGAGCGCGAATCCAGCACCCCCGGCGTGGGCTTAGGCCTGGCCATTTGCCGCGCGATTGTGGAAGCGCATGGCGGCCGCATCTGGGCCGAATCCGCCCAGCCGCAGGGTGCCGCCTTTGTGATGCTGCTGCCGCTGGGCCAAGCCCCGGCCATGCCGCTTTTGGAAGAAGACGTCGAAGATCATGAGTGAACCGCAACCCGTTGCCCTGATTGTTGAGGATGAGCCCAGCATCCGCCGTTTTGTGCGCATGGCGCTGGAGGCCGAAGGGTGGCAGGTGCACGAGTGCGAGACCGTGCGCCAAGGCCTGGTGGATGCCGGCACGCGCCGGCCCGAGTTGGTGATTCTGGATCTGGGCCTGCCGGATGACGACGGCATCAACTATCTGAAGGATTTGCGCGCCTGGTCCGGGGTGCCGGTCATCGTGCTTTCCGCCCGCACGAACGAGGCCGACAAAATCGCCGCGCTGGATGCTGGCGCGGACGACTACTTGACCAAGCCATTCGGCGTGGGCGAGCTGATGGCGCGGGTGCGCGTGGCCCTGCGCCGCAGCCAACAAGCCGGACGCATGGGAGGCCATGGGGACGAGCCGGCGCAGACCGTGTTCCGCTTCGGTGAAGTGGAGGTGGACCTGTCCGCCCGCCGGGTGCTGCGTACCGGCGAGGCCGTGCATCTGACGCCGATTGAGTACCGTTTGTTAACGCATTTGATCGCTAACGCGGGAAAGGTGCTGACGCATCGCCAGCTGCTCAAGGCGGTGTGGGGGCCTTCGCATGTGGATGACAACCATTACTTGCGCGTTTACATGGGCAATCTGCGCCAGAAGCTGGAAGCGGTGCCGGCGGCGCCCAAGCATTTGTTGACGGAGACGGCGGTGGGTTATCGCTTGATGGCCTGAGGCACGCTATTGCGATCGATGGGCGGGTTTGAAATGGAGCGGCTCAGTTTCTATTGATTGGAAAACCTCGAACCTCGTACTTGTCCTGAATCGCGGCCAGCTCGCCGCTGGCGCGCAAGCGTTCGAGGGCGCGTTCTATGCGTAAGACGAGCTGCGGGTCGGCCGCTCTTGAGACCATCACGCAGACATCCTCGCTATAGAAACGAGCCGGCAGCAGCCGGACCTTGCCTTCCAGCCCATCTTCCTGAATGTATTTGCGCAGCACGGCGCCGCCATAAAAAACAAAGCGAACTCGTCCGGCAATGAGTTTCTGGAGCGTGCTGCTGACCGAGGCGACACCGTCATCCACCGTCAAACCACCCAAGCCATTGAGATGGTCGACATAGGCTGAGCCTCTTGGCACGCCGACGATGCCGGCGCTGCCCAATTGGCGAATCTCGTCGAATGTTTTGATATTGATCGGGTCTTCGCTGCGCACCGCCAACTGGGTGAACTGCCTGTACAAAGGCGGGGACAGCACAAGGTACTTGGCGGCACGCTCCGGGTTGCGCACCAGGCCGAAGAAAACGTCAAGCTTGCCCGCCACCAGTTCCGCTTCCACGCGCCTGAGCGGCCGCAGGACTTCCTGGCCCACGAACTTCAGTGTTGGGTCAATTCGCTGCACCGCCTGCATGACCTCGACGCTCAAGCCCGGTGCCGCCGTATTGCCAGGGTGGAATTTGATGAGGTTGTCGGATTGCCCGCTGGTGCGAGCAGTTATGGGCGCGTCTTGGGCGTAACTCGAAAGCGGCATCCATGCCGAGCAGGCAAACACATAGGCGGCGAGAGGGCGAATCCAGCGGCAAAGCTTGATAGGCCTGTCATCAGTCATTTACTGGGCCCTTATTGGCTTCGAGAGGTCGAGCCTAGCGAGTCCACCTGCTTTTGACGTGCGGGCATATGGGCATGAGGCTCAATCCGACCCTTCAGGTCGGCATTTCTATTGAGCATTCTCTCAGCGAATCAGCCTGGATATCTGCGTATTCGTACGGGCTGCCTTGCGCACTTCCAAGGTTTACCAATACAACTTGGCCCTCACCACACTCGTCCGCCGCAGGCCCAGACTCCATTGGTGATAAACGCTGCGTGCCATGCGGTGCAGCTCATCGGTGCGGGCCTCCAGATCATGCAGGATTTCTGCCTCGCTTTGCACGGCCGGGCTCTTTTGCACATGCTCTAACTCATGCTTGGACTCATGGCACCAAGCGCGCACGCTGTCCTCGGTCACTTCCAGATGACATTGCAGCGCGACATGCTTGCCCATGGTGAATCCTTTGTTGATGCAGTGGGTGCCAAAAAGGCTGCGGCGGGCACCTGGCGGGATTTCGAAGGTGTCGTAGTGCCAGTTGAAAACCGTGGTTTGGGCGCGGCCGCCGAACAAGGCGCGGGCGTCCGGCGTCACCCACAGCTTGCTCCAGCCGATATTGGGCCAAGCATTGCGGGTGACGCGCGCGCCGCAACTCTTGGCCAGCAACTGGGCGCCGAAGCAGTGGCCCAGCACGGGCACGTCGCGAGCCACGGCGTCTTGCACCAGGGCTTGCTCGCGGGCAATCCAGGGCTGTTCGTCATTGACGCTGTGGTTGCTGCCGAGCACGACCAGGCCGCTGAACTCATCGGCACGGTGCGGCAGGGGTTGGTCTTGATCGGCCCGAAAGGTCTCGCAGGGGATACCTTGCTGGTGCAGGAACTCGGCCAGATAGCCGGGGCCTTGATTGGCTTCGTGCTGGAGGATGGCAACAGGTCTCATATCGGTGGCGCGCAGCACAGTGTTGAAGGCGCGCCGCTTGTTTCGAGGCCTTCAATTTAGGACGGGGTGACTCAAGACCTCGCCAAGCTTTGGCCTGATGGCATCAAGAAGCTATCAAGCGCTTGGATGCGGGCTGACGCGGCGCCAAGTGGCGCCATGACGCATGGCTGCCGCCCTATGCCAACTTACAATCAGGCATCTCATTTGTCCTGTTTCAAGGCCCCCACCATGCCCGTTAATCTCAGCGCCCCCGATCCCGCTTCCCTGCACCCGGTCCCCGGTGTTCGCCTTGGTATCACCCAGGCCGGCATCCGCAAGGCGGAACGCCGTGATTTGAGCGTGATCGTGCTGGATGAAGGCGCCAGCGTGGCGGGCGTGTTCACCAAGAATCGTTTCTGCGCCGCGCCGGTGCAGATCTGCCGTGAGCATCTCGCGGCGGGCGCTGCGGTTCGCGCCATCCTCGTCAATACCGGCAATGCCAATGCCGGCACCGGCGCCGACGGCCTGGCCCGCGCCCATCAAAGCTGCGAAGCGCTGGCCGCTTTGCTGAACATCCAGCCGCAGCAGGTCTTGCCCTTTTCGACTGGCGTGATCATGGAAACCCTGCCGGTGGATCGCATCATCAAGGGCTTGCCCGCGGCCATCGCCGCGCTGCGCCCGGACGCCTGGGACGAAGCCGCGCTGGGCATCATGACCACCGACACCATCCCCAAGGCCGCCTCCACCCAGGTGCAGATTGGTGGCGTGACGGTCACGCTCACCGGCATCAGCAAGGGCGCGGGCATGATTCGCCCGAATATGGCCACGATGCTGGGCTATGTGGCGACCGACGCCAATATCAACCCGGCGCTGCTGCAGGCGCTGGTGACCGAAGCCGCTGACGCCTCATTCAATCGCATCACCATCGACGGCGATACGTCTACCAACGACTCTTTCGTGCTGATCGCCACCCATCAGGCCAAGCACGCCCGCATCGAATCGCTGAGCAGCGCAGAGGGTCAGGTCTTGCGCGCGGCCTTGATCGAGGTCTCGCAGCGCCTGGCGCAAGCCATCGTGCGCGACGGCGAAGGCGCCACCAAATTCATCACCGTGCAGATCGACGGTGGTCGCAATGAAGCCGAATGCAAGCTGGCTGCGTATGCGATTGCGCACTCACCGCTGGTGAAGACCGCCTTCTTCGCCAGCGACCCCAATCTGGGCCGCATTCTGGCGGCGGTGGGCTATGCCGGCATTGATGATCTGGACCAGACCCTGATCGACCTGCATCTGGACGATGTGCATGTGGTGCGCGCCGGCGGCCGCCACCCCGACTATCGCGAGGAAGACGGCCAGCGCGTGATGAAGCAAAGCGAGATCAGCGTGCGGGTCAACCTGCACCGCGGCGCAGCCAGCGCCACCGTGTGGACCTGCGATCTGAGCCACGACTACGTGACCATTAACGCCGACTACCGCTCCTGAGCAGGCGCGGTCCGCATCAATCAGGGCTGGCCCGCACAAGCAAGCAGGGGCCGGCCTGATGCAGGCAGGGTCGCTTAAAAATCCACCGCCTTGGTCTTCATGCCGCGCGCCACCAGCGTGGCATTGATCAGCTGTGCTTCCTGACGGCTGTCAAACGGCCAGACGGCGGCGCGCCAGCCTTGGGGCGTCTGCACGACGCTGGTGTTGAGGCCGCCCGGATGCAGGGGCTTGATGAATCCCAACATGCGGGCCAGCATGGCCTCGGCCTCGGCCTTGCTGGGCGCCACGGGGCCGACCAGAGCGACCACCGGGACGGCCTCGCCCGGTTTGCCGGTCTTGGACTTGACGGCCGATTGAATCGTGCCGCCGGACTCCAGGCCGTCCAAGGGGCCGAGCTTTTCCACCAGGGGCTGGGTGGTTTTCTCGTCGGTGGCCTTGCCGGCCTTATCCGTTTTGTTTGCTTTATCCGCTTTATCTGTTTTGTCGGATTTGTCCGATTTAGCTGAGCCTTCCCCCTTGCCTTCGCCCGCTTTGGCCTTCTCTGCGCTGGTGCCTGACTTTTGCGTGTCGCTGCCCGGCTTTTGACCGTCCGCCTTGCTGGCGCCTTCGCTGCTTGCTGCAAATGGGGCCCGCTTGGGGAGTGGCTTGACCAGTTGGGGGCGGATATCGGGCTGCTCTTCCTTCTCGCCCGGGGCCGCTGCCGAAGCGGCGCTGGCATTGGCGTTGGCACTCGCCGGCGTTGAGGCTGGGTCGCCAGCGGCGCTGAGGGTGTCACTCAAATTGGCGCTTGCAGCGGAGGCAGATGCCGACGCTGCTGCTGCGGCCTCTAGCGCTGCCGCACTGGCCGCAGCGGCGGACTCGGCCGCGCTCGCGGCAGCTGTCGCGGTGGCCGCGCTGGATGCTGCTGCTGCCGCCGAGGCGGGGGCCGATGCTGCCGAAGCGGCATCCACCGCATGCTCGCCCGATTTGCCATGGGGCATCAGCAGTGCCACCACCACGGCCAGCAGGCCCAGCACCACCATGGCCGCAAAGGCCAGCCGGCGGCGGCTGCCGCAGCGGGCGCCCAGGATCTGCGGCTTGCGGCCCATACCGATCAGCACGCGGGTGCGCGAGTTGCCGGCGTCGATGGCGGCGGTCAGCAAATAAAGCTCGAAGGGCCAGGCGCCGCTGTGCTTGGCCAGCATGGCCTCGTCGATGGGTACCACGCGCTGCGGCCAGCTGGCATCACCGGGTGGGTTCAAAAAGCCCTGGCTTTGCGCAAAAGCCGCAATCTTGCGCGGGGCAATCGGGATGAACTTCTCGCTGAAGGCGGGCCAGCTGCTGGCGGCCTTGCGCTTGCCTAGCTGTTTCCAGAAGGCCAAAGCGCCCAGCACTTGCGCCAAACGCTGGCGCCAGCCCATGCGGGCCAGGGCATGAGCGGGGGGCTCCTCCTGGTCGGCCAGGGCATCGAGGTGTTGGGCGGTGGTGTTGGCGTGGGCGTCGAGGGTGCTTTCACCCAGGCCGTCGAGTGGCGCGTCGCCCATGGTCGGCTCGATCGCCTCCGCCCCAGCGCCGCCGCCGCCCGACTGATGCGCGCTGCGCAGAAATGGCAAAGCCACGACGCCCATGGTGTGGACGTCGTAGATAGTGATTTTCTTTGCGAGCGGATGGCGGTTATGCCAAGCCACCACATGCTCGACCAAACGATCCATGCTTTGTTTCAGTGAGGACAAGGGCGCTGCGGAGTCAGCATCAGAAGTATCGGCCAGCCCGGCGCTAACCTTTGGCCTCATGTGCGGATTCGATAGCCAGATAAGCGAGGATTTGGCTCAAGTGATCCGCTGGGCAAGGCCTGACCCTTGGTTTCTCCCTGTTTGGCCGCACAGTTCGACGCAGGCGACCGGGCTTCCCGGCTGGCTCGCTTTGGTGCAAGTTCACCAAATTGGTGCTATTTTCAAGAGGGGATGCGGCGGGCTGCGGTCAATACTTGGCACGGCCCTTGCTCAGACTCTGTCACCCCAATTGCAATTGCTGCTTTACCGAGATTAGCGAGACGCCCCCATGAGCCTTTTGATCAACACCGATGGACCCGCCGGGGCGTTTGTCCTGCTGGTGGTCAAGACCGAACAGCCGGGCGCCGCCCATGTGCTGCAAGAGGTGTTGGAAGAGTCGGGCTACAACGTGCAACGCCTGGCGGCGGCTGGGCTCACCGAGTTGGTGGGGCCACGGCCGGCCGTGATCCTGCTGGAGTTGGCGCAAGACAGCGATCTTGCCCAAACCTGTGAATGGGCGCGCCAGTTGCTGGCCCGGCCTGGCTGGGCGGCCGTGCCATTGCTGATGCTGGGCCTGGACGGCAGCGCCGAGCAGCGCGACGCGGCCCTGGCTGCCGGCGTGATGGATGGCCTGAGCCGGCCCATGCGCGCGCTGGAGTTGCTGCCTCGATTGGCGCTGCTGATGCAGGGTGCGACCCGCGCCGGGGCAGCGGACACCGTGGGGGCGGCTGCAAACAAGGCGCTGCCAAGCGTGGATGTGCTGGGCCACGCCAGCTTGCTGGTGCATGAGCACAGCGGCCGTTGCATCTGGCACACGGCGCGCGCCCGCAGCCTGATGGCCGACTATTTCAGTGGCGGGCACTTCGAGCGCGGCCGCCTGCCGCCGGAGCTGATGTTGTGGCTGCATCGCGAGTTGCTGCGCAGCCGCGCCGGTGGTGCCGGCCAGGGCTTGACCGTGCTGCCCCAAGCGCGCCCCGGCGCCGGCCGCAATCGTGGGCCGTCCGAAGGGCAGGGCAGCCGGCGCCTGAACTTTGATTTGCATGGGGTGGATGCCGATTTGGTCGGTGAGGGCCATTGCCTGATCGTGCTGCGCGAAACCGATGACTGGCGCTTGCTGCAAGCCCTGATGCGGGCACTGAGTTTGAGTACCACCCAGGCCCAGCTGCTGCTGTGGCTGACCCGCGGCAGCTCGCCCACGGCCATGGCCACCCGCCAAGGCCGCAGCCAGGCGGAGTTGCAGCAGCAACTCGATGAGCTGCTCAAACATCTGGCCCTGGATTCGCTGGAGGCCGCTGCGTCGCTGGGCCGCAGCAGCTTGCAAGGTCTGGATGGGCGGACCGGCTGATCGCCTGATTGCTTGATGGCCTGCAGGGACTAGCCTGCGTCCGCCTTTGCCTGGAACTTGCGTTCGTTCCGGCCTTGGTGCCCGCGCTCGCCATCGCCTATGCCCATGCCTTCGCTATCTTCCCCGCACATTTGACGAGATTTCCCTCCGCAGGTCACAGCCGTGACAGGCGTCCTTGCCGCTGGCGGCGATGATTGCCGCCATGGGCAATGTCTATCTTGTGCGTCACGGCCAGGCCTCGTTGGGGGCTGCGGACTACGATCAACTCAGTGAGCTGGGCCAGCGCCAATGCGTGGCTTTGGGCACTTACTGGCGGGAGCGCGGCCAACAGTTTGACCTGGTGCTGCGCGGCTCGCTCAAGCGCCACGCGCAGTCGCTGGCCGGCATTGCCGAGGGCCTGGGCCAGAACCTGCCAGCGGAAGTTTGGCCGGGGCTGAATGAATACGACAGCGCCGCGCTGATCCAAGCCATACACCCCGGCGCGCTGCACGCGCCGCAAACGGCCGACGCCGCGCGCCAGCACTTTCGCCTGCTGCGTGAAGGCCTGCAAGCCTGGATGGATGGCGCCAGCGAGCCCCAGGGCATGCCGAGTTATGCCGAGTTCTCGGCCGGCGTGGCCGCCACCCTGGCCCATGTGCAAGCGCTGGCGCTGAGCCGGCCGGATCTGCGGGTGCTGGTGGTGTCCAGCGGCGGGCCCATCTCCACCGCCATCGGCCAGGTGCTGGGCGTGAATGCGCAGACGGCCATCGAGCTGAATCTGCGCATCCGCAATGGCTCGGTCAGCGAGTTCGCCTTGACGCCCAAACGCATGGCGCTGCTGGGCTTCAATAGTGTGGCGCATCTGGAGCTGCCCAGCTTGCCGGGGCTGGTGAGCTACGCCTGAGGCCCGCCGGGCGGGTCTTCTTGCTGCGGATGCGCCAGGCCAAGCGACGGCAATCGAATAGCTGTTTGAATCAGAATGGCGAATTTTGGCGCCTCAAGCCAGCTGTTCTCTTTGCGAACGCAGCAGTAACGGCGTGTAAAAGTCAAAGCACACGGAAGTTACAAGAAGGTACCTTCCCCATAATCGCGCCCTCATTGACAGCGGGGCAACCATGCATTTCATGCTCAAAAAAGAGCGCCAGATCCTGGCGCTGATCGCCGGACTGGCGCTCAGTGCTCAGGCTTTTGCACATGGCTATATCAGCGCACCGGAGTCGCGCAATGCGCTGTGCCGCTCCGGCGGCAATAGCGCTTGTGGCGCGATTCAGTGGGAGCCGCAAAGCCTGGAGGCCCCTTCGGGCTACCCCGACCGAGGCCCGGCCGATGGCCAAATTGCCAGCGCCGGCCTGGTGCAGTTTTCCGCGCTGGACGAGCAGACCGCTTCGCGCTGGAGCAAGCGCGCGGTCAGCGCCGGCCCCATGAGCTTCAGCTGGACCTTCACCGCCAACCATGTCACCAAGGGCTGGCGCTACTACATCACCAAGCCGGGTTGGAACCCCAATGTGCGCCTGAGCCGCGCCTCCTTTGAGGCCCAGCCTTTTTGCCAGGCCGACGGAGGCATGCGTCAGCCGCCCAAGCTGGTGACGCATCAATGCCAGTTGCCGGCACGTACGGGCTATCAGCTGGTGTTGGGCGTTTGGGAAGTGGGCGACACGCCCAATAGCTTCTACAACCTCGTGGACCTGATGTTTGCCGACGGTGGCGGCAACCCGACCCCGCCGGCCTCGGTGTGGGCCGTGCGCGGCGGCATCTACCCCTCGGTGGATTTGCAGCCGGGCGACAAGGTGGCCACGCGCGTCTTTGATGCCAAGGGTGAGCGCGCCGATCTGCAGACGCGCTTGACCATTGCCAATCAGGCCGACGGCCAACGCAACACCTGGCCCTATCTGCTGGCGACCCGCGTCAACGCCCAGCAAAGCCTGCTGCGTGCCGGCCAATTGGCGGCAGACGGCACCATCTCGCCGGTGCAAGGCCAGAACGAGGTCTTCGCCCGCCAAGACAGCGGCTTGAATCGCGTCGAGGTGCAGATCGAAAAAGCGGCCACGCCGCCCGGTGCCGATCTGTTGGTGAACGGCCTGGCTGCACAGCAAACCATTGTGGGCGGGCAGCTAACGCTGCAGTTCGGCGTCACCGCAGTGGGTGAGGTGGACTTGAATGCCAGCGTCTTCGACCATGGCGGCCAGACCAAGGGTGTGGCCACGGCCTCGCTGAATAACTCGGGCCAGAACCTGCGCATCGTCATCGACAAGCCAGCGGCAGGCCATCACCAGCTGGTGCTCAAGGGCGTGGTCAAGGGCAGCGGTGTCTTGATTCAGAAGACCTTTGATCTGATGTTTGTGGCCGATCCCGCCGCGGGCGGCAACTTCCAGTACCGCTTCCCGGATGGGCTGAAGAGCTACAAGGCCGGCACCCGGGTTCTGCAGCCCAAGAACGGTCGTGTCTATGAATGCCGCCCTTGGCCCAATAGCGGCTATTGCGTGCAGTGGGCGCCGTCGACGCCGCAGTTTGAGCCGGGCACCGGTAGCCACTGGCAAGAGGCCTGGATCGCGCGTTGATCTAGCGTGGGCCTGATGCGGAGTCGCCTAAGCCGCTTGAGACCTGCTGGTTCCGCTCGATATGCAGTTCATCGAGTCAGGGGCCGGTCGGTCGCAGGCGGCTTTTAACTTGGAGCCACCCCATCTAGAGTCCTGCTGTGAGTTCGGGGTGGGCCTGAGCTCGCAAACGCTTGAGGTCTGACACCCTCGATGAAAGGTCTGCGGTGAAGCTCTTGTTGTGGTTGCTGCTGTTCGTGCTGTGTTGGCCGCTGGCCTTGCTGGCGCTGCTGCTGTGGCCGGTGGTTTGGCTCTTGTCTTTGCCATTTCGCCTGATTGGCATCAGCGTGGAGGCGGTGTTTGCCTTGCTGCGCGCCGTGCTATTTCTGCCTGCGCGACTGCTGGGGCATAAGGACGCTTGATGGCGAGAAGCCAGCCCGATTGAGTGGGCTGGCTTCGCGGCCTGCGCTTAGATTTTCATCACCACCCGGCCATCGATATGGCCTTGCTTCATCTGGTCGAAGATGTTGTTGATGGATTCCAGCTTGTCGCTGCTGTAGTGGGTTTGGATCTTGCCATCAGCGGCAAAGGCCAGGGCTTCTTCCAGGTCCTTGCGGGTGCCGACGATGGAGCCGCGAATGGTCTTGGCGTTGAGCACCACATCAAAGATCGGCAAGGCAAAGTCGCCCGGCGGCAGGCCCACCAGTGACATGGTGCCGCGCTTGTGCAGCATGCCCACGCCTTGCTTGAAAGCGCTGTTGGACACGGCAGTGACCAGCACGCCATGGGCGCCGCGCACATGCTTTTGCACTTCAGCCACCGGGTCTTGCGTCAACGCATTGATGCAGACTTCGGCGCCCAGCTCGCGAGCCAGCGCCAGCTTGTCCTCGGCAATGTCCACCGCGATGACGTGATAACCCATGGCCTGCGCGTACTGCACCGCCATATGGCCCAGACCTCCGATGCCGGAGATGGCCACCCAGTCGCCGGGCTTGCAGTCCAGCACCTTGAGCCCCTTGTAGACGGTGACGCCGGCGCAGAGCAGGGGCGCAGCGGGGTCGAAGTCCAGCTTGTCAGGCAGGCGGCCCACATAGCTGGGGTCGGCCAATACATACTCGGCATAGCCACCGTTGACGGTGTAGCCGGTCATTTGCTGTTCGCCGCACAAGGTTTCCCAGCCGGTGATGCAGTGCTCGCAGTGGCCGCAGGCGGTGTGCAACCAAGGCACGCCGACCCGGTCACCTTCCTTCACATGCTTGACGCCGCGGCCCAGCGCGGCCACAAAGCCCACGCCCTCGTGGCCGGGGATGAAGGGCAGGCTGGGCTTGACAGGCCAGTCGCCATTGGCCGCATGCAGGTCGGTGTGGCACACGCCTGAGGCCACCACCTTGACCAAGACTTGGCCGTCCGCCACTTCGGGCACGTCCACTTCTTCAATTTGTAGCGGCGCGCCAAATTCGTGGACGACCGCGGCCTTCATCTTTTGAGCCATGACACTCCTCTCCTGGTTGGCGGGCCGAGTGGGGCCCGGAGTCAGAAGTATGTCGATTCACGGCGACGGGTCAATGAGCTAGATCAAGCCAGCCATGCGGCTTGTCCGCATAGCGGCGCCCGGCTGTCACCTTCTTGTGGCTCAGACCTTCATCTCCAGGCGCAATTGCCATTGGGTGAAGCTGCGCCCGCCGGTGTCGGTGGTGATGATTTGATCGGTGGTGCTGATGACGCTGCCGTTGCTATAGCTCAAGGGATTCAGATTGCTGGCCGACAAACGCAGCTGGGTGTTCAGATTGACGGACCACAGCGCGAACGCATCCAGCACCACCTTGCGGGAGTTGTGCACCTCGGTCAGCAAGCTTTGCTGCACCGTGACCGAAGGCGTCCAGTTCAGCCCTGCGCCAAGCGAGAGCGGCAAGCTGCGCAGCTTGTAGTCGGCGCCCAGATTGGCGGTGGCCTTGGGTTGTTGGTCCAGGCGATTGTTGGGACCGGGAATCCCGTCCACCGAGGAGCGGAACAAGCTCAGATTGCTGCGCACCGACACCGGCCAGGCCTCGGGCAGGAATTCGTCCAGGCGGAACTTGGCTTCCAGCTCCAGGCCCATGGTGCTGGCATTGCCGATGTTCTGTGGCCGCGCTACCCAGCGCGGCACGCTGGCCCAGCTGACGGTTTCCAGGCTGGTGACGGTGCGCATCAGATCGCTGATGCGGCGGTAGAACAGATTGGCGCTGAGCACGCCGCCCTTACTCAAATAGCTCTCAAAGGCGATGTCAATGCCGGTGGCCAGCTCGGGCTTGAGATTGGGGTTGCCGCTGCGGTCGGGGTAGTTGGCGGCGTTGGGGCCGCAGGGCTGAGCGTCGGGGCAGGGGTATTGGGAGTTGATGGTCGGCTGGGCGATCAGGTCTTGCAGATTGGGGCTGCGGTAGCTGCGGGTCAGGCTGGCGCGGATCTGATCGCGGCTGGGTTTGCCGTCTTGGTCGAGCATTTTCCAAACGCCATGCAAGAGCGGGGTCCAGACGGTGGCGCGGTTGTTCACCGCGTAGTTGGCAGCGGTGCTGCGGGTGGCGATGGTTTCGCCGCGCAGGCCGGCGTAGAAGGCCCATTGCTTGCCCACGCTCCATTCGTCTTGGGCGTAGAGCGCAATGCGCTGGGTGGCGGCGTCAAGGTCGTCGCCGAAGTCCAGCAGATTGCGGCAGGACTGACCGTTTTGCAGGCAGACGCGGTTTTGCTGGCGCTGGGTGCCTTCGCCTTCCAGGCCACCCACCAAGCTGTGTTCGTTTTCCAGCGTGTGCGAGTACTTGCCGTTCAGGCTCCAGGATTTGTCTTCGCTGCTGACGGTGTCGTCCTGACTGCGGCTCAAGGCGGACTGGCGGTATTCCTGCCTCAGCGTATGGCTGTCATTGCGGGCCAGGCCGATGCCGCCGCGCAGCTCCAAGCGGGTGTCGGCATCGATGCGGTGCTGCCACTGCGAGTTGACGCGCAGCATATTGAATTTGCTGTCGCCGGTGCTCAGGGCCTGATCAAAGTCGCCGGGCGTGGGGCTGCTGTGGGTCTGCGTGATCAGGCTGCTGTTATTGCTGCGCGAGGCCACCACAAAAGGCTGAACGCTCAGCGAATCGCCCTCGGCCAGCTTCCACTGCAGGCGCAGGCTCAGGTTCAGGCTGCGGCGCTCGTCCTCTGTCTGGCTGTGGCTGCTCAGCAGGCTGTCGCCACTGCCGTCCAAGTTGTGGGTTAGCGCGCGGCTGTCCAGCGCGTCGCTGCGCTTGACTTGCTGGGTGTTGAGGCTCAGGTTGTAGGCGCCGCCGTTCTCGTCCAGCTTGTCATTGCGGGTCCAGCCCAGGCTGGGTGTCCACAAGCCGTTCTCTTCGCTCATGCCCACGCGCCAGTCGTTCAGGCGTTTTTGCAAGGCTTCACGCAAGACCACATTGATGGTGCCGGCGACGGCGCGGGCACCGTACTCGGCCGAGGGGGCGCGCAGGATCTCGATGCGTTCGACCTGATCGGGCGGCAATTGGTCCAGTGAAAAGCCCGGCGCCATGCGCTCGCCATTGACCAGGATCTGCGTGTAGCCGCCGCCCATGCCGCGCATGCGGATCTCGCCGCCGCGCCCGGGCCGCCCGCCGGTGCTGACGCCGGGCAGGCGCTTGAGCACCTCGCCCAGCGAGTTGTCGCCAAAGCGCTCGATTTCTTCGCGGCCAATAACGATCTTGGCCGCAGTGGCGCTGCGCCGCTGTGCTTCGTCGGAGGCGCGGCCGCTGACCTCGACCCGGTCGAGTTGGGCCGGCGCCTGGGTTTTGTTGACATCGGCCTTAGGTGCTGCCTTCTTGGTAGGCGGCTGCTGCTGTGGCCCGCTGGCGGCTGTGCTGGGCGCGGCCGGCGCTTCCTGGGCTTGGCTGGGAAAGCTGGCCAGGCAGCTCAGGGCCAAGCTCAGGGTGAGTGGGTAGCGCGGGTCATTGGCGCGGACGAGTTTTGGCGTGCGGAACATGGGCGGGCAGGGCAGCGAAGAAAAGCTGGCGAATTGCTTGCTGTTGGTGGAGGCTGCGAAGCATCGCATGCTTGCGAGTTCAGCTTGGCGCCGCAAGCCCTGCGGGGCCGCAGTTTCAACTTTCTTTACCTGCCAGCATTGTTCAATGTTGCGAGCGGACCCACAAAGCAAAAAGGCCACAACCCAATGGTCGTAGCCCTTTTGACATCCGGACACCTATGCAGGAGACGGATTCTTGGCGCTGGTGACGGGTTCCAGTGATCTGCCCAATCTGCAGCCGGTTTGTCGCCTCGAATGCTTTGCAGTATGCCTAGGATTTATGAAGCTGGCGTGACGAAAGAAGGTGAATCGTTCGCCTATTTGCGTTGCGTCAAATTCTCGTCCTGGCCTTCCTCTTCACGGCGGCGCAAGAGCGCTGCGGCGGCCGCAACACCCAAGACCCAGAAGGGCGCTGCCGCGCCACCGCCGCCGCCACTGGGGGCGGGCTCTGGAGCAGGGGTGGGAGTTGGCGCTGGCGTAGGGGCCGGTGTCGGAGTCGGTGTCGGATTGGGCGTAGGTGTGGGAGCCGGTGTTGGATCCACCGGTGCCGTGCCTTGTTTGATGCCGCACTGATCCAAGGCCGCGCTGCTCAGGCTGACTGGGCTGCGGCTAGGTGGCGCATAAGTGCTGGGCGCAGCGGCAAAGCGCAGCGCCTCTTCGGCGTCCAGCAGGCCACTGCCGCAGGTGCTGGTGGTGCAACTGCAGCGCTGGGCGTTGCTGGCGCTGCTGCACTCGCCCAAAGCGGCGGCGGCCACATGGGGGCGGGCGCTGATCTTCAGGCCGGCTTCCACCTGGGCCAGGGTCAGCGCCGGATTGGCGGCCCACATCAGTGAGGCCACCCCGGCCACTTGTGGCGCGGCGAAGCTGGTGCCGGTGCCGGCGGCGTAGTCTTCGCCCGTTGGTGAGGGCGTGGCGGCGGGGCCGCTGGTGGAGAAGATGCCCTCATCGGGGATGCCGGCGAGGTCATCGCAAGTGCGCTTGTAGTTGGCATCGCCGCCGGTGGCCGCCAAGGCCAGCTGCGGGCCCATATTGGCGTAGGTGGCTTTGAAGCCTTGGCGGTTGACGGCAGTCACACCCAATACACCGGCGCAGTTGGCCGGGCGGCCCACGGCCCCGCGGGTATTGCCGGCGGCTGCCACGATCAGCACATTCCTGGCGCGCAGCTCGGCAATCGCGTCTTGATAAAGCTTGGCCGCGCGCGCCACCTCGGGGTTGGCATCCGCTGTGTCGCAACTGGCCACACCGGCAAAGCCGATCACCAGAATCTTGGCCGGATGGGTATTGAGCGGCACGCCGCTGACGGGCAGGCCGGCTGCCCAACGCATGCCGTCCACCATGTCTTGCACGGCAGCGCCGCATTTGCCCGACACCCGCACCGGCAGGATTTGCGCATTCCAGTTGATGCCCGCCACGCCCTTGCCATTGTTGGTGACGGCGCCGAGCTGGCCCGCCACCAGCGTGCCGTGCCAGCTGGGGCTGCTCTGCACGGGGCAGCCATCCCACAGCGCCAGATTCGCATCCTTCTCGGCCTGCGTCAGCGCGTCGCCGGTGTCGGTGGGATCGTTGTTGCGGCCGACGCCGCCGTTGTTGGCGTACTCGGCCTTGCTGATGAAGTTATAGCCCGGCAGGATCAGATTGGCGCGCAGATCGGGGTGGTCGCGTACACCGGTGTCCAGCACGGCGATGACGGGTGCGGCACCCGACACGGGGCTGCCCTGGTTCAGATCCCAGGCCTTGGGGAAGTTGGCCAGGCCGGCATTGGCGCTGCTGTCGCGGCTGCCCAACCACCACTGCTTGTTGGTGTACAG
This sequence comes from Paucibacter sp. KCTC 42545, assembly GCF_001477625.1. NCBI lineage: Bacteria > Pseudomonadati > Pseudomonadota > Betaproteobacteria > Burkholderiales > Sphaerotilaceae > Roseateles > Paucibacter sp. KCTC 42545. The sequence continues at coordinate 554,407 of NZ_CP013692.1, forward strand.
GCTGTCGTTGGGTGTGGCGGCGCGCAGCACATCGGTGGCGAGCAGGGCGAGCACGGCGAGAGCAATAGCGCGCCGGCGTGGTGTGTTGAGCGTAGACATGCGGCGCAGGCTAGTGGCGGCGAGTGAAACTGGCGTGACAAAGGCGGGCTAGGGCGTTGCGACTACGGTAGCTTGTGGTGGTGTAGTCCGAACGGCTTACGGTCTTTGCACATCTTCAAACACTGGTCACATGTCGCACATATCCTGCGGCTGGGCTTTGAACTTGCTTGGGCCTCATTCCAGACGGCTTGAGGGAGCAAGGCCAATCGTTCAATGATTCGAATGCTGTTGCCCCGGCCCGGCCTGAGGCTTAGGGGACAGCGCAATCCGCCACGAGCGGCACACAAAACAAAAAGGTACAAGCTCTATGCATGCTTTGCCCGAACCGGGAGAGCCTGGTGGCTTGCTGGGCGCCGCAACTCAGGTGGAACTGACGCGGCCCTTGGGCGAGATGATCAAGGAGGCCTTGAGTCATGGGGGTCAGGCCTTGCCTCGCGGCATCGTCGAACCCGTCAATGCGGACCAGGTTGAGGCGATGGTGCGCGCCGTTGAGGCCGCGCTGGACGTGCGCCGGCGTTACCAGTTTTTTGTCTGGAGCCAAAGCCATCTGCAAGCCTTATTGCCGCATCAGCTGGCAGTGTGTGGCGCCTATGTGCGCCAGCGCCGTGAGGTGGTGTTTGAGGCTTTCAATAGTGTTGCCGTCAACGCTGAATTGCTGGACTGTTTGGCCGATGGCCGCAGCGCCTTGATGCAGCAGTTGCAGGGGCGCTGGATCGACCAGCGTGGCAAGCCACTGGCCGTGGCGGTGCAAAGCTTGGAAGGGCAAGCCCTGGCCCCGATGCGGCAGGCCTTGCTGGAAGCAGGCTTTGTGGAGTTGCTGGTGCACGGGGTGGCGCGGCCGCAGCGCCCGACCGAGATCGAGAGCTTTTTTGTGTTCTCCAGCCAAGCGCGCATCAGTGGCCCGCAGCAGCGCCTGATGATGGAGTTGTTAATGCCTTATCTGCACGGCACCTGGCTGCGCGTGCAAACGGTGGAGCGCGACATCAGCGAAGCCCCGCGCACGGTGGGCGTGCGCCAGGCCCAGGGCAATGCCATCACCGAGCGTGAGCGCGAGATCTTGTCTTGGCTGCGCGAGGGCATGAGCAATCAGCAGATCGGCGAGCAGCTCAGCATCAGTGCCCTGACGGTGAAAAACCATGTGCAGAAAATTCTGCGCAAGCTCGGTGCCGCCAACCGCGCGCAGGCGGTGGCCCGGGCCATGTCGATGAATCTGCTTGGCCGCTCCAGCACGGACGGCGGGCGTGACGGAGCTTGAAACTAATTGCTGCGCCGGCCCTAGGGTTTGCCCGCAATGTCACTGAAATTTGCCGGCCGGCATGGGTCAATCGGACTATCTGGCGCGGTGTGAAAGGTGAATTTCTTCACGCAGTTCTGACAATATTCCGGAGTCGATGCACAACGCATTCGGTCTCCAGCTCTTTTCCCTGTGCAGGCGAGTCTTTCGCCTGCCCCGCCCGAAAGTAGCCGCCGCAACGCTCCCCTTGTGGAACTCAAGACGAGTTCCAGACATTGAGCGCTTCGCCAGTGGTTGCTCCTTAGGCGGCGCCGATCAGCCAAAGGCTCTCAAGCGCCTTGGTCGGCACCTGTCCTTTTGAGTATTTTCTCAAGCAACCATTCGGAGTTAAACATCATGTTGATGATCAAGAAAATTGCTGCCGCGGCAGCTCTGTTGGCAGCAGCCCCGGCTTTCGCTGCTATCCAAGGCTTGAACGCGCAGCACTTGGACGGCGAACTGTATTTCAATGTCTTCGATCAAGTGGCCAATGTGTCCTACACCAAGGACCTGGGCACGATGGCCAGCCTGTTCAAGATCAATGGCGATGGCAACGAAGCCGGCTACAAGATCAGCTTTAACCTCACCGGCGATGCCAACTGGACCAGCTTTGTTGCTTTGACCAAGCCCGCCAATCTGGTGTGGAACGTGCTCGGCAATGTGGTCAGCGGTGGCAACAAGCCTGGCTTTGTGAAGCTGTACACGACCGTTAAGGGCGGCGACGAAGCTGTCATCCCAACTTGGACCAATCAACTCTTCTCTGCCGGCGTCAGCACCGGTACGGTTGGCTGGTTCCTGGGCAATGTCAACGACACAGGCACGCATGGCGTGAGAGGCACGGCCCCGAACTACGCCACCAACGGTTCGAGCGTCAACAAACTGGCCGATGATGCCAATTCGTATTTTGGAACTTCGGTCGGCGAGCGCTTCAATGGTCGTGCGCCTTTCTCGAATTCCAATGCTGTCGGTGAGTCTTCCACCTTTAGCTTGATCACACGCTCTTCGCTGTCCAACAACCTCGCCTTGGTCAACGTTGATACTTTTGCTAACTCACACGGTGAGGGCAAATGGGTCTTTGAAAGCACCACCAACGGCATGGTGCTGACTTACGCCTTGGCAGTTCCTGAGCCAAGCAGCTACGCGCTGCTCTTGGCTGGTTTGATGGGCGTTGGCTTTGTGGTGCGTCGCCGCAATCAAGCCTGATCGCGCTAAGCACTCAAGTTTCCACCTGATTTAACTGCATGCACTGCCCTGGCTTGGCCAAGGCAGAGGCATGCCGCTTCCAGATATTTAAAGGATTGTCATGAAACTCCGCCTGATTGCCTGCGCTGTCGCCACTTTGGCTACTTCTTCCGCCTTCGCTGCTCCCATCAACGCTGACACTGCCGTGCAGATCCATATGAGCGGCGCCTCTGCCGTTCGCGCTGCTCTGGGTAGCGTGGTGCTCAACGATGTTTGCGGCGGCCTGGCCAACAACACCGCCACCATCTACAACGCCACTTATGACGCCGCTGGCGGCTTCAAGACCAATAGCAACTTCTGGGCCGTGACCTGCAAGTTGCCTGCCGCCAAGCTGGGCCTGGCGGCCGGCACCAACATCGCCTTCTTCAAGAGCGATGCTGGTGGTTCCGCCCAAGGTGTGTTCCCTGTGTACTACGGTAGTGCACGTCCCTTCGCCAATCTGAGCACCTGCACGAGCGGCTCTGGCCAGGTTTTCAGCGGTTGCCTGGGCAACCGCATGGCTACTCCCAACTTGGGCATGTCCGATGTGGAGCCCGGTATGTTTGTTGGCGCCAACGTGCCTGCCGATCCTCTGGATGCGGATGACAATGACTACCCGACTTCTGGTCTGACAAGTGCTCAGCAGGGCGAGCTGAAGATCACGCCCGTGATTCAGACCGTGTTCGCCGTCGCCGTCAACACGGCCCTGTACAACGATATGTTTGCCAAGCAGGGCCTGAGCGCCAAGAAGGACAGCGCTGGTGCAGCCTGCACCACCTCTTCTAACGAAGAGAACTGCATCCCTTCGATTGGCAAGGCTGAAGCCAGCACATTCTTCACTGGCAATGCGTTCAACTGGAAGATGTTGTCTGCCAATGCCGCGCTGAACACGACGCAAGTCAATGTCTGCCGCCGCGTGAAGGGTTCGGGCTCGCAGGCTGCTGCCAACATGATGTTTGGTGGTCGCCCTTGCAGTGCTACCGGTCTGGAGCCTGCTGGCTATGACACATCGACTTCGGCTGCCCCCGAAGACATGTCCGCATTTGCCAACACCACGGTTTCTGGCCTGAGCATTCCCAACTATCTGCTGGCCAATATGGGTGCAGGTTCGGGTATGCCTGGCGGTGAAGGCTTGTTCGTGTTCGAAGGCCCGGGCACCGGCGATGTGATCACTTGCATGAATGCGGCTCAGTCCAATGGTGGCTATGCCATCGGCCACATCTCCAAGGAAAACGCACCTGGCTCCAATAGCTGGAAGCATGTCCGCCTGGAAGGCGCCATGGCTGATGGCAACAACGCCAAGCAAGGTCGTTACGACTATCTGGTTGAGTCCACTGTTCAGTACAAGAAGTCGGCTTTCGCAGCACTGTCGCCTGAGCAAAAGTCCTTCATCACGGGCTTCACGGCCGAGATCGCTAAGCCTTCGGCACTGAACACCTTGTCCAGCGCGAACAAGGCCGGCATCCTGGCATTGCCAACCAGCTATGCCGGTGACTTCGGTACCGGCACTGTTGCGGAAGTCACCTTCGGCTCGCGCGTGAATCGTGGTGGCAATAGCTGCGCACCGTTGATCGCAGTGAAGTAATCAAGCGTTTAGAAGTCAAGCCTTTCGGCCCTGCCGTTCAGGGTCGGATCGGAGGAGGGGTCAAGGCCCCTCCTTCTAGTCATTTTGGTGAATTCAATGACACTCACAAAAGAAGCTCGCCACCAATATCTGCTGAGCCCTGTCTGCATGCGGCTGATCTTGACCGGGCTGCTACTTACGGCGTGTGGCTATGCTGCTGCAGCGATCTCGCCTGGAAAGGGCTATACCGGAAATGACGCGGCCGCAAAGGCCAAATACGACGGCAATGGCGAGATGGCCTTTGTTGTCTACGACTCGGAGGCTAAGGTCTCATACGCGAAGGATTTGGGTCTGGACTTGAACGCGTTCTTTGTCAGCGCGCAGCAGGAAAACTTCACCCAGCTCTTTTTCCCGATCGCAGATCCGCAATGGGTCGACTTCTTGCAAAAGGCTGACATCAGTCGTTTGAAATGGGCTCTGTTTGGTGTGGATGTGCTGGGTACCAACAAGCCAGGCGATAGACGATTTTTCACAACTGCCACGCAAGGGACTGAAGGCACCATCGCCACCATGACCAATCAGTCGTTCGGTGCGCTGATCGTCGCGAACGCGGGCCCTAGCGGCTTTCTCGATCTTGTGAATACAACAGGTACCCATGGCGTGAGCGGCACTACGCTTGACTATTCGTCCAATGGCAGCAGTTTCAATTCCGCTGAAATTGACGCCAAATCATATTTTGGTTCCGACAGTCCCGTGTTCAATGAAAACGGGCTTGGGCGAATGCCATTCACCATGGGAAATGATGTTGGCAAATCGTCCTGGTTCTACTATCTGACTCGCTCCAGCCTGACAAACAACTTGGCCAATGTCCTTGTCGACGAATTCGACAACGTGGGTAACGACGGCTACTGGGGTTTCACCAAGGTCGCGGACAACGCCAACTCGCCCTACAAGGGGCAGTACCTGCTCAGCTACACCCTGGAAGCCAGCACGCCGAAGGCGGCCACCGCACTGGGCCAGGCGCGCATTAATTTGACCGACTTCAGCGCCGGCTTCATGGCCCGGGCCTATCTCCCGGAGTCCACTGAATTTGCGGGTTATCGGCCCAGCAGCTTGGTCATGCCCAGCGTGACCGTGAGTGCCGTTCCTGAGCCTGCAAGCTGGGGCCTGATGGCGCTTGGTCTGCTGGCGCTGGGTGGCCGGGCCGCGCGTGTGCGGCAAGCCAAGCGCGTGACGTCTTGATGATGGCCTGAACCACGAGCTCACCAGCGTTTGAGTCGGCGCCTGAGGCTAGGCCTCGTTCGGTCGATCCCCGCTGGCGTGGCCCTTTCGGCCTAGGTCTTTGTTTGCTGAGCTAGTCCGAACGGCTCACGCCGCAACGTCCCCTCTTCATCGCCGCTTCACTGCGGTTTCCGATACTGCTTTCACTATGAAATCGTGCGCCTCTCCTCTGGCCGCAGGCCGGGGCCTGTGCGCTACTGCAGCTACAGGCCTGGCCTGTGCCTTGCTGCTGACGCTGCTGATGTTGCTGTCCGCAAAGCCTGTGCAGGGCGCCAGCCTGCAGGTGCCGCCGGAGCGCTCAGCGGCCGCAGAACCTGCTTCGCCTCGCTTTGCCATTCTCGAATTTGAGATCAGCGGCAACACCGTCTTGCCCGTGGCAGCGGTGGAGCAGGTGGTGCTGCCCTTCATGGGCAAAGACAAGGACATGGCCGATGTGGAGGCCGCCCGCGAAGCGCTTGAAAAGCGTTACCAGCAGGCCGGCTTTCTGACTGTGTTTGTCGATATTCCTGAGCAGCGGGTGGAGGGCGGCGTGCTGCGCCTGCATGTGACCGAGGGTCGCGTTGAGCGCTTGCGCGTAACCGGCTCGCGCTACTACGACCAGGGCGTGATTCGTGAGCGCGTCAGTCAGCTCGCCCCCGGCCAGGTGCCAGACTTCAACCAGGCCGCCGCGCAGATCGCCGGCTTGAACCGTGAGGAGCGCCAACTGCAGCAGATCTTGCGCCCCGGCTTGACGCCCGGTACGGTGGAGGTGGAGCTGCGCGTCAATGACAAACTGCCCGCTGGCGCCAGCCTGGAAATCAATAACCGCCACGCCGCCGATACCGACCCCTGGCGTGCCTCGCTGGCCCTGCATCACGACAACCTCTGGCAGCGTGACCACAGCCTCACGCTGAGCCTGATCACCGCGCCGCGCAATACGAAACAGTCCAGCGTGCTGGTGGGCAATTACAGCTGGCCCCTGAGTGCAGAGCCGGGTCGCCCGCAAAGCTTGCTGGCCACGGTGGTGCTGTCGAACAGCAATGTGGCGCCGCTTGGGGCCGGCACGGTGATCGGCAAGGGCGCCACCTACGGTCTGCGCTGGAATCGCAGCGTGCCGCATGCGTCGAGCGAAGGCGACTCGCTGCACAGCTTCAGCGTCGGCGGGGACTACAAAGACGTGCAGGAGCAGCAGTTGAGCGCCGGCGGCGAGCTGTCTACCCCTTTGCGCTACCTGCCATTTCAAGCGGCCTACACCGGCATCTGGTTTGCGGGCGGGGTGCAAAGCAGCCTCAGCAGCAGCATCACCTTCGGCTGGCGCAACTGGTTGCAGCGTGATGTGGCCTGCCCCGGCAACCTCGGCGCGGTGGATCAGTTTCAGTGCAAGCGCGACGGTGCCGATGGCAGTTTTGCCTACTGGCGCGGGGAGTTGCGCGATGCCCGGCCCTTGCGCACCCTGGGCTTGCCCGCGGCCTTGGGAGGCAGCCTGAACACCCGCTTCGCTTGGCAGCTGGCCACGCAGCCCCTGGTGTCGGGTGAGCAATACGCACTGGGTGGTGTGGACACGGTGCGCGGCTATCTGGAAGCCGAGGCCGCGGGCGACAACGCCATGCTGGCCGGGCTGGAGTGGCGCAGCGCCAATTTGTTAGCGGCTCCCGCTGCTGGCGCCGCAGCCAAAGCGGAGTCTTCGTGGTGGCGTGAGTTGACGCTGCTGGGCTATGCCGAAGGCGGCCGCGTGCAAACCCTCAACCCTTTGCCTGAACAGGCCGAGCACAGCTGGCTGGCCGGTGCCGGCCTGGGCTTGCGCCTGCGTGCCGGGGCCGGCTTGTCGGCCGACCTGGACCTGGCCTGGCCGCTCAAAAGCACCCGCATCAGCCCCAAGAACGAGCCTCGTTTGCACTTGCGCCTGAGCGCGCAGCTTTGACCCCGATTGCCATCATGTCAGCCACAGCCCGCCTTCACCCCACGCCCGCTTCATACGCGCTCAGCCCGAAGGCGAGTTTCGCGACAGCGCCCTTGCTGGTGGCCATGCTGGCAATCTGGCCGCTGCAATCGCTGGCGCAGGCCGGTGCTCGCGCCGCCGCGCCGGCCGCCCAGGTGCTGCCCGCTGGCATGCGTGTGATCACTGGCAACGCCGCCTCCCGGGTCAACACCGATAACGGCCGTGGCGGCCAAGACATGGTCATCGACCAAGCCACCGCCCGCGCCATCTACCAATGGCAAAGCTTCAATATTGGCGCCAATAGCAGCGTGGAATACCGCATGCCCGGCGTCGGCAGCGCGGCGCTGAATCGGGTGGACAAAGGGGCGGCGCCCAGCGCCATCTTCGGCACGCTCAAGTCCACCGTGCCCAATCCGGCCTTTGTGACCGGCGGCAGCCAGCCTGAGCGCATCAGCGGCGGCGACATCTTTTTGCTCAATGGCAACGGCATTCTCTTTGGACCTAACGCCAAGGTCGATGTGGGCGCGCTGATTGCCTCGACCCTGAACGTTGATAACGACGACTTTCTGCTCGGCCTGACCAAGTCCATCTACGCCACCAACCCCAGCTTCAAACGCGATGCCGATGTGCTTGGCATGCCCGATGTGGGCCGCGGCTTTGTGGAGGTCAGCAAGGGTGCGGCCATCACCACGCCGTCGGGCGGGCGGGTGTTCTTGTTCGCTGAAGATGTCATCAACGCCGGCAGCATCGCCACCCCACAGGGGCAGACGGTGCTGGCCGCGGGCGAGCAGGTCTATCTGCAAACGCCCACGGTCGAGCGGCTCTATGCCTCCGAGGTCAATGCGGCCGTGCCAGCCGTGCGTGGTTTGCTGGTGGAGGTGGGCACGGGTGCCGGCCGGGTCGATCAGCTGGGTGATATTGCCAGCAACCGGGGCAACACCACCTTGGTGGGCATGGCCGTCAATCAGATGGGCCGCATCAGTGCCAGCACCAGCGTCAGCGAGAACGGCTCGGTGTTTTTGCTGGCGCGCGGCCAAGCCCAGGGCATCAGCTCGGGCGGTGTGATCGTCAAGCGCGCCGCCGAGGGCGGCACGCTGACCCTGGGTGCCGCCAGCCGCATTGAGATGGCGCCGGATGCCGCCGGCGGCAGTGCCACCGGCGATCAGTTCACCGCCTCGCGCGTGGAAATGAATGCCCTGAACATTCAGCTGCAGGGCCGTGATTCGGCTGGCAATGCCGGCGCGCAAATAGTCGCCCCAGCCGCCCAGGTGCGCTTGCGCGCCGAGGCCAAGCCGAACTATGAAAAGGTGGACCCGCAGGCCAATGCTATGGCCAGCCCCAATCTCGAAGCGGCCACGCGCCCCTTCGACGCCCGCGCGACCATCGTCGTGGGTGAGGGCGCAGGTATTGACCTCTCCGGCACCCGCAGCACGGAGGTGTCGGCCGCGCGCAATTTCGTCACCACTGAACTGCTGGGTGGCAATGATCTGAAAGACGCCCCGCTGCAAAAAGAGGGGCCGCTGTATCGCGCCAAAGTGACCTTTGATGTGCGCGCCCCCGCGCCCATCCTGGGCGACACCAGCAGCTACCGTAACAATATCGCGAAGACGGCCGAAGAGCGCATGGCCAAGGGCGGTAGCCTGATGCTGGAAAGCACCGGGTCGGTGGCCACGCAGGCGGGCTCCAAGCTGGCCTTGAGCGGCGGGCAAGTGGCCTACACCGAAGCGGTGGTGCGGCCCAGTCGCCTGACGGCCGAAGATGGCAGCCAAGCCACGCTCAACACCGCCAGCGCCGATGTGCGTTATGTGGGCCTGAGAGATGCCAGCTACGGCTTGTACGGCCGTTGGGGCAAGGTCACGGGCTTCCGCGCCAGCAGCCAGGGGCAAGTGGCCAGCGCCTATGTGGACGGCCAAGCCGCGGGCAGCTTGCGCGTGTTGGCCCAGCAGGCCGATCTGACGGGCAGCATGGCGGCCAACACTTTGGCCGGCAGCCGTCAGCTGGCTGGGCTGGATGCTTTGGCTGCGGCCGGTAGCTTTCAACTCGGCGAGGCGCAGGCCAAGGGCACTGGGGTGGACAGCAAGCTGCTCTTGAGCACGCAAACGCCGCCTTCAACAGCCGGCGGCGTGGCCACGGCCGGGCTTGACGCCAGCACCAGTCTCTTGAATGTGGGCCTGCTGCAAGCGGCCGGTTTCGGCAGCATCAGCCTGGCCAGCGACCGTGGCATTGCCAGCGCGGCCGGTGCCGCGCTGCAGCTCGCGGATCGCAGCACGCTAACGCTTTACTCACGTGGCGCTGACGGCATCAGCCTGGGCGCAGACATCGTCAGTGCCGGCGGTAGCCTGCTGGCCCAAACGGTGGAGAACACCGACCGCAGCAGCACCCCTGGTGCCATCCGCGTGGCCGATGGTGTCAAGCTCGATATGGCCGGCCGCTTGCTGAACCAGGAGCGCGATGGCGCCAGCGTTCAGCGCGCCGTGCAAGGCGGCAGCGTCACGCTGAACTCAGGCGCAGGCCTGCTCTTGGGCCAGGGCTCGGTGCTGGATGTGTCTGGTGGTGCGACGGTGCGCAGCAATGGCAGCGTGCAAGCCGGCAATGCCGGCAGCTTGAACTTGAGCAGCAGCTTGGTCGCCGGTCAGGCGCAGGCTTTTGATTTGGGCGGCAGCCTGCTGGGCGTCGGCGTGGACAAGGGCGGCAGCCTCAAGCTGCGCGCCGCCACGGTGCAGATCGGCAGCAATGGTCCGGTGCTCGACAAGGCCAGTGGCGGCCTGAATCTGGGCACCGAGTTTTTCTCACAAGGCGGCTTTGAGCGCTTTGATGTGGACGGCATGCTGTCGCTGCAACTCGCAGACGGCGCGGTGCTGCGCCCGCAGCTGCAATCGCGCCAGGGCGGTGAGGTCTTTCGCGGTGGGCTTAGCGGCAGCCGGCTGGCCGATCTGAGCGGCTTATTGCAGCAAGACGCGGCCATGCGCCGGCCCGTCAGCCTGACTTTGCAATCTAGCGGCAATACCGCTGCTGCGCAGAGCGGCGCGCTGCGCATAGCCGAAGGCGCCCAGATTCTGCTGGACCCTAATGCCAATTTGACGATGACTGCCGGCCGCAGCTTGCAGATGTTGGGCCAGCTGACTGCGCCCGGCGGCACGGTCAGCCTGACGCAAAAGCCCGGCCTCGGCGGTGACGCGACGGAAGATGCGCTGCGCCTGGGCGCTGCCAGCCGCATCGATGTCTCTGGCCTGGCCCTGCTGCAGCCCAATGGGGATGGCCTTTTGCGTGGCCGGGTGCTGGAGGGCGGGGTGGTGACACTCAGTGCCGTCAGCGCTCAGTTGGATGCCGGTGCGCTCATCAAGGCTGATGGGGCCCAGGCTCAGCTGGACGCCGCCCCCATGGGTGCTGCCTTTGCCGAAGGCCGCCAGTCGGTGGCCAGCGCGGCGGGTGCGCTCAATATCGCCGTCGACGTGGCCGGACGGCAAGACAGCTTGCTGAATGCCAGCTTCCAGGCCAAAGCCGGCGGCAGCCGCCAAGCGGATGGGCGCCTGAGCGTGAAGATGAGCAAGAGCAGCGACGCCGCACAAGTCCCTGCGCACCGTTTGCTGCTGCAAGCGGCGCCTGCTCAGGGCGAGCCGGTGCAAGCGCAGCCGCAAGCCGGTGTGAAGACGGTGCAGCTGGCGCAAAGCCTGCTCGGCGCGCCAGGCAGCCTGGCCGACTTCAGCTTGGCCTCAATGGACAGCCTGGTGCTGGCCGGCGACTTGCAGCTGGAAGCCGCACGCCGCCTCAGCCTGGACACGCCCTTGCTGCAACTGGGACAGGATGCCAAGGTTCAGCTGCGCGGCAGCTCGGTACGGCTGAGCAATAGCTCGGCCTTTGCCGCGCCCACGGTGGCCAAAGCTGGCAAGGGCCAGTTGCTGGTCCAGGCAGCACCGCGCAGCGGCGCTGCAGCGGAGGGCACCAGCCTTGATCTGGTGGGCCAGCTGCAAATCGCCGGTGCGTCGGCCATCACTCTGGCCGCTCAAGGGGACTTGCGCCTGCACGGTGTGCTGAACAATGCGGGCGCCAGTGCGGGCCAGTTGCGCAGCGATGCGGACCTGACCCTGTCGGCCGCGCAAATTTACGGCAGCAGCGCGACTAACTTTTTGGTCGATGTCAGCGGCCGCAAGCTCACGATGCAGCGGGCAGAAGGCACTGCGGTATCCAAGCCCGCGGCGCCACTGTCGGGCGGTGCTGCGCTCACTTTCAAGGCACAAGACATCGTGCAAGACGGTGTGCTGCGCGCGCCCTTGGGCAGCCTGACGCTGCAGGCCGAACGCGAGCTAACGCTCACGCCCACCAGCCTGACTTCGGTTTCGGGTGATGGCCTGCTGCTGCCTTTCGGCAGCACGACAGGCGGCGCGGCCTGGTATTACGGCTCGCCGTCCAATCAACTCAAGGGCCTGCCGGCTAAACAGATTTCTCTCAGCGCGGCCAATTTGAATTTGGCGGCCAGTGGCAAGCTTCAGGCCCAGCTCGATATGAGCGGCGGCGGTGCCCTGCAAGGCCTGGAGTTTGTGGCCGGGCCTGGTGGCTCCAGCGATGTGTTCGCCGGTGCTGCGGGCGGGGCCTTCGCCATCGTGCCGGATGCTGCCAAGCTGGCGTCGCTGGATCTACATATCGCTTTGCAAAAAGATGCCAGTGGCGCGGCGGCGGATATTCCCGCCGGGCGGCAGCTGCTGCTGAGCCGCGATCTGCAGTTTGGTGATCAGTTGCTGAAGGCCGGCCGCTACGCCGTCATGCCGGCGCGTTATGCCTTGCTGCCGGGCAGCTTCCTGGTCAAGCCTGCAGCGGCAAGCACGACCGTCTCGGCCAACACCGCCGTCACCCAGGCCAGTGGGGCCGTCTTGGCCGGCGCGAGCTTCGCCACTGCCGGCACCGATTTGCAAGACGCTCGACCTTCGGCCTTCACCATCACGCCCAGCGCCGTGGCGCGTAAGTCCTCGGAGATCCGTAGCAGCCAGGCTGACATCTATTTCAGCCAGCAAGCCAAGCGCGAAGGCAAGGACTTGCCGCCCCTGGCCATCGACGCCGGCAGCCTCAATCTCAGCGCGCCGCGGATGACGATGCAGGCCGCCTTGAATTACGCCCACGCGGCGCAAGCCGGCGCCGGCGAACTCAATATTGGCGCGGCCCGCTTGGTCGTTTCCGAGCGTGCTGAGCTGTTCCCTGATGCGCTGGTGCTGTCGCCCCAGGCGCTGTCGGCGAGCGGCGCGGGCAGCATCATGCTGGGCGGCACGCGCGCGCAGGATGCCGCCACTGGCCAGCGCCAAGCTGCCGTCAGCGCGCAGACGGTGCAGATCGATGCGGGTGTCAGCCTGCAGGCGGCTGATCTGGTGCTGATGGCGCAGCAGTCGGTGGAGGTGGGAGCGGGCGCGCATTTGAGCGCTGCAGCTTCGAGCAGCGCGGCTGCTTCGGCCACCCCTGCCAAGGCCGCGGACACCTTGTATGTCAATGGTGACGGCGCATCGCTGCGCCTGTCGGCCGCGCCGACGGCTGTGCAACGCAGCGGGGTTCCCGCTCAAGCGATAGCACAGGGCCAGGTGCGCCTGGCCGCCGGCAGCGAACTCAAGGCCGGCGCGCAAGGCAGCCTGAGCCTGGAAGCCGCGGCGCGCACCTTGGTCGATGAGCAGGCCGCTTTGGATGCCGGCCGCTTGGTCTTGGGCGCAGGCAGGATTGTGGTGGGCGGTGTGGGCGCGGCTGGCGATACGACGGCCGGCGACAGCTTGCGGCTGACGGCCCGCCAACTTGCTGGCTTGAGTCAGGCGACCGAGTTGCAGCTGCGCAGCTACAGCGACATCTTCTTCGAGAACGGCGCCCAGCTCGGCGGCAAAGACTTGCGCTCGCTGACCCTGGATTCCTCCACGCTGACCGTGGCCGATGGCGGCCAGGCGGCGGCCAGTGCGCAGGCCCTGAAGTTGAGCAATAGCGCCGGCCAGGCGGCTGCTGCCAGCACGCCAAGCGGATCACCCGGCAATGCGCGGCTTGATTTACAAGCCACTGCCGGTGATTTGCAGATCGGCCCCGGCAGCGTCAGCACCAAGGCAGTGGGGCAACTCAGGCTCAGCGCGGCCCGCGACATTGTTTTCGCAGGCGAGGGCGGCTTGAACAGCGCGGGTGATGTTCAGCTGCGTTCGGACCGTGTGCTGGCCACTGCCTCGGCCAAGCAGGGCTTGACGGCCGGCGGCAGCTTGCAGTTGAGCCATGTGGATGCCGCAGCACCTAGCGCGGGTGTGAGTGCTGAGGCGACGCAGCCCGGCGCGGGTGCGCGTTTGAACCTGAGCGGCCGCGAGTTGCTGCAGGGCGGGCAGATCGATTTGCCCTCCGGTCAGCTGAATCTGCGCGCCAGCCAAAACCTGTTGTTTGCAGCGGGTTCGCTGAGCTCGGTGCAAGGCTTCACAAAGACCTTGGATGGTCAAACCATTGCCACAGCGGGTGGGCGCATCGATGCCAGCAGCAGTGGCGGTGATGTTCAAGTGGCGGCTGGTTCGCGCGTGAATGTGTCCGGCGCCGCCAATGCGGGCGGTGGCCAGTTATTGCTGGCGGCGCCACAAGGTGGTTTGCAATTGGCCGGTGACTTGCAAGGCCAGGGCATCAGCTCGGCCGGTGCAAGCCTGCAGTTGGACAGCCGCCAGGCTGTGAATCTGAGCCAGTTGGCTGGGCAACTGCCGACAGGCCAGTTCAGCCAATCGATCTCGGTGCGAAACCGCCAGGGCGATCAAACGCTGGCGGCCGGCACCGTGCTGCGCTCGGCCAGCCTGGCCCTCATCAGTGACGCCGGCACTTTGACGCTTGCCGGCGAACTGCAAGCCACAGCGGAGCGCGGCGCGCAAATTCTGCTGGCCAGTGGTGGGGATCTGACGCTGCGCCAAGGCGCCGTGCTGTCCGCCAGCAACAAGGCCGCCGGCGCTGACGGCGGAGACATCCGCTTGATGAGCGGCACCGGTCAGCTGAGCCTTGAAGCAGCCTCGATCTTGTCTACCCAAGGCGGCCCGTCCGGTCGCGACGGCAGCGTGCTGCTGCGCGCCGCCCGCACAGGTGTCAGTGATGCAACACCCGGCGGCACAGGTGTTGCCATCAGCAACGCAGGCGCTCAGTTTGATGCTGTGCGCTCTGTGCAGGTCGAGGCAGTTCGCGTTTACGACGGGGTTGAGTTGATCAGCGAGACGGCGGTTCCAGCACCGACTCCTGTGCCAACGCCAACGCCCACGCCTACGCCTACGCCTACGCCTACGCCTACGCCTACGCCTACGCCTACGCCAACGCCAACGCCAACGCCAACGCCAACGCCAACGCCCACGCCCACGCCCACGCCCACGCCCACGCCCACGCCCACGCCTACGCCTACGCCTACGCCAACGCCAACGCCCACGCCTACGCCCACGCCCACGCCCACGCCCACGCCTACGCCTACGCCTACACCCACGCCCACGCCTACACCGACGCCGACGCCGACACCGACACCGACGCCTACACCTACACCGACACCTACACCGACACCGACACCGACACCGACACCGACACCGACACCGACACCGACACCGACGCCGACGCCGACGCCTACGCCTACGCCCACGCCCACGCCCACGCCCACGCCTACGCCGACACCGACACCGACACCGACTGATCCGTCGCCCGGTTCGCCTGGAACGACGATCGGCGTGCCGCCGCCAGCCCCGCCAAGTGGGCCGCCTGTTGCCCCGCCGGCACCTTCTCCCGCGCCTGCGCCTGTGCCAACGGTGCCCTCAGTCGGCGCGCCTGGTACGACCGTCGGTGTTCCGCCGCCCAGTCCACCCATCGGCGGCTCAAGCGCCAAGCCGCAGGGGCTTGCTGCCACGGCTGACTCTGTCGCAAGCAATGGGCTGAGCCGTATGGCTCAGGCACAGGCCATGGCGAGTGCCACTGCCGTGGCTGCGCCGGGCACGCCGGGCACCACGATCGGTGTCACCCCGCCAGCGCCACCGATTGGCGGGACGCCTGGGCCGACACCAACACCAACGCCAACGCCAACTCCTACGCCTACGCCTACGCCTACGCCTACGCCCACGCCGACACCGACACCGACACCGACACCGACACCGACACCGACACCGACACCGACACCGACGCCGACACCGACGCCTACGCCTACGCCTACGCCCGCACCGAAGCCTGGTCCAGTCTCTCCGGGCGTGCCGGGTTCAACCATTGGCGTCACTCCGCCCAGCCCGCCGACGGGACCAAGTGGGGGCGTACCGACGCCAACGCCTAATCCAACGCCGACACCCACGCCAACGCCTACGCCTACGCCCAGCCCCTCGCCGGTTCCCACACCCGCGCCAGCCTCGCGTGCGCCCATACTCAAACCCTCCGTGGTCGATGCCGACAACAAGGCTTTTGTCGGCGCCGCAGCGGCCAATACCTTGCAGTTGGCGCTGAACTTGGCGAATGGCGATAGCGCTTTGCTGAACAAGCTGAGCGTTGCGCCCGGGGTCGAGATCCGCTCCAACAAGAGCCTGACCTTGGCCACTGACTGGAACTTGGCACCCACCACCGCCACACGCGTCGGTGCCGCGCCGGTCGTCACCTTGCGCGCCGCGGGTCAGCTGACCCTCAGCAATAGCTTGAGCGATGGCTTCGGGCCCGCCGTGGGCGCTGCAGACAAGCGTGCCATCACCGCCGGTAGCCTGGTCTTGCCCGGCGGTGCGGCATCGTTCCGCCTCATCGGCGGGGCCGAGTTGGCGGGCGCTGATCCGCTGAGCGTGCTCGCTGCCGGCAATAGCAATGCTGGCAATGGCAGCCCGGCAGGCATCACCGTGGGCCGTGTTGCCAGCAGCAATACTGCGGTGCCGCCGGTGGTCTTCATTCGCAGCAGCACCGGCAATATCGATTTGGCCGCCGCGGGTGATATCAATCTGGGTACTGCCCTTGACGCCAACGGACGCAAGAGCCAGGTGCGTATCTACACCACCGGCACGGCCGTGGCCGCCGCCGACACGCCTGGGTTTGAGACCCTGGGCGTCCGCACCGATACCCAGCTCATCCGCGGCAGCAGCGGCACGCTTGGTCCCTTCTTCCAGGACGCCGGCAATATCTCGCTCAGCGCCGGTGCCGATGTGCGCGGCCTGCCCGCGGCCATCTACAGCACCAACGCTAACGCCGAAAAAGTGCAGTACGTGAGCGACTGGTGGCTCCGTCAGACCAACACCACCAAGGCCGACCAAGGCGTGGCCCTGTGGTCGCGCTACGACTTGTTCGCCCAAGGCATTGCCTCCTTCGGCGGCGGTGATATCTCGGTACGCGCCGGCCGCGATGTGATTGACCTGGACGTCTCGACGCCCAGCAGCGGCTATGCCGTGCAAGCCACCGGTACGCCGGGCACAGCCGGCTACAAGCCGGCCCAGCAGCGCTGGTTCAGCGGCGGCAGCCTGGCGGTGCAGGCCGGGCGTGATGTGGTCGGCGGCCTGTTCAATGCGGGTGGTGCCCAAGCCTCCTTGAGCGCTGGCGATCAGATTCGCGCCGCCACCCAGGACGAAGCCAAGGCTCAGCCCTTGAGCTACCCCGGCCCGCAGCTCTTTTACATGGACACCGCCTGGACTGTTTCCGCCAGCAATGGTTTGCAACTCGGCAGCCTGGTCAATCCGGCCAGCATGTCCGGCGCCAAGCAGGGCGGTGAGCAGTCGGCCCGGGTGGATGCCGTTTTTGGCTTGTCGGGCAAGTCCAGTGCACAAATCCTCAGCGCGGCGGGCGATGTGGGCTTGAGCAACTCACGCCCCGCCAATGCGCAGTCGGGCAGCAGCCCGGGCGCGGCCGCCGATGTGGTGCCCGATGAATTGCTGTTGGCGGCGCCCGGCGGCAACATCAAGTCCGCTGCGTTGATGCAGCAAGCCATTGGCACCACCAGCCTGGCCGTCGTGGCCGGCAAGAGCGTGACCGTGGAGTCCTTCAAAGTGACGGCCGCCGCGGGCGAAATCTCTTGGCCCAAGCCGCAGGCCCAGGCCACCTTGAACGAGCTGTTTGACGTCTATGCCGGCCATTGGCTGCGCACCGACTCAGGCTTGGATGCCAGCGGCCGCAGCCCCGTGCACATCGTGGCGGGCGCGGGTGACCTGACGCTGGGCAGCCTAGCCTCTTTCAGTGCCCGACCGCTGCGCCTGGTGGCGGGCGGCGACCTGAATGCCGCCGGCCCGATTCAGCTGCAGCACAACAGCGCGGCGGAGATGAGCCTGCTGCAGGCCGGGCGCGACATCAAGCTGGGTCAGCAAGAAGGCATTCGGCAGGGTGGCCCCGGCGATTTGCTTTTGATCGCCGGCCGCGATGTGGACATGAACCGCGGCACCGGCATCAACACGGTGGGCAATCTGGACAACGGCCTCTTGCTCGGCAAGGGCGGCGCCAATATCACCGTGCTGGCCGGCGTGCAGTTGCAAGACAGCAGCCAGGCCGTGGCCAAGCAGTTCCAACTGGTGGGTGCCGGCCTGGAGTTCTACCCCGCGGAACTGGCCGTGCAGCTCAAGGCCCTGGCCGACGGGGGCCAGGTCTTGCCTCCCGCTGCGGCAGCTGCCGCTGCCAAGGCTTTTGCAGCTTTGCCGTTGGCGGAGCAACGCGAGCAAGTGCGCGCCCTGGTGGGTGATGCCTTGTTGAGCAGCAGCACCGAAGCTTTTCTGCAGCGCAGCGTGGCGCAAGCCGAAGCGAACAGCCTGGCCTCGGCCCAGGCGCTGGCGGCAGGGCGCATTGGTAGCGCTGGCCTCGCCGCCGATGCCAAGGTCGTGCCGGGCTCTGAGCTGTGGAACGGCGCGCCGCAAGTGCTTGGCGCAAAGGCGACGGCGGAGGACTTGGCGGCGGCCACCGAAGCCTCACGCCTGCGTTTGCGTGATGGCTTGCAAGCGGCCGCCTTGGGCGCCGCGCTGGCGGCCAAGGTGCAAAGCATGAGCCCTACGCAGCAGCAGGCGCTGACCCTGGCTGTCTCGCCCTACACCACGGCGCTGACCGACTTCGTCAATCAACGCCAGAGCACAAAACTCGACGGCGCCGCAGCGGCTGAGGCCTTCAAGGGCATGGACCGGGCGCAGCAAACCTTGTTCCTCAGCCAGGTGCTGGCCACCGAGCTACGCACGGCCGGCCGTGCCGCCTTGACGGGCTCGCATCTGGCCTATCTGCGCGGCTATCAGGCGCTGGACAGTTTGTTCCCTCCCGGCAGTGCAGCAGCGGCGGCCAGCGCGGCCCACGCTGACGGCAATATCTTGTTGTCCAACAGCCAGATCAAGACCAGCCAAGGCGGCAATATCGGCTTCATTGCGCCTGGCGGCACCTTGAATGTGGGTGACCTGGCCGGTGGCGCGGATGCGCGCTCGGCCGCCAATCTGGGCGTGGTCACGGTGGCCGGTGGCGACATCAACGCCGCCGTGCGCATGAGCGTGGAGGTCAATCAGTCGCGCATCTTCACGCTCGGCCGTGGCGATGTGTTGCTGTGGGCCAGCCTGGGCAACCTCGATGCCGGGCGCGGCGCCAAGACCGTGGTCGGCGCGCCGCCGCCGGTCTACACCATCAATGCGCAAGGCCAGTTCGTGGTCGACACCTCGGGCTCTTTCAGCGGCAGCGGCATCGCCGTGTTGGGCAGCGGCAGCAATTTGGATCTGTATGCGCCGCTGGGTGAAATCAATGCCGGTGATGCCGGCATCAAGACCCTGGGCAATGCCTTCCTGGGCGCCACCCGCCTGGTCGGCGCCGACAACTTCGCGGCCTCGGGCAAGAGCAGCGGTCTGGCGGTGCAGGTCGACGCCAGTGCGGCTGTCAGCGCCATTCCTCAGGCGCCGGCCGCCACCTCGGCCGGGCTGAAGGACCAAAAGCTGGCCGAGGACGACGAAGAACAGCGCCGCAAGCGCCGCCCCCGCCGCAACATCTTCCTGGACTTCCTTGGCTTCAGCCAGGGCGAATGACGCGCCACAAGCTCCTTTTCAAATTCATCTCAAGCTCCCCAACATCATGCGCAAACTTCTCGCCGTTTTGTCCATCGCCTTGTTGTCACCGGCCGCCCATGCCTGGTGGCATGCCGACTGGACCGAGCGCACCCGCATCACCCTCAACACCTCGGCCCAGGGCCTGGAAACCAAGGAAGCGGCCAGCAATGTGGCCGTGGCCGTGCGTCTGCATTCGGGCAACTTCGACTTTGCCGCCGCCAAGCAAGACGGCGCCGACCTGCGCGTGCTGGCGGCCGACGACAAGACGCCGCTGAAGTTCAGCATCGAGCGCTTTGACAGCGTCAATGAACTGGCAGTGCTGTGGGTGCAAGTGCCCAGCGTGCTGCCGGGCAGCGACAAGAATCAGTTCTACGTCTACGCGGGCAATAGCAAGGCCAGTGCCGAGGCGGCCGATCCTTTGATGGGCTTTGATGCCGCCACGCTGGCCGCCTTCCACTACAGCGACCCGGCGCCGTCGGGTGCCGATCAGCTGGGCCCCATCAAGCCCGGCAGCCCCGTCAGCATCGAGCCCAATGGCTTGCTGGCGGCCAGCGCCAAGCTTGACGGCAAGCCCATCAGCTATGCGCTGAGCGACAAGGCGGTGGCCGATGCCGGCAACCAGCTGACGCTGAGCCTGTGGGTCAAACTCAAGCAGGTGGGCGCGGCCGACTTGCTGCAATGGGGCGGATTGAAACTGGCCTTGAAGGACGGCAAGCTGCTGGCCAAGGGCGAGGGCAAGGCTGAACTCAGCGGCGGTGAGGTCGCGCCCGAACGCTGGACCCATCTGGCCCTGCGCCTGGGTTTGGGCAAGGCGACCTTGTTCATCGCTGGCGTGCAAGTCGCCCAGGGTGATATGGTCACGCCCAATCTGGGCAATAACCTGAAGTTGGGTGAGGGCGCGCAAGGTCTGCTGGACGAGCTGCAAATTGCCAGCACCCTGCGCAGCGCCGACTGGTTGGCCGTGTCGGCCGGCGCCCAAGGCGCGGAAAGCCGCTTGCTGGCGGCGCAGCGTGAGAACACGGGCACGGCAGAGGGTGAGGAGTCCCACGGCCATATGGCCATCCTGGTCAAGAACCTGACGACCGACGCCTGGGTGGTCATCATCATCTTGGCGGTGATGTTCGTCATCGCCGTCTGGGTCACCATTTCCAAGGCCTTGCTGGTCTCGCGGGCCGACCGTGGCAATCGCAGCTTCCTCAAGCGCTTCCGCGATGCCGATGGCGATCTGCTCAAGCTGGGCGACGACAAGCAGCATGGCGCTTCGCCGCTGTTCCGCCTCTACAAGGCCGGCGTGCATGAGCTGGGCAAACGCAAGATCGGCCAGGCCGGCGGCCCGGTGCTGAGTGCCTCGGCCATGAATGCGGTCAAGGCCTCGGTGGATGCCGACTTTGTGCGCGAGAACGCCCAGCTCAACTCGAATATGGTTTTGTTGACCATCGCCATCTCGGGCGGCCCCTTCCTGGGTCTGCTGGGCACGGTGGTGGGCGTGATGATCACTTTCGCGGCGATTGCGCAGGCGGGCGATGTCAACGTCAACGCCATCGCGCCCGGCATCGCCTCGGCCTTGCTGGCCACGGTGGCGGGCCTGGCGGTGGCGATTCCGGCGCTGTTTGCCTACAACTATCTGGCCGCCAAGATCAAGAACGTGGCCTCGGACATGCAGATCTTCATCGACGAGTTCATCACCCGCGTGGCCGAAACCCACGGCGCGCAGTGATGGTGCCCAGGAGCCGCCATGTCTGCTGACGTCAAAACCGAGCTGACCCCGTTTGATGACATCAACGTCACGCCGATGTTGGATCTGGCCTATGTGTTGTTGGTGGTCTTCATCATTCTGACCACAGCCTCGGTGCAAGGGGTGAAGGTGCGGTCTCCTGTCACACAAGCCGCCAACAATCTGGCCAAGCCGCAAACGCGGGCGATCACGATCACCTCGGACGGTGCCGTCTACCTGGATGCCTACCCGGTCAGCCTGGAGCAACTCAGCAGCAGCCTGGCCCAGTACAAGGCCGCCAATCCGGCGCTGCCGGTGGTGCTCAAGGCCGATGCCACGGCCCAGTACGACAAGGTCATGCAGGTGCTGGAGGTGGCCAAGAAGCTGGACATCACCGAGATCGGCCTGGTCACCAAACGCGCCGTGCCGGAATAAGAGCAAGCCATGCAGATTTCGACCGAAGCCAAACCCTACGACACCATCAATGTCACGCCGATGCTGGACCTGGCCTATGTGCTGCTGGTGGTGTTCATCTTGATGACCACCGCCTCGGTGCAGGGCTTGTCCATCAGCATGCCCAAGCCCAGCAACAAGCCCGCCACTGAAAAGCATGACTTGCGCATCGTGCAGGTGATGCCCGATGGCGGCATCTTGCTCAATGGCGTGGGTGTGAATCTGGAGGAGCTGGAGCAGCAGCTGCTGCGCGCCAAGGCGGCCGATGCGCAGATGTCGGTGGCCATCAAGGGCGATGGGCGCAGCCAGTATCAGTACGTGGTGGCTGTCGTGGACCTGTGCAACAAGCTTCAGCTGAATATGGGCCTGGTGACGGCCAAGATCGGCACCTGAGGGTGATGTGATGAGTAGTGGATTGGCTGAAGATCATTTGAACGACTCGCCGCGCCGCACCTGGCTGCTGCGCGGCGCTGTGGCGCTTGGCTTTGTGGCCGCCGTGCTGCTGGTGGCCTGGACCGTGAAGAACATGAAGCCCACGGCCGCGCCCAAGCAGCAAACCGCCAAGATCACCATCTTGCCGGACACCCCGCCGCCGCCTCCGCCGCCCAAGGACGAGCGAAAGCCCGAGCCGCCCAAGGACGAGACCAAGCAAGTCATGCGCGACGAGCAACTCAAGCAGGCCGAGGCGCCCAAGCCGGCCAATGAGCCGATCAAGATGGAAGGCGCGGCGGGCGATGGCCCGAGTGCTTTTGCCGCCGGCGGCGTCAGCAAGGAATACAGCGGCGGCGCGGTGGCCAGCGGCGCGGCGCAGCAAGGCACGAGCAGTGACCGGGCGCAGGAGCGCTTCTTCGCCAACAGCGCCAAGCAAATGTTGCGCGATGCGATCGAGCGCCACCTCAAGAGCGAGGCCACGCAAGCCACCGCCGAGTTCAATGTGTGGATCGCCAAAGACGGCGCCATCACACGCTTTGAGCTGCGCCCCAGCGGCGATGTGCGCCTGGACGCCGAACTCGCCGCCGCCCTGGATGAAACGGCACGCAGCCTCAAGCTGCTGCCGCCGCCCGTGGCCGCCGCACAACCGATGAAATTCCGCCTCAATGTGCGGCCAATGGGCTGAGGCGGGCTGTGTTCTCGCCTTCTCTCGTGCCTTCGCCTATGCCTGCCGCACACCCCTGGCTCAACCCCTTCATGTCTTAACGCGAAATCTCTCATGCGCCTTCCGAACTCCCGCCAACGCTGCCTGGCCCTGGCCTTGGCTTCAGCCCTTTGCGTCCCCACGGCCCACGCCGACGAGAAGCGTGAACTTGAACAACTGCGCGCCACCACGCTGGCGCTGATCGATGCCCTGGTCGGCCAAGGCCTGCTCTCGCGTGAGCGGGCCGATGCCTTGCTCAAGCAAGCTCAGGCGCCTGCAGCCAAGCCCGCAGCCGCGCCGGCAACC
The DNA here is from genome assembly GCF_001477625.1 of Paucibacter sp. KCTC 42545. NCBI lineage: Bacteria > Pseudomonadati > Pseudomonadota > Betaproteobacteria > Burkholderiales > Sphaerotilaceae > Roseateles > Paucibacter sp. KCTC 42545. The sequence goes on from NZ_CP013692.1 coordinate 577,331, forward strand.
TGGGGCACGCCTCTGGCGGGGGCCGCTGTAGCCGGCGCCGCCGCCGGTGCGGGGGCCACAGGTGCCGGCAGCAATGGGGTCATCCGCGTGCCCTATGTCAGCGAAACCCTGCGCGCGCAGATGCGCGAAGAAATCAAAAACGAGGTGCTGGCCACCGCGCGTGAAGAGCGTTGGGCCGACCCGCGCAGCCTGCCGGAATGGGTGCGCGGCACCACGGTAGAAGGCGATGTGCGGGTGCGCTGGCAGAGCGAGCGCTATGCCCAGCCCAGCTATGCGGTGGACCCGCTCACTGGCCAACAGATCGGTGTGCCCTGCCTGAATGTGGGAGGCAATCTGCCGGCCGAGTGCTACCGCACACAGAAGGATTCGCCGGCCTGGGCGCCCGACCTGGTCAACACCACCAACAACCGCGACCGTCTGACGCTGCGCGCCCGCTTAGGCGTGGCGGTGAAGGTGTCGGATGAAGTCTCAACCGGCTTGCGCATTTCCACCGGCACCACCTCCGGGCCGAGTTCGGCCTCGCAGACCCTGGGCAACTATTTCAACAAGTCGAGCGTGGTGCTGGACCGCGCCTTCATCCGCTGGGAGCCGCGCTACAACCTGCGCATGCTGGCCGGCCGCATGGCCAACCCCTTCTACGGCGGCGACTTGCTGTGGCCCGACGACATCGGCTTCGACGGCCTGGCCGCGCAAGGCGACCTGACCTTGGCCAGCGGCATGTTTGGTTTCGCCACCGCCGGCGCCTTCGCGCTGGAAGAGTTCAATACCGACAAGCGCGACAAATGGCTCTACGGTTTCCAGGCCGGCTTGGAAATGGCCATGGGCAACAACACCATCGCGCGGGCCGCCCTGGGTTCCTACCGCTTCCAGAACATCGAAGGCGTGCGCGCCACCGACTTGCCCCTGGCCAGCAGCAATCCGCGCAGCGCGACGCAAAGCTATCTCAGCTCGCAATACGCCATCTCGGCACGCCAGAAGGGCAATACGCTGATCAACCTCTGCCCGGTCAGCAGCGAGAACAATGCCACCGTGCCGGCACCTTGCGCCAACGGTGGCCCGGTCTGGGGCTTGGCCTCCAAATTCCTGCCCATCAACCTCAGCGCCGGCCTGACTTTCAAGCAGTTTGACCCGGTGGAAATTGGCGTGAGCGTCGATTGGGTGCGCAATAGCGGCTTCGATCTGGCCGATGTCCGCAAGCGCGCCGGCACCAGCACCGTGGACAATCTGGCGGAGCGCAGCACCGGCGCCCAGCTGCGCTTCAACCTGGGCACGCCCAAGCTGGCCAATGCAGGTGACTGGACCAGCTTTGTGGCGCTGCGCCGCTTCGAGCGCGATGCCTGGCTGGACGCCTTCACTGACACCACCTGGCATATGGGCGGCACCAACTACCAGGGCTGGCAAATCGGCGGCCAATACGCCTTTGACCGCCGCAGCACCATTGGCGCCCGCCTGACCAGCACCCGCAATCTGGACGACGGCGTGCGTGTGCCGCTGGACCCCAGCAACCCGAGCATCGTGACCGGCAATCTCTCCAGCGCGACGCTGAAGATTGATGTGTTCCAGATCGACTTGAACACCCGCTTCTGAGCCGGAGCAAAGCCATCATGTCAGCACGAATCGACAACAAGCTCTGCATCGCCTTCTTGCTGCTGTGCCTGAGTCTGGGCGCAGCCCATGCCGCCGAAGGCGAGGGCAAGGCCGGGCGTGAGCGCGAGCAACTGCGCCGGGTGCAAGCCGCCTTGCAGGCCGAGCAGTCCAAGCGCCAAGGCCTGGAAGCCGAGAAGGCCGCCCTGTTGAGCGACAAAGAGCAGCAAGTCCAGCAAGCCAAAGCGCAGGCGCAAAGCGCCACCCGCGCCTTGCAGCAGCAGCGCGACAAGGCCTTGGCCGAGGCTGCGGCCCTGCGCCGGGAGCTGGATGAGGCGCAGGCCAAGCAAAAGGAGGCTAGCCAGGCGCAGGAGCAAACCGCGCTACAGCTGAACCAGCAATTAGCTCAAGCCCGCCGCGACAACGCCGAGCTGCGCCAAGGCAACCAAAGCCTGACGGCCCTGCTGGCGCGCAACAGCCAGGCCCTGACCCAGGCCCAGGCCAGCAACCGCGAGCTGCACGCCTTGGCCCTGCAAGCCCTGGATCGCTGGGTCAACAAAACCGTGGCCGAAGCCACGCTGCAGCAAGAGCCGGTGCTGGGTCTGGCCCGGGTGCAGATGCTGGATACGGCCGAAAACATGCGCGCGCGGATTGACGCGCAGCGCCTGCAGCCCGCCACCGCTCAATAGTCGGGGCAGGCCCGTCCTTTTGGGCCTGCCCGGGCCATGACTTCGGTGATGCGCTTGCGCTGCGGCCACAATGGGCGCAACCCTCAAGGAGTTGTGCGACATGAGTAGCATCAGCGGCAGCAGCAGTACCAGCAGCAAGAACAAGCCTTTCGACTGGCATCAGGCCTACCCCAGCGTGCGCAGCCCGCTGTTTGCCCGCAATATCGTGTCCACCTCGCACCCGCTGGCCGCGCAGGCGGGGCTGCGCATCATGGCGCAGGGCGGCAATGCGGTGGACGCCGCCATCGCCACGGCCGCCTGCATGACTTTGTTGGAACCCTGCAGCAATGGCCTGGGCTCGGACGCTTTCTGCATCCTCTGGGACGGCAAGGAATTGCATGGCCTCAATGCATCGGGCACCGCGCCTGCCGCCTGGACGCCCGAATACTTCTTCAAAATCTATGGTCGCGAGGCTAAGACTCCGCCCAAACGCGGCTGGGGTGGCGTGACCGTGCCCGGCGCCGTGGCCGGCTGGGTGGCCTTGAGCGAGCGTTTTGGCAAGCTGGAATTTGCCGCCCTGATGCAGCCCGCGATTGAGATTGCCGAGCGCGGCTATGCCGTGCCGGTGATCGTGCAGCGCAAATGGGCAATGGCGGCGGAGGTGGCTGATCTCACCGCCCAACCCGGTTTTGCCGAGGCCTTTTTGCCCAAGGGCCGCGCCCCTGCGGTGGGTGAGAACTTCAAGTTTGCCGATGCCGCCCGGACACTGCGCTTGATCGCCGAGACCCGGGGCGAGGCCTTTTATCGCGGCGAGGTGGCCGCCGCAGTGGAGCGCTTTGCGCGGGCCACCGGAGGTGCCATCACGGCGGCCGACTTTGCGGCCTACCAGCCCGAGTGGGTCAAACCCATCTCGCAAGACTATGCCGGCCACAGCCTGCATGAGATTCCGCCTAATGGCCAGGGCATTGCGGCGCTGATGGCGCTGGGAATTTTGAAGCACCTGGATCTGCGCGCCCACAGCGTTGACAGCGTGGCCGCCCAGCATTTGCAGATCGAGGCGATGAAGCTGGCTTTCGCCGACATCTACCGTTATGTGGCTGACCCGCGCAGCATGGAACTCAGCAGCGCGGAACTGCTGGACCCGACTTATCTGGCCCAGCGCGCCCGGCTGATCCAGCCGCAGCGGGCGCAAGATTTCAAATGCGGCAACCCGGTCAAGGGTGGCACCATCTATCTGACTGTGGCGGATGAGAGCGGCATGATGGTCAGCTTCATCCAAAGCAATTACATGGGCTTTGGCTCCGGCCTGGTGCTGCCGGGCTATGGCGTGTCGCTGCAAAACCGGGGCCACTGCTTCACGCTGGAGGCGGGGCACCCGAATGTGGTGGCGCCGGGCAAGCGGCCCTTCCACACCATCATCCCAGCCTTCTTGACCCGGGAGGGCAGGCCGGTGATGAGCTTTGGCGTGATGGGCGGCAATATGCAACCCCAAGGCCATATGCAAACCCTGGTGCGCATGCTGGACTACGGCCAGAACCCGCAAGCCGCTTGCGACGCACCGCGCTGGCGTTTCAACGAAGGCCTGTCTATCAATGTAGAGCCGCATATGAAGCCGGCCACCATTGAGGGCTTGCGAGCGCTGGGCCATGTGATCGGGGATATTCACGACAGCTACCAAGACTTCGGCGCCGGCCAATTCATCTGGCGCCTGGACGGCGGCGCGGCCAGCCCGGATGCTGATGCCCAGGGCTATGTGGCCGCTAGCGACCCGCGGCGTGATGGCGCAGCGGTGGGCTTTTAGGCCTTTGGGGGCAGACCGGTCAAGCGCAGCTGACCATGGCTTGACTTACGAATGCCACACCTCGCCTGTTAGGATCAAGCCGTATTTGATGTCAAGCCGACCATGACCAAACTCCTCGACCGCAACCGACGCAGCGCACCCCGTGCCGCTGGCGTTTGCGCTCGCGGTCATGTGACACGAGCCGGCACCGCTTCGCCGCATTGACGCTGAACGTCCCGCGCCGCAGCTAGCCAGGCCGCTTACCGGTCTGGCCCATCAAAGATTTCTGGAGATTTTTTATGCAAACCCGACAAGCTCGGCGTCTGCCCTGGTTTGGCTTATGGCGTCGCTTGGCCGCCGCCCTGACCCTGCCACCCAATGACTTGCTGCGCGATATGGTGTATCGCCGCTTGTTCTCGTCCATCCTGATCAGCTCGCTGGGCGGGCAGATCACCATGCTGGCGCTGCCGCTCACCGCAGCGCTCTTGCTCAACGCCACGCCCACCCAAATGGGCTTGCTGACGGCGATGGAGATTGCGCCATTCGTGCTGTTCTCACTGCCCTCGGGCGTGTGGCTGGACCGGGTGCGCAAGCTACCCGTCTACATCATTGGCGAGAGCATGTTGGCGGTGACTGTTGCGACGGTTCCCTTGGCCGCCTGGATGGGCTGGCTGAGCATGAGCTGGCTCTATGTGGTGGGCTTTGTGCTGGGCACGGTCTACACCACGGCCGGCAGCGCGGCGCAAATTGTGCTGACCCAGGTGGTGGAGCGTGACCGCTTGGTGGAGGCGCATGCCAAGAACGCCCTGGCCAGCTCGGGCGCCGAGGTTGTGGGCCCTGGCATTGCCGGGGTGCTGATCAAGCTGATGGGGGCGCCCATGGCCTTGGCTGTGGATGCGACCCTGGTGCTGTTTTCGGCCCTGATTCTGCGCGGCATCCAGGTCAAGGAAGTGCTCAAGCCCAGCCAGGATCAGCGCTTCTGGGATGAACTCAAGGGCGGCTTGCGCTTCGTGCGCGAGCACAGCTTGCTGGTCAGCCTAGCCCTGGCGGTAGGCGGCTGGCAGTTTTTCAACAACGCCGCGCAGGTGGTGCAGATTCTGTATGCCTCGCGCACCCTGGGCCTGTCGGCGCAAGAGATCGGCCTGAGCTATGTGGCGCTGGGTGCCGGCACCGTGCTGGCCAGCATTTTTGGCTCGCGCCTGAGCGCGCGCATTGGCCCGGGGCCCAGCTTGGTGCTGGGCTTGGCGGTCAGTGGCCTGGGCTGGTTGATGCTGGCGCTGACTCCGGCCAGCCTGGTCGGCGCGCCGGTGTTTGCCTTGATGCTCTTCATGTTCGGTGTGGGCGCGGTGCTGATCTTCATCACCTTTTTGGCCTTGCGCCAAGCCGTCACGCCGACGGCCATGTTGGGCCGCATGACCAGCACCATGCGCTGGTTGACGATTGTGCCGGCCGGGCCGGGCGCCTTGATCGGCGGCTGGTTGGGCGAGCATGTCAGCCTGCGTTCGACTCTGCTGTTCGCCGGCATCGGCGCCTTGCTGGTCAGCCTGCTGGCCTGGCGCCTGAGTACCTTGCGCCATGTGTTGGTATTGCCCAGTACCGGCCAAGACGACGAGCCCGTGTTGGGTGCCGAAGCCATGCCCGGCGCCTTGGGCGAGGGTGAGATCGGCGGTGACCCTAGTGCAAGTTTCAGCAGTACCGCCAGCACCAAGCAGCAAGGGCCTGAACATGGCAAGACCTGACCCCATCCTGATCCAGGTGCCTGAGCGGATTGAGGGCGAGTCCATCGTTCTGGCTGCGCCGGTGGCGGGCCTGGGGCCGCTGATGGCGGCGGCCATTGCTGAGTCCATCGAGCACCTGCGGCCCTGGATGATCTGGGCCCAGGAGGCGCCCAGCATGGAGGCCTCCGAGGCCGTGATGCGGCGCATGCAGGCCGACTTCATCGCCCGGCGTGATCTCGTCTATCAAATCTATGCCAAGGACGCCAGCGGCCAGTGCACCGAACTGTTGGGCGGCACCGGCTTGCACCGGCTGGACTGGGATGTGCGGCGCTTCGAGATCGGCTACTGGCTGCGCAGCAGCGCCGTCGGCCAGGGGCACGCCAGTGCGGCGGTTCGTTTGCTCACGGCAATGGCATTCAGTCAATTGCAGGCGCGGCGGGTGGAGATCCGCATGGATGATCGCAACCTCGCCAGCCGCGCAGTGGCCGAGGCCTGTGGCTTTGAGTTCGAAGGCCTGCTGCGCCGCGATAGCCTGGGCGTGGACGGCGAGCCGCGTGACACGCGGGTCTATGCCCGCATCGAGGCCTGAGCCGTGGGCCGTGCTTGTTCAGGCGGGTGAGAAGCAATCCACCGCGTCGGTAATGATGCCGTCCACGCCCCGCGCAATCAGGGCTTGGGCGGCCTCAGCGTCGTTCACCGTGTAGACCAGGGCCTTCATGCCGGCGGCGTGAATGGCGTCTACGGTCGGCTGGTCCATCAGCCGGTAATTGCTGATGACGGCGGCGCAGCCCAGGGCTTGGGCCTCGGCCAGCCAGCCTTCGCGCAGGTTGTCGAGCAACAGGCCGCGTGGGATGTCGGGCGCGGTTTCACGGGCGCCTTGCAAGGCCTCGGGCTCGAAGGAGCTGAACAGCGGGGCCAGACCCGAGTCGGCCCACAAACGCAAAACCTCGCGGCCGACCACCTGACCGGTCAGCAGGGCTTGGCCGGGCGTGGGTTTGATTTCGATATTAAAGGCATAGCGATTGCCGATGATGAAGCGGGCTAGCGCCTCCAGGCTGGGCAGCGGCTCGCCGGCAAAAGCGCGGCTGTGCCAGCTGCCGGCGTCCAGGCGCGAGAGTGTGGCCCAGGGCAAGTCGCCCGCTACGCCTTGGCCATTGCTTGTGCGCTCCAGCGTGGCGTCATGCAGTAAAAAAGGAATGCCGTCGCTGGACAGTTTCACATCGCACTCAAAAGCCCGGTAGCCATGCTGGGCCCCAAGCCGGAAGGCGGCCAAGGTGTTCTCGGGCGCCAGCTTGCCGGCGCCGCGGTGGGCGATCCAGAAGGGCAGGGGCCAGGCTTGGGCGTTCATGGGTTCACGCGCAAGGTGGTTTCACTATCGAACCAGTGCAGATGACGCGCGCTAACTTCCAAATAAAGCGTGTCACCGATGGCGGGTGGCGTCACCGTGCCGTCAATGCGCAGGGTGAAGGCTTCTTCGCCCAGCCGGCCGTAAACCAGGCGCTCGGCGCCCAGCATCTCGATCATCTCGACGCGCAGCGGCCAGGCGCCGGGCTGGGTTTGGGTGCTGCTCCAGGCGTCCACATGCTCGGGGCGCAGGCCCAGGGTCAGTGCGCCGGGGCGTGGCGCGGCGGCGGGCAAGGGCAGGGTAATGCCCTTGAGTTTGAAACTGCCGCCGTCTACTTGGCCTTTGAGCAGATTCATCGGCGGAGAGCCCATGAACCCCGCCACAAAGGTGGAGGCCGGGCTGCCGTAGACCTCTTCGGGTGTGCCGAACTGCTCCATGCGGCCGCCGTTCATGACGATCATGCGCTGCGCGAGCGTCATGGCCTCGACTTGGTCGTGGGTGACGAAGAGCGAGGTCACGCCCAGTTCGCGGTGCAGCTTTTGAATTTCCAGCCGGGTCTGAGCGCGCAGCTTGGCGTCGAGGTTGGAGAGCGGCTCGTCGAACAAAAACACCTGTGGGTTGCGCACGATGGCGCGGCCCATGGCGACGCGCTGGCGCTGGCCGCCGGAAAGCTCGCGCGGCTTGCGCTCCAGCAAGGCGCCCAGCTCCAGAATCTTGGCCGCTTTGTCGACGCGGGTCTTGATCTCGGCCTCGGGCACTTTCTGAATCTTCAGGCCGTAAGCCATATTGGCGAATACCGTCATATGCGGGTAGAGCGCGTAGTTCTGGAACACCATGGCGATGTCGCGCTCGGCCGGCTCAATCTGATTGACCACGCGGGGGCCGATGGCGATCTCGCCATCGCTGATTTCCTCTAGGCCCGCCACCATGCGCAAGAGCGTGGACTTGCCGCAGCCCGAGGGGCCGACGATGACGACGAACTCGCCATCCTTGATCTCGGCGTTGACGCCGTGAATCACCTGATTGGCTTTGGGGCCGTGGCCGTAGCGTTTGATGATGTTGCGAAGGGAGATGCTGGCCATGTCAGTCTTTGGAATGTGTTTTCGGGCTAGAAAACTTGGTTCTAGTCAGAGGGGACGAGTTGTCCCAAATCTTCTCGTCACTTGAGATCAGTCCGACCTTATGTACGGGGCGGGTCTGAACTCAATTCATCTAATCAGTTGGGGACAGAGCAGCCCCGGGGTACCGGGTCAGGTCTGTCCCCAAGCTCACCTAATCAGTTGGGGACAGAGCAGCCCCTGAGTACAGGGTCAGGTCTGTCCCCAAGGGCATTATTTTTCCGTATCCACCAACCCCTTGACGAACCAGCGCTGCATCAAGATCACCACCAGCGCCGGCGGGATCATGGCCAGCAGGGCGGTGGCCATGATGATGTTCCAGTCGTTGGCGGCGTCGCCGCCGCTGATCATGCGTTTGATGCCGATCACCACCGGGTACATGTTTTCTTCGGTGGTCACCAGCAAGGGCCAAAGGTATTGGTTCCAGCCGTAGATGAACTGGATGACGAACAAGGCGGCGATGCTGGTGCTGGACAGCGGCAGCAGCACGTCCTTGAAAAAGCGCATCGGGCCGGCGCCGTCCATGCGGGCGGCTTCCACCAACTCGTCCGGCACGGTCATGAAGAACTGGCGGAATAAGAAGGTGGCGGTGGCCGACGCAATCAGGGGCACGGTCAGGCCCGCATAGCTATTGAGCAGGCCTAAGTCGGAGATGACTTGGTAGGTCGGCAGGATGCGCACCTCCACCGGTAGCATCAGCGTGACGAAGATGGCCCAGAAGAAAAAGCTCTTGAAGGGGAAGCGGAAGTAGACGATGGCGAAGGCCGAGAGCAGCGAAATCGCGATCTTGCCCAACGCAATCACCAGCGCTGTCACCAGGCTCACCCACATCATCTGCGCCACAGGCGCTTTGGAACCCGCCCCGCCGGCATGGCCGAAGAGAGCGGCGCTGTAGTTGTCGGCGAAATGGCTGCCCGGCAGCAGCGGCATGGGGGCTTGCACGATGGCCTCCGCCGTATGCGTGCTGGCCACAAAAGCGATGTAGAGCGGGAAGGCGACGATCAGCACGCCCAGCAGCAGGACCAGATGGGAGAGCACGGTCAGGCCCTTGTTTTTCTCAACCATGTCAGTAACTCACCCGCTTCTCGACATAACGGAACTGCAAGACGGTCAGGGCCACCACGATGGCCATCAAGACCACCGACTGCGCGGCCGAGCCGCCCAGGTCCATGGCCTTGAAGCCGTCGTAATACACCTTGTAGACCAGGATGGCCGTGTCTTTGCCGGGGCCACCGTGGGTGGCGGCGTCGATGATGCCGAAGGTGTCGAAGAAGGCGTAGACGATATTGATCACCAGCAGGAAAAAGGTGGTGGGCGAGAGCAGGGGGAAGACGATGGTCCAGAAGCGCCGCCAGGGTTTGGCGCCGTCAATGGCCGCCGCTTCCAGCAGCGATTTGGGGATGGACTGCAGGCCCGCCAAGAAAAATAGGAAGTTGTAGGAAATCTGCTTCCACACCGCGGCCATCACCACCAAGGCCATGGCCTGGCCCGAGTTGAGCAAGTGGTTCCAGTCAAAACCCATGGCATTCAATGCGTAGGCCACGATGCCGATGGAGGGCGCGAACATGAACATCCACAGCACGCCGGCAATCGCCGGCGCCACCGCATAAGGCCAGATCAGTAAGGTTTTGTAGGCTAGGGCGCCGCGCACCACGCGGTCAGCCATCACCGCCAGCAGCAGCGAAATGCTGATGCCCAGGCCCGCCACCAGCACCGAGAAGACGGCGGTGGTTTTGAAGGAGGCCAGATAGCCGGCATCGCTGAACAGGGTGCGGAAGTTATCCAGCCCCACCCATTCGGTGCTCATGCCAAAAGCGTCTTGCTGCTGCAGGGACTGCAGCACCGCCTGACCGGCCGGCCAAAAGAAGAACACCGAGATGATCAGCACCTGCGGTGCCAGCAAGGCCCAGGGCAGCCAGCCGGATTTGAATTGAACGCGTTTTTCGAGAGCCATGGTCGGGGCGATCAGCCTTTGCTATTGGCCTTCTGGAATTTCTCCAGCTGCTCGTTGCCGCGCTGGATGGCGGTGTCAATGCCTTCCTTGGGCGTCTTCTTGCCGCTCCACACGCCTTCCATCTCTTCGTCGATGATAGTGCGGATTTGCACGAAATTGCCCAGGCGCACGCCGCGGGACTTGTCGGTGGTCTTGCGGATCATCTGGGTCACGGCCACATCGGTGCCGGGGTTGGCTTTGTAGAAGCCGCTCTTCTCGGTCAGCTCGTAAGCCGCCTTGGTGACGGGCAGATAGCCGGTGCGCTTATGGCTTTCCATCGCCACTTCGGGGCGCGACAGATAGTTGAAGAAAGCGGCCACGCCCTTGTATTCAGGCGCCTTCTTGCCGGCCATCACCCACAGGCTAGCGCCACCGATGACGGTGTTCTGCGGCGCGCCAGGCACGTCGGGGTAGAAGGGTAGCGGGGCCATGCCGTAGGCGAACTTGGCGTTCTTCTTCACATTGGCGTAGAGGCTGGACGAGGCCGTTTGCATCGCGCATTCGCCCGACACAAAAGTCGCATCCGCCGCATTGCCGCGGCCCTTGTAAACAAACAGGCCCTGCTTGGACATATTCGCCAGGTTTTCGATATGGCGCAGATGCAGCGGGGTGTTGAAGGCCAGGCGCGTGTCCAGGCCGCCGAAGCCGTTGTTCTTGCTGGCGTATTCGACGTTGTGCCAGGCCGAGAAGCTCTCCAGCTGCGTCCAGCTGACCCAGCTGGTGGTGTAGGGGCACTTCACGCCGCTGGCCTTGAGCTTGGCGGCGGCCAGGGCCACCTCGGGCCAAGTGCTCGGCGCCTTGTTGGGGTCCAGGCCGGCGGCCTTGAAGGCATCCTTGTTGTAGAACAGCACGGTGGTGGAGCTGTTGAAGGGGAAGCTCAGCATCTGCCCATTGGCGGCCGTGTAATAGCCAGCCACGGCGGGCACATAGATGCTGGGGTCGAACTTGGCGCCACCTTGCTTCATCACCTCGCCCACCGGCACGATGGCGCCCTTGCTGGCCATCATGGTGGCGGTGCCGACTTCAAACACCTGCAGGATGTGGGGTGCATTGCCGGCGCGGAAGGCGGCGATGGCGCTGGTCATGGACTCGTCGTAGCTGCCTTTGTAGGCGGGCACGATCTTGTAGTCCTTCTGGCTGGCGTTGAAGTCGCGGGCCAGGTCGGTGACCCAATCGCCGAGGGCGCCGCCCATGGAATGCCACCACTGGATTTCGGTTTGTGCGCTGGCTTGGGTGCTCAGGCCGGCGATCAGCAGGGCGGGGGCAATGTGTTTGAGTTTCAGCATGGTTTTAGTGGTTCCAGCGGGGATGGGCGGGGACTTTTTCGTTGCGGATTGTGACATTGCTGGCGGCGCGCTTTGCCATGCTGGCCTGGCTGCGAAAATCGCCGCTCCGGGCCAAGGTCTATTCAGCGTTAGGCGGGTAATTTGCTGCGCTGCGGTAGGATTCACCCCCCAAGCAGGAGGGCAGGGTGGCGACAGGCTGCATTGTTTCCATAGGCGCTTGCGGGCCGGGAGAATCCTCCGGTTTCTTGAGGGGTAGTTCTAATCAAGCAGCCAAAAGCCGCGCGAATACCCGCACACTCGACGTCTTGCCGCGAATTTCCAGTTCCGCTGCTTGGCCGCTTGCTGCGGCCGAGCAGCCTAATCAGAGCGCTTTGCGGCGCTCGGCCGCCATTCATGAATGCTCCGCATCCCCTGATGCCCGTAGTGACTCCTCCCGCCAACCCTGCTGACGTTGGCGTGGCCAATTCACATGAGTCACATGCTGCGCCCCGCCTGCGCGAGATTCCCTACAACTACACCTCCTTCTCCGACCGCGAAATCGTCATTCGCCTGCTCGGTAACCGCGCCTGGGAATTGCTCAATCAGCTGCGCCAGGAGCGCCGCACTGGCCGCAGCGCCCGCATGCTGTACGAGGTGCTGGGTGATATCTGGGTGGTGCAGCGCAACCCCTATTTGCAAGACGATTTGCTGGACAACCCGAAGCGCCGGGCTTTGCTGATCGAGGCCTTGGAGCACCGCCTGCACGAGGTGGAACGCCGCCGCGACCCCAGCACCGACGCACAACGCGACGCCCATGTGGGCGAGTTGTTGAGCGCCGCCCGTGGCGCGGTGCAGCAGTTTGCACGCCAGTTTGTGGAGGTGGCCGAGCTGCGCCGCCGCGCCACCAAGCTGCTGGGCAAATCGACCGCCAAAGACAATATCAAGTTCGACGGGCTCTCGCGCGTCAGCCATGTGACCGACGCCACCGACTGGCGCGTCGAGTACCCCTTTGTGGTGCTCACCCCCGACACCGAGGCCGAGATGGCGCAGATGGTCAAGAGCTGCGTCGAGCTCGGCCTGACCATCATCCCGCGCGGCGGCGGCACCGGCTACACCGGCGGCGCCGTGCCCCTGGTGTGGAATAGCGCCGTCATCAATACCGAGAAGCTCGAGGCCTTGCGCGGCGTCGAGATGCTGCGCCTGCCCGGGCTGGACCGCGAAGTGGCCACCATCTTCAGCGAAGCCGGCGTGGTGACCCAGCGCGTGGCCGATCTGGCCGAGCAGCATGGCTTTGTCTTTGCGGTGGACCCGACCTCGGCTGAGGCCTCCTGCGTGGGTGGCAATGTGGCCATGAATGCGGGCGGCAAAAAGGCGGTGCTGTGGGGCACGGCGCTGGACAACCTGGCCTCCTGGCGCATGGTGACACCCGAGGCCAAGTGGCTGGAGGTGATCCGCCTGAACCACAACCTGGGCAAGATCCACGATGTGGAGATGGCCAGCTTTGAGCTGAACTATTTCGACGCCACCGGCAAAAAGCTCGAGCGCAGCGAGCGCCTCGACATCCCCGGCCGCGTCTTCCGCAAGGAAGGCCTGGGCAAGGACGTTACCGACAAATTCCTGGCCGGCCTGCCCGGCATTCAGAAGGAAGGCTGCGATGGCCTGATCACCAGCTGCCGCTGGATCGTCCACAAGATGCCGGCCCATGTGCGCACCGTTTGCCTGGAGTTCTTCGGCAACCCGCGCGAATGCGTGCCCAGCATTGTCGACATCAAAGACTTCATGTTCGAGGAGGCCAAGCGCCCGGGCGGCGCGGTGTTGGCCGGTCTTGAGCATCTGGATGACCGCTACCTCAAGGCCGTTGGCTACTCCACCAAGAGCAAGCGCGGCGGCCTGCCCAAGATGGTCTTGGTGGGCGATATCGTCGGCGAAGACGCCGATGCCGTGGCGCGCGCCACCAGCGAAGTGGTGCGCCTGGCCAATGGCCGCAATGGCGAAGGCTTTGTGGCCGTGTCGGCCGACGCCCGCAAGAAGTTCTGGCTTGACCGTAAGCGCACGGCCGCCATCAGCAAGCACACCAACGCCTTCAAGGTGAACGAAGACGTGGTGATCCCCTTGCCCCGCATGGGCGAGTACACCCTGGGGATTGAGCGCATCAATATCGAGCTGAGCCTGCTCAACAAGCTGGCCTTGGTGGACGCCCTGCAAGCCCTGTTCGAGCAAACCAAGTTGCCGCTGGGCAAGAGCGACGACGCCGGCGACATCCCCAGCGCCGAGCTGCTGGGCGACCGGGTTCAGCAAGCCCGCAGCCTGCTGGCCCAGGTGGGCGGGCAGTGGAAGCAGTGGAAGGATGAGCTGGATCTGGCCCGCGCTGACGAGCCCAGCTTCTTCGACCAATTGCAAGACCATTCCCTGCGCGCCTCCTGGAAGACCCAGATCCTCAAGCCCCTGCAAGCCATCTTCAATGGCGCGGCGTTTGAGCCCATCTTGGCCGAGTGCAAACGCATCCACGGCGAGATCTTGCGCGGCCGCGTCTGGGTGGCCCTGCATATGCACGCCGGCGACGGCAATGTGCACACCAATATCCCCGTCAACTCCGATAACTACGAGATGCTGCAGACGGCGCATGGCGCCGTGGCCCGCATCATGAAGCTGGCGCGCAGCCTGGACGGCGTGATCTCCGGCGAGCACGGCATCGGCATCACCAAGCTGGAATTCTTGAGTGACGAAGAGCTGGCGCCTTTTGCCGGCTACAAGGCCAAGGTGGACCCGGAAGGCCGCTTCAACAAGGGCAAGCTCTTGCGCCTGGGCGGGCCGGAGTCCATGACCACCTTCGCCGATCTGACCAATGCCTACACGCCCAGCTTCGGGCTGATGGGGCATGAGTCGCTGATCATGCAGCAAAGCGATATCGGTGCTATCAGCGACTCGATCAAAGACTGCCTGCGCTGCGGCAAATGCAAGCCGGTCTGCGCCACCCATGTGCCGCGCGCCAATCTTCTTTACTCGCCGCGTAACAAGATCCTGGCGACCTCGCTGCTGGTCGAGGCCTTCCTGTACGAAGAACAAACCCGCCGCGGCATCTCGATCAAGCACTGGGAAGAGTTCGAAGATGTGGCTGACCACTGCACGGTCTGCCACAAATGCGCCAACCCCTGCCCGGTCAAGATCGACTTCGGCGATGTGACCATGAATATGCGCAATCTCTTGCGCAAGATGGGTCAGAAGAGCTGGCGCCCCGGCAATGCCGCCGCCATGTTCATGCTCAATGCCAGCAACCCCGAGACCATCAAGGTGGCACGCGCGGCCATGGTGGGCGTGGGCTTCAAGGCGCAGCGCCTGGCGCACGATGTGCTCAAGCGCTTCGCCAAGGCGCAGACGGCGGCGCCCCGCGCCAGCGTCGGCCCGGCGCCGATCAAGGAGCAGGTGATTCACTTCATCAACAAAAAGCTCCCCGGCGGCCTGCCCAAGAAGACCGCGCGCGCGCTGCTGGACATCGAGGACAAGGACTATGTGCCGGTGATCCGCAACCCGGCCGCTACCAATGCCGAAACCGAGGCGGTGTTCTACTTCCCCGGCTGCGGCTCCGAGCGTTTGTTCAGCCAGGTCGGCCTGGCGACGCAAGCCATGCTGTGGCACGCGGGGGTGCAGACCGTGCTTCCACCGGGTTATCTGTGCTGCGGCTATCCGCAGCGCGGCTCGGGTCAGTTCGACAAGGCCGAGAAGATGATCACCGACAACCGGGTCTTGTTCCACCGGGTCGCCAACACGCTCAACTACCTCGACATCAAAACGGTGGTGGTCAGCTGCGGCACCTGCTATGACCAGCTGCAGGGCTATAAGTTCGAGGACATCTTCCCCGGCTGCCGCATCATCGACATCCACGAGTACCTGCTGGAAAAAGGCATCACCCTGGGTTCAAGCAAGAGCTATCTCTACCACGACCCCTGCCACACGCCGATGAAGCTGCAAGAGCCGATGAAAACGGTCAAGGCGCTGGTGGGTGACAACGTGGTTGAAAGCAAGCGCTGCTGCGGCGAGAGCGGCACCCTGGGCGTGACCCGGCCCGATATCTCCACGCAGATCCGCTTCCGCAAGGAAGAAGAGTTGCGCGCCACCGAGACCCAGCTGCGCGACAGCGGCAAGGTCGCTGCGGCCGATAACCTCAAGATTCTGACCAGTTGCCCCAGCTGCCTGCAAGGCCTGAGCCGCTACGGTGGCGACTTGCAAAACGGCTTGCTGGAGGCCGACTACATCGTCGTTGAGATGGCGCGCCAAATCCTCGGTGAGGATTGGATGCCGGAGTATGTGGCCAAGGCCAATAACGGCGGCATTGAGCGAGTGCTGGTGTAAGACGACGCAGGCGAACCTGCTGGGCTTAGGCCTGGCAGATCTTGCAAAGATCTTTCGCTAGGGATTGGCGGGCAAGACCTGACCCCGAAAGGTCAGCTTGGCATCCCAGCGCTTACTCCGCCGACAGCTTGCGCTCTTTGATCAGCGTGTGCCAGATCTGCGTTTCCTGCTGCAGATAGCGCGCCAGGCTGGGGCCGTCGCCAGGGATGACTTGCAAGCCGAACTCTTCCAGCCTGGCCTTCACCTCGGGCAGGGCGATGGCCTTGTTCATCTCCAGCGTCAGGCGCTGCACGATGGGCTCGGGCGTGCCTTTGGGCACGAACAGGCCCTGCCAGGCCGATACGTCCACGCCCTTGAGCCCCAATTCCTCGAAGGTGGGTACATCGGGCAGTTGCTGGAGGCGGGTCTTGCTCAGCACCGCCAAGGCCCTGAGCTTGCCGGCACGGATCTGGGACAGGCCGGCGGCGCTGTCCAGAATCGCCATCGGCACAATGCCCGACATCACATCCTGAATCGCGAAGGCCGTGCCTCGGTAGGGCACATGCACCACAAAGCTCTCGCTGCGCTGCTTGATCAGCTCCATGGCCAGATGGTGCGGGCTGCCGATGCCCGGTGAGGCGTAGCTGTATTTGCCGGGGTTCTTCTTGATTTCCGCCAGCCACTGGCTGGCACTGCTGAAGCCTGAGCTGGGGTTAACGGCCAAAATCAGCGGAAAGCGCGCCATCATGCCCACCGGCGTGAAGTCACTGGCTGCGTAGGGCAGCTTTTTGTACATGGCGCTGTTGAAAATCATCGCGCCGTTGTCCCCGCTGAGGAGGGTGTAGCCATCGCCAGGCGACTTGGCGGCCGCGTCGGTGCCTATGCTGCCTCCGGCGCCGGGGCGGTTGTCGATCACCAGGGTCTGGCCCAGCTGTTTGCCCAGGGCAGGCGCGAGTTGGCGGGCCAAAAAGTCAGAGCCGCCGCCTGCCGGGTAGGCCACGATCCACTTGATCGGTTTGTTGGGCCAGGTACCGCTCGTCTCGGCGGCCGCTGAGGCGAGGCCTGGGGCCAGCAGCGTGGCGCCCAAACTGGCCGTTAGCTTGAGGATGGCCTGGCGGCGTGTGTGGACCTTGGTCGTGACTTGGGCTGCTGGCGTGTGGGTCATGGGCCTATCGCTTGTGCTTGCTAAAGTCTGCGCATCTTAGTCAGCCCGTGAGCACAATATGAACAATATTCAGCCCCAATGTCCTTTGTGCCAGGAGAGTGGTGGCTTGCTGGTGGCGCAAAGCGCGCAGTGGCGCGTGGTGCGCGTGCTGGACGACAGCAACTTCCCCGCCTTTTATCGCTTGATCTGGGCCAGCCATGTGGCTGAGTTCAGCGATCTTTCGCCCGCCGAGCGCGTGGACTGCATGGCCGCGGTGGCGGCGGTGGAGTGCGCCTTGATGGAGGCCCTGGCGCCCACCAAGATCAATCTTGCGAGCCTGGGCAATATGGTGCCGCATCTGCATTGGCACCTCATCGCCCGCTTCGATTGGGACAGCCATTTCCCCAACCCGATCTGGGGCCAGGCCAAGCGCGAGGTGGCGGGTGGCGCGGCGGCTCGGCTGGCGCTGCCTTTGGCCGAGCTGGATCAGCGCGTGCTGGCTGCGCTGGCTGGATTGGCCTGATCAAGCCGGCCTGATCAAGCCGCGCAATGCCGCCTCAGGCAGCGGCCAAGGTGACTGCCAACATGGGCGCCGGGCGCTGCTGCAGCTGGCCAAACAGATCCTTCGGGTCGGCCATGCTGGGCACCAGACTGACGTCCTGGCCCAGGCCCAGTTCCCGCGCCAGATCGCGCAGCAGGCGCAGGGCGGAGTAGTCTTCTAGCGCAAAGCCCACCGAATCAAACACGGTCACTTGCGCGTCGTTGTCGCGGCCCTGGGCCTGGCCCTTGAGCACGCGCCAGAATTCGGTGACCGGGAAGTCCGCCGGCATCTGCTGCACATCGCCCTCGATGCGCGATTGCGGCTCGAACTCCACAAACACCTTGGCCATCTCCAGCACGGCGGGGTGCAATTCGGTCTTACCGGGGCAGTCGCCGCCGACGCCGTTGATGTGCATGCCGGGCTCAATCATCTCGGGCGTGAGGATGGTGGCATTGGTCTTGTCCGCCGTGACGGTGGTGACGATGTCGGCACCACGCACTGCCTCGGCAATGCTCTTGCACAGCTTGAGGCGCAGGCCGGCCTGACCTTGCAGATTGCGCATCAGCTTGGCACTTGCAGCGGGGTCGAGGTCGAAGAGGCGGATCTCTTCGATGCCCAGCAGGTGGTGGAAGGCCAGGGCCTGGAACTCGCTTTGCGCACCGTTGCCAATCAGGGCCATGGTCTTGGCATTGCGACGGGCCAATTGCTTGGCGGCCATGGCCGAGGTGGCGGCGGTGCGCAAGGCGGTGGTCAGGGTCAGCTCGCTCAGCAATTCGGGTCGGCCGGTGGCCACATCGGCCAGCACGCCCAAAGCCATCACGGTGGGCAGGCCTGCCTGGGTGTTTTTGGGGTGGCCGTTGACGTATTTGAAGGTGTAGAGCTGGGCGTCGGCAATCGGCATCAGCTCGATCACGCCATCGGCGGAATGGCTGGCCACGCGGGCGCATTTGTCAAACTCTTGCCAGCGCAGATAGTCGGCCTCGATGTAGCTGCACATGCGCTGCAGCAGGGCGGGCACGCCCAGGGCCTGGGCCATTCGGGCGATGTCTTGGGTGTTGAGCAGGGTGGTCATGGGCTGTCTCCAAAAGGGTTTTTGCCTTCGCCCGGTACGGTGCCGGGCAGGTCATTGCTTCGGTGTCGCCATTCTTCTCGCCTGCAGAGTGAAAGAGAAGCCGCTGAAATGCCCGAGAATCGCTAGAAATTTGCCATATCGGCAGACTAATTTGTCAGAATGCCAATATGGACACCTTGGACCAACAACTGCTGGCCCTGCTGCGGGCGGACGCGCGCAGCTCGGTCGCGACCCTGGCGCACAAGCTCAAGGTCTCGCGCGGCACCGTCACCAATCGCATCGCCAAGCTTGAAGATGCCGGCGTGATCGTGGGCTACACCGTGCGTTTACGGCCGGATGAAACGCCCAACGAGATCACCGCCTGGATGAGCATTGCGGTGGAAGGCAATAAGACCCGCGAGGTGATCAGCATCTTGCTGGGTGAGCCCGGCGTGGCGGGCCTGTTCGACACCAATGGCCGCTGGGACCTGCTGGCCGAATTGCGTGCCGCCACGCTGGGTGAGCTGGCCGAGGTGCTGGAGCGGGTGCGCTTGATCAAGGGCATTGGCGCTACCGAGACCAGCATTCACTTGCAGAGCTATATGGCCTCGTAATTGCGGCCTGAGGTATGAGGCAGGCTGGCGGCCGGGCTAGGGTTGCCGTGCCAGCTCCGCGGCCATGGCTTGGGCCAGCTGCTGCAGCACCTGGCTGTGGGCATAGGCAATGCGCTCGGGGTCGCGGCTGCTGGCGCTGGCTTCGAAGCGGCCTTGCTGCCAGCGCACTTCCGGCTTGCCTTCGCGCAACCAACTCCAGTGCGCTTCCAGCGTGACACGGCCCTGGCCGTCGGCCTCCAGGCTGCGCACATCCAGCCACAGCAGCCAAGCCGGGTCGCTGGTGCTGGGTTGCGGGCGCAGCTTGCTCAGCGTCACGCTGCGGCCGAGCAGGGCCGATAAATCGTCCGCCAGCACGCGCGGCACGGCTTCACTCAGGGGCTCGGCCCAGCGCGCTACGTCGCGGTAGTGCACCTCGCCGGCGGCAATCCGCTCCAGCAGATGGTTACGCCGGATCAGGTCGGGCAGGATCACCCGGTCCACCACCACACTGGCCTTGCTGGCGCTGCTGTTGGCAACTTGCGTGGCTGGGGGCATGGCTTGCAAGGACTGCAAAGCAACGCTGCGCGGCGGCGGAACATCGCTGGCGCAGGCGCTCAGCAGCAGCGCGCCAACAAGGGCAGCCGCGCTGGCGGTGAAATGGTGCGGGCTTGGCTTCACGGTTGATTCCTGTTCTCGGGCTGGGGCTTGCGGCCCCAGATCAGCGCATCGGGTTTGGCCTCGACGGCGTCGCTGAGCTGGCGCAGGCTTTGCGCGGTGTTTTCCAGCTCGCGCACGGTCTGTTCCAGCTGCCACACGGCGGTGGAGTCGCGCCCGGTCATCTCGCGCAAGCTGCGTGCGGCGGCGGCCACCTCGTCCAGGCCTTTGCGCAAGCTGGTCAGCGTGGCGGAGTTTTCGGCCGTCAGCTGGCTTAAGTTCTCCATGGCCGCACCGGTTTTGCCTGCGGCTTGCTGCATCGCCGCCAGTGACTCCGTGGCTTGCGGCAGCACGCGTTGCTGTTCGATGTGCAGCTCCAGCCGCTCGATCGCTTTGAGCGTGCGTTTGAGGCTGTCCAGCGTGCCGCCGGCATTGCCGATCACATTCTTCAGCTCGGGCGAGTTCACCAGCACCTTGATGGCCCGCATGGTGCTGCCCAAGTCGGCCACCATTTCCTCGACCGGCAATTGCTCCAAACGTGCCGTCATTTGGTCGAAGCGTGAGGGCAGGGTGGGGATCTCGCCCATCTCGTTGCTCAGGGCATAGAGCTTCTCGGGCGTGTTGGGCTGCAGGCTCAGATCAACCAGCAGCAAGCCGGTCAGCAGGCTCTGGCTTTGCAGCTGGGCGCGCAGACCCAGGTGGCGCATGCTGTCCAGATCGCTCAAGCCCGTGACGCGCAGGCGCCGCTCCGCCTCGGGCGAGAACTCCACCACCACCGGGATCAGAAACTTTTTGCTGTTCGGTGCCACGGTGATGCCCAGCTTGCTGACCTGGCCCACCTTGACGCCCAGAAACACCACCGGTGCGCCCACTTGCAGGCCGTAAACCGAGCCCTCGAAATACATCACCGCGCGTTCCGGCCGGCTGAACAAGGTGCCGCGCGCCAGCAGCAAGACGCCCACAAAGGCGAGCAGGCAGGCCGCGATCACGAAACTGCCGATCAAGGTCGGGTTGGCTTTTTTACTCATTGGGGCTCACTCATTGCGGCCGGCTTGCCGCGCCTCATGAAGCTGCTCACTTGGGGCGGGCCGCTGGTTAAGAGCGCTTGCGGGCTGCCCAAGGCAATCATGGTACGGGTCTTGGCGTCCAGAAACACGCAGCGGTCGGCAATGCCCAGAATGCTGGGCAACTCGTGGGTCACCATCACCACCGTGGCGCCTAAGCTGTCGCGCAGCTCCAGGATCAGATCGTCCAGGTTTTTGGAGCTGATCGGGTCCAGCCCGGCCGAGGGTTCGTCGATGAAAAGGATTTCCGGATCGATGGCCAGGGCCCGCGCCAAGGCCGCGCGCTTGCGCATGCCGCCGCTGATCTCGCTGGGGTAGTAATCATCAAAGCCACGCAAGCCCACCAAGTCGAGCTTGAAGCTGGCCAGGGCGCTGGTCTCGGCGGGGCTCAGGGCCAGGTGTTGCTCGATGATCAGGGCCACGTTCTCGTTCAGGGTCAGGGAACTCCAGAGCGCGCCGCTTTGAAACATCACGCCGCATTGGCGCTGCAGCTGGGCTTGCTCTGCCGCGCTGCTGGCCCAGAAGTCCTGGCCTTTGATCAGCACCCGGCCTTGGGCCGGGCTTTGCAGGCCGATCATGTGGCGCAGCAGCGTGCTCTTGCCGCAGCCGCTGCCACCCATGATGACGAAGATCTCACCGCGCTGCACCGCGAAGTTGAGGTCGCGCTGTATCACCCGCTCGCCATAAGCCATGGTGAGCGCGTCGATGACGATGGGGGCGGTGTCGCTCATCGTTGGAAGTGTCGGGGCTGTTGGCTTCACCGGCTCAGATGCCCAGTTTGTAAAACACGATGGTCAACATCGAGGCCGTCACCACGATCAGCAAGATGCCGGTCACCACCGCCGAGGTGGCCGCTTCGCCCACCGACTGCGCACTGCGGCCGCACTGCATGCCGCGCAAACAGCCCGCCAGCGCCACCATCGCCCCGTAGACGCAGGACTTGGCCAGGCCGACACCAAAGTCGGTCAGGCTCAGCGTCTCCACGGTTTGGCTGAAATAGGCCGTGGCGTCCAGACCGAACACCAGCACCGCTACGCTCAGGCCGGCCAGAATGCCCATCACGCTGGCGTAGATGGTCAGCAAGGGCATCATCAAAATCAAGGCCAGCATGCGCGGCAGCACCAGATAGCGCATCGGCGCCATGCCGGCGGTGCGGTAGGCATCGATCTCTTCGTTGACCTGCATGGTGCCCAGCTGGGCCGCGAAGGCCGCGCCCGAGCGGCCGGCCACCACGATGCCGGTCATCAGCGCGCCGATTTCCCGCACCATGCCAATGCCCACCAGGTCGGCGATGTACACCTGGGCACCAAACCTGGCCAATTGCGCCGCGCCCATATAGGCCAGGATCAAACCGACCAAAAAGCTGATCAAGGAAACGATGCCAAAGGCTTGCGGCCCGCATTGCTCGACGATGCTCCAGAAGTCGCGGGCCCGAAATGAGCCCTTGCCGCGCAGCGCCTCGCCGGTGGCTTGCAGCAGCTCACCGATGAAGCGGGCGAAGGCGCGCATATCGGCGCCGATCTCCAGCGTCAGCAGGCCTAAGCGATGGATGAAGCCGGTATTGGCCTCGGCGTGGGGTGCGTCGGGCGGCTCACCCTGCGCGGCCAGGTGCAGCAAGCGCCGCAGACCGTCGGGCAGGGCGCTGAAGTCCAGTTGCACGCCCTCGGCCTGCAGCTGCTGGATCAGGCCGCGTATCAAAACGGCAAAGCCGCTGTCCCAGGCGTTGAGTTGTTGGCCGTCGAGGCTGATGGTGGTGCCTTCGGCTTTGCTCTCGGCGGCAAAGGCGATCAACTCGGCTGCTTGGGGTAAACGGTCGCTCAAGCGCCATGAGCCGGCGAACACCCAGCGCACGGAGGCCGCCTGCGGCTCAGGCAGAACGCGGAAGCGTTCTTCGCTCAAGGGCATGCGCGGGACTTCTGTCATTCTTCTCGCAAGTTATTTGGGGTGTTGCCGCAGTGTCGCATCAGCAAATGCCGCCGCGCAGACTCCTAGCGTCCCTTGTACATTGAAGCCCTCGAAGATTCAATTCTCATCGTGCCTAGCCAACTCCACCATCCCCTGCATTTGCTGATCATCGATCCGCAGAACGATTTTTGCGATCTGCCCGAGGCCTATCGGGCGCCCGATCCGGCCACGGGGGGCAGGCTGTCGCCCGCACTGCCGGTGCCTGGCGCTCATGCCGATATGCAGCGACTGGCCCAGTTCATGCGCTCCTGCCAGGCAAAGCTGGATGCGATCACGCTCACCTTGGACTCGCATCAGCGCCTGGACATCGCCCATCCTGCTTGGTGGCAGGATGCCAGCGGCCTGCCTGTGCCGCCTTTCACCATCATCAGCGCCGAGGCGCTGCGCGCCGGCCAATTCTGCCCGCGTGACCCGGCGCAGGCCCCGCGCTGCCAGGCTTATTTGGATGCGCTGGAGGCGGGCGGGCGCTACCAGCTGATGGTCTGGCCGGTGCACTGCGAGATCGGCACCTGGGGCCATGCGGTGCATGCCGATGTGCATGCGGCTTGCAGCGCCTGGGAAGAGTCGCGTTTGCTGCCGGTACGCAAGATCCTCAAAGGCAGCAACCCCTGGACCGAGCATTACAGCGCACTGCAGGCCGAAGTGCCCGATGCCGCCGACCCCGCCAGCCAGTTCAACCAGGGCTTGCAGCAAAGCCTGGCGACGGCCGGCACCTTGCTGGTGGCCGGTGAGGCCAGCAGCCATTGCGTCAAGGCCACGCTGGAACATTTGGTGGCGCATTGGCCGCCCGATCAGCTGGGCCGCATCGTGCTGCTGAGCGATTGCATGAGCCCGGTGGCCGGCTTTGAGTCACAGAGTCAGGCCCTTTTGGATGAGATGCAGGTGCGCGGTTTGCGCGTGTGCAGCACTGGTCAGTGGCTGGCCGAGGCGGCGCAGTGAGCGGCGCTGTTGTGGGTTCTTCTGCCGCCCCCGTCATCGGCAGCCTGCTGGAGACCGATCTCTACAAATTCACCATGTGGCAGGCCATGCTGCACCGCCACCCGCAGGCGCAGGCCGAGTACCGATTCGCCTGCCGCTCCCAGCCCGACTACCCGCTGGCCGAGTTGCTGCCCGATATCGCGCGCGAGCTGGACGCCCTGTGTGCGCTCAGCTTCAAGCCCGACGAGCTGCGCTACCTGGGCGGCCTGCGCTTCATGAAGTCTGACTTCATCGACTTTCTGCGCATCTTTCGCTTCCAGCGCGACTTCATCGAACTGGGCGTGAGCGAGGTCGATGGGCGGCAAGACCTGACCCTGGTGGCGCGCGGACCGCAAGTCCATGTGATGGGCTTTGAGATCTATGTGCTGGCCATCGTCAACGAGCTTTACTTCCGCCGCTTTGACCAAGCCCGTGCCCTGCGCCTTGGCCGCGAACGCCTGGCCAGCAAGATTGCCGAGTTACGCGCCTTCGAACATGAGCCCCGGCGCGCCCATCCCTTCGAGGTCTTCGACTTTGGCGTGCGGCGGCGCTTTTCCGGCGCCTGGCAGCGCGAGATGGTGGCCACCTTGAAGGCCGAGGTGCCGCAGTTCTTCAAAGGCACCTCGAATGTCTTGCTGGCCCGCGACCTTGACCTGGTGCCCATCGGCACCATGGCGCATGAGTATTTGCAAAGCTACCAGGCCACCGGCGTGCGCCTGCGCGACCATCAAAAAGCCGCGCTGGAAGACTGGGTGCAGGAGTACCGCGGCGACCTGGGTGTGGCGCTGACCGATGTGGTTGGCATGGACGCCTTTCTGGCCGACTTCGATCTCTATTTCGCCAAGCTGTTTGACGGCTTGCGGCACGACTCCGGCGACCCCTATGTCTGGGGCGAAAAAGCCCTGGCCCATTACGCCAAGTTGCGCATCGACGCGCACACCAAGCGCCTGGTGTTTTCCGACGGACTGGATGTTCCTGCCGCCCTGGCCCTGTACCGCCATTTCGCTGATCGCACCCAGCTGGGCTTTGGCATAGGCACCAACTTCTCCAACGATATGGGGCTGACGCCCTTGAACATCGTCATGAAGCTGACCCATTGCAATGGCCAGGCGGTGGCCAAGCTGAGCGACAGCCCGGGCAAGACCATGTGCGAGGACCAAACCTTCCTGGCCTATCTGCGCCAGGTCTTCGGAATTGCCGCCATATGAGTTAAGGAGCTGATCATTCTGCCCAGTTTGCCAGCCCAGCCAGCGCGCTTCTGGCACTGATTCGACTGCCCCAAGTGCTTGGAAACATGCTCAAATAATTGCCGCCATGTCTGCTGCAGAAAACGAACATCGCATCACCGTTGATCAGTTGCGCGTGGGCGTTTACGTCTACTTGGACGTGGGTTGGATGGATCACCCCTTCAACTTCAATAACTTCAAGATCAAGACCGAAGAGCAGCTGCAGACCATTCGCAGCCTGGGCCTGGCCAGCGTGCGCTGGGCGCCGTCCCTGAGCGATGTGAAGCCTTTGGCCAAGAGCGAGCAGCCGCCGGCGCCGCCCACCGCGGAGGAGCTGGCCCGCCAGGCCGAGCTGGCCGCCCTGATGGCCGCCAAGCAGCAGCGCATTCAGCAGCTGGCCGAGCACCGCGAGAAGATCGAGAAAGTGGAGCGCGCCTTCGCCAATGCCGCCGGGGTCATCAAGGGCATCAACAAAACCATTTACTCGCAGCCCCAGCAGGCGCTGAATGACACCACCGAGCTGATCGGCGGCATCGTCGACGAGATGCTGGCGGCGCCGGATCTGGCCATTCAGGTGATGGGCGACAAGCCCGGCAACGAGGATGTCTATCTCCACTCACTCAACGTCTCTGTGCTGGCCATGGTGCTGGGCAAGGAGATGAGCATGCCGGCCGAGCTGGTCAAGATGGTGGGCATGGCGGCGGTGTTCCATGACATCGGGCTGAACGACATTCCCGAGAACATCATGCGCAAGGCCGGGCCCTTGAGCAAGTTCGAGCGCGAGGCGCGCGAACTGCACTGCCAGTACGGTCTGGACCTGGCGAAGAAGATTGGCTTGTCCAATGTCTTGTGCAACATCATCTATCAGCACCACGAGGCCTTTGACGGCAGCGGCTATCCGAAAAAGCTGTCGGGCGAGGCGATCGATCCCTTGGCCCGCCTGGTGGCGGTCATCAATACCTACGACAACCTCTGCAACGCGCCGAATATCGCCAACTCGTTGACGCCGCATGAGGCCTTGTCGCAGATGTTCGCCCAGCAGCGCAGCCGCTTTGACCCGCGCTTTTTGCAGGCCTTCATCAAGTTCATGGGCGTGTATCCGCCGGGCACCATCGTGGGCCTGTCCAATGATGTGATTGGCCTGGTGATTCGCGTCAACGCCGCCCGGCCGCTCAAGCCCACCGTCATCACTTATGACGCGGGCATTCCGAAGAGCGAAGCCATGATGCTGGACCTCAACGAAGAGGGCGATGTCCACATCAGCAAGGCCTACCGCCCCAGCCAGCTGCCGGCCGCGGTGTATGAGTACCTGGCGCCGCGCAAGCGGGTCAATTACTTCTTTGACGGAGGCAAGCCCTCATGAGCTGGGATGCTGCCACCCTGGATCGCGTCATGTGCGACCAGAGCTCCGAGATGCTCTTGGTGGTGGACCCCAAGTCGCTCAACATCATCTCGGCCAATCGGCAGGCCGAAGTCACCCTGGGCTATGAAGCCACGCCGCTGGTTGGGCGCTCCATCACCGAGGTGGAAAGCAGCCTGGCCGATATCTTCTACTGGGAAGATGTGCGCATGGGTGGCGGTAGCGATATCGACAACGCTGAATCCATGTACATCTGCGGTGACGGCGTGGCGCTGCCTGTGATCAAGTCGATCCGCCGCTTGCGGGGTGACTTCGAAGACGTCTTGGTGCTGCGGGTGCGTGACGGCGCCAGCTTGAAGCGCGGCGAGGCCCAGTTGGCGGCGTTGTCTGGCCAGTTGCAGGCGACGCTGGAATCGATCTGGGAAGGCATTCTGGTGCTCGATTCGGCCGGCCAGATCGTCAATATGAACCGCCGCTTCAGCGCCATGTGGGAGATCCCCGAGGCCGTGCTGCTGCAAGACAGCGAAGCCATCATCGCCTGCCTGATGGACAAGCTGAGCACGCCGTGGGCGTTGCAAGACGACTTCGACGCCTTCAGCCAACAGGCTGGTCACGAAGTCTGCGAAATCACCAAGCTCAAGAACGGCCGTTTGTTTGAACGCCGCGCCCGCCCGCAGATGGACCGCGGCGAGGTGATCGGGCTGGTTTACAGCTTCCACGACATCAGCGATTTCGTGCACGCCCGCCAGGAGGCCGAGGAAGCCTCGCGCTCCAAGAGTCGTTTCCTGGCCAATATGAGCCACGAGATCCGCACGCCGATGAATGCGATCCTGGGCCTGCTCAAACTCTTGCAGCGCACCGAGCTCAGCACGCGCCAGCGCGACTACGCCAGCAAGACCGAAGGTGCGGCCCGCTCGTTGCTGGGCTTGCTCAACGACATTCTTGACTTCTCCAAGGTCGAGGCCGGCAAGCTGGCGTTGGACCCGCAGCCGCATGCCTTGACGCAGGTCTTCCGTGATTTGTCGGTGATCCTGGCCGCCAATGTGGGCGCCAAGCCGGTGGACTTGCTGTTTGATCTGGATCCGCAACTGCCGCCCTTGTTGCAGGTGGATGCTTTGCGCTTGCTGCAGGTGCTGATCAATCTGGCCGGCAATGCGCTCAAGTTCACGGCCCGCGGCGAGGTGGTGGTGGGCGTCAAGCTCTTGCAGTGCGATGCAGAGGCGGCGCGCCTGGAATTCACGGTGACGGACACCGGCATAGGCATCGCGCCGGAGCACCATGCCAAGATTTTTTCCGGCTTCAGCCAGGCTGAAACCTCCACCACACGCCAGTTCGGAGGCACCGGCTTGGGGCTTGCCATCAGCATGCGCTTGCTGGAATTGATGGGCGGGCAGATCACGCTGCAAAGTGCGCTGGGCCAGGGCAGCCGCTTCAGTTTTCAGCTCGACTTGCCGCTGGTGCAGGCCGAAGCCGAGCCTGGTGTCAGCGCCCAGCGCGCAGCCCCGCCGCGGCAGGGCCTGGCCTTGCTGATTGACGATAACGCGCGGGCCCGCGACGTGTTGCGCCGCCTCTTGACGGCCGAGGGATGGCAAGTGGTGGCGGCGGCCAGCGTGGCCGAGGCGCAGGCCTTGATGGCTGCCTCCGCCCCCGACGGCCTGGCGCTGAACCTGGCGCTGGTGGACGCGCTGCTGCCGGGCGAAGATGTGTGGGCTTGCTTGGCCCAGCTGCGGGCCCAGCCCGGCTTGGCCGAGTTGCCCATCGTCATGAGCGGCACGGCGCTGCAGCTCGAAGCGCAGACCCAGGCCGAGCAAGCGCAGCTGAGTGCCTTCTTGGTCAAGCCTTTGATGGCGGTCGCCTTGCGTGAGGCGCTGAATCCGGCCAAGGACGCGGCCGCCGAAAACGCCCAGGCCGGCGCGGCGGCTGCGTCGAACGAGGCGGCCCCGCTGGCGGGCATCCGCCTGCTGGTGGTGGAGGACAACCTCAACAACCAGCAGGTTGCGCAGGAGCTGCTTGAAGACGCCGGCGCCACGGTTAGCCTGGCCTCGAATGGGCAGGAGGCGGTGGACTTTATGCGGGCCGAGGCGGGCTCGGTGGACCTCTTGTTGATGGATGTGCAAATGCCGGTGATGGACGGCTACACCGCCACCCGCATCCTGCGCGAGGAGCTGGGCCTGCGCCTGCCCATCGTGGCGATGACGGCCAATGCCATGGCCTCGGACCGCGATGATTGCTTGGCCGCAGGCATGGACGAGCATGTGGGCAAGCCTTTTGACCTGGACCGGCTGGTGCAGCTGATCCAAAAGCTCGGCCGGCCAACAAGGCCCGGCTCGGAGGGTTCGGCCTCAAGCGAAGCGGCAGCGGCGTTTGTCTTTCCCTCTTTGCAGCTGCCCGCGCCGTTGCAGCAGCAGGCGTTGGCTGATGGCATTCAGATCCAGCTGGCCCTGGACCGCTTCATGGGCAAAGCGCCGATGTATCAGCGCACCGTGCTGGGCTTTGCCGCTTCAGCGAGCGAACTGCCGGGCCAGGTTGAGGCGGCCTTGCATGCGGGTGATTTGGCGGCCGCCCAGCTTCAGGTTCACGCCTGCCGAGGCATGGCCGCCATCTTGGGCGCCGAGCGCCTCGCCCAGTTTCTGGACAGTGGCGAAACCCAGCTGGAGCAAGGTAATGCGCCCGATGCCGCCTGGCTGGCCACACTGTCCGAGCAGCTACAGGCCACGGTGGCAGCCTTGCACGAACTGGCCGAGGCGGTGCTGGCCTTGCCGGCGCAGACCTGAGCCTCCAGATATTGCGGCATGCAAGGCCGCATGGATGGGCGGCGACTACAGGTGACTAGCGCTTACTGTGGCTTGGCCTCCAGCCACTGCGTCAGCTTGCCCGCCAGCAAGGGCGTGGCCTCACCGGCCGCCCAAGCCGCGTGGCCGGCGCCGTAGTAGGGCGAGAGCGGGTGGCCGCTTTGCCCGCCCGGCATGCTCAACAAGCCCTGCGCCTCGCGGCCCGGCGCCACCACCAGGCGCTGCGACTGGCCAAAGGCCGGCTGGGCCACATGGGGCAGATTGCTGTCCCCGCCTTGTGGCTGGCTGGGCATGTCCAAGAACACTGACAGCGCGGGGATGGCCTTGGACAGCACATGCTGGATCTTGCTGGCGTTGTGCCGGCCCCAAGTGGCCTGGCCCAGCGGCTCGGTGGCGCCCAGAGTGAGTTCGTTGATGGCAATGTCCAACTGGCTCAGCAGCAGGGCGTCCCAGCTGGCGTAGGCGGGCGGCAGCAGATGGGCGGGGGCCTGGTCCAGCGCCGCGCTGGCGCTGTACTCGAATTGGGCGCGCCAGGGCGTGCGGCGCTTATCGTCGAGCTGTTGCTCACCCAGGAAGGGCAGGGTCCAGGCGGCCCACAGGCGGTCCAGTGTTTTCAGGCGCACCGCACGCACCAGGCGGTAGGCCACTTGGTCGGCATCGGCGCGGCCATTCCAGGCTTGCAGCATGGCGGCCACTTCGTCGTGGCGCTGGCTGCGCGCCAGCACTTTGGCCAGGCGCTGGGCCCAGCTCTGCATGAAGCGGGCTTCGTTGTCGAGCTGGATCGCCGCCAGACTTTGCTCGTCGTGCTGGGCGCGCTCACTCAGCCGGTCACGGATCTGGCGGGCGCGCGCACCCAGGTCAAAGCCGCCATCGCCAATGCTCTCGCCGCCGATCTGTCGGTTGTTGGCGGTCCACAGTTGGCCCTGAGTGGGGTTCTTGATGACGGGGTATTCGGCAGGGGGCATCCAGTCAGGGGCGGCGCTGTCGGGCGCTTGAAAGCGGGCGTAGCTTTGCGCCACGCCGGCTTGGCGCCACAGCCGGCCGGCAATGGTCCAGGCGATGGCGCCGCGGCTGTCAGCCAGCAAAATGTTCTGATGCGGCAGGCCGCTGGTTTGGGCGATGCGCAGGCCTTCTTCGACCGAGCTGGCTTGCAGCATACGGTCCAGTTCCAGATTGAAGGCCTCGCCGCGCTGGGCGATCCAGCGCAGGGCATAGGCGTGGCCGCTGGCTTTGTCTTCGCGCACGATGGGCGCGCCCTTGTACTCGCGCACTTCCAGTGTTTGCGCGGCCTCGCCCTTGATGGCGATGGTTTCTTGGTAACGCTGAATCTGCTCGGCAGGCAGATTGGCCGGCAGCTTGATCCAGTCAAACCATTGGCCGTAGGCATTGGTGAATCCCCAGGCCAGCCGGCCATTGCTGCCCACCACCAAGCTGGGCATGCCCGGCAGCGTCAGCCCGGCACCGCGCTGGCTGCCGCCCCCCTGGCCCAGCTGCAGCTGCGCCCGGTACCAGATGCTGGGCACCGACAGGCCCAGATGCATATCGTCCGCCAGCAAGGCGCCACCGTGGGCGCTGCGCTGGCCGGACACGGCCCAGTTATTGCTGCCGATGACGGGGGCTTCGCCGCCGCTGGCCATGCTGATCCCCATTCCAAGCTCTAGCCCAGCCCCATTTTCTGGGTTGAAGCTCAAGGCCTGCTTGGGCGCTGCCGCCGCCTGCTTGCGCAGGTCAAAAGCTTCGGCCGTGGGCATGGCGCCGTGCGGGGGCAGCTTGCTGCCGTCAAGCGCCGCGTCCCAGTGGCCACCGCGCGGGTTGAGCCAGTCGAACAAAGCGTCGCCGCTGAGTTCGCGCAGGCGGGCGCGTTCAAAGCCGGCATCGATGCCACTGCCTTGCAGCATCCAGAACATCTCCGCCACCACCAGCAGCGAGTCCACTTCGGTCCAGGCTTGCGGCTGGGCCTGCAGCAAAAGGTACTGCCAGGGCCGCAGCGTCTGCGCGGCCAGGCCGGCGTTGACGCCGCTGGCATAGGCCGTCAGCAGGGCTTGATCCGCGGCGCTGAGTTGCTGGAAGCGTTCGCTCAAGCGCACGCGCATGCGGTGCATGCGGCGCTGCTTGTCGCGCTCCAGCGCCTTGGCGCCAAACAGGGCGGACAGCTCACCCGCGGCGGAGCGGCGCGTCAGGTCCATCTCAAAAAAGCGCTCTTGCGCATGCACAAAGCCCAGGCCGCGCGCCAGATCCAGCCGGTGCTCGCCCTGCAATATGGCCGTGCCTAGGGCGTCGCGGCCTATGCTCAGAGGCGCTTGCAGGCCCGGCAGCGTGATCTTGCCATTGAGTTGGGGCAGGCTGGCGCGCAGCAGCGCCCAGGCCAGGGCGATCAGCAGGAGCAGGATCAGCAGCAGGGCAGCGAGGCTGCGGCGCAGCAGGCGCAGGCCGGATTTTTTGGGGGAGGGCGTGTTCGTCATGATGAGGCAGTCTAGGTGGCTGCGCGGCACTCGGCCCCCGGGTCTTGCCCCATGTCGGAGCCAGGTATGCGACCATGCGCCCCATGTTCTTCGCCAAGCATGTATCGCGCCGGCAGTTCGGCCCTTGGGCGGGCGGCTTGGCCATGACTCTCTGGCCCCGTATGGATGCATTCGCACAAGCCCCGGCGTCCGCGCAGCAGCAGCTGGCCAATAGCAGCACGGCGGCTATCAAGGCGCAACAGCTCACAGCGACGCTGCCGGCTGGCGGCGGGCCGCTAAATCTGAGTATTGAGGTCCAGGGTGAGCCGGAGAATAGCCTCGTGTTTTCATCCCTGCGCAGCACGGCCAAGCTCGCGGCCATCAGCCTTTTTGATCCTCTGGGTTCGCTGGTCTGGCGCAAAACGCCGGCCGAGCTGGGGCTGACGCCGCAGGCCGATGCCGGGCGGCCCGAGCTGGGCGATGCCATCGTCTTGCCGGCGGTGCGCGATGCGGCGCCGGGGCGCTGGCGCTTGCAGCTCGAAGCAAGAGCGGGCGCCAAGGGTCAGGTCTTGCTGAGCTACCGGGTCTTGCCGCGTTTCGAGCTGAGCCTGAGTTTGTTGAGCGCCGGCAGTTCAGGCGCAATGATTGCCGCCGGTGAGCCCCTGCTGCTGGTGCTGCGAGGCCAGGATTACGGCGTACCGCTGACCAACTGGGTGGCAAGGGCGCCGCAGCTGAGTCTGCGCGATAGCCGGGGTGAACTTGTCGCCAGCCCCAAAGCCGAGGCCGGCGCGCGCACCGCGACTGGCATCTTGATCAGCGATGAGCCCGGTGCCCTCATCGCCCGCTTCAGCCTGCCCGCCGCGGGGGAGTACCGGCTCACTGCCCAGCACCAGTTCCGGGCCACGGCCAAGCCCTTGCAGGCCGAGTTGCTGCTGCATGCCGCCGCGCCCAAGGCCGCGCTGGCCTTGAGTGGGCTGCGGCTTGAGCAGCAAGCGGGAGCTGCCGGGGTTTGCGTCCGCGCGGTGCTGTTTGACTTTGCGGTGAGTGTGGCCACTGCCGGCAACTATGCCTGCAATATCAGCCTGGTCGGGCCGGCGGGATCGCGCATGGTCAGCGCCTCCAGCATGCTGGCGGCGGGGGCGGGTCGCATCTCGGTGCGGGTGGGCGCAGACAAGCTTGCCGCTCTTGGCGGGCCACTGACGGCGCTGGCCCGGGTGGGCCTGATCCGCTTTGGGCCCAGCGAAGCGGGCCTGGTGGCCGAGTTGCAAGAGGTGGCGCTGAGCGCCGAGCAGGCCAATGAACTCAGGGCCGTATACATGGCTGTATGTAGGCCCTGAGTTCGTTCTCACTCGGCCGCATGGCCCCTTAGGTCAACGGGCCATGCGGCTGCTATACCCCGATCTGGGTCAGTTGCGCGGGCAGTTGGGCGCCGTACATGCGCGCTGGATCAAAAGCCGCGCATCTTGCAGATCGATCTTGCCGTCACCGTTGAGGTCGCGGCGGTCGCCGGGGATCAGCGGGCTTTGGCCGCGGTACTGCATCAAGAGGTCGCGGTCAGCGGCGTTCACACTGCCATCACCGTTGAGGTCGCCGGTGATGGTGGGGAAGTACTGCCAGCGCGAGATGGCGCTGGCGGCTACCGGCACCCGCGAAGCCTGTGCCGTGCTGCCGCCACCCACCACCAGCACCGACTCGATGCGGTAAGGCCCGTCACTGCGCTGCAGCTTGTCTGCCAGCACCGTGGCGGTGATGGCGGTATTGCTGTTGGCGGCCAGTGCGCGGCTGAGGCCGAATTGGCCCACCTCGGCGCCTTGTGCATCAATCACCTTGAAGGAGATTTGGTAGTTGCCGGCATTGATCACGCGCAGCGGCAGGCTGAAGTCCAGCTGACCAATATGGCTGCCGCGCAGCACCGGGCTGACCGTGGCGCCATTGGCCACCTCGATGGCGGCGGCGCAGAACTGTTCCAGCGGCATGCCGCTGAAGCTAAGCGCATTGTTGCGGCGCATTTCCAGCTGCGGCGAAGCGCCGGCGAAGGCCAGCAGATCCAGCGGATCGACGACAAAGCTGCCGCCTTCGCTGAAGTGCTGGCGGATCTCGGTCGAGCTGAATGACACGGTGGACGACAAAGCGCCGGCCGCCGCCAGCGTGGTGTTGGCGCGCTTGAGCAGGCTGCCGCTGGCGCTGCCGTTGGGGCCGAGCAAGGTGGCTGCCGTGCTGTAGGTGCCGGGCAGGGCGACCGTGCCGGTCAGCGTGACATTGAGCTTGCTGATGCAGTTGTTGGCCCCGCGTGTGACCGAGCTGCTGACCGCGCCGAATGTGAAGTTGGCCGGCACGATGTCCACAAAACCAGTGGCCGTGCGCCGCACATTGCCGCCGCCGGCGGTGGGGATGTCCACCTGGGCGTCGACCTGGTAGCGGCCGGTCTGGTTGAAGGTGTAGCCGCGGCTGTAGATGCCGTCGCTGGCCAGGCCGTCGAAGTCAGCGGCTTGGCCGCTGTCCACCGCACTGACGTTGGCAATCGGATTGCCGTCCTTCTTGAGCGTGAGGCTGGGCGCCAGGCCCAGGATGGGGAGGCCCTGGTTCAAGGCCAGCACGCCCAGCGGCACCGGCTGGCCGACCCGGTAGCTTTGACCGCTGAGCACCATGCCGACCTGGTAGGGCGACTGTGCGTACAAGTTCAGCAGGGCAACCGTGGGCACGGGTGCGGGCGGGAAGGTGGCCAGCAAGGTCCAATTGCCGTCCACCGGGTTGGCGATCTCGGGCGTGATGAACAGGCCGCCCGGCAGCGGCGGCGTCAGGCTGGCGCCGTCCAGAAAGCTGATGCGCGGGTCATTGGCCGCGATCACGACCGTGCCTTGCGGGTCGATCAGGCTGATTTGTGCCCCGCTCACTGGCAGGATCAGCTGCAGCTTCAGGCTGTTGAAAGCCGAGACCGCAATCGGCATGCGCAGCTGGGTGGCGCCGGCCGTGATAGGCCCGGCCTGGGTGTTGGTGGCCATGGCGTTGACCAGGCCGGTGTTCTGCGCTTGGGCAGCGGGGGCCAGCAGGCTCAGGCCCAGTGCCAGGGCTTGCGCCAGGCAAAGGGTGGAGAGGCGTAGCGAGCGCAATGAAGGAAATGGGTGGCGACGAATCAAGCTCATGATGGCTCCTGGCTCAGCGCAGTTTGATGGTTTCATCAAGAATCTTGCGCACATTGCCGCCGTTCTTGACCGTCGAATGGTTGATGCTGTTCTGGTTGCCCAGTGGCGTGCCCCAGCCCGGGTTGGCGCTGGGCAGGGCCACCACCACATCGTTGGGGCTGGCGCTGGCGTTCAGCACCGTCTGGTAAGTCAGCACCGTGATGGGCGGAACCGAGGGGTCAAAGTTAGGCAGCACCTCGAAGCTCAGCTGCACCGCCGAGCTGAAGTTGCAAATGGTCATATAGGCCAGGCGCAGCGCGTTGTAGGTGTAGTTGCCGAAGATGGGCACCCCGGAGATGGGGTTCATCGGATCGATCTCGCCATTGCTGGGCTCGCGGCTGCAGTTGGGGCCGGCGTCCGCGCCAATGGTGAAGGTATTGCCCACATTGCCGCGCAAGCCAGCTGAGATCGCCTGATTGGCCGACTGCGTGGTCAGGTCGTTCAGCCCCGGAGGCTGAGGGCCGGCGCCAAAGCCGCTGGCGATGCCGGCGGTGGTGCTGTCCACAAAGCGGCGGGCATAGCCGTTGGGGTCTTGGCCATTGCCTTCATAGATGCTGGCCAACGCGCGCTGCAGCAGGGTCAGGTCAGCCACCACCGAACCGCGGTGGGGGGTGGACAAGGTACCCAGCGACAGCACTTCAAATTCCGGCGGGCTCAACACGGCCATGGCTTGTGAGTCCAGGCCACCCTTGCTGTGGACGATCAGGTTGACCTTCTTGGCCTTGACCTGATCCAGATAGCCCGTAATCTGGCCCTTCAAGTCCGCCGCATTCGTCATCACCGCACCATTGCGGTTGCCGGTGAAAAATCGCTTGTAGAGCGCACCGCTCTTGTCCATGGTGTCGAGCACGCCGGGGGCCTCGGCGGCGTCCCAGGTGTTGTCTTTGGCGGCGATGCCGTGAATCAGGGCAAAGGGGTAGGCGGCATCGAATTCAATGCCGACCCAGTCGATGGCCATGCACCAGTATTCGCCATTACCGACATTGCCGGTGTCGATGTCGACCTGAAATTCGTTCACCACGCCCGGATTGCTCGGGCTGGCGAACTTGACCTCGCCGATGTCGACCTCGAAGGAATCATTCACCCATTGGTTGTTGAAGCCGGACAGGGTTTTGATGAAAGTGCCGTTCCAGGAAAGGTTATCGATCTCGGGGGCGTAAGTGCCGTCGGTGACGGCCTTGTCGTCAATGTCGTAGACCGGGAAGGAAATCTTGGCGCGCGCGCCCACCACCTTGTCGGCGACCAGCTTGCCCGGGTCCTTGAGCTTGCCCTGGCCGTCGAGTTGGGTTTCATTGACGGGGGCCGGCACCTTGAAGCGCACGACGAGTGGACCACTGCCGCGGTAGGTGCAGCCGGTGTCCAGGCCCGCGCCGGAGTTGGTGACGTATTTGCCCATGTCCTGCTCGGGCGGGGTAAAGGGCGAGGTGGTCTGCGCCAGCGCGCAGGCACCGGTGGCTAGCAGGGTCAGGCTGGCGCCTGCCTGCACAAAGGTCTTCATCATGATGGCGTCCTTTGAGTCGAAGGGGCTCAGGGTTTGCTGAGGAAAACAGGGGCAGCGACAAAGATCGCGTCACCACGCGCATGGGCCTGGCCCTGCAGGCGGGCGCCGAGCTTGTCCGCCGGCAGCGGCTGGGCGGTGGTGATCCAGTACTCACGCCCGTCTTCCACCGCCCGCACCTTGGCGCGCGAGCCGGCGATTTGCAGCACGACGACTTCGATTGGCGTGCCTTTGGCAACAGCCGTGGTGGCAGGCGCGGAGGCGGCGCTTGTAGCGGGCGGCAGGTTGCCGGCCTGTGCCGAGACTTGGCCCACCGCGAAGGCGGCGCTGGCCAGGCCGAGCAGCTGGATGGCCCGCCCTGAGGGTCGGGTCTTGCCTGCGCTGTCGGCCTGCTTGCCCTTGCGGCGGCTCAGGCCCACGCCGGCCAGGGCCAAGGCCACCAGTGCCAAGCTGGCGGGCTCGGGTACTTGCCCGCCGCCGCCCTCGGTGATGGCCACCACCGCGCGGGCCGACTGGTAGTCAACTTCCATGACCCGGCCGCTGCTGTCCAAGAACAGCATGCCGGGGTCGCTCAGATCAATGGCGAACTCGGCGCCGCTGCTGGCCGCCAAGGCGGTGAAGCTCAGGCTCAGGAAGCGGAAGCTGTCGGCTTGGTCGGCGTCCAACAAGGCCGTGCTATTGCCGGACAGGCCAAAGGCATCGATCATGCCGGCGCCCTGGGTGGCATCACCGTAGAAGCCCAGCGACCCCGGCTCGTCAAGGTCAAGCTGGTTGATGGCACTGGCCGGGTCGATGAAGCTAACGGTGCCCAGGCCCGCCAGGGCGGCATTGTTCAAGATATTGATGTCGAATGTACTGAGCGAACTGCCGGCCGCTGGGCTGAAGCCGCTGATGTCGAAATAGATGGTGAAGACTTCACCCACATTCACGCTGGACTTCGAGGCGCTGACGCTGATGAGCGGCGTGGCTTGTGCCGTGCCGATCCAGCCTGTGCTGGCCAAGGCAAGCGCCAGCAGCCCACGCAGCATGCCGGTGCGGAGCTGGCTCTGGATGGAGAGGGGGAAACCTAGCTTCATGAGAACTCCTGACTGAACGGTGTGATGACTGAATTCGGGTGCGGCTCTTGGCGGCCAAGCAGCCATGCAGCAGCTTCAACCGCGGCCTACCGCGGCTCTTCAAGCAAAACAGTTTTTCCGGCTGAAACCTCGTGATGGCGAGGCATGCGTGCTCGCACGGCACTTCGCTGGTGCCTGGGGAAGACTGGGCCCGTCAAGACCGGGCTTTGTTGCCCGGCTCTTCGCCCGTCCGCAGAAGCTTGACTTGCACAAGCCTTGCCTTGAATGGCGCTGAGTCTATGGAGTGCTGCTGCGGCGCGCAATTTCACATCTAGGGGGGAGCGGCGCAAGGTCCCTAGAATCGCGGCATGCATTCTTTCTCCGCTCCTGTTTCTGCTTCCCCTCGCACCTTCATCACCTCATTCAGCCGCCGTGGCTTGTTGTTGGCAGCCCTGGCTTTCGCCGGCTGTTCCAGCACTTCCCTGACCAAAGCGCCCGAGGTGGCCCCGGCACCCAGCCCGGTGGCCGCCAGCCCTGTGGCTGCGCCCAAGCTCCCGCCCGTTTTGCCCAAGCTGGGCTTGGCTTTGGGCGGCGGCGCGGCACGCGGCTTTGCGCACATCGGCGTGATTCAGGTGCTGGAAGAGCAGGGCATCAAGGTCGACCTGGTGGCAGGCACCTCGGCCGGCAGCCTGGTGGCCGCCTTGTATGCCTATGGCATGAACGGCCGTGAGCTGGCCACGCTGGCCGATGGCATGGACGAAGGTGCCATCACCGATTGGGCCTTTCCGACCCGCGGCCTGATCCGTGGCGAGGCGCTGGCGCGCTATGTGCGCGAGAAGACCGGCGGCAAGCTGATCGAGCAGATGAAGCTGCCGCTGGGCATCGTCGCCACCGATTTGTCGGACGGCTCGGGCGCGCTGTTCCGGCGCGGTGATACCGGCGTGGCGGTGCGGGCCTCAAGCTCGGTGCCGGCGGTGTTCCAGCCGGTCAAGATTGGTAATCGCGAGTATGTGGATGGCGGCCTGGTGGCGCCTGTGCCGGTGCGTTTTGCCAAGCAGATGGGGGCGGAACTGGTGTTGGCGGTGGACATCTCCTCGCCGCCCGACAAGAACCCGCCGGGTGATGCGATGCGCATGCTGATGCAGACCTTCTCCATCATGGGCCGCAGCATCAATAACTTTGAGCTCGGCGAGGCCGATGTGGTGATTCGGCCCAAGCTCGACGGGGTGGGCAGTGCTGATTTCTCAGCGCGGCGCCGCTCCATCCAGGCGGGTCGCGAAGCGGCTATCCTGATGCTGCCGCAGCTGCGGGCGCGCATTGAGGCCAAAACGCGCTAGTTCATGTCCTTCCCCCGGCCGCTTGACCCGGCCTGGCTTATCCCGCGAGGCACCGAATCATGAGCACCGCAACGATTCCGCTCTTCCCCTTGCAGTCGGTGCTGTTTCCCGGCGGCTATCTGCCGCTGCGGATTTTTGAGCC
The DNA here is from genome assembly GCF_001477625.1 of Paucibacter sp. KCTC 42545. NCBI lineage: Bacteria > Pseudomonadati > Pseudomonadota > Betaproteobacteria > Burkholderiales > Sphaerotilaceae > Roseateles > Paucibacter sp. KCTC 42545. The sequence goes on from NZ_CP013692.1 coordinate 616,133, forward strand.
ACGCTATCTGGACATGATTGCGCGCCAGCACAAGGCCGCCCAGCCCTTTGGCGTCGTCAGCCTGATTGAGGGCGGCGAGTTGCGCCGCCGCGATGAGGCCTCGGGCGATGGCGCAGGCTTTGTGCGCGAGCGCTTTCAAGACATCGGCACCTTGGCGCATATCGACTGGCTGGAGTCGCAAGGCCCCGGTCTGCTGCAGATTCGCTGCCATGGCGGCCAGCGCTTTCGCCTGCTTCGCAGCGAATGCCTGCCGCATGGTTTGTGGATGGGCGAGATCGAACTGCTGCCCGACGATGTAGCGGTGGCCGTGCCCGCCGATCTGGCCCCGGCCGCCGTCTTGCTGCAAACCTTGCTGCACAACCTGGAGCAGGGCGCGGCGGCGGTTGATCTGCCTTTTCAGCCGCCCTACCAGTGGCAGGACAGCGGCTGGTTGTCCAACCGCTGGAGCGAGATGCTGCCGCTGGCCGATGCCGAGCGGCAGCGCCTGATGCAGTTGGACAACCCGCTGCTGCGCCTCGAATTGGTGGCCGATCAGCTGGACCGTTTGGGCCTGCCACCTCAGGGCCGTTGATCGAGCGCGCCCGCGCTCAATCTGCGCATCAGCTCAGCAGCGTCCACACCATCAAGCCGGCCAGCGCCATGCTGATGGTGATCAGATACAGCAAGAGCACGGCGAAGGCGCGCAGACCGGTGCTCCACCAGCGTGAGCCGTAGACCCGGCTCATCGCGACCAGTGGGTAGAGCACCGAGGCCAGCCCGGCCCATGCGGGCGCGCCCGACAGGCCCATCAGCTTGCCCGCCATCACCAGGGCAATCATGGCGAACCAGAAGGCGTGCAGGTGCAGGGCGTAAATCAGGTGCTCGGTGTAGCGGCGCCGTTTGTCCAGATAGACCAGCTTGAGCCAAAGCGCGTAGCTGGGCAGCAGCAAGAACATGGTGGTACCCAGATGGCTGAAGAAGCGGGCCTGGCCTTCTTGCAGCTCATTGGCCATGGTGGCGGGGTCGAAGTTGAAGCGGCGCTTGAGGCGCTCGCAAGTCGAGGCGGGCAGCTTGTTGCAGAAAAATACCCCGTCTTTGACGCCGGCACCAAAGCCGCCGATGCTCATGATCTCGAAGTCGCGTTTGTCGGCAGAGTCGATCGTGACCAAATGGCCGGAGTCGCTTTCCATCTGATTGGCCGTCACGATCCGCAGCAACACCAAGGCCAGCAGGCTGATGGTCAGATAGATGCGCAGCGGCAGCACATAGCGGCGGCGCCGCCCGGCAAAATATTCCAGCGTTAGCTGGCCCGGCAGCATCAGCTTGGCCAGGGTGCGCCACAAAGCGCCTTCCATCGCCAAGTAGCTGCCACCGAACTGTTGCAAAAACTCGCCCAACTTGGGCGCGCGCAGCAGGGTTTCCTGGCCGCATTCACCGCAGTACTTGGGCTTGGGGTCTGGAAAAGGGCTGGCGCAGTTGGGGCATTTTTCGGCCTGCGCGGGCGACACGGCCAGCCAGCGCGACCAGAGCCGGGGCGGGCGTTGCGCCAGCGGTGCTGGGGCGGGGGCAAGCGAGGTCGGGTCGGACATGGGGATGCGCAAAAAGGTGACGCCGTGACAGCGAAAAACAGTGCCCGCATCTTATGGGCTTGGCGCCATGCCACGCCGCGGCGCACGCTTGGGGTTTGCCTGCCGTTGCCGCCTTGGGGTCAGGTCTTGCCGCGCTTGCTTGAAAAGCGTTCGGCCATAAAAAAACCCAGCGCAAGCGCTGGGCTGAATCGGTGCAGGCATGCACCGAGGAGACAAACTTGGTCGGCTGACTGACTGATCTACCGGCTGCAAGGCCGCTGCACCGGGGCCATCAAGGCCCGGGCGTCGGCTTGCTGATTCGTTTGCTGACTGATCAGGCTGCGGCGCGCTTGGTGGCGCGGGTGGCGGTCTGAGTGGCAGTCTGGCTGGCCTTGACGGCCGAGTTGGTGGCGGCTTCGAAGTTGGCTTCGGCGACGTCAGCCGCTTGCTTGGCGGCCTTTTGCACGGACTCGAAAGCGTTGTTGGCGGCGGCAACAGCCGACTTCACCAGGGCAACAGCGTTTTCGGTGCCGGCGGGGGCGTTCTTGGCAGCGCTCTCAACCACGGCGGAGAACTTGGCTTGGATGTCGGCCAACTGGGCTTCGGCAACCTTGGCCACTTCGGCATTGGTGCTGGAAGCGATGTCGTACAGATGACGGCTGTAGGAAGCGGCCTTCTCGGCGCTGGGTTGCAGCAACGAGGATTGCAGGGCCAGCAGCTCTTGGGCGTCCTTCACCGACAGGGCGGCGTGGGTGGACTCAGCCACTTCACCCAGGGCCGTCTTGGCCACTTGCAGGTTCAGTTCGACGAGCTTCTCGACGCCTTCAAACGCCTTGTTCGTCAGGCCGAACAGGGTTTCGATATTGGCTTTGTGGGCGGCGATGATTTGTTCTGCGGTCAGCATGATGGAGCACTCCTTGAATTGGGGGCTACCCCCGTGTTTATCTGCAAAGTCAAACTTCGACAGTGAAATGTTGCACTGCAACAAACCGAAGTATAGGGAGGGGCATTTCTTTTGCAAGCACTTTTTTGTTGCAATGCAGCAAAAAAATGTAATAAGGCCAAGCCGGGCTGTTTTTGCCCAGCAAGTTCTTGCCAAGCCAGCATGCGCGCAGGGCGTGACGGGGCCATGACGCGGCGATGACTTTGTGCCTTTCCCCGAACTCGGCCTAGGGCGAAGGGGGACGCCTTGTTTGCGCGCTTCCTCTTATCCAGTTCAGCTTCGACCTGACCGGCTGTCGATTGAAACGGAGTAAGTCCGCCCGCTTAGTTGGCCGGCATAGGTGCCAGCGGTGGCACGGCGCGATGGTCGAGGCTCAGTACTCGTGCAAGCCGCCAGCGTCCGTCCTGCAGGCGCCACAGATTGACAAACTTTGCCAAGCTGCTTGTGCTGGCACCACGCTCGTCAAACCGGTGCATGCCGATCTGTGCAGCGCCGTAGTTGTGTATCGGATACACCCTCAAGCTACCTGGCACCAGCGTTCGCTTCACGCCACGATGGCTAGGACAGGATGCCGTGAGCCGGCGGGTGTTCTCACGTACTTGTTCAGCGACGGCTAGGCCAGTTTGGTCGTGATAGAACTCAACGTCGTCGGCAAAGAAAGCGTTGGCTTTCGCAGCATCGCAGGTTTCGAAGGAGGCTTCGAACAAGGCGCGATCCATCTGGGCAAGAACCTCGAACAACTCCCCGGACTGCAAACCGTCCGTGCTCGCCGCAAGAGGTGGTGCGGCGGAGTGTCTTTCGCCTTGTAGTGGCGAGGTCTTGTTGGGCTGATTTGGCGGGCTTGCGCAAGCAAGCGACACGACTGCTGTGATCAGGGATAAGGCGAGGACTCGCATCATGCTCTCCTATGTGAGGCCTAGGGCCAAAAGTCAACGGCGCCATCTAGGGCCGCAATAGGGGCCACGAGCATGCCGCAGGTAGGGCCAGAGCTCAAGCCCGCTTGACCGGTTGACCGCTTGACCGCCCTGCTTAGCGCTGTGTCCGTGTGCTGGTCTAATTTCCCCGGACACCTCGATAGGTGGAATCCACCTGGACGGGAAACATGAGCAAGAGAGAACGAAGGACATTCACTGCGGACTTCAAACTGCAAGTCGTGCAGATGATTCGTCAGCAGGGTTTGAGCGTGGGCGATGTCTGCCGCGACATGAAGCTCGGCGAGACGGCCGTGCGGCGATGGCTGACGCAGGCCGATGAAGAGGCTGCAGGCCGCCCCGGTATCGGCAAACCGCTGACCGCCGAGCAGCAACGCATCCGCCAGCTTGAGGCCGAGAACAAGCAGTTGCGCGGCGACGTCGATATCCTAAAAAAAGCATCGGCCTTCTTTGCCCGCGAGCTTCGATGAGCTATCAGTTCGTCGAGCAGTTGCACAAGAAGGCCGTTCCTGTAGGGCGCCTGTGTCGCGTGTTGGGCGTCAGCCGTTCGGGCTATTACGGTGCCCGTCAGCGCGCCAAGCTCGCGCCCAAGGCCTGTTTGGTCAGCACGCAATTGAAGGCCGAGTTCGCCGCCAGCGGCCGCGTCTATGGCAGTCGTCGTCTTGGCGCGGTGCTGCGCGTTCAGGGTCTGCATATCGGGCGCCACCGCGTGCGACGTTTGATGCGCGAGAACAGGCTGCGGGCCTTGTGGCGGGGCAAGTTCGTCCACACCACCGACAGCGGCCATGCGCTACCGGTCTCAGCCAACGTGCTGGCCCGGCGCTTCAACCCGAGCGGCCCCAACCAAGCCTGGGTGAGCGACATCACGTATGTCCGCACGCGCAGTGGCTGGTTGTACCTGGCGGTGGTGCTGGACCTGTACGCCCGCAAAGTCGTGGGCTGGGCGATGGCGCCGACCATGCATGCCGAGTTGGTATGCGCGGCGCTGCAACTGGCCATCGCGCAGCGCCAACCCGCACCAGGGCTGATTGTTCATTCCGACAGGGGTAGCCAGTACGCAAGCTCCCTTCATCAGGCGCTGCTGGCCCGTCACGGCCTGGTCGGCAGCATGAGTCGCAAAGGCAACTGCTGGGACAACGCGGTGATAGAACGCTTCTTCCTGAGCCTCAAGACGGAGCGCGTTTGGCAGCGCGACTACGCCAACCACGCCGAGGCCATGACGGACATCGCCGACTACATCGTTGGCTTCTACAACAGCGTGCGACTGCATTCCAAACTGGGCAACTTGCCACCCAATGCCTTCGAGCAGCAATCGGCAATCAAACAACCTATCGCTGTGTCCAAAAAAACTTGACCAGCACACCGTGCCGCGTCAGCCGCTATATGCTCACAGCCATACGAACTGCTTTGATCGGCGGAGGGCGGTGCAAGGCCCCGCCGAGATGTTGGATGACTTGTCAGGCGGGAGCCGGAGACCGATTTGTTCAAGCATGAGGACCAGCGCGCTGTTAACGCAGCGAGTAGGGGGCAGCCACAAAGGCCACAAGAGAAGTGGTCACGCGGGGCCGACGCCTTGCGTGCCTTGGCCTTTTGCGGGCTCTTGCTTTTGTGTCAGCCCTTGGTCTGGGCAAGTGCGCTGCACAGCTTGCGCTTTTCTCATCTGGGGGGAGCACAGGGGCTGCCGGGCGGTAGCGTCATCAGCCTTTTGCAAGACCGCCACGGTCTGGTCTGGATGGGCACCACAGCCGGCCTGGCGCGCTTTGACGGCCAGGCGGTCAAGACCTTTAAGTCTCGCCCCGAGCAAGCAGATTCCCTCAGCCACTCCTTGGTTGAAGCCTTGCTAGAGGACGAGCAGGGCGTGCTGTGGATAGGCACGCGCGGCGGCCTGGACCGCATGCCGCTAGCAAGCGAAAAAGTTGAGCGTCAGTCGATGCCGGAGTCCTTCAGCCTCGCCGAGCGGCGCGTGCTAGCCCTGGCGCCTGCCGGGCCGCAGCGTTTGTGGGTGGGCACCGTGGGCGGCTTGCTGATGTTCAACACGGCCGAGCGGCGCTTTGTCGACTGGCAGCGGCCGGGGGGCGAGCGCCTGTCGCTGAAGCGGCCGATTCGGGCCTTGTTGCCGGATGGGCAGGGCGGCGTCTGGGTCGGCGAAAGCCATGAGGTGCTGCGGATCAATGCACAGGGCCAGGTGCTTTATCAGTTTGGCACCCTCAACGGCCTGGGTGCTGACGCCATGGCGGCGAGCGATTTGCATGTCAGCACCCTGGCCCTTGACGGGCAAGGCCGGATTTGGGTGGGCATGGTCGGCGGCCTGCAGACTTGGCGCTGGGCCGAGGGGCAAAACAAAGACTTGGCGCCGCGCCCGGATCCGCTGGGCTTGCAACTGAAGCTGCCCCGCGACCGGGTCTACAGCTTGCTGCGCGACCGCGATCAGGCCATGTGGATCGGCGCCTTCAACCGCCCGGCTTTGTACCGTTGGCAAGAGGGCGCAAAAAATGAGCGAGGTGAGCCCGTCCCCGGCCGCCTCGACACCTTCGTCAAGCTGCCCTCGGTGGACAGCAGCTTGAGCGAAGACTCGGTCGCCAGCCTGATGCAAGACCGCAGCGGCGGCCTGTGGGTGGGCACCTTGAGTGGCGGCATCAGCCTGGCGGATCTGGGCGGCCGGCGCTTTTCCACCTACTTGAGCTTGCCAGGTGACGACAAGAGCTTGTCCAGCGACACGGTGATGGCCGTGGCCTTTGACGGCGAGCAGCATGTTTGGGTTGGCACTTATGGCGGCGGCTTGAACCGCTTGCATCTATCCAGCGGCGAGGTGCAGCGCATCAGCGCGCAAGAGATGCCGCTCAGCCATGTCAAAGCCTTGTGGCGCGAGCCGGATGGCCTGCTTTGGGTGGGCGGCGAGCGCGGCCTGCAGCGTTATGACCCGCGGAGCCGGCGCAGCCAGACCTTTGACCTGCGGCCGAATATGATGGCGCCGGTCTCGGTCAGCGCCATGCTGCGCATCGCTTCGGGCGAGCTGTGGGTCAGCAGTGCGCAAGGCCTGTACCGAGTGGACCGCAGCGGCCGGGTGCGGGCTTATCAGGCCGACCCGCGCAATCCCGCGGCGCTCAGCCACGACATCGTTGACTGCTTGTTGCAAGACCGCAGCGGGCGGCTGTGGGTGGGCACCAAAGGCGGGCTGCATTTATGGGATGCGGCGAACGACAGTTTTTCGCAGCCGGTGCAAGGCAATGCCGATGTAGCGAGGCCTTCGAGTCTGCAGGTTTACGGGCTGCGCCAGGATCAGCAGGGGCGCATCTGGGCCGCCTCGGAGTCGGGTTTTTTTGAGTTGATCAGCGCCGGTCCTGGGCGCTGGCAGTACAAGAGCGGGTCGCAGCTGCCGGGCATGCCTGGCGGTGCCTTCGAGTCGATTCAGGATGCTGAGTCGGGCAGTGTCTGGCTGGGCAGCGAGCAGGGCTTGACCGAGTTCATGCCGCAGGCGCAGCGCGCTAGGTTCTACCCCGGAGCCAGCCACTTCAACGGCGGCTTCAGCTTCGGCGCGGCGGCGCGAGCCCCGGATGGCACGCTCTACTTTGGCGGCAAGGGGCTGGTGCGATTTCGCCCCGAGGCCATGCAAGACAACGCGCAGGCGCCCCAAGTGGTCTTGAGTGATCTGCGGGTGTTCAACCAATCGCTGGCGGCCGAGGGCAAGGCGGAGCCCGTCAGTGAGGGTCAGTCAGCTGCCAGTAGGCCCACGCTGACATTGGCCGATCTGGGCGTCACTGGACCGCTGCATCTGGCACAGCAACTGCGCCTCAGTCACAAAGAGGCGATGGTGAGCTTTGTGCTCTCGGCGCTGTACTTCGACAAGCGCGGCCTGGTGCGGCATGCCTGGAAGCTGGAAGGCTTTGACCGCGACTGGATCTACGGCCAAGACAATTCCGGCGTGGCGACCTACACCAATCTGGACGCCGGCCACTACCGCTTGCTGGCTAAGGCCGCCAATCCCGATGGGGTTTGGGGCAAGGAGCAGCAGTTGCTGAATGTGGAGGTGCTGCCACCGTTTTGGCGCACCACCTGGTGGAACGCAGGCCTGGTCTTGACCGCGCTGCTGGCCCTGGGCGGCGCCTACCGTTGGCGGGTGCGCCGCTTTCACCGCAGCCGTCAAATTTTGCAGCAGGAGGTGGCGGCCCGCACCCATGAGTTGCAGCAGCAGGCCCATCAGTTGGCGCAAGAAAAACTAGTGGCTCAAGCCCAAAGCGCGCTGGCGCTGCAGGCCAGTGAGTCGGCCGAAAAAGCCCGCCATGACATTGCCTTGCTGAGCGAGATTGGCCGCCAGATCACCGCCTCGCTGGATGTGAACTCCATCCAGCAAACGCTCTACCAGCAGATGGGCGAATTGATCGCGGGCGATGTCTTCGGCCTCGGCTTGGTCAATTGGTCGGCGCGCACCTTGGCCTTTGACTTTGTCATGCACCGCGGAGAGGCTTGCAAGCCCTATGTGCGCAGCCTGGAGGCCGTGGAGATGCCGGCGGTGCAAGCGGTATTGAGCGGCAATTCCCAGCGGGTGGACCAAATCGACCGTGACAGCCGGGTGCTCTACAAGCAGGAGGGTCCGACCCGCATCGTGCTGCAAAGTGGCGCCGACCCGGCCCCTGTGCACTCGGGCATTTATGCGCCCATGCTGCTGAAGGACCGGGTCGTGGGCCTGATCTTCATGCTCAGCGAGCGCAGCCATGCCTTCCAGGCCAGCGATCTGGCGATTCTTGAAACCCTGGGTGCTTACGCGGCGGTGGCGCTCGATAACGCCGAAGCTTATCGGCAACTGAAGACGGCTCAGACCCAACTGGTTGAGCAGGAAAAAATGGCGGCACTCGGCTCGTTGGTGGCAGGCGTGGCCCATGAGCTGAACACCCCCATCGGCAACAGCTTGTTGGTGGCCAGCACCTTGCTGGATCGCGGCCGCGCCTTCACCAAGCAAATGGCGCTTGGGGGCTTGCGCCGGTCGGAGTTGGAACAGCATTGCCAGGCCAACGAGGAATCCAGCCTCCTGCTGGTGCGCAGCCTGGATACCGCCGCACAGCTGATCACCAGCTTCAAGCAGTTGGCGGTCGATCAGACCTCGGAGCAGCGGCGCGAGTTCCAACTGCACACCTTGTGCAACGAGATCGCCCAGACCCTGGGCAACCGCCTGCGCCGCGAGGGCCATGAGATGCGTCTGCAAGTACCTGATGATTTGACGCTGGACAGCTTCCCCGGCCCGCTGGGCCAGGTCTTAACCAATTTGATCTTGAATGCCGTCATCCACGGTTTGGAGGGGCGGCGCGACGGCCTGTTGCAGCTGTCGGCCGAGGCCTTGGAGGGTGGGCGGATCCGCCTGATCTTCAGCGACAACGGCCGCGGCATCAGCGCCGAGCACATCGTTCGAGTGTTTGATCCCTTCTTCACCACCAAGCTAGGGCAGGGCGGCAGCGGTCTCGGCCTGCACATCAGCTACAACATCGTGCACTCGGTGTTGGGTGGCAGCATCGAGGTCAGCAGCGCGCCGGGCGAGGGCGCCCGCTTCGAGATCCTCATTCCCGCCGTGGCACCCTTGCGGGTGGAGTGAACCCGCCCGCGCGGCGAAAAACGCCAAGCTCGCTGCCTATGAGGCCGATATCCGGCGGGTGCGGGCACCCGTTCGCAGCCCCCCCGTGCGACCCGCCTGCATAGACGCCAGTGCACACCGTGCAAAGGTCGTCCCGACTTGGCGTGGCGACTCAGCCCCGCCTGCGACGAAACGCGCCGAGCCCGCAAATGCCGCAAATGCCGATGCCGAAGAGCGCAAGGCTGGCCGGTTCGGGGACGTTGGGGGTGATAGGCGCAAAGGGCAGAAAGGCCACTGAAGTTATCCCCTCAGGGCTGGTCGTGACGTCAAGCCCGCCGCCCAAGCCATCGCTGCCGCTGAGCAAGCCGGTGCAGCTATTGGAAAGCGTATTCATCTGCAAGGTCACCGCCCCCGTCTTGGCCAGTACGCGCCCGCAGTTGTCTCTTGCCCCTGTATTCAAGCTGATGCTGGCGACGGCAAGGATATTGCCCATGAAACTCGTGTTGCTGCCCAGCGTGGCCGAGCTGGCTACGTTCCAAAAGACGCCGGCGCCCTGTCCGGTATTGGTGACGCTGACCACCGAGTTTGCCGAGGTAATGAGGGTGCTGGCCATCTGGAACACCCAGGCCGCATTGGCATTGCCTTGCCCGTCCAGAATGAGCACGCCCGACAAATTGCTCGTGCCGGCCGGCACGGTGTAGACGCCAGGAGTGAGGGTCATGCCAACCAGATCGGCGCCCAACAGGGTGCCGACCCCGAGGGAGGAAAGATTGGTGATGGCCGAGGTGAGCTGGCCCTGCGCGGCCGCGGCGCCTGCCGTCCCCGCGTGGACAAGACCACTCGTCACTTGCGGGTCGGCGACCGCAAGGCCCGGAGAAGACAAAAAGCCCGTGATGGCATTGGCCCCGCCACTTGACCACACACCGACATTGCCGGAAATGGTGCTGGTGGGCACATTGGTCACCGTGGCTGCGCCCAGCACCGTGAAGGTGGACAAGTCAGTGCCCAGCAAGGGCAAGGCCATGGCGGAATTCGCTCCCACCATCGCCAACAGCAGCGCCGAGGTCGCAAAGTTGATGCCAAAGGCGCGACTCCTTGGCGGCATGCTGATCTTCGAATTGATGTTCATCACGTGACAACTCCCTTGCTGGTGAGATGCGCCGGCTGCGAATCAGCGGCATGCACGCGACTGACCATAAACCGCACATAAATCAGGTCTGTGCGTTGGCACACACAAGCGGTTCCCGGGTGAAGCTGCAGCGCCAGCGAGATGGGAGACCTGAGCCTGGACCTGAGCCCGGACCTGAGCCCGGACCTGACCCCGGGCCTGACCCCGGACCAATCCGGGGCCCGCGCCACCCCTGATGCTGCTTGCAGCGCCGTTCGCGCTCTAGCACCCCTGCGGCGCTCCCCAGCGGCATTTCATCGGCGGCACTTCATCCACCCTAGGCGCAGGCGGTGTCACCGCCTGCGCTGCCCGTCGCACCCCGCCCCAGCTGCTCCTTCTGAGGTCTATGCTGCGGGTCTCAATTCCTTCTCATGAGGTGCTCATCCATGACTCCTGTTCGCGCTTTCGGTCTTGCTTCCCGTTCCCTGCTGCCGCTGAGTCTGGCGCTGGCCGCAACCTTGCCGGCAGCCGCGCATGCGGCCACCGCGCCCGTAGCCAAGGCCGACGGTCTGGTGGCCGAGACGCCGCTGATCGCCCGCTCTGCCTTGTTTGGCAACCCGGTCAAGAGCGGCGCCCAGCTGAGCCCGGACGGCCAATGGCTGTCCTGGATGGCGCCCGTGAATGGCGTGATGAACGTCTGGGTGGCGCCGGCCGACAAGCCCGAGGCAGCGAAGTCCATCACCGAGTCCAAGGACCGCCCGATCCCGAGTCATTTCTGGTCCGGCAACAGCCAGCAGGTGCTGTTCATCAAAGACAACGCCGGCGACGAGAACTTCCACCTCTACGGCGTGGACATCAAGACCGGCACCCAGCGCGACTACACGCCCTTCGACAAGGTGCGCGTGCGCCCCACCGGTTTCTCGACCCGTCGTGTCGATGAAATCCTGATCGGCATCAACAACCGCGACCCGCGCTGGCACGATGTGCATCTGCTCAACCTCAAGACCGGTGAGCTCAAGCTGGTGATGCAGGCGGATGGTTATGCCGGCTTCCAGGCCGACAACGATCTGAACCTTCGCCTGGCCATGCGCCCCAACGGCGCCGGCGGCATGGACTTCTTCAAGGTGCAAGACGGCAAGGTCGAAGACAAGCCCAGTCTGAGTACCAATCTGGAGAACAGCAGCACCTCGCCCCTAGGCTTCACCCACGACGGCAAGACCCTGTACTGGATGGACTCCCGCGAGACCGACACCACTGCCGTGATCGCCGAAGACGTGGCCAGCGGCAAGCGTACCGTGCTGGCACAAGATGCCCGCGCCGACCTGGGCGCCACGCTGCGTGACCCGGCCAGCGGCGTGGTGCAAGCCTATGCCGTCGAGTACCTGAACAGCGAATGGAAGTTCCTGGACAAGACACTCCAGGCCGATTTCGATTGGTTGCAGAAGCAGCTGGGCAAGGGCGAGGTCTATGTCGCCAGCCGCACCCGCAACGACGACAAGTGGATCGTCGGCATCGACCCGGTGTCCAAGGTCGCTGCCACCTACCTCTACGACCGCAAGGCCAAGAAACTGCAGGCGCTCTATGTTGCCCGCCCCGAGCTGCAAGGCGCCCCCCTGGTGGACATGCACGGGGTGGAGATCAAGGCCCGTGATGGCCTGATCCTGCCCAGCTACCTGACCCTGCCCAAGGAGGCCGACAAGAACGGTGACGGCAAGGCCGACAAGCCCGTGCCCCTGGTGCTGCTCGTGCACGGTGGCCCCTGGGGCCGCGACGGCCATGGCTACAACGGCTACCACCAGTGGCTGGCCAATCGCGGCTATGCCGTGCTGTCGGTCAACTTCCGCGCCTCCACCGGCTTTGGCAAGAAGTTCCTCAATGCCGGCAACAAGCAGTGGGGCCTGACCATGCATAAGGACCTGCTGGACGCGGTGGACTGGGCCGTCAAGCAAGGCGTGACCACCCAGGACAAAGTCGCCATCATGGGTGGCAGCTATGGTGGCTACGCGGCCCTGGCCGGTGTGGCCTTCACGCCCACCACCTTCGCCTGCGCGGTGGACATCGTCGGCCCCTCGAACCTGGAAACCCTGCTCGGCACCATCCCCCCGTACTGGGAAGCCGGCAAGAAGCAGATGTATAGCCGCATGGGTGACCCGACGACCGAGGAAGGCAAAGCCATCCTGCGCGCCGCCTCGCCGCTCTACAAGGCCGACCAGATCGTGCGCCCGCTGCTGATCGGCCAAGGCGCCAACGACCCGCGCGTCAAGCAGGCCGAAAGCGACCAGATCGTCCAGGCCATGCAGGTCAAGAAGATCCCGGTCACCTATGTGCTCTACCCCGATGAAGGCCATGGCTTCAACAAGCCCAATAACCGCATCGGCTTCAACGCCGTGGCCGAGAGCTTCCTGGGCCAATGCCTGGGCGGCCGCGTCGAGCCTCTGGGCGAAACCGTGCGCCAATCGACTGCACAGATCGTGACGGGTGCAGAGCATGTGCCGGGGCTGGAGGCTGCGGCGAAGAAGTAAGTCGCAAGGCCAGTCGCCCTCTCACCGCCCGGCCAAGGGCGGTGATCCGCGCCCCTGGGGTCTGTCATGATCCAGGGGCGCTTTCCTTGACGGGTGAGCACTGACCTTCCGGACCCCCTGCAGCTACAGCCGCCCCAATGACGCCGGCATGACAGACCCTCAGCCGCAGTTCCGGCTATCGTCTGTCCCCATGCGCGCCTTTCATTCCGATGCCTTCAGTTTGGCCCTGCCGCCCGGCCACCCGTTTCCGCAGTCCAAATACCGTTTGCTGCGTGAGCATTTCGAGGCCAGCCCGGGCCTGCTGCGCATGCAGCCTGCCGAGCCGGCCAGTGAGGGCGAGCTGGCGTTGGCGCACACCCAGGACTATGTGGACGCCGTCTTGCTGGGCCATTTGAGCGCCGCGCAGCAGCGCGAGATTGGCTTCCCCTGGTCGCCGCAGATGGCGGAGCGCTCGCGCCGCTCGGTGGGCGCCACCATCATGGCGGCGCGGGCGGCCTTGTTTGAAGGCGAGGGCGTGGCGGCCAATATGGCCGGAGGCACCCACCATGCGCAGGCGGACAAAGGCTCGGGCTATTGCGTCTTCAACGATGTGGCGGTGGCTGCGCGCCTGATGCAGGCGGAATGGCACCGTGATGCCAACAAGGGCACCAACGCCCGGCTGCTGCGCGTGTTGGTGATCGACTTGGACGTGCACCAGGGCAATGGCACGGCGGCCATTTTTCGGGATGACCCGAGCGTGTTCACCTTCTCCATGCACGGGGCCAAGAACTTCCCGTTTCGCAAGCAGCCCAGTGATCTCGATGTGGAGCTGGCTGATGGCTGCGGTGATGCCGACTATCTGGCCGCCCTGACGGCGGCGCTGGGCCAGATCGACGCGGCCGGGCCGTTCCAGCTGGCGTTTTACCTGGCCGGGGCCGACCCACATGAGGGCGACCGGCTGGGCCGGCTCAAGCTCAGCAGCGCCGGGATGCTGGCGCGTGACCAGCAGGTGCTGGACTTCTTGCGCCAGCGCCGCATCCCCGTGGCCCTGAGCATGGCCGGCGGCTACGGCCGCGAACTCAGCACCACCGTGGCCTGCCAGGTCGCGACGCTGGAGGCCGCGGCGCGCAGCTGGCAACAGTGGCAGCAGTGGTGGCAGCCTGGGGATGAGCCGAACCCCGCCAATGCCTTGCGCGCCAGCCCAGGCGAGCCATCCAATCCGAACCCAATGCAAGAATGCAAGCCATGACCGCCAGCGCACCCAGCAGCACCAACAACAATCCCCGCCCCGTGGCCGACGGCCGCGACAGCTACGCTCGCTTTGTGCCCCTGAGCACCCGCTGGATGGACAACGACGCCTACGGCCACCTCAACAATGTGGTCTACCTGAGCTTGTTCGACACGGCGGTCAACCAATACCTGATCGAAGCCGGCGCGCTGGATCTGCACCAGGGCGCCGTCATCGGCTTGGTGGTGGAGACGCATTGCAATTACTTCGACTCCCTGGCCTACCCGCAGCGCATCGAAGCCGGCTTGCGGGTGCACAGCCAGGGCCGCTCCAGCGTGCGCTACGAGATCGGCTTGTTTGCCGAAGGCGCCGCGCTGTGCGCCGCGCGCGGCCACTTCGTGCATGTTTATGTGGACCGCCAACATCGGCGGCCGGTAGCCCAATTGCCTGATGCTTATTTGAGTGCTTTGAAAGGACTGACCCTGTGACAACGCCTACGCCTGAAGCCCAACGTTTTGCCATGCCCACGCCCGCCGAGACGGCTGCTGTGGACGCCGCGATTGAAACCCGCCACTCCATGCGCGCCTTCACGCCCGAGGCGGTGCCGCGCGAAACGCTGGAAGACATCTTGCGCGTGGCCGCGCGGGCGCCTTCGGGCACCAACACCCAGCCCTGGCAGGTGCATGTGCTGACGGGTGCCGCTAAGCAGCGCCTGAGCGACCGCATCCTGGCCACCTATCTGGACCCAGCCCAGAACGCCGCGCACCAAGAGGAATACGCCTACTACCCGCAGCAATGGGCTTCGCCCTATATCGACCGCCGCCGCAAAGTGGGCTGGGACCTTTACGGTTTGCTGGACATCGCCAAGACCGACAAAGCGCGCATGCAGCACCAGCATGGCCGCAACTACCAGTTCTTCGACGCACCGGTGGGCCTGATCTTCACCATCGACCGCGTGATGCAGCAAGGCAGCTGGCTGGACTACGGCATGTTCTTGCAAAACATCATGATCGCGGCCCGCGCGCGCGGCCTGCACACCTGCCCGCAAGCTGCCTTCACCCAGTTCCACGCCTTGATTGCGGATGAACTGCAGCTCGCCCCCACGCAGATGCTGGTGTGCGGCATGGCCCTGGGCTTTGCCGACCCAGCCGCGGTGGAAAACAGCCTGGTGACCGAGCGCGCTGCGGTGGCCGAGTTCACCCGCTTTCTGGCTTGAACGGGTGCCACGCATGAAGCCCAAAGTCCTGATCGCCCGGCGCATTTTTCCCGACGTGGTGGCGCGTCTGCGCGAGCATTTCGAGGTGGAGTGGTACGACGAAAACGAACCGCTGACGCCCGCGCAATTGCAGCGCCGCCTGGCCGACAAGCAAGGCCTGTTTGCCTCGGGCACCGAGCAGATCACGGCTGAGTTGCTGGCCGCCTGCCCCGAGCTGAAGGCGGTGTGCCTGATGACCGTGGGCTACAACAATGTGGATGTGGCGGCCTGCACGGCGCGCGGCGTGCTGCTGACTAACGCGCCCGATGTGCTGACCGAAACCACCGCCGACTTTGGCTTCGCCCTGATGATGGCGGCCGCCCGCCGCATCAGCGAGAGCGAGCATTTCCTGCGCCGTGGCGACTGGACCCAGTGGCGGGTTGATCTCTTTGCCGGCGCCGATATTCACGGCAGCACCCTGGGCATTCTGGGCATGGGCCGCATCGGCCAGGCCATTGCCAAACGCGGCGCCCTGGGCTTTGGCATGCAGGTGATCTATCACAACCGCAGCCGCCTTAGCCCTGAGCAAGAAGCACCGCTGGGCGCGCAGTGGGTCAGCAAGCAAGAGCTGCTGAGCCGCGCGGACCACCTGGTGCTCGTCGTGCCCTACACGCCCGAGTCGCACCACCTCATCCAGGCGCAAGACCTGGCCCTGATGAAGCGCAGCGCCACCCTGACCAATATCGCGCGTGGCGGCGTGGTGGATGAAGACGCGCTGGCCCAGGCGCTGGGCGAAGGCCGCTTGGCTGCAGCGGGCCTGGACGTGTTCGAAGGCGAACCGACGGTGAACCCGCGCCTGCTGGCGCTCAACAATGTGGTCTTGACGCCCCACATCGCCAGCGCCTCGGTGCCCACCCGGCGGGCCATGTGCAATCTGGCGGCCGACAACCTGATCGCGGCGCTGACCGGGGGCCAGGTCTTGACGGCGGTGAATGGGCGCGAGCTGGCGGCCTAGCCCGGCCAAGCCGGTGCCGCCTGAGACAATGGTGGCATGAGCATTGTTGAAATTGTGATCTTGGCGCTGCTGGCGCTGGTGTTGGTGTTGCTGATCGTGAGCCTGTGGTGGCAGGCCAGCAGCCGGGGTGAGGACAAGGGTGTTGATATGGGCGCCCAGCTCAGCCCCATCGTGCAAGCATCGAGTGAGCGCCTGGAGCGCGAGTTACGCCACGAACTCAGCCAGAACGCCAGCGGCATGCGCCAAGAGCTGCTGCAGACCCTGAGCCAGTTCCAGCAAGTTTTGCTGAACCAGGGCGGCGATGTGGCCCGCACCCAGAACGAGCAGATCGACAGCTTCCGCCTGCAGCTCGGCAGCTTGCAACAGGGCCTGAGCGACAGCTTGCAGAGCACCGCCCAAGGGCTGAATGCCCAAGCCCTGGCGGCCCGCCTGGCGCAGGATGAAGCGCAGCAGCGCAGCGCGCAGACCCAGCTCGACGCCATGCAGCAGATTGCCCGCGCACAGAACGAGCAGATCGAGGCCTTCCGCCTGCAACTCGCCGGCATGCAGCAAGACCTGAGCGTTAGCCTGCAGGCCACCACGCAAGCCCTCAACACCCAAGCCCTGGCCGCGCGTGAGGCGCAAGACCAGGCGGCCCAGCGCAGTGTGCAAGCGCAGCTGGAGGCGATGCAGCGCTTGTCTGACACCATGAGCGCTCAGCTCAAGGCCTTGTCGCAGGCCAATGAACAGCGCCTGAACGAAATGCGCGCCACGGTGGACCAACGCCTGACCCAGGTGCAGGCCTCGGTGGAGCAGCGCCTGGTGGCGATTCAGCAAGACAACGAGAAAAAGCTCGAGCAGATGCGCGCCACCGTGGACGAGAAGCTGCACGCCACGCTGGAGCAACGCCTGGGTGAGAGCTTCAAGCAAGTGGCCGACCGGCTGGAGCAGGTGCACAAAGGCCTGGGCGAAATGCAGAACCTGGCCCGCGATGTGGGCTCGCTCAACCGCGTGCTGACGAATGTGAAAACACGCGGCATCTTCGGCGAGGTGCAGCTGGCCGGCTTGCTGGAGCAGGTGTTCACGCCCGAGCAGTACGCCAGCAATGTGGCCACCATTCCCGGCAGCAGCGAGCGGGTTGAGTTCGCTGTTTGCCTGCCGGGCCAGCGCGAAGACGGCGCGCCCCTGTGGCTGCCCATCGACGCGAAATTCCCGCGTGAAGATTACGAGCGCTTGCTCGAAGCCCAGGACCGCGCCGATGTGGCCGGTGTTGAGGCCTCGTCCAAAGCCATCGAACTGCGCCTGCGCGCCGAGGCCAAAACCATTCGTGAGAAGTACATCGCCCCGCCGCACACCACCGATTTCGGCATGCTGTTCGTGCCTACCGAAGGCCTTTATGCCGAAGCCTTGCGCCGTCCCGGCTTGGTGGAAAGCCTGCAGCGCGAGCACAAGGTGATGCTGGTGGGCCCCACCACCTTGCTGGCCACGCTGACCAGCTTGCAAATGGGCTTCCGCACCCTGGCGCTGGAGAAGCGTTCGGCCGAGGTCTGGGAGGTGCTGGGCGCGGTGAAGACCGAGTTTGGTAAGTTCGGCGATGTGCTGGCCAAGACCAAGAAGAAGCTGCAAGAAGCCAGCAACACCATCGACCAGGCCGAAACCCGCACCCGCGCGATGACGCGCCAGCTTCGCAGCGTGGAGTCGCTGCCCGATGAGGCCGCCAGCAAGCTGCTTAAGCTCGGTTTGCCGGCCGATGCCTTGGACGCTGCTGATGAGGCTGACATGTGAGTGATGCTGATCCCGCTGAAGCCGCCGCTGGAGCCGACGCCGGGGCCAAAGCTGGCGACGCTGCCGGCGCCGTCCCGCCGCCGCATGATCTGCGCCGTGCCTTCCCCTGGCTGATTGCCACCCTGGTGGCCGTGCATGCCTGCATGGCCGTCACCCGCGTGGCCGCCAGCTTGTGGACGCTCAATCAGGGCTATGGTGAATGGACGGTGGGTGTCTTGCTGAGCCTGTTCGCCATGGCACCCATCGTGCTCTCGCTGTGGGCCGGGCGCCAAGCCGATAAACATGGCTTCCACCGCCCCGTTGGCATCGGTGTGTTGATGGCCTTCACCGGCGCGGTGGTGGCGCTGCTGGGGCAGTCGCTCTGGAGTATTGCCTTTAGCTGCTTGCTCAGCGGCGGCGCCATCTCGGTGGCCGCTGTGGCCTTGCAGCGCGAGGCGGGGCTGATGGCGGATGAGCCCTCCGAGCTCAAGCGCATCTTCAGCTGGGTGGCTTTGGGGCCGGCCTTGTCGAATGCGCTGGCGCCGGTGGCGGCGGGGCTGTTGATTGACCACATCTCTTTTCGTGCTGCTTTTGTGCTGGCGCTGGCCCTGCCGCTGATTGCCTGGGCGCTGGCGCAAAAAGTGCCGCGCCACCCGCCCAAGCCGGTCAGCCCTGCCAGCAAAGCGCGGCCCGCCTGGGACTTGCTGCGTGACCCGGCGCTGCGCAATCTGCTGCTGGTCAATGTGGTGCTGTCGGCCAGCTGGGACGCGCACAGCTTTGTGGTGCCGGTGGTGGGCCACGCCAAGGGCCTCAGCGCCTCGCAGATCGGCCTGGTGTTGGGCTCGTTTGCAGTGGCGGCCACCTGCGTGCGCCTGGCCATCGTGCGCTTCGCGGATTCACTCGATGAGTTGAAAGCGGTACGCGCCGCCATGCTGCTGGCCACCGTGATGCTGCTGGGCTATGCCTGGCTGCCGGGCGCGGCGGGCATGATGCTGGGCTCGGCCATGCTGGGTCTGGCGCTGGGTTCGGTGCAGCCCATGGCTTTATCGCTGCTGCATCAGGTCACGCCGTCGGACCGCCAAGGTCAGGCCCTGGGCTTGCGCATGATGGTGGTCAACAGCGCCACTGTTGCGATGCCGGTGGGCTTTGGCCTGCTGGCAGGCGTTACGCTGGCTGCCGCACCGATGTGGCTGATGGCCGGCTTGCTGGTGCTGGCGCAATGGCCGGCCAGTGTGATCCGCAAGCTGCCGCAGGAATAGCCCAAGCGAAGGCCGTTGCTGCTGATGCAGGGGGCAGGGCGCCAGCCATGCAAAAGCTGGCCTGACGCCCCGTTTCGCTGAGTCTTAGGCCGGCTTGTCCTGCTCCCGCAGGAAGATTTCCACCCGGCGATTCTTGGCGCGGTTCTCGGCGCTGGCGTTGTCGGCAATGGGCTCGTGGGAGCCACGGCCAGCGGCCTCAATCCGGCCCGGGCTGATGCCCCGGTCCACCAGGAAGTTGCGCACCGAGTTGGCCCGTTCCACCGACAACTTGTCGTTGATGGTGTCGTTGCCGGTGCTGTCGGTGTGGCCCACCACGCGCACGCGCAGCGAGGGGTCATTGCTCAGGCCGTTGCCAAAGTGTTCCAGCACCGTGCGCAACTCGGGCTTGAGGTCGGCGCGGCCGGTGTCAAAGGAAATATCGCTGGGCACTTGCAGCTTGAGCTGGTTGTCTGCCGTGCGCGCCACTTCCACGCCGGTGCCTTGGGTGGCCTGCTCCATCGCCTGGCGCTTGGCCTCCATCTTTTTGGACCAGATATTGCCGCCGACGGCACCCGCCGCGCCGCCCAGCAAGGCGCCGGTGGTGGCGCCATCGCGCCCGCCAATCAGCCCGCCCAACACGGCACCCGCGGCCACGCCGATGCCGGCACCGGTGGCCGTGCCTTTTTGCTCTGCGCTCATATTGGCGCAGGCGCTGAGCAGCAGGCTGACGGCCAAGGTGGTGGGCAACACCAGGCGTTTGAAGGATCGTGCATTTGTGTTCATGGGCTTCCCTTGAAAGTGGACGTTGAAGTGGCCGAAAGACTGCTTTGGCCTCGCAATGTTCCGCAGTTTGGTACGGGTGCTGCCAGCCTAAACCAATCTCAGCCCTTTGCGTTGATGCCCCGCAAATCCATGGCCGTTCGGCGTCGCCAGGGCAGGGGACGCGGCCCTGTGGCTGGCAGCGCTGCGGCATTCTCGGCTGCAAGTCACACAGTCCGCGTGGCCATGCGCCGTCAAGCGGCAAGCCGATGCGCGTTCTCGCTGAGAATCGGGCGCAAGAGTGACGCACCGAGGAAGGACTGGGATGGAACGACTCACGCACGGCGGGCAGCCAGGGCAGATGCAAGACGCCGACATGGGCCTGACCATGGCCGAACTCATCGGCTCACTCAGCCACGCGCTGGACATCACCGAAGGCCAGCCCAAAGGCCATTGCGTGCGCTGCTGCTGGATCGGCATGCACATCGGCAAAGCCATCGGCCTGCAAGAGCAAGCGCTTTGGGAGCTGTACTACACCTTGCTTTTGAAAGACCTGGGCTGCAGCAGCAATGCCGCGCGCATCTGCGAGCTGTATCTGACCGACGATCTGCAGTTCAAGCGCGACTTCAAAACCGTCGGCGATAGCCTGCCGCAAATGCTGCGCTTTGTGTTCAGCCATACCGGTTTGAATGCCGGCATGGCCGATCGTTTTCGCGCCATCATGAACATCATGCGCAACGGCCCGGAGCTGGCGCATGAGCTGATTCAAACCCGCTGCCAACGCGGCGCCGACATTGCCCGCCAGCTGCGCTTCCCCGAGACCGTGGCCGACGGCATTCATGGCCTCGACGAACACTGGAACGGCCTGGGCAAGCCCAGCGGCCTCAAGGGCCCGCAAATCCCGCTCTACTCACGCATTGCCTTGCTGTCGCAGGTGATCGACGTCTTCCGTACCGCCGATGGCCCGGCGGCGGCCTTGCAGGAAGTGTCGGCCCGCACCGGCACCTGGTTCGACCCCGAGCTGTGCGCGGCCTTCCAGTCCCTGGCCCGCGACGAAGCTTTCTGGGCCTGCATGGAGTCGCCCGACATTGAAGCCATGGTGCGCGCGCTGGAGCCCAGCAATCAGCGCCTGCCGCTGGATGACGACTATCTGGACGATATTGCCGCCGCCTTCGGCCAGGTGGTTGACTCGAAAAGCCCCTTCACCAGCGGCCACAGCATGCGCGTGGCGCAGTATGTGGACGCCATCGCCGCCACCCTGGGCCTGGATGATGGGCGCCGGCGTTGGCTCAAGCGTGGCGCCTTGCTGCACGACGTGGGCAAGCTGGGCGTGAGCAATGCGATTCTGGACAAGCCCGGCAAGCTCGATGAAGAAGAGTGGGGCCAGGTCAAGCTGCACGCCCAGTACACCGAGGCGATTCTGGGCCGCATCAAGCCCTTCGCGGAGCTGGCCCGTGTGTCCGCCGCCCACCATGAGCGCCTGGACGGTGGCGGCTACCCCAAGGGTTTGATGGGCGCCGACATCAGCCTGGAAACCCGCATCATCACCACGGCCGACATCTTTGACGCCATCTCTGCCGAGCGGCCCTACCGCGGCGCCGTGCCCATCCCCAAGACGCTGGAGATCATGGGCGAATCGGTAGGCACCGCCATTGACGCGCGCTGTTTTGAAGCCCTGAAAGCCGCACTGGCCTTGCAAGGCCTCGGCCAGTGAGTTGATCGCTGCCAGGCTGGCCTGAGGTTTGCGCCCTCAGGCCATGAACTGCCGAATCGAGCCGCACACCACCCGCAACTGCTTGTCGTCCATGCGGCTGATGATGTTGCGGATGACCGTGCCCATCAACTTGTTCACGCCCACCATGCCCAGCGCGGCCGACTGCTGCACCAGAAAGTTCGCCTTGGTGGCCTTGAGCGATTGCAAAAAGTACTGGTCCAGCCCCTGATCGGTCAGCTCCAGCACCAAGTCAGTCAGCACATCTGCGTGCTCGGTCGCTTGTTCTGCGGCCTCCACCGCCAGCAGCACCTTGAGCGTCTTCACCCGCAGCGCTTGCGAGTGGTGGAAGCGCAAGAAGGGTTTTGAGTCCGGCTTGGCTGGCGCTTTTGTTTCGGACTTGGGCTTTGGCGCCGCCTTCGGCTCAGCGGCCTGCTTGGCTGCGCGCTTGGCGCTGGCGGGCGCGGGGTGTTTCGCTGGGCTTGGCATGGTTTGGACCGTGTCGCGATTAAAACTTCATCCTACGCTGCGGTGCCGCAGCAGCGCGCTTCCCAGTCACAAGAACTGCACGGTTAGGGAGATCTGCCCATTGGCGCTTGCCGCAGTACGCCGGGCGCGCCGTCAGCCCCCGACCGGGCGCCCCTCAATGCGAGCCAGGCGATCCAACATGATGGTGATGGCTTCGCCGTGGCTGGGCAGCAGCGGGTGGCTCTCGTTCAGGTAATGCGCGTCCGCAAAAACATGCGGGCAGGTCTCTGATTCCGACAACATGCCGTCGTTGCGCGAGCGGTGGCCGGCCAGCTGGGCTAGGCCAGCGATGGATTTGGTGCCCACGATGCACGTGGTCGGCACATCGGGCCGGCTGATCGCTTGCATCCGCCGCGCTGAGGCGGCCACCTGGCCGCAGTCACCCGTCAGCATCCGGTAGGCAATGCAGCGGCCGAAAGACTTGCTGAGCTTCGATGCCCGCAAGGGCGAGCCCAGCAAGAACAAATGCCTGGGCGGCCGGAGGGCTGGCCCGGCTTGCTGCAAGGCGGCACGCAACAGCACGCCGCCGAAGGAATAGCCGATGAGGGCGTAGTCCGCGCCGCCAGCGGCCATGGTGCGAATGCGTTGCTCAACCTGGGCCTGCAGGGCGCTGAAGCTGTGCCGCGCCGTGAGGTATGAGAAGTGTTCGATCTGGTGCCCGCTCTGGGCCATGCGCCGCAGCAGTTCGCCGCGATAGACCTTCGCGCCGCCAATCCCGTCCACAAACAGCACTCGCATCTTGAGCTTTGATTCCTAACAGTCCATCCATCCACTCGAGTGGCCACGACGCTCGTGCCCGGCACCAGCCCGCGTGAATGTAGCGCACCGGGGCTGCCCGCCCTTGGCCTATGCAGGGGTGGGCGAGGAACTGATCACCATGACTTCATCAAAGCCTTCCTCCAGCGTCGGCGGCTCCAGGCTGTCGAAGACATGGCGCATGGCTTCTTCCTTGATTCGCGCCAGCCCGCTGCGCTGCGCATTCCGCGCCAAGGCAAGCTCGAAGGGCGCATGGAGCCACACGCCAATGCGCTTGCGGCAACCCACGCGCGCGGCCATCAGCAAGGCCCGCTCGCGGTGCCGGCGCGAGGGCAGGGGGCCGGAGAGATATACCGCCAGGCGCGGCCCCAGCTGGCTCTGCGCGGCCACCCAGGTCGACTTGCCAGCGCCTTGCAGGCCGAACACCACATAGAAATGCGCCTCGGGGCCCAGCTCAAGCAGGCGTCGCTCCGTAAGCGCATACGCGCGATCCCAGGCCGCCATCACGTCCTCGCGCCCCACCGGCACCGCGCCGCTCAGGTCGAGGAATTGGTCGGGGTCGATGCAGTAGGGTGGAGCATCGGCATCACGGCTTGGCATTGAGGGCATCGTGGAATTGGCTATGGCCATGCGGGAAGCTTGGGCTGAGTCGGTGCTGCCCCTGGCTCAAGGCGCGCATTCAAGCTTCATGTCCTTGCGAATTTTGGCGGCCTCGTCGGCCTTCATGCGCGCCAGCAGCACACAAGTGGTGAAGTGTCCATGCCGCTTGCCGTCCTTGGTGTAGCCCCAATCGACGATCTGGTCCCGCGAGAAGCTGACCTGCTTACCCCACGCCAGCGTTGGGCTGTACTGAGGTGCGCTTTTCAGAATGCCTTCAAAGCCATCGCCTTTGCCATTGACGCCCCCACTCACACGAAAGGGCGACACCCACATCAGCTCGCGCGAAAACGAGACCTTCAGCTCGAAGCGCTCGGCTCCTGACTTGGGGTTCTCTTTGATTTGCATGAAGGCGCCCAGGGAGTCCCGCGCCTTCTGGATCGCCTGATTCATTGGCACATCAGCGTCGCGAACCGCCGCGATGTTGTCGTTGGCAAAAGCCGGTCCGAATAGGCGTGCTAGCAGCAGAAGTAAAAGACCGGATCGCATCGACGCTATTCACCATTCAGAAACTAAACGGGCGCCAGATTACCAGTCGATGGCGCCCAGATTGCAGCAGCGGCTTGATGACTGAGCGTTCATTCAGTTAGTCACCGTCAGACCTGAACTGAAAAGCGGCGATGAGCAGCATGGCCGCCGCAAATGCAGCCCAAAAGTACGACACCCCATGGATGCCGAACTGCGCATGGAAGAAGGTCATGACTGGCGACAAGCGCCCGGTGAACGGTGGTGATGTCGGCTGGACCCACTGAACAACTGCCATGACACCAAGCAAGATCCCGAGGGCGGCACTGAACTTCCACCTTCGCAAGGGCCTCGCGCGCCAGCCATTCTTGAGTGCAGTACGCGGCAATGGTGTGACTGAGCCGCTCGCGGCCCGGCGGCGTTCCCAGCCAATGAAAATCAGCAAGGCGACGAGGGCGGCGATGAACAGGAGTGTTGGCATAAGAATGGCGGTATCGATGGAAGCCCGGCTCAGCAGCGGAGCGCTTTCATGTCGATGCCGAGCGACTGCGTTGGTGGGGCACGGCGAGCGCAGGAGGAAGTCGGTGTGATGGATGCCATGCCCAACGGTGTGCGAATTCGTAGGTGCCGGCGCAGGCGCACGAGCTCACGCACGTTTAGGCGCCTTGCTTCGCCAGCTTGGGCGCCACCGTCAAGAAGATGAGCCAGCCCGCGAACGACAGGCCGCGCTGGATGCCAAAGAAGCACAGCGCGAACACAAGCCACTGGCTGATGGACAGCGCGCCGATTGGCATGCCGGCGACGGACAGGAGTTGAATGGTCAGCCAGGCGCCGATGCAGGTGACTGGGGCAAAGAACCACCACTTACGTTCTAAGTTCGACATGAAGAATGGCTTTAGGGAGTTGGCGCGAAGCTCGCGACGGGCAGGGTCTGCCGTGTATCGGCGCGGAGGGTGAAACTCGGGGAACTCAAGGTCAGGTCCAAATGTATTGCTCGCAACGCTGTGCCAAGTCAGTGATGTCTCGCGGAGACTACAGATTTGAGGACTGCCCCGTGTTCGCTGTGTTCCTGTGTTTCGGGAGGCCTCGACGACGCGGAGTACTGGTGTGGAATGGTCTGCCGCCACTTCCGTAGCAGAGGCACGCTCATCGAGGAACTCGGCGCCTTGGCGGCCAGCCTGCGCACTGCCCTAGGCCAGTGCACAGGCCCCTGTGACATCAACCCCGCATGGCCTGCGCGACCAGCAAGGTGTCGGTGAACTGCTCGAAACCGACGATCTTGCCCCCAGCAAGGCGCCACACATGGGTCACGCGCGCTTGCATCGCTTTGCCGGTTTTTCGGTAAGTGCCCTGATAGCTGCCAACGCCCACGATCTGGTCGCCGCCGTCGATCAACTGGTCCAGCGAAAAAGTGTAAGCCTCCCATTCGCTGCCCAGAACCTTGAACACCTTGTCGATGACCTGATCGACACCCGTCCAGGTGCCGGCGCAGGGGAAGCCGGCCATCTCGGTCCAGGCCACATCGGGCGAAACGTCAAGCATCATGCCGACGACATCCTGGCGCGCCGAAGCCGCATAGTGATCAGCAATGATTTGCAGATTGGTTTTCATGAGAGCGCTCTGATTTGTCTTCAAATGGCACAGCCGTCGGCGTCACATCCAAACGCGGGTGCCGCTTGGGTGCTGGGCGTGCGGCTACGCAGCCAGGCCTGGAAGTCCTGCGGGCGCCCCAAGTAACTGGAAACATTCACGGTTTGCAAGCCGCCTTCCGTTTCGAGCACCATGCTTGGAAAGCCCTGTGCGCCCACCTGTGCCATGAAGGCGCGGCTGTCCTTGATGTGCGCCTGCACCGGGCCGCCCAGTTGCTGGTCCAAGGCTTGCGCAAAGCCCTCGGGGTCCAGGCCGATGGCCGCGGCCATCTCGATCAGAACTGCCCGGTCTGCGATGCGCAAGCCGTCCACATAGTGCGCCGTCTGAAGCTGCGCGAGCAGGTCCAGCCCGCGCCCCGCCATTGCCTCGGCGGCCAGCATGGCGGCGGTCGGCGGCTCGGAATCGAACACGGCCGTCGCGTCGCGCAGCAAGCCTTCTTGGTAGCCCTCGCCGAAACGCTGGCCACTGGCTTGCGCCACACTCACGTCGTGCGCCATCACGAAGCTGCGCAACTCGGCCGTCACGCGCTGGCGCCGCGCGCCCGTCATCATCCCGCCGCCCCGCGGGAGCACGGGGATGACTTCGCGGGCCGCCTTCACCAAGGGGGCGGCGCCGTAGCACCAGCCACATAAAGGGTCATGGATGTAATGCAAGCGGGTCTTGTTCATGATTCAACAACGGTTCGGTGTGGGTGGGTCAGTGGATAGCTCGGTGAATGCGGCGCTAGGGACGCTCAGCCGATCACCACTGCATTTCGCCCTTGGCGACCTTGGCACTGATGTCGAGCGCAACGCCAGGGGCCGCTTGGGGGTAAGCCTTCTTCATCGCCTCGATCAGCTCAGCGCCGGTTTTGGCTTTGATGGTCTCGGCGTTGAAGCGCAGCAGATAGCTGCGCGTGTAGGCAATGGCGCTGCTATCCAGTGCGGTGCCGGGCGCCATATGGCCGGGCACGACCATCGCGGGCTTCAGCGCTTCCATCTCATCCAACTGAGCCAACCAGGCCGCATGCTCGCTGGCCTTTTGCGTGTCCGCCGTCCACACATGCTTGTTGCCGGAAATGGCGATGTTGCCGGCAATGGTCTTGATGGACGGGATCCACACATAGGGACGATGGGCCAGTTCACCCACTGTGCCGCGCACCTCGATGGTCTCGCCGTCAACCTTCAGGGTCGTGCCCTGCAGGAGATCGGGAACGATGGGCTTTTGCGGCGCATTGGCACCCATCTTGGGCGACCAGAAGGCCACTTTGCCTGCCAGCTTCTCCTGCAGCTTCTCGCGCACCGCCGGGGTGGTCAGCACCTGGGCATTGGGGAAGATGCCTTTGAGCACTTCGGCGCCGAAGTAGAAGTCAGGATCGGCATTGCTGATGAAAATGGTCTTCAGGGTCTTGCCGCTGTCGAGCACATTGGCGGCCACGCGCAGGGCGTCGGCACGGGTGAAGCCGGTGTCAATCACGAGGGCTTCGGTCTGGCCGCTGACGACCACGGCATTGACGTTGAAGCTGTTGCCGTCGGCGTTGTAGACCTTTACCGCCAAGGGCGCCGAGGTCTGCGCCGCAGCGCCGGTGGCTGCCAAAACGCCGAGCGTCAGGGCTGGCAAAACTAAACGGGCGATGCTGTTGAGCTTAAACATGGAGTTCTCCGTGAATGGAAGCTTGCTTGTTTGCTTGCTTGGGACAGGATGAACTTTAGTTTTTCGCTAAACGCAGATAAAGCCGCCGATCATTGATTGTTTGTTGCATGAATCGATCGAATGGACCGACCGACCGACCGCTGTGCATGTGTTTGTTTGTCGAAGTCGCGGATCGAGGAGCCTGACTCAGACCGCTGGGCCTCTGAGGAGGTCGGTGGCGATGCTCAGCCGCGATCTCACCGCCATCGAGGACTGGTTTGGTGCGCGCTTGCTCCACCGCAGCACGAGCAAGATCAGCCTCACGGATGCCGGGATGTCGGGCTGGCGTGATGGCGGCCTTGCGCCAGCATCGCTGCAGATTTAAGGGCTGATCCTGTGTTTCTGTGTTTCCTCAGACCCTATTCCGCGTTCCTCTGGGTGCGTATTTCAGCCCATCCCGGCCACCCATTTCAGCGGAACGCGGACAGCGTTTCAGACGAAGGCGGACACCATTTCAGGCTGATCGCGGACAGCGTTTCAAACTGATCCCGGACACCCCTGGCGCGCGCAAGTGACCTGAGCCGTAGGCATGCTGACCGATTTTTCGGTCCGTCATGCCCACTCCCAGGATTCACATGCGCCAACTTCGACAAACCCTTCGACTTCACCTTGAATCTGGCCTGAGCATGCGCGAGTGTTCGCGCGTGCTTGGCATCGCCAAGTCGACCGTCAATAGCGTCGTTATGAAGGCCCGCGCCGCCGGTGTGGACTGGGCCGCCGCCCAGACGCTGGACGATGCCGCCTTGGAGGCTCGCTTGTACGGCCCCGCTGTGCCTCGGTCCAGCACCCAGCTTGAGCCCGACTTCGCCCTCGTCCACCAGGAACTCAAGCGCCCCGGCGTCACCTTGCAATTGCTCTGGGAGGAGTACCAGCGCGGTCTGACCGACGCCGGCTCGCAAGCCTACAAGTACACCAGCTTCTGCGTGAAGTACCGCGCCTGGGTCACCGGCCTCAAGCGCTCGATGCGCCAGGTCCACCCGGCCGGCGAGCGCCTGTTCATTGACTACGCCGGCCAGACTGTGCCCTTGGTGGACGCTGCCACCGGCGAGATCCGGCAAGCGCAGATCTTCGTGGCCGTCCTCGGCGCCTCGAACTACACCTTCGCCTGCGCCACGCCGACACAGACAGCAGCCGACTGGGTCGGCGCCATCATGGATGCGCTGGAGTTCATGGGTGGCGTGCCCCGGCTGATCGTGCCGGATCAGGCGCGCGCCCTGATCGCCCGGCCCGACCGCTACGAGGCCACGCCTAGCCGTCTGGTCGAAGAGTTCTGCGACCACTACGACGTGGCGATGCTGCCCGCGCGTCCTGCTCATCCCCGCGACAAGCCCAAGGTGGAGGTCGGCGTGCAAATCGTCGAGCGTTGGATTCTGGCGCGGCTGCGGCACCGGCGCTTCTTCACCCTGGCTGAGCTCAACGCCGCTGTCCGGGAGTTGCTGGTGGACCTGAACGCTCGGCCGTTCAAGAAGCTACCCGGCTGTCGGGCCAGCGCCTTCGCGGCCTTGGATCGGCCGCTGCTCAAACCCCTGCCGGCAGCGCGCATGCCCATCGCCCGCTTCAAGCGCGCCCGGGTCAATATTGACTATCACGTTGAACTCGATGGCCATTACTACAGCGTGCCGCACCGGCTGGTGCGCGAGCAGGTCGAGTTGCGCATCACTTCGACCACGGTGGAGATTCTGGCGGGCCAGCAACGCGTGGCCGTGCACGCCTACAGCGTCCGGCGCGGGGCGCACACGACGGCGCCCGAGCACATGCCGGCCTCCCACCGGGCGCACCGAGAGTGGACCCCAGCCAAGCTCATCGCTTGGGGTGAGCACATCGGCGTGGCCACAGCCGCCGTGGTGCGCTGGCAGATGGAACACCGGCCGCACCCCGAGCAAGGCTACCGCTCCTGCCTCGGCCTGCAAAGCCTGGCGCGCCAGTTCGGCCACGAGCGGCTGGAAGCGGCCTGCGTTCGCGCCATGTCGATTCGCTCGCCGACCTACCAAAGCGTCAAGTCGATCCTGGCCACCGGCTTGGACCGGCAAGCCGCGCCGGCCCAAGCCACGCAGGCCGCACTCCCGCTGCATGACAACGTGCGCGGCCCCGATTACTACCACTGACCCCACTGAAGAAGGAGAAGCTCTTGCTCAACGAACACACCCTGGATCAACTGCGCAGCCTGCGCCTAGACGGCATGGTGCAGGCGCTTACCGATGGCGCCACCCGCACGGCAGCGGCCGAGCTGTCCTTCGAGGAGCGGCTGGCCATGCTGGTGCAACGCGAGGTCGATTGGCGCGACGGCAAACGCCTGGCCCGGCTGCTCAAGGCGGCCAAGCTCAAGGTCAGCAGCGCCTGCATCGAGGACATCAACTGGCGAGGCTCGCGCGGGCTGGATCGCAGCCTCATCACCCAACTGGCGGGCTGCGACTGGCTGCGCCACGGCCACAACGTGTTGCTCACCGGGGCCACGGGTTGCGGCAAGACCTGGCTCGCATGCGCGCTGGCCCAGCAGGCGGCACGCCAGGGATTCGCGGTGTTGTACACGCGGGCGCCGAGGCTGCTGGAAGAGCTGCGGGTGGCCCACGGCGACGGCTCCTTCGGCCGGCGCCTGGCACAACTGGCGCGCATTGACCTGCTGGTCATCGATGACTTTGCGATTGCACCGGTCACGGCGGCCGACCGTAACGACCTGCTGGAGTTGCTCGACGACCGGGTCGGCAGCCGCTCGACGCTCATCACCAGTCAGCTACCCGTCTCAAACTGGCACCAATGGTTGGATGACCCGACATTGGCCGATGCCATCTTGGACCGGATCGTCCATTCGGCACAAAAGATCGCGCTCAAGGGCGAGTCGCTGCGCAAGAAACAGGACTCGGTATGAGCACCAAACCAACCACCGCAGAACCGTCCGGGCCAGCCCAATTCAGGCTGATCGCGGACACCTGAGCTACCATCAACCCAGGCACTTGCGCGCACCCAAACTGTCCGCGATCAGTTTGAAACGCTGTCCGCCATCACGCTGAAATGACTGTCCGGGATCGCTGAAATCCGCACTCTGGGCATGCGACTGCATGCTCACTGGCAGCTAGTTCGAGTTAGGCGATATGGCCCCTTACTCAGCCTGGGTGTACGACACCTTCGGATAGAGCGTCGTTGCGGTTTGCCACTCATCGATTTCTTCGATGGGTAAGTAAAAGCTGGAGGCCAGCAAATGGGCGTAGCGGGTCTTGCTCAGCTTGCCATCCCCTGAGACAGTTTCGCAGCTCACCTCACGGTAGTCGCCCACGAGTGCGGCCCCCAGTTGCGACGCGGGTTGCAAGTCCACAGCGGCGCGGCACTTGGACTCTTGCACGCGCTTGATCTGATTCGTGCGGCCGAACAGCCCCGATGTTTTGATCGTTACCTCTTCCTCGGTCTTGAAAGTGAACTCCAGCCCGCTCGTCGGCATGCAGAGCGAGGGCGCATTGGTTTCAAGTGCCACGATGCGGCGCCGGCTAGCGAAGTCCACGCTCGACTTGATGCCAAAGGGCAAGATGACCTTGCCAATCGGTATGGCGCTGGTCAAAGACGTGTCCGTCGTGGACTGCGAGTCGCTCAAGAGGCCAATCAGCCCGCACAGCGACAGACCGGTGCCTCGGCCCATGCCCTTGCCGCCATCCATGACCACCGAGGATTGCGAACCCGTCAGGCCATTCTCCAGACGGCTCATCACGAACTCGATCTTGACGCCGACCTTTCTGCCAAAGTTCCCTTTGTGATCGATCACCTGTTGAGCCGACAGTGAGGCGAGCGGGCTGGGCGGGCGCTGCGCAGGCACATGGGCTCGCAAGCGTTCCTGCACCGCCTCGGAAAGGACAAAGTCCACCGCAGTTTCGCCAGATTGCGCCAATGCGCTGCCTGTGCAGCAGAGAAAGGCCAGTACTGCGCTGGCGGCAAGGTGGGAGGGCAAGGGCATCAGATCTCCGGGCTGGAATTGAAAATGATCACACGGGACGCAACACCTAACGCAGTGTTAGCGAACGCCCATTTGGCCTTACCGGGGAATTACGAAGTATGAGCGTCCGCGGCGAAGGCCGTGACTCTTGCTATTGAATGTTCTGTTTGCGCCAGTTATCAACGGCAATTGACAGGCGCTTGTCCTTGACTGGTTTCTGCCATTCATCCCAGAAATTGACAGTTCCGCTATTCGGCTTGTTTTTTGGTTCGTCGATCCTAATTCTGCTTGGCAGCAAGCTCGCATCACCAACAACCAAGGCCTCTCCTGTATCTAGGGTCGGCAGGATATCGCTGAATCCACCTAGGCTATCGGGAAGAAGCCTCTTGATAACGCCCTGATCCTCTGCGTTGGTCAGCCGCATAGAAACAAAGTTACTGCATTGACTGAGCATTGTCTTATTCACCTCGGACGGACGCTGGCTTATCACGACAAGGCTGACGCCGTACTTGCGGCCTTCCTTGGCAATGCGCTCAAAAATATCTAAGGAGATATCGTCGGCTGACTCTGCCATGTTTCGCTGAGGCATATAAAGATGCGCTTCGTCACACAAAAGTGCTATCGGGTGGCGTAGCTCGGAAGGTGTCCACTGTTGGATGGAAAACGTAACCCGTGCAACAAGGGAAACGATCAGCGGAAGAACGTCTGATGGTACTTCGGAGAAATTGATGATCTTGATACCGGCTTTGCCGTTTTCTCCTGAACTGCCGAGCACGGCGGTGGTGAACTTTTCAAGCCAGGAGAAATCTAGAACGTCTCCGCCGCCATTGAACATAAAACCCAAACGTCGATCCGAGATTTTGTTCTCAAGGCGAGAAATCATTCGGGCGAGCTTTCCAAAAAAATCACCCTGCTTTTCCTTACCAGCAGAAGCCCCCGGAACCATTTCCACGTTGATATCATTGAGCCTGCCCATCAGAACATCCAGATCAAATGGAACCGGGCTATCTACGGTGAAGTGCTTGAGAATTTCCTTTTGGTCGCCATCCTCTAGGTACTTTCTTTTGGCCTGGTTGATCTCGCGGGACATGATCATGGCTTGGTTGGGCGCATTCTGATCACTCCGCTCAACAAACATCGATACGAGCGCGTCATACGAAAGCAGCCAATATGGCAGGTAAAGCACACCATCTTGAATAGTACGGTTTGCCTCCACGTCTGCGGGTCCGGCCACCTTGAAGTGCTGAATACCATCACCCACCAATGGCGAGTATTCACCATGAAGATCAAAAACAATGGCGTTGGCCGTAGAGAGTCCTGCCATCTGCTCAATAATCTTGGCTGTCGTCCAGGACTTACCCGACCCGGTGCTGCCGCCGATGAAGGCGTGGCGTTGGAAAAACTTGTTACCGTTGAGATAGGCAACCGCGTGTTCGTCCAGTGTGTATTTTCCCAGAGTCAGGGCATTGCCATCTGCTGAAACACTAGAGAGCGTACGCATAAAGGCGGTTAGATTTTCGCCCTCTAGAGAAAAGCAATTTGCGTCAATTTCTGAGACGCTTTCAAGAGTGCGGCGAAAAACTTTTTCTCTGTCTCCATCACGATCCAGCATGGTGCCAATCAAGGCGATTTTGCACAGATTCAATTCTGAGGTCTGCTCGCTGATACCGTCGTTGGCAATGTCTTCGACACCCCGCTTTCGGGTCACCTGGGTAATGAGCCCTATGAGATGCTGCCCAGGCCTGCTGCTCTGGAGTACGGCCAAATGGTTGACTTGCAACCTTTTAAGTTGGTCGATATTTTCTACGTCCACAATAACGTTTGTCGTATCGACGGAGGCTACCTTCCCAAGCGCGTCCTCATCCTTGAAATTAAATATCGGCATTTCTTCTTCCTATATGATGAGTGACAGATAACCGTCAAGGCTCCATAAGTTTCTCTCAACAGTTACCGGAGTCTTATCCAAAGATGAGTAGACAATCGACTGGTCGTCTGTTGCTCCCCGCTCTATTGCTAGGTAATTTCGTGCTCTGCCGTCAGTAATTAGCCTCCTGGCAGCATCTGAAAGACCATATGTGATAATCGTGATCGGGGTATTCTGGCGCTGACATCTGGCCATGAGTTTTGGCTGAATGTGCTCATCATTGAAGCCGTAGCCAATGCACAGGTAGGAGTTCGCTGCAGTAATGGCTAGGTCAGCATTGTTGATGATTGAGCGATATGGCTCTAAGTGCGTTGTTTGATATTTTTGTGTGCCTGGGGTTACGATTTCTGGCTTGTAGTTGATAGGGATGCCTTGAATATTTGAAATCGCCACAATGTCTTCGAGTGGCGATTTGAACCAATCTAGCGAACCGTGTACCTTCCAGATGTTTACCCTGCGGGTGGAATTTATCTCATTCGGTGCAGCTAGTTGCCGAAAAAAACCGTGCGTGAAGCCCGAATAATGGTGAATTCGCTCTTGGTCGCAGGCATATTCGGCCAGTCTGTCGTAGTTCGTAGTGATGATGTTTAATTTAGTAAGGCTGCTCTTGAACATGTGGCGTAGCAGTCGACTAAGCGGAAACATCCCCTGGTTCTGTAGACATTCTTTGAATATTTTAATGTCTTCAGCGTTGATGAGCTCCCAGGTTGCTTTGATAATTCTGGAAGTCAGTTCATCTGTTACAGCCACCTGATGCAGCGCTGATTCCAGATCAACGCCGGCATCTAAGACCTCACAGAATTTCCTCCAGGCTTCTACCTCGCCTTCGGATAATTCTGACGTGTCCGTATTTAGAACTAAGTGTCTTGCAAGCCCCCACATGCCAGACATGCCATGGGCAGCAGATGCACCGCTGCCCAGGATGATAAGTGGGGCCTTACTGTAATAGTCCTGTGCTTGTTTTTGGTAATTCACATCTGACATATTGTTTTTGCCATAACTTATTGCATCCTTCTTATTTCATTTAGAGGATGCAGATAATTTTTGCTAGATCTAACGTGTTCTGTGGCGACAGTCATTGCTTCTTAAGTCGGAATGCTGCCGTTTAAGTCCGTGCTGTCGGGCAAGTAAGAGATTGTTGGAAAATTGGAGAAGCAATTTTTTGCGCAACTCAATTGGCATTGAATTTCCAGCAAAAGTGGCACATGCATTGAAAATGCATGTGAGCCGCAACTGGCAGCATGTTGCCAGTACCGCTGCAATAAAACGTTATGGCGCGCGCGTACTTTTCTCGGTGCTTTCCCTAGGTGGGACAGGTGCCGTGTCGTTGAGTGGGGCTGTCGCCTGGACGGGCTGCCCTAGCGGTTGAAGGTCTAGCGTGCCGGAGTTGGTCTTCAATCCACTTCAATCCGGCCCGGCAACTGCCATCCCGCATCAGCCACCCGAGCCCGCCAGGCCACTCAATCACTCCCTCGTCTGCATCCTCAACCGCCTCGCCGCATCCTCATCCCGCGCGTCGTCAATCTCGCGCATCACGCCACGCAGATCCACGGGTTTGGCATTGCGCTCAAAGCGGCCGGTCAGGGGGGATTCGACGGTCAAGGCGCCGCGCTGGTACAGCGCCCAGATCTCGTTGCCGTAGTCGCTTTGCAGCAGGTCGGGGGCGAACTGGCCGAAGAAGTTGCGCAGGTTTTCTACGTCGCGCAGCAGCATGCGTTGGGCGTGGTTGTTGCCGGCGGCGTCCACGGCTTGGGGCAGGTCGATGATGACCGGGCCGTCTGCGGCCAGCAGGATGTTGAATTCAGATAAGTCGCCGTGCACCACGCCCGCGCACAGCATGCGCACCACTTCTCGGATCAGGCTGGCGTGGTGTTGGTGTGCCTGCTCGGGCGTGAACTGGCTGTCGTTCAAGCGCGGGGCGGCGGCGCCGTCGGCGTCGCACACCAGTTCCATCAGCAGCACGCCTTCAAAGAAGAGGTGGGGCTTGGGCACGCGCACGCCGGCGGTGGCCAGGCGGTAGAGCGCATCGACCTCGGCGTTTTGCCAGGCTTCTTCTTGCTTTTCGCGGCCGAACTTGCTGCCCTTGGCCATGGCGCGGGCTTCACGGCTGTTTTTGACCTTGCGGTTCTCGGTGTAGTCCACCGCTTGGCGGAAGCTGCGATGGGTGGCTTCCTTGTAAACCTTGGCGCAGCGGGTTTCATCGCCGCAGCGCACCACGAACACCTGCGCTTCCTTGCCGCTCATCAGTTGGCGTTGCACGCTGTCGATCAAACCCTCTTCCAGGAGGGACTGCAGTCTTTTGGGTGTCTTCATTGGCGCATTGTCCCTGCAGGCTCCATCAGGGTTTGTCTGGGCATGGTTTGTACCGAAGCAGCAAGCCCAGTGTCAGCTAGCTGAAAGCCGCGGGCTCATACTTTGCCTAGCATCCGCCGCCCCGGTTGTTGCGGGCCGTTTGCGAAGCGCTATAGATCAACACGGAAGAGACAAGCACCATGAGCAAACACATCACTCAGACATTGACCGCTGTGGCCTTGGCGGCCTTCAGTTTCTCAGCCCTGGCTGCGGAGCCGATCAAGATCGGTGTGTCCGGCCCGTTCACCGGCGGCTCTTCGTCGATGGGCGTGAGCATGCGCGACGGCGTGCGCCTGGCCGCCGATGAAATCAACAAGGCCGGCGGCGTGCTGGGCCGCCAGCTGCTGCTGGTGGAGCGCGACGACGAGGCCAAGAACGAACGCGGCGTGCAGATCGCGCAAGAGCTGATCAACAAAGAGAAGGTCGCCGCCACGGTGGGTTACATCAACACCGGCGTGGCCCTGGCCTCGCAGCGCTTCTACCAAGAAGCCAAGATCCCGGTGATGAACAATGTGGCCACCGGCTCCTTGATCACCCAGCAGTTTGCCAACCAGCCGGACAACTACATCTTCCGCAATGCCGCGCATGACAGCATTCAGGCGCCGATGATTGTGGAAGAGGCGATTGGCCGCCGC
Organism: Paucibacter sp. KCTC 42545; assembly: GCF_001477625.1. Classification (NCBI taxonomy): domain Bacteria; kingdom Pseudomonadati; phylum Pseudomonadota; class Betaproteobacteria; order Burkholderiales; family Sphaerotilaceae; genus Roseateles; species Paucibacter sp. KCTC 42545. Next base: position 652,173 of record NZ_CP013692.1, read on the forward strand.
GGCTACAAGAAAGTGGCCATCCTGGCGGACTCCACCAACTACGGCCAGCTTGGCCGCGCTGACTTGGAAAAGGCGCTGGACCTGAAGGGCGTGAAGCCAGTGGCGGTGGAGAAGTTCAACATCAAGGATGTGGACATGACCGCCCAGCTGCTCAAGGCCAAGGAAGCGGGTGCGGAAGCCATCCTGACGTACGCCATTGGCCCTGAGCTGGCGCAGATTGCCAACGGCATGACCAAGCTGGGCTGGAAGGTGCCGATGATCGGCAGCTGGACCTTGTCGATGGCCAACTTCATCGACAACGCCGGCCCCGGCGGAGAAGGCGCGCGCATGCCGCAAACCTTCATCCAGGAGCCCACAACGCCCAAGCGCCAGAGCTTCATCATCAACTACCTGAAGACCTTCAACCCCAAGAACGCGCGCATCGACTCGCCGGTCTCGGCCGCGCAGGGTTACGACTCCATCTACCTGCTGGCCGCAGCCATCAAGCAGGCCGGCGGCACCGAAGGCCCCAAGGTCAAGGCCGCGCTGGAAGACTTGAAGGCGCCGGTGGAAGGTGTGGTCACCACCTACAACAAGCCCTTCACCAAGACGGACCATGAAGCCATTACCGCCAACATCCCGGTGTTCGGCGAGGTCAAGGGCCAGCGCGTGGTTTACGCCTACGAGGCTGACTTCAAGAAGGCCTCCGAAGTGCGCGTCAAAGACGTCAACGCCAAGGGCGCTTTGAGCCAGAAGAAGTGATGAGTCAGCCCGCTCGCGCTGACGCAAGCGCGGTGCTGAGTCAGCAAGCGAGCAAGTAGGCAGTCAATCAGTTGAAGGCTAGCCGGTGTGCAGCGTGGGTTTCAGAAGCCCATCGCTGCCGCCGCTGGCTAAGTTTTCGGCTGTATCTGTTTGCTTGCTCAGCTTTGAATCTCTTTCAGATCCCTTTTCTTCAACGCAAGGCCACGCCATGCAAATCTTGACCCAACTCGTGTTCAGCGGCATTGCCCTGGGCATGATTTACGCCGTCATCGCCTTCGGTTATCAGCTCACTTTCGCGACCTCTGACACCCTCAACTTCGGCCAGGGCGACGCCCTGATGCTGGGCGCGTTGGTGGGTTTGTCGCTGGTGGGTTGGGGCGTGAACTACTGGATGATGATTCCGCTGGTTTGCCTGTTCGGCGCTTTGCAAGGCGCGGTGGTGGAACGCATCGGTGTGCGGCCCGCCATCAAGATGAAGTCGGAGTTTGGCTGGATCATGTCCACCATCGCGCTGGGCATCATCTTCAAGAACGTGGCCGAAAACGTCTGGGGCCGCGACGACTTGAAGTTCCCTTCGCCGCTGCCTGAGTCGCCTCTGCACTTCCTGGGCGCCAATGTGCTGCCGATGGAAATCTTGGTGGTGGTGGGCGCGCTCTTGATGATGTTGGCGGTGGAGTTGTTCAACCGCCGCAGCATCTACGGCAAGGCCGTGGTGGCCACCTTCAATGACCGCGATGCGGCCAAGCTGATGGGCATCAACACCGGCTTGGTGATCACTTTTTCCTACGCCTTGTCGTCGATGACGGCGGCCTTTGCCGGCGTGTTGATTGCGCCGCTGACGCTGACCGGCGCCACCATGGGCGCGGTGCTGGGCCTGAAGGCGTTTGCGGTGGCCATCATCGGCGGCCTGACCAGCGGCATGGGCATCATCGTTGGCGGCGTGATTCTCGGCGTGGTGGAGACCACCACGGGCTTCTACCTGTCCACCGGCTACAAGGATGTGCCGGGCTTGGTGCTGCTCTTGATCGTGCTGGCGGTGAAGCCGGCGGGTCTGTTCGGCAAGACAGCGATCAAAAAGGTCTGACGCGATGTTGAATGCTAAGAAATTCATTGCCGGCGCCGTGGCCATCGCGGCCCTGGCTGCCTTCCCGCTGATCTCCGGCAACCCGTACTACATCCATTTGGTCGAGACCATCATGATCTACGCGATCGTGCTGTTCGGCCTGGACATTGTGGTGGGCTACACGGGGCAGGTGTCGCTGGGCCATGCGGGCCTGTTCGGCATCGGCGCCTACACGGCCGGTGTGCTGGTGTTCAAGCTGGCGGCGCCACTGTGGATCACGCTGCCGGCGGCGATTCTGGTGACGGCGGGCTTTGGTGCCTTGCTGGCGTTGCCGGCGCTGCGGGTGATGGGGCCGTATCTGGCCATGGTCACTTTGGCCTTCGGCACCATCATTCAGATCCTCATCAACGAGATGACCTTCCTGACCGAAGGCCCGATGGGCATCACGCTGACCAAGCCCAGCCTCTTCGGCCATCAGCTGGATGAGACCGAGTACTACTGGGTGGTGGCGGTGATGCTGCTGGCTTCGCTGGTGTTTGTGCACCGCGTGCTGCGCTCGCACCTGGGCCGGGCGTTTGAGGCCTTGCGTGGTAGCCCGGTGGCATCGGACTGCATGGGCGTGTCGGTGTATCTCTACAAGGTGTACGCCTTTGTGATCAGCGCGGGCCTAGCCGGTTTGGCGGGCGCGCTGTATGCCTACTCCGAGCAGTACATCTCGCCCAATACCTACAACTTTGAGCAGACGGTGCTGTTCCTGTTGGCCATCATCATGGGCGGACGCAAGACCCGCACAGGTGCGCTCTTAGGTGCGGCCATTATCGTGATGCTGCCCAAGCTGCTGGATGACCTGGAGTTGTTCCGCATCGTCTCGGTGGTGCTGGCGGTGATTGTGATGGTGGCCTCGGGCGTGGCGCTCAAGCGTGGCAAGTCCACGCTGCAGGCGGCTGCCATTCCGGTGGTGGGCAGCGTGGCGCTGGCGGCGCTGTCCTTCAAGCTGCAGACCATGACGGACTGGCGCTTGTCGGTGTTCGGCCTGATCACCTTGTTCGTTGTGTACTACCTGCAAGACGGCATCGTCGGCTTTGTGCGCAACGCGCTGAACCTGCGCGGCCACGCCGCCAGCGATGCGGATGACGCGGTCAACCTGCCCAACAAGGGCGATGCGCTGAGCCATCCCGGCGGCACCGCCGGTGACGAGTTGCTGCAAGCCAAGGAGATCCTGATGCAGTTTGGCGGCCTGAAGGCGCTGAACAATGTGGACCTGTCGATCAAGCGCGGCACCATCCACGGCCTGATCGGCCCGAATGGCTCGGGCAAGAGCACGATGATGAATGTGCTGACCGGCATCTACGTGCCCACCGCTGGCACCGTGAGCTTCGGTGGCCGCAGCCTGGGCGGGCGCACCTCGTCAGACATCGCGCTCTCGGGCATTGCGCGCACCTTCCAGAACGTGCAGCTCTTTGGTGAGATGAGCGCCTTGCAGAACGTGCTGGTCGGCCTGCATCACAGCTTCAAGAGCAATCTGCTCGATGTGGCCTTGCACCTGCCGCGTTACTTGCGTGAGAACCGCGAGAACACCGCGCGTGCGCTGGGCCTGCTGCGCTTTGTGGGCCTGGCCGACCTGGCCGGCGAAGAGGCCCGCAACCTGCCTTACGGCAAGCAGCGCCTGCTGGAAATTGCCCGCGCGCTGGCGCTGGACCCGCAACTGCTCTTGCTGGACGAGCCGGCGGCCGGCCTGACCGCGCCCGACATCAAGGAGCTGATCGCCATCATCCGCAAGATCCGCGAGCATGGCGTGACCGTGATCTTGATCGAGCACCATATGGATGTGGTGATGAGCATGTGCGACACCGTCTCGGTGCTGGACTTCGGCCAGAAGATTGCCGAGGGCCTGCCCGCTGCGGTGCAAGCGGACGAAAAAGTCATCGAGGCTTACCTCGGCGGCCAAGCCTCGTGAGTTGAAGGACTTCTGACATGCTTGAAATCAAGAACCTCAGCGCCGGCTACGGCAAGGTGCAAGTGCTGCACGGCATTTCCATGCACGTACCCAAGGGCAAGGTCGTTACGCTGATCGGCTCCAACGGCGCCGGCAAGACCACCACCATGCGTGCCGTTAGCGGCATGATCGCGCCCACGGCGGGTGAGATCAGCCTGAACGGCAAGCGCATCGACGGTATGGAGTCCTACGACATCGCCCGCCGCGGCCTGGCCCATTCACCCGAAGGCCGGCGCGTGTTTGCCACCATGACGGTGACCGACAACCTCCGCCTGGGCGCCTTCCCGCGCTACACCGGCAGCCGGCCCAAGGGCGATGTGGCGGCCGATCTGGAACGCGCGATGGAACTCTTTCCGCGCCTGAAAGAGCGCCGCGAGCAACTCGCCGGCACGCTCTCAGGTGGCGAGCAGCAAATGCTGGCCATGGCCCGCGCCACGATGTTGAACCCGGACGTTATGTTGTTGGACGAGCCATCGATGGGCTTGGCGCCGATTCTGGTGGCGGAAGTCTTTCGCATCATCGCGCGGCTCAAGGAGCAGGGCGTGACCATGCTGCTGGTCGAACAATTCGCCGCAGCCGCGTTAGGCGTGGCCGACTACGGCTATGTGCTGGAAAACGGCCGCATCTCCCTGCACGGCCCGGCAGAAAAGCTGCGTGATGACCCGGCGGTGAAGGCGGCGTATTTGGGCGGCGGTCACTGAGGGGATTCAAGGCTTGGGCCGGCCTCCCGGCGGCCCCAGAAGCATCTTCACAGCGCGCCAGCAACTGCCGGCGTGCCATAGGTCTCGGGCCAAGGCCACCCAGGCGTGGGTGGCGATGTGAACGGGGTTGTGGCTGAGCAGCGGAGGGTTCAGCCCATAGCGGATGGCGATATCGGCCCGCTCTTCCACAAAGCTGCCGAACAAGCGGTCAAACACGATCAGCACGCCGCCGAAATTGGCGTCTAGGTATTCGGTATTGCTGCCGTGGTGCACGCGGTGGTGAGAGGGCGTGTTGAAGACCCACTCAAGCGGCCCCAGCTTGGGTATCCAGCTGGCGTGCAGCCAGAACTGATAGAGCAGATTGGCCGCCACCGCCGCCGCCACAGCCATCGGTGCAAAGCCCAGCCAGATCAAGGGCGCAAAGAATACCGCCGTGCCGCTGAGCTTGCCGGTCCAGCCCAGGCGTACCGCGGCGCAGAGGTTGAGCTCGTTGGATGAATGATGCACCGCATGCGTGGCCCAGAACCAGCGCACGCGGTGGGCTGCGCGGTGGTAGCCGTAGTAGCAGAACTCTTGTCCGATAAAGAGCAGCAGGTAGGCCTGCGGTCCGGCCAGTTCAAGCGTCTGCAGCCGGTTCACATAGGCCCAGTTCAGCAGCGGCGCAGCCAAGGTCAGGCCGAGTCCATCGATCAAGCGACGGCCCGCAAAATCGGCCATGGACGCTGCAAAAGCCCGCCAGTCGTAGGGCAGCTGCAGCACATAGCTGCGCAGCAGGCCCTCCAGGCTCGCGCAGAACAAGACCAAGCCGGCCAGGGCTAGCAACCAGGGCAAGGCTTCGGGCACAAGGTCCATGGCGTCCCCTTGTTGGCATTGAATGCCGCGCTTCGGCGTCGGACCTGCAGCCCTGTGCAATGGCCATGCACCCTGAAGTCGGGCGCATGGCGCTCATCCATCAGGGCATGGGCGTGTGGTCTTTGCAGGGCGGCTTGGCAAAGGCATCGACGACACCGGTGATGCCGCTCGGGTCCACCGAGGTGATGATGATGGTGTCGAGATCCTTGATCAAGTCGGAGATGTAGAACAGCATCTGCCGCGCCGCCCATTCACGGGCGATGTGCCGATAGTCGGCCGAATCTCGTGGGTACCTGGCGGCAATCTTGGCCTCGATGTCGGTGCTCGAAATCGAAGCCAAATTCTTCTCTGCCAGGTTCATGAAATTGTTGATGTTGCTCGACAGCGCGACGGTGGCACTCGCCAACTTCTCAGCGGTGTCGGCAATTTTGTAGGCCTCTTTGGCGGTCATCGCCCCAACCTTGGCCTCGCCCATCGCGCCCGCCGTGGCAAAGCTGCCAATCATCATGGCCGTGCTGACCACCATATTGCTGATGGTGTTGACGCATTGGTTGGCGTTGCTGGCGCAAGCTGCCGCGCCGCAATCGGCGAGGCCCGAGGCGCAACGCTGGTTGCAGTTGGTGACGTTGCACTGATAGCCATCGCGGGGTTTGAGATAGCACAGACCGGCTTGCAACTCGCGATTGGACTTGCACGATTTCAGCAAGCTGCCGGCGCCGTTTTGATACGAGGGCTTGTTGAGCCAGCAGGTGGCAATCCGGTCACCGGTATAGCCCTCGTCGCAGCTGTTCATCGCCCAGGCCCAGCAGGTGCCCAACGCGTCTCGCGCCGTGCAGTGGTTGCCCGGCTGGTAGGAGAGCTTGCGGTCGCTCCAGCACACCGACCCGACGGGGTGGTAGCCGCTGCGGCAGTTGGAATAGCACAGAGCGCCGTCCTGATACTGGCCGTCGGCACAACCGGGCAAGATGCCAACACCTCGGTCGTAGGCAGCGGTCTTGTAGCAGAACGGGGTGCTGCTGATCGAGGTTTCGCCCTGAATCCAGTTGACGATCGTCGTCACCTGCCCAGCGCTCAAGGTTTGGTCCTTGACATAGGTGGTGGGCTTGTCGGCCAGGCCCTGCGGCCAGTTGTTGGCCACGACGCTGCTGGTGCTCCAGTACTGGAACACATTTCCGGCATCGCAGGTCTGAAGGACGACGCCGGTCCCTTTTTGACTCAGGCACAGGCCGCTGGGCGACACAATGCTGGAGTTGCTGCCACGCTTCCACTTCTGATTGGGTGCGGGCGGCACACCGGTCTCGCCACAACTGCCCAGGCCGACGGCGGAGCCCGCATCGCCCGATGTCGTCAGGCAATAGCCATTCAACACGATGGCGCCCTGGTTGGTGAAGCGAAAGTACTCGCTCTTTGCCGTCCCCGTACATGCCGACACGTTCAACTTGCTGGTCGAGAGCGGCGATGTGAAATCCACCTGCTGCAAGCAGTTGCGCGTGCTGCTCCTGACCTGGGTCTTGCTGGCGTCGGCCAAATCGACGGGTAAGGGGTTGGCCAAGCTCCACTTCTGGTTGGCTGCCGTGGCCGAGCACAGCGCGAGTTCGGCGCTCAGCACGCCTGGCTTCACAGTGCCCACCAACTGCCATGACAAGCACATGGCCGACATCGCCCGGGATTGGCTGAGTTGCAGTTGATTGCCGCCGGGGCGGCTCCAGTAGGTGCTGGCGTTGCCGGTGGACAGCGCGGTGCTGAAGCTGACCGTCTTGCTCGCAAACAGATTGCCCTGCAAATAGCGCTTGCCGTCGCTGCCGGGCAGATAGACCGTGTCGTCAGCGCCGAAGACGAAGCGCTGCTCGGTCTTGCCGCATGGGCTGAGAACGCCGCTGCTGTCCAGGCATTGGCCATTGCTGGCAACGACGTTGTAGGAGGTATCAGCGGCGTGCGCCGACGCGAAGGCGCCGGTCGTCAGCAGCGTGATCAAGAAGCGAGAAAACCAATTCATGGTGATGACTCCGATGAGGGCAAGAGGGTGACGATCAAGTGGGGCGCGCCACGCGGCGGATTTCAGCCCCCGGCTTGCTTCCCGCCTTGGCTGACTTGGCAGACTGAGCTCGCCGTGCCGCGTCGATCGCTGCGGCGAGTTGCTCGGTGCCGACGGCCCCCCGAAACATCACATCGCCGACGACGATGGCCGGCGTGCCCTGGATACCCAGCCGCTCCGACAGCACGCGTACCTCACCGAGCTGGCGGTTCACTGCCACCACGTCCACCGGTTTGAGGCCGAACTGGCGGCTGATGGCCTGCAGGCTGGCGGCGTCAATGGCATCAGCGCTCAGCAAGGCCTTGTGCACCTGCTGCGCCGTGGCGCCCTGGCCTGCCGACAAGGCCAGCTGCGCCGCCGCAATCGACTCAGGCCCGAGGATGGGCAGGTGCTTGACCAGCACGCGCAGCTGACTATCGCGCTGGATCAAGGCCTCGATGCTGGGGGCCAGCTTCTTGCAGTAGCCGCAGTGGTAATCGATGAACTCCACCAGCGTCACATCGCCGGCCGGGTTGCCTAAGACCGTGGCGTCGGATGCGTCGGCAATGGCTTTGGCAGAAGCGGCGAGGGCCTTGCTTTCCTGCTGGGCATGGCCAGCCAGCTCGCGGCGCTGCAACTCGTCCAGCGCTTCGCGCACCAGCTCGGGCCGGCTCTTGAGCAGCTTGATGACGACTTGCTCGATGGCCTGAGTGGATGGGGCTGAATTGGCTGGCGCGCCGGTCTGCGCGATGGCCGCGCCGCCCGGCAGCGCCAAGCTCAGCGCCGCCAGCAAGGGCGCGCTCAGCCTGCGCGCGGCAGGGCTTGTTGAAAGTGAAAGCATGGCAGCTCCTGGCTGGCAAGGGTTGTCTGGGATGGATGGGCCGGCTGCCGGCCCTGGACTTCAACTGAGCATCAGCTCAGCTCAGCTTGCGGCGGCGCCAAGCCAGCATCACCAGCCCGGCCAACATCAAGGCATAGCTCTCGGGCTCGGGCACCGCAGCGGCCACCACCTTGATTTCGCCGTTCGTGTAGAGCTGGCTGTAGTCCAAGGCCGTCCCCGCAGCGAGCTTGAAACCGCTGGCATCGATGTCGGCGAAAGTTCCGGTCACCGTGCCCCAGTCCAGCAGGTCAAAGCTCTGGCCCTTTTGCGCCACAAAGCCGTTCCAAGAAGTCAGCTTGAGCGTGCCGTTCAGGCTCAGATTGCCGGCCACGATGTACTTGTCAAAGCTGCTGTTCTTGAACGCCTCATCGCTGCCGCAGCGCAAGGTGCAAGCGGTGATGCCGCCAATCTCGGCCAAGTAGGTGCTGCTGTCGCCGAACTCCACATCGCCCTCATCGCTGCCCAGGCCCGGCGATGCACCCACAGTCAGCGTGCCTTCGAATCGCTTGGCGCCCGCCCCGCTGAACTTGGCGCCGGTGCGCTGTTGAACGGTGCCGAAAAAGGTCGCGACCGAGCCGGTCGACACGCGCAGTTCGGCGCCGTTTTGCACATCCACATTGCCGTAGAAGGTGCTATTGCTATTGCCAGAAAGAATGATCTGGCTGGCAGCGGTGCTGAGCACGTCAGCGTAGATCGTCGAGTTGCCGCCGCTCAGCAAAACCTTGCCGTTATTGCTGAGCAGGCCGCTGCGCACTTCACCGAAACCGCTGATCACGCCGGAGGCCTGATTGAGCAGGGACTTGCCGTTGTTGTCGAAGCTGCCGCCGGCGAGCTGGATCTTGCCCATGTTCGGCTGCAGGCCCTGGGTCAGGAGCAGGGTCGCGTCGCGGCCCACGGTCAGCGTACCGCCGTTGCTCACCGCAGCGGCGAGCGTCAAGGTGCCGCCCTTGGCGCTGACAAAGCCTTGGTTGTTGATGGCATTGCCGATCTGGCCCAGACCTTCGATGCGGCCCGTGTTGTCGATCGCCCCGCCACTCAGACTGGCGATGGGCGAAGTCAAGAGGATCTGGCCGCCGTTGGCAAAGCTCTTGTCGATGGCGAGCTTGCCGCCATCGACGATCAGGCTGCCCTGGTTGGCAAACTTGGCGCTGATGACGCCATTGCCGCTGATCGTGCCGCTCGCCTCATTGCTCAGGACGCTGGTGGCATCAAAAGCGCCGATGCTGGCGCCGGCCAAGGTCAGCAAGCCCTGGTTATTCAGGTTGCTTGATCTCAGTTGGAGGGCGCCGCCCCTGCTCAAGGCCCAAACGCCGGTATTGACGTTGCTGCCTGAATTGGCCAGTTCAACATAGTCACCCTGGTCAAACCGGCCACTGTTGGTGAAGCCTGCCTGAGCCGCGTTGGCGCGGATAGTGCCCGAGCCGGTCATGGTGCCGGCGTTGAGCACGGCGCCGTTCACCGAGCCGCCGTCCAGCATCAGGCGCCCGTAGTTCTTGACGGTGTTGGCCGCCAGGCTGCTGGCGCGGCCCACGGTGGCGGAGGCATTCACATCCATTTGGAAATCAATCGCCTGCAGCGCCCCTCCTGCGAAGGTGAGGCTATCGCCCGCGCCCACACGGATTTGGGCGTCACCCTTGAGGATCTGGCCGGCGCTGAGCACCATGTCGTGGCCCAGGAAGTCGCCCGTGGCGTAGTTCGACTTGAAATTGAGCGTGCCGGACTCCCAGTTCAAGCTGCCGGCTATCTTGCCCGACCCCAGCTTGAGGAGGCCGCCCTGCAGATTGACGACGCCAAGATTGTTAATCACCAGTTGCCCGACATCGACAACGCCGCCGTCCAGAACATCCAGCCGGCCGGCACCATCGGCGCCCACGGTGATGGCCTGAGCCACGCTCAAAAGCGCGCCGCTGCCTGCCACCGCAGCCACGAAGCTGGAGTCTCCTGCCAGCCCCATCGTCATCGAATTCAAGACTTGAAACTTGGCGCCGTTGGACACGTTCAGAAGGCCCGCGTTGCCCTCGACGAAGCCGGTTTTCAATGTGGTTCCAAGTCCTGTCGCTTCAATGACGCCAAAACCGCCATTGCCTTTTTGACCCATAAAAAGGGCGTTGATGTCGGCAGCGGCGCCATTGCTGAGCTGCATCAGCCCATTGCCTTGGCCGCCCAGATAGAGGCCTCTTTGGTCTGTGTTTGCCTTGAATAGCGTGCCCTTGTCCTTGACCGTGATGCTGAAATTCACATTGGTCTGGCCGGAGCCCATATTGCCGGTGGTGGTGAAGGTGCCACCGCCCGAGACGATCAAGTCGCTGTTGCTGAGTGCCACATTGCCAGCCTCGAAGCTCGAGCCGGCGCCGTCCACCGTCATCTTTGCGGTCCCGGTCCTACCCAAGGTCAGGTTCTTGCTGGAGGCGCTGGCGCCGGAGTCGATCAGCAAGGTGCCGCTGCCGACGTCGCCCAGGTTCAGTTCTGTGCCGACGAGCAAGCTGCTGCCCACGCCTTGCACCTGGATGGAGCCGCTGCTGGTCGGGAAGCCGCCGCTAACGGTGAAGGTCCCCGCTGTGCTGTAGCTGCTGCCGGAATTGATGGTCAAGCCGACGGTCGAATTGGCGTCGTCACTGATGGAGGCGGAGGCGAAATTCTTGTAGACGACCTTGTTGGACAGTGTCAGATTCCTTCGCTGGATCATGTCACCGGTGATGAGCATGCCGGCCGTGCCGCCGTCCCAGGTCTGATCCGCTTGGATGGCGAAGCCCACCTTGCTTCCCCAATCAATCGTTTGCACCTTGCTGCTCTTGTTGACAATGCCGTTGTCGAGGTTCCAAAGGGTGTTGCTCGCGCCCTGAAGCGTGAAGGCGTTCGCACCCACGTCAAAGACAACTTGGTTGCAGCAGGAAAACAGGTCACTCACGACCGTCGTGAAAGTCGATGTGCCGAAGTGGATGACGTCGCTACGGCCGGGTGGGCGGAAGCTCGGCGTCCAATTCTGGGCATTGCTCATGTTTTGCGTGCCCGACCCTGCGCCGCCCTTCCAGGTGAAGTCATTGGCTTGCGCAAGGCCCGCGCTGCACATCGCTGCAATGGCCAAGCAGGTGGGCAACACACGCAGCTTGCCTGCTGCTATGTGCCGCGACGGTTTTGCTTGATGAGGAATGGGCCATGCGTGCTTGTTCATATCGAATCCCTGGATGTGTATGTCTGGATGGCAGCCCGTTCGCGGGCGCTGCGATTGATGGCGCTTGCTGATTCGCCCGGTGAATGCGCCTGAATCGGTCTTGACTTTGGGCAAGCAAGGCGTGGGTACGCAGCGAAGGCAGTGTCTGAAGAATCGCGTCCCGCGTGTGCGACATAAGGCGACGATTCATGACAGCGCTGTCGCATTTGCTGCGGCAATGTCATGCGGACTTGTGGGCCATTTGGCTTACGATCGGGCGCCTTGCAGTCACTGCACGCATTCCTATTCACTCAGCCGGCGCACTTGATGTCGCAACCTTCTTTGCTCCTTGTCGATGACGACGCCGAGCTCTCCGCCATGTTGCTGCGCCTCTTGCAGGCCGAGGGCTGGTCGGTGCGGGCCGCTCTCAACGCTGCGCAGGCGGAGCAAGCCCTGGCGGCCGGTTTGCCGGCTGTCGTCTTGCTCGATGTGATGTTGCCCGACGCCAGCGGCATGGACTTGTGCCGGCGCTGGCGAGCCGCTTATCCGAGTTTGGGTATCTTGATGTTGACGGCGCGCGGCGATCCTTTTGACCGTGTGCTGGGTTTGGAGTTGGGGGCGGATGACTATCTGGCCAAGCCGTTTGAGAAGCGCGAGCTGGTCGCGCGCTTGCGCGCTTTGATCAGGCGGCAAACGCCCGTCGCGGCCCAGCCGCCCACGCATTGGAACTTTGGCCCTTTGAGCGTCAATTTGCTGCGCCGCGAAGTGCTGGTGAATGAGCAGGTGATTGCGTTGACGGGCATTGAGTTCAGGCTCTTGCTGGAGCTGATTCGCACGCCCGGCCAAGCGGTGTCGCGGGAGCAGCTCAGTGATGCGGTGCAGGCGGGGCGCTACCGGCCGCAAGACCGCACGGTGGATGTGCAGGTCGGGCGCCTGCGCCGGCGTCTCGCGCAGGCCATCCCCGGCAGCGATTGGATCGAAACCGTGCGCGGTGAGGGCTATGCCTTCGTGCCTCGCGGTGTGCTGGGGCAGGGCGCAGGTGACGATGCTTCCTGAGCGCATCGACTCGCTGTTCCTGCGTCTGCTGCTGGCCCAGGTCTTGTTGCTGGGCAGTTTTGTGCTGGTCTTTGGTGGCCTGCTCGTGGTGGAGCGCAATCAGGTGCTGGCACCTCAATTTGCCGCCTTGCTGGCGCCGCAGATTGTCGAAACGATCCGCTCCCCCGATCGGGAGATCGTGCCCGCCTACGGTTTGGTGTCGGGCATCCACAGGCATGCCGGGCCACCCGAGGACTTCAGCCTGCAGGTGACGGCCTTGCCGGCAGTAGGTGAGTTTGTGCGGGAGTTGGCCCGCCTCGGGATCGCCGTTGATCAAGTCAGGTTGAACCACAGCGAGGGCCATGCCAGGCTTTGGATCCACGCGCGTCTGGCCGACACGGAGGGCGTCTGGTTGAGCGGGCTGGCCGCCACAGCGCTACCGCATTGGGCCCCGCGCATGACGGTTGGCATGCTCATGCTCATCACGGTGATTGCCTTGCTCAGCCGTAGCTTGGCGCGCAATCTGACCGGGCCGCTAGCGCAACTGCGGGAGCGCATGCAGGCGCATGCCGAGAGCGGGCATCAGCCGGCGGCTTTGCAGCTCAGCCCGCAAGCCGGTCGCGCGCCGCCGGAGTTGGTGGCGATCGCCACGGCCTATCAGTCCTTGGCCGAACGCCTGCAACGCAATGAACGCGAGCGTGCACTGCTGTTGGCGGGGGTCTCACATGATTTACGCAGCCCTTTGAGCCGCATCCGTTTGGCCGCCGAGATGCTGCCGGAGTCGGCCGACAATGCCGACGGCGTGGCCAGCATCACGCGCAATGTTGATCATGCGGACCGCCTCACCGCCAGCTTTCTGGAGTTTGTGCGCGCCAGTGCCGTCGACTTGGATGAGGTGGTTGATTTGGTTGCTGTGGCGCAGCGGGCGGTGGCTGGCTTTGAGCGGCCGGTGACTGAACTGGCCCTTCGGGCGCCGCCCACCTTGCTGTTGCAGCGTGCCCATGGTTTGTTGATTGAGCGCTTGATCGTCAACTTGATCGACAACGCGCTCAAGCATGGCGGCATACCGGTGGTGGTGGTGATCGCATGGCATGGCGACGATGCCGCCATGCTGCTTGTCTCGGATGCGGGGCCGGGTCTGCCGCCGGGTGGGGGCGGCCATTTGCTGGAAGCCTTTGCCCGGGGGGATGCCAGCCGTAATCTGCCGGGCTTTGGCTTGGGGCTGGCCATCGTGCAACAAACGGTGGTGCGCCTGGGCGGCCAGCTTTCGTTCGCTCAAGAAGGCCAGCGCCATCAGGTCAGAGCGCGGCTGCCGCTGCGGCGCTAAGCCGCAGTTTCAGCGTACCGCGCAAAGCAGGCCTCGCTCAGGCCATGCCTTGATGGCGCAGCAAGGCGTCGATCTGTGGCTCGCGGCCGCGGAAGGCTTTGAAGCTTTCCATCGCCTCGCGTGAGCCGCCCACTTCCAGAATGTTTTGCAGATAGCGTGCGCCGGTGGCGGCGTTGAAAACGCCTTCCACTTCGAACGCGCTCCAGGCATCGGCGCTGAGCAGCTCGGCCCATTTGTAGCTGTAGTAGCCGGCCGAGTAGCCGCCCGCGAAGATGTGCGAGAAGCTGTGCTGGCTGCGATTGAAGGCGGGCGCTGGGATCACGGAGACCTCTTGCCGCACTTCGTCCAGCACGGCTTGCACGGCCTTCTCGGTGCCCGGCTCGGCATGCAAGCGCATATCGAACAAAGCGAACTCGATCTGGCGCAGGGTTTGCAGGCCGCTCTGGAAGTTCTTGGCCGCCAGCATCTTGTCGAACAGCGCGCGCGGCAGCGCCTCGCCGCTGTCCACATGGCTGGTGAGTTGCTGCAAGACTTCCCATTCCCAGCAGAAGTTCTCCATGAACTGGCTGGGCAACTCCACCGCGTCCCACTCCACGCCGGAGATGCCGGACACGCCCAGTTCATCCACCTGGGTCAGCAGATGGTGCAGGCCGTGGCCGAATTCGTGGAAGAGGGTAGTAACGTCGTCGTGACTCAGCAGCGCGGGCTTGTCGCCTTGTGGCGAAGAGAAGTTGCACACCAGCTGCGCCACCGGCGTTTGCTGGCTGCCTTCCGGGCGGGCCCAGCGGCTGCGCACTTCGTCCATCCAGGCGCCGGGGCGTTTGCCGGCGCGGGCGTAGAGGTCCAAATAGAACTGGCCGACCAGCTCGCCGCCGCGATCCAAGCGGTAAAACTTGACGGACTCGTGCCAGACCTCGGCGGCTTGCTCAACGATTTTGACGTTGAACAGGCGCTCGATGATGTCGAACAGGCCTTGCATCACGCGCGGCAGGGTGAAGTACTGGCGCAGCTCCTGGTCGCTGAAAGCGTAGCGGGCTTCCTTGAGCTTTTCGGAGGCGTAGGCGTTGTCCCAGACTTGCAGCTCGGCCAGGCCCAGCTCGGCGGCGGCAAAGTTGCGCAGCTCGGCCAGGTCTTGCTCGGCATAGGGGCGGGCGCGGGCGGACAGGTCACGCAAGAACTCCAGCACTTGCGCGGGGGAGCTGGCCATCTTGGCCGCCAGCGAGGCTTCGGCAAAGTTCTTGAAGCCCAGCAGCACGGCTTCTTCTTGGCGCAGTTGCAGCAGCTCTTCGATGATGGCGCTGTTGTCCCACTCGGGCTTGTCGCCCAGCTCGCTGGCGCGGGTGACATAGGCGGTGTAGAGCCGCTCGCGCAGGGCGCGGTTCTCGGCGTACTGCATCACTGGCAAATAGCTGGGGAAGTGCAGGGTGAGCTTGTAGCCTGGCTTGCCCTCAGCCTCGGCGGCGCTGCGCGCGGCCTCGATTGCGTCGGCGGGCACACCGGCCAGCTCTTCCAGCGTGGCGTAGTAGGCAAAGCCATCGGTGGCGTCCAGCACATGCTCGGAGAACTTTTGCGCCAGCTCGGCGCTGCGCTCCTGAATGGCGGCAAAGCGCTCCTTGGCCGCACCGCTGAGCTCGGCGCCTGAGAGCACGAAGTCGCGCAGCCAGAGCTTGAGTGCTTGCTTGCGCGCCGGGTTCAGCTGCGCCGCAGCCGGGCTTTGGGCGATGGCTTTGTACTTGGCGTACAAGGCTTCGTCCGAACCCTGGCGGGTGAAGAACTCGGTGACGGCGGGCAGGGCGGCGTTGTAGGCCTCGCGCAGCTCGGGGCTATTGGCCACGGCATTCAGGTGGCTCACCGCCCCCCAGGACGCGCCCAGGCGCTCGGTGGCCACGCCCAAGCAGGCCGACAGAGCGTCGTAGTCCGCCGGGGTTTGCTCGGAGGTGGCCAGGGCCAGCGCCGCATCGGCCTCGGCCAGCAATTGTTCGATGGCGGGCTGGATATGTTCGGGCCGGATGCTGGCGAAGGCGGGCAGGGCGGCGGTACTCAGCAGTGGGTTGCTCATCGATGCTTTCGGGATGGTCGTGGGGCGTGCCTGCTTGCTTGCTTTGAGCGGGCGAGGTGGGGCTGGGCCAGTCTAGCTTTAGCCGGCCAAGGCTGCAGTTCGTTCAGCCGATTCCATGGTGTTGACCAGGAGCATGGTGATGGTCATGGGGCCAACGCCGCCGGGCACCGGGGTGATCCAGCCGGCCACTTCCTTGACGCCGGCGAAGTCGACGTCGCCGCAGAGCTTGCCTTCATCATTGCGGTTCATGCCCACATCGATGACCACAGCGCCGGGCTTGACCATATCGGCGGTCAGCACATCGCGCTTGCCCACGGCGGCTACGACGATGTCTGCTTGGCGGGTGTGGTGGGCCAAGTCAGTGGTACCGCTGTGGCAGACCGTTACGGTGGCATTGGCCTGCAAGAGCATCATGGCCATGGGCTTGCCGACGATGTTGGAGCGGCCGATCACCACGGCGTGCTTGCCGCGCAGGTCCATCATGCCGATGCTCTCCAGCATCTTCATGCAGCCGTAAGGGGTGCAGGCCTTGAAGCCAGCCTCGCCGACCATCAGTGCGCCGGCGCTCTCAATCGCGAAGCCGTCCACGTCCTTGGCCGGAGAGATGGCTTCGATGACCTTGTGGTCGTCGATGTGCTTGGGCAGGGGCAGTTGCACCAAGATGCCGTGGATGCTGGGGTCATTGTTGAGTGCGTCGATGCGGGCCAGCAGTTCGGCCTCGCTCATCGTGGCTTCGTACTTCTCCAGCACCGAGTGCAGGCCGGCGTCTTGGCAGGCCTTGACCTTGTTGCGCACATACACCTGGGAGGCCGGGTTGTCGCCCACCAGCACCACGGCCAGGCCGGGCTTCACACCCTTGGCGGTCAGCGCCGCAGCGCGCTGCGCCACTTCGGCGCGGACTTGTTGGGACAGGGCGTTGCCGTCGATGAGTTGGGCTGTCATGGCTGTGGACTCCGGTGATGCTGGACGTAAAAACTTGGACTTTGAAAATGCAAAAAGCCGCTGAACAATCAGCGGCCGTTTTGGCGGGGCGGGTGGGGCTCAGGCCTTGGCCGGGGCGCCGAGTGCGATCTTGAGCAGATCGGCCACCGTGTTGGCATTGAGCTTTTCCATGATGTTGGCGCGGTGCGCTTCCACCGTTTTGATGCTGATGCCGAGGTCGTCGGCGATCTGCTTGTTCAGGCGGCCGGCGACGATGCGCTCCAGCACCTGGGCTTCACGCGTGGTCAGGCGGGACAGCAGGGCGTCGCGGCTGGCGGCTTCTTGGTGGGTGGAGAAGGCGTTGCGGGCCTGGTCCAGCATGCGCTCAACCAGGTTGACCAATTCGTCTTCCTTGAAGGGCTTTTCGATGAAGTCCATCGCGCCCTTCTTCATGGTCTGCACGGCCATGGGCACATCGCCGTGGCCGGTGATGAAGACCACGGGCAGGGGGCTCTTGCGCTCGAGCAGGCGGTCTTGCAACTCCAGGCCGCTCATGCCTTCCATGCGGATGTCGGCGATCAGGCAGGCAACTTCGCGGGGGTCGTAGCGGCTCAGGAAGGACTCGGCGGAGTCAAAGCACTTGACGCGGTAATCCTTGCCTTCGAGCAGCCATTGCAAGGAATCGCGTACGGCCTCGTCGTCATCGACAACGTAGACATTACCCTTTTTCGGAATCAGACTCATGGTGTCGCTATTTGGTTTGTGCCGCTGACCGATGCCCCTGTGGGGACCTCAGTGCGTGAGATGTCTACTGGAATGCTGAAGGCGAACCTGCAGCCTACAACTGCGTCCCCATTGTATAAGTTCTCAGCCCTGATCCGACCCTGGTGAGACTCGACGATAGACCGGCATAACCCTAGGCCGATGCCCAAACCGTCGGACTTGGTGGAGAAAAAGGCCTCGTACATTCTGGAGATCACTTCTTCGGGCATGCCCGGGCCCATATCGGTGACGCTGAAGTCTATGTGCCCGCCCAATTCGGGCGTGTGCTTGGGCACCACGCGCAGCTCAATGTGGCGGCGCGAGGCCGGCAGGCCGGCGTTGTCGATCGCTTCCGCCGCGTTCTTCAGCAGATTCATCAAGACCTGTTCGATCAGGATGGGGTCCACCATCAGCTGCGGCAGGCGCTGCGCGATATAGGTGTGGATGGCGACATTGCGGCGCCGCAGCTCGATGCCGGCCAACTCGACCGCGTCCTCGACGATGTCGTAGGCATTGGCCGCTTCGCGCTTGGGCTCGCTGCGCTTCACGAAGTTGCGGATGCGGTGAATGATCTGCCCGGCGCGCGCCGCTTGCTTGGCGGTTTTCTCCAGCGCGGCCAGCAGGTCTTCTTTTTGAATCGCGTCGTTGCGCACCCGGCTGACCATGCCGTTGCAGTAATTGGTGATGGCGGTGAGCGGCTGGTTCAGCTCATGCGCCACGCTGGACGCCATCTCGCCCATGGTCATCAGGCGGCTGGTCATCTGCGCCTTCTCGGCCTGGCTGGCGGCCAGGGCCTCGGCCTTGCGGCGGGTGGTGATGTCGGTGGCGATCAGCATCTGCGCCAAGCGGCCATCGGTCCATTGCAGATAGCGGCTGCGCACGTCGAACCACATCTCCAGCGACTCGACATAGACCTCGCGCGGGTCGGAGCCGGTTTCGGTCAGATGCTGGGCGGGCAGGCCGGAGTAGTCGTCCACCTCCTCATCCACATCCGGCCCGGCGCTGCGGCCCAGCTGGCTGCCGGAGAGCTGGGCGTGGCCGGCCGGGTCGGCGCCGAACCAGAGCCGGTAGCTGCGGTTGGCGAAGAGCAACTCGCCCTGCTGCACTGAGAGCACCGACACGGCCGCGTCCAGGCCTTCCAACACCGTGGTGAAACGTTCGTGCGAGGCGGAAAGCTGATCGCGCACGCGTTTGGCCTCGGTGATATTGGTCATCGAGGTCATCCAGCCGCTTTGCTTGCCCTTGGCATCCACCAGGGGTGAGAGGTAGATGCGGCCGTCAAAAATGCTGCCGTCCTTGCGCATGATCTTGACCTCGGCGCCACCTGCCGGGCTGCGGCCGTTGATCTCTTGCGCCAGCAGGCGGCCGTTTTCTTCAAAGCGGTCCGGCGGCCAGAAAGGGAAGGGCGGCTTGCGGCCCACCAACTCGGCTTCCGAGAAGCCGGTCATGGCGCAAAAAGCCGGGTTGACGTAGGAGATGCGTGACTCCATGTCCATGGCCCTCATGCCGGTCAGCATGGAATTCTCCATCGCGCGGCGGAAGTTCATCTCCGAACTCAAGGCGTTCTGAATCTGCAGGCGCCGGCGCATATGGCGCCAGGTGCCCAGGAGCATCCACACCGTCAGGGTCGACAGCGCCACCACCATCCAGAACAAGGTGTTGCTGATCAGACCGAAGCTGCTTCGATAGCCCTCGCCGCGCAGCACCAAGCCGTTCAGCGCCGGGGCCAGCGGCACCTCATGCAGGATGGACGGCAGCTTGGTCGGTTTGCCCGGCATGGGGGTGACGGTGCTGGAGACCACTTGCTCGCCCGAGTCCAGTACGCTGACCACATGGCGCGAGGCGACCTCGCTGGGGATGTAATAGCGCAGCAAGGCCTCTACCGAGTACTCGGCAATCACCACGCCTGAGAAGCCATTGCGATCCAGCAAAGGCACCTGAATCTGGAACACGGTGGTGTTGTTGGCGTCGCGGAAAGGGGCCGAGTAGACCGGTGCCCGGCGTTCGCGTGCGGCCTCGAAGGCCAGCGTTGGCGCATTGGACTGGTTGGCCATGGGCATGGAGGGGTCATTGCCGTCCGGCACCATCAGGCTGTCGGCCTGAAAGCCGGCGGCGCTGACGCTGGCGCGGCGATCGCGCCGGCTAGACAACCAGGTCACATGGGTGATCTCGGGGCGCTCGCGGGCGAAGGTGGCGGCCTGGGTCGAGAACTCTTGCGCGTCCGTGGCGCGGGTCGCGATCTCGCGGGCGATGCGCACCAACTGCTCTTGGTTCTCGATCAAACGCAGGCGAATTTGCTGCTGGGCAATTTCGGTGTCGCGCTTAACGGCTTCAGTCTCGCGCTCAACTTCCTCGTTCCGCAAATACCAAAAGGCCAAGATGATGGCCATCAGGAACAGCAGCACCGAAATCAGCGGGCCTAAGGTCGCGAAGCGGTCTTGCCGCGAGGGCGACTGACGGCGCCACCAAACCATGGCCTTTTGCTGCAGTGGGCCCACCAGGGGGCTGCGATAGTTTTTCAGTTTGAACGGGAAGGGCATGGCGCGATTATCAGAGCCCTTGAAGTGCCGATCGAGATTAAAGCGAGCCCGGCAGCCTGTGCGATCCATGGCGGGTTTTACGTACGTAATTCCACATTACGAAATGCTCTCGCACAATTTGAGAGTGGCGCAAAGTTGTGAGACACTGCGCGCAAACGCGAAAAGCCAAAAGCAAGAGACGTTTGCCCTTGGCGCTTGGTCCGGCCTGAATTTGCCCGGCCAAGCGGTTTGTCAAATGGCGAGAATGTGGCCAGCAAAGAAGCTGGCGCAACTGGCCCGATACCCCAAAGTTTGGAGACATGCATGTCCGCGCAGCCACAGTCTTTTCTAGGCGCAGCCGCCACTGACACCGATTCGCTGGAAACCAAGGAATGGTTGGACGCGCTGTCCGCCGTGATTGGTGAAGAGGGTGGTGAGCGTGCGCATTTCTTGCTCGAAAGCCTGATCGATCATGCCCGCCAAGCCGGCATCGACGTGCCGTTCTCGGCCAATACGGCTTACGTCAACACCATTCCTGCCAACCAGGAAGTGCGTTGCCCCGGCAATATCGAAATCGAAAAGCGCCTGCGCGCCTATATGCGCTGGAATGCCATGGCCATGGTGGTGCGGGCCAATCGCCTGAACCCGGCTGACGGCGGCGACCTGGGCGGCCATATCGGCTCCTTCGCCTCACTGGCTTCGATGTTGGGCGCCGGCTTCAACCATTTCTGGCATGCCGAGAGTGAAAACCACGGCGGCGATCTGCTCTATATCCAAGGCCACAGCGCGCCCGGCATCTATGCCCGCGCTTTCCTGGAAGGCCGCCTGTCCGAAGCGCAGCTCGACAACTTCCGCCAGGAAGTGGACGGCCAAGGCCTGTCCAGCTACCCGCATCCCAAGCTGATGCCCGAGTTCTGGCAGTTCCCCACCGTCTCAATGGGCTTGGGCCCTTTGATGGCCATCTACCAGGCGCGCTTCCTGAAGTATCTGCATGCTCGCGGCATTGCCAATACCGAGAACCGCAAGGTCTGGGCCTTTATGGGCGACGGCGAGATGGACGAGCCGGAATCGCTGGGCGCCATTGGCCTCGCCGCGCGCGAAGGTTTGGACAATCTGGTCTTCGTCATCAACTGCAATCTGCAGCGCCTGGACGGCCCAGTGCGCGGCAACGGCAAGATCATCCAAGAGCTGGAAGGCGAGTTCCGCGGCAGCGGCTGGAACGTCATCAAGCTGATCTGGGGCAAGGGCTGGGACGAGCTGCTGGCTCGCGACAAGAGCGGCAAGTTGAAGCAGCTGATGATGGAAACCGTGGACGGTGACTATCAAGCCATGAAGGCCAATGACGGCGCCTTTGTGCGCAAGAACTTCTTCGGCAAGTACCCCGAGACCGCCAAGCTGGTCGAGCACATGAGCGACGAAGAGATCTTCGAGCTGCGCCGCGGTGGCCACCAGCCCGAGAAGGTCTTTGCTGCGTTCCATGCGGCCCACAACAACAACTCGGGTCAGCCCACGCTCTTGCTGGTCAAGACGGTTAAGGGCTATGGCATGGGCAAGGCCGGTGAAGGCAAGAACACCGTTCACCAGACCAAGAAACTGACGGATGAGGACATCAAGTACATCCGCGACCGCTTCGGTATCCCGATTCCTGACAGCGAGCTGCCCAAGCTGCCGTACTACAAGCCGGCCGACGACACGCCCGAAATGCGCTATCTGCACGAGCGCCGTCAGGCCCTGGGCGGCTACCTGCCCAAGCGCCGCGTCAAGGCCGACGAGACCTTCACCGTTCCGCCCCTGAGCACCTTCCAAGCCGTGCTGGACGCGACCGCCGAAGGCCGTGAAATCTCGACTACCCAAGCCTATGTGCGCTTCCTGACGCAGCTGCTGCGCGACAAGGATCTGGGCCCGCGCACCGTGCCCATCCTGGTTGACGAAGCGCGCACCTTCGGCATGGAAGGCCTGTTCCGCCAGATCGGTATCTACAACCCCAAGGGTCAGCTCTACACGCCGGTCGACAAAGACCAGGTGATGTACTACCGCGAGGCCAAGGACGGCCAGATCCTGCAAGAAGGCATCAACGAAGCCGGCGGCATGGCCAGCTGGATCGCTGCGGCCACGAGCTACTCGACGAACAACCGGGTGATGATCCCGTTCTACGTCTACTACTCGATGTTCGGCTTCCAGCGCATCGGTGACCTGGCCTGGGCGGCCGGCGATATGCAAGCGCGCGGCTTCTTGCTGGGCGGCACCTCGGGCCGCACCACGCTGAACGGCGAAGGCCTGCAGCACGAAGATGGCCACAGCCACATTCTGGCCGGCACCATCCCCAACTGCGTGAGCTACGACCCGACCTTCGCGCACGAAGTGGCGGTGATCCTGCACAGCGGACTGAAGCGCATGGTGGAGAACCAAGAGAACATCTACTTCTACATCACCCTGCTGAACGAGAACTACCCCATGCCTGGCCTGCGTGCCGGCACGGAAGAGCAGATTCTGAAGGGCATGTATCTGCTGGATCCGGCTGCCGCTAACGCCGATGCCAAGCTGACGGTGAACCTGCTGGGCTCGGGCACCATCCTGCGCGAAAGCCTGGCCGCCAAGGACTTGCTGGAGCAGGACTGGGGCGTGGCCGCCAATGTGTGGAGCTGCCCAAGCTTCAACGAACTGGCCCGCGACGGCCAGGATGTGGAGCGCTACAACCTGCTGCACCCCACCGCCGAGCAACGCGTGTCCTTCGTGGCTCAGCAGCTGAGCCAGACCAGCGGCCCGGTGATTGCCTCGACCGACTATATGAAGAACTACGCGGAGCAGATCCGCGCCTACGTGCCGGCCGGTCGCACTTACAAGGTCTTGGGTACCGACGGCTTTGGCCGTTCGGACTTCCGCTCCAAGCTGCGTGAGCACTTCGAGATCAACCGTCACTACATCGTGGTGGCCGCGCTGAATACCCTGGCCGACGAGGGCAAGCTGCCTAAGGCAAAGGTGGCCGAAGCGATCGCGAAGTACGGCATCAAGGCTGACAAGATCAACCCTCTGTACGCATAACCCACCCCCGAAGCGCTGACGCGCCTCCCCCCTGATTTGAAAGAAGGGGGCAGAGCCCGACACGGACCGGCAGAGCCGGATCCGTGGGCTCAGCTGGATGGATGCCCTGGCTTCGCCGGGCATGGCTTGCAAGCGATGAGTTAGTGGAGAACAAACATGGCATTGGTAGAAGTCAAGGTCCCGGACATCGGTGACGTCAAAGACGTGGCAGTGATTGAGCTGCTGGTCAAGGTGGGTGACACGGTCGCCCTGGAACAAAGCTTGATCACCGTGGAGAGCGACAAGGCCTCCATGGAAATCCCGAGCACCCACGCCGGTGTGGTGAAGGAGATCAAGGTCGCCATCGGCGACAAGGTCAATGAAGGTAGTTTGGTGCTGCTGGTGGAAGCTGCCGGTGCAGCAACTGCTGCCGCTGCGCCCGCGCCTGCCGTGGCGGCAGCGCCTGTTGCCGCCCCTGCGCCCGTCGCCGCCGCGCCGGTCGCTGCTGCAGCTGCCAGCAGCTTCATCGAAGTCGTGGTGCCCGACATCGGCGACTTCGACTCGGTCGCCGTCATCGAGGTCTTCGTCAAGGTGGGTGACACCATCAAGATGGAGCAAAGCCTGGTCACCGTGGAGAGCGATAAGGCCTCCATGGAGATCCCTAGCTCGCACGCTGGCGTGATCCGCGAACTCAAGGTCAAGCTGGGCGACAAGATCGCCAAGGGGTCGCTGCTGGCTGTCGTGGAAGTGGCGGGTGCTGCTACGCCTGCACCGGCCGCCGCGCCTGTTGCTGCAGCCGCTGCACCCGTGGCTGCTGCAGCTCCGGCTGCCGCTGCTGTCGCCGCCCCGGTGGTAGCAACTGCCAGCGTGGCCATGCCCGCTGCTGCACACAACCCCACCGTTGCCCCCACGGGCAAGTTGCCTCACGCCTCGCCCAGCATCCGCCGCCTGGCGCGTGAGCTGGGTGTGCCGCTGACGGAAGTTGCCGGCAGCGGCATGAAGGGCCGCATCACCGAGCAAGACGTGCAAGGCTTTGTGAAGAGCGTGATGAGCGGTGCGGTGCAGACCTTGGCACAAAAGGCTGCGGCACCTGCTGCTTCGGCCAACGCTTCGGGCGGCGCCTTCCCCGGCCTGCTGCCCTGGCCCAAGGTGGACTTCGAGAAGTTCGGCGCGGTCGAGCGCAAGGACATGTCGCGCATCAAGAAAATCTCGGGCGCCAATCTGCATCGCAACTGGGTGGTCATCCCGCATGTGACCAACCACGACGATGCCGACATCACCGAGCTCGAAGCCTTCCGCGTTCAAACGAACAAGGAAAACGAGAAGAACCCGGCCGCCGTCAAGGTCACGATGCTGGCCTTCATGATCAAGGCCGCCGTGGCTGCCTTGAAGAAGTTCCCCGAGTTCAATGCCTCGCTGGAAGGTGAAGGCGACGCGCAAAAGTTGGTGCTGAAGAAGTACTACAACATCGGCTTCGCGGCGGACACGCCCAATGGCTTGGTGGTGCCGGTGATCAAGGATGCCGACAAGAAGGGCATCTTCGAGATCAGCGCCGAGATGGGCGAGCTGGCCAAGAAGGCCCGCGACGGCAAGCTGGGTCCCGCAGAGATGAGCGGTGGCTGCTTCACGATCTCTTCCCTGGGTGGCATCGGTGGCCGCTACTTCACACCCATCATCAATGCGCCTGAAGTGGCCATCATGGGTGTGTGCAAGAGCCAGATCGAGCCCAAGTGGGATGGCAAGGCTTTCCAGCCGCGCCTGATGCTGCCGCTGAGCCTGAGCTGGGATCACCGCGTGATCGACGGCGCTGCAGCCGCGCGCTTCAACGTCTATTTCGCATCGCTGCTGGCGGACTTCCGCCGGATTGTTCTTTGATCGGGGGCTGAGTCATGGCACAAGTGAATGTTCTCGTTCCTGATATTGGCGACGTCAAAGACGTGGCCGTGATCGAGTTGCTGGTCAAGGTGGGCGACACCGTGGCTGTGGAGCAAAGCCTGATCACGGTTGAGTCCGACAAGGCCTCGATGGAAATCCCGTCCTCGCACGCCGGTGTGGTGGCGGAGATCAAAATCGCCCTGGGCGACAAGGTCAACCAGGGCAGCGTGATCCTGGTGCTGGAAGCGGCTGCTGCGGGGACTGTCAACGCCCCTGCGCCTGCAGTGGCGGCCGCGCCTGCTCCCGCGCAAGCCGCACCTGTTGCCGCCCCAGTCGCTGCGCCGGCAGCTGTCGTCGCCGCCGCAGCCAGCTACAGCGGCAGTGCCGATCTGCATTGCGATCTGCTGGTGCTCGGCGCCGGCCCTGGCGGCTATTCGGCGGCCTTCCGCGCGGCCGATCTGGGCCTCAATGTCGTCTTGGTGGAGCGTTATGCCACCCTGGGCGGCGTTTGCCTGAACGTGGGTTGCATCCCGTCCAAGGCCTTGCTGCATGTGGCGGCGGTGATGGACGAGGTCTCGCACTTGGGCGATCTGGGCGTGGACTTCGGTGCGCCCACCGTCAATGTGGACAAGCTGCGCGGCCACAAGGAAAAGGTCATCGGCAAGCTGACCGGCGGCCTGGCGGCCATGGCCAAGATGCGCAAGGTCACCACCGTGCGCGGCTACGGCCATTTCCTCGACGCCAATCATGTGGAAGTCGAAGAAACCACCGGTGCTGCGCAAGAGAAGACCGGCGCCAAGAAGACCATCCACTTCAAGCAGGCCATCATCGCGGCCGGCTCGCAAGCTGTGCGTTTGCCTTTCCTTCCGGATGACGAGCGCATCGTTGATTCGACCGGCGCGCTGGCGTTGAAGGGCACGCCCAAGAAGATGTTGATCATCGGCGGCGGCATCATCGGCCTGGAAATGGGCACGGTCTACAGCACCCTGGGCGCCCGCCTGGACGTGGTGGAAATGCTGGACGGCCTGATGCAAGGCGCTGACCGCGATCTGGTCAAGGTCTGGCAGAAGATGAACGCCAAGCGCTTCGACAACATCATGTTGAAGACCAAGACCGTCGGCGCCACCTCCACGCCTGAGGGCATCAAGGTGCAGTTCGAAGGCCTGGACGGGACCAAGAGCGAAGGCGTCTACGACCTGGTCTTGCAGGCCGTGGGCCGCACGCCCAATGGTAAAAAGATCGCCGCCGACAAGGCCGGTGTGGCCGTGACCGACCGTGGCTTCATCAACGTCGATGTGCAGATGCGCACCAATGTGCCCCATATCTTCGCCATCGGCGATGTTGTGGGTCAGCCCATGCTGGCGCACAAGGCGGTGCATGAGGCCCATGTGGCGGCCGAAGTCGCCGCCGGTGCCATCCTGGGTGACGCCCATCTGTCCAAGAGCCAGTTCGACGCCCGCGTGATTCCGAGCGTGGCCTACACCGACCCTGAAGTGGCGTGGGTGGGTCTGACCGAAGACCAAGCCAAGGCCCAAGGCATCAAGGTCAAGAAGGGTCTGTTCCCCTGGACGGCGTCTGGCCGCGCGATTGCCAACGGCCGCGACGAAGGCTTCACCAAGCTGCTGTTTGATGACTCGCCGGAAGCCCATGGCCACGGCAAGATCCTGGGCGGCGGCATCGTCGGCACCCACGCCGGCGACATGATTGGCGAGATTGCACTCGCCATCGAAATGGGCGCCGACGCCGTGGACATCGGCAAGACCATTCACCCGCACCCCACGCTGGGCGAAAGCATCGGCATGGCGGCGGAAGTGGCGCATGGCTCTTGCACCGACTTGCCACCAGCGAAGAAGTAAGCGCGCTTTTTTTCGCAGCGGCAGAAAAGCCCGGACCGGCAACGGTTCGGGCTTTTTCTTTGGTGTTCGCGTCAAGGGAGTGCTTCGATCTTGCCCGTGATTCGGCTGCCTTGGGCGGCGCGCCGCGCCGGGTAGGCTACGGGCAAACACTCGCTTGGCGGGGCTATCGCCAAGGCACAGAATGCGGGCGGAATTGCTGCCCTAGCCTTGGAGGCCTTGATGAATCGATGGCTAAAACGTGGTGCGTGGCTGGTCGTGATCCTGCTGCTGGGGCTGGGGGCCTTGGTGGCTGCCGGGTTGTTATTGGGTGAGCAGCGCGCAGCCCGCCGCTTGGACATCATGGTGGCGCCGGTCGCCTTGCGCAGCGATGCTGCCGCCATCGAACGCGGCGCGTATCTGTATGGCTCGCGTGGCTGTGTTGACTGCCATGGTGCCAATGGTGCTGGGGCCACGCTGGCCGACGACGGCAAGGGCCTCAAATTGGCATGGCCCAATCTCACCACGGGCAGCCCGCGCATGGCGGCCTATCAAGCGGTGGACTGGGTGCGCAGCATTCGCCACGGGGTGGGCACCGATGGTCGGGCGCTGCGCCTGATGCCGAGCGAAGACTACAACCGGCTGACCGATGCGGATCTGGCCAGCTTGGTCGCCTATGTGCGCCAGTTTCCCGCGCAGACGGGGCGTGAGCAGGGCATCATCCAGCTGCCTTTGCCGGGCCGGGTGATGTACGGCCTGGGCAAGATTCCCGAGGCGGCGATGAAGATCGACCACAGCTTGCCGCCTTCCACACCGGTGGCCGAGGGCGTGAGCGTCGAGCATGGCGCCTATATCGCCCAGATGTGTGTGGGCTGCCATCGTGTTGGCCTGCGGGGCGGCAACATCGTTGGCGCGCCGCCCGACTGGCCGGCCGCTGCGCGCCTCGCCCCGGGCGAGGGCAGTGTGATGCCGCTCTATCAAAGCGCAGACGTCTTCTTGGCCATGATGCGCAGCGGCAAGCGGGAGGACGGCAGCACGATTGCGGTGATGCCGTTCTCGTCCTTGAAGACCATGAATGACACCGATCTCCGTGCGCTTCATCTCTACCTGAAGCAGCTCACTGCGTCTTAACCGCTGAGGCGTGGCGGGCAGGGCGGCCTCATCGCTCGTCTGCTCGCAAGTCGAGCTTTTCTGACTGATCCCTCCAAGCCCGAACTGGCAACGGTTCGGGCTTTTTGCTTTGGCGTTGTTGAAGTGTGCGTAGTGAATGGCCGCGCGCTTGTGCAGGCCAAAGCCCTGGTCGCTGATTGCTGATTGCTGATTGCTGATTGCTGATCGCACCGTGGGCGTGGCCTGTGCAGCCCGCCAAGTGCCGTCAAAAATCGGAATTAGGAGCTGAGCTGCCTGGCACAGACCGGCGCCACAAACAAGCTGTCAGAGCTGACAGCACGAAATTGTGTCGATTGGATAACAGGAGGCCCCGGGCTAGGGAAAGACTGGATGTCTGCGTTTGGGCGCCAGTCGCACATTTATTTCTTGTCGTCGCGGTGACCCTATCCCGGCCATTGGCGGCGGCAAGCTTCATCCCTCTACCCGGAGCACAGCCGTATGAACTCCCTTTCTCCCAAGGTCCAAACCCGTAGCAAGCAAACAGCCGTCACCCTTGCCCTTGGCATATTGATGATGGGTGTTGGCACAGGCGCCGCCGCCCAATCGCAAAGCCTGGAGGCGGCGAAATCCGCCTCCGTCATCAATAACGCGCTGACGCATATCGAGCGCTTCCAAGGCCGCAGCCTGCATGGTGCCGACCAGAGCTACAAGATCCGCGATGTGCTCATCGACGCCGATGGCGCCAGCCACACCCGCTTTGATCGCCACTACAAAGGCTTGCGCGTCTTGGGCGGCGACCTGATCGTGCATGGCGGCCGCCAAGGCGCCTTGCAAGACATTCGCCATACCTTGCGCCAGAACCTCAACCTCACGACCAAGCCGGGCGTCAGCGCCAACGAGGCCCTTCGCCTGAGCAGCGCCAAGCATGGCAGCGACAACCAGGGCCAAAGCCCTGAGCTGATGATTTACGCGCGCGGCGACCAGCCCCGCCTGGCCTGGGAAGTGCGCGCTTTCAGCACCAAGGCCGATGGCACGCCCAGCGAGATGCATGTCATCGTCGATGCCCACACTGGCGCACAGCTCGATGCTTGGGACGACATCCATACCGGCGCTGCGGCCGGCACGGGCAAGAGCTTTTTCAGCGGCAATGTGGCCCTGACCACCAACTCCCTCACCAGTGGTTTCGAGCTGCGCGACCCCACGCGCGGCAATCAGTACACCCTCAATATGAAGAACCGCACCTCGGGCGGCACCATCTTCACCGATGCTGACAATGTCTGGGGCAACAACACCGTGAGCGACACCGCCACCATCGGCGTGGACGCCCAGTACGGCACCGCGGTGACCTGGGACTACTACAAGAATGTGCACGGCCGCAACGGCATCGCCAATGACGGCAAGGGCGCCTACAACCGGGTGCATTACAGCCGCAACTACAACAACGCCTATTGGTCCGACTCGTGCTTTTGCATGACCTACGGCGACGGTGATGGCACCCGGTACAACCCCTTCGACTCCTTGGATGTGGCCGGACATGAGATGACGCACGGCGTCACCTCACGCACTGCCAATCTGACCTACTCCGGCGAGTCGGGCGGTTTGAACGAAGCCACCAGCGACATCTTCGGCACCATGGTCGAGTTCTATGCCAATAACGCCAGCGACCCCGGCGACTACCTGATTGGCGAGCGCTTGCCCAAGGCCGGTGGCTATCTGCGCAGCATGATCAAGCCAAGCGCTGACGGCGCTTCGGCCGACTGCTGGTATTCGGGTGTCGGCAGCCTGGACGTGCATTACAGCTCGGGCGTGGCCAACCATCTGTTCTTCATCCTGGCCGAAGGCACGAATAGCAGCTATGGCCAGAGCCCCACTTGCGTGGCCGGTAACACCCGCGTGGCCACCGGCAGTGCGGTGCTGACCGGCATCGGCCGCGATGCCGCCGCCAAGATTTGGTACCGCGCACTGACCACCAAGATGACCTCCAACACCAACTATGCCGGCGCCCGCGCTGCCACCTTGGCAGCGGCAGCCGAACTGGTGGGCACGCTGGGGACCGACTACTCGGCCAAAGTGGCCGCGGCTTGGAGCGCGGTTGGTGTGAACTGACGGCGCCCACATGGCGTAGCGAAGGGGCGGGTGGGCCTGGCCTGCCCCTTTTTCTTTTCAGCCTGCGTTGGCGCCGGTGAGTGCAATGTGCAAGCGGGGTTCACCGTGGCCCATGTCTGGCTGCCCCCTGTTTGCCGCCGTATGCAAGTCGAATTGGCCCTGCGAGCCAAGACCATGGCTTTGCGGTCTTGCTGCGCTGCAGCGCAGGGATTCCCCGCAGCAATGCCCTGGGGCCCGGTGCTAATGTCATTGCGCTTCGGCATGGCGTCTGGCAGCACGGCTGGCTTCGGGCGCTCTTTTCCTTTCGAAAATCAATCGTTCAAGGAGACAAAGATGTTGACAAAGACTCCCGACCCTACAAGTCCTCGCCCGCGCCGCATCGGCGCGCTGCAAGCCCGCGTTCGCACAGCGCTGTGCTCGCTTTTGCCCGCCATGCTCTTGCTGGGGGCGGCGGCTCCCGCCAATGCCAACACACTGACGCAAAACGTGTCCTGGACCATTGACCGCGCCGGCACCACAACTAAATACCGGGTGGTGGCCTACGGCGATTCCATCTACGCGGGCTATAACGGCTCCACCCTCAATGCGGCCAAGTATGCGGCGCCGACGGTGGATGCGGAGTATTTGTCGGCCCTGTGGAATGCAGACATCGAAAGCATCCGCCGCGCCAAATCCGGCGCGGTGGCGGCCGATATCTACAACAACAAAATCGTGGCCGAGAAGTCTTATATGCAGGCCAGCTCGACGCGGGCCGTCACCTTCGAGATGTGCGGCAACGACGGCCTGCAAGCCCGCACCGCCTTCAAGAGCCAGACCGGTACCTGCGATTACTCGGGCATGGACGCCGGGGTGAACAGCTGCAAGACCTATGTCGCTGCCGCCATGGACTTCATCAATGCCAACGCCTATGCCGGCACCAAGGTCAAGGTCATTTCCAATCTGCACTACCCGGGCTATGCCGCCGACAACGTGCAAAGCTCTTGCAAAGACGCCACGACCGGCGCTACGGTGAATTTGCAATCCGTCTTTCTGCCCAAGCTGGCCAAGATGAATTACTGGATGTGCGAGTACGCCCGCCAGAAAGGCTTTCAATGCGCCGACAACTTCGCCCAGTACATGGGCGCTGATTACGACAGCAATGGCGACGGCAAGGTCGACTCCGAGGCCCTGCGTTATGTGGCGGGCGATAGTGAGGCGGCCTATCTGACGCGCATCACCAGCACGCTGCGCGCGACCCTGCGCGACGCCAATGCACACTTCGTCTCCGCGGGCAGCAGCTATGACTACATCCAGTCGGATGACACCCACCCGACCTATAGCGGCGGCACCGTGACGGCTGGCCTCTTCGGTGGCACCACCGGCAGCGGCGCACCGCGCTACACCAGCTTTGTCGGCGGCAAGAGCCCGCTGTGGAATCAGTACGGCCACGAGCGCATGGGCTGGGCGGTCTCGACCTCCAATCCGTCGGCGCCATAAGGCTGGGCGCGGGACTCTCTCGTGCGTGAACCGGCGCCGGAACGCGCTGCCTGGCGGCCCGCCAGGGGCTTGCTGCTGCTGGCCTTAGGCCTGGCAGCGCTTGGCGTGGTGGGCGGCTGGTGGATGCTGACGGCCCGTGGTGGTGAAGGCACAGCGACTGGCGCGGCGCCGCCAGTCGCTGTCGTTGCCGCCAGTGCGCCAAGCGCAGCAAGTGCGCCGATGGTGCTGACAGCGCGTGCGATCCCGCCCGCGCCAGTGGGCCCAACTGAGGGGCAGTCACGCCCTGCGGTGGTGGCAACAAGCGCGCAGCCCGCCAGCGCCACCGGCCGCATCTGGCGCCAACGTGACCCCAATGGCGACCTCTCGCCCGACCTTGCCGACTATGTGAACGAGGGCGAGCGCCCGACGATGGCCGAGGTGATTGATCGCCTGCACCAGGCCGGCGTCTACACCGGCCTAGGCGCTTTCTCACCGCCGGGCACTCGGCCGGCCCTGGTCGGGTTGGCGGTGCCCGAGGACTTCGTCTTACCTGAAGGTTATGTGCGCCATCATCAAGCCACCGATGATGGTAAGCGCATCGAGCCCATATTGATGTTCGCACCCGACTACCAATTCTTCGACGCCGCCAAGCAGCCGCTTGCGATTCCCAAGAACCGCGTGGTGCCGCCCGAGCTTGCGCCGCCCGGCATGCCGGTGCGGCGCATTGTCATTCCCGCGCCGCTTGAGTCGGCGCGGCCTGCGCCATGAGGCCCGCCAGCACTTGGACCCGGCTGCGCGATAGCCGCTGGCTGGGCATTCTGGCCAGCGCGCTCTTGTGCGGGCTGTACGCGCGCGGCGGTGCAGGCTGGCTGCTTGGCTTTGTGGCCTTGCTGCCCTGGTTGCGCACGCTGGATGCGGAGCCGACCCTGGCTCGCGGCTTGCTCAACGCCTGGGCGATGTCGCTTGCTTTCACTGCCGCGGTGTTCGCTTGGTTCGGTATTGCCATGGGCAGCTACACGCAACTGGGCGCCGCGCCGGGACTGGCCTTGTTGCTGCTGGCCGCGCCGCTGTTTCAGCCGCAATTCTTGGCCTATGCGTTGGTACGACATATCGCCCGCCGCCGGTTGGGTGCTGCGCTAGCGGCCCTAGCTGCGGCCGCCGCTTGGGTCGCCACCGAGTGGTTGGGCCCGAAGCTGCTGGGCGACACCCTCGGCCATGGGCTTTACCCCTCGCGCCTGCTGCGCCAAGCCGCGGACCTTGGTGGCGCGGCGGGCCTCACGGTCTGCTTGTTGCTGTCGAACGAAGCACTCACGGCCGCGCTGGCGCGGGTGGCGGGTGGTGTGCGCGCCATCGCCAAGCCTTTGGCGCTGGCAACGCTGCCGCCGCTGCTCTTGGCCGGCTATGGCCTGTTCGCGCTGTCTGCTCTGTCGGCACTGCCAACGCAGCCGAGCGAGTCGGCCACGCCGTCGCAAGCATCGCCAGCCTCCCGCCAATCGCTGCGCATCGGCCTGGTGCAATCCAACATCGTGGACTACGAAAGCCTGCGCCGGGAAAAGGGCGCAGCGGCGGTGGTGCGCGAGGTGCTGGACACCCATTACGCCATGTCTTACGACGCTGTTGAGCGCCAGCATGCGGATGCGGTGCTGTGGTCGGAGACGGTTTACCCCACCACCTTCGGTCACCCGAAGAGTGAGGCCGGCGCCGAACTTGACCATGAGATCCTGTCCATCGTCAACGCGGCCGGCGTGCCCTTTGTGTTTGGCACTTACGACCGTGATGCAGCAGGGGAGT
Source organism: Paucibacter sp. KCTC 42545 (assembly GCF_001477625.1). NCBI lineage: Bacteria > Pseudomonadati > Pseudomonadota > Betaproteobacteria > Burkholderiales > Sphaerotilaceae > Roseateles > Paucibacter sp. KCTC 42545. Next base: position 685,384 of record NZ_CP013692.1, read on the forward strand.
ACAACGCCGCGGCTTTCGTGACGCCGGGCGCGGGCTTGCTGGGCCTCTATCGCAAGACGCGGCTGTTCCCGCTGACCGAGTATCTGCCCGGCTGGCTCGACCGGCCAACGCTGCGCCAATGGCTGCCCTGGGCGGGCAATTGGCGCCCCGGCTCCGGCTCGCGGGTGTTCCCTTTGCGTTTGGCCGATGGGCGCGAGATTCCGGTGCTGCCCTTGATTTGCCTGGACGATGTGGATGTCAATCTGGCCATCGAAGGTGCCCGCCTGGGCGGGCAGGCCATTCTGACGATGTCTAACGACGCTTGGTTCAGCGCCAACGCGCAAGGCGCCGCATTGCATCAGGCCGTGGCCGCCTTTCGCAGCATCGAAACCCGTCTGCCGCAATACCGCGTGACGACAAGCGGCTACAGCGCCGTGATTGACCCCAGCGGCAGCGTGATCGCCGGCTCGCGCCTAGGGGAGCGCACTCTGGTGATGGGGGAACAGGCGATGCGGGAGCCGCCATTGACCTTGATGGTCAGGTGGGGCGACTGGGTCGGGCGAGCGGCAGCAATCGCGCTGGTGCTGATGGCTGGCTTGGCCGCTATGACGGCCTTGGGCCGGCGCCTTGGGCTGGCCGGCGAGGGTGGCGATGCCGAGGCGGCTGGCGCAGCCCTTCCCGTGGACTTCAAAGTGGCCGTGCTGCCTCCGGGTGCACGCATTGCCGCAGGCTTGCTGCGTACGTTGGCACGCGGCAGCCTGCTGGGGATGGCGGCGGTCATGCTGTTTGGCGATACGGTTTTGCAGACCAATACCCTGGCGCAATTGCGAATCTTCGGCCTGCTCTTTCTCGCCCCGGAGGCAGCCGCCTGGTGCGTGCTACGGGCCTTCACGGCATGCGCTCGCATTGAGGGTGAAGCCCTGGTGCTCAGCCGTGGTCCACAGCGCTTGGAGTTGGCGCTGGGCGATATCGCTTCGCTTGAACCCTGGCGCCTGGCCATTCCCGGCACGGGCGCCACGCTGCGCTTGGTGAGCGGCGAGCGCTGGCCTTACGGTTTGGCCCTGGCCGACCCTGCGGCGCTGGCGCGCGCCTTGCGGTTGGATGGCAGCGGCCACTCGTCGCAGGCCTCACGCGCCAGCCTCTATGCCGCGGCGCGCGCGGCCATGCGCCTGGGCTGGCTGGATCGCCCGCTGCTCAAGTACGGTTTGCTGCCGCTGCTGCTGGCCTTGCCTGCTTTCCGTTTGCATCAATACATCGCTTACGGCAGCGCCTTGGGCGAGTACTACAGCTTTGGCCTACTGGCCTACGCCAAGGCCTTCGCGCTCTGGTGGGCGGCCTGGGCGATGGGCGTGATCTTGTGCGCGGCGGTGCTGCGTGCCGTGATTGAGGCGGGCACCGTGTTGGCGGTGTTGTTGCAGCCGAGCCGCTCCGCCTGGATTCGGCGCGGCCTGGAGCGCCTGAGCCAGGTCGCGCTCTACCTGGGTTTGCCGACCTGGCTGTTGCTGAGGCTGTTGGCCAATTAGCGCGACTTGGGGGCAAAGCCTCCTGCTGGCTTTTGACGTTCGTCGGCTCCCTAGGTTGTTGGCGCCATCCGTCTGACCAAACGTCAAAATTCCGGCGACAGCCGGGCGGCGCTCGCTTATCGTGGCAGCCTTGCAAATCACGGAAGCTTGTCCATGTCCCAGCGCTCGCCACGTCGCCCAAGGTCGGATCGAAATCGGCCGCAAGATCATTTCTTCTTCGGGCTTTGTTTGATCGTCATCGGCGTGGTGGCGCTGGCGGAGCAGCGCGGCTACCACCTGATGGATTGGCTGCGGGCGAATTGGCCCTTGGCCATCACCGCCTTCGGTGTGATGCGGCTATTGACCGCACGCAGCGCTGAGCAGGTCGGCAGCGGCATTTTCATCATGGCGCTCTCAGGCTGGTTCTACGCTTGCGAGACCCGGTATCTGGGCATGACTTACATGAATAGCTGGCCGGTGCTGCTGGTCGGCCTGGGCGTGTGGAAGCTGCTGCAAGGGGCTTGGGGCCTGCGCGGGGTGCGTGGGGAGCGCGCCGACATCATTGAACCGGAACAAGAAAAGACATCATGAGATCCAACGATTCCAAACAGCAGATGCTCTTTGGCCTGGTGCTGACCCTGCTCGGCCTGGCTTTTTTGCTGGACAACTTTCACATCTTCGATGTGCGGCGCATCCTGCCTTTTTGGCCGCTGGTGCTGATTGCGCTGGGGGTGCTCAAGCTGAGCCAGGACAGCGATGCGCGCGGCCGAGGCATAGGCTTCGCGCTGATTGCAGTGGGCGGCTTGCTGACGCTGCGGCATCTGGGCGTTTTTGACTTCCGCTGGCGCGACTTCTGGCCGCTGATTCTGATTGGCGCCGGTGTGCTGGTGATGGCCCGTGGCCGTTTGGGTGGTGGCGGCAGAACCGGGGCCGATGGCGTTGAGCTTCATGCGGAAGATCGCATTCAGCTCAGCACGATTCTGAGCGGCAACCAGTCCAAGATCAGCAGCCAAAGTTTTAGCGGCGGCGAGATCAAGGTGGTGATGGGTGAGGCCCAGCTCGATCTGCGCCAGGCCTCCATCGAAGGCACGGCTCAGCTGCGGATCCATGTGGTGATGGGCAGTGTGAAGCTCTTTTTGCCGCCGGACTGGCGCGTTAGCGTGACTGGCAAGCCGCTCTTGTCAGAGATCGACGACAAGACCACGCCGCCGCTGATGAGCAGCAAGCAGCTGCTGATCCAGGCCGAGCTGGTGCTGGGCGGCCTGGAGTTGCGCAACTGAATTGAGGGTCAAGCCTTGGCTGAGGCCTCGGCTTGCGGCTCAGCGCCAATCAGGCGGCGCAGGGTCGGAATCATCAGCACCAGCAGCACGCCCACCGCTACGCTGCCCAGGCCCAGCTGGGTGAACAGGCTGGCGTAGGCCGGGTTGCTGCTTAACGCGGTGCTGCCTGCGGGTTGGGCCACCATGCCGGAGAAGTCCGCCGCGAACAGCGAGGCCAGGCCGGTCACCAACATCCAGCTGCCCATCATCACGCCCTGGTACTGGCGCGGGGCCAGGCGGCCGATCATGGCGTAGCCCACCGGCGAGATCAGCAACTCACCCAGGCTTTGCAAGACATAGCTGCTGCCCAGCCAGACAAAGTCGACCTTGCCTTGCGCATCAGCCAGGCTGATGCCCAGCGTCAAGGCCAGAAAGCCCAGGCCCATCAGCACCAGGGAGGCGGCAAACTGCTGGGGCACGTCCACCGGCCAGCCACGCTCACGCAAGCGCGCAAACCAGGCCGCCAGCAGCGGGCCGCCCAGCACGATCACCAAGGTGTTGATGTTCTGCACCCATTGCGGTGCGATGCGAATGCCCCACAACTCCAGCTTCACATTGCCGACCGCAAACAGCTGCAGCCCGCTGGGCGCCATCTGGTAGAGCGACCAGTACATCAGCGAGCCCAGAGTCAAAATCAGATAGGCCCACATGCGCTTACGCTCGGGCACATGGGTGTGGCGCACCGTCAGCACAATCAGCGCCACCGCCACGCCGGCCGAAATCAGCTTGAGCAAAGACTCTGTGCCATCCGGGTGTTGCAGCAAGAACCACAGCAGCGGCACCAGGCCGGCCAGAATAGCCATGCCGGCCGCCAGGCGCAGTTTGAAGTCGCGCGGGCTGGCCTTCAGCAAGGGCGTGTCGATGTCGGCCAGCACGCGCCAGAAAGCCAGGGCCAGCACGATGGCCACCACATTGCCCAAGGTGGCAAACAAGAACAGGTCGGTGTAGTTCTTGCTCAGCTGATAGTGGCCGGCCACGCTGAAGCCGATGAAAAAGCCCACATTCATGCCGGCGTAGTTCCACAGGAAGGCGCCCTCGCGCCGGCTGTCCTCGGGCGCGAAGCGCTGTGTCAGCATCATGTTCAGGCAAGTGACGTTGAGGCCGCTGCCGGTCAGGAACAGGGCCAGGCCCCAGTAGAGCAATTCCGCCGTGCCGCCGGCGATAGCGCCGCAACCCAGCACCTGCAGCACCATGCCGCCCACAAAGAGATTGCGGTTACTCAGGAATCGCCCGCCCAGATAACCGCCGAACAGATGTAGGCCGTAGTTGAAGGCGCCGAACACGCCCATGATGAGAGCGGCCTTTTCGGCGTCGAACTTCAGATGCTCCGTGGCGTAGAGCACCAGGCTGGAATACAGCACCGCAAAGCCCAGGGTCGAGAACATCTGGACAAAGAACAGCACGCCCGCGCCGGGCGGAATGGAGGAGAAGCGGGAAGGCCGGGGCAGGTTCATGGGTGGGCGTGAGCGGTGGGGGTTTTTGAAAAGCTGCGGCATCTTATCGGCGGGTCGGCCGGATCCGTCGTTTCGGCCGTTTCGGCAGTTGATCGGCTGAGTGGCTTGGCTGCTTTCAGCCGCTGGGCACGCTGGCGCAGTTGGCGCTGCCTTGGCGGTCAACCAGCAGACGGAAGCTGCGGCCTTGCGGCAGACGGCGCCAGTTGTCCAGCGGTTGGCGGCAGACCCAGCGCTGGCCGTTCGCGGCCACCAGTTCTAACTCGTAAAACTGATGGCGTGCGCCCAGGCGCTGGCGGCTCAGCTCCTGCGAGCCTTGCGTCAATTCGGGCTCGGGCCAGCGTGGTGGTTCGGGGTCTACGCCTTGTCGGGAGGCTTGCCACAGCGTGCGCCAAGTCGGCACGGTGTAGCGGCAATGGGCGCGAAGTGGGGCGTCGGCACTTGCAGCCGCGGTAGCGGGTGTATCGACGGCTGCTCCCACCAAGCGCTGGCTTTGGACCTGTGCGCCGGCGGGCAACTCATCGCACCAGGCCGAGCCCAGCTCGGCGATCTGCCGCTCCACCTCGATCTCCAGGCGCCAGATCTTGCGCTGCACTTGCACCTCCACACCGCGCGGGCCGAAGAGGCGATAGGCCAAAGGCAAGCTCAGGGCCAGCAGCGCGAGTGCCAGGGCCAGGCGCGGCAGCTGTGCGCGCAGGCGGCGAACTGTGCCGTGGGGTGCTGGGCTTGAACTTTCGGCGGGGCGTTCTGACATGGCGGCGATTGTCGGGGCAGCTGACTGAGCCGAGGCCCCTCGGCCGCGTCAAGGCTCAGCGGCGAATCACCAACTTTTGATACAAGCCGCCGAAGTACAAATGCTTTTCGACCTTGAGCGGCGGGTCTTGCGCAGGCAGGAAGCTCGTCACCTCATGTCGCCACAAATCCATGGCAAAGGGTTCCAGCCATTTGAAAACTAGCCGCATCAGGGGACGCAAGGGGTGCCAGGCTGCTGGGCGGTGATAGTCCACGATAACCAGCTTGCCACCGGGTTTGAGTACGCGCAGCCCTTCCGCCAAGCTGGCGCGGCGCACGGCCTCTGGTTGCTCGTGCAGTAGGAAGAACATCAGCACTTGTTCGTAACTGGCGTTGGCAGCCGGCAAGGCCGAGGAGTCGCCATGCAGCAAACGCAGCTGCTCCGACGGAGGTAGCTTCCTTCCCAAGTTTTCCAGCTGCACGGGCAAGATGTCCAGCACATCCAGTTGCGCCTGCGGTGCCAAGGCTTGTTGCAGGCGCGCTGTGAGATTGCCGTAGACGCAGGCCACCTGCAGAGTGCGGTTCGGCATGGCTTGGCCTTGTCCGCTGGGCTCGGTCAAATCCTTGATGGCCGCGTCGCTCAAACGCGCGTAATTGCCAAACAAGATGGCATTGACCAGCCAGCCGCGCTCAAAAGTCTGCACCGCCCTGGGGTGAACATAGGCCCACCAGTAGACCCGTTCGAGATAGCTCGGCACCAGCGGCGGTCTGGCGCGTACTGCGGGCGCCGTTGCTCCCGCTAAGGTGGGCCGAGCAAGTTCGGTTGGTGAGCTGGTGGCGGTTTCAGGCATCAGACATGGCGTGACTTCAGACAAAGTGACAGCCCAAGTACGATGCAGCGCGGCAAGGAACTTGGCGTGGCGGCTGCCAATATGCCATCAAAATTGGACCTGACTGGGCCGCTGCCGTTGCAGCAAGTTCCAGCGTTCAGGTGCCGCGGACGTAAGGGTTGGTCCGGCGCTCGGTGCCGAAGTCGCTCTCAGGCCCGTGACCGGGGATGAACACCGTGTCGTCGCCCATGGGCCAAAGCCTTTGGGTGATCGAGTTGATCAAGGTGGCATGGTCGCCGCCGGGGAAGTCGCTGCGGCCCACGCCGCCGGCGAAGAGCACATCGCCGACAAAGGCGCGCTTGATCGCGGCGCTATGGAACACCACATGGCCGGGCGTGTGGCCGGGGCAGTGGCGCACATTCAGGGTTTGCTTGCCGATGCTGACGGTGTCGCCGTCGGCCAGCCAACGCGTCGGGGTGAAGGGCTCGGCGGCGGGGAAGCCGAACATCTGGCTTTGCTTGGCCAGGCCGTCGATCCAGAACTGATCGCCCGGATGCGGGCCGATGATGGGCAAGCCCAATTCCCGCGCCAGCTGACCGGTGCCGCCGGCATGGTCGATATGCGCGTGGGTGAGCCAAATCGCTTTGAGGGTCAGGTCTTGCTGGCGCACCACTTCCAACAAACGCGGCAGGTCGCCGCCAGGGTCGATGATGGCGGCCTCACGGCTTTCATCACACCAGACGATGGAGCAGTTTTGCGCGAAAGCGGTGACGGGAACGGTGAGGTAGCGCAGGGTCATGGGCGGGCCGTGTGGGGCGGTCGAGGAGCGGGTTCTGAATGCAGCAGTGCAAGGTAAACACGGGCGAATGGCCCGCGCATTCGATCTTAATATGGGGCTCATCGTGCGCCGGCGTCCCTCCCGGGGAGCGCGGCTGATATCGCCCTGCCGAGAAGGGCATTTTTTGGAGCCTTTTCATGGCGGATGCGTCGGCAATCAAGCTGTCCCGGATGGTGTTGGAAAAAGAGCCCTATGTGCGATTTGCCGTCACCGACATCGACGGCGTCTGCCGCGGCAAGCACCTCAGCGGCGAGAAGATGGCCAGCATGTTGGAGGGCGGCGGCACCATTGCCAGCGCGGTGTTCGGCTGGGACATTGAGGATCGGCTCTACGACCGCGTCAGCTTCACCGGCTTTCACACCGGCTTCCCGGACATTGGCCTGCGGCTTGACCCCAGCACCGCGCGTCAGCTGCCTTGGGATGATGGCCGTTGGCTGATCCTGGGCGAGCATGTTCAGGCCGACGGCCAACCGCTGCCGATCTGCCCGCGCCAAGTGCTCAAGCGGGTGCTGGCAAAGGCCGAGCGCATGGGCTTCACGGCCCAGGTCGGGGTTGAGTTTGAGTGGTTTGTGCTGGCCGAAACCGAGCTGTCGGTGCGCCAGAAGGGCTATCGCGACCTGGTTACCGCCACCCATGGCGCCACCAATTACTCGCCTTTTCGCATTGATGCCCAGCAGGCTTTTGTGCGCGACTTGTTCACCAACCTGAACGCCATGGATGTGCCGCTGGAGGCCTTGCACACCGAGGCCGGCCCCGGCAATTTTGAGGCCGCGATCCGCTACACCGAGGCCTTGCAAGCGGCCGACCGTGCGGTGCTATTCAAGGAGTCGGTGCGTGAGATTGGCCGCCGACACGGGCTCTTGAACACCTTCATGGCCAAGTTCTCGGTGGACTATCCCGGCTGCGGCCAGCACCTGCACCAAAGCCTTTGGCGCGATGGCCGCAACGCCTTCCATGATGCCAAGGGCGCGGCCGGCATGAGCGACACCATGCGTCATTTCATCGCTGGTCAGCTATACGGCCTGCCACAGTTGCTGCCGATGTACGCGCCCTTCATCAACAGCTATAAGCGCTTGGTGGACAACAACTTGGCGCCAGTCAAGCCGACCTGGGCGATCGACAACCGCAATGCTTCGCTGCGCGTGATCCCCGGCGCGGCCTCATCGCTGCGGCTGGAGACGCGTAGTGCGGGCGCGGATGCCAATCCCTACCTCGCCATTGCAGCGGCACTGGCCTCGGGCCTCTATGGCATTGAACATCAGCTCGCGCTTGAGCTGCCGGCGGTGAATGGCGCTAATCACGGCGCGGAAGACGTGCAGCGCCTGCCCGCCACCCTGGCCGAGGCCACGGCCGCGATGATCCAATCCAGCCTGGCCAAAGAGTTGTTTGGCCCAGAGTTCGTGAACCACTTTGTTGAAACTCGCCAGTCAGAGGTGGCGCGCTTCAATCAATGCGTGACGGATTGGGAGTTGGCGCGCTATCTTGAGTTGGCTTGATTCGCCTTCGCCGGCCCGGCGAGTGCGGGCCGGAGGATGGGCTCAGGCGTGGTCCAGCAAGGCGCGCAATTGGTCGTCCCAATGCTCCAGGTCTTCCGCGCTGATGTGCAACCAAGCCATGGCGTCGGCGTGGTGGGCGGCCCAATCGGCTTCCTGGTCCAGGCCCTCGTGCATGCGCATCAGGTGCTCGGCGATCAGGCCGGCGGCAACCAGGGTGTGGACTTCGGGTTCGATGTCCGAGGCGCCCATGGATTCGAGGCTGTGGTGCAGGCGGATCGCCGCCATCAGCTCCGGCGCCATATTCCAAGCGCGGGCCAGCAGGGCGCCGGCCACGGCGTGGTCGGTGCGGTGGTTGGCGTTTTCGGTGGCGATGAAGGAGCGGTCAATGCGCGCGGCGGCCTCCACCAGGGTCGAGCCATAGCCGCGCAAGCTTTGCAGCAGGACCGGAATGCCCACATGGCAAAACAGGCCGAAGGTGTGGGCCAGGTCGGGCGACAAGCCCGGCAGCTGCCGTGCCACAAAAGCCATGGCGCGGGCGCGTTTGGCTGAGCGCTCCCAGAAGCGGGTCAGATGCGGGTTGTTGACCGGGAAGGCATTGCGCAGCAGAAAGGCGGTCATCACCTGCGCCGTCTCGTCCAGGCCAATCCGGGTCATGGCTTGGCCCACGGTGTTGCAGGGCATGCCGTCGGACAGGTGAATGGGGCTGTTGGCCAGGCGCAGCAGGGTGGCGGACATGGCCACATCGCTGGCGGCGATGCGTGCCACTTCGGTCAAATCTGGCGGGTTGTTTGCCATCGCCTGTTGCAGCCGGGCCAGCAGCTCAGGGCATGGGGGGATGATGATTTGTTTGAGCGGTCCGGTCTGGCGCGCTTTGTCAACTTCTTGGCGGATTGTCTGGGTGCTCATGGAATACAAAGGAAATTGGCCCTGCACCTGGCCGCCATATGGGGCGCAGCCTGTAAAGTGCATCGGATTATGGCTTGCTGCATTGCTTTGCAGGCCTCTCGCCAGCTGAATTCGGACGCAACAACGCATGCTCTTTTGCGCTCAACGTGCCAAAGTGCCTAGACCGGGCTTGACCCGGCGCTGGCTGCTGCGCGTCTGTGCGAGCCTGGCCTTGGCGGCCGGCGTGCTGCCTACGCTGAGCTACGCGCTGGATCGCGGTCGCTGGCTGGAGGCGGCGGCCAAGGTCTCGCCGCGGGCGCTGGCCGAGGCGCAGCAGATGCTGCAGCTGATTGAGCGCGCCACCGCCATGGACGAAGTGGCGCGGGTGAGCGAGGTCAATGGCTTCGTCAACAAGCACATCGAATTTCGCGACGACATCGAGGTCTGGGGCAAGATCGACTACTGGGCCAGCCCGCTGGAATCGCTGGCCAAGGGCCAGGGCGATTGCGAGGACTACGCCATTGCCAAGTATTTCGCCCTTTTGTCGGCCGGCATGCCGGTGGCCAAGCTGCGTATGGTTTATGTGCGTGCCAGTCTGGGCGGCCGCTCCATTGCGCATATGGTGCTGGCCTACTATGCGCAGCCGAGCGCGGAGCCACTGATTCTGGACAATCTGATTGCCGATGTGCGGCCCGCCTCGCAGCGGCCTGACTTGCAGCCGGTGTTCAGCTTCAACGGCGAAGGGCTGTGGCAAGGGGTGGGGGCAACGTCGGCGGGGGACCCGCTGCAACGTCTATCCTTGTGGCGCGATTTGCTGGCCAAGGCGCGGGCCGAAGGTTTTTAAGGGTGCTGAGAAGTGAATAGTCTTGTTGGGGAGTTTCCATGTCCTTGATGCGTCAGGTTGGATTGCTGGTTTTGGCCGCGCTGCTGGCATCGCTCTTGGGCAGCGTGGCGGTATCAGCCCTGTCGGTGCGGCTTTTGCTGCAGACCCAGTTGCAAATGAAAAACAGCGACAACGCCCAGGCCCTGGCCTTGGTCTTGTCGCAGCAGCAGGGCGACCCGACCTTGATGGAGTTGCAGATGTCGGCGCTGTTCGACACCGGCTACTATCAGAGCGTGGTGCTGCGCCATGCCGACGGCAAGGTGGCCCTTGAGCGCCGCGCCGCAGCCCTGGCTTCCCGCGCGCCGGCCTGGTTTGTCGCCCTGACGCCCATCGAGGCCCAGCCCGGCGTGGCCCAGGTCAGCAATGGCTGGAATGCCGTCGGCAGCCTGGAGGTGCAAAGCCAGTCGGCCTATGCCCATGATGAGTTGTGGCGCAGCGTCACCCGCATCAGCTTGCTGCTGAGCGTGGTCGGCGTGCTGGCCAGCTTGGCGGCGGCTTGGGTGCTGCGCCGCATCCGCCGGCCTCTGGACAATGTGGCCGCCCAAGCCCGGGCGGTGGTGGAGGGCAGCTTCACGGTGGTGCCTGAATCTGGCGTGCCCGAGTTGCGCGGACTCAGCCAAGCCATGAATGCCATGGTGTTGCGCGTCAAGAGCATGTTTGAGGCCCAGGCCGAACAACTGCAGGTGCTGAGCCTGCAAGCGCATTGCGACCCGCTGACCGGCATGAGCTCGCGCAAGCACTTCATGGCCGAGCTGAGTTCGGCCCTGAGTCGGGACGAAGGCCCCAGCCATGCCGGCCTGGTGCTGCTGCGCCTGCGTGATTTGACCGAACTCAACCAGCGCCTCGGTCGGCCGGCCGTCGATCAGATTTTGCTGTCGGTGGGCAAGGCGGTGAAAGCCTATCCCGACCGGGTGCGCGGCTGCCTGGGCGGCCGCTTGAATGGTGCGGACTTCGCGCTGTGGCTGCCCGCGCCGGATGTGGCGCAGGAAACGGCCCAGGCCTTGAGCGAAGCCTTGCGCGCCAGCCTGCCGGCCTTTGGCAATGGCATCCACGTGGCCGTCGGCGCGGTGGATCTGCCGCGCGATCAAGCCATGGGTGTGTGGTTCGGTGAAGCCGATGCGGCGCTGGCGCGGGCCGAAAGCCAGAGCGGCTTTGTGGTTGAGTTCAGCAAGCTGCGGCCTGGGGCGCAAGAAGCGGTCACGGGCTTGCTGGCCTTGGGCGAGCGCGCTTGGCGGGCGCAGATCATGGAAGCGCTGGCTGAGAAGCGCGGGCGCTTGCTGGCCTACCCGCTGCTGGACAAGGCGGGTCAAGTGCTGCATCAAGAAAGCCCGATGCAGCTGCAACTGGAGCAGGGCGGTGCCTTTGAGCCTGCTTCGCGCTGGCTGCCCCTGGCCTTGCGCAGTCGTTTGACGGCCGATGTGGATGTGCTGGCCGTGACCCTGGCGCTGGAAGCCATCGCCCGCGACGGCCAAGCCCGCTGCATCAATGTGGCGCCGGCCTCGTTGCTGGACGGCAGCTTTGTGGCGCGCCTGCGCGAGCAGGTGTTTCAAGCCCCGCAGGCAGCGCGCAAGCTCGGCCTGGAACTGGCCGAAAGCGCAGCCATTGCCCACTTTGATCTCTTGCTGGAAATGGGCCGGCAACTGCGCCCGCTGGGGCTCAAGTTGGGCTTGGAGCATGCCGGCGCCGGCTTGGCCCAGGTGGAGCGCCTCTACCAAGCCGGCCTGGACTATGTGAAGCTGGACGTGGCCGTGGTCAGCGGGGTGTCGGGTGATGCGGCGCGCGCCGCCTTTGTGCGCGGCATGGTGGTGATGCTGCGCAGCCTGGCGCTGAAGGTCTATGCCGAGGGCGTGGTCGACGCCATGGATGTGCAGGCCTTGTGGGACTGCGAGCTGGACGGCGTGACCGGCCCCTGGGCGACGGCGCAGCCGGCCGGTCGGGCCTGAATCAGCTGATTTCGGCGCTGAACAGCGTGAAGGGCCGGCCCAGGCGGCGGTCCTCAAAATAGCGCTGCAAGGTTTCACGCACGGTGCGGAAGGCCAGCTCGTCCCAGGGAATCTCATGCTCGTAAAAGAGCTTGGCTTCTAGGGTTTCCGGGCCTGGATCGAACTCGGCCGAGAGCAGGCGGGCGCGGTAGAAGAGATGAATCTGCCCGGCGCGCAAGACATTGATCAGGCTGTAGAGCGGCTGCATCTCGACTTGCGCGCCGGCCTCTTCGATGGTTTCGCGCAGGGCGCCGGCTTCGCAGCTTTCACCCAATTCCAGAAAGCCGGCCGGCAGGGTCCACAAGCCCAGGCGCGGCTCAATCGCACGGCGGCAGAGCAGCACTTGCTCCGCGCCGGGCTCACCCAAAATCGGCACCGTGCCCACCACATTGATGGGGTTTTGGTAGTGAATGCTGGCGCAGGCGCCGCAGGTCGCACGCTCGCGGTTGTCGTCAGCCGGCACGCGGTAGTCCACGGCCGCGCCGCAGCTGGAGCAAAACTTGAAACGAGGGGGCAGCCACATGGGCCGGAGTGTAGCCGGGCGCTTGCGTGGGCAAGATGACGCGCGGAATGCCCCTCAAGTGGCACCGAAGATGCCGACGAAGAGTGGCGTGTTCTCGGCGGCGCAGCGCACGCCCGAGCTGTCCGCCGTCACAGCGCCGTGGCATCATCCACGCTCATGGAACTCTTCAATTACTTTCGCTCCTCAGCCTCCTACCGGGTGCGCATCGCGCTGGCACTCAAAGGGCTGGATTACGACTACCGCAGCGTCCACCTGGCCAAGAACGAGCAGTTCAATGCCAGCTACGCCGAAGCCTCGATCTCCAAGCTGGTGCCCCTGCTACGCGATGGCGATGCGCTGGTGAGCCAGTCCATGGCCATCATCGAATACCTCGACGAAACCCACCCGACGCCGCCCTTGCTGCCGGCCGACGCCCTGGGCCGCGCCCAAGTGCGGGCGATGGCGCAAGACATCGCTTGTGAAATCCACCCGCTGAACAATCTGCGGGTGCTGCGCTACCTCAGCAAGGAGCTGGGCGTGGACGAGGACAACAAGAATCGCTGGTACCGCCACTGGGTGGAGCAGGGCTTGGCCGTGGTGGAGCAGCGCCTCAGCCACAGTGCCGGCCAATTCTGCTTTGGCGACACGCCCGGCCTGGCCGATTGCGTGCTGGTGCCGCAAATCTTCAACGCCAAGCGTTTCGATTGCCGGCTGGACCATGTGCCCGGCGTGATGCGGGTGTTTGCCAACTGCATGGCGCTGGACGCTTTCGCCAAGACGCAACCCAGCGCCTGCCCCGATGCTGAGTGAGGCAGCGCTGATCGACCCCGATTGGCTGCGGCCAGAGTTCCCCGGCCTGCCGGTGCAGGCCTTCATGACCACGCGCGCCGGCGGCGTCAGCCAGGGCGCGCATGCCAGCATGAATGTGGGCGGGGCGGTCGAAGACGACCCCGCGGCCGTGGCCGCCAACCGGGCCCGGGTCAGCCAAGCGCTGGGCGCGCGCGCGGTGTTTCTCCACCAAGTGCATGGCAGCGACGTCGCCCGCCTGGCGCCGGAGCATGTCTTGCCGGGCGTGCCGCAGCTCAAGGTGGATGCCAGCGTCAGCACGCGGCCAGAGTTGGCGGTGGCGATTCAGGTGGCGGACTGCTTGCCCGTGCTATTCGCCGCCCCTGGTGGGGTGGCCGGCGCCCATGCCGGCTGGCGGGGGCTGGCCGGCGGGGTGCTGGAGAACACGGTGGCCGAACTGTGTGCTGCGGCCGGTTGCCAGCCCGCGCAGGTGCAAGCCTGGATGGGGGCTTGCATCGGCCCCAGCGCATTTGAAGTGGGCGCCGATGTGCTGCAAGCCTTCGGGCGGGCGCCGCTCTTGCACGATCAACCCTTGTTCAGCTATCGCCCCAACGCGGCGGGCGAGCCGCGCTGGCGCGCTGATCTGGTGGGCTTGGCCCGCCAGCGGCTGCAGGCTCTGGGCCTGGGCGCGATCAGCGGTGGCGCCTGGTGCACCTACAGCGAAGACTCACGCTTCTTTTCCTACCGGCGGGAGCGGCTGGGCGGGCGCATGGTCGCCGTCATCAGCTTGCGTTGATGTGTCAGCCTGCGCGGCAGCCGAGGCCTGAGCGGCCAGTTCGGCCTCGGCCTTGGCCTGCTTCTTGCGTGCAGCTTTGCGCCCCGGGGCGCCCAGGATGTAGAGCAAGATGGTGATGGGCAGCACGCCATACAGCAGCAAAGTGATCACGGCGCCAAGAATGCTGCCTTGGCTGCTGGTGGCTTCGGCCAAGGCCATCATCACGGCCACATAGCCCCAAGCAATTGCGATTAAGTACATGAGGTGTCATTACAAGGTAAGGGATGGAGGTTACAACAGCAAATGACTAGGATGATCCTCATGGGCTATTGCGCAGCGACGAAGAGTCTGGCGCGGGTTCATGCGGAGCGGTCCTAGGCCTCCGTGCATTCATCATCATCAGTTCATCGTCTGGTAATTGGTTGGGAGACTCATGGCACGTAAATCGAAAGCCTCAGCGGCAGCCGCCGAGGCTGTTCAAGATAGGTCGGAGGGCGCTGCCCCCGGTGCGGCTAGTGGTGCGGCAAGCGGCTCGACTGGCGGCGCAAAGCCAGCCAGCGATGGCGTCGGTGCTTTGGGCGAGATGTGGAACTCCATGCTGAGCCTGCAGATTTCGCCCGCGGCGCTGAGCGAGTTGCAAGGCAACTACATCAAGCAGGCCACCGAGCTGTGGAATAACGCGCTCCATCTGAGCAGCCTGGGTAATTTGACCGCGGCTGTGCCCGCCGCCCCGCCCAAGCCCTTGGGCGACCGCCGCTTTGCTGATGAATCCTGGAACGCCAACCCGGCCGCGTCCTTCATGGCGCAGTTGTATCTGCTCAATGCCAAGACTTTGCAGCAAATGGCCGACCAGGTGCAGGGCGAGGAAAAGACCCGCCAGCGCATCCGCTTCGCCGTGCAACAGTTTGTCGACGCGGCGTCGCCCAGCAACTTCCTGGCCCTGAACCCGGAAGCGCAAAAGCTGGCCCTGCAAACCCAGGGCGAGAGCATCGCCAAGGGCATGCAGCAGCTGTGGGCCGATGTGCAGCGCGGCCATGTGTCGCAGACCGATGAGAGCGCTTTCGAGGTCGGCCGCAATGTGGCCAGCACGCCCGGCGACATCGTGTTCGAGAACGATTTCTTTCAGCTGATCGAATACAAGCCGCTGACGCCCACCGTCTTCGAGCGCCCCTTCTTGCTGGTGCCGCCTTGCATCAACAAGTTCTACATCCTCGATCTGCAGCCCGAAAACTCGCTGATCCGCTATGCGGTGTCGCAGGGCCACCGCGTGTTTGTGGTCAGTTGGCGCAACCCGGATGCGTCTTGCGCAGCCTGGACCTGGGACGACTACATCGAGCACGCCGCCATCAAGGCCATCGAAGTAACGCGTGAGATCAGCGGCGCTGATCAGATCGACAGTCTGGGCTTTTGCGTCGGCGGCACCATCTTGGCTACCGCCTTGGCCGTGCTGGCCGCGCGCGGCCAGCAGCCAGCCAGCAGCGTGACCTTGCTGACCTCGCTGATCGACTTTTCCGCTAACGGCATCCTCGACATCTTTGTCGACGAGGGCTTGGTGCAGATGCGCGAAAAAAGCATTGGCCCGAACGCCCCCAAGGGCCCGGGCCTGCTCAAGGGCCAGGAACTGGCCACCACTTTCAGCTTCCTGCGCCCCAACGATCTGGTCTGGAACTATGTGGTGGGCAACTACCTCAAGGGCGAAGCGCCGCCGGCCTTTGACCTGCTGTACTGGAACGGTGACGCCACCAATATGGCCGGGCCGATGTACTGCTGGTATCTGCGCCACACCTATCTGCAAAATGAGCTGAAAGTGCCGGGCGCCCTGACCGTGTGCGGCGAGAAGATCGACCTCGGCCTGATTGAAGCGCCGGTTTATCTTTACGGTTCGCGCGAAGACCATATCGTGCCCTGGGACGCGGCCTATCGCAGCACCCAGGTGTTCAAGGGCGATAAGCGCTTTGTGCTGGGGGCTTCCGGCCACATCGCCGGGGTCATCAACCCGCCGGCCAAGAACAAGCGCAATTACTGGGTCGGCAAATCGGCGGCCCTGCCGGGCACGGCCGAGCAATGGTTTGCCACTGCGGTCGAGAAGCCGGGCAGTTGGTGGACCGATTGGTCCGCATGGCTGGCCACCCATGCCGGCAAGCAGATCCCTGCGCCCAAGGCGGCGGGTAATCGCAAGTACAAGTCCATCGAGGCGGCGCCTGGCCGCTATGTCAAGCAAAAAGCCTAACTTGAAATTAAAACGGAGCAAGTAGACATGACGACAGATATCGTGATTGTGGCCGCAGCCCGCACTGCCATCGGCAAGTTCGGCGGCACCTTGGCCAAGACTTCGGCGGTGGAATTGGGTGCGACGGTGGTGAAGGACTTGCTGCGTCGCTCCGGCCTGGATGGCGCGCAAATCAATGAGGTGATCCTCGGCCAAGTGCTGACCGCCGGCGCCGGCCAGAACCCGGCACGCCAGACCGTCATCAAGGCCGGCCTGCCGCAATCGGTGCCCGGCTTCACCATCAACAAGGTCTGCGGCTCCGGCCTCAAGGCGGTGATGCTGGCGGCGCAAGCCATTCGTGATGGCGACAGCGAGATCGTCATCGCCGGCGGCCAGGAAAGCATGAGCTTGTCGCCCCACGTTTTGCCCGGCTCGCGCGACGGCCAGCGCATGGGGGACTGGAAGCTGGTCGACACCATGATCACCGACGGCCTGTGGGACGTCTACAACCAGTACCACATGGGCATCACGGCTGAGAACGTGGCCAAGCAGTACAGCATCAGCCGCGACGCGCAGGATGCGCTGGCGCTGGGCTCGCAGCAAAAGGCCGCCGCGGCTCAGGACGCCGGCCGCTTCAAGGACGAAATCGCGGCTGTCAGCATCGCCCAGAAAAAGGGCGATCCGATCATTTTTGACACCGACGAATTCATCAACCGCAAGACCAATGCCGAGGTGCTGGCTGGCCTGCGCCCCGCTTTCGACAAAGCCGGCAGTGTCACCGCCGGCAATGCCTCCGGCCTCAACGATGGCGCCGCCGGCCTGCTGATCATGACGGCGGCCAAGGCGGCACAACTTGGCTTGACGCCGCTGGCGCGCATCGCGTCTTATGCCAGCGCTGGCCTGGATCCGGCCATCATGGGCATGGGCCCGGTGCCCGCGGCCCGCAAGGCGTTGGAGCGTGCCGGCTGGAAAGCGCAAGACCTTGACCTGCTCGAAATCAATGAAGCCTTCGCCGCCCAAGCCTGTGCCGTGCATCAGGAAATGGGTTGGGACATGAGCAAGGTCAACGTCAATGGCGGCGCCATTGCGCTGGGCCACCCCATCGGCGCCTCTGGCGCGCGCATTCTGGTCACCTTGCTGCACGAGATGCAGCGCCGCAATGCCAAGAAAGGCATTGCCTCGCTGTGCATCGGCGGCGGCATGGGCGTGGCCTTGACGGTGGAACGCTAACAAGCCCTCGGTTTACCCGCATAGGGCCAACCCGCTTGACCCTCCCGGGGTCTTGCGTGAGGCTTGTTTTCACCCGCACTTTCCTGCGTCTTTATCGAATATCAATAGGTCGCTGCCGGCGCTCTAGACGCGGCGCAGCCAGTGGCCACACCGAATAGCCAGCCGTGGAGGCAAGGAGTTTTTATGAGCCAGAAGATTGCATATGTGACCGGCGGAATGGGCGGCATCGGGACTGCGATGTGCCAGCGCCTGCACAAAGAAGGTTTCAAGGTCATCGCCGGCTGCGGCCCCAGCCGTGACTTCGACAAGTGGCTGAATGAGCAGTCCGCCCTGGGCTACACCTTTTACGCCTCGGTCGGTAATGTCTCGGATTGGGATTCCACCGTGGCGGCCTTCGCCAAGGTGCGCGCCGAACATGGCCCCATCGATGTGCTGGTGAACAACGCCGGCATCACCCGTGACGGCATGTTCCGCAAGATGAGCCGCGGCGATTGGGATGCGGTGATCGATACCAATCTGAACTCCATGTTCAACGTCACCAAGCAGGTGATCGAAGACATGCTGGAGCGGGGCTGGGGCCGCATCATCAATATCTCCTCGGTCAACGGTGAGAAAGGCCAGTTCGGCCAGACCAACTACTCGGCTGCCAAGGCCGGTATGCATGGCTTCACCATGGCCCTGGCGCAAGAAGTGGCGTCCAAGGGCGTGACGGTCAATACCGTCAGCCCCGGCTATATCGGCACCGATATGGTCAAGGCCATTCGCCCCGAGGTCTTGGAGAAAATTGTCGCCACCATCCCAATCAAGCGCTTGGGCACGCCCGAAGAAATCGCTGCCATCGTGGCTTGGCTGGCGGGTGAAGACTCCGGTTTCACCACCGGCGCCGACTTCAGCTGCAACGGCGGCCTGCACATGGGCTGAGTTGCTGGGGCCGCATTGGCCCTTGCCCCTGCTTCGATGCAATTCAAAGAGTGCCCATTGGGCACTCTTTTTTTTTGCCGCCAATTTGATGCGCTTGATGCGCGAAATGCTTTGCCCGGGGCTGGTCAGCCAGCAAGCCGAACGGCGCCGCTGGCGCTTGAGGTGACGCTTTGTTCACATAAACCGCAATTGAGGGAGGCCAAGCCCACCGCAAGCCAGTGCGCGCCGATATGATCAAAGTGAAACTGTCAATTTTCACACTCATGAATCTACTGGCCACCAGCGAGGAACTCGCCGTGCTGCAGCAGCGGGCCTCATTGGCTGGCGAGGTGGGTGTGACTGCGAGCGTGAGCCTGGCCTGGCATCTGCGCCAGCGCGATGGTGAGGCCGCCCTGGCCCAAGCCGACATGGCTGAGCTTGCCCTGCTGGCAGACGAGACCTTACCGGCCGTGCTGCGCCAGTGCTTGGGCGCACGCCTGCTGCTCCTGCGTGCGGAACTTCGTTGGCTGGCGGCCGATCTGCAGGGCGCGAGTCTGGCGCTGCGCGAAGCCGATGCGCGTTTTCTTGCTGTGGGCGATGACATCGGCCGCGGCGATTGCAGCTGGCTGGATGCCGCGGTCTTGGACGATCTAGGCCAAGGCCAGGCGGCCATGAGCGCGCTGGATGAAGCCCAGGCCGCCTACCAAGCGGGCGGCGACGGCCTGCGCGTGGGCCAGGTGCAAGCGCGGCAGATTCGCGCACTGGCTTTCAGTGATTTGGCCGCTGCGGCCGAGGCCTTGCGCCGGCAATTCCCGGCCGCTAGCGAGCAGGCGCTGCCGCCCGAGTTGGGCTTGTTCGTGGCGGTGGCCCGCGGCCTCGTTGAGGCGATGACCAACGATCTGGGCAGTGCCATCCAACATTTCATGCAGGCGCACACCTTGGCGCAGGGCTTCGGTCAGGCGCGCCTCGCCTCCATCATGGCCAATAACGTGGCTGATACCTTTGTCCGGCTGGGTGATTTTGAGCATGGGCTGGAGTGGCATGAGCGGGCCTTGCAACTGGCCCGTCGCCACGCCTGGCCGGCGAGCCTGGGCACCGCTTTGAGCAAGCTGGGTGATGTCTTGCGCTTGCTCGGGCGTTTTGATGAGGCGCGTAGCTTCTTGCTGGAAAGTGAAGCTCAGCTGGCTTGCTTGAGTGGCTCCCGGCCCTTCAGCACCGTGCTCAATGTCCTGGGCTTGCTGGCGCTGGACTGTGGCGAGCCGGCCGAGGCGCTGCCGCGCTTTCAGGCCTTGGAAGTTCATGCACAGGCCAGCATGGCCGCGGACATGCTGGAATTCGCATGGCGGGGGCAAGCCGCCAGCTATCTGGGCCTGGGGCTGATCGAGGAGGCGCAAGCCTGTGCCAACAAAGCCCTGCAGCAAGCGTGCGCGCAAGGGGATAGCGTTGGGCAGATCAGGGCTTTGTCTTTGTTGGCGCAGGCCTCGGATGGGCCGGCTGCGTTGGCGTTTTTGCAGCAGGCCCAGCGCTTAGGCCAGGGCATTCAGGGTTATGCCACGCCGGCCGACTTGCATCGCCAGCTGGCCAAGGCCCATGCGGCCTGCGGTGACTATGAGGCCGCCTACGCCAGCGCCCTGGCGGCGCAAGAGGCGCACACCAAGACCCATACCGCGGCGCTGGAGCGACGCAGCCTGGCCTTGCAGATCCAGCATCAGCTTGACAGCGCGCGGGCCGAGGCGGCTCATCATCGCCAAGCGGCGGCGGCGCTGCAGGCCTCGATCGGTGTGCTGGAAAGCCTGGGCGCCATCGGGCGTGAGATCACCGCCAGCCTGGACACGCAGGCGGTGCTGGCTGCCCTGCGCCAGCATGTCAACGAATTGCTTGATGCGGCCTGCTTCGTGATCTATCTGATGGACGAGCCCAGTGCTGAGTTGGCGATGGCTGTTGGCGTTGAGAATGGGCAGGCGCTGGAGCCCGACCGACTGGCCTTGAACGACCCCGAGCGCGTCGTTGCCCGCTGTGCGCGCGAGCGCGCCGAGATCGTGTTGAATCTGGCGCCCGATGGTCTCGATGAGGTGCCGGAAGTCTGGCCCGGCACTTTGGAGACCTGGAGCTTGCTCTACGGCCCCTTGCTCGCGGGTGAGCGCCTGATCGGAGTGATGACGATTCAGTCGCCGCAGCGCGATGCCTACGGTGAACGAGAGCTGGCCATCTTCCGCGCGCTTTGCGCCTACGGCGCCATCGCGCTGGACAATGCCGCCGCTTACGCCCAGGCCGCCAGCGCCCAGCGGCGCGCCGACCTGGCGCTGAATCGCTTGAAGCAAACGCAGGACGAGCTGATTCACCATGAGAAGCTGGCTTCGCTGGGCGCCCTGGTGGCCGGCATTGCGCATGAGCTCAACACGCCCATCGGCAATAGCTTGCTGGTGGCCAGCACCTTGCGTGACAGCAGCCTGCATCTGCTGCGCCAGCTCGAAGCGGGTGCCTTGCGGCGCTCGGAGTTGACGCAGTACGCCCATTCCCTGGGTGACTCTGCCGGCTTGCTCTCCCGCAATATCGAAAAGGCTGCGGAGCTGGTGAGCAGCTTCAAGCAATTGGCCGTGGACCAAACCTCGGACCAGCGCCGCCAATTCGATCTCGCCAAGGTATGCGCCGAAGTGGCGCTGACCCTGCGTCAGCGGGTCAATTTGGCCGGCCACCGCATGGAGATCGACGTGCCCGCCGGCTTGCAGATGGACAGCTATCCCGGCCCGCTGGGTCAGGTGATTAGCAATCTGATCATCAACAGCCTGGTGCACGGCCTGCGGGAGCGCCTTGACGGGGTGATTCGCCTCAGCGCCGTGCCGGCCGAAACCGATGCCGGCCTCGCCCTGGTGTGCCTGCGCTTTTCGGACGACGGGGTGGGCATCCCGGCCCAGCATCTGGAGCGGGTCTTTGACCCCTTTTTCACCACGCGCCTGGGGCAGGGCGGCAGTGGCCTGGGCCTGCATATTTGCTACAACATCGTGCGCTCGATGCTGGGCGGCAATATCGCGGTGAGCAGCCCGCCGGGTGGCGGCGCGGCGTTTGAAATCGTCATGCCCTGCGTGGCACCGCAGCGGCTCAGCGTTTGAGTTCGAGCAAGCGCGAGATCTGCCGCGCCGCGTCCAGCAGCTTGGGCAAGCAGGTGTCGAGCAGCGCCTCCGGCGGGCGCCGGTTCACCTGGGCGCCGATATTGAGCGCCGCCAGCACCTGGCCGTTGCGATCAACGATGGGCGCGGCCAGCGAGACCAGGCCTTCCTCCAGCTCCTGATTCAGCAAGCACCAACCCTGTTCGCGCACCTGATGGATGCGCAGGCGCAAATCGGCCTCGTTGGTGACCGTGCGCACGGTGTGGCGGGCCAGGGGCTGCTGGCGCAGGCGTTCCAGGTATTGCTCCAGCGCGGCGGGCTCCAGCCCTGCCAGCAAGACCCGGCCCATCGAGGTGCACCAGGCCGGCAAGCGGCTGCCCAGGCCCAGGTTGATGCTCATGATTTTGCGTGCCGGCACACGCAGCACGTAGACGATGTCATTGCCTTCCAGCACCGCGGCGGAAACGCTTTCGCCCAGCTCGCTGGCCAGGCTTTGCATCACCGGTTCGGCGAAATGCCAGAGCGGCTGGGTCGACAAATAGGCGAAGCCGAGGTCGAGGATCTTGGGCGTGAGCGCGAACAGCCGGCCATCGCAACTCACGTAGCCAAGCGTTTCCAGCGTTAGCAAAATGCGCCGGGCGCCGGCCCGGGTCAGCTCGCAACGCTTGGCCACCTCGGTGAGCGTTTGGCGCGGTGCCTCGGCATTGAAAGCGCGAATCACGGAGAGGCCGCGCGCGAAGGACTGCACATAGCTGTCGCCCGGTTTGAGCGAGGCGGCTGGCGCGGGGCTGGGAGATGGGCCGGGAGAGGGTGCTGGTGTGAGCGCGGGTACGGGCGCTGGCGCTGGCACGGGCGAATGTCCTGTCATGGACCCAGTATAGGTAGCCCTCGTTAAGATGGCGCCGCGCTTTTCAGAACAGGAGTTAGAAGCATGGCCATGGATGTCGTTGATTTTGAAATCAAGGGTGCCGAGATGCAGTTCGTCGAGGTCGAGCTCGACCCCGGCGAGGCCGCCATCGGCGAGGCCGGCAGCATGATGTATATGGACTCGGCGATCAGCATGGACACCGTGTTTGGTGACGGTGCGGCGGCCCAGGGCGGCTTCTTCGGCAAGCTGCTGAGCGCGGGCAAACGCCTGGTGACGGGCGAATCGCTGTTCACCACCATCTACACCAATCAGGGCCACGGCAAGGCCAAGGTGGCCTTCGCTGCACCTTACCCCGGCAAGATTTTGCCAATGGACCTGCGCCAACTCGGCGGCACGCTGATCTGCCAGAAAGACGCCTTCTTGTGCGCCGCACGTGGCGTGTCGCTGGGCATTGCCTTGCAGCAAAAGCTGGGGGTGGGCTTCTTCGGCGGCGAGGGCTTCATCATGCAAAAGCTCGACGGCGACGGACTGGCCTTTGTGCACGCCGGCGGCACCGTGGTGCGGCGCAGCCTGCAGCCGGGTGAAACCGTGCTGGTGGACACCGGCTGCGTGGTGGCCTACACGCCCAATGTCAATTTCGAGATCCAGTACGTGGGCAAGATCAAGACGGCGCTGTTCGGTGGCGAGGGCTTGTTCCTGGCCAAGATGACCGGCCCCGGCGAGATCTGGCTGCAAAGCCTGCCCTTCTCGCGCCTGGCGTCGCGTATTTTTGCTGCCGCACCGCAGCGCGGCGGCAGCCGTGAGGAAGGTTCGTTGCTCGGCGGCGTGGCCGCCGGCGGCCTGCTCGGCGGTTTGCTGGGCGGCGACGAAGACTGAGCCGCAGGGCGCACCGGCCCTTGACCCTCGGCAAGGTGTGTCGCCGACGGGGCAACTACACTGGCGGGCCTTGCTACACGGGTAGCAGCGCCCATTTTTGCCAGAGGTTGATCGATGTCTTTTTTGTTCCGGCCGCGTGTTCTTGCCAGCTTGGCCCTGAGTTTCCTGACCGCGACCAGCGCCCTGGCTGCCCCGCCGGCGGGGCCCGTCAGCAAACCCATCTTTGTGCTGAATTCGCTGGACGCCGACATCAGCGTGATTGACCCGGTCAGCTTCACCCAGATCAAACGCATTCCCACCGGCAAAGAGCCGCATCACCTCTACCTCACGCCGGATGAAAAATCCCTGGTGGTGGCCAATGCCCTGGGTGATTCGCTGACCTTCATCGACCCGGCCACGGCCGAGGTGCAGCGCGTGGTCAACGGCATTGCCGACCCCTACCACCTGCGCTTCTCGCCGGACATGAAGTGGTTTGTCACCGCCGCCAACCGCCTGGACCATGTCAATCTGTACCGCTGGGTGCCTGCCGACACGGCCAAGCCCTTCCAACTGGTCAAGCGCATTCCCGCGCCCAAGACGCCCAGCCATTTGTTCATCGACAGCAAGAGCACCGTGCTCTACGTCAGCCTGCAAGACAGCGATGAGTTGCTGGCGGTTGACCTGGCCACCCAGGCGCCGCGCTGGAAGACCAAGGTCGGCCCCATGCCGGCGGACATCTTCCTGAGCCCTGACGACAAACACATCCTGGTAGCGCTGACCGGCGCCAAGGAAGTGGAGGTCTACGACGTCAGCGGCAGCGCGCCCAAATTGGTCAAGCGCATCTCCACCGGCAATGGCGCCCACTCCTTCCGCGCTTGGGGTGACAAGCGTCATGTGCTGGTCAGCAACCGCGCCGGCAACACCATCAGCAAGATCGATCTGCAGAGCTTTGCGGTGGTCGATCAGTTCCCCGGCCCGAATGGCCCGGACGATATGGAAGTGCTGGGCGACGGCAAGACTCTGCTGGTGACCTCGCGCTGGGCCGGCAAGCTGACCAAGATCGACACCGTCAGCAAGAAGGTGATCCAGCAGGTCAAGGTCGGCAAATCGCCGCATGGCGTGTGGACGCTGGATCACATGCCGCGCCAGTGATGCTTGCTTCCCTGTGTGAGTCTTTGTCAGGGCGCTTCGCCAGGCCCACAGCCCTTGCCATGGCTCTGACGCTGGTCGGCACGACCTTGCAGGCCGCCCCGTCCTGCGACAAGCCGGTCTACCTGACCTTTGATACCGGCCATATGGGCGTGGCCCCGCTGATCGCGGACACGCTCAAACGCTTCGATGCCAAGGCCACCTTTTTCCTTGCCAATGAGCCCACCCAAACCGGCGGCCAGACCCTGGACGCGCAGTGGGCGCCGTGGTGGAAGAACCTGGCCACACAAGGCCATGACTTTGGCCCCCACACCTGGGATCACGACACCTGGCTAGAAGACTTGCCCGACGGCCGCTTCAAGATGCGCCGCGCCGCCGGGGTGCAAAAGCCGCAGATCGTTGAGCTCACTGCGCAGCAGTATTGCGAAAGCCTGGACAAGGTGGCCCAGCGCTTCACCGAGATGACCGGCAAGAAAATGGGCCCGCTGTTCCGCGCCCCCGCCGGCAAGAGTTCGCCCGCGCTGCTGGCCGCCACCAAGGCCTGCGGCTACACCCATGTGGGCTGGAGCGCGGCGGGCTTTCTGGGCGATGAGTTGTCCAGCCAAAGCCACCCCAATGCCCAGTTGCTGGAGCGCGCCCTGCGTGACATCAAGCCTGGCGATATCTTGATGGCGCATCTGGGCATCTGGTCGCGCCAAGACCCCTGGGCGCCTGCCGTGCTTGAGCCTTTGATGCAAGGGCTCAAGGACAAGGGCATGTGCTTCGCGCCCCTGCGTGAACACCCGCGTTACGCGCCCTTGTTTGCCAGCCTGGAAGCCAAGCGTAGCGAGGGCAAGGCCGTCGCCAGCAAACCCTGACGATGATGGAATTCTTGACTGATCTTTTTGCCCAGGGCCAGCTCTGGCTGTTTGAAACCGTGGTGCAGCCGCTGGTGTTCAATCTGGGCGGCGGCAATCTGCTGGAAGACGCTTTTGCTGCGACCGGCTGGTTGCTGGTGGGCTTGCTGCAAATTGCGGTGATGCTGACCGCCATTCGCGGCCTGGAGCGCTGGCGCCCGGTGGAGGCGCAGACCGACCGCGCCGCCAAGCGGGTGGATGTGATCTACACCTTGATTCATCGCTTGGGCCTGTTCCGTTTGGCGATGTTCTTCAGCATCGATCCGATGTGGGACTATCTGGCTGGCCAGATGCGCATGGTGGGTGTGCCGAGCTTCCAGCTCGACGCGCTGTGGCCCGGCGTCACCGACCAACCCTTGCTGAGTTTTTGCCTCTATCTGCTGGTGTTTGACTGCGTCAATTACTGGCTGCACCGTGCCCAACATCAGTGGAATTGGTGGTGGGCGCTGCACAGCCTGCACCACAGCCAGCGCGAGATGAGCATGTGGACCGATAACCGCAACCATCTTCTGGACGATGTGATCCGCGA
Source organism: Paucibacter sp. KCTC 42545 (assembly GCF_001477625.1). Taxonomy (NCBI): domain Bacteria; kingdom Pseudomonadati; phylum Pseudomonadota; class Betaproteobacteria; order Burkholderiales; family Sphaerotilaceae; genus Roseateles; species Paucibacter sp. KCTC 42545. The sequence goes on from NZ_CP013692.1 coordinate 711,087, forward strand.
TGCCGCTTTTGTGCTGCTGGCCCGCCTGATTGGGGTGGAGCCGGGTCAGTTCATCGCCTTGGTGGCCTTCTCGCAGTTGATGGAAAACCTGCAGCACGCCAATGTGCGCTTGTGGTTCGGGCCGGTGCTGGAGCGTGTGGTGGTCAGCCCGCGTTTTCATCGCCGCCATCACTCCATCGGCATCGGCCATGAGTCGGGCGGCCGCGGCACGCTGGGCGGGCACAATTTCAGCGTGCTGTTCGCGTTTTGGGATGTGATCTTCCGCACTGGCGACTTCAAACTGCAATGGGATGCCACCGGCGTGCGCGACCAATTGCCGGAAGAGGGCGGGCGGGACTACGGGCGCGGATTCTGGGCCCAGCAATGGTTGGGTTTGCGGCGCCTGTTTGGCGCCAGTTGAACGGCTGAATGAGAGAAGTCAAGCAATGGTCAAGTCCATGAGTCAGCTTGCCGACGCCTTCTGGCGTGCGGCGGCCTATTGCCTGCATCCGCGGGTGATCGCCATGTCGTTTTTGCCGCTGCTGCTGTCGGCTACGCTGGCCCTCGGCTTGGGCTATTTTTTCTGGGCAGACGCGGTGACCGGCATGCGCAGCACGCTGGAGTCCTGGCAGCTGATCAACTCCTTGCTGGGTTGGCTCGACAGTGTCGGCGCCAGCGGTCTGCGCAGCGCGTTGGCGCCCTTGCTGGTCTTGGCTTTTGCCTTGCCGGTGATTGTGGTGCTGAGCCTGCTGCTGGTGGCGTTGATGATGACGCCCACCTTGATCAAGCTGGTGGCCGAGCGGCGTTTCCCCATGCTGGAGAAAAAACAGGGCGGCACCTTCTGGAAGTCGCTGGCTTGGTCGCTGGTGCATTCGGTGCTGGCGCTGTTCGCCTTGCTGGTGAGTCTGCCCTTCTGGCTGATTCCGCCCTTGGCCCTGATCGTGCCGCCGTTGATCTTCGGCTGGCTCAGCTACAAGGTGTTTGCTTTTGATGCCCTGGCCGAGCATGCCTCGGCGCAGGAATGCCGGCAGCTGATGCGCGCCCACAAGGTGCCGATGATGACCCTGGGCTTGGTGACCGGTTTCTTGGGCGCAGCACCCGCCGCCATCTGGGCTTTTGGCGTGATGGCGGTGGCGCTGGCGCCGCTGCTGGTGCTGGTGTCGATCTGGCTCTACACCCTGGTGTTTGCCTTCTCCACCCTGTGGTTCATCCACTATGCGCTCAATGCCTTGCAGGAGCTGCGCATGTCACGGGGGCAGGGCGTACAGGGTGGGCAGGGCGGGCCGGTGATTGAGGCGGAGCAGCTGTCCGTGATTCAAGCGCAGGAGCAAACCCCATGAAAGTTGGCCTGATCATCATTGGCGACGAGATCTTGTCGGGCAAGCGCCAAGACAAGCATATGAGCACTTTCATCCAACTGTTGGCCGCTCGCGGCATGCAGCTGGATTGGGCCAAATACCTGGCCGACGACCCGGCGCAGATCACCGAGCATTTGCGCCAAGCCTTTGCCAGCGGCGATCTCGTCATCAGCTGCGGCGGTATCGGCGCCACGCCGGACGATCACACCCGCCAATCGGCCGCCGCTGCCCTGGGGGCCGAGCTGGTCTTACATCCCGAGGCCAAGGAACTGATCTGGCAGCGCATCACGCAAATGGCGCAAGAGCAGGGTCAGGCAAGCCCTGACCCTGAAGCGGGCGACACGCTGCGCCGCCTGCAGATGGGCGTGTTCCCAGCCGGTGCCGAAATCATCCCCAACCCCTTCAACAAGATTCCCGGCTTCTCGGTCGGCACGGTCTACTTCGTGCCCGGCTTCCCGGTGATGGCGCATCCGATGATGGCCTGGGTGCTGGATGAGCGGCATGCCGATCTGCACCGCACGGTGGGGCTGCAAGAGCGCTCGCTGATCGTGCAGGGCGCCATGGAAGCTTCGCTAACGCCGCTGATGGAAGCGGTGGAAGCGCAGTTCGCTGGCATCAAGGTTTTCAGCCTGCCCAGCGTCGATCATCCGCAATGGGGCCGCCATATCGAGCTGGGCGTGAAGGGTGCGCCCGAGCAGATGGAGGCCGCCTACGCCGCACTGAAAACAGGCGTGCTCGATTTTGGTGCCATCATCAGCACTGAAATGGTGCGATGAGCCAAATCGATTGGCACCAAAACAGGGCTGCCGTGGGAGTTTGTTTTTGCCAAAGCGCTAGCAAGCCCCGGCAATCCCCGCATAATTCCGCTGGGCGCCCGGTCGCAAGGCCATGCACCGTGCTGGCACGCAAACTGCTTAATACACAGCACGGCGCATGTTGACCGACGTGCCTGTCGAACAATTTCTTTGAGTCCCACCCAAGATTTACCCGCTAGGAGCTATTGATGGCCAAGACCGTCGCCGACGTGATGAAGATGGTGAAGGAAAACGAAGTCAAGTTTGTTGACTTCCGCTTCACCGATACCCGTGGCAAGGAGCAGCATGTGTCTGTGCCCGTGTCGCATTTCGACGAAGACAAATTCGTCTCTGGCCACGCGTTTGACGGCTCATCGATTGCCGGTTGGAAGGGCATTGAAGCCTCCGACATGCTGTTGATGCCCGATCCCAACACGGCCAATATCGACCCCTTCTTCGAAGAGCCGACGCTGATCATGAGCTGCGACGTGGTCGAGCCCAGCGATGGCAAGGCTTACGAGCGTGACCCACGTTCGCTGGCCAAGCGCGCCGAAGCCTATCTGAAGGCCTCTGGCCTGGGCGACACCGCCTTCTTCGGTCCTGAGCCCGAATTCTTCGTGTTCGACTCGATCCGCTGGAACGTCGACATGTCCGGCTGCTTCGTCAAGATCGACTCCGAAGAAGCTGCCTGGAACACCGGCAAGGAATACGACCACGGCAACTCCGGCTATCGCCCGAGCGTCAAGGGTGGTTACTTCCCCGTGCCTCCGGTTGATTCGGGCCAAGACATGCGCTCGGAAATGAGCCTGATCCTGGAACAACTGGGCATCCCGGTTGAAGTGCATCACCACGAAGTGGCGAATGCCGGCCAAATGGAAATCGGCACCCGTTTCAGCTCGCTGGTTGAGCGCGCTGACTGGACACAGCTGCAAAAGTACGTGATCCAGAACGTGGCCCACGCCTACGGCAAGACTGCCACTTTCATGCCCAAGCCCATCGTTGGTGACAACGGTTCCGGCATGCACGTGCACCAGTCGGTCTGGAAGGACGGCAAGAACCTGTTCGCCGGCGACGGCTACGGTGGCCTGAGCGAGTTCGCCCTGTACTACATTGGCGGCATCATCAAGCACGCTCGTGCACTGAACGCCATCACCAATCCCGGTACGAACTCGTACAAGCGTCTGGTGCCTGGCTACGAAGCCCCGGTCAAGCTGGCTTACTCGGCCCGCAACCGCTCGGCATCGATCCGTATCCCCTTCGTGGCCAACCCCAAGGGTCGCCGCATCGAGGCACGCTTCCCCGATCCACTGATGAACCCCTACCTGGGCTTCTCGGCCCTGCTGATGGCTGGTTTGGACGGCGTGGAAAACAAGATCCATCCGGGCGAAGCCGCCACCAAGGATCTGTACCACTTGCCGCCGGAAGAAGACGCGCTGGTGCCTACCGTTTGCCACAGCCTGGAACAAGCGCTGGAGTATCTGGACAAGGACCGTGCCTTCCTGACCAAGGGTGGCGTGTTCACCGACAGCTACATCGACGCCTACATCGAACTGAAGATGCAAGAAGTCACGCGCATGCGCATGACCACGCATCCGGTCGAGTTCGACATGTACTACACGCTGTAAACCGCGTGCGGCTCGCCTGAGCTGAACAAGGGGGCAACTTCGGTTGCCCTTTTTTGTGCCTGTCTTTGTCGCATTGCCGCCAAGTAACTTGGTCCACAATCGCGCCATGCTGATTCGATCCGCTTTGCAGAATTGTCTGGCCACCGTCTTGGTGGCTGCTGCCGCCCATGTGCAGGCTCAGTCGGGTGCACCGGTTTACCGCTGCCCCGGCCCACCCGTGCTTTACACCGACGCGCTTTCGGCCAAGGAGGCGGCGGCGCAGGGTTGCCGCACCATCGAAGGCACGCCCATCACGGTGATGCAGACGAGCAAGCCCCGGCCCGCCAGCAGCGGCAGCGCTGCGGCGCCGAGTGCCGCCAGTGCCGGTTCTGAAGCGCAGCGCGTCGAGCCCGGCCAGCAGCGCAGCCGCGACGGCGAACGCCGCCGCGTGCTGGAGACCGAGTTGCGCGAAGCCGAAGAACGCTTGGCCGCTGCCCAGCGCGAATTGGCCAGCAACTCCGAGCGGCGCGGTGACGAGCGCAATTACCAGCGCTACCTGGATCGCATGCTTGAGCTCAAGGCCAATGTCAGCCGGCAAGAGAGTGATGTTCAGGCCCTGAAACGAGAGATCAGCAAGCTGCCCTGAGTTTGACCTTTGGGCCGGCCACCTCCCCATGACCCACAGCCCTAATTTCGAAGCTTTTGACACCCTGGCCACCATGGTGGCGGTGGTGCAGCCCGACGGCGAATGCTTGTTCGCCAATGCCGCGTTTGAGAACGCCATGCGCTTATCGCGCCGTGCGGTACAGCGCAGCCAGTTGTACGACTGGTTTGTTGACGCCAGCCGCCTGCGCGATGCCGTGCAGGGCTTGGCCCGTAACAGCTACTCCAGCAGCCGCTTTGACGCCGTGCTGCGCCGCGGCACGCGGCCCAGTGGCCCTGGCTTCACGGTGGAAGATCTGCCGGTCCATGTGATCGTGTCGCAAACCGAGTTTGACGATTTGATCCTGGTCGAGCTGATCGAGAACGCCCAGCAAAACCGCCAAGAGCGCGAAGAGCGCAGCTTCGACCAGGTGCAAGCCACCAAGGAGCTGACCCGCAATTTGGCGCATGAGATCAAGAACCCGCTGGGCGGCATCCGCGGCGCAGCGCAGCTGCTGGCCATGGACTTGCAGCCCGAGTTGCAGGAGTACACCCAAGTCATCATCCACGAGGTGGATCGTCTGCAGTCCCTGGTGGACCGCTTGCTCGCGCCGCACCGCCATGCGCAGGTGGTGGGTGATGTGAATATCCATGAGGTCTGCGAGCGGGTGCGCTCGCTGATCCTGGTCGAGTACCCGCGCGGCCTCAAGGTACAACGCGATTACGACACCTCGCTGCCCGACTTCCGCGGGGACCGCGAGCAGCTGATTCAAGCGGTGCTCAATATCGTGCAGAACGCGGCGCAAGCCTTGCAAGCGCGCATTCAAGCGGGGGACGCCTGCATCTTTTTGCGCACCCGGGTGGCTCGTCAGGTCACCATCGGCAAGCAGCGTTGGCGCTTGGCATTGGAATTGCATGTGGAGGACAACGGCCCTGGCATACCGGCCGAGATTCGGGATCGCATCTTCTTCCCCCTGGTGTCGGGGCGCGAAGGCGGCTCCGGCCTCGGCCTCACGCTGGCGCAGACCATTGCCCAACAACACCAGGGCATGTTGGACTGCGAAAGCGAGGCGGGCCGGACCGATTTTCGAATGACATTGCCATTGCCTTGATCCAACCCGATCTGCTTTGATCCGCACAGGGAACACACCGCATGAAATCCATCTGGGTTGTTGACGACGACCACTCCATCCGCTTCGTGCTTGAGAAGGCGCTGAGCCGCGAGGGCCTGCCGGTGCGCACCTTCAGCAATGCCCGCGACTTGCTGGCCGCCCTGGAGCAAGACAGCCCGCAAGTGCTGGTGTCCGACATCCGCATGCCTGGCGGCTCAGGCCTCGACCTGCTGGCCAAGGTCAAGGCCAAGCTGCCGCTGCTGCCGGTCATCATCATGACCGCCTACTCCGATCTGGACAGCGCCGTGTCCGCTTTCCAGGGCGGCGCGTTTGAATACCTGCCCAAGCCCTTTGACCTGCCGCGTGCGGTGGAGCTGATCCGCCGCGCGCAAGAAGAAAGCCAGCGCGAAGCCGTGGCCGAAGAGGCCGCCGCCCAGTTGCCCGAAATGCTAGGCCAGGCGCCGGCGATGCAGGACGTGTTCCGCGCCATCGGCCGGCTTAGCCAGAGCAATGTCACGGTGATGATCACCGGCGAGTCCGGCTCCGGCAAAGAGCTGGTGGCGCGTGCCCTGCACAAACACAGCCCGCGCGCGGATGGGCCTTTCGTGGCCATCAACACCGCGGCGATTCCCAAGGATTTGCTGGAGTCCGAGCTGTTCGGTCATGAGCGCGGTGCCTTTACCGGCGCGCAGGCCAGCCGGCGCGGCCGCTTCGAGCAGGCCGATGGTGGCACCTTGTTCCTGGATGAAATCGGCGATATGCCGCTGGACCTGCAAACCCGCTTGTTGCGCGTCTTGTCTGACGGCCAGTTCTACCGCGTCGGCGGCCACAGCCCCATGCGAGCCAATGTGCGCGTCATCGCCGCTACCCACCAGAACCTGGAAGAACGGGTGCGCCAAGGCGTGTTCCGTGAAGACTTGTTCCACCGCCTCAACGTCATCCGCCTGCGCCTGCCCGCCTTGCGTGAGCGCAGCGAAGACGTACCCGTGCTGGCGCGCTTCTTCCTGCAGCGCAGCGCCACCGAGCTGGGCGTGGAGCCCAAGCGCCTGAGCGAAGCCGCGCTGGCGCGCCTGAGCGAGTTCAGCTACCCCGGCAATGTGCGCCAGCTGGAAAACATCTGCCATTGGTTGAGCGTGATGGCGCCCAGCCAGATGATTGAAGCCAAGGACCTGCCGCCCGAGTTGCTGGCCGGCGATGGCCTGCAGCCGCGAGCCGCCGGCTCGATGGGTCCTAACGCCGAGTCTGAAGGCCTGGCCGCTGCTGGCGCTGGCGCCACTGCCTTGGCGGGACCAGGCCCCGGCTTGGTGCCTGGCGCCAATCTCTTGCCCAGCTTCGGTGCCGGGCCCGATGCCTGGGTGGCCGAAATGGCGCGCGAGGCTCGCCGCCTGCTCAGCGCGGGTGAACCGGACGTTTGGGACTTGCTGACGCGCCGCTTCGAGGCTAGCCTCATCCTCACGGCGCTTGATGTGACGCGCGGCCGCCGCATCGAGGCCGCACAAAAGTTGGGCATCGGCCGCAACACCATCACCCGCAAGATTCAAGAGTTGGACCTGGACGTGTAAGCGCCCGCGCGGCAGGGCCGCGCCATTGAGGCAGGGGAGGGCGGATTGAGCAAGTTGAGTCTGTACCGACATCCCAGCGGCCGCACCGCGCTGCATGAGAGTGGCTATTCCTGGGTGGCCGCCTTCATGCTGCCGCTGTGGCTGCTGCTTCATGGCTTCAAGGCCTGGGTCGTGCTGCTCGCCGTCTTGCTGCCCACGGCGACGGTGCTGTTGGCCCAGTCGATCTGGCCCGTTGAGGTGGCGGGTCTGCTCTGGTTGCTGCAAGCGCTGTTGATCGGCGCGCTGACCAGCCGCTGCTATCGCTGGTATCTGGATCGCCATGACTGGGTCAAGGTGGCGCAGGAGGAGGGTGGGTCATGATTTTTTCGGCCTGCTCACCCTTGCCGGCCTCTGAGCGGATGCTGGATACATCCTTGATGGAACTGGCGATTGGCGGCCTCTTCTTCGCGCTGCTCACTGCGGTGTTGATGGCGCCCTTGATGCGCCGCCGCTACCGCCAGAAAGTCAGCCGCCTGATGGGGCTGAATCAGCTTGGCGTGGCGCGGGCCGATGTGCCCGCTCAAGCAGCATCTCCGCCCGAGCCTGAGCCAGCCCCCGCGCCGCGCAGCGGGGCGCTGGATGCCGCAGGTCTGGCGGCGCTGGCCATGCAGCGCGAGCGCCGCATTCAGCGGGCCTCGCTGGCCGCCTGGGCCGCTTGGGTGGCTTTGCCTGGGCTTTTTCTCTTGTTCGGGCGCGGCGGGTCGCCGCTGTCGGATGCGCTGGGCTTCAGTGCCTTGGCGGCCTTAGTGGGCCTGGGCGCAGTGCAAGTCAATTGGCCTGCCGGCCGGCGCTGGCGGCTGCCGGGCTTGGGGCTGAGCAGCTGTGCTTTGGCGGCCTTGGTGTGCTGGGCAGCTTGGCCCGCCAATGCGGCCGAGGCACAAGAGACTTCGAGCAGTGAGGCGCTGTTGGTCGGCCTGCTCGTCGGGGCCATGTATTTTGTGAGCCTGCATCGCAGCCTGCGGGGTCAGGTCTTGCCGCTCTTCATCATTGTGCTCAGTGGCCTGTGCGTCGCGGGCGCAGCGCTCGTTCTGCTGCAGTCGCAGCTGGGCTCATGCTGGGCCGATTTGGCCAGCCCGCAGGCGGGCACTGGGCAGCAGTTGCTGGGGGCTTTGTCTAACAGCCTGTTGATGCTGTTGGGGACTTGGGCGGGCTTTGCGGCTTTGGCTTTGGTGGTGCGCGTGCTGGAGCGGGGATGGCTCAGCGAGGTCTCGCTGATCAGCCTCTACACCCTGGTGGTCTGGGCGGCTATCCTGAGCGCCGCTTATGCCACCGAATTCAGCCCCAGCCCAGGCAGTGGCTCCGCCTTGCTGCTGGTTTGGCTGGGCGGCACCATCGCCAGCTATGCCCTGGCCCTGGGGCCCGAGCCCGACGCCGGCCACGGGCCGCAGCTTTTGATGCTGCGGGTGTTTTCTTCAGACAGCCGCCGGCATGATTTGCTGGACTTGTTGCAGGGACGCTGGCGTTTTGTGGGGGCGGTGCATCAGATCGGCGGGCCGGACATGGTGGCCATGAATGTCGACCCCTACGAGCTGATGAAGTTCCTGGCCAACCGTTTGCACGAGCTCTTTCTGCCGACCGGCATCAGCCGTGCGGATCTGCAGGCCCGCTTGCTCACCCAGCCCGACAAAGAAGGCCGTTATCGCATCAACGAGGTGTTCTGCTTCAACACCGCCTGGCAGGCCACCGTGGTGCAGCTGATGCAGTGCAGCGCTGCCATCGTGCTCGATCTGCGCGGCATGACCAAGCATCGTGCCGGCACCGGCTTTGAGATCAAACAGCTGGCCCAGCTTGGCTTGTTGCACCGCGTGGTGGCAGTGGGCGGCCGGGACACCGACTGGCTGCATGTTGACCTCTTGCTGCGTGAAGCAGGCCAGCAGCCAGCCGCCCTGCAGCGACTGAGCGAAGACGAGGGCAGCTTGGCGGCGGACTTGTTCGCGCGACTGCTATCTGTGGCGGCGGGCGCGGATCGCGGCGACTAGCGCCTCAAGGGCTCGCACTTCACTACACTGCCAGCCATCTAATTGAAGGAATCACCCGATGAGCTACTTCCCGAAATGGCGTGAGGTCGCGCCCAGCGACGCGCGTGCCGTGGCCCCCGATGAGCGTCTGCCCTGGGGCCAGACCCTGGCCATGGGCGTGCAGCATGTGATCGCCATGTTTGGCGCCACCGTGCTGGCGCCGCTGCTGATGGGCTTCGACCCCAATGTGGCGGTGCTGATGAGCGGCATTGGCACGCTGATCTTCTTTGTGCTGGTGGGCGGCCGGGTGCCAAGCTATCTGGGATCAAGCTTTGCCTTCATCGGCGTGGTGATAGCCGCCAGCGGCTACGGCGGCAGCGGGCCTAACGCCAATATTGCTGTGGCACTGGGCGGCATCATTGCCTGCGGGGCGTTGTACTTTCTGGTTGGCGCCTTGGTGAGTTGGCTGGGCACCAGCTGGATCGACCGGCTGATGCCGCCGGTGGTGACTGGCGCAGTGGTCGCCGTGATCGGCCTCAACCTGGCCGCCATCCCGATCAAGAATATGGCGCCCACCGGCTTTGATGCCTGGATGCAAGGTGCCACCTTCGTGAGCGTGGCCCTGGTGGCGGTGTACAGCCGCGGCATGGCGCAGCGCTTGCTGATTCTGCTGGGCCTGCTTCTGGCCAGCGTGATTTACGCGGTCTTGACCAATGGCATGGGGCTGGGCAAGCCGATTGATTTCAGCGCGGTGGCGCAAGCGGCCTGGCTGGGCGTGCCGCACTTTGCCGCACCGGTCTTCGACCCCAAGGCCATCCTCTTGATCGCGCCGGTGGTGGTGATTCTGGTGGCCGAGAACCTCGGCCATATCAAGGCCGTGAGTGCGATGACGGGCCAAAACCTTGACCGTTATATGGGCCGCGCCTTCATGGGCGATGGCCTGGCGACCATGGTCAGCGGCGCGGCCGGCGGCACGGGTGTGACCACTTATGCCGAGAACATCGGCGTGATGGCCGCCACCCGCATCTACTCCACGGTGATCTTTGTTGTGGCGGCTTTGCTGGGCATTTTGATGGGCTTCTCGCCCAAGTTCGGCGCGCTGATCCAGGCCATTCCGCTGGCGGTGATGGGCGGCGTGAGCATTGTGGTGTTCGGCCTGATCACGGTGGCTGGCGCCAAAATCTGGGTCGACAACGGCGTTGATTTTGCCGAGCCTCGCAATCTGATGGTGGTGGCCATCACCCTGGTGCTTGGCACCGGCGACTACACGCTTAAATTCGGCGGCATGACGCTGGGCGGCATCGGCACCGCCACCTTTGGCGCGATTCTGCTTTACGCCTTGCTGTCCTTGCGCAAGCCGGCTTGAGCTTCCCGGTCGAGCCACACGCCCAGGCCCTGGGCGTTGAGCTCGATGTCCATGTGCAGCAGCTCCAGCTGTTGCGCCACTGACAAGCCGCTGCCGTGCGCGGCCAAGTGGTGCAAATAGATCTCGGCCAGGCCGGCCTTGAGCTTTTCATGCCGGTCGGCTGAGGGCGGGGTGGCCAGGGCCAGGTCTTCCATCTCATCGATTTGGCGCAGGAGCAGGGCACTCAGCCGCGCCAGATCACCATCTTGGCCGACGCGGCTGTAATGGGTCAGGCAGATCTGCCGGGGCGCGTAGCTCAGCATGCGCAGAATCGATTGGCGCAGAGGCTCGGGTTCGAACTGCACCGGAGTGCTGCTGGGCATGATCCAGGCGCCGTTGAGTGCACAGTCGAACTCGCGGTAGCTCAGCCCGAAGGTGTCGCCGCTGAACCAGCTGTGGCTGCGCGCGTCCCACAGGCAGTGGTGGTGGCGGGCATGGCCGGGGGTGTCGATCAGCATAAGTGGGCGGCCGCCCAAATCGATGCGCATCTCGTCGCTGCTGGCCAGGGTGCGCGCCTCCTCCACCGGCAGCAGCTGGCCGTAGGAGCGCTGCATTTCTTCCTCGCCGTACACCGCCAGCGCGCCTTCCCACAGCGCGCGCGGGTCGATCAGATGGCGCTGCCCGCGCGGGTGAACCAGCAGCCGCGCATTGGGGCAGGCTTGCATCAGCAGACCCGCGCCACCGGCGTGGTCCAGGTGCACATGGGTGGGAATGACCCAATCCACTGCGTCGGCGCCCAGGCCCAAGGCCTTGAGTGCCGCCAGCAGGCGTGGCACGGCATGGTTGGTGCCGGTGTCGATGAAGGCGGCGCGGCCGTTCTCCACCATCAAGTACGCCGCGTCGAAACGTGGGCGCTGAAAGCCGGTGTCGATGGCGTAAATGCCCTGGCCCAAATCTTCTACAAAGTCCGGTGTCATGCCGTCTGCCTCCTAGAATCGTTCGAACAACGATAACCCAAGGATGAGCGCTGATGGCCGTGCATGAGATTTTGAAAATGGGCGACCCGCGCTTGCTGCGGGTGGCCCAACCCGTGACCGAGTTCGGCACGCCGGCCCTGCTGAGCCTGATCGAGGACATGTTTGACACCATGCGCGCGGCCAATGGCGCCGGCCTGGCGGCGCCGCAGATCGGCATTGATCTGCAGCTGGTGATCTTTGGCTACCAAAGCAATGTGCGCTACCCGGACGCGCCGCCGGTGCCACCCACGGTGCTGATCAACCCAGTCATCACGCCCTTGACCGAGGACCTGGAAGAGGGCTGGGAAGGTTGCTTGTCGGTGCCGGGCCTGCGCGGTGTGGTGCCGCGCTTTGCCCGCCTGCACTACCGCGGCTTTGATGCGCAGGGCCAGGCTTTCGAGCGCGAGGCCGATGGTTTTCACGCCCGGGTGGTGCAGCATGAATGCGACCATTTGCAGGGCATGCTTTACCCGATGCGCATCAAGGACTTCAGCCGCTTTGGCTACACCTCGGTGCTCTTCCCCGAGTTGGACCCAAATGCCGATGATTGATGAATGAGAAGAGAAGTGAAAAGCTTTGTAACTCGCGTCGTCTTTTAGCGGGGCTGGCGCGTTGAGCCTGCACTACAGGAGCAACGCATGACTGCCGCCGCTAAGTTTTCAGTTTGGGTCAAACGGCGTTTGGGCGCCGGCTTGTGTGTGCTGTTGGCATTCACCGGTCTTGCCGGTTTCGCCGGGTCGGCTCAGTCAGCCTCGGCCGACCCGCCCACCCGCGCCGGCCGCGTGGCCGAGGTCATTGGTGAGGCCTGGATTTTCGATGCTGAGGCCCGAACCTGGGCGCGCGTCACCCGCAACCAAACCATTGCCGAAGGCGACCGCCTGCGCACCGATGAGCGTGCGCGGCTGAGCCTGCGCGTCGGCTCCAGCAGCTTGTGGCTGGACGAGCGCAGCGATCTCGAGATCACCCACTTGGATGAAGGCCGCGTGCTCCTGCTGCTGGCCAAGGGCGATCTGGGCCTGCGCCTGCGCTCGCAAGAGGCGGTGAGTGAATACAAGGTGCAGACCCGCGAGGGCCTGTTCTTTGCCGAACGTGAGGGCCTCTACCGCCTGGCTCAGATGGACCGCGGCAGCCGTGCCGACGCCATGCAGGGCCGCTTGCGCTTTGAGTCCGAGCGCGGTGGCAATGTGCCGCCGGTGTGCCTGGACAGTGGCGAGCAGATCGAGGTCTGGTGGGCCAATGGCCCCAGGGTCGAGCGCCAGCGCTTGCAGGCCGATAGCTTCAGCGACTGGCTGCTGGCCCAGGGCCGCGCCGAAGGCGATTCCGTTGCGGCCATCAGCCAGCGCTATGTCTCGCCCGAGATGACCGGCGTGGAAGACCTGGATCGCCACGGCCGCTGGGAACAAGCGCCCGATTACGGCAATGTCTGGATTCCCTCCGCCGTCGCCACGGATTGGGCGCCTTACCGCTACGGCCGCTGGGTTTGGACCCGCCACTGGGGTTGGAGCTGGGTGGACGATGCACCTTGGGGCTTTGCGCCCTTCCACTACGGCCGCTGGGTTTACTGGGGCAATCGCTGGTGCTGGTCGCCGGGCCGCTATGTGGTGCGCCCGGTGTATGCGCCGGCCTTGGTGGCTTGGGTGGGCGGGCCGGTGGTGAGCGTGGGCGTGACGGTAGGTGGCGGCCGGCCGCCGCCACCGCGCTACGGCTGGTACCCACTGGCGCCCCGTGAGATTTATGTGCCTTCTTATCGCCACGGCCCGGCCTATGGTGAGCGCTTGAACCATGAGCGCGATCCTGTCACGGTGCAGCGTCCGCGCAGCAACCGCGATGTGGTGGGCGCCATCAGCTATCTGCCCAGCCAGGGCGGCGCCGTGCGACCCATGCCGGTGAGCGAGGCGGCCCCGGTGCGGCCCTTGCCGGTGGCGCCTGGGCGCCAGGATCTGCCGGTGGTGCAGCCCCAGCGCCCGGTGGCGCAGCAGCCGGGTGAGAACCTGCCTTGGCGCAGCGACAACGTGGGTCGCCGCGAGCGTGAACGTGAGCTTGCGCGTGACCGCGAGCCAGGCCTTCCCCTTCCGAACCGCGGCAGCAATGCGGTGCCGGTCAACCCGGCTGCAGTGCCGGTGAATCCGCCTGCGGTTGCTGCGGGGGAACTACCTTGGCGCGGCAGCCGTGATCAGGCGCGGGAGCCGGTGCGTGAGTCTTCACGTGAGCCCGTTCGAGAGCCTGTGCGTGAGCACAGCCCGGAGCCCGGCTTCAATCGGCCCGGCTGGGGCGCCCAGCAGGCACCGGCTCAGCTGCCGCAACGCGCCCCGGAGCGCAGCCAGGAACGCGCGCCTGAGCGGGTGCAGGAGCGTATGCCGGACCGAGTGCCAGAGCGTCAGCCAGAGCGGACGCCGGAGCGCCCACGCGAATGGGCGCCCGAGCGGCAAATTGAGCGCCAACCCGAACGCCAACCCGAACGCCAACCCGAGCGAACTCGCGCCGCCGAGTTGCCGCAGCGCCCGCAAATGGCCCCGCAAGCCCCTGCCCCCGCCCGAGTTGAAAACAGCGGCGTCCCGCGCCGGGCTGAACGTGGTGACGGTGAACCACGCCGTGGCGAGGCTGACAAGCGCTGACTACTCAGCGCTGAGAACGAGCGCTAGGCGTTGCGCTGAGGCTCAGCGCAGCAGCGGCCTGAGCTTGGCCCACACCTTGTCCAGCATGACGGGGTGGGCCTTGGCCAAGGGGTGGATGCGGTCGGGCTGAAACCATTCCATGGCATCCGGCCGGTCGGCAACGCCTTCGAGCAAGAACGGCAGCAGGGCGGTGCGCTGCTCTTTGGCCACCTCCACATACATGGCCGCGAAATCGCGCCCGTAGCTGGCGCCGTAATTGGGCGGCACCTGCATGCCCAGCAGCAAGACCTTGGCCTTGGCGTGCGTGGCCGCACGAACCATGGCCGAGAGGTTTTCACTGCTGCTCATCAGCGGCAGGCCGCGCAAGGCGTCGTTGCCGCCCAATTCGATGATGACGATGGCGGGCTTGTGTTCCTCCAGCAGGGCCGGCAGGCGCGCCCGGCCGCCGGAGGTGGTGTCGCCGCTGATGCTGGCGTTTTGCACCTCAAAGGGCAGCTTCTGCGCTTTGATGCGCTGCGCCAGCAGGGCTACCCAGCCCTCGCCGCGAGCCAGGCCGTATTCGGCCGAGAGGCTGTCGCCCAGCACCAAAATCTTCGGCAGGGCTTTGGCTGCGGGGCTGGCAGTGGGGCCAGCTGCCGGTGCGGCTGATGTCGCCTGCGCAAGACCTGGCACCAGCAAAGCTGCGCCCCACAGGCTACAGTGGAGGGCAGCCAAGCTCAAGGCGCGTCGGCTAAAAGCCGGGCGGCTTAAGGCCTGACGGCGTAAGGCTGGGCTCTTGCTGCTGCTATCGCTACTACTCATTTTTCTAGGTCACCTTCCATGTCCGAAACCGCATCGATCGCCGTGCTTGAAGTGAAAGATGTCTGCAAGCGCGTGCAAGACGCCTCTGGCGAGTTGACCATTCTGCGCGACATTTCATTTCAGCTGCAGGCCCGCGAATCGGTGGCCATCGTCGGTGCCTCGGGTTCGGGCAAGAGCACCTTGCTGGCGATTCTGGCGGGGCTGGACACCCCCAGCAGCGGCAGCGTGCATTTGCGCGGCCATGATTTGTTTGCACTCAATGAGGATCAGCGCGCCGCGGTGCGCGGGGCGGAGCTGGGCTTTGTGTTCCAGAGCTTTCAGCTGCTGCCCAATCTGAACGCGCTGGAGAACGTCATGCTGCCGCTGGAGTTGCGCGGCGAGCGCGAGGCGCGTGCGCTGGCCACACAGATGCTGGGTCGGGTGGGTTTGGGTGAGCGGCTGGCGCACTATCCCCGCGTGCTCTCGGGCGGCGAGCAGCAGCGTGTGGCCTTGGCGCGCGCCTTTGTGATGCGGCCGGCCTTGCTGCTGGCCGATGAGCCCACCGGCAGCCTGGACTTCGCCACCGGCGCGGCCGTGATGGACTTGATGTTCGAGCTCAACCGTGAAGCCGGTACGACCTTGGTGCTGGTCACGCACGATACGCAGATCGCCCAGGCTTGCGACCGGCAACTGCGCATCGAGGCCGGGCGTTTGAAGCTCTGAGTTTGAAGCTCTGAATTTGCGGGCTTGATCAGCCGCGCGCGTTGGCACCCGCCTTGGCCTTGGCCTTGGCGCGGCTGCGCAGCCGGCGCCAGCGTTCACCGCGAATCACCGCCCACCAGGCGAAGTACACCAGCAGATACAGCAAGCTGCCCAGCAGTAGACCGGCCAGCGGCAGGCCGATCAGCAGCGGCGTGCCCAGGGCCTGAATCCACAGCCAGGCCGAGGCCAGCCAGGTGCCGGGCTGCGTCCATTCCAAAGCCAGCATTTCGGGTGTGGCGATAGGGCCGGTGTGGCCCGATACCAATCGACCCAGAAAAATCGCCAGGCTCCAGATCGGCACCAGGGTGAAGGGGTTGGTGATCCAGGTGGCCACCACGGCGGCGGCCACATTGCCGCGGCAAATCACCGCAGCGGCGGCGGCCACGGCCATTTGGGTGGGTAATGGAATGACCCCAACCGCCAGGCCCAGGCCGGCGCCTAGGGCAACGCGGCGGCGGTGCGCCACCCACAGCCAGGGGCGCGGCCCGAGGTAATGGCCCAGCCAGCGCAGGCCCGGCGTTTTGGCCAGGACGTCGGGATGGGGCAGGATGCGGCGCGCGAATCGGGTGGCAGGCAAGTGTGAAAACCCAGGGAGCAGATACGAACAACCCGCGCGGCCTTTTCGGCGGCGCGGGTTGCATTTTGAGGCCGGCGGGACTAATCCCGTGCGAGCCTTAGATCAAGCGTCAGCTCGGTTCAGCTTAACGCGAGAACTTGTAGTCGGTCTTGGTCTTGTCGCGCAGCTCTTGCTGGAAGGCGGCAACTTTTTGCTGCTGCAGGCGCTGAACGATCTGGGCCTTGACGTCGTCGAAGGCGGGGAACTGCGCTTCACGCAGGTCTTCCAGCTTGATGATGTGATAGCCGAACTGCGACTTCACCGGCTCTTGGGTCATCTCACCCTTCTTCAGGGCCGACAGGGCTTTGGTGAACTCAGCCACATAGCTATTGCCATTGGCCCAGTCCAGGTCGCCGCCGTTGACAGCGGAGCCGGGATCCTTGGAGTTAGCCTTGGCCAGATCTTCAAACTTGGCGCCGCCGTTGATCTGCTTGATCAGGGCGATGGCTTCGTCTTCCTTTTCCACCAGGATGTGGCGGGCACGGAATTCTTGACCGCTGTTTTGGGCCTTGAACTTGTCGTACTCAGCCTTGGCATCGGCATCCGACACCGGGTTCTTCTTGGCGTAGTCGGCGAACAGTTCGCGGATCATGATGCTTTGCTTGGCCATTTCCAGCTGCGCCTGGTAGTCGGCGGAAGCGGGGATGCCGCGCTTGGCAGCTTCTTGCATGAAGATTTCACGCAGTACGACTTCGTCCTTGACCTGAGCTTCGAGCTCGGGCGTGCGTTGCTGCTGGCCGCTCTTGGTGACTTGGCTGATCAGGGCTTCAGCGCGGGCCTTGGGCACCGGCTTGCCGTTGACGATGGCGAGATTTTGCGCGCTGGCCGACAGGGGCAGCAGCGCAGCAGACATCATGGCCACAACGGAGGCGGCGAGCACAAACTTCTTCATCATGGGCAATTGGCTTTGGGTGAAAAAACTGCGCCGGTTGGCGCAGAAGATAAGTCCAGCAGTGTACTGAGCGCAGATGACAAACTAACTCAGGGTTTATTGGGTTCATCCGGCGTGCGGGCGTCGATCACCAAGGCATGAATGCCTTTTTGCATCAGTTCACCGAGGGAATGATATACGAGCCGATGGCGCGCCACTCGGTTAAGACCTGTAAAGCGGGTGCTCACCACGGTCACGCTGTAATGGCCGCCTTCGCGGGCGCCGGCGTGTCCGGCGTGGTGGTGGCTATCGTCTTGCACGCTCAGGCTCAGCGGGCTCAGGGCCTGCTGCAGACGGGCTTCGATGTCGGTGACGGCGGCTTTTGGGTTTGGGCTCATGGTTTGGATTCCGGCTGGCCGGCGTGTTTGTCGCTGGGCTCATCCTTGGCTTCCTCAGCCGCTTCAGGCAGGTGGCGGGCCAGATAAAGCCCCTGGCCCAGGGTGAACAGCAAAATCATGCCGGTCACGCCAAACACCTTGAAGTCAGCCCAGGCCGAGGTGGAGAAGTGATAAGCCACGTAGAGATTAAGAATACCCAGGCCCGAGAAGAACAGTACCCAGGCGCGGTTGAGGTTTTTCCACACGCCGGCCGGCAGTTCCAGCTCAGCGCCCAGCATGGACTTCAGCAGGTTTTTGCCGAGCAGGGCGTTCGACACCCAGAACACCAGGGCCATCACCCAGTACAGGCCGGTGGGCTTCCACTTGATGAAGGTTTCGTTATGGAACCAAATGGTGGCGCCGCCCAGTGTGACCACCAGGGCCAGGCTGACCCACAGCATGGTGTCGATCTTTTTGCCGCGCAGCTTGGTGATGAGGGCTTGCGTCAGGGTGGCCGCCATCACCACCAGGGTGGCCAGCAGCACCGGGCCTTCTTCCAGCCCGACCTTGCCGCCCGAGACCATGAAGCCCAAATGCTCGGTGGCAAAAGCGGCGGCCCAGTCTTTGTGTGAGTCTGCGTACTTGAAGGTGACGAAGAACAGGATCAGCGGCAGAAAGTCGAGCAGAAGCTTCATGGGGTCGCCGAATTCGGCGCGTGTGGGGGCGAAGGCGTGAAGTCTAGCGCGGCAGAGTTAATGCAAAAGCGCTCGCCGGTCGGCAGCGGGCCGTCGGGGAAAACATGGCCCAGGTGCGAGCCGCAGTTATTGCAGCGCACCTCGATGCGCACCATGCCATGCGCATGGTCCACCACCCGCTCGATCAGCTCGGCATTGACGGGTGCGAAATAGCTGGGCCAGCCGCAGCCGGCGTCGAACTTGGTCTCGGCCGCGAACAAGGGCGTGCCGCAGCCGACGCAGTTGTAATGCCCGGCTGCGAAATGATCCCAATACTTGCCGGTGAAGGCCCGCTCGGTGGCCGCATGGCGGGCAACCTCGTATTGCATCTCGTCCAACTCGGCGCGCCACTGGGCGTCGGTTTTCTGCACGGGGTAGGTCTTGTCGTCTTGCTTCATGTTTGCACTTCCTGTCGCTGCTGCGTGTTGCGGCTGCTTGTTGCTGCTACCTGTGACAGCTTTGCCCCGAGCCAAGCGGGCGGGTCAAACGCTGGCGCCCAAGGGCGTGCGGCGTGTTTGTCGGGGCAGTGTAGTCAGCGCGTCTTTTCCTTGATAAGCACAAGGGCGTCTTGCGCCGGTGAATACCCCTAGAGGGCTTGCCCTCGCGGTGTAACGCGGGTGACTATCCAAGCTGGCAAGCGTGCCTTAGTCTGCGCCAAGGTTTGCACAAGAGCGCATCAAGCGACGACAGGGCAGCGCGAGATCGACGACAACATTCAGGAGACAAAACGTGGCTTTGATGGGGCAGATGATGGCAATGCCCTTGCTGATATCTTCGCTGATCAAGCATGCCGCCAGGCATGCCGGCGAGACAGAGATCGTCAGCAAGCGGGTCGAGGGAGATATACATCGCTACACCTGGGCCGCGGCCGAGCGGCGTTCCCGCCAATTGGCACAGGCCTTGGCCCGCTTGGGCTGCGAGCCCGGCGACCGGGTGGCCACGCTGGCCTGGAATGGTTACCGGCACCTGGAGATCTATTACGGCAGCTCGGGCTCGCAGCTGGTGTGCCACACCATCAATCCGCGGCTATTCCCCGAGCAGATCGCCTGGATCGCCAATGATGCGCAAGACCGCATCCTGTGCTTCGACCTCAACTTGCTGCCCCTGGTGGAGAAGCTGGCGCCCGAGCTGAGCAGCGTGCAGCACTTCGTCGTGATGACGGACCGCGCCCACATGCCTGCGCAGACCAGCCTGCCCGGCCTGCTCTGCTATGACGAACTGCTGGACGCCGAAGACGCCTGCTATGTCTGGCCTGAGTTCGACGAGAACACCGCTTGCAGCATCTGCTACACCTCGGGCACGACTGGCCACCCCAAGGGCGCCGTCTACAGCCACCGCTCGACGCTTTTGCACACCTACGCCTCGGCCCTGCCGGATGCGCTGGATTGCTCGGCGCGTGATGTCATCTTGCCGGTGGTGCCGATGTTCCACGTCAACGCCTGGGGTTTGCCCTACAGCTGCGCGCTGATCGGCTGCAAGCTGGTGCTGCCGGGGCCCCATCTCGATGGCAAATCGCTGTACGAATTGTTTGAGTCCGAGAAGGTCAGCTTCAGTGCCGGCGTGCCCACGGTGTGGCTGGGCTTGCTCAATTACGTCAAGGCCAATGCGCTGAAGTTCAGCACCTTCAAGCGCACGGTGATCGGTGGCTCGGCCTGCCCGCCGGCCATGATGAAGACCTTGCAAGACGATTACGGGGTGGAGGTCATTCATGCCTGGGGCATGACCGAGCTGTCACCCATCGGCACGCTGGCCAAGCTCAATACCCGCCAGCTGGAATTGCCCAAAGACCAGCAGCAGCGCTTGCTGGAGAAGCAGGGCAAGGTGGTCTACGGCATCGATATGGCGATTGCCGACGATCAGGGTCGTGCTTTGCCCTGGGATGGCGTGGCCTTCGGCAACCTGCTGGTGCGCGGCCATTGGGTGATCAACCAGTATTACGGCCAGACCGCGACACCGCTGGTGACGCTGGACGGCGAGCCGGGCTGGTTCCCCACCGGGGACGTGGCCACCATTGACCCCGACGGCTTTATGCAGATTACCGACCGCAGCAAGGACGTGATCAAGTCCGGCGGCGAGTGGATCAGCTCGATTGAGTTGGAGAACGTCGCCATGGCTCACCCCGATGTGGCTGAGGCCGCGGTGATTGCCTGCGTCCACCCCAAGTGGGACGAGCGGCCGCTGCTGGTGGTGATTAAAAAGGCCGGCACCGTGTTGACCCGCGAAGGCTTGCTGGCGTTTTTTGACGGCCGCATCCCCAAGTGGCAGGTGCCGGATGACGTGGTTTTTGTGAACGAAATCCCCCACACCGCCACCGGCAAGATTCAAAAACTTGCCCTTCGCCAGCAGTTCAAGGACTACCGCCTGCCCGGAGTCTGACAACACCGTTTTCCCCCTGTTCAAGCCCGAGACAAAAAAGGAGACATCGATGACACAGCCCAAGCATCTCTTGCGCAGCAGCCTGATCGCTAGCTTGCTGGCCGCCTCTGCCTTCGCCGCCCACGCCCAGAAGGGCGAGACGGTGAAGATCGCGCTGATCGACCCGCTCTCGGGTCTGATGGGGCCGGTGGGCCAGAACCAGGCCAAGAGTTTTCAGTTCTTTGCCGAGAAGTTCAATGCCAGCAACCCAGCGGGCGTGAAGTTCGAGATCGTGTCCATTGACAACAAGCTCAGCCCGGTCGAGTCGCTGAATGCCTTGAAGTCCGCCATTGACCAGGGCGTGCGTTACGTCGCCCAAGGCAATGGCTCGGGCGTGGCGCTGGCGCTGATTGACGCGATCAACAAGCACAACGAACGCAACCCCGGCAAAGAGGTGCTGTTCCTCAACCACTCGGCCGTGGACCCGGACCTGACCAATAGCAAATGCAGCTTCTGGCACTTCCGCATGGACGCCGACACCTCCATGAAGATGGAGGCCATCACCACCTTCTTGAAGGATCAGCCGGATGTGAAGAAGGTCTTCCTGCTGAACCAGAACTATGCCCACGGCCACCAAGTGGCCAAGTACGCCAAGGAGTTGCTGGCGAGCAAGCGGCCCGATGTTCAGATCGTTGGTGAAGACCTGCACCCCATCGCTCAGGTGCGCGACTTCGCGCCCTATGTGGCCAAGATCAAGGCCAGCGGCGCCGACACGGTGATCACCGGCAATTGGGGCTCTGACCTGTCGCTGCTGATCAAGGCCGCCAATGAGTCGGGCTACACCGGCAAGTTCTACACCTACTACGCCGGCGTCACCGGCACGCCTTCGGCCATGGGCGCCACGGGTGCCGGCCGGGTCTACCAAGTGGCTTACAACCACTACAACATGGGCGGCCAGATGGGCAAGTGGATGAGCGAGTTCCAGACCCGCTTCAAGGACGACTTCTACACCGGCAGCGTGATCCACATCTACACCTTGCTGGGCTCGGCCATGGCCAAGGCCAAGAGCACCGATCCGGCCAAGGTGGCGCTGGCCATGGAAGGGCTGCGGGTTAATAGCTTTGGTGGCGAGGTCGAGATGCGCAAGACCGACCACCAGCTGCAGCAGCCGCTCTACATCGCGGTCTGGCAGAAGGCCGATGCCAAGTACCCGTACTCGCCTGAGGGCACGGGCTACACCATGGCGCCGGTGAAGACTTTTGAGTCTTATGTGTCCAGCACGCCCACCTCGTGCCAGATGAAGCGGCCTTGAGGTTTTTAGGCTTTCGCTGAGTGCGTGAACCGAGCTGCAGCCTGTGAATCAGGCTGACCGGGAGTAGGGCTGTCCGCCCCACACCCAGCTCGGCACGTTTGCTGCCGCCGGCTCACGCTGCTGTGAGCCGTGCAGGCAGCTTGTCCAACCCATTGCAAAGATCAAGTCTTGGACCAAATCCTCATCAATCTGCTTAACGGCCTGTCCTCCGGGCTGCTGCTGTTCATGCTCAGCTCGGGGCTGACGCTGATCTTCAGCATGATGGGCGTGCTCAATTTCGCCCATGCCAGCTTCTATATGTTGGGGGCCTATATCGCCTACAGCCTCGTGGGCGTGCTGGGCTTTTGGCCGGCGCTCGTCCTAGCACCTTTGCTGGTGGGAGTCTTGGGCGCAGGATTCGAGCGCATGGCACTGCGCCGGGTGCACAAGTTCGGCCATGTGGCGGAGCTGCTCATCACCTTCGGCCTGTCCTATGTGGTGCTGGAGTTGGTGCAGCTGATCTGGGGGCGCTTGGCCGTGCCTTTCGCGCCGCCGGCCGCGCTGCAGGGCTCGGCCTTCACGATTGTTCAGCATCCGCTGCAGGGCCTTTCCCTGGTCTGGGGCGCGGCACCGGCGCAGCTGTGTGCGGGTGCAGCTTGTTCCAACTTCCCGCTGACGCGGCTGTTCATGATGGTCGTGGCGCTGTTGATGTTGCTGGCCCTGTGGCTGCTGCTAACGCGCACCCGCATCGGCCTGGTGATTCAGGCCGCGCTGACGCATCCCGAGATGGTGGAAGCCCTGGGGCACAACGTGCCACGTGTGCTGATGCTGGTCTTCGGCAGTGGTTGCGCCTTGGCGGCGCTGGCCGGCGTGATCGGCGGCATCACCTTTGTGACCGAGCCGAATATGGCGGTCATCGTCGGCTCCATCATCTTTGTGGTGGTGGTGGTGGGCGGGGTGGGGTCTTTAGCGGGGGCTTTTGTCGGCTCTTTGCTGATCGGCTTGCTGCAGACCTTGCCGTTAACGGTGGACGGCTCGCTGGCCAGCTTGTTCACGAGCTGGGGCCTGGCCGTGGGGCCGACGACGTTCGGTTACCCGATTCTGAAACTGAGCATGGCCCAGGTGGCGCCCATCTTGCCGTATCTGCTGATGGTGCTGATCCTGATTTTCCGCCCCAAGGGCCTGCTGGGCACGCGAGACGACTAAAAGCATGGGGACTCATAAACCTTTTCATTTCAAACCGATCAACTTCGGTCGCTGGCTGGTCTGGAGCTTGTACGCCCTGGCCTTGCTGCTGGCGCCCTTGTTGTGGACCAGCGGCCTAGCGCAGACCATGCTCTCGCAGATTGGCATCGCCATCATTGCCTGCCTGGCCTACAACATCTTGCTGGGGCAGGGCGGCATGCTCAGCTTCGGCCATGCGGTGTACAGCGGCCTGGGCGCTTTCCTGACCATCCACTCCCTCAATCTGGTCAGCAGCGGGGCCTGGCAGTTGCCGGTCAGCTTGCTGCCGGTGATTGGCGGCCTGGCCGGCTTGGGCTTCGCGATGCTGTTCGGCTATGTGTCGACCAAGAAGTCGGGCACGCCTTTCGCGATGATCACGCTGGGCATTGGCGAGTTGATCTGGTCCATGTCGCTGATGCTGCCCGAGTTCTTCGGCGGTGAGGGCGGCGTGTCCGGCAATCGGGTGCTGGGCCAGGCGGTGTGGGGTATCAGCTTCGGGCCGCAGATCCAGGTCTACTACCTGATCGCCGTTTACTGCTTTGTTTGCACCGCGGCCATGTTTGCACTCACGCGCACGCCGCTGGGCCGCATGCTCAATGCCGTGCGCGATAACCCCGAGCGCGTCGAGTTCATTGGTTATGACACCCAATGGGTGCGCTTCATGGCCTTCATGATTTCAGGCTTCTTCGCCGGCATCGCGGGCGGCTTGAGTGCGCTGAACTTTGAGATCGTTACCGCTGAAGTCGTCGGCGCGGCGCGCTCAGGCGCCTATCTGCTGTTCACCTTTCTGGGGGGGGCGACCTTCTTCTTCGGCCCCATCATTGGCGCGGTGCTGATGGTGGTGGCGCTGGTGCTGCTGTCGGAGCTGACCAAGGCTTGGCTGCTTTACCTGGGCCTGATCTTTGTCTTCATGGTGATGTATGCGCCGGGCGGCTTTGCCGGGCTCATCATGATGAATCTGCGCGTGGCGGCCTACGGCAAGCTGCGCCGGCTCTGGACGGCCTACCTGGCCCTGGCGGCCACGGCCTTGACCATTCTGGTCGGTGCTGCGGCCATGGTGGAGATGGTTTATCACCGCCAGATGAATGAGGCCATGGGGCCGCAGCTGCGCTTTCTGGGTGCCACGCTGAACAGCGGCCATGTCGATGCCTGGTTTGGTGCCGGTCTGGTGATGCTGCTGGGCCTGGGTTTGTTTGAGCTGACCCGGCGCCAGTTCAAGCGCGAGTGGGATGCCACGCAGGAAGAGATTGAAAAAGAGATCAAGCGGAGGGAAGCGCTTTGAGCACGAACATCCCCACGGCGGGCCATGGCGACCAGGGTGGCCCCTTTGCCCTGGAACTGCTGGACCTGCGCAAGCGCTTTGGCAAGACCGAGATCATTCGCGGTGCACAGCTGCAGGTACGGCCGGGCGAGCGGGTGGCCATCATCGGCCCCAATGGCGCCGGCAAGTCCACCTTGTTCAATCTGATCAGCGGCCGCTTCGCGCCCAGCGGCGGCGAGGTGCGCCTGCATGGCGCACGCATTGACGGCCTCAAGCCCTACGAGATCAATCGCCGCGGCCTGGCGCGCAGCTTTCAGGTCTCGAACCTGTTCATGCGCTTATCGGTGTTTGAGAACATCCGCTGCGCCGTGCTGTGGAGCCTGGGCTACCGCTATGCCTTCTGGAAGTTTCTGGCCGGCTTGGACGACGCCAATGATCGCGCCGAAGAGGTGATGGAGATGATCCGCCTCGACAAGCGCCGCGATGTGCTGGCGATGAACCTGACCTACGCGGAGGCGCGGGCGTTGGAGATCGGCATCACCATTGCCGGCGGCGCCAGCGTGATCTTGCTGGACGAGCCCACCGCCGGCATGAGCAAGAGCGAGACCCAGCGTTTCATCCAGCTGATCCGGGAGGTGACGGTGGGCAAGACCTTGCTGACGGTGGAGCACGATATGGGCGTGGTGTTCGGCCTGGCCGACAAGATCGCCGTGCTGGTCTACGGCGAGGTGATTGCCTTTGACACCCCCGACAAGGTACGCGCCAATGTGCAGGTGCAAGAGGCTTACCTGGGTTCGGTTCTGGCGGAGGCCCACGCATGACAAGGCTCGCTCTCGCATTTCCATATTCACTGCAGCTAGCAGGAGGCGTTTTATGAGCGAGATGGGTCGCGCGCTGCAACTGCAAGACGTGCATGCGTTCTACGGCAAAAGCCATGTGCTGCATGGCGTGACCATGCGGGTCGAGCCGGGCGAGATCGTCAGCTTGCTTGGCCGCAATGGCTCGGGTCGCTCCACCACGGTCAAGACCATCATGGGTCAGGTCGATGCGCAGGGTTCGATCAAGTTTGGCGAGCGCGAGTTGCTGGGCCACAAGGCCTACGAGATCGCCCATTGGGGCCTGGCCTATGTGCCGGAGAACCGCGACATCTTCCCCAAGCTGACGGTGCATCAGAACCTGCTGCTGGGGCAAAAGTCAGGAAGCGCGAAGAAGAAGTCGCGCTGGGGCTTTGAGGATATGTACCGCATGTTCCCGCGTTTGAAAGAGCGCCAGCACACCGAGGCCGGCGTGCTCTCGGGCGGCGAGCAGCAAATGCTCACCCTGTGCCGCAGCCTGATGGGCGACCCCGATCTGATCATGATCGACGAGCCCACCGAAGGCCTGGCGCCCATGATTGTGGAACTGGTGGCCGAGTACCTGAAGGCCTTGCGCGAGCGCGGCATTGCGGTGCTGCTGGTGGAGCAAAAACTGGCGATTGCGCTGGAGATCTCGCAGCGCTGCTATGTGATGGGCCACGGCCGCATCGTCTTCGAAGGCACACCGGCCGAGCTGCGCGGCAATAGCTATGTGCGCAAGGAGTGGCTGGAGGTCTAGCACCTATCCGGCCATAGATGGGATCGGCTGAAGGCCGATCTATTTACAGGGCTGTGTTGCCGAGCCTCGCAATACCGTCGGGTAGCACGGTGGCCTGCGCCTTGCTCGGCACCCCCATGGCGTCGCAGCTTGCCGGACGGCAGGCTTGCAACTCTTGACAGGGCCAGTTCGCCCAGCTTGCCCAAATGCCTGCACGTTCGGCCGGGCGCTGTGAGCGAGCTTCAGGCGTGCGGCCTGACCCCGCCGTGGGGCATGGGCGAAGCGCGCACCCCAGACTGGTGCTTCGGGCGCGGTGTCACGCACATCTGCGTGCGCCGGGCGCCTGCTTGCCTACGCATTTGCCCACACAGACGCACAAGCGCAGGGCGCAGCGCAATGGCACGGAGCTTGCAATCACGGAGTCAACGCCATTTGTTGACCGGAGACTCCATGACTGCCCGCCTCACCCGCCGCCCTTGGCTTCGCAACGCCGCCCTCGGCGTCACCCTCAGCTTGCTGGGCTCGCTGAGTCACGCGCAGACGCCGATCAAGTTCCAGCTCGATTGGCGCTTCGAAGGGCCGTCGGCGCTGTTCCTGCAACCCATCGCCAAAGGCACCTTCAAGGCCGCCGGGCTCGATGTGCAGTTGGACGCCGGCAGCGGCTCCGGCGGGGCGGTGACCCGCGTGGCCTCGGGCTCCTACGACATGGGCTTTGCCGACCTGGCGGCGCTGATGGAGTTCCACGCCAACAATCCCGACGCGCCGAACAAGCCGGTCGCGGTGATGATGGTCTACAACAATACGCCGGCCGCGGTGCTAACTCTGAAGAAGGGCGGCATCAATACGGTCGCCCAGCTGGCCGGCAAGAAGCTGGGCGCGCCGGTGTTCGACGCCGGTCGCAAGGGCTTCCCCATCTTCGCCAAGGCCAACAAGATCGAGGGCATCAGCTGGGTCAGCATGGACCCGCCGCTGCGCGAAACCATGCTGGTGCGCGGCGATGTCGATGCGATCACCGGCTTCTCCTTCACCTCGCTGCTGAACCTGGAAGCGCGTGGCATCAAGGCCGAAGAGGTGAACATCTTTCCCTACCCCGACTATGGCGTGAAGCTGTATGGCAACGCCATCATCGCCAGCCCCAAGCTGATCAAGGAAAAGCCCGAGCTGATCAAGGCCTTCCTGAAGGCCTTCGCCCAGGGCGCCAAGGAGGTGATGGCCGACCCGGATGCGTCCATCGCCTTCGTCAAGCAGCGTGACGGCATCATCAACGAGGCACTGGAGAAGCGCCGTCTGCGCCTGGCCATCGATGCCGTCGTCGCCAGCCCGGACGCCCGTGCCGAAGGCTTCGGCCAAGTGCTGGCCCCGCGTCTGGCCCTGATGGCCAGCCAGGTCTCCGACACCTATGCCACCAAGACGCGGGTGGTGCCCGAGGCGGTGTGGAACGGCAGCTTCCTGCCCAGCAAGGCCGAGTTGGACGTGCTGCCGGCGCTGAAGAAGAAGTGATGACAGACGCCGCTTTCGTCGAATTCAAACGCGTCTGGCTGGCCTATAACGAACAGCTGTGGGCCGAAGGCAAGTTTGCCGTCGAGGACATTTCGCTGACGCTCAAGCGCGGCGAATTCGCCGCCATCGTCGGCCCTTCCGGCTGTGGCAAATCCACCTTCATGAAGCTGGCCACCGGCTTGAAGAAGCCCAGCCGCGGCGAGATCTTCGTTGACGGCCAGCCCGTCACCGGGCCGCTGAAGATCAGCGGCATGGCCTTCCAGGCGGCTTCGCTGCTGCCCTGGCGCACGACGCTGGCGAACGTGATGCTGCCGCTGGAGATCGTTGAGCCGCATCGCAGCCAGCTGCGCAGCAAGAAGGCCGAGTACACCGAGCGTGCCCGTGCCTTGCTGGCCAGCGTAGGCCTGGCCGGCTATGAGGACAAGTTCCCCTGGCAGCTTTCCGGCGGCATGCAGCAACGCGCCAGTATCTGCCGCGCGCTGATCCACGAGCCGCAGTTGTTGCTGCTGGACGAGCCCTTCGGCGCGCTGGACGCCTTCACGCGTGAAGAGCTGTGGTGCGCGCTACGGGACTTGCAGGCCGAGAAGGGCTTCAACGTGATTCTGGTGACGCATGATTTGCGCGAAAGCGTATTCCTGGCCGACACGGTCTATGTGATGAGCAAGAGCCCGGGGCGGCTGCTGCACAGACGTGAGATCGAGTTGCCGCGGCCGCGCGAGTTGGAACTGACCTACACGCCCGAGTTCACCGAGATCGTGCACGAGTTGCGCAGCCATATCGGTGCCCTGCGGCATGTGGGCAAGAGCAGTGCGGAGGTGGCGCAATGACCGGCCGCCGCGAACCCCATCTGCTGTTTCAGCGCTATGCCGCCTGGCTGCTGCTGCTGGCTATCGTGCTGCTGTGGCAGGTGCTGTGCAGCGCGCTGCAGGTCTCGGAATTCATCTTTCCCAGCCCCATGGCCATCGGGCAGGCGGTGGCCGAGCACCACAGCACCATCCTCGGCCATGCCTGGCGCACTTTCTGGGTCACGGTGGCGGGCTTTGGCATCGCCATCGTGGTGGGTGTGCTGCTGGGCTTCCTGATGGGCAGCTCGCAACTGGCTTACCGGGCGATGTATCCGCTGATGACGGGCTTCAACGCGCTGCCCAAGGCGGCCTTCGTGCCCATCTTGGTGGTGTGGTTCGGCATCGGTGTTGGGCCGGCCATCTTGACGGCCTTTTTGATCAGCTTCTTCCCCATCATGGTCAATATCGCCACCGGCCTGGCCACGTTGGAGCCCGAACTGGAGGATGTGTTGCGAGTGCTGGGAGCCAGGCGCTGGGATGTGCTGATCAAGATCGGCCTGCCGCGCTCCATGCCTTACTTCTTCGCCGCGCTGAAGGTGGCGATCACGCTGGCTTTCGTCGGCACCACGGTGTCCGAGATGACCGCCTCGAACGAGGGCATCGGCTACCTGCTGATTTCTGCGGGCGCGTCGATGCAGATGGGCCTGGCTTTCGCCGGCCTGGTGGTCGTCGGCGCGATGGCCATGCTGATGTACGAGCTGTTCGCCGTGCTGGAGCGCCGCTTGACCGGCTGGGCGCACCGCGGTGGCGAGAACCATTGAGCCCGCGTCGCAAATTTTCTGATCTCACCTCCCTCCATAAAAAAGGAACCCATCCGATGAAGACCTCCAACAAGATCGCCGCTGCCGCCGTGCTGGCCCTGCTGGGCGCAGCCGCGCAGGCGCAGTCCAATGTCACGCTCTATGGTTTGATGGACCTGAGCGTCGGCTCCTTCAAAGCCCCAGGCGGCCAGGCGATCATGAAGGCCGAAAGCGGCAGCATGACGACCAGCTACATCGGCTTCTCGGGCCGCGAAGACTTGGGCGGCGGGCTGACGGCCGGCTTCGTGATGGAGAGCTTTCTGCAACCCGACGGCGGCACCGCCGGCCGCTTCAATGGCGATGCCATGTGGGCGCGCAATGCCTTCGCCAGCTTGTCCAGCCAGGAGCTGGGTACCCTCAAAATCGGCCGCAACACCACGCCGCTGTTTGTCAGCACGCTGGTGTTCAACGCCTTCGGCGACTCTTTCGGCTTCTCGCCTGCGATCCGCCACACCTTCACCAGCGGCACCGTCACGGGCGACTCCGGCTGGAGCGACTCGGTGCTTTACGTGGCGCCGAAAATGGGCGGCTTCAGCGGCGGCGTCATCGTCGCTGCCGGTGAGGGCGCGGGTGGCCGCAACTGGGGTGCCAACGCCGGCTACGGCGCCGGTGGCTTCGCAGCCTCGGCCGTCTATCAAAAGGTGGCCAAAGGCGCGTCGGTGGATGACACCGAAACGACGCAGGTAGCGGCCTCCTACGATTTCGGCGTTGCCAAGTTGTTCGGCCAATACAGCGATGTTGAGAACACCACCAGCAAGCGCGACTACAAGCTCGCCAATGTGGGTGTGGCCGTGCCGGTGGGCAGCGGCAAGCTGCTGGCGCAGTACGGCCGTATCTCGGCCTCGGCCGGCGCCGACCGCACGACCGTCACCGTCGGCTACGACTATTCGCTGTCCAAGCGCACCGATGTCTATGCCGCCTACATGAACGACAAGCTAACGGGCTTGAGCAGTGGCGCCAGCTACGGCGCCGGCATCCGCCATCGCTTCTGACGCGCAAGGCCACGGGGCCTATCGGCCGAGTGCGCGGCAATAGCGATGTGCGCAGGGTGTGGCTGGATGTCTAGCCGCGCCTAGCCGGCGCTGGCCGGCGTACGCTTTGCGCACAGTTCGACGCAGTAAGTCTTTGCGACGGCGCAGCGCATCTTCTTGCTTGACGCCTTGATCGGGACCTGGCGGTGCCCGCGCCGCGCACAGCTTTGGCGCTTCCCAGGGCCGACGCGAGCGAAATTTTCCACAGCGACGGCGCCGCCAGCACCCGGCAGGGACGAATGGAAGTCTCGGCTCGCCCTCCGCATGCGCCATACTTTGCTTTGTGCAGTTGACTTTCTCTTTTGAGAATGAGCGCCATGACATTGCAAAGGGAACACAACCCATGAAGATGCCACGGGAACAATTCCTACAGGTGGTCATGGATGCGGCTGACTTGGACGTTTGGGAAAACGAGCTCGTCAGCGGCCGGGTCACCCGAAATGCCACCAAGGTCTATGCAGAACTCGGCTACACCGCGCAAGAGGTGGGCGACGTCATGGACAACATCTTCGCCATCGTTCACCCCGAGGATGTCGACCGGATGAAACACGCGCTCAATGAGCACGCGAGCGGCAAGACGCCCAAATACCAATGCGAATTCAGGATTAAGGCGAAGTCGGGCGCTTGGGTTTGGTACGCCAACAGCGGAAAAATCATCGAGCGAGCGGGCCACCCGGGAGCCAAGCACTTGATCGGCGTCACTTACAACGTCCACGCCCGGCGGCAACAAGAGGAAGAGCTGAAGCGACTGAACCTCGAGTTGTCCGCCCAAAAGGCGCAGCTGGAGCAACTGAACGCCAGCTTGCACCTCATGGCGATGACCGATGCCTTGACCCAACTCCCCAACCGCCGCCTGCTCATCGACCGCGTCAGCCAGGCCCTGCACAACGCCAAGAGAACTCATCAAATCGGCGCGCTCTTGTTTCTGGATGCTGACAATTTCAAAGCCGTCAATGACCAGCACGGTCACGAAGTGGGGGACTTGTTACTGAAGGAAATTGCCTCGCGCCTAAGGTCGGCAGTCAGAGAGGTCGACACGGTGGCGCGAATTTCAGGTGACGAGTTTGTGGTGATGTTGGAAAACCTCGGTACCGATGCCGCAGACGCAGCGCAGAAAACGCGCGCCATTGCCGAGAAGATATTGGAGTGTCTCGCCCAGCCCTATCTGCTGGGTGAGGTTCAGTACACAAGCACGGTCAGCATTGGCGCTACCTTGATGAATGAAGGGCACCAAGGCTTTGATGACCTGTGCCCCGCTGCTGACGCCGCCATGTACGAGGCAAAGAAAGCAGGGCGCAATACGTTTCAGATGTTCGAGCCGTCCATGCCCAGAGGTTCGCTTTAGCCGACGGTTGAGCCCGTCGGGGCGCTGCAAGCTCGCTTGAGTCCGCGCTTCGCAATCAGTGTGTCGGCGCCTTGCCCGCCGCACGCATACCCAGCACGAAGATGCTGAGCAAAAGCAGCACGCCACCGAACCACTGAGTGACGCCGAGCTGCTGGCCGAGCAGCACGGTCGATAAAACGACGGCGGTCAGCGGTTCGAGCAGGGTCGCAACGGTCAAGGCCGTAGGCTTCAAGCGTGCAGCGCCCCAGCTGAAGGCAAGCAGGGCAAGTGCTGCGGTTACAACGCCCAGGTAGAGAAACCAAGCCTGTGGCGGCACATCGCTTGGCCACGTAAGCGGGCGATACAAGCCAAACAAGCCCATGGCAGCGGCAGCCACCACGGTCAGGCAAGCAGTGGCAGGACCAGCACCGAGCGCCACAGATATTCGTCCGCTGATCGTGGAGAAGCCGGCGTAGAGAAGTGCTGAGCCAATGGAAAAGACGACGCCGAGTGCCGCGTCATTGGCCGAGCCACTGCTGCTTGCGTGAGGGCCATGCTGGATGACGATGAGCACCGTGCCGACGATCGCGCCCACAAGCACCAGCAGGAGTTGGAGGTCGGCGCGTTCCTGTCCACGAGCGACCGCGATTACCGTGACGATCACCGGCGGCAGGCAAAGCGCAATCAAAGTCGGCACGGCCGCCCCCATTTGCTCAATGCCGAGAAACCACAGCAGCACATAACCCGCCATGGCGATGCCCGCCATCAGCACGGTTCCCAGCAGCGGGCGCAGCCTGCCCCAAGAGATTTGCCTGCCGAAAACAGCCAGCAGCACCACGGCACCCACAAGAAAACGCCAGAACGAGATATTGGCCGGTGTGAACCCATGCTTCTCGACCAGCAGGTTCACGATCAGCGCGCCAGTGCCCCACAGGACGCCCGCGCCGCAAGCAGCAAGAAAGGCCAAGCCAGTGCTTGACGACTGAGCTGGCGAAACGGACGCGGAAGTGGAAGTGGTCATGGCTTTTTGACGCCTAAGGTTCTAGCGATGCGGCCCAAGGCGACAGGATGCCGGGGGGCGAAAATGAAATGAGGTCTACAAGTTGCCCGGCCCCTGCCAGCCTTGTTGAGCGAGCGGTGGCCAAGTTTGCGGGATTCACCAGCCTGGAAGCTTGAGTGATTGCCCTGGCCCGACTTCCGACCACTGGGCGGTGAGCGTCAAGATGAATTCACGGATCTCTGCGATCTCCCCCACGTGCAGCGGCAAGGGCTTGGACGCACGGGCATCGCAACTCACTGCGTACATGTCCAATATGGCCGCAGGATCGGTGGTCCAGCCCGACCAGCCATCCGCCTGCATCGCTTCGACCAGGCGCTCAACGCTTTCAGCTTCGTCGGATGGCGACATGGTGTAGCCAGGCACTTCACCCTGGACCACCTTCGCCAAGAAGCCGTTCCGGTTCAATACGGACTCCACTGCGTAATGCACCATTTCATGCGGAATGATGCCTTGCTTGGGGCAAACAACAGTCTCTGTGGAGCCATCTGGCCGCGTGATCAGCAGAACGTCCTCACGCCCTGTGCCCTTCTTGAATTCGAATGCCATTGCAGCGACCTAATGCCAAATTTGAATGGTGCCGATGCGGGGTGTGGGAAATGGCCTGCGCTATCACGTTCGAGCTGGCGGAGGTGCACTCGAGTGACTAGTTAGCCCGCTACTTGATGAAATAGCCGGATACTCGCCAAGTACCGTCCTTGCCCTTCATGGGTGTCACGGTTTCGATTGCGGCAGCCTTGTTCTCGAACCTCGTATCAAATTGAACGACGACGTATTCACCGTCCGGCGCGCCTGGGAGCGAAGTAGCGAATACGGCTGACTTCAATGTCCGTGATTTGACCGTACCGAGCGGAACCCGGATAGCTTGCATTGCGCTTTCCCATTTGGGCTTGGCAATCGCGGTTTGAAATGGATCAGCAGCTTGGTCCCAACTCGCTGCAAATTGCCCGGAATCCGCAAGCGCCACCCAGCGAGTAGCCGCCAATTGCGCCTGACCCACAGACGCCGCATCTTGCGCAAACACCGAAACGCCAGGAAGCAGGTTTGCAACCAAGGCGATAGCACTGACGATTTTCATGATGATCTCCGGAGTTGCGGGCTAGACGTTCGAGCTGAGGGGTCGCAGCGAGCTAGCCTCGCGGAGCTAAAAATATACAGGCAGCGTAGCGCGGCCAGCTGGCGGAGGTCCATTCGAGCGACCAGTTAGGCATCGCAATTTCAATCTTGGTTGAGTTCAACCTTCGCTCTACAGTTACGCGTACTTATAGAAGAGAAGGAAGGCAGGCTGAACTGCAAAGAATCCGACGATTGCGTAGTAGGTTCGCTTGCCAATCGTTGAGATCAACCACTGCTTGTCTTTGGTCTTGTGTCCATCAAGTGGGCGCCTCCAAGTTGTATAGGTCAAGAACATAGCCACAAGTAAATCGGCTACAACGATGGCCATCAACACCAGGGTCAGCAGTAACTTCAGTTTGCTCATCAATTCAATTTTCGAAGAATACTTCCAGCCCACAAGTTTCTGCTTTCCGCCAACCTTGTCGTCGAGAATGCTAAAACAGCCTCTCGCGAGTAGCGGTGTAGCCAAGTGATGTCTAACCTTCGAGTTAACCGGACCACCGTAGCGGGTCCGGTAGTTCAACGAGGAATTAGGCGTCACCTTGGTGGCAGGCTGGCGATGCTTGGCGAGGACGAGCGGGCAGTATTGTTGACAATCTCAGCAGTGCGGGAATCTCGTGCTAGCTAACGAACACGAGAGCTTGCCGAAGAAGAAGTGGGAGTCCTGTCAATACGAGGGTCAACACGATGGCCGCGGGAATTGACGCGAAGGCTAGCTTAATCAAGAAAATGACCATGGACCAGAACTTCATCTGGATATCCACGACCACCACAGGTTGCTCGTTCTGCATTCTTTGTCTGCCTTGATGTACGTGAGAGTAGTTCTATTGCGGGTAGGCTATTTCGGGTGAGCCGACCAAGTCGGCCGGAAGCACGAAGACCGGCGATCTCGATGTCTTTGGTGACGCCTAACGTTGAAGCTGAGGGGCCGGAGCCGGCTGGCCGCGGAGCTGAGAATATCCAGGCAGCGTAGCGCGGCCAGCTGGCGTAGGTCCGCTCGAGCGACCGGTTAGGTTTCAATCTTTGCATAGCAAGTTACCGCTGCAAACATGAAGGCGTTCTGAACCACAAGACTGCGCACAAGATTCTTTCCTCTTCCATCTCTGTACTCGCGAGACTCGTAGCTTCCGCTTGCTGAGTTTCGGCCCTCATCACTGAATAAATTGACCATGGTTCCCGATGCATTCTTTCCGTGAAGCCGTAGTGAAATGGTGTGTGACTTTTGGCCCCCTAGTCGGTCGTCGTAAAGATCCGCGACGATCCTTCCCCCTTTGACTTTGAGCTTGGCATCTCCGGTAACCGTGAACCAGCCGGGCTTTGGTTCTGCATACCCTAGAACGAACTTACATGGAATGTCTTGAGCCCAGCCTGAACCGCAAGATGCACTCAGAGCCGCTATGACACAAACCCGTTTGTAGCGAGAGCGCATGTGAAACCTAACTTGGATTTGTGGAGACAACAGTGCCGCATAACTTGGCACCCTGTCTCCATAACATGTCCGATGTGATTAGCCTGCGGGCGGCTTGCAGCTTGAATTTGTGTGGCATTTGCTGTGCGAAACAACCGTATCAAAAAACAGGGAAAACCTCGCCCCGATTCTGAGCTCCATTTCCGGGTGAACTGCTCGGTAGCAACCCATAGGTAGACGGCTTTGTGCATTGGAGATTCGCCTGAGTGATTCGTCCATCGCACCAATGGGGGGAGTTCTGGGCCATGCCCCTCGTCCCCAAAAATGGTGCGGCAAACCTGTCTGCATTGAAGTCGCTACGGCAACTCGAGCAACTTCGCGATCTTGTCTGAGTTCTGCGTTGCTACGGTTTTGGTGCCGAGGGCGCTCATGTGCTCAGGTTGCGCGTGTTCATCAAGCTCTCTGGTGACCGACGCGCGGCTTAAGCGCCACGTTTGCAAACCACGATCCGCCTAGGCAAGCAGTGCAGTCGCGGCGTTAGCCGCAGCGCACTCAGCCTTGCCAGAGCAGCAACTGCTTGGTTACTGCTGGGTCATGCAGCAAGGCCAGATGGCCGGTGCGGAAGGCGATCCATTGCCGCTCAGGCGCGAAGTGCAGGCAGCGTGCCGGGTCCTCGTGTTCGCCCAGGGCGCTGGACAGGGGCACAAGGCCGTCGCCAATCAAACGCTCGGCCAGTGGGCTGCGTTTGGCCGCAGTCGTGGCAGCAATGGCGAAGCAGTCCACGCGGGCGGGGAGGGGCAGGTGTTCGCGCTGATCGGGGCGGCGGGCGAAGCGCTCTTGGCCGTGCCAGTCGGAGTCGAGCAGATTGCCGTAGCGCAGATCGGTGATGCCGGCGCTGCGCAATTGGCCCAGCTTGGCGAAGGGGGCGGAGTGGCTGCTGCTGCCCAGCAACACATCGATCCAATTGCCGGCCCGCTCCAGCGGCGCGCCGTGGTGGGGCGTGCCCAAGAAGTAGACCCGGCTCAGCCGTGCCGGCCACAGCATGCCCTGGCTCAAGGCGCTTTGGTAGGCGCTGCGCAGCAAGAGGCCGCCCATGCTGTGGGCCAGCACTTGCAATTCGTCGATGGCGCGCGGCCAGCGCCGGCACAGCAACTCCAGTTGCGAGGCCAGCAAATGCCCGTTCTGCGAAATGTGCAGGCCGGAGTTGTAGCGCAGGAAAACCGGCGTCATGCCGCCCGCATCGCAAAGCGCCTGGGCATGGCCGCCGTGAAGCTGCTTGTCGCCCGGCGGGCGCCATTGCAAATCATTCATGCACAGGCCGTGCAGCAGCAGCAGAACCTTGCCTTGCACCGCTGCAGCGGCCGGCCAGCTTTGCGGCGCTTCCTGCAAGACCTGACCCTGCCAGCGCAAGCTCATGGGGGTAGCCAGGGTATTGCTGCTGGCTTGTAGGTGGTCGCCCATCACGCCGTTCAGGGCGGCCAGCACAGCCTCGCGCTCGGGGGAACTGACGGGGCCCGCCAGCGACTGCACCAACCAAGGTTCCAGGCCGCGCAACATCATGTCTAGGCCAAGGCCCACCAACTTGGTGCCGCCCTTAACGCTGCGAAACACCAGGCCGCTGATGCCGCTGGCTTGGGGCTGCTCCGGTTTCGCTAGACCCAGACGCCGCCAAACGGACTGGTGCACGCCTTCCACCATCTCGGTGACGCCCAGCGTGGCCTGCACGGCCAGCTGGCTGAGGGCACGCGCATCGCTGGCCTGCCAGTGGCGGGCGATGCTGCTGCGGCGCTGCTTGGGCTTTTGCGTTGGCATGTCCGTGGGCTTGGGCGCGCGTTCCGGCTTGGCTGTGCTCATGCACCATTGTCACTGCAGGGACATCGAATTGTTGGCTTTGCTGCCTAGAATCGAACGAGCGTTCTATTTTTGCTAACGAACAGAGGATTTTCTGTATGACAGCCACCTACGAAGTCCGCGGCAATATCGCCGTCATCACCCTCAGCAACCCGCCCGTCAACGGCCTAGGGTTTGCCACCCGCAAGGCGGCTGCTGCGGCCATCGGCCAAGCCGAGAGCGATGCCCATGTGCAGGCGGTGGTGATCACCGGCGCGGGCAAGGCCTTTTCGGGCGGTGCAGACATCAAGGAATTCGGCTCGCCGCTGGCCATGGCCGCACCCAATCTGCTGGACCTGATTGGCGTGGTGGAAGCCTGCAGCAAGCCGGTCGTGGCCGCCATTCACAGCGTGTGCATGGGCGGTGGCTTGGAGCTGGCCCTGGGTTGCCATTACCGCGTGGTGGCGCCCGGCACCAAGGTGGCTTTGCCCGAAGTGAAGCTGGGCTTGTTGCCCGGCGCAGGCGGCACGCAACGTCTGCCGCGCGCGCTGGGCGTGGAGCCGGCGCTGAACATGATCGTCAGCGGCGAGCCGGTCAATGCCGAGCTGCTGGCCCAGGTGCCAGGCCAAAAATTGTTTGACCGTGTCGCCAGCGGCGACCTGATGGAAGAGGCATTGGCGCTGGCCGCCGAGGTGGCGCAAGTGCGCCCCCTGCCGCGCGTGCGTGACCTCAAAGCCCGCCACGCCAACCCCGAGGCCTACTTCCAGTTCGCCCGCAATATGGTGGGCGGCATGAGCAAAAACTTTCCCGCGCCGCTGCGCTGCCTGGAGGCGGTGGCGGCTGCCGTCAGCAAGCCTTTTGACGAAGGCATCAAGGCCGAGCGCGAAGGCTTTGCCGCGCTGATGATGACGCCCGAGTCCAAGGCCTTGCGCCACGCCTTCTTTGCCGAGCGCGCCGCCAGCAAGATTGCCGATGTGCCCGAGAGCACGCCGACTCGCAATATCGCCAAAGTGGCCGTCATTGGCGCCGGCACCATGGGCGGCGGCATCAGCATGAACTTCCTCAACGCCGGCATCCCGGTCACCATCTTGGAGACCAAGCAGGAGGCGTTGGACCGCGGCGTGGCCACGATCAAGAAGAACTACGAAGCGCAGGTCAAAAAAGGCAAGCTCAAGGAAGACAAGTACCAGCAGCGCATGGCCTTGCTGAGCACCACGCTGAGCTATGCCGAGATCGGCGATGCCGATCTGGTGATTGAAGCCGTGTTCGAGGAAATCGGTGTCAAAGAGTCGGTGTTCAAACAGTTGGACGCGGTGATGAAGCCCGGCGCCATCCTGGCCTCCAACACTTCGACGCTGGACGTCAACAAAATCGCCAGCTTTACCCAGCGCCCGCAGGACGTGGTTGGCATGCACTTCTTCAGCCCGGCCAATGTGATGAAGCTGCTGGAAGTGGTGCGCGGCGCGCACACGGCCAAGGATGTGCTGGCCACCGTGATGGCTCTGGCCAAGAAGATTCGCAAGACGGCGGTGGTGTCTGGCGTGTGCGACGGCTTCATCGGCAACCGCATGATCGAGCAATACAGCCGCCAAGCCGGCTTCTTGCTGGACGAGGGCTGCTCGCCTGCGCAGGTGGACCGCGCGGCG
This sequence comes from Paucibacter sp. KCTC 42545, assembly GCF_001477625.1. Classification (NCBI taxonomy): domain Bacteria; kingdom Pseudomonadati; phylum Pseudomonadota; class Betaproteobacteria; order Burkholderiales; family Sphaerotilaceae; genus Roseateles; species Paucibacter sp. KCTC 42545. The sequence continues at coordinate 749,511 of NZ_CP013692.1, forward strand.
GAGAAGTTCGGCTTCGCCATGGGCCCCTTCCGCATGGGCGACCTGGCCGGCAACGACATCGGCTGGGCCATCCGCAAGCGCCGCTATCAAGAGAAGCCCAATCTGCGCTATTCCAAGAGCGCCGACCTGCTGTGCGAGCTGGGCCGTTACGGCCAGAAGACCGGTGCGGGCTGGTATGACTATGCGCCGGGCAAGCGCGACGCGCTGCCTTCGGCCGTGGTGGCCGAGATGCTGGACAAGCACCGCGCCGCGCTGGGCATCACGCCGCGCCAGATCAGCGATGAAGAGATCGTGCACCGCCTGGTCTATTCCCTGGTCAACGAAGCCGCCCATTTGCTGGAAGAGGGCATTGCCCAGCGCGCCTCGGATGTGGATATGGTCTACCTGACCGGCTACGGCTTCCCGCTGTGGCGCGGCGGCCCGATGTGCTATGCCGACACGGTGGGCTTGTTCAACGTCGTGCAGACCATGCAGCGCTTCGCCAAGAATCCGCTGGACGATGCCGAGTTCTGGCAACCCGCCCCCCTGCTGGCCCGCTTGGTGGCCGAAGGCAAATCCTTCTCCTGATTCAATAGAGACGAGAACAGATCATGAGCAAAGCCGTCATCGTTTCCACTGCCCGCACCCCCCTGGCCAAGAGCTGGAAGGGCGCTTTCAATATGACCCACGGCGCCACCCTGGGTGGCCACGCGGTCAAGGCCGCCGTTGAGCGCGCCGGCATCGCCCCCGACAGCATCGAAGACGTGCTGATGGGCTGCGCCACCCCCGAGGGCGCCACCGGCAGCAATATCGCGCGCCAGATCGCCCTGCGCGCTGGCCTGCCGATCAGCGTCAGCGGCGTCACCATCAACCGTTTTTGTTCCAGTGGCCTGCAAACCATCGCCATGGCCGCGCAGCGCATCATTGCCGGTGAGGGTGATGTGTATGTGGCCGGCGGGGTGGAGAGCATCTCCTGCGTGCAAAACGAAGCCAACCGCCACATGATCACCGACCCGGCCTTGCGGGGGGCCAAGCCGGAGATCTACTGGAATATGTTGCAAACCGCCGAGCAGGTGGCCAAGCGCTACCAGATCAGCCGCGAGCGTATGGACGCCTACGGCGCGCAAAGCCAGCAACGCGCATGCGCCGCTCAAGCAGCCGGTTACTTCAATGCCGAGCTGGCCCCCATCACCGTGACCATGGGTGTGGCCGACAAGACCCTGGGCCTGACGACGCGTGAAGTCACCGTTAGCGCCGACGAGGGCTTGCGCGAAGGCACGACGGTGGAGGCCATTCAAGGCCTGCGCTCGGCCTTGCCCGGCGGCCTGATCACCGCCGGCAATGCCAGCCAGTTCTCCGATGGCGCGGGTGCTTGCGTGCTCACCAGCGAGAGCTACGCCCAAAGCCATGGCCTGCAGCCCCTGGGCCGCTTCCTGGGCTTTGCCGTGGCCGGCTGCGAGCCCGATGAGATGGGCATTGGCCCGGTCTTCGCCGTGCCCAAGGTCTTGAAGCGCTTGGGTCTGACGGTGGCCGATATCGACCTGTGGGAACTCAACGAAGCCTTTGCCGTGCAGGTGCTGTATTGCGCCGACACGCTGGGTATTCCGCTGGACCGCCTCAACGTCAATGGCGGCGCGATTGCGGTGGGCCACCCCTACGGCGTGTCGGGCCAACGCCTGACCGGCCACGCGCTGATCGAAGGCAAGCGGCGCGGCGCCAAGCTGGTGTGCGTCACCATGTGCATCGGCGGCGGCATGGGCGCGGCGGGCGTGTTCGAGGTGCTCTGACCATGAGCATGCGCCAAACCCTGGACTTTCTGCTGAGCGACTGGCTGCACGCGCAAGACCTGAGCTCGCGCGAGCGCTTCGCTGAGCATTCGGCCGAGACCTTTGGCGCGGTGTTGGACAGCTGCGAGCGCATCGCCGCCGAGAAGTTCGCACCCTTCAACCGCCTCAGCGATGTGGAGGAACCCCGCTTCGACGGCGAGCGGGTGCATCTGCCCGAGCCCACCGCGCAGGCGGTGCGCGCTTATGCTGAGTCGGGCATGTTGGCGGCCTCGCAAGACTATGACTGGGGCGGCATGCAGCTGCCTTGCGTGGTTGAGATGGCGGCCAACGCCTTTTTCAGCAAGGCCAGTGTGGCCATGGGCGCTTACGCCATGCTCACCAGCGGCAATGCCAATTTGTTGCTGGCCCATGGCACGCCGATGCAGCGCGAAGTCTTTGCTCGGCAGGAGTTGGCCGGGCGCTGGTTTGGCACCATGTGCTTGAGCGAGCCGCAGGCGGGCTCAAGCCTTTCTGACATCGTCACCCGCGCCACGCCGGATGGCGCTGACTTTGCCGTAGACCCGCTCGGGCCGCGCTACCGCCTCAAGGGCAACAAGATGTGGATCTCGGCCGGCGAGCATGAGCTGGGTGAGAACATCATCCATTTGGTGCTGGCCAAGATCCCGGATGCCGAGGGCCGGCTGATCGCCGGCGCGCGCGGCATCTCTTTGTTCATCGTGCCCAAGCATTTGGTCAACGCCGAAGCCGAGTTGACCGGCGAGCGCAACGATGTGGCCCTGGCCGGGCTGAATCACAAGCTGGGTTTTCGCGGCACCAGCAATTGCTTGCTGAACTTTGGCGAGGGGCGCTTTACGCCCGGCGGCGCAGCCGGTGCCATCGGCTATCTGGTGGGCCAGCCCGGCGAGGGCCTGAAGTGCATGTTCCACATGATGAACGAGGCCCGCATCGGCGTGGGCTTGGGCGCCGTGATGCTGGGTTACGCCGGCTATGAGGCCAGCCTGGCTTACGCGCGCCAACGCCCGCAAGGCCGCGCGCTCACCGCCACCGGCAAAGATGCCAGCCAGCCGCAGCGCCCCATCATTGAGCACGCTGATGTGAAGCGCATGCTGCTGGCGCAGAAGAGCTATGTGGAGGGCGGCCTGGCCCTGGCTCTGTTCTGCGCCCGCTTGGTGGACGAGCAGCACACCGGCACACCGGAGGCAGCGAAAGAAGCGCGCTTGCTGCTGGAGGTGCTGACGCCCATCGTCAAGAGCTGGCCCAGCGAGTGGTGTGTGGAGGCCAACTCCCTGGCCATCCAGGTGCTGGGCGGCTATGGCTACACGCGTGACTTCCCCGTTGAGCAGTATTGGCGCGACAACCGCCTCAATATGATTCACGAGGGCACGCACGGCATTCAGGGCCTGGACTTGCTGGGCCGCAAGGTGACCATGGATGGGGGGCAGGCCTTGCTGGCACTTGCCGGGCGCATCAACACCAGCGTGCAGCAAGCCTTGCAGGAGCCGAGCCTGGCGGCGCTGGGCAACCAGCTCGCCGCGGCCCTGGGCCAAGTCGGCGGGGCCACAAAGAAGGCCTGGTCAACGGGACAGCCCGAGGAAGCGCTGGCCAACGCCACACCGTATCTGCAGGCCTTTGGCCATCTGGTGCTGGCTTGGCTGTGGCTGGATGTGGTGTGCCATTTGGGCGAGCGCGATGAGGAGTTTGCGCGAGGCAAGCGCAGCGCCGCGCGCTATTTCTTTGCCTATGAGTTGCCCAAGATCGACGCCTGGCTGGGCGTGGTGGCACGGCGCGAAGCGCTGTGCCGGGAGATGCAAGATGAGTGGTTCTGAGCCTGCGGCAAGCACGCAGCGCAGCAGCGCAAGGCTTGAGCGATGAGCCCCAAGGCCATTGCCTGGATCGAGCGCCTGGTGTGGATCTTCATCTACCTCGGCAGCCTAGCCTTTGTGCTGGGCTTGTTCGTGCTGCGCCAGGGCATTGATGAGCAAATGGGCCAGAGCTTTGGCCTTGCTTTGATGGTGGGCGGCGCGCTGGGCGCGGCGGTTGGCGTGCTGCTGATCTGGCTGCGTTCGCGGCTCAAGGCCGATTGAGTCAACAAATTCACTGACGACGTTTAATCTTTTTTGGAGTGTTCCGCATGACGACAGCCCGCACGGTGCAAAGCCTTTTTGATTTGACCGGCCAGGTGGCCTTGGTCACCGGTGGTTCACGCGGCCTGGGGCTGCAAATCGCCGAAAGCCTGGGTGAGGCCGGCGCCAAGATCATGCTGTGCTCGCGCAAGGCGGCCGATCTGGAGCAGGCCGTGGCGCATTTGCAAGATCGCGGTATCGACGCCCGCTGGATCGCCGCCGATGTGTCCGACGCCGCCGAGGCACAGCGCGTGGTCAACGAAACGCTGGAGCGCCTGGGCCAGATTGACATCCTCATCAACAACGCCGGCGCCACCTGGGGTGCGCCCGCTGAGGACCATCCGATCGAGGCTTGGGACAAGGTGATGAACCTCAATGTGCGCAGCCTCTTTGTGATGGCGCAAGCGGTGGCCAAGCTGAGCATGATTCCGCGCCGCCATGGCCGCATCATCAATGTGGCCTCCATCGCCGGCCTGAGCGGCAACCCCAGCGCGATGAAGACGATTGCCTACAACACCAGCAAGGGCGCGGTGGTCAACTTCACCCGCGCGCTGGCGGGGGAGTGGGGCGAGTTTGGCATCACCGTCAATGCCTTGGCGCCGGGCTTTTTCCCCAGCAAGATGACCAAGGGCTTGCTGGCCGCGCTGGGCGAAGAAAATCTCGCGGCCCATGCGCCGCTGCGCCGCATCGGCGATGACGAAGACCTCAAGGGCGCTGCGCTCATGTTCGCCTCCGCCGCAGGCAAGCACATCACCGGCCAGATCCTGGCGGTGGACGGTGGCGTCAGCGCGGTGCACGGCGCATGAGCGAGGCCGACAGCAATCCCGTGAAGTCAGCGGAGTCTGGCCCGCTGCCCTTCCCGGTGCACATCCCCTTCGTCGAGGACTTGGGTCTGAGCTTGCACGCCCTGGGCGGCGGCGCGGCGGAGTTGCGGGTTGACCTGAGCGAGAAACATCACAACTCATTTGCCGTGGCGCACGGCGGGCTTTTGATGACCATGCTGGATGTAGCGATGGCGCATGCCGCGCGCAGCGTGCACATGGATCAACCCGGCATGGGGCCGGGCGTGGTCACGGTGGAGATGAAGACCTCCTTCATGCGCCCGGGCGAGGGCGAGTTGCGGGCCGTGGGCAAGCTCTTGCACAGCTCGGCCACCTTGGCCTTTTGCGAGGGCTCCATCTTCACGGCGGACGGCCGGCTCTGCGCCCATGCCACCGCCACCTTCAAATACATCAAGGCCCTGCCGGGTCAGGGCAGGGCCTTGAAGGCTTTGCAGCGTAAGGCGCAGGATTCGGCGGATTCATCATCGGCCGACTGAACTTGGCCGATTGAGTTCGGCCGATTCAGACAGCCTGCTCAGCGGGTCTTGAAGAAGGCCACCGCCCCCACCAGTTGATCGGCCTGCTGGCGCAAGCTCTCTGCGGCGGCGGCGCTTTCCTCCACCAGAGCGGCGTTTTGCTGGGTCACCTTGTCCATCTGGGTGATGGCCTCGCCGACTTGTGAGATGCCCAGGCTTTGCTCGGTGCTGGAGGCGCTGATCTCGCCGACGATATCGGTCACTCGCTTGATCGAGCCGACGATCTCGGTCATGGTTTCACCGGCCTTGTCCACCAACACCGTGCCTTGCTCGACCCGCTCGACGCTGGCATTGATCAAGTTCTTGATCTCTTTCGCCGCTTCCGCGCTGCGCTGCGCCAGGCTGCGCACTTCGGAGGCCACCACCGCGAAACCGCGCCCTTGCTCGCCCGCGCGGGCGGCCTCGACGGCGGCGTTCAGGGCCAGGATATTGGTCTGGAAGGCAATGCCGTCGATCACCGAGATGATGTCGGAGATGCGCTTGGAGCTGTCATTGATGCCCTTCATCGTCTCCACCACCTCGCCCACCACATGGCCGCCGCGTGTGGCCACTTGCGATGCATTCAGGGCGAGCTGATTGGCTTGCTTGGCGTTGTCGGCGTTATTGCGCACGGTGGAGCTGAGTTGGTCCATGGTGGCGGCGGTTTGTTCCAGCGCGCTGGCTTGCTCTTCGGTGCGTTGGCTCAGGTCGGCATTGCCCTGGGCAATTTCGCCACTGCCGGTGGCCACGTTCTCGGCATTGGAGCGCACGGTGGCCACGATGTCGCGCAGGCGCAGGCGCATGCCTTCGAGGGCTTGCAGCAGTTGGCTGGTTTCGTTGCGGCCCTCGGCATGCAGGGCAATGCTCATATCGCCGCCGCTCATGGCGCCGGCCACTTCGGCGGCGCGCGCCAAGGGCACGGTCACCTGGCGGCTGATGAACCAGCCCAGGCCAATGCCTAGGCCCATGCCCAGCGCGATCAGCAAGACGGAGATATTGCGGCTGCTGTCGTAGATGGCGTCGTTGTCGTCGGAGGTTTGCTTGGCCACTGCTTCTTTGGTGGAGCTCAGGGTCGACATCAGTTCTTGTATGCGGCCGGTTTGTTTGGCGGCATCGCCGAACAGATAGTCTGAGGCATCGGTCGCGTCCACCAGGGGTGCGCTCAAAGTCAGCTTTTCGAGTTTGACAATGACCGCTTCATAGCCGGCCCATTCAGACTGAAGCTGGCGCATTTGCTCCTTGCCCTTTTCGGTCCAGAACAGCGGCACGGCTTTGTCGATATTGCTTTTGGCTTCCTTTACCGCCTTTTGCACCTGTTCCTGCGCCTGTTTGCGTGCGTCCATCGAGGGCGCCAACAAGGCGGCGCGCACCGCGCGCCCGGCCAGGGCGATATCTGTTTTCGCTTCCTTGACCAGCGAGAGCCCCACCAGCTCGCGCTCATAAAGCAGGGTGTCGGCATCGTTGATGCGGCCCATCTGCAGCACCGCAAACAGGCCGACCAAAGCCATCACGGTGGTGACGATCACAAAGGCACCGATCAGCTGGGTCGAGAGTCGGTAGTCAGATAAACGCATGCTGTCCTCCTGGGTACTGGGGCGGTCGTGGTTCAGCGTGAGCTGAAAGGTCGGAGCGAGTCGGCGAGTGAGCAGGTGGCGAGCTCAGCAGCGGCCTTGATGCCGCTGAGCCCAGGCCATTCTAGGCATGGCTTGACGGCGATGGCAGACCCTTTTGGACCGGTCTTCACCCCGTATTTCGCCATTACTTGGGCCTCATCGCAAGCCGCTAAAACTGTGTCAAACCCATTTCTATCGACCGAGCGCGGCGTTTCTTTAAGGGTTGCTTGGAAAGGACATAGCTGGGGATCGCCAGCCTAGGCGCCCGGCTCGTGCCCTTGTCGCTGAAGGGACGCCAGCCGCATTCAGCTCGTGGTTCAATCAGCCGCATTCTTTCCCCACAAACCCAAGAAGCAGGAGAACGCCCCATGAGCCAAGCCATCAACCGCCAGATCGTGCTGGCCTCGCGCCCGAGCGGCGAGCCCAGTGCCGCCAATTTCCGCCTGGTGGAGACACCTGTGCCCGAGCTGGCCGAAGGCCAGGTGCTGGTGCGCAACCACTTCCTCAGCCTCGACCCCTATATGCGCGGCCGCATGAATGACGGCAAGAGCTATGCCGACCCCCAGCCGCTGGACGCGGTGATGCTGGGCGGCACCGCCGGTGAGGTGGTGGCCAGCAAGAACAGCGCCTTCGCCGTGGGCGACAAGGTGGTGGGCATGGGCGGCTGGCAAGAGTATTTCGTCGTCGACGCGGCCCAGCGCGGCGTCTTGCAAAAGGTGGACACGACACACATCCCCTTGTCCGCCTACCTGGGCGCCGTCGGCATGCCCGGCGTGACCGGCTGGTACGGCCTGGTGAAGATCATCAACCCCAAGGCCGGTGAAACCGTGGTGGTGAGTGCCGCCAGCGGCGCCGTAGGTGGCGTGGTGGGCCAACTGGCCAAGGCACGCGGTGCACGCGCAGTGGGCCTGGCCGGTGGTGCAGACAAATGCCGCTATGTGGTGGAAGAGCTCGGCTTCGATGAATGCATCGACTACAAGCAGCACCCCGATGTGAAGTCGCTGAATGCCGCACTGAAGGCAGCCTGCCCCAAGGGCGTGGACGGCTATTTTGAAAACGTCGGCGGCATGATTCTGGACACGGTGATGCTGCGCGCCAATGCCTTCAGCCGTATTGCCATGTGCGGCATGATCGCCGGCTACAACGGCGAGCCCATTCCGATGGCCGCGCCGCAGCTGATCCTGGTCAACCGCATGAAGGTGGAAGGCTTCATCGTCAGCGAGCACATGGACGTCTGGCCCGAAGCGCTCAAGGAGCTGGGCGGCCTGGTGGCCACCGGCCGCTTGAAGTACCGCGAATCGCTGGCCGAAGGTATTGCCAGCGCGCCGGAAGCCTTCCTGGGCTTGCTCAAGGGCCGCAACTTCGGCAAGCAGTTGGTCAAGCTGGTGTGATGGCGGAACTGACCTGGCACTGTGAGCGTCTAACTGCACTCAGCGCACCGCAGCTCTACCAAATCCTGGCGCTGCGTGCGCGAGTGTTTGTGCTGGAGCAGCAGTGCGTTTATCTGGACCCGGACGGGCTTGACCTGCAGGCCTGGCATTTGCGCGGCCTCAATGAGGCCGGTGAATTGCAGGCCTATGCCCGGCTGCTGCCGCCGGGGCTTAAAGGCCCCGAGCAGACCGAGCCGGCCATTGGCCGTGTGCTGACGGCGCCCGAGGCGCGCGGCCAAGGCCAGGGCCAGCAGCTGATGAGCCAGGCCGTGGCCGAGGGCCGGCGCCTCTGGCCGGGCTTAGCCCTGGTGCTGAGTGCGCAAGCCCATCTGCAGCGCTTTTACGCCGGCTTCGGCTTTGTGCCGATCTCTGATGTGTACGACGAAGACGGTATTGCCCATATCGACATGCGTTTGCCCTGAGGGGCCAAGGATGACTATGAAGAACTGCTCAGGCCAAACGGCCGTGATCACCGGCGCTGCCTCGGGCTTCGGCCTGGAAGTGGCGCGTATTGCTGCGGCGCGCGGCATGAATTTGGTGCTGTGCGATGTGCAGGCCGATGCCCTGGAGGCCGCGGCGGCTGAGTTTGAAGGCCGGCCCATGCTGGTGCAGCGGGTGGATGTCAGCAAGGCGGCCGAGATGGAAGCCTTGGCTGCCGCCGTCAAGCAGCGTTTCGGCGCCCCGCATTTCGTCTTCAACAATGCCGGCGTCGGCTCGGGTGGCTTGGTGTGGGAAAACACCCTGGCCGACTGGGAGTGGGTGCTGGGCGTGAATCTGATGGGTGTGGTGCACGGCGTGCGCCTGTTCACGCCCATGATGCTGGAGGCCGCCGCGGCCGACCCGGCTTATGAAGGCCATATCGTCAACACCGCCTCGATGGCCGGCATGGTCAATGCGCCGAATATGGGTGTGTACAACGTCAGCAAGCATGCCGTTGTGTCGCTGAGCGAAACGCTCTATCAAGACCTGGCCCTCGTCAGCAGCCAGGTGCATGCCGCCGTGCTGTGCCCCTTCTTTGTGCCCACCGGCATTTCGCAAAGCCACCGCAACCGCCCGGGCGAGTTTGCGGCGACCAAGCCGACTAAGAGCCAGCTGGTGTCGCAAGCCATGAGCGACAAGGCAGTTTCCTCCGGCAAGGTCACTGCGGCGGAAGTGGCGGCCATGGTGTTTGCGGCGGTGGATGAGCAGCAGTTCTATATCTTCAGCCACCCCAAGGTGCTGGCCGGCGTGCAGACCCGGCTGGAAGACGTGATGCAGCTGCGCAATCCGACCAGCCCCTTCATCGACAAGCCCGAGCTCGGCGAGCAAATCAAAGCCTTGTTGAAAGCTTCTTGAGCCGGGGCGGGGCGAATCTGGCACACTCGCAGCCCCCCATGCCCCAGCCAGAAAGCGCCAGATGTCCCAGCCAGCCCCCACCAAATCCGCCATCGTCATCGGCGGCGGCCCTGCCGGACTGATGGCGGCCGAGCGCCTGCGCGCCGCGGGCTTGGATGTCGAGCTCTTCGATGCCATGCCCTCGGTGGGGCGCAAATTCCTGCTGGCCGGCAAGGGTGGGCTGAACCTGACCCACTCCGAAGACCGCCCGGTGTTCGACCAGCGTTTCGCCGAGCGCGCACCCGAAGTAGCCCGCTGGCTGGACAAGCTAGACGGCCCCGGCCTGCGCGGCTGGGCGGCCAAGCTGGGGGTGGAAACCTTTGTCGGCAGCTCGGGCCGGGTCTTCCCGGTCAGCCTGAAGGCCGCGCCGCTTTTGCGCGCCTGGCTGCATCGCCTGCGCGAAGCTGGCGTGCGCTTTTCGATGCGCCAGCGCTGGCAGGGTTGGGCGGCTGATGGCCAGAGCCTGCGTTTTTTGAATGCCGATGGGCAGGAGCGTCTGGTGCGCGCCGATGTGCTGGTGCTGGCGCTGGGCGGGGCCTCATGGCCGCAGCTGGGCTCTGACGCAGCTTGGCTGCCGCTGCTGAGCGCCCGCGCCGTGGGCGTGGCGCCACTGCGTGCCGCCAACTGCGGTTTTGATTTGGGCCCACGCCGCGCTGGCGCGGAAGAGCCGGGCTGGAGCGCGCTGTTCGCCAGCAAGTTCGCCGGCCTGCCGATCAAGCCGGTGGCCTTGCATTTCCAGGGCCAGGGTGGCCGGCAGTTTGCGCGCCAGGGTGAGTTCGTGGTGACGGCCAGCGGCATTGAAGGCTCGCTGGTTTATGCCGCGTCCAGCCTTTTGCGCGAGGAGATTGCCGAATTCGGTTCGGCCACCGTTCATCTTGATTTGCTGCCCGACCGCAGCGAAGATTTTGTCGCCGCCGAAGTGGCGCGCCCACGGGGCCCGCGCTCGCTGTCCACCCATCTGAAGAGCCGTTTGGGCATCGAAGGCCTGAAGGCCGGCCTGCTGCATGAAGTCTTGAGCAAGGAAGAGTACAACGACCCCGTGCATCTGGCCCGCACCCTCAAGCGCCTGCCGCTGACGCTGCGCGCCACCCGCCCGGTGGCCGAAGCCATCAGCACCGCCGGCGGCGTGCGATTGGAAGAGCTGGATGAGCGCCTGATGCTCAAGGCCTTGCCGGGCGTGTTTTGCGCCGGCGAGATGCTGGACTGGGAGGCGCCGACCGGCGGCTATCTGCTGACCGCCAGCATGGCCAGCGGCGCAGTGGCGGGCGAGGGCGCGGCGGCATTCGCTCGCGCTTGAGTCGGTGGGGCCGGCTGGGCCAGAGTGCTCACTTGCCGCAATGGCGGCAGTGCATCCCTAGCCCTGCACATACTCGAAGTCGATGAAGCCGCGCTCGATATTGCAGCCCACGAGGCGCACCCGCAAGCGCTGACCCAGGCGCAGCTCGGGCGCGTGGCCCACCAGCATGCCTTCCACCGGCGGCGTCAGCAGGCGCACCCAGATGCCCGAGGCGCCGTGACCGGTGACCAGGGCCGAGAACACCTCGCCCAGGCGCGGCTCCAGGAATAGCGCGGCTTCTGACTTGCGCATGCGCCGTTCCACCTTGCGGGCGGCGTCTTCTTGCTGGGTGCAGTGCAGGGCCAGGTCTTCCAGCTCGGCCGGGCTGTAGGGCGCGGGGCGGCCGGCCAGCAGGGCTTTGACCATGCGCTGGCTGATCAGGTCGGGATAGCGCCGGTTGGGCGCGGTGGCATGGGTGTACTCGCGTTCGGCCAAGCCGAAATGCCCGATGGGCTCGCGGCCCGGGCGCTCCACCACATATTCCCCCGAGCCCATCAGCTTGATGATGATCAGGGACAGATCGGGGAAGCGCAGCGGGTCGGCGCGGCGGCGCCGGGCCAGAAAGCCTTCCAGCGCATTCGCGTCGGGCGAGCTGGGCAGCTGCTCGCCATATTTGTTCGCCTCTTCCCGGATGCGAGCCCAGCGCTCGGGTGAGCGCACCACGCGGCGCAGCGAGGCGCCGCCATGGCTGGCCAGAAAGCGCGCGCAGCAGCCGTTGGTGGCGATCATGAATTCCTCGATTAGCTGGCGGGCGCGGTTTTGTTCCTGCTGCTGCAGATCCACCACCCGATCGCCCTCGAAGATGACGCGCGGCTGCAAGGTTTCGAACTCGAGTGAGCCGTGGGCATGGCGGCGCGCGCGCAGGGTTTGCGCCATCGCATCTTGCAGGCGCAGCTGCTCGTCCATGCCGGGCCAGGCCTGAGCGGCGGCGGGTAGCTCGGCCTCGCCCAGCAGCCAGGCGGAAGTGGCGTCGTAGGCCAGCTTGGCCTGGTTGCGCACGCGGGCGCGGTAAATCCTTGAGTCCAGCAAATCGCCTTGGCCGTCGATCAGCATCTCGGTCACCAGGGCCAGGCGGTCTTGCTGCGGGTTGAGCGAGCTGAGGTCGGTGGACAGGCGTTCGGGCAGCATCGGGAAAATGCGCGCCGAGGTGTAGACCGAGCAAGTGTTGTGGCGGGCGTGTCGGTCAATGGCGGAATCCCGGTGCACCAGCGCGTCCACATCCGCCACCGCCACGAAGAGGCGCAGGCCGCCGCCAGCCTCGCGCTGGCAGGCGGTGAGCTGATCGAGATCGAGCGAGTCGTCGTTGTCCAGCGAACACCAGGGCAGGGCGCGCAGATCGGCAATCTTTGAGCCCTGTTCTTCCGGCGCATCGGCCGCCGGGCGGCGGTGCGACGCCGCCAAGCGGCTGAGTTCGAGTTCGACGGCGGGCGGGAATTCGGGTTCCAGCCCGCGCTCCAGCATGGCTTGGCTGGCCAGGGCGGCCAGGTCGTGGCGTTTGAAGCGGCGTTGATTTCGCATCAGCCTACTGTAGAGCTTTCTGAGCTGCTGGCTCGAACGACCTCCTTGCCCAGCCTCGGGCGGCCGGGTCGGCCTGTGGCAAACTCCGCCGCTTCCCGTTTTCATGTGATTCCAGACTGCTTTGGACAAGATCCTGCTTCAAATTGCCGCCGAGCTGGGTGTTCGGCCGGCCCAAGTCAACGCCGCTGTTGAATTGCTCGATGGAGGTGCGACCGTGCCCTTCATCGCCCGCTACCGCAAGGAAGTGACCGATGGCCTGGATGACGCGCAGCTGCGCGATCTGGAAGCGCGCCTGGGCTATTTGCGCGAGTTGGAAGACCGCCGCGCCGCGGTGCTCAAAAGCATCGACGAGCAGGGCAAGCTCACGCCTGAGCTGCGCGCCCTGATTGAAGCCGCCCCTACCAAGCAGGAGCTGGAAGACCTTTACCTGCCCTACAAGGTCAAGCGCCGCACCAAGGGCATGATCGCCCGCGAAGCCGGCCTGGAGCCGCTGGCCGACAAGCTGTTTGCCGACCCGAGCCTGGACCCGCAAGCCGAGGCGCAGGCCTTCATCAATGCCGACGCTGGTTTTGCCGATGCCTTCGCTGTGCTGGACGGTGTGCGCGATCTGCTGTCCGAGCGCTGGGCCGAAGACGCCTTGCTGATCGGCAAGCTGCGCGAGTGGCTGTGGGAGGAGGGCTTGTTCCGCTCCAAGCTGATGGAAGGCAAGGACGAGAACAATCCGGACATTTCCAAGTTCCGTGACTACTTCGACTACGACGAGCCGATCAAGACCGTGCCCTCGCACCGTGCCTTGGCCGTGTTCCGTGGCCGCACGCTGGAGTTTCTCGACGCCAAGCTGGTGCTGGACGAAGAAACGGTGGCGGGCCAGCCAGGCTTGGCCGAAGGCCGCATCGCCCGCCATCTGGGCTGGAGCCACGCCAACCGCGCCAGCGACGCGCTGATCCGCAAATGCGTGGCCTGGACCTGGAAGGTCAAGCTCAGCATGAGCTTGGAGCGCGATTTGTTCTCGCGCCTGCGTGAGTCGGCCGAGGCCGTGGCCATCAAGGTGTTTGCCGAGAATCTGCGTGACCTGCTGCTGGCCGCGCCGGCCGGCAAGCGGGTGGTGATGGGCCTGGACCCGGGCATTCGCACCGGCGTCAAGGTAGCGGTGGTCAGCGACACCGGCCGGGTGCTGGACACCTGCGCCGTGTTCCCGCATGAGCCGCGCAAGGACTGGGAAGGCTCGATTCACACCCTGGCGCGCTTGTGCGCGGCCCATGGCGTGAACCTGATCGCCATCGGCAACGGCACGGCCAGTCGCGAAACCGACAAGCTGGCCGCTGACTTGATCAAGCGCATCCAGCAGCTCGCACCCGGCACCGAGATTCAAAAAGTGGTGGTCAGCGAGGCGGGTGCCTCGATCTATTCCGCCTCGGAATTCGCCTCCAAGGAATTGCCCGATTTGGACGTGACCCTGCGCGGCGCGGTGTCCATCGCCCGCCGCTTGCAAGACCCGCTGGCCGAGCTTGTGAAGATCGACCCCAAGAGCATTGGTGTTGGCCAGTACCAGCATGATGTCAACCAGAGCGAGATGGCCAAGACCCTGGACGCGGTGGTGGAAGACTGTGTCAACTCGGTGGGTGTGGACCTCAACACCGCCTCGGCCCCCTTGCTATCGCGCGTTTCGGGCCTGAGCGCCACGGTCGCCGCGTCTATCGTCCGCTGGCGCGATGCCAACGGCGCGTTCAAGAGCCGCAAGCAGCTGTTGGATGTGACGGGCCTGGGTCCTAAGACTTTTGAGCAGTCGGCCGGCTTCTTGCGTATTCGCGGCGGCGACAACCCGCTGGACTTCTCCGGCGTGCACCCCGAAACCTATCCGGTGGTGGAGCGCATCCTGACCGCGCTGCAACGCCCGGCGGCCGAGGTGATGGGCAAGAGCGATGTGATCCGCAGCCTCAAGCCCGAGGCCTTTGCCGACGAGAAGTTCGGTGCCATCACGGTCAAAGACATCCTGGCCGAGCTGGAAAAGCCCGGCCGCGACCCGCGCCCCGACTTCAAAGTGGCCCGTTTCAGCGAAGGCGTGGACGACATCAAGGATCTGGTCGAAGGCATGGTGCTGGAAGGCACAGTGTCCAACGTCGCCCAGTTCGGCGCTTTTGTGGACCTGGGCGTGCACCAGGACGGCCTGATTCACGTCAGCCAGCTGGCCAATAAGTTCGTCAGCGATGCGCGTGAAGTGGTCAAGACCGGGGACATCGTCAAGGTGCGCGTGCTGGAGGTGGACCTGGCCCGCAAGCGCATCTCGCTGACCATGAAGCTGGATTCACCGGTGCAAAAGAGCGGCAGCCCTGGCGGCAAGGCCGACAACAGCTACCGCCCGGCCGCTCGTAACGAGCGCAGTAGCGGTGGTGGGCGCTCGGCCCCGGCCGCGTCTGTGCCCGCAGGCGGCAATGCGATGGCGGCCGCCTTCGCTAAGCTGCAGGGCAAGCGCTAAGCCAGGCGCTTGCGGCCCGGCTGCTGAGCGGTGGCATCCGGGCCTAGGGTGTTATTTGGATGAAGGGGTGAGGGCGGGTTGCTTCGGGCAGCCGGCCCCAGCCAGGGTCGGCACCGGTTGCTGACCCCCTCAAATCCACCATTGGTCGCAAAGGTGGCAGACCGCGCCGCGACTTCCGCTATGGTTCAGCCATCGAATTTTGAGCTGCCTTGCGCAGCGATCACGGAGCCTGTTTCTTGAAATCCCTGTCGCCCATTGCCGCCGCCTGTGTTTTGTTGTCTGTGACCCTGGCGCAAGCCCAAGAAGCCCAGCCAGGTGCCGAGCCGCAAGCTCGCCCTGGCGCCAAGCTGGAGCGGGTTGAAATCTCGCGCCAAAGCAGCGACACCGATTTGCGCCGCCGTGCGCCGGTGGCCAAGCAGATTTACGGCCGCGAAGAACTGGAAAAGTTCGGCGACACCAATGTGGCCGATGTGCTCAAGCGCCTGCCTGGCGTGTCGGTCGCCGGTGGCGCCCCGCGCATGCGCGGCCTGGGCTCGGGCTACACCCTGATCTTGATCAACGGCGACCCGGCGCCTCCGGGCTTTGCCCTGGATCAGCTGGATCCCGCCCAGGTGGAGCGCATCGAGGTCACCAAAGGCCCGACCGCTGACCAAAGCGCCCAGGCCGTGGCCGGCGCCATCAACATCATCCTGAAGGACGCGCCGCGCGTTTCGCAACGCGATCTGCGCTTGGGGCTGGGCTATAGCGCCGTGCGGCCGACGCCGTCGGGCACCTTCACCTACGGCGAGAAGATCGGCAATGTGTCGATCTCGGTGCCGCTGTCTGGCTTTGAGTGGCGCCAGCAAACCGATGTGGTCACGAACCGCAAGGCACTCGGTAGCAATGACCAGCCTTCGGAAGTCATTCAGCGCGGTGTGCAAGACAACTGGGGCCATGGCTTCAATTCGGCGCCGCGCGTCAACTGGCGCATCAGCGATGAAGAGTCGCTGGCCCTGCAAGCCTTTGTGCAAAAAGGCTATTGGCGCAATCGCATGACCTTCCAAAACGAGGTGATCAGCGGCTTCCCAGGCGTGGATGACGACTCGCTCAGCCGTGGCACTTGGCAGAACCTGCGCGGCAATGCGCAGTGGATCAACCGCTTCAGTGACTCGCAGCGCATCGAGTTGAAGCTGGCCTTGCAGGATTCCAAGGGCACGAATAACAACCGCAGCTTCCGCGTTGTGGCCCCGGCCACCGAGGCGCAGGTGTGGCGTGTCAATCTGGGTGAAAGCCACGACCAGAGCGTGATCCAGGGTGGCAAATACGGCCAGCTGCTGGGTGAGGATCACAGCCTGACGGTGGGCTGGGACCTGGAATGGCGTCAGCGCGACGAGACCCGCAGCATTACCGAGAACGGCCGGCCGCAGCAGCCCGGCATTGAAGGCCAGCCCTTTGGTGCGCGCATCCAGCGCCAAGCCCTGTTCGTGCAGGACGAGTGGGAGCTGTCGCCTCAATGGTCCACCTATATCGGCCTGCGCGCCGAGCGCATTCAAACCACCAGCAGCGGTGAAGGCAGCCAGGTCAGCAATACCAGCACCGTGGTGACGCCGCTGTGGCACTTGAATTACAAGCTGGACCCCAAGGGCAAGGACATGATCCGCGCCAGCGTCACGCGCAGCTACAAGGCACCCGACTTGAACGCACTGCTGGCTCGGCCCAGCATCAGTGGCGTCAAGCCCTTGTTGGATGCGAATGGCAATCCGCAGACCAACGACCCGCTCAACCCGGATCGCATTGGCAACCCGAACTTGAAGCCCGAACTGGCCACCGGCCTGGACATCGCGTTTGAAAAGTACCTGGCCGGCGGCGGCATGGTCAGCGTGGGCGGCTTCTACCGCGGCATCAGCGACCTGATTCGTAACGTCACAACCCAGCAGACCGTGGATTGGTCGCCGCTGCCGCGCTATGTGTCGCAGCCGCAGAACTTCTCGCGTGCCCAGACGATGGGCTTGGAATTGGAAGTCAAGGGTCGCGCCGGCGAGTTGCTGCCCGCCTTGTTTGACCCCAAGCTGGCGCTGAATCTGCGCGGCAATATCAGCGTCTACCACTCCAATGTGGACGCGATTGCCATGGCCAATAACCGCCTCGACGGTCAGCAGCCTTGGTCCGCCAATGCCGGTTTTGATTACCGGCTGAGCAGCCTGCCGCTGAATATGGGCGTGTCGCTGGCCTACACGCCGGGCTATCTGACGCAGCAGACGCTCAGCCAGTCGCTGGATGCGTCCAATAGCCGCGCCTTGGACATGTTCGCGCAGTGGACCTTCAGCAAGAGCTTGTCGCTGCGGGTCTCGGCCAATAACCTGGCGCCGCTGGATACCCGCTCGCTCCTGGTCAATGGTGCGGACAACAGCATCGGCGTCGAGCGCAGCTCCCGCACCCAGTACGGCGCGGTGCTGGAATACAAGCTCTGAGCATGAGCGGCGGCAGCAGCAGCGTCCCGGCTCTGCAGATCTTCGCTGGCCCGCGTGCGCGTGCCCGTCTGGCCGAGCGCGGCCTGCGGCCCGAAGATGTGCAGGTCGTGCCGGCGGCGGCTGGCGGGCCCAAGGGCCTGATCCTGGGGCCGCTGGACCAGTTCATCTTTGGCGACTGGCTGGCGCGCAGCCAGCAGCCGGTGCATTTGATGGGTGCCTCCATCGGTGCATGGCGCATGGCCACGGCCTGCGTGACCCGCAATGCCGCCGAGGTCAAACATGAGTTTGACCAGCTGGCGCATGGCTATGTGCACCAAAGCTATGCGGATGAGCCGGGTGCCAAAAAGGGCAAGATGCCTTCGGCTGCCTGGGTCAGCCAGGGTTTTGCGCAAACCCTCGATCAGGTCTTCGGTGGGCGCGAACAGCTGGCCCTCAGCCACCCGCGCTTTCGTCTGCATGTGCTGGCCTCGCGCGGGCGCAAGCTGCTCAGCCGGGAAGGGCGCTGGCGCACGCCGCTGGGCTACACAGCTGCGTTCGCGGCCAATTTGATTTCACGACCCAACCTGGGCTCGTGGCTGGAGCGGGTGGCTTTTTCTGACCCGCGCACGCCGCTGCCCCTGCCGCTGGACGACTTCCGCAGTCATGCCGTTGAGCTGAATCAAGCCAACTTCCAGGCCAGCATCTTGGCCAGCTGCGCCATTCCTTTTTGGCTTCAGGCGGTGCATGACATCCCCGATGCCCCGCGCGGTGCCTACTGGGACGGCGGCATCACCGACTATCACCTGCACCTCAACTACGCGGCCATGGCCGCTAATGAGCAAAGCGCAGGCTTGGTGCTGTACCCGCACTTCCAGCAGCAGGTGGTGCCGGGTTGGCTGGACAAGGCCTTGAAGCGGCGCCATGCCGCCACGCCGTCACTGGACAACGTCGTGCTGCTGGCGCCTAACCCGGCCTGGATCGCAACCCTGCCCAATGCCAAGCTGCCGGATCGCAATGACTTTCAGCGCTACGGCGACGATATGCCCGCGCGCGCCAAAGCCTGGCTGCGCGCCATTGCCGAGAGCCAGCGCCTGGCGGATGAGTTTGCCCAGGCCTGCGAGGCGCCCAGCCTGCGCGCTTTACAGTTGTAAGAGAAAGCAAGTCTCGACAACCCGGCGGCCCGCGGCGGCGTTGAGCCAGCGTTCCAATCTGGAATGCCATTGCGCTGGAGTTGTCCGCCATGTCTGAATCCCCCGCTTTTCAGCCCCGCAAAGACTTGTCGCGTGGGTTGCGCTTGCTTGTCGTTCTGTGCGCTGCCAGCAGCTTGAGTGCTTGTGTTTGGGTCGCCCCGCGTGGCGGCCATCACCACCACTACGACGAGCGGCGCGGCTATGGTGATGATCATGGACGGCGCGGCTACGGCCCCAGTCGCTACGGCGCAGGCCCCAGCTCGGGTGGTGGGGCGCTGGTGGGTGGTGTGGTCGGCGGTGTGCTGGGCCATGCGGTGGAGCCTGGCGTGGGCACCGCCATTGGCGTGATCGGCGGCGCGGTGATCGGCAATGAGATCGAGCGCGGTCAGCGGCGTTAGAAGCGAACGTAGCGATTGCGCTGCTCAAGGCGCTAAAAATGGCGGGCTCTGCAAGGGCTCGTCTACAATCTCAGCTCGATCAACGAACAAGGGCGAGAAAGGCATCATGGTTATGACACCGCGAACTACGAGCACAACCTCACAGGTTCTCTAGTCGGCCGCGGCTTGTCACGTCTTTCTTAGCTGTTTTCAAAGCAGCAACCCAGTCAAAAGCGCGGCACAGTGGCCGCGCTTTTTTCATTGTCGGGCTGGCTTTATTCATCTTCTGCCACAAGCGCCCGCGCAAATTTCGGAGTACTGAGCAATGATTTCGATTCAACTGCCTGACGGTTCCAAGCGTGAATTTCCGCAAGCCGTCACCGTGGCCGATGTGGCTGCCTCCATCGGCGCCGGCCTGGCCAAGGCCGCGCTGGCTGGCCGTGTGGACGGCAATTTGGTGGACACCAGCCACTTGATCGAGGCCGACGCGCAGCTGGCCATCATCACCGACAAGGATGCCGATGGCCTGGAGGTCATTCGCCACTCCACCGCCCACTTGCTGGCCTATGCCGTCAAGGAATTGTTCCCCGAGGCGCAGGTCACCATCGGCCCGGTGATCGAGCATGGCTTCTTCTACGACTTCTCGTACAAGCGCCCCTTCACGCCCGAGGATTTGGCGGCCATCGAAGCCAAGATGACGGCGCTGGCCAAGCTGGACGAAAAGGTCACCCGCTCGGTTTTGCCGCGCGACGAGGCTGTGGCTTATTTCAAGAGCCTGGGTGAGGCCTATAAGGCCGAGATCATCGAGAGCATCCCGGCCGATCAGGCGGTGTCGCTTTACGCCGAAGGCAAGTTCACTGACCTGTGCCGCGGCCCCCACGTGCCGTCCACCGGCAAGCTCAAGCATTTCAAACTGATGAAGGTGGCTGGCGCCTACTGGCGCGGCGACCACCGTAACGAGCAATTGCAGCGCATCTACGGAACGGCCTGGGCCAGCAAGGATGATCTGCAGAAGTACCTGCTGCGTCTGGAAGAGGCGGAGAAGCGCGACCACCGCAAGCTGGGTCGTGAACTGGACCTGTTCCATATCGACGAGCATTCGCCCGGCACCGTGTTCTGGCACCCTAAGGGCTGGACCGTCTGGCAGGAAGTGGAGCAGTACATGCGCCGCGTCTACCGCGACAACGGCTACCAGGAAGTTAAGGGTCCGCAAATCCTGGACAAGGGCCTGTGGGAGAAGTCCGGCCACTGGGACAAGTACCGGGACAATATGTTCATCACCGAGTCGGAGAAGCGTGACTACGCCTTGAAGCCGATGAACTGCCCGGGTCACATCCTGATCTTCAAGCATGGCATCAAGAGCTACCGCGATCTGCCGCTGCGCTTCGGTGAGTTCGGCCAGTGCCATCGCAACGAGCCGACGGGTGGCCTGCACGGCATCATGCGTGTGCGCGGCTTCACGCAGGACGACGGCCACATCTTCTGTACCGAAGACCAGATCCTCGACGAGTGCGCCAATTTCACGGCGCTGCTGAAGAAGGTCTATGCCGACTTCGGCTTCACCGACATCGTCTACAAGGTGGCAACTCGCCCCGAGGCGCGCATCGGCACGGATGAGTATTGGGATCGCACCGAGCAGGTGTTGATGGAATCGCTGCGTCGTTCGGGCTGCGAGTTCGAGATCGCCCATGGCGAGGGAGCCTTCTACGCACCCAAGATCGAATACGCGCTCAAGGATGCCCTGGGTCGCCAGTGGCAGTGTGGCACCATTCAGATCGACTCCAATATGCCCTCGCGTCTGGAGGCCGAGTTTGTCGATGAGGACAGCCAGCGCAAGACCCCGGTCATGCTGCACCGCGCCATCGTCGGCAGCCTGGAGCGCTTCATCGGCATCTTGATCGAACAGCATGCCGGCGCGCTGCCGGTGTGGCTGGCGCCGACGCAGGTGGTGGTGGCCAATATCACCGACGCACAAGCGGATTACGTCGCGGAAATCGTGAAATCGCTGCAGAAACAAGGGCTTAGAGTTCAGGCCGATTTGCGTAACGAGAAGATCACGTATAAAATCCGCGAGCATTCTTTGCAAAAGGTTCCTTTCATCCTGGTTGTAGGCGACAAGGAGAAGGCAAATGGAACCGTTGCGGTGCGCGCCCGTGGCAACCAGGATTTGGGTGTGATGGCTCTGACAGACTTCCAAGCGAAGGCCTCAGCCGATATCTCCTCAAAGACCTGATTCTTGCCAAGCGAGGCGCGCTTTTGTTTTGTTTGGGCCTCTCGCCTTGGGGCTCGCTGAAAGGTTTTCACCATCGCTACTTTTGCTGACCGTCGTGCTGTACCGGAGCGTAAGCATCGGCTGAATCGCGAAATCATGGCTCCCGAAGTTCGTCTGAACGGTCCGGAAAACGAGCCGCTCGGAATCGTGAGCATCCAAGAAGCGCTGCGCATGGCGGGCGAGTTGGATGTTGACGTTGTCGAAATTTCCGCCACCGCGACACCGCCTGTGTGCCGCCTGATGGACTACGGCAAGTTCAAGTACATCGAGCAAAAGCGTGCGGCCGAGGCGAAGTCCAAGCAGAAGGTCATCGAAATCAAGGAAGTCAAGTTCCGCCCGGGTACGGACGAAGGCGACTACCAGATCAAGATGCGCAATCTGCGCCGCTTCATCGCTGAGGATGGTGACAAGGGCAAGGTCACGCTGCGTTACCGCGGTCGTGAAATTACCCACCAAGACATCGGCATGCGCTTGTTGGAACGCATCCGCGATGAGTTGGCGGATGTGGCCGTGGTTGAGAATATGCCGCGCCTTGAAGGCCGTCAGATGATCATGGTGCTGGCGCCGAAAAAGCGCTAAGGACTGTTGACCCCCGGGTCCGTGAGTACACGGACCCACCCCCCGAGGGGGTGCAATCAAAAGCGGGCAGTGGCCCGGTTTTGATTGCAAGGTGGCCGCCTTTGGGGCGGCCCGGCAGGCGGCCAAGATGGCGCCCGTATGAAGTTCAAGCCCGCTGATTTGGTCATCGGCGGGCTTATTAGTCTCCAGAGGCTGGCAAGTGTTGAGAGGCCCTCAACCGCCCCTGGGACATCTTAAAAGGAGCACTCACATGCCCAAAATGAAGACCAAGAGCAGCGCGAAGAAGCGCTTCCGCGTTCGTCCGGGTGGTACCGTCAAGCGCGGTCAAGCGTTCAAGCGCCACATCCTGACCAAGAAGTCGACCAAGAACAAGCGCCATCTGCGTGGTTCGGTTGCCGTGCACGAAACCAATATGGGTCACATCGCTCAGATGTTGCCCGGCTTTGGTCTGTAAACCCATTTAACTAAAGGAGATTTAATATGCCTCGCGTTAAACGTGGTGTTACCGCTCGTGCCCGTCACAAGAAGGTCCTGGCTCTGGCCAAGGGCTTCCGTGGTCGTCGTAAGAATGTCTTCCGCATCGCCAAACAGGCGGTGATGAAGGCAGGCCAATACGCCTACCGTGACCGTCGCGCCAAGAAGCGTGTGTTCCGTGCTCTGTGGATTGCTCGTATCAACGCAGCAAGCCGTGGCCTGGGACTCACCTACAGCAAGTTTGTGGCTGGCCTGAAGAAGGCTCAGATCGAGATCGACCGCAAGGTCTTGGCCGACATGGCCGTCAACGATCCGGCTGGCTTTGCCACCGTCTTCGCCAAGGTTAAGGCCGCACTGGCTTAATGCAGAGGGCCGCCTTTGGCGGTTCTTTGCAGCCGCGGCTCTTTCGGGAGCCGCGGTGAGCAACCTCAAGGCCGACACCCTGGTGCTCGGCCTTTTTTGTTTCCGCCCGAAATTTCCTCTTCAAGATGACTGATCTCGAACAATTGCTGCAAGCCGCCCAGGCCGAATTCGCCGCCACCAGCACGCCTGCCGAACTGGAGAACGCCAAGGCTCGTTTTCTGGGCAAGGCCGGTCGCGTGACCGAGTTGCTCAAGGGTCTGGCGGCCCTGCCTGTGGACGAGAAAAAGGCGCGCGGCGCCGAGATCAATGTCTTGAAGAGTGGCATCGAGGCCGCGCTGACCGAGCGCCGCCAAGCCCTGGCCGATGCCGAGTTGGCTCTGCAGCTGAAGGCTGAAGCGCTGGACGTCACCCTGCCAGGCCGCAGCCGTGGCACCGGTGCCTTGCACCCGATCACGCGTGCCATGGCGCGCATCGAGGCCATCTTCGGCTCGATGGGTTTTGATGTTGCCGATGGCCCTGAGATCGAGACCGACTGGTTCAGCTTCTCGGCCCTCAACAATCCTGAGAACCATCCTGCGCGCTCCATGCAGGACACCTTCTATGTGGATATGAAGGACGAAGGCGGGCGCTATTTCAATCTGCGTCCGCACACCAGTCCGATGCAGATCCGCTATGCCCAGGCCCATGCCCGCCGCTATGCCGGTCAGGACCACATGCCTGAGATTCGCGTCATCGCCCCCGGCCGCACCTACCGGGTCGACAACGACGCCACGCACTCCCCCATGTTCCACCAGGTCGAAGGCCTGTGGGTTGGCGAGAACATCAGCTTCAAGGACTTGAAGGCGGTCTATCTCAACTTCATCACCGCCTTCTTCGAGACCGACCAGCTGCAGCTGCGCTTCCGTCCGAGCTACTTCCCCTTCACCGAGCCCAGCGCTGAGATCGACATCATGTTCGAGTCCGGCCCGCTGAAAGGCCGTTGGTTGGAAGTGTCTGGCTCCGGCCAGGTGCACCCGCAGGTGGTCCGCAATATGGGCCTGGACCCTGAGCGTTACATCGGCTTTGCTTTTGGCTCCGGCATCGACCGCCTGGCCATGTTGCGTTACGGCGTGAATGATTTGCGCCAGTTCTTTGATGGTGATCTGCGCTTCTTGTCGCAGTTCAAGTGAGGCCCAGCACCTCATCCCACGCCACCATCTGAGAACCCGAGAGAACACACACCATGCAATTTCCTGAATCCTGGCTGCGGGCCTTTTGCAACCCTGCACTGAACACCCAAGAACTGGCCGAGCTGTTGACCATGTCCGGCTTGGAAGTCGAAGAGCTGCGCCCGGTGGCGCCGCCTTTCCACGGCATCAAAGTGGCCGAGATCTTGTCGGCCGAGCAACACCCTAACGCCGATAAGCTGCGCATCTGCTCGGTCAATGTCGGCGCGGCCGAGCCGCTGCAAATCGTCTGCGGCGCGCCCAATGCGCGTGCCGGCATCAAGGTGCCGCTGGCCACTGTGGGCGCCGAATTGCCCCCGGGCGAAGATGGCAAGGCCTTCAAGATCGGCGTTGGCAAGCTGCGCGGCGTCGAGAGCTACGGCATGCTGTGCTCGGCGCGTGAGCTCAAGCTCAGCGAAGAGCATGGCGGCCTGTTGGAACTGGCCGCCGATGCCCCTGTGGGCCAAGACATCCGCGAACACCTGAACTTGGATGACACCTTGTTCACCCTCAAGCTGACGCCGAATCTGGCCCATGCCTTGAGCGTCTACGGCATTGCCCGTGAGGTCTCGGCCCTGACCGGCACACCGTTGACTCAGCCTGATTGCACGCCGGTGCCGGTGGCGCATCAAGACAAGCTGCCGGTGCGTATCGAGGCTGCTGATCTGTGCGGCCGTTTCTCCGGCCGCATCGTGCGCGGCGTCAATACCAAGGCGCAAACGCCCGCGTGGATGGTGGATCGTCTGGCGCGCTGTGGCCAACGTTCGGTGACGGCGCTGGTGGACATCTCCAACTATGTGATGTTCGAACTGGGCCGCCCCTCGCATATCTTCGATCTGGACAAGATCCACGACGAGCTGGTGGTTCGCTGGGCCAAGCAGGGCGAGACGCTCAAGCTGCTCAACGGCAATACCGTCGAGCTGGATGAGAAGGTTGGCGTGGTGGCCGACAGCCAGGCGCCTGAGTCCCTGGCCGGCATCATGGGCGGCGACGCCACTGCTGTGTCGGACGACACGCAAAACATTTACGTCGAAGCCGCTTTCTGGTGGCCCGAGGCGGTGATGGGCCGTTCGCGCCGCTTCGCTTTCTCGACCGACGCAGGCCACCGCTTCGAGCGCGGTGTTGACCCGGCCCTGACCGTGGCCCATATCGAGCGCATCACCCAGCTGGTGCTGGAGATTTGCGGCGGCCAGGCCGGCCCGATCGACGACACCATCACCACGCTGCCCGAGCGTCAGCCGGTGGCCCTGCGCGTGGCGCGCGCCGCCAAGATCATCGGCATGCCGGTGACGCAGGAAGACTGCGCCCGCGTCTTCACCCGCCTGGGCCTGAGCTTCACCGAGAGCGACGCCAATGGCGGCGTGCTGACCGTGACGCCACCGAGCTTCCGCTTCGATCTGCGCATCGAAGAAGACCTGATCGAAGAAATCATCCGCGTGCTGGGCTACCCCACGCTGCCGGACACGCCGCCGCTGGCGCCCGTGGTGGCCAAGGTGGGCTCGGAGTCGCGCCGCGCCACGCATGCACTGCGCAGCGCCGTCGCCGGCCTGGGTTACTTCGAGACCATCAACTTCAGCTTTGTTGAAGCGCGCTGGGAAAAGGAATTGGCGGGCAATCAGAATCCTATCCAGTTGCTCAACCCGATCGCAGCACCACTGGCCGTGATGCGCACCAGCTTGATCGGCAGCCTGGTCAACACCTTGCGTTACAACCTGAGCCGCCGCGCCTCGCGCGTGCGCTTGTTCGAGATCGGCCGCGTGTTCCTGCGCGACGCTTCGGTGCAGCAGGGCGACACCAGCGTGGCCGGCATTCACCAGCCCATGCGTCTGGCCGGCTTGGCCTTTGGCCCGGCCGAGCAGCAGCAGTGGAGCCAGCGTGATCGCCTGATCGACTTCTTCGATGTGAAGGGTGATTTGGAGGCGCTGTTCGCGCCGCGTCAGCTGCGCTTCGTGGCGGCTGAGCATCCCGCTTTGCATCCCGGCCGCAGTGCCCGTGTGGAGTTGGACGGCGTTGACATCGGTGTGATCGGCGAGCTGCATCCCAAATGGCGCCAGGGCTATGAACTGCCCAGCGCGCCGGTGCTGTTCGAACTGGACCTCGATGCCACGCTGCAACGCGTGCTGCCCGCTGCCCAGGCCATTCCTCGCCAGCAAGCTGTGCTGCGTGATCTGGCCGTCATCGTGGGCGAGGGCGTCACACACGATGCCTTGATGCAGACCATTCTGGGCTCGGCCCACCAAGGCCTGATCCGCTCGGCCAAGCTGTTTGACGTGTTCAAGCCGACCCAGGCCAGCGCTGACCTGAAGGACGGCGAGCGCAGCATGGCCGTGCGCCTGGAATTGCTGGACGATGAGCAAACCTTGACCGACGAGCGCATCGAGCAGACGGTGGCAGTTGTGATCGCGGCACTCGCTCAAGGGCTGGGCGCGCGCTTGCGCGGCTGATAGTCTCAGAACCATCCAGCTCTTGCTCCACCCACCTGAGAACAGCGAACGCTTGCTTGATGATGACGATGGAAAACAATAAGAACAACAGCGCCGATGACAGCAAGCTGGATGCTTTGAGCACGCCCAGCGCGCCTGCCCGCGTGCTGCTGCCCAGCCTGGAAACGCCCACCTTGACCAAGGCCGAACTGGCCGAGCTGCTGTTCGACAAGCTGGGCCTGAACAAGCGCGAGTCCAAGGACATGGTCGAGGCCTTCTTCGACATCATCCACGCCAATCTGGTGCGCGGTGATGACGTCAAGCTCTCAGGCTTTGGCAATTTCAATATCCGCCGCAAGGCACCGCGCCCGGGACGCAATCCGCGCACCGGTGAGTCCATCCCGATCAAGGCGCGCGATGTGGTGACTTTTCACGCCAGCCACAAACTCAAGAGTGCAGTGCAAGGCGATGCGTGCGATGAAGACGACATCGAGTAGAGTCTGAGCTCCCAAAGGTCTAGCCCTTGATTTGCATGGACAACGTGCTTCCCGCCATTCCGCCCAAGCGCTACTTCACCATCGGTGAGGTGAGCGAGCTTTGTGGCGTGAAGCCTTATGTGCTGCGTTACTGGGAGCAGGAGTTCACCCAACTCAAGCCCATGAAGCGGCGCGGTAATCGGCGCTATTACCAGCACCATGAAGTGCTGCTGATTCGCCGCATCCGCAGCTTGCTGTACGAGCAGGGCTTCACCATCAGCGGCGCCCGCAATCAGTTGGTCGATGCCGCCAGCTCGCGTGGCGACGCGGCCCTTGCTTTTGAGCATTTGCAAGACAGTGATGTCGATGCGGCGGACGACATCGAGGGCTTTGATGTCGGCGCCTTGGATGCAGATGACTTGCCTCGCAAGACCGTTGCTTCAAGCCAGGGTGTTTCGGCCGCAGCTTTGGCTGTTAGCCAAATTCACCGTGCCAGCACGAGTACAATGCCTGCAGGTCCTTGGTCTATCGAACAGATCCGGGACGAGCTTTTTTCAATACGCGAAGATCTTTTAAAGTAATTCTTTGCATGGGACAAAAAACTGTCCTATAATGCAAAGCTCAGTCGGGGCGTAGCGCAGCCTGGTAGCGCACTTGCATGGGGTGCAAGGGGTCGTGAGTTCGAATCCCACCGTTCCGACCATTTATAAGAAGAGACTAACGGCCTAGCGGCGTAAGCAGCTAGGCCGTTTTTCCATTGCGGGTCCGAAACAGCCATAACAACGCGATGCTTGAGCCTAGGGTGCTCGCTGAGTGGGCAGGGTGTCTGCGGAATTCCGAATGTGCGGCGCTCTTTTTCGCGGATGTTTCCCACGCGCATGCCAACACTTCAGCAAAGCGCTGCCGCCCCATCTGATGCTGGCAGTCACCCCGCCGTTTGGGGTTGAATCAATAGCCCGCCAGCGGCTGCGTCCAGAACATGGGTGAGCGGCGATGACCCGGCTGTTTCGGGCATGGCGCCCAGTGCTCGCGCCGGACAATCTGAGTCATGGCCATCCCACACCCCATCTCCGCAGCGCCCAGCCAGCCGGCAAGGGAGATCACCGTCACCCGTTTGACGCAGGCCTTGCAGCCGCGTCTTGAGGCATGTGCGCAAATACTGCTGCGGCGCTTTCAGGGCATCGGCCTGCGCGGTGATGTGCAAGTCAGGCAGACGCCGCGCGGGCACTCGACCTTTTTGGCCCTGGTTGGCCAGCGTGGTCTGATCGGCATCGTTGACATCACTTTGCTTGATGGCATGGCGCAGGGCCAAGAGGCCTACCTAGCGCTGGATGTCCGACTGCTGGATGCCTGTGGCGATGTGGTGATGGCGGCGCTGGCCCAGCGGGAACCGCTTCACAGCACCGCTGAACTCGCGAACTCTGATGCCTTCAGCCCGGAGAGCCTGGACCGTGCCATGACTGCGGTCTATGTGGCCAGCCTGGCGCAGTTCGAATTGCAATTGCGCCCACCCGTGCCCCAGTCTTGAACCTATCCGCACAGCATCGGCGTTATCAGTCCAGCAGCACCAAATGCCCTTGATCTTGGGCGGCTTGTAAATCTTCGAAGGGCAGGGTGACGGAGCTTTGCCCCTGCGCGCCC
This sequence comes from Paucibacter sp. KCTC 42545, assembly GCF_001477625.1. Taxonomy (NCBI): domain Bacteria; kingdom Pseudomonadati; phylum Pseudomonadota; class Betaproteobacteria; order Burkholderiales; family Sphaerotilaceae; genus Roseateles; species Paucibacter sp. KCTC 42545. Next base: position 777,912 of record NZ_CP013692.1, read on the forward strand.
CAGACGATGTCGATCGGCCGCCCGTCCCGGCTTTCAACCAGACAAGGCCCGATTGGAATGCGTTGTTTGCGCCCCGTGCCGGCCAGGTAAGAGACCGGGCCGATGATGCGTGCGCGGTGTGTGGTGATGTCCATGCTGCTGCCCCTTGCTGATTGTTGGTCCTGTGAGCATGCCAAGGCGAGACGGAATGACGCCGCTCGGCCACGGCTGACTGATCGCGTGCGAAACAAGCAGGACCTGCCTCGCTCGCAATCCGCGCCACCTCGCTCAGACGAGGTTCATCTTGTCGACGACATTGCGCACGCCCACGCTGCCCCAGGCGGAGCGTCTGGCCAGGTCACGCTCGGCCCAGCTGTGCACGGTGCCGGTGAGGGTGACGTCGGTACCCTTGACCTCGACCGTGATGGTCTTGGCATCGGCTGCGGCGCGACGCTTGAGTGCAGACTCAATGTCCGCCTTGACGACCGTGGCCGACAACAAGGGCTTGATGGCGATCTGATTGCTGACGCCGACCACGCCCATCAGATAGCGCACGCTGTCCGCGGCGTCTTGACGTTGGAATTGCCACTCCACATCGCCCGACAGGGTCAGCCAGCCGTCCTCCACCAGCACCTTGACGGCGTCGCTGGGGAGTGAGCTGGTCCAGCTCAGGATATTGCGGGCGGAGCCGGCGATGTCCGCATCATTGCGCTTGCCCAGTTGTGAGAGCTTGACCGACATTTCCACGGCCAAGGCCTTGACGCCATGCACCCGTTGCGCGGCGCGCTCGGCATTGAGTTTCTCGGTATAGCTGCTGACCTCACCGGCCAGCGTCACTACACCGTCCTTGACCTCGACGCCGACCTGCGCGGCATGCACCGAAGGCTCCCACTTCAGCTCGGCCATCACGTCTTGTTGCAGCTGTGAATCAGTTTTCATAAGTGTCCATCCGGTTGCTTGAGGGGCTTGAGCTTGCGCGCCGGTGCACATGATTTCTGTGCGACAGCGCACCTTGAAGCGCCAATGAACTGATGTCGCGCGCGTGCGCTGTCGCACAGAAGGCCGCGCTGGGCTTGCTTAGGCTGTGCGTTCCCATGCTGACGTCATTGCGGACGCCGGTGCCCACGTTTTGATAGGAGCTCCTGATGAACAAGAAGTACCAAAGCCCCTGGATGGCGCCCGTGCCTGGGCGGCCGACTAAGCCCGCGCAAAACAAGCCCGCAGCCAAGTCACCCCTCGCGCCGACCGAGCCCAATGAAGTGCTGGGCCGGCACAAGAACACGGGCCAAAAAGATCACAAGGGGGCGCAATGAGCCGCGCCGGCCTTGCCGCATTTGCGCCCTCATTCACCTACCCGCCACCGTCTGAACTTGAAGTGCCCAGCGGCCGCGGCTTCATCGCCTTGCTGGAGGCCTTCCGGGCGACGGGGGGCACGGCACCGGCTGATGTGTTGGCGCGCTTGCTGGAGGAATATCAGCTCGGCCGTGCCTGCAGCCTTACCCAACTTGTTCAACTCGTCCAACTCGTTCATACCGGCCAAGTCTTCGGCTTTGAATGGCGCAGCAGTTTGTGGATACCGATGTTTCAGTTTGAGGCGCAGGACTTGGCCTTGAAGGCGGAGGCGCAAGAGGTGCGTGCCGCCTTGCCGCAGCTGTGGTCGGGCTGGGCGGTGGCGGCTTGGTTCGCTGGGGCTAACGCGCATCTAGCTCAGTGCCGGCCGGTCGATATGTTGGCGTCGGATTTTGAGGCGGTGCGGCGGGCCGCCAGCGCCGTGCAATCGGTCGGCGGCTTTAACCCTGTGCATGGGCGCAGGGCTGAGGGCCTCGGCCTGCGCGGGTGAATTCGCCCCGCTTAAACCAAGTCGTTCATTGGGGCTTGACCCACGCTGCGGTGCGCGCTCAGTTCACCGCCATGTGCGCTGCCGAACAGACGGCCTGTTCATCGCCTTCTAAAACTGCGTCATCGTCACAACTCGCCGACATGGCCGGTTGGCTGCAGCAGCGGAGGACTTGCATCATGCCCCTGAACCTTGATGGCCCTGGCGAACTTGCCGGCCTGGCGACGCCGCGCCGCAACGCCGGTCGGCCGCGCCGGTGAGGCTGCACATGGGCATCGCGCCAGGCGCGACTTTGGCGTGCCGCTTCGCCGGCCTGGGCTTGCTCGGCAGCTTGGCGGCCTGTGCGTCGCTGGCGCCAAGCGAGCAAGCGCCGCTGGCCAAGCTCGATATGCCCGTCGCTTGGTCAAGGGGCACTGCGGCGGCATCAGCGGCAGCAGGCGGCTCCGCCGTCAGCACCGCTTCGCTCTTGGCTTGGTGGCAGCGCTTTGATGATGCGCAACTGGATGCCTTGGAAGGCCAAGCCCTGCAGGCCAACACCACGGTGCAGGGCGCGCGTGCCGCGCTGGGTCAGGCGCGGGCCTTGCGCGATCTTGCCGCTGCCGCCTTGTGGCCGAATTTGACGGCCCAAGCCTCCGCGCAGCGTGGCACGGTGGGCGGCCGCAGCAGTGGCAACAACTTTCAGCTCGGTGCCGATGCCAGCTGGGCACTGGACTTGTTTGGCGCGCGGCGTGCCGCCTTGGAAGCGGGCGAAGCCGGCCTCGCGGCCAGCCAGGCCAGCCTGGGCGATGTGCAGGTGCAAATCGCGGCGGAAGTGGCGCTGAACTACATCTTGCTGCGAACCAGCCAGGTGCGCAGCCTCATCGCGGCCGAGAACCTGGCCAGCCAGGAGGAAACGCTGCAGATCACGCTGTGGCGCCAGCAAGCGGGCTTGGTCACCGCGCTGGAGGCCGAGCAGGCGCGCGCCGCCGTCGAGCAAAGCCGCGCGCTGCTTCCCCTGCTGCAAACCAGCAGCGGGCAGACGCTGCATGCGCTGGCGGTGCTGACGGGGCGGCCGCCGGCGGCCCTGTTGGAGATGGCCGAGCTTGGCGCTGTGAGTTCGGCGCTCAAGGTCCCGCAAGCGCGCGAGGCGCTAACCTTGAACATCCCCGCCGAGACCTTGCGCCAACGTGCCGATGTGCGCGCGGCCGAATACCAAGTGGCCGCGGCCCTGGCCCGCGAGGCACAGGCCCAGGCGCAACGCTATCCCAGCTTTGCCATTGGCGGTTCTTTGGGCTGGAGTGCTGCCACGGTCGGCGCGCTGGGCAATAGCAATGCGGTGCTGGGCAGCTTGCTGGCCAGTGTGAGCTTGCCGCTTTTCGATGGCGGCGCCCTGAGCGCGCAGCTGCGTGTGCAGCAGGCGGCTTTGACTCAGGCGCAGTTGCTGTATCGCGCGGCAGTGCTTGCCGCTTTGCAGCAAGTGGAAGACGCGCTGCTGGCGCTGCAGGGCGCGCGCCTGCGCCTGGCCAGCCTGCGCTTGGCGGCCGACGCCGCCAGCAGCGCCGCTCAGCTGGCCCGCCAGCGCTACAGCAGCGGCCTGATCGATTTTCAAACCGTGCTCGAAACCCAGCGCACCCAGTTCGCCACCCAGGACGGCGTGGCCAGCGCCAGTGCCGAAGTGGGTAGCGACCAGGTGCGCTTATTCAAAGCATTAGGCGGCGGTTGGTCGCCCGCAGTGGAAGCACCCAACAGATGAACTTAGCGATCCCGCCCCCGGCTCCAGTGGTAGTTCCCGTGCCCGTGCCTGCGCCCGAAGTTGCCGCCGCCACTCCAACCGAGCCCCAAGCTGCCGCCAAACCTGAGGCAAAGGCTGAGGCAAAGGCTGAAGCCAAACCCGCAGCAGCAACAAGCACGGCCACGCCCGGCGCCGATCTGTCTGAACTGTTGGGCGAGCCGGCTGCGCGGCCTTGGTACCTGCGGCGCTGGCTGTGGGGCTTGCTCGCCGCCGTGTTGCTAGCCGCGGCTGGCCTTGCCTGGTGGTGGGCGGGGCGGGCGGCCAAGGCGGAGCCGGGCTACACCACGGTGGTGGTGGGGCGGGGCGATCTCACGCTGACCGTCACCGCCAATGGCACGGTGCAGCCCACGCGCTCCATCAATATTGGCAGTGAGCTGTCGGGCACGGTCTTGAAGGTCAATGTCGACGTCAATGACAGCATCAAAAAAGGCCAGGTGCTGGTGGTGCTGGACACCGCCAAGCTGCGCGGCCAGATCCTGCGCTCACAAGCCACTTTGGCTGCCGCCCACGCCCGGCATGCGCAGACCGGGGCCACCGTGGCCGAAGCCCGCGCCGCTTTAGGCCGGCTAGAGGAAGTGGCGCGCCTGTCCGGCGGCAAGGTGCCGTCCAAGGCCGAGCTGGATAGCGGCCGCGCCACCCTGGCCCGCGCTGTGGCCGATGACGGCAGCGCGCAGGCCGGCATCAGCGATGCGCTGGCTGCACTCTCCACCGACCAGATCAACCTCTCCAAAGCCTCGATCACCGCGCCCGCCGATGGCGTGGTGCTGACCCGCGCGGTCGACCCCGGCAACACGGTTGCCGCCTCGCTGCAGGCAGTCACGCTGTTCACCGTGGCCGAGGATCTGGCCCGGCTGCGCCTCTGGGTTTATGTGGACGAGGCCGATGTGGGGGCGGTCAAGGTTGGGCAGGCGGCCACCTTCACCGTGAGCGCCTATCTGAGCCGGCCCTTCCCGGCGCGCATCACGCGGGTGGGTTTTGGCTCGACCATCACCGACAACGTCGTCACCTATCTGACCTACCTCGATGTGGACAACGCCGACCTCAGCCTGCGCCCGGGCATGACGGCCACCGCCATCATCGTGGCCACCCAGCGCAAAGACGTGCTGCTGGTGCCCAATGCCGCCTTGCGTTACGCGCCCAGTACGGCCGCGGCCGCCGCTAAGAAGGGCATTGCCTCAGGCATTGCCTTCGGCCCGCCCAAGACCGAGAGTAGGCGCCGCGGCGCGGCGGATGGCGCCAGCACGGCCGCGGCACGCCAGGTCTGGGTCTTGCCCGCTGACTCAAACGGCGTAGCCATCAGCGGCGCGGTGCCCAAGGCGGTGGCCGTGGTGCCTGGCATCAGCGACGGCCATATGACCGAGATCGTCAGCGGCGCGCTCAGCGCCGGCATGCGGGTCATCACCGCCCAGCAAACAGCGGGTGCCAAATGAGCACGCGCCTGATCGAGTTGCGCGGCGTGAGCAAACGCTATGGCAGCGGTGCGGCGGAGCTGCTGGCGCTCAAGGGCATCAACCTGGACATCGACGCCGGCGAATTCGTTGCCATCATGGGCCCCAGCGGCTCGGGTAAGTCTACCGCCATGAACATCCTGGGCTGCCTGGATACGCCCAGCAGCGGTCAGTATCTGTTCCGCGGCGCGCATGTCGAAGCGCTGTCGCGCGACCAGCGTGCGCGCTTGCGGCGGCGCTACCTGGGCTTTGTGTTCCAGGGCTTCAATCTGCTGGCGCGTACCTCGGCGCAAGAGAATGTGGAGTTGCCGCTGCTGTACCGGGGCGACGGTGCGGCGGCGCGCCGCAGCGCGGCCGCCAAGGCCTTGGCCGATGTGGGCTTGGCCGGCTGGGAGCAGCACACGCCGGGCGAGCTCTCGGGCGGCCAGCAGCAGCGGGTGGCGATTGCCCGCGCCATCGTCACCCAGCCCGCCGTGGTGCTGGCCGACGAGCCCACCGGCAATCTGGACACCCTGCGCAGCCACGAGATCATGGGCCTGCTGATGGCGCTGAACCGTGACCACGGCATCACCGTGCTGATGGTGACGCATGAGCCCGATATGGCCGCGTACGCGCGGCGCATGGTGCATTTCGTTGATGGCCGCATCGCCAAGGATGTGCTCAACCCCAATCCGACCACGGCCGCGCCGGTGATGGACGGCATTGAGAGCAGTGTGGAGAGCATCTGATGCTGTTCAGCGTCTTCATGCTGGCGCTGCGCTCGGTGAGGCGCAATATGCTGCGCTCATTTCTTACCATTCTGGGCATCGTCATCGGCGTCAGCGCCGTCATCACCATGGTGACCTTGGGCAATGGCGCTACGCAGGCGATTGAAGAAAAGATCACCAGCTTGGGCACCAATTTGCTGATGGTCAGCCCGGGCCAGCGCATCGGTGGCGGCGGGGGCGGCGGCGGTGTGCCGCAGTTCATTGAGGCCGATGGTGAGGCCATCGCCGCGCAGATCGGCGGCGTGGCTGCGGTGGCACCCCAGGGCCGCGCCACCGCCACCGTGGTGGCTAATGGGCGCAACTGGGCCACCACGGTGGTGGGCAGCAGCAATGCCTGGTTCGAGACCGGCAATTGGGAGCTTGCCAGCGGCCGGCTGTTCGCGCCCGATGAGCAGCTCTCGGGTGCGGCCGTGTGCATCATCGGCGAGACGGTGCGGCGCGAACTCTGGGGCGGCAGCGTGGGGCAGACCGGCCTGGGCCAGCAGTTGCGGGTCAAGCATTTCTCCTGCGAGGTGATCGCCATCCTGGCGGCCAAGGGGCAGGGCAGCATGGGGGATCAAGACGACACTGTGCTGCTGCCGCTGCACACGCTGCAGCGGCGGGTCACCGGCAGCCGCAAGGTGGGCGTTTTGCTGGTGTCCATGCAAGACGGCAGTGACAGCGCGCCGCTCAAAGCCAGCCTGCGTCAGCTGCTACGCGAGCGCCGCCACCTGGCCGAGAGCGATGACGACAACTTCAATATCTTCGACACCCAGCAACTCGCCGAAACCTTGTCCAGCACCATGGGCGTGCTGACCAGCTTGCTTGGCGCGGTGGCGGCGGTCAGCCTGCTGGTGGGCGGCATTGGCATCATGAACATCATGCTGGTCAGCGTCACTGAGCGCACCCACGAGATCGGCCTGCGCCTAGCCGTGGGCGCGCTGGAGAGCGAGGTGCTGCTGCAGTTCCTGATCGAGGCGGTGGTGCTGTCGGCTCTGGGCGGCGTGATCGGCATCGTCATTGCCACGGCGGCGTCTTATGCGCTGTCGGGTGTGATGGGCGTGCCCTACACATTCGATCCGGCCATCAATCTGCTGTCCCTGTTGTTCTCCGCGGTGATTGGCGTGGTGTTCGGCTACTTCCCGGCCCGCCGCGCGGCGCGCATGGACCCGATTGAGGCGCTGCGGCATGAGTAGCTGGCACAAGCGTTCGGCCTGGCTAACTAGAAATTTGATGGGGGTTTGAGTCATGCGTCTTCCCGCTGAAAACCACCGCAGCGCCCGCATCGGCTGGCTGCGCGCCGCCGTGCTGGGCGCCAATGACGGCATCGTGTCCACTGCCAGCCTGGTGCTGGGTGTGGCGGCAGCCGGCACCGAGCCGCGATTGATTTTGCTCACCAGCGTCTCGGGCCTGATCGCCGGTGCCATGTCGATGGCGGCGGGGGAGTTCATCTCGGTGCACTCGCAAAAGGACACCGAGCATGCCGACTTGGCACGTGAGCGTGCCGAGCTGGCCCAAGACCCTGCGGGTGAGCAGCGCGAGTTGGCGGACATCTACGTCGGCCGTGGCCTTAGCTTGGCGCTGGCCGATCAAGTCGCCGCGCAGTTGATGGCGCATGACGCGCTGGCGGCCCATGGGCGGGACGAATTGGGCTTGTCTGACACCACGGCCGCGCGGCCTCTTCAGGCGGCCTGGGCTTCAGCGGCCAGCTTTGCGTTGGGTGCCGCCTTGCCGATTGCCGTTGTCGCCGTGACTGTGGTGGCTGCGCCTGCGCAGCTGAGTGTTTGGGTGTCCGCCTCGTCCCTGGCCTTTTTGGCCGGCCTGGGCGCGCTTTCGGCCCAGGCGGGCGGGGCGCCCATCTGGGGCGGCACTTGGCGGGTCGCGTTCTGGGGCGCGGTGGCGATGGCAGTCACCGCGGCGGCCGGCGCCATATTTGGCGCGGTCGCTGGCGTTTGATCGTTGGCGATGGCATTGAAGCGACCATGCCCTTGTGCGGCGCCTGTGCGTTCAGGCGCTGGACTCTGCCTTCATCCCGCCCACCGTCTGCGACAGCAGCAGTTGGTGATCGGCTTGCAGGCCCATGGCTTGCGACAGCGCGTCGCGGTCGAACCAAGCACGAATCACCGTGGCCAGGCCTTCCGAGGCGCAGTAGAGATACACGTTCTGCGCCATCGCACCGGCCATGACGTAGGCATAGGCCTCGCGCTGGGCGGCGGGCACCAGGCCCAGGCGCGAATGGTCGGCCACAAAGACGAGGTCCAGCGGGGCGGTGTCGACAAAATCTTGCTGGCCGGTGACGCGGCGCACATCGCTGGCAACGATCAGGCGCAAATGGTGAGGCAACGGCTCGTAGAGGAACAGGCCCTGCGGCATCGCCACATACAGCAGCACCTCTTGCGAGTTCATCGCGCTGGGCACGGTGCGCCCGCCGAGTTCATGCCGGTTGATGCCGGCCGCGGCCCACAGCAGATCGGAGAGTTGTTGTTCGGCCAGAGGCTCGGGCGCGAACTCGCGCCGCGACTGCCGGCTGGCCAGCGCAGCGATCAAGGGCATGCCGCCGCTCAGCGAGGGCGCAGGCAAGTGCAGCAGGGTGCTGGCACCTTCAAGCGCCGGCAAAGGCTTCAATTGGCCGATCAGGCCGAGGGCCATTTTGGTCAAGCTATTCATCGCATCCGTCCTCAGGCAAGCCGGTCCATATCGTGGACCTCGCGCTCATGGGTGGCTGGGCCGTCCATCACAATGGTGGCGCGGCCGCCCTCATAGTCTGCCACCATGAACTGGCGGTCGGGGATGTGACCATGGGTCGAAGGAAATAGGGCGAACACCGGGGCGCCGGCGCGAATGGCCTTGACGGCCTTGCTCACCGGCACTTCCACCTCGGGCGCGGCCCAGGCGTTTTTCTCGGTGTCCACCGGACCCCAGAGCACGGCGGTGATGCGCCCGCCAGCATCCAGCCTGACCTTGGAAACCGCAAAAGTCTTCTTCATGCCGCCACCGGCGAATAGCCGGCCCGCTTGATCGCATCGCTCAGCTGCCGCGCTGTGGCGTGGCTGGGCTCGATCTCGACCGTGAAAGTGGCCAGATCCACCCGCACCAAGGCGGAATGATCGGCCTCTTTGAGTGCCTTGGTGATGGCGCCGGCACAACGCGAACAACTCATATCGCTGACTTGAAACGCAATCATGGCGAGGCCATCCTTTCAAGGCGCAGCCCAAGCGGGGCCTGGGCTGCTGGCATGTCGACCGGGCATCTCACTGCCCCGAACTAAAACTTAGTCCTTACCGACGCTGGCCTTGGCGTTCGCCACGCAGCTGGCCTTGGCGTCACCGGACTGGGAGTCGCACTTCTCGACACGCACCTTGTAGTCGGCGTCACGCTTGGTTTGCACATCGTCCTTCACGGCCGAGTCGATCTTCTTGCTCAACTTCACATCGGCCAGGATCTTGGCTTCGACTGCCTTGGCTTCTTTGACGCAAACGTCCTTGTCATTGCCGGACCGGTCATCGCATTTTTCTTTGGCGATCGCGTAGTTCGATTCCGCCTTGGCGATGATCACTTTTTTGCTGTCGGCGGCGCTGCCGGTGTGGGCATATTCGCCTTCAGCGAGTGCCACCTTTTCGCGACCCTTCGCTTCCTCAACGCAAATGTCCTTGGCATTGCCGTTCATGGCGCCACAGGCCGCTTTCTCGGACTTGTAGTCCGCGGCAATGCGGGTCTTGTTGGCCTTGTACTCATCGTTGCTGGTCATGGCGGCTTGCGCCACAGGCACGCAGAACAGGGCGGCAAGAAGGATTGAAGCCTTGAGATTGAATTGAGTGTTCATGATGTTCCTTGGTGGTTGATGAAAGAAAGGGAGGAAGAATTTTTTGTGGGTGCGCGATCGGCTTGGGGGCGATCAGTCATCCCAGATCCGCAAGCCGCCCAGCGCCTGGCGCCCCATTTCCGCCTGGACTTGCTCTGCGGCATACCAGCTCAAAATCGCGAGTCCGCATGAGGACGCAAACGCCAGCGCGGTCAGCGCTAAAAGAACGAAGCTCATGGGGGACCTTTTGCGACGGGTGAGCGAGTCCCCAGTGTTGGCTTGCCGGGGCGGCTGGCCTAGCGGACGACTTCGCTTGTCGGGGTAGTCAATGTCCTACGGTCAGCGCCGGGCCATGGCTGCGCGTGACTTCAAGTGCGCGGTTCGCCTTGCCGGTTGACGATGATGGTGCGGCCCGGGGGTGAGCTCATTTGCATGCGGTGCTGGCGGCCCTGAAAGGTGTAGGACACGTCCCAGTACTCAGGCTGGCCTTGTTGTTGGCCCGTGTCGGAGCTGCAGCGCTGCACGTCCTGGGTTCGGCTTGATGGCCCGTCATCCCCCATCCGCGAGCCGAGTGCCGCGCCGGCCACCACACCACCCACGGTCGCCAGGTCTTTGCCGCGGCCGCCGCCCACCTGGTGACCCAGCACGCCGCCAATCAAGGCGCCCACCAGGGCGGCCGGCACATTGGCATTGCTGCTTTGGGAGACTTCTTGCTGCTCAATCCAGCAGCGCTGTTGGGCTTGATGGCCCATCACGGCGCGCACCGAGGTGACCTCGGCCTCATACAGGCGCTCGTTATCGCGGCGGCGCGAGTCATAGCTGGACACCGGCGCGGGGGCATAGCGCTCATCCTCGTATTGGGCATTGGCCGACACCGCGCGCGCCGACGAGATGCGGTCGTTCAGACCCATGGATGAGAAGTTCAGGTAGTTGCCACGGCGCAAGATGACGCAGCGCCCTCCGAAATTCTGCTGATCGCAAACCTCCCAGCGCCCATTGCCGACCACCGCCGAGGAGGCCATGTCGTTGAAGCCATAGCGCTGCAGATTGTTGACCTTGTTCTGCGTTTTGAAGGATCGGCCGGCGAAGCTGTCATGCTCGTAAAGGGTGATCTGGGCGCCGGCCTGGGTGGCCAAGGCGAGGCCCGCTGCAGCGGCCAGTAGTTTCAGCTTTGAACTCATCGAAAGCTCCTGAAGTGAGAGTGGTTCACCGCTAATGTTGAATTTGAGCGGCATCATTGCTACGGTAGGAGCAGTGTTGAAGCCAGCACCCTTTTGCGGAAGCAGACGGGGGCTTGGGAGCGCGTAGTTGCTGTCCTACGCATGGGCCTTGGGCTGCTGCTGTAGGCCAATTCCTACATCAAGCCGGGCAAGTCCAACCTGCGGCATGCGTGGCTTTGCTGGCACACTCGGCCCATCCACCAATGACCCGAGGTCAGCGGGATACGTTTGGGCCTTGCCCAGCCAGCCGCCACCCCCCATGACACCTGAAATCTCGGCCCCTGACCCCATCGAACTTGCGCGGCCCATGGCCAGGCTCAAGACTTACATCGTCGAGGACAGCCCGGTGATCCGTGAGAATTTGATCGCGACCCTGGAAGAGCTCGGTCCGATCGAAGTGGTCGGTACGGCCGAAGATGAGGCCAGCGCGGTGCAGTGGACCCGCCAGAACGCGCAGCGCTTCGACCTGGCCATCGTCGATATCTTCTTGAAGCAGGGCTCAGGCATCGGTGTGTTGACGGCGCTCAGCGCCATACCCGGCCACCACACCATGGTGGTGCTCAGCAACTACGCCACCAGCGATATGCGGCGTAAGTGCCTGGCCTTGGGTGCGGCGCGGGTGTTCGACAAGTCCAATGAAATCGATGATTTGCTGGACTATTGCTGCCGCTTGGCGGTGGGCGACACCGGCCGCGCTGGCTTGGACTGAGATGGGCGCGCGCAGTGCTTGGCGAGTGAGTCCCCGCGCTGCCCGCCCGCCGGCCTTATTGAATCAGGCCGTTCTTCAGGGCGTAGTAGGTCAGGTCGCTATTGGATGCGAGCGACATTTTTTCCATCACCCGGGTGCGGTAGGTGCTGACTGTTTTGACGCTGAGCGACATGCTGTCGGCCATATGGCCAATCGTCTCACCCCGGGCCAGGCGCAAGAAGACCTGCAACTCACGCTCCGACAAGCTTTCATGCGGTGGGCGGTCGCCGCCGCTGGCCAGCCCGTTGGCCAATTGCTCGGCCACACCGGCGCTGATGTATTTGCGCCCGCGCACCACGGTGCGGATGGCGCGAACAATCTCATCCGGGTCGCAGTCCTTGTTCAGATAGCCGCTGGCACCTTGGCGCAGCAAGGTGGTGGCGTAATGGGCCTCGGGGAAGCCACTCAAAATCAAGACCGGCAAGTCCGGCGCGCGCGCCTTGATGGCGGCCAGGGTATCGACGCCGCTCTGGTCGGGCATGGAAATGTCCAGCAAGATCACATCGACCTCACCCTGGCGCACGATCTCCATCGCCGCCCGGCCGGTGGCCGCCTCGGCCACGACTTGGAAATCGATCTGCTCGGCAAAAAACTGCTGCAAGCCGGCGCGAACGATGGCGTGGTCATCAACAATGGCAATACGAATCATGGGTGTGACGGCGCTCCTATGGGCCATGATCCCACGAATTCCCTTTGGGCCGGCTTATGAATCTTTTCACTGTCGCAAGGCGCAGTCCGCTGGTCGTGCCCTTGGCCTGTGTGGCGACGGTGGCCGTTATCTTTCTGAGCGAGAGTTCCTATTTGCAGGCCACAGAGAGCCTGGAGGAATTGACCGTCATGACGAAGATGCGAGCGACCACGCGCATGATGTTGGTCGGCTTGCTCGACGCTGAAACCAGCCAGCGCAACTATTTGCTGACCGCTGATAAAACCTATCTGGAACCCTATGAGCGTGGTCTGGCAGCCAGCCGAGAAGGCATGCAGGCGCTGAACCTGGCTTACGGTGCTGACCCCAGCTTTGTCCCGATCTTGGCCGACACCAAGCAGCAATGGGAGGCCAAGATCGCGCTGCTTGAAGCCGGCGTCCGCTTGACCGAGTCCGGCCAGCACGAGCAGGCCCGGCAATTGGTCAGCAGTGGCGTCGGCAAGACCTTGATGGAGGCCTTCCGTGCCGATGTCAGAAAGCTTTTGGCGCTCGAACTTGATCGCACGGCCCTGGAGCAAGCCGCGCTGGCCAGCACCCTGCTGGTCAACCGCATCGGCCTGGCCGCCCTTTGCGCGGCTTGCTTGCTGGCCTTGTTCTTGTATGTGCGCAAGAGCCTGATTCTGAAACAGCAGCTGCAGGACTCCAGCCGCAGCCTGCAAGACGACCGCGATCAGCTGCAAGACGAGGCCGGCATCAGCAAGCTGATGCTGACCGAGCTGACCCAACACTTGCTGACCGCCCGCGAAGATGAGCGCGGCCGCCTGGCGCGCAATCTGCATGATGAGCTGGGCGCCTTGCTGACCTCGGCCAAGCTGGATGCCGCGCGCATCAAGTCGCGCCTGAACCAGGCGCCGGTGCCCGCGCCTGGCGTGACCGAGGCCTTGGAGCGCTTGGCGCATCTGGTCAGCACCCTCAATGCCAGCATCGCCCTGGGGCGCACCATCATCGAGGATTTGCGGCCCTCCACGTTGAGCAATCTCGGCCTGCTGCCGACCCTGGAGATCTTGGTGCGTGACTTTGCCGAGGCCCAGGGCGTGCAAGCGCATTGCGATTTGCATCCGGTGGCACTGGCCAGCGGCACCGAGATCGTGGTTTACCGCGTGCTGCAAGAGGCGATCACCAATATCTCCAAATACGCGCAGGCGAGTCAGCTCTGGGTGGAGATGAAACAGGCGCAGGGCTGGGTGACGGTGTCGGTGCGTGACGATGGCCTGGGCTTCGATGCCGACGCTACGCCGCGTTCGGCCTATGGCTTGCTCGGTATGCGCGTGCGGGTGGAGGCCGAGGGCGGGCGCCTGACGGTGAGCTCGCAGCCGGGCCAGGGCACTTTGATCCAGCTCTTGCTGCCGGCCCAAGACAGCCCGGCATAAGCCGATTTGCGGCCAAGCTGCCCGCCTCGCGGGCGCTCAGAGCCATCGTCCTACACAGCGGCGCCGGGTCGTCCGACCCTGCTGCAAGCGGGCCGCCTATCGCGGCTGCGCTGTGCTGAGCCCACACTCCTTGCATGCCGCCGCCACTTGGGCAGCGACCTCACCGCCATCAGCCCTTGCCCCGGCTTGACAGGAGATCAGCATGCTTCATTACGCCGTTGTCTTTTTCGTGATCGCCCTGATTGCCGCCGTGTTTGGCTTCGGCGGCATCGCGGCCAGTGCCGTGGGCATCGCCAAGATCTTGTTCGTGATCTTCGCGGTGCTGGCGGTTGCCAGCTTTTTGTTTGGCTTGATTGGCAAGAACTGACTTGCTCAGCTGCCTGTTCGGCTCGCCCCCACAACTCACTAAGGACGCATCATGTTCGGTAGCAATAAGTCTTCATCTAGCCCTGCGCTCAGCAGCCTCGATCACGCCGGTCACCCGGTTGAGCAAGCGGCCCAGGCCGTTCAGGCCACGCAGCAGCTCGCACAAGAGGCCCTCAATGGCCTGAGCGACGGCGTCCAAGAATTGCGCGATCAGGCCGAGCCCATGCTGCACAGAGCGGCCGACCGCGCCAGCCATCTGGCGCACCAAACCGTGGATGCCGTGCGCGACCAATCGCTGCGCCTTCGTGAGCAAGCGCTTCGGGCCGGCACCAACAGCACGAACTACATTCGCGCCGAGCCGCTCAAGTCGGTGCTAATGGCCGCAGCTGCCGGCGCGGCCCTGATGGCCCTGGTCAATATGCTGAACCGCACGCGCAGCTGAAGCTGCACGGCACCGCTCCCAGGCATTTCTCCACATCCGCACCGCCATGCTGCATGCGCTTTTCCATCTGTTCACGACGCAGCCCACGGCCTTGGCCGAGCATGCGCAAGCCTATGCCGACTTGTTCGGTGCGGAGTTTGAAGAGGCCAAGCACGCGCTGCGGCGGCGCTTCGTGCTGCATGCCGTGGTGATGTGCAGCGTGGCTCTGGGCGTTGGCTTGGGCGGCGTGGCGCTGCTGCTGTGGGCGGTGACGCCGCCGGCGCAAATCCACGCGCCCTGGCTGATGGTGTGCGTGCCGCTGCCGCCGCTGTTGTTGGCGCTGGTATGCCTGCGCGCCGCCGCGGCCAGCGGGAGCCGGGACGGTGCCTTGTTTGCCCATCTGCGCCAGCAGTGGGCCGCCGACCGTGCCCTGTTGCAGAGCCGCGATGCAGCGCCGGAAGGTGGCGCATGAGCAGGCCGCCGGAAAGTTCACGTTCAATCGGAACATCCACTTCAGCGGCCCTGGCTCGCTTGGCACTGTCGCGCACCCGCTTGCAGCAAGGCTTGCGTGATCGGCCCGCTGGCAATGCCGAGCTGGCAGACTGCTTGGCCGATTTGAAGGCTATGCCAGCGACCGGCCTCTTGATGGCCTTGGCGCGGGCTTGGTGGCAAAAGCAGCCGCTGCATGGCGTCGTCTCGCTGTTGGCGCAGAGCGCCAAGGCGGGCTTGGCGCCGTTCGCCAAAAAGCACCCGCTGGCTCTGGTCTGCCTGGGTGCGGCAGCCGGCTGCTTGCTGGTCTGGGCGCGGCCCTGGCGCTGGGGTGGCGTGTTTAAGCCTGCCTTGTTGGTGGGCTTGGTTCAGCCCCTGCTGGCCAAGGCGCTCAGTGGCGCCGGGCTGGAAGACTGGCTGGCGGCGCTGGGGCAGATGCTGCAGGCGCACGGAGCCACAGCTGCTGCTGGCACCGGCCCTACAGCCAATACGCCCAGGCACTCGCAAACCACTCCTGCAGCCGGTCCGACAGCGGGCGTTGCTGCCACATCGCCCAACTGATCTGGGTCGAGGCGCTCAGGTCGCGCTCAAACAAGGCTTGCAGCTGCGCGCCAAAGTCGGCGCCTAGCACCACCGCATTCAACTCCTGGTTGTGCACAAAGCTGCGCCAGTCCAGATTGGTGGAGCCCACGGTCGACCAGACGCCGTCGATCGAAGCGGACTTGGCGTGCAAGATGGCGCCTTGGTGCTCAAAAATCTTCACCCCCGCTTGCAGCAGCGGCGCGTAACTGGCGCGCCCGGCCTGCAGCACCAGCTGGGAATCCGACTTGCCGGGCAGGATCAGGCTGACGTCCACCCCGCGCTGGGCCGCATCGATCAGAGCGGCCAGCAGCCGCGGGTCGGGCACAAAGTAGGCATTGGTCAGATGCACGCTGGTTTCGGCGCTGGCAATGGCCGACAGCAAGGTGGCGTAGATCAGGCTGAAGGGCTCGTCGGGTGAACTGCCGATGGCGCGCACCACCTCCCGGCCCACCGCCGGCAGGGCAGGGAAGTAGTGTCTTGCGGCCAAGGGCGGGCCCTGCTGGGCCTGCCAGCTGGCGATGAAGAGGCGCTGCAAATCAGCCACCACCGGCCCTTGCAGCTGCAGATCGGTATCGCGCCAAGCCAAGCCGCTTTGCGCATTCGCTGTCTTGGCCGCGTGCGACCCCGACTTGAAGGACCCGCCCGAATAGACGCTGCTGATATTGATGCCGCCCAGAAAAGCGATGCGGCCGTCCACGATCAGCAGCTTGCGGTGGTCGCGCTGATTCAGCGCCCACTCGCTGCGCTCGCCCAGCGCTTGCACCGGGTTGAGCGGGTTGAATTCCAGCTCCGCAATGCCGGCGGCGCGCAGGCGCTCGAAAAAGGCCGCCGGCGTGGCCATGGTGCCGGCGCTGTCGCGCAGCAAATTGACCTGCACGCCGGCGCGCTGTTTGTCGATCAAGGCCTGGGCAAAACGTTGGCCGACCTCATCGTCGTCGAGGATGTAGGTCTCCATATTGATGTGATCCTGCGCCGCCAAAATGGCCGCAAACATGGCCCGGTAAGTGGCCGGCCCGTCCTGCAAGAGCTGCACCGCATTGCCTGCGCTCAAGGGGCTGCCGTTAATGGCTTCTTCCAGCGCCAGATGGCGCTCGAAGATGCCGGTCGCTGGGGCGCTTTCGCTCAGGCGCAGCAAGATGGCCTTGGCCTGGCGTGCCGACAAGGGGCCGTTGGCGCCCTCGATGATCAGCGGTGTACGGGCGCTGCGCGACAACTCCGGGCTGAGTGTGGGCAAGCGGGTGCAGCAGGCCAGGCCGAGGATGGCCAGCAGGCTCGGCACTCCCAGCGCAAGCCAAAGCCAGCCACGCTTGCTGCGATTCTTGGATTGCCGCATGCCGGGCTCCGCCTTCAATGCAGCGCGCTGACGCGCCAAACCACATTGCCGACATCGTCCGCCACCAGCAGCGCGCCGCTGCGGTCCAGGGCGACGCCGGCCGGGCGGCCGTGGGCCTCGCCCTCAGGGCTGAGGAAGCCGCTCAAGACCTCTTGCACCGGCCCATCAAGCGCCCGCCCTTGGGCAAAGGGCACAAAGATGACCTTGTAGCCGCTGTGCGGGCGGCGGTTCCAGGAGCCATGTTGGCCGATGAACATGCCCTCGGCGTAGCGCGCGGGCAGGCGATTGCCTTGCGCCGCGGCCAGGCCCAGCGGGGCCGTGTGGGCGCCAAGTGCAAAGTCGGGCGCGACAGCGCGGGCGACCAACTCGGGTGCTTGTGGCTGCGCACGGCTGTCCACATGCTGGCCGAAGTAGCTGAAGGGCCAGCCGTAAAAGGCGCCGTCGCGAACCGAGGTGAGGTAGTCGGGCACCAGATCGCTGCCGAGTTCATCGCGTTCGTTGACCACGGTCCACAAACTGCTTTGGCCCGGCCCGGTGCTTGCCCAGGCCATGCCATTGGGGTTGCGCAAGCCGGTGGCGAAGAGGCGGCTGACGCCGGTCTTGAGCTCCAGCTCCCAAATGGCGGCGCGCCCCTGCTCAACAGCCAGGCCACGCTCCGCCACATTGCTGTTGGAACCCACGGTGATGTAGAGCCGCAGGCCATCAGGGCTGGCGATGATGTTCTTGGTCCAGTGGTGATTGATGGGGCCTGCGGGCAGATCCAGCACTTTGAGCCCCGCGCAGCTGATGCGGGTGCTGCCGGTCGTGTAGGCGAACTTCAGCAAGGCGTCTGTATTGGCCACATACAAGTCCTGGCCCAGCAGTGCCATGCCGTAGGGCGAATGCAGGCCCTCCAGAAAAGGGACTTGGACGTCGGCGACGCCGTCGCCATCGCTGTCACGCAGCAAGCTGATGCGGTCGGCGCTGGCAACGCCCGCGCCGGCCCGCTTCATCACCCAGCCCATCACACGGCTTTTGATGCTGGCCCACAAACCCTCTTGCAGGGCCGCTTTGGCGGGCGCATTGCTCTCGGCGACCAGCACGTCGCCATTGGGCAGTACGAGCAAATTGCGTGGGTGCTCGAGCCCACGGGCAAAGGCTTGTACTTGCAGGCCCGGGGCTGCGACAGGCGCAAGCCCCTTGGGCCACCCAATGGCGGGTGCAATATGGACGGTGGGGATGAGCCGGCTCACCGGTGCCGGCAGCGTGGGCTGAGGGCCGGTGCCGGCGCTCAGCGGTTGAGTGGCCAGGTCACCGCAGGCGCTGAGCGTTAGGCCTAAACTTAAACCCACGCCCAAGCTCAGCAGCATCCGGCGATGCGGTGCTTGGCGGCGACCTGTTGTGGGCCGTGCGCCTACGCGTCCACCTGACGGTCTGCCGGAAGCGCCCATGCCCGCCCTAGATGCGGCCCAGCAGCAGCAAGACCACGATGATCAACACCACCAGGCCGACACCGCCACTAGGCCCGTAGCCCCAGCCGCGGCTGTGCGGCCAAGCGGGGAAGACGCCGATCAGCATCAGAATCAAAACGATCAAAAGTATGGCGCCTAAGCTCATGGTGTTCTCCTGAAACGGGCAATGGTGGTTTGACTTAGAACCCATCCGTCAATCGCTGGGCGCGGCTGGCGGACAAGTTCTTAGTTCTGTACGGCGGAAGCCGGTGGCGTGACGACAATCACCGCGGCGCCGCCCTGTGCGCCACTGGCGCCTTGGGGCCCAGTCATGCCTGTGGCGCCGGTGCTGCCGGTGGCGCCGGTCGGGCCGGCTGGGCCAGGTACCGGCGTGGCCGGCGGCGGCACATTGACGACGGTGGGCTTGTCGCAGGCCGCAAGGCCCAGGGACAGCATGAGTGCAGCTAGCAATACAAAGTTCTTCATGGGATTCCTTGGAATTTGGGTGGACCTTGGGACTGAACATGCTCAGACTAGGGCGGCAGCGCCGCGGCTTCCGTGCGTTAGCGAACACAGCGCTCAGATACTTGGCCTTTAACGCCAGACATAAGCTTGCGCCACATGCAATGACCAGCTGCCGTCGCCCGGCAACTCCAGCACTTGCCGGTGATGGCAGAGCAAGCTGGCGTGGTGGCTGACGCTGACGGGCGTGATGCTCAGCCCGGCCAGCTGGCCGTAGAGCTTGGCCTCGTTGGCCGCGTCGAGGGCGCTGGTCGATTCGTCCAGCAGCAAATAGCGCGGCTTGGCCAGCAGCGCGCGGGCAAATGCCAGGCGCTGCTGCTCACCCACCGAGAGCACCCGCGCCCAGTCCAGCTCGGCCGCCAAGCCGCCGCAGCGTTCGGCCAGCAGGGGCAGGTTGACGCGCTCTAACCAGCCCAGCAACTCTTGGTCTGAAATCAAACGCTCGGTCTGCGGATAGATCAGCTGATCGCGCAAGCTGCCCAGGGGCAAATAGGGCTGCTGCGGCAGGAACAACATGTCCAGCCCGGCCGGGCGTTGCACCTGGCCCGAGCCACTGGTCCACAGGCCGGCGATGACGCGCAGCAGCGAGCTTTTGCCCGAACCGCTGGCGCCGGCAATCAAGAGCCCTTCACCGGGCGGCACGCTCAGGTCCAGGTTTTGAATCAGCAGATGCTCGCGGTTAGGGGTCAGGACGGTCAGCCGCGCCACGCTCAAGGCGAAGGCCGGTGCGGTGATGATTTGCTGCAGGGCTTCATCTGGCGGGCAGGCTGCTGCCTGGCCGGGCGTGCCCAGCGCCGCGGCAAAAGCATGCAGGCGATCAACGCCGGCCGAGAAGCGGCTCAGACTTTCGAAGTGGTCCACGATCACGGTCAGCGCGCTCAGAATCGCCACGAAGGCGCCCGCGGCCTGGATCGCACGGCCAACTTCCAAGTCGCCCGCCAGCACCGGGCCGGCGATGATCACAATCGGCAGCACCGCGATCAAAAAGCTGTGCGCGTACTGAAACAAATTGAGCTTGAACTGCCAGCGCAGCACTTGCAGATAGTTGCCGTAAAGCGCCGTGAAGACGCGCTGCAGCGCCGACATTTCGCGCGCCTCGCCGTCGTGAAAGGCGATGGCCTCGGCATGTTCGCGCACCCGCACCAGGTTGTAGCGAAAGTCAGCCTCGCGTTGCAGCTGGCGGAAGTTCAGGGCAATCAGTCGGCGCCCGAACATCGTGCTGGCGAACCAGGTGCTCAAGAGTGCATAGCCCACCAGGAAATAGACCAAGCCCTGCGAGATCGACCACAGCACGCCGGCGAAAGCGATCAGCTGCATCACCGAGCCAATCACAACCATCGAGAAGTACAGCGACTGCTGGGTGAAGGCATTGATGTCTTCGGCGATGCGCTGGTCCGGGTTGTCGATGCCGGAGGCTGCCGTTAGCCGGTAGAAAGCGCGCTGCTCAAAGTAGCGGGCCAGAAAGTGATCAGTCAACCAACGCCGCCAGCGCAGGCCCAAGGTGTCGCGCACATAGAAGTAAAGCGCGTAGATCGGCACCGCGCCGACGAGGATGGCGGTGTAGCGGCCGATGGCGCTCCAAAAGCGCGCGCCGTCGCGGGCGGCCAGCGCCGAGGTGAACTCGCCCGTCTCTTGATTGAACAAGACGTTGAAAGCGGTCTGCCCCAGCAGCAAGACCACCAGCAAGGCCAGCAGGCCGCTGGCCCGCCAGCGTTGCTCGCTGCGCCAAAACGGCTTGGCGATGGCGGCAAAGCGATGCCAGAGGCGGGCGTTGAATCCGGGCTCGGCAAGGCTTTGCATGAGGCGGGGCAGCCTTTTCTTTCTGCGCTTCAGTTCATCAAGGTTTCAGCGCGCGGCGTGGTGCCGTAGTAGGCGTGGATGCCGGCGGCCCATTCGGGGTCGGCCATATCGGGCCATTGGTCCTTGTCAAAGCCGGGGGCGCTTTCCAGCCGTGTCTTGTCGATGCTGACGGTGAAGCGCTTGTTGACGGTATCCAGCTTGAGTGCGCTCCAGGGCACGGCAAAGAGCTTCTCGCCCATGCTGAGGAAGCCGCCAAAGGACAGCACGGCGTAGCTGATGCGGCCGCTGCTGACGTCCAGCATGATTTCCTTGATTTCGCCCAGATCGTCACCGTCTTGATTGCTGACGTCGTTGCCGATCAGGGTGTTGGCTCCCATCAGCCGTGGGCCGGGGCCTTGATGCGTTGGGGTGTAAAGGCTGCCATTACCCTGGCTGTTGAGATCGGTACCCGTGCCGTTATTGACGCGGTACATGCCGTAGGGGTCGCGTTCTTCGTAGTTCATCTGCTGCTCCAAGTGGATGACTCATTGGCAAGTGGATGCGCGCGCTGCAATGAGGAAGCAGCGCCGCACCCATAAGCTAAGGACTGAGGCTGCTTTCGGCTGTGCGTTCGCGCACAGAGCGGGGCGGCAAGCGGCCAGCGTGCATGTGCGCCAGCGCACGGACAAGCGGATTTGGCCGCTCGCAAGATGCCAGCCACTGAACCGCATCGGTGCAGTGCCCCATCCAGCCAGCGGAGCCGCCATGAGCAGACCAGCGCAGATCACCGGAACAGTCGAATACCGCGAAGGCGAGGGCGCACAGATGACGATTCGCAAAGGCCGCTGCGAGGTTGAGGAGTCAGCGCAGGATGTGACGCTGAGTTGGAGCGAGGCGGATGGCGAGGAGCAGGGCGAGGGTGTGATGCATGGCTCCGCCGCAATCCCGCTGGCCGTCTACAAAAGCTACGTCGCCAGCCGGGCGATTGAGTTGCTTGATGAAGAGAGTTCAGCATGAGCACCATCCGTACCGGTCAAGCGCCAGCGCCCCTGACGCGTGCGGAGTTCAGCACCCGCTTCAAGGCGCGCTTCTACGACCCAGCTTTCGAGGCGGAAGGGCCTGCCATCGAACGTTTGGAGGCCATTGCCTGGACGGCCTTGCAGCAAGGCCGCAAAGCGCCGCTCACTCGGCCGGCCGGGCGCGGCTTTGCCGACCCGAGCTACGAGGTGTCGGTACAGTGGCTGGACACCCATCAGCGCCTGAAGGCCGCGCAAAGGCGCTGGAGCGACAGCAAGGTCCCCTCCCGTGTGCTGGTGATTTGCGGCAGTGCACGCAATGACGGTACTTGCCCGGGCGAAGTGTCCAAGACCTGGCGCTTGAGCGGCTTGGTTCGAGAGGTGATCGAGCAAGCGGGCCTGCAAGCCGATTTGCTGGATCTGAGTCTGGTGACCTCGGAATACGGCCGCAAGATCCACCCCTGCAAGGCTTGCGTATCGACCGCGATGCCGCTGTGTCACTGGCCCTGCAGCTGCTATCCGAATCATGCGCTGGATCAGACCAATGATTGGATGGCCGAAATTTATGAGCGCTGGGTCGCCGCGCATGCGGTGATCATCCTGGCGCCGACTTATTGGTATCAGTCGCCCAGCCCACTCAAGCTGATGATGGACCGCATGGTCTCGGCCGATGGGGGCAACCCCGATCCGACGACGACCCACGGCAAGCATGTGGCCGAGGCCAAGCTGATCGAAGAGCAGGGCTGGGACTACCCCAAACACCTGGCCGGCCGGGCTTATGGCGTGATCGTGCACGGCGATGTGGCCGGTGCCGAAGCACACCGGCGCACGCTCTGTGATTGGCTGGAGTGGATGGGCCTGATCGACGCCGGTGCTGCCGCCAAACTAGATCGTTACATCGGCTACTACGAGCCCTACTTCAACAGCCACGAAGCCCTCGACCGTGACTTAGCCGTGCAAGAGGAAGCCCGCAACACCGCGCGCGCCGTGGTTCAGGCCGTGTTGCAAGTGCGCTTGGGGCAGTTGAGCCAGCCCGATCAGCAAGTCAAGGCGCCGCGCCCGAAGTAAGCGTGCGCAGCCAAGTCCGTGGCCGGCCGCGCCTGAGCGGCCACCCTGCGGCCCAGCGTCATGCCTGCGGTTCGCCTTCGTGCTCGGGCTCACTTGGGATCTGGCTTGGGTCAGCCCCAGAGTCCGGCTCCACCGGCAGCGCGCCGGGTTCAAATTCTGCCGGCACATCGGTATGGGGATGAGGGTGTTTGTGGGCTTGAGCCATATTCGTTCATGCGTCCAGGTGAGAGTGCCAGGGCAAGCCTTGCAGTGTGGGGGCGGCAGCACCGCAGGTCTGTGCGCTGGACAACAGACAGCAACGTTCCCGGCCGCGAGCATGGGAGCAGACAAAGAACGCCCCTGCCACCGCTTTGAGTTTGATGAAGGGATTCACCATGGCTGACACCGTTACCGATAACCACACCGATAGTGGCAGCACAAAGACCGGCCGCGCCCCGCCATCCCCGGTCAGTGCGATTGAGGCGGTCGCCCGCTCGCGGCTGCTGACCGTGGCGGCGGACACCCACTTGGTCGAGGTGGCCGCCCTGCTCGCGAATGCGCAGATCAGCGTGGTGGTGGTCTGTGACGCGCAAGGGGAAGTCTTAGGCCTGATCACCGAGACCATGCTGGTCAGGCAGCTGGGCCTGGGGGAAGCCGACTTCTTCAGCACCCGGGCCGACGCGGTGATGACGCGGGAAATCAAGTCCTGCACGCTGCAAGACCTGCTGACTGAGGTGGTGGCTGAGATGCACCAGCAGGGCTTGATCCACATGCTGCTGCTCGATACCGACAACAAGCCGCTGGGCGTTTTGAATCTGCGTGACGGCCTGCGCGCGCTGCTCTTGGCGGGTAATTTCGAGGAGGAATTGTTGCGCAACTATGTGATGGGCATTGGCTATCAGTAGCCCCTGGTGAGAGCTTGGCCTCACCTTGCACCTTGCTCCACCAACTAGGCCTGCGGCCCCAGCATCAGGCGAGGATCGACCCAGGCGTCAAACTCCTCGGCGCTGAGCGCGCCAAGTGCCAGTGCTGCGTCGCGCAGTGTTGAGCCGCTGGCTTGGGCCTGCTTGGCGATGGCGGCTGCGCGGTCGTAGCCGATATGCGGCACCAGCGCGGTCACCAGCATCAGCGAAGATTCCAGCAAGGCCTGGATGCGCTCGGGCGCGGCCCGCAGGCCCAGCAAGCAGTGCTGCTGGAAGCTGCGCATGGCCTGGCTGAGCAAGTGCAGGCTGTCCAGGCAATCCAGAATGATCAGTGGCTTGTAGGTGTTGAGCTCGAACAGGCCTTGCGAGGCCGCGAAGCCGATGGCTGCGTCATGGCCGATGACTTGCGCGCAGATCATGGTCAGCGCCTCGATCTGCGTCGGGTTGACCTTGCCCGGCATGATGGAGCTGCCCGCCTCATTGGCCGGCAATTGCAGCTCACCCAGGCCGGCGCGTGGGCCGCTGCCCATCAGGCGGATGTCGCA
Source organism: Paucibacter sp. KCTC 42545 (assembly GCF_001477625.1). Classification (NCBI taxonomy): domain Bacteria; kingdom Pseudomonadati; phylum Pseudomonadota; class Betaproteobacteria; order Burkholderiales; family Sphaerotilaceae; genus Roseateles; species Paucibacter sp. KCTC 42545. Next base: position 801,992 of record NZ_CP013692.1, read on the forward strand.
GGCGATCTTGTTCAGGGCGATGGCCAGCATCTTCAAGCCAGCATGCAAGCCCACCAAGGCTTCGTGGCCGGCCGTCGCGGCAAAGAGATTGCTGGCCTGGCGCAGCGGCAAGTCCAGCGCCTGCGCCAGCATGGCGGCCACGCGCTTGCCGAACTCCGGGTGGGTGTTCAGGCCGGTGCCCACCGCCGTGCCGCCAATCGCCAAGGTGTGTACCGCTCGCAAGGCATAACGCAGATGCTCCTCGCACAGGCGCAGCTGCGCTGCATAGCCGCTGAATTCCTGGCCCAGGGTCAGCGGCGTGGCGTCCTGGCCATGGGTGCGGCCGATCTTAATGATGGCGGCCCATTCAGTCGCCTTGGCCGTCAGCGCCTGCTGCAAGTCGCCGAGCGCCGGCAGCAGGCTTTGCTTGGCCTGCAGGGCCACGGCGAGGTGCATGGCGCTGGGGAAAACGTCGTTGCTGCTTTGTCCGAGATTGACCTGGTCATTGGGGTGGATCGAGCGCTGCTCGCCCAAGGCGCCGCCGAGCGCTTGCGAGGCCAGATTGGCGATCACTTCGTTGACATTCATATGGCTTTGCGTGCCCGAGCCGGTCTGCCAGACCGAGAGCGGGAATTGCCCGTCATGCGCGCCCGCCGCCACCTCGCGCGCCGCTGCCGCGATGGCCTCGGCCTCGGCGCCGTCCAGCAGGCCCAGATCCCGGTTCACCAGCGCCGCCGCCCATTTGAACCAGGCCAGCGCGTGGATCTGGCTCAAGGGCATGATTTGCTGCTGACCCTCGTGCTGGCCGATCTTGAAGAACTGCAAGCTGCGCGCGGTCTGCGCGCCCCAGAGGGCGTCCAGGGGCAACTCCAGCGTGCCAAAGCCATCGGTCTCGCTGCGAGTGCTGGCCATGGCCGGTGGGGGTTTCATTGCAGGGTCGCGCCGGGCGCTCGAACCTGGGGCTGCGCGTGAGCTTGGGCTTCGACCTGAATGAAGTCGCTCAAGGCCTGCAGGTCGGGGATTTGAATCATGCGGCGGCCGCGCTCTGAGAAGCAGATCACCTGCGCCCGCGCCAGGCTAGAGAACGCACGGCTGACCGACTCCAGCGTCATGCCCAGGTAGTTGCCGATCTCGGCGCGCGACATGCGCAAGATGATCTGGTCATTGCGCAGGCCGCGCGCGGCCAGGGATGCGGCCGACTGGCGCAAAAACTCCGCCACCCGCGCCGTGACCGGCAGGGTGCAGACCGAGAGCATCGCATCCCGCCCGCGGCTGATGGCGCGGCTCATCTCCGCATGCAGCACCTGCAGCAACTGGGGCTGGGCGCTGGCTGCGTCCATCAGCGCGTCATAACGCAAGCTCCAGATCTCGCCAATCTCCAGGGCTTGTGCGCTGCAGCCGTAGCGGCCTTTGGCAATGCCGTCAAAACCCAGCCAGTCACCCCGGAGCAGGAGCCCAACGACTTGGTTGCGCCCGTCCGCCGCGGTGTTGACCAGCTTGACGCTGCCCGAATTGAGCACATAGAGCTGCTTGAACGGAACGCCCGCTTCAAAGATCAGGTCGCCGGCATGCACCAGGCGGCGCCGCAGTGGCAAATGCTCTTGCAGCAAGCTCAGTGAGCGGGCGATCCGGTCGGCGCCAGGGCTTGTTCCGGCGCTGGTGCCGCGATGGTTGGCTGCTGCGCTGCGGCGCCCGCCATCCGCTGCGTCGGCGGCATTCAAGGCATTCAAGGCCTTCGGTGGCTGCGGATGCCCGGCCAGGGCGGTAAGCCGGGGCGGGCGGTCTTCAGATATGTCCTGCTGGGCTTTGTACACGGCGACTCCCCTGGGCTAGATGTTCAGGCTAAGACCCTAGGGCGGCGCTGTATGTGCGCTGCGCAACACAGCGGCGTGCCATAGCGCGGTTCAGCTCAGCTCAGCTCAGTCGTCTGGAAAAACCGGGAGCTTCAAGGCAGGGCTTGCCGGGCCCGGCAGGCGCTCAAACTCCGCGATCGCTTGCGCGCCCAGCAGCAGCAAGCTGGCCGCCAGCTCCAGGTTCAGCAGCACGGCGATGGCCGTGGTCAGCGAGCCGTAGACCAGGCCGATCTGCGCCAGGCTGCTGAAGTACCAAGCCAGCAGGCGGCGTGAGATCTCCCACAGGCTGGTCGCAAACACCGCACCGAACAAGGCATGCTTGAGCGGCAGGCGCCCGGCCGGCATCACCATGTAAATTGACGTTAGCACCGCCACCTCGCCAGCCAGGCCCAGCAAATACAGCAAGGCGCTGGAGGGCCGGCCCAGCGACCAGTCGCGGCCCAGCAGTTCAATCTCGTCCTGCCCCAGGGCCAGCAAGCTGCCGGTCATCAAGGTCACCAGCAAAAGCCCCAGACCGAGGCAGAGGATGAAGGCGTAGGGGATCAGCGCGGAGATCAACCAGCGCCGGCCCCGCTTGCGGCCCCGCTGCAGCAAGGCCAGTCGGTGGCGGAAGATCACCGCCATGGCGCTCTCCAGCACGGTGAAGGCCAGGGAGCTGGAAAACAGCATGGTCAGCGCCAAGGTCCAGCCAATGACCTGGCGGTGCGCCAAAAACAGCACCAACTCAGCCACCAGCGCCGGCGCCTGCCCCGGCAGCAGCCAATCGAGGTAGCGCCGTAAAGTCTGCAGCAACTCGGCCTCAGGCGTCAGGTGCGACAAGGCGATCAGGATCAGGATCAACATGGGCACGATGGACAGCAGCGCGTAATAAGCCACCGCGCCCGCCAGCAGCAGGCCCTGATTGCGCTGAAAGTTGCGCAGCACGCGCAGGCTGAAGGCCGCGGGATGCGCCAGCAGCAGGCGCAAGCGTGGGTCGATGAGGGGCATGAACGCCGCCTTGAGGCTGCTGCCGCCCGCGCCTCAGCGCCTCGCCCCCCACAGCAGCAGCGCGCCGCCCAGCACCAGGGCGCCCAAGCCGACCCAGATCGGCACATTGACAACATGGGTTTCATCCACTGTCACGGCCACCGGCCCCAGCTTGATCGCTTGACTGCGCTCGGTATAGCTGAATCCGCCGTAAGCCAGGGCCATGAGGCCGGCCACGATCAGGGCCAATGCCATGACTTTGATTGCATTCATCACTGCCGCCTTGCCAAAGAGTTGTGGTGTCTCAGGCTATGCGGCGAAAGTGCAGTCGTCCGTGCGCTGGCAGACAGACACAGCGAATAGCGCGGCATAGGGTCAGGTCTTTCAACGTCCCTTAACCCTTCAAGAGGTCCTTTATGAACTCACTGCAACGCTTGGCAAATATGGCGCTCAGCGCCGCCCTGCTGCTCGCTCTTGGCGCCTGCGCCGGTATGTCTCAGCGAGACAAAAATATGGCCATCGGTGCAGGCATCGGCGCTGCCGGCGGCGCGGTGCTGACCGGTGGCAACGCGGCTGCGACGGTGGGCGGCGCGGTCGTTGGCGGCGTCATCGGCCATGAGCTTGAGAAGGACAAGAAGAAGGATAAGAAGGACTGAAGCCGTGCGGCCCAGTGCTTGGCCGCGCTTGTGCTGAGCCCCGCTCAGCTCATTCCGACAGCGGTAAGCTGACCAGGAACTGGCAGCCTTGGCCGATGCCGGGGCTGCTGGCGCGCACCGTGCCGCCATGCGCCGCGACGATCTCGCGCACCACCGTCAAGCCCAGGCCTAGCGCATCGCCGTGCACGCCCACTGCATGGGCCTCGCGGCCGAAGGGCTCAAAAATCGTTTGCAAGGCCTGGTCGCTGATGCCGATGCCGGCGTCGCTGATGGTGATGAGCGCCTGCTCGCCGGCGCGCTGCAGTGTCATCTGAATCGTGCCGCCCTCGTGCGAATAACGGCTGGCATTGCTGAGCAGATTGCTGACGGCCTGGGTCAGCCGCAGGGCGTCACCGTAGACGCACAAGGATTCGGGCGCTAGCTCGCACCTCAGCCGCTGCTGGCGCTGCTCCAGCAGCGGCCGGCACAGCTGCGCGCAATGAGCCAGCAGGGGCGTCAGCGGCAGCGTTTGCCGATTCAGCAGCAGCTTGGCCTTGGCTTTTGCTGATGCATCAAGCGGATGCAGCAAGTCGCTGACAAAGCCGCGTATTTGCGTGGCCTGCTGCGCCATCATGTCCTGGGCGTGCGGCAGCAGCGATGCGGCATCGGGCTGGCGGCCCAGCGCCGTCATGGCGAGGCGGATTGGCGACACAGGATCATTCAGCTCGGCAGCCACACTGGCGATGAAGTCGCCCTGGCGTTGCTGCGCGGCTGCCGCAGCGGCCTGCAAGTCCAGCGCGCTGAGGGTGGCCAGCACCAACTGCTCGTTGGCCTCTTGCAAGAGCAGTTGGGATTTCTCTTGTCGGGCCAAGCGTTGAGTCAATTCGGCGGTTTGACGTTGCAGGGCCAATACAGAGGGCTCTGAGGACTCCGATGGCTCTGCGGCCGTGCCGGCTGCCCAAGGCGAGCCTAGTTCCGGAAAGGCCGTGCGTTCGACGAAAAAGGAAATGCCGCCAGGCCCTTGGCGCTTGGCGATGTACATGGCCTGGTCGGCGCAGGCGATGAGCGCCGTGGCCGTGTCGGCGTCGCGTGGGTAGATGCTGATGCCAATGCTGGCGCTCAGCTCGGCCCATTGCTCATTGCTGGCTCTGGCCTCGCCCAGTACTTCCTTGAGCTTTTCGGCCACGCTCAAGGCGTCTTTGATCTGGGCCAGATCGTCCAGCAGAATCAAAAATTCATCGCCGCCATGGCGGCTGACGGTGTCTGACTCCCGCACCGCTGACAAGAGGCATTGCGCCACTTGGCGCAAGACCTGGTCGCCAATGGCGTGGCCTTTGGAATCATTGATCTGCTTGAATTTATCCAGGTCCACGAACAGCAGGGCCAGCTGGGTGCCTTGGCGCTTGGCATGGGCGATGGCCTGCTCCAATCGGTCAAAGGCCAGTGCCCGGTTGGCCAGCTGCGTCAAGGGATCGAGCCCGCTGGTGCGAGCCGCTTCGTCCAGCGCTTGCATGGCCGATTCACTGTCGATCTGCGCGTCTAAAGCGCTCAGCAGCAGCTGCTCATTCGCTTCCAGCAGCTGCACGCTTTGGCTTTCGTCGAGAAAGCTCTCGGCCCGCACAACATCCTGCAGCAAGCGCACCAAGACCGCTCGCATCGCTTCGACGCGTTGGGTGATCCTGCTCAGCGCCTGCTCGGCCTCGGCCACAGCAGGTGTTGGGGGAGTGGGCGGCGCGTCCACGGGTGCAGGGCCTTAAGCCGTTTTGCTTTTTTGGCGGGGCCGGCCGCCCAGCAGGCCTTCCTGATCGGCCAGCGGGGCGCCGATCTGCAGGCCTTGGTCGTCGATATGGAACTCGCGCAGCTGGTCGGAATGCGCGCTGCCCCTGAGCTTGACCACGGCCAACAAGCGGCGCAAGCGGCTGTCGATCTCGATGTAGCGCTGCACGATGATGGCGTCGGTCAGGAAGGCGGTGCCGTAGGGGCTGAAGCGCAGATCGGTGTAGCGATCCTCCAGCTCGGAGGTCATCAAAATCGTCACGCCCGCACCCGCCATCGCGAGCACCAAGCGCGCCAGTGATTCGCGGAAATCCTCACGGAAGGTGGGGGCTACCGCCAGCTCAAAGCCCGACAGCGAATCGATCACCACGCGGGTCGCACCCAGCCGCGTGATTTCGCTCAGCAGCAGACCAATGACTTCATCAATCGAGAGATCCGGCGCCCGGCTGTCCACCAGCCCGACCTGGCCGCTGGCGACCAGCTCGGCAATGATGCGGTTCTGCGCTTGATGGGAGCGCTGCTCAAAAGCCGCCACCACGCCGGTTTCGCCGCGCCGTGCGCCTTCGGCCAGAAAGGCGGCCGCCAGAATGCTTTTGCCTGAACCCGAAGGGCCGGCCACCAGCAGCGAATAGCCGCGCGGCAAACCGCCGCCCAGCATCTCATCCAGCTCGGGCACGCCCAGCTGCAAGCGGGTGTCGGTGGCGGGCGCGCTGGCAACTGTCTCAGCCGACGAGGCCATTGTTTGATGCCCAGCCGGGGCGAAGATCTGGATGCCGGAGCTGGCGATGCGGAAGGTGTGCAGGCCCGGCAGCGTCGGCTGGCCGCGCATCTTCAGGATCTCGATCTTGCGCACCATGGAGTTGCGCTGCACGCTTTGGCGCAACCAGATCAGGCCATCGGCCACGGTGAAGACCGGGTTGGCATCGGTCTCGATGAAGTACTCGCCGATCAAGAAGGTGGTGGCCTGCCAGCTGGTCATCATCATGCCGAGCTGCTGCACGAATTGCTGCAGTCGATGCGTGGGGCTTTGCGGGTTGCCGTTGGTTTCGCTGGCGATCATCACCGAGCGGAAGGAGTCCACAAACACCAGGCCCGGCTCATAGGTGGCCACTGCCTCGCCGATGCGCGCCAGCACGCGGTCGAGGTCGCCGTTGGCGGCGTCCTCTGACAAATTGATGAAGCGCACCGAGTCGTTGACGCGCTCGTTGTCAAAGAAATCAAACTGCTGCTGGTAGCGCAGCATCTTCATCGGCGGCTCGCCCAGCACGGTGAAATAAATCGCCGGGCGCTGCGTGGTGGCGAGCGAGAACATGATCTGGTGCGCCAAGGTGGTCTTGCCGCAGCCGGGTTGGCCGGCGATCAGATTGAAGGAGAACTCGGGCAAACCGCCGCCAAGCACTTGATCCAATCCCGGCACCCCGGTGGGCAAACGTTGGATGGCTACTTTGCTGCTCATTGCGTGTTGTCCTGCGCGGCCGTGCCGCTCAAAAAGGTAAGCCAAGGGGTGCGAAGCAGGCGTTCGGTGAGCGCGCGCCCTACCAATTTGGCCAACAGCTCACAAAAGGTTTGCAATAAATGACAGGCGCCGACAGCCGCCTCGCTGCGGGGCTGCGCGGCGATCAGCGCGGACAAGGCGCTCGGCTTGAATTCCGAAGGCGTGCCGTCGGCGCTCTTACCGCTGCTCATGCCCGTACCCATGCTGGCGCTCAGGGCACCCAGCCAGGGGTGGCTTTTGGCGCTGAGCTGCACGCTGCGGGCGAACAAGGCGGCCACGCCGCGTTGGCCCACGATGGGCACCAAGGCCAGCGAAATCTCATGGCAGACCCGCTCGACCAGCCGGGCAATCTGCGGCGCACTGGCGCCAGCATCCAGGTGCTGGGCCCGGAAGGCCAAGGTTTGATCGCTCTCTGGACTTGTCATGGTTGGGTCGGGGCGCGCAAGCAATCAAATGCAAGCATGCCTGTCTTGTTTGCCTGCTGTTTGGAATAGACGCTTGACCGTAACGCACATTCTGTGCGGCATCTGTGCGCTAGCGCACATAGGGGGTGAATGGGCTTGGCTTTCGGGCTGCGCCTGTCAGCGAAATCCGACAAGTAGTTGCGGCCCGCGCCCACAGGTGCTGGCCCGGGCGAGGGCTAGGCTGGCAGTGTGCCATTCAAATCAGGAACGCCATGAAAATACCCAAAAATCCTTCGCCCCAGGCCATGCGTGCCCTGGCCGCCGCCATCATCGCTTTGAGCATGGCCGCTTGCAGCAAAGAAGCTGATGATGCGCGCACACCGGGCAAGAAGCTGGACGATGGCATTGCCAAGATGGAGCAGCAGTCCGAGGCCATGAAGCCCGAAGTGAAACAGGGCGCGGCCGATGCGGCCTCAGCCAGCAGCACGGCAATGCAAGACGCCAAGCAGGCCACGCTTGAGATGCGTGAGCAGGTGGGGGCCGATCTCAGCGACGCCGGCATCGTTACCACCGTCAAGGCCAAGCTCGCCGCCGAGACGCTGCTGACGGTGTCCGACATCAACGTCGATTCGACGAAAGGCCGGGTGGTTCTGCGTGGCACGGCGGCCGACAAGGTGGCGGTGGCCCGTGCGCGGGCGATCGCACTGGGCGTCAAAGGTGTGGTCGATGTGGACAACCAGCTGACCGTCAAGACCAAGTCTTGATGCGCTGACCTGCGGGTGCACGCTGCGCCCAGTCGAGTTCGTCCTACACGCAGGCCCGCTGTTTGCCGATGGCGAGCCGCCCTGCGCGGGTGGACCATGGTGCCATCTAAAGCCCGCTGCCAGCGGGTTGGCTTGAAGGTCTGTCATGACACATGAGTTGAACGCACTGAGCCCGACGCCGGCGGGTGATCGCCCCCAGGACGCCAGGGGCGGAGCGGCTGAATTCGATGTGGACGGGCTGGGCGCCATCGGCTTTGAGTCGGCCTGCCCGGCCTTGCTGGCCAGCCTTTGGCTGGGTGCAGCGGCAGACGGCGGCGCTGCGGTGGAGCCGGCATGAGCAGCCACATCTTGCCGCATTGGCCGCGCTCGCAAGGGCAATCACAAGGGCAATCGCGCCCGCAGCAAGGCCCCGGTCTGCGCGCCGTCCACCATGTAGACGGTCCTGCGCATGCCGGTTTGTGGTGGTGGTCGGGCTTGGCGGCCTTGCTGTGCCTGGCCTTGTTGCTGGCGCTGCAAGTGGTTGTGCAGCGCTCGGTCGAACAAGGTCAGCTGCGCCGTGCCATCAAAGCCACCCAAATCGGCCAAGCCCGCCATTGCACCCAACTGGTCGGTGGGCGGCAGCAAGAAGCCTGCCTGCTGGCGCTGAACGAAAGCGCGCGTTTGGGGGCGCAAGCCCAGCAGGCCTTGCCGCCAGTTCAAGCATCGAATCCCTAGCCAAGGAGCACACCATGAAAGCCAAGTTTTCACCCACTGCCCGATCACCCCTAGCGGCTCGCCTCAGCGGACTGTTGCTCTTGCTGCCCGCCGTGCTCTTGAGCCAGGCTGTGGCGGCGCAGCCGTCTGAGCTGGCGCAGCGCCATCAGCGCGAGATTGCCGCGTGCAAGAGCGGGCAGGCGGCGCAAAGCCGGGCCGATTGCCTGCGCGAGGCCGAAGCTGCTTTTGCCGAGGCCAAGCGCGGTGAACTCAATGACGGCCCCGCCGCCTACGAGCGCAATGCGCGCGAGCGCTGCATGACCTTGCCCATGCCCGAACGCTACGAGTGCATCGCCCGCATGCGTGCGCCGGCCAGCGGCAGTGTGGCCGGTGGGGGCCTTCTGCGCCGTGCGGTGACCCCTGTCCCGCCGCCCGCGTCTGCTTCCCAGCCCAAGCCCTAAAAACGCCGGCATGGATGCCGCCGCCGCGAGCTTCAACCAGACCACGCCGCAGCGGCTGACGCTGGCCGGCTTCTGGACAGCGCGCGGCATGGGCGATATGCCGGCGCGCTTGTTGCCCGCGCGCGTGCTGGCCGCGGCGCCGGATCAAGCGGAGCGCAGCGCTCCTGATTCCCCGTTGGCCGGGCCGACTGAGGTGGAAGCCAGCGGCATTCAAGCCCTGGACAGCGCCGGTGCCTATGTCTTGCAAAAGCTGCTGCTTAGCCGTGGCAGCGCCGGCCAGCCCGCGCAATTGCTAGGCTTGCCCGAGCGCATGCAGGCCTTGCTGGCGGAGGTTGCGGCGCAGTTGGAACAAAGGCCAGCGGCCGCCGCGGCAGCGCCGGCACCGGCCGGCCTGCTGGCGCGGGTGGGGCGCATGAGCGTCAGCCGTATCGCGGCGGCAGGCAGTGAAATGCTGGCCTTGCTGAGCTTTGTGGGTGAATGCGCGCTCGCCCTGGGCCGCGGCCTGGCTTCGCCAAAGCGCCTGCGCTGGCGACCCATGCTTTTCAACCTCCAGCAAGCGGGAGTGGAGGCCCTGGCCATCGTCGGCCTGATGTCTTTTTTGCTCGGCGTGGTGGTGGCCTATCAAGGTGCGAGTCAGCTGCGCCAGTACGGCGCCAACATCTTTGTGGCCGATCTGGTGGGCCTGGCGATGCTGCGCGAGTTCGCGCCGCTGATCACCGCCATCATCATTGCGGGCCGTTCTGGCTCGGCCTATGCGGCGCAGATCGGCAGCATGGTGGTCAGCGAGGAGATTGACGCAATGCGCACCCTGGGCCTGCTGCCGCTGGAATTGCTGGTGCTGCCCAAGCTCCTCGCACTGCTGGTGGCACTGCCGCTGCTGACTCTGTTTGCCGATGTGCTGGGCGTGCTGGGCGGCATGCTGATGGCCAGCGCCAAGCTGGATGTGACGCCAACCGAGTTCATCGAACGCTTTGCCAAGGCCGTCAGCGTGACCTCTTATCTGATTGGCATCGGCAAAGCGCCGGTGTTCGCCGCCATCATCGTGCTGGTGGGCTGCTTCCAGGGTTTTCGAGCCAAGGGCGGCGCCGACAGCGTGGGGCGGCAAACTACCCGCAGCGTGGTGCAGTCCATCTTTCTGGTGGTCAGTGCCGACGCCTTGTTTTCGGTCGCGTTCAGCGCGCTGGATTTATGAGCGCCGCCGCAGCCCTTGCCGCTGAGGCATCACCCGCCGAAACGGTGATTCGGCTGGACCATGTCAGCACCAGTTTCGGCGCGCATGTGGTGCACCGCGACATCAGCCTGGAGGTGCGCCGGGCCGAGATCTTCGCCTTGATTGGCGGCAGCGGCTCGGGCAAGTCCACCCTGCTGCGCGAGATGATTCTGTTGCAGCAGCCCGATGCTGGCACCGTCAAGGTGCTGGGCGCGGCGCTGCAGGGCATCAGTGCCAAGGACGCGCTGGCCCTGCGCCTGCGCTGGGGCGTGATGTTTCAGCATGGCGGCTTGTTCGGCAGTTTGACGGTGCTGGAGAACATTGGCCTGCCGCTGCGCGAGCACACCGCGCTGGCCGATGGCTTGATCGACGAGATCGCAGCCAGGAAGCTGCAGATGGCGGGGCTCAAGCCCGAGGTCGGCGCGCAATACCCGCCCGAACTCAGCGGCGGCATGCTCAAGCGCGCCTCGCTGGCACGCGCCCTGGCCCTGGACCCCGAACTGCTGTTCTTGGACGAGCCCACCGCCGGGCTGGATCCCGTCAGTGCCGCCGGTGTTGACGCCTTGGTGCTCAAGCTGCGGGATCTGTTTGGCCTCAGCATCGTGATGATCACCCATGACCTGGACCTGCTCTGGCAGGTGGCCGACCGGGTGGCGGTGCTGGCCGATGGCCAGGTGCAGGGCGTCGGCAGCATGGCGGAGTTGGCGGCCATGGAACTGCCGGCGGTGCGGCAGTTCTTTGAAGGGCCGCGTGGCCGCCAGGCTCAGGAGCAGGCAGAGACACAATCGAAAGCGAAAGCTGAGGCGCCGGCGTCCCAGAAGCCGCCGACCCCAAGCGCAGGGAGCCCATCATCGAAACCAAGGTGAACTTCAGCCTGGTGGGCGGCTTTGTGCTCTTGCTCGGCGCGGCGCTGATCGCGGGCGTGCTGTGGCTGGCCTCGGGTGGGGCTTGGGCGGCCAAGCAAGACCTTTATTTGTCCATCATGGAAGAGTCGGTGGCAGGGCTGAACCTGAACGCGCCTGTGAAGTACATGGGCGTGGATGTGGGCAAGGTGCAGGACATTGCGCTGGATGCCGACAAGCCCGAGCGTGTGCGGCTGCTGTTCGCCATCAAGCACGGCACGCCGATCCGGGTGGACACCGTGGCCGTGCTCAAAACCCAAGGGCTCACCGGCATTGCCTATGTGGAGTTAGCCGGCGGCCTGGCCAGCTCCGCGCCGCTGCATGCCGTGGCGCCCGAGCGTTATCCGTTGATTCGCAGCAAGCCTTCTCTGAGTGCCCGGTTGGAGAATGTGCTGACCAGCGTGCTGGCCAAGCTGGACAGCACCTCGGCCAGCCTCAATGCCTTGCTCAGCCCGCAGAATCAAAAGGCCTTCAGCGCCACTTTGTCTGATATTGCCTTGCTCAGCCACACCCTGGCTGGGCGCCGCGACACGATTGATGACGGCCTGGTGAGCGCCGCGCAAACCCTGGACAACAGCGCCGCGCTGAGCGCGCAGCTCAGGCGCCAAGCTGGGCCCTTGATGCAGCGGCTGGACAACGCGGCCGTGGCCGTTGAAAAAATGGGCCTTGAGACCGCGCAAGCCAGCAGCAGCGCGGGCCGCACCGTGGCGGATGTGGGCGGCGATCTCAAGCGCTTCAGCGCCGTGGCGCTGCCGGAGCTGCAGCGCTTGATGAGTGAGCTGAGCGTGCTGGCGGCCTCGCTGCGGCGCTTGAGCGAGCAAGCCGAACGCAATCCCGGCGCTTTGATCCTGGGGCAGGGCGCTGTGCCCGACGGCCCCGGCGAAGCGCTCGAGCCGATCAACAAGCCGCGCAAGGAAGAGCCATGACACAACATACCCTGGCAGGGGCTTGGCGTTCGGGTATCGCGGCCGCGCTGCTGCTGAGCCTGGGCGCTTGCGGCAGCTTGTTGCCGGAGCCGCCAGCGGCGCCGACGCTGCATTTATTGACTTGGCGCCCCCCACTTGTACCTGCGCCTGCGCCTGTGTCCGCGCCCATGTCTTCATCGGCCGTCCTGCCCCAGCCCGCGCTGCCGCCTCAACTCAGCTTGCGCATCAATGAACCGCTGGCCGCCGCCGGCTTTGACAGCCGCCGCATCATCTATCTGCGCCAGCCTTACCGGCTGGACTATTACGCCCGACATGAGTGGGCGGACACGCCGGCGCGGATGCTGGCGCCGCTGCTGCAATCCGCCTTCGCTGTGAGCGGCTTGTACCGGGTGGTGGTGAGCGCCGCGAGCGCGGCCAATACGGAACTCAGCCTGGACACCGAGATCACGCGTCTGCAGCAAGACTTTTCGCAGCAGCCCAGTCAGCTGCGCCTGAGCTTGCGCGCCAGCTTGTTGGACAACGCCAGCCGCCGGGTGCTGGCCAGCCGCGGGTTTGATGTGAGCTTGGCGGCGCCCAGCGAGGACGCGCAGGGGGGCGTCACGGCCGCGAATCTGGCGCTGCAGCAGGTCTTGGCTGACTTGCCGCGGGCGCCGGAGTTTGCGCCGCCCAGGGCAGCGCCGCCTTGATCTGGGTGCCGGCGCGGCCGGCCAACATGGCCTCGATCTGCTCCAGCGGCCCGATCACAGCGCGGCGCCCGGTCGCATTCACGAAAGCGCAGGCGGCGGCGACCTTGGGGCCCATGCTGCCATCGGCAAAGCTGTGCTGGGCCAATTGCTCGGGCGTGGCCTGCGCCAGCACGTGCTGTGTGGCCAAGCCCCAATCGAGGCAGACGCCGGCTACATCGGTGGCGATGATCAGGCAGTCGGCATCCAACTCGATGGCCAGATTGGCGCTGCACAGATCTTTGTCAATCACCGCCTCAACGCCTCGCATCTCGCTGCGACCAGGCAGCCTGGCCACCGGAATGCCGCCACCGCCGCAGGCAATCACCACCACACCGTGCTCCAGCAGCCAGCGGATCGAAGGCATGCCCAAAACATGCAAGGGCTGGGGCGAGGCCACCACGCGGCGCCAGCCGCCGCCGTCCCGCACCCGCTTCCAATCCTTGGCCGCGGCGATGGTTTGCAATTGGTCCTCGCTGTAGACCGGGCCAATGGGCTTGCTGGGGTGGGTGAAAGCCGGGTCATCCGCAGCCACCTCCACCCGGGTCAGCAGGGTGCTGACTTGCCGGCCCGGCGGCAGCGCATTGCTCAACTCTTGTTCAAGCAAGTAACCAATCATGCCCTCGGTTTGTGCGCCCAACACATCCAGCGGGAAGGCGGGCAGGTCGCTGTGGCTGTCAGCATAAGCACTGGCCTGCAGGGCCAGCAGGCCCACTTGCGGCCCGTTGCCATGGGTCAGCACCAGCTCGGCATGCTGGGCCGCGACGCGGGCCAGCTGCAGCGCGGCGAGCCGCACACTGGCCAGTTGATTGGAGGCGGTCAGGGCCTGGCCGCGCCGCAGCAAGGCATTGCCGCCGATGGCGATGACCAGCTTCATGCCAGCGTGGCGACCAGCACGGCCTTGATGGTGTGCATGCGGTTCTCGGCCTGGCTGAAGACGATGGAGGCCTCGGATTCGAAGACCTCGTCCGTCACCTCCAGCTCACTCAGGCCAAAGCGGGCGTGGATGTCACGGCCCAGCTCGGTGTCCAGATTGTGCAAGGCCGGCAGGCAGTGCATAAAGCAGCTGCGCGGTTTGCCGCTGGCCTGCATCAAGGCTTGGTTGACCTGGAAGGGCAGCAGTTGATCGATGCGCTCCTTCCAGGCATCGGCCGGCTCGCCCATCGAAACCCAGACATCGGTGTAGATGAAGTCGGCGCCGGCCACCGCCGTCTGCGGTTCGGTGCTCAGGCTGATGCGCGCGCCTGTGGTCTTGGCCAATGTGCGCATCTGTGCCACCAGCTCGGCCGGCGGCTGCAGCGCCAATGGGGCGGCGATGCGCACATCCATGCCCATTTGCGTGCCGCCCACCAGCAGCGAGCAGCCCATATTGAAGCGGGCATCACCCAAATAGCAAAAGCTCAGCTCATGCAGCGGCTTCTCGCCGAACTCTTCCATGGTCAACAGATCGGCCAGTACCTGGGTCGGGTGTGACTCATCGGTGAGGCCGTTCCAGACCGGCACGCGCGAGTAGCGGGCGATGTCCTCCACCACGCTTTGATGAAAGCCGCGGTATTCGATGCCGTCATACAAGCGGCCCAGCACGCGGGCGGTGTCTTTGAGCGACTCTTTGTGGCCCAGCTGCGAGCCAACCGGGTCGATGTAAGTGACATGGCCGCCCTGGTCATGTACGGCCACTTCAAACGCGCAGCGGGTGCGGGTTGAGGCCTTCTCGAAGATCAGCGCGATGTTCTTGCCTTGCAGGCGCGGGTGTTCGGTGCCGGCGGCTTTGGCGCGTTTGAGCTCGGCCGCCAGGTCGAGCAAAAAGCGTATGGCGCGCGGCGGGAAATCGCGCAAATCCAGCAGGCTGCGGTTGCGGAGGTTGAAGCTCATGGTGGGTCCTGGTTTCGGCTGCTGGATTTGTTGCTGTTACTGCTGCGGGTTCAGAGCTCTTCGCGCACGATGGGGCAGCTCATGCAATGGCTGCCGCCGCGTCCGCGCCCCAGCTCGCCGCCGGGAATGGTGATGACCTCGACGCCGGCCTTGCGCAGCCGCGTGTTGGTGAAGACATTGCGGTCGTAGGCCACCACCACGCCGGGCGCCAGTGCCAGCAAGTTGTTGCCGTCGTCCCATTGCTCGCGCTCGGCTTCGAAGCTGTCGCCGCCGGTGGCGACTGTGCGCAGCTTGCTCAAGCCCAGGGCGACGGCTAGGATGTCGATGAAGCCCTTGCCATGCTCGCTGCGCACATCCACGCTGCCGGGCTCTTTGCCCGGCCGCAAGCTGTGGACTCGGATCGCATCCACCATCTCGGGGAAGATGGTGACCAGATCGACATCGCAAAAAGTCAGCACCGTGTCCAGATGCATGGCGCCGCGCGACTTGGGGATTTGCGCGGCCAGCACCTGGCTGGCGCTGCCGTCGGCGAATAGGCGCGCCGCGAGCTGGCAGACCGCCTGCGGCGACGTGCGCTCACCCATGCCGATCAACACCACGCCGCCGCCCAGGGGCATCACATCGCCGCCCTCCAGGCTGGCCTGGGCGGTACTGCTGTCTGGCTCACCCCATAGCGCTTCGCTTTTGCCCGCAAACATGGGGTGAAAGCGGTAGACGGCGGCCACCAGCAAGGTCTCTTGGCGGCGCGCCGGCCAGAACATCTGGCACAGCACGAGCTGATTGCCGACCCAGCAGCTGCTGTCGCGGGTGAACAAGCTGTTCGGCAAGGGGGCAAGCAGCAAATCGGCTGGCCCGCTGCAAGCGCCCAGCAGGCCGACCGGCTCAAAAGGCAGGTCGCTGCGGGCCAGGCCGCCGATCAGAAAGCTGGCCAGCTGCAGCGGCGGCAGGCCTTCGAGCCAGGGGCGCAGTTGGGCGGCGCCGGCGGGGTCGTAGGCATCGGGGGCGAGCTTGCGGTCGAGCAGCCAGGCGCGGGCCTTGGTATCGCTGACGGTGGCCGCCAGCAGGTCCAGCAGTTCCAGCACCTCAACGCCGCGCTCCGTCATCAAGGAGCTGAAGGCATCATGGTCGCTCTGCGCGCGCGCCACCCACAGCACATCGTCAAACAGCAGTTCGCGGCAATTGGCTGGCGTCAGGCGCCTTTGCGCCAGGCCGGGCCGGCAGACCAGCACCTGGCGCAGGCGCCCGACTTCGGAATTCAGTCCTGGCTTCATCGCTTGTTTCCCTTTTCATTGCCGTGTTGTGTTGATGTCTTGACTACAGCCCCAACCGGCCCGAACTCAGCATCCAGGCCGCCAGCAAGGCCAAGCCCAGCAAGGCGGCCAGCAGCAGCCATTCCATGGGCTTGAAAGGGGTTTGTGCGCGCTCGCGCTTGGCCCACAGATACATGGCCACGCCGGGCAGGTAGAGCAGGGCGCTGAGCAAGAGGTACTTCAGCCCGGCGGCGTACAGCAGCCACAGGCAATAGGCGCTGGCCACGGCGGTGATCACTTGAATGCCCAGCTTGCCGTCGCGCCGCACCAGCAATGCGCCGTACACCGCGCTGAACAAATAGGGCTGCAAAATCATGGCGGTGGATAGCGAGATCAGCGCCAGATAGCTGGCCTTGGAAATCAGCGTGAGCAAGAGAAAGGCCTGCACCATGGCGCTGCTCAGCCACAGCGCATTGGCCGGCACACCGGCACTGTTCTGGCGGCCCAGCCAGGCCGGCATCACGCCGCCTTTTGCGGGGGTGAATAAGGATTCGGCCGCCAGCAAGGTCCAGGCCAAAAAGCCGCCGCCCACGGAGACCAGCAAGCCGATATAGATCAGCACCGCACCCCATGCGCCGACGGCGTGCTCCAGCACGCCGGCCATCGACGGGTTCTTCAGGCCGGCCAATTGCGGCTGTGCCAGCACGCCCAGCGACAGCAGCGAGACCGCCATCAGCAGCGCCAGGGCCAGCAAGAAGCCGATCACCGTGGCCCGGCCGACATCGCTGCGGCGCGCTGCGCGAGCCGAGTAGACGCTGGCGCCTTCGATGCCGATGAAGACCCAAACCGTCACCAGCATGGTGCTTTTCACCTGGGCCAGCACCGAGCCCAGGGCCGGCGTGCCCCAGAAATCGATCTTGAAGGTGCTGAGTTCAAAGGCCAAGGACACCAGGACGATGAAGATCAGCAGCGGCAGCACTTTGGCCAGGGTGACGATGCCGTTGAGCAGGGCCGCGCCCTGAATGCCGCGCAGCACCAGGGCGTGCACCAACCAGAGCAGGGCCGAGGCGCCAAGGATGGCCGCAGGCGTATTGCCTTCACCAAAGACCGGGAAGAAGTAGCCCAAAGCACCGAAGGCGGCGACCAGATAGCCCACATTGCCGATCCAGGCGCTGACCCAGTAGCCCCAGGCGGCATTGAAGCCCACATAGTCGCCGCCCAGTTCACGGGCATAGGCGAACACGCCGTTGTCCAACTCAGGCTTGCGCAGCGCCAGCATCTGATAGCACAGGGCCAGCATCAGCATGCCCAAGCCGCTGATGCCCCAAGCAATCAGGATCGCACCGGCGCCCGCACCGGCCGCCACGTTCTGTGGCAGGCCGAAGATACCGCTGCCCAGCATGGAACCCAAGACAAGCGCCACCAGCAGGATCAGGCTGAGTCGGTTTGAAGGCTTGGCGCTTGGGGCTGGCATGAGCGGTCCTAATGAGGGGGCGGGTGGGCATGGCGGCTGTGGCGCGCTGACACGAAGGCCTGCGGCGGTTGAGGCCTTGGCTTCATCTTCGACAGCCCGCTTCACCCTGACTGTTGGATACCGCACAGATGGCTGATTAGCCGTCCACCTGCCTTGCCTTTCTTGTCCTGGCCTGTATGCAGCGCCAGGGTGCGCCGTCGCACCGACAGGCCGCTGCCAATGGGACTAGGTTCGCAAGCGCAGGCAGCAAGCCGCTTTCAGCCTCGGAGGTACTGATCCATGAACGCAGACACCATCATTGGCGTGCCCTTTGAGTCGCGACCTTTGCGCTCTTTGTTGCAGGAGGCTTTCGAGCCCCTGCAGCCGCCTTCGCCCGAGCAGAGCCAGCGCTTGTTCAAGATCCGCAGCGCCGATTCGGCCGGCCAGCGCAGCTCGGCCAGCATCTTGGTCAATCGCATGTATGCCTGGCGCGGCTATGACACCGGCAAGGGGCCCGCCGCCCAATTGCCGGAGCGCATCACCCTGCTGGCCAGCGAAGACGAGCTGACCATAGGCACCATCACGATAGGCTTTGACTCAGGCGCCGGCCTTTGCGTGGACCAGCCCTTCTCGCTTGAAACAACGGCACTGCGCGAGCACGGCCTCAAGCTGTGTGAGTTCACCCAGCTGGCGGTGGACAGTGTGATGCGCTCCAAGCGGGTGCTGGCCTCGCTCTTTCATGTGGCCTATATCTATGCCCACCGCATGATGGGCTTTGACAGCTTGCTGATCGAGGTCAACCCACGCCATGTGCGCTTTTACGAGGGCATGCTGGGCTTCCAGGTGCTGGGCCAGCCGCGCATGAACCCGCGTGTGAATGCGGTGGCGGTGCTGATGCGCATTGACTTCAGCTATATCCACGAACAGATCGCCATGTATGGCGGGCGGCCGGAGCTGGCCTTGCAAGCGCGCTCCCTCTATCCCTTTGTGTTCTCGGTGGCCGAAGAGGCCAGCATCGTCGGCCGGCTCAAGCGCACCCAGCCCGACGTGGTTTTCTCTCATCTGCCGCAGGTTCAGCCGAATAGCGCCTGGCCGGTCTGGCCACAGGCCTGAGCGCCGCCGAGTGCGCGCACTCGCAGATGCGCTCAGGGTGACAGCTAGCGCCGCCGCACTGAGGTGGCGTCGGGAGCGTTCTATGCCTCACCGCTTGTTTTTACGGTGCAGCTTGGAGTGCACGCCTCACAGCATTGCATCCGTGTCCTTTTCCTCTGAGGCAAGGGGTGAAGAGGGCGATGCAGGGGGGAACGATGGACTTCAAAGCTGCTGCACCGGCAGCGCGGCGGCGCACCACCGGACGCTGCGGCGGCAAACCAGCTCTGCCGCTTTGGCTTGGCGCGAATAGGGCACGTCATGCAGCACCAGCACCCACAGGCCTTGTTCGAGCCCGTGGTGCACTTGCGCTTCAAAGCTACGCACAGGGACTCGACGCCGCCGCCGCGCCGCCAAACCAGCGCCGACCAAGGCGCCTAGGCCTATCGCCAAGAGCATCAGTGGCAGCGGCGAGCTGGATCCCAGATCTTGCAGCCAGCTATAGTTCAGGTCGAGCAGGATGCCTCCCAAGGCGAGAAAGCCGCCGACGAGTGCGCCTAGTCCGGTCATCGGCCAGCCGTCTGCGGCCCAATCCCAGGCTTGAGCCTGCATGCGGGTCGGGCGCAACCAATGCCGGGACTGCCGCGAGAACAGGCCCGGCGCGGCGTCGCTCGGGCGCAGCAGGGTCAGCTGGGCGCTGTGCAGGCCGTGGCTGAACTGCAATTCCCGGGCGGCCGCCGTCCATTCTGCCTCGTTGAGGTAGAAGCCGGCCAGGCAATCCAGCGCGCGGTCAACCGGCAGGCTGTGCGCCATTTCCGCAACCGGGGAACTCATAGTTTTGTTCATCATCATCATGCCTGCTGGGACATCAAGGCAGCCCCCCCCCGCTGCTTGGCCGGCTGGGCCGGGTTGGCGACGCGCTGCTCCAGGCTAGCGCGGTCCAGCACGGCAATGCGGCCGCGGCTATAGCTGATCAGGCCGGCCTGGCTGAGCCTCAGTGCGGCGGCAGTGACGCCCTCGCGGCGCACGCCGAGCAGATTGGCCAGCAACTCCTGCGTCATCATCAAGGCCTCGCTGGGCAGGCGATCCAGGCCCATCAGCAGGCGGCGGCACAGCAGTTGGTCGATGGAGTGATAGCGATTGCAGGCGGCGGTTTGCGCCATCTGCGCCATCAGGCTTTGGGTGTAGCCCAGCAGCATGGCCTGGATGGCGCCGGCTTGCGTGATTTCTTGTTTGACCCGGTGCGCCGGCAAACGCAGGGCTTCGCCAGCGCTTTGCACCACCGAGCGGCTGGGCGTGCCATTGCCGCCCATGAAGACCGAGATGCCCACCACGCCGTCGCGGCCGACCACGGCAATCTCGGTCGATTCGCCATCTTGCGTCAGATAGAGCAAGGAGACGATGGCTGTGGTGGGGAAGTAGACATAGGCCGCCGTGCTGCCGGACTCGCACAGCACTTGGCCCAGGCTCAGCTTCACCGGCTGCAAGTCGGCGGCCCAGCCGGCCAGATCGGCCTCGGGCAAGTCGGCCAGCAAGAGGTTTTGGCGCGGCTGGCAAGTCGGGCTAGGGCAAGTTTTCATGACAGGCTCCGCTGCGTCTTTAGGAGAGCCCATCTTTGTCCTGCCGCGCCCGCCTGACCATCAGCGGGCGGCTGATCTATCTGTCAACTCTGTCCTACAGCTGCGAAGTCCGGGGCAACAAGCGTTCGTATTCGTCTTTGACCACCGCATAGCATTCGCAGCTGCGCTGCTCCAGGCCGGGCCGGTCCAGCACCGAGATATGGCCGCGGGCATAGCGGATCAAGCCGGCGCGCTGCAGCTTGAGAGCGCTCTCGGTCACGCCCTCGCGGCGCACACCCAGCATATTGGCGATCAAATCCTGGGTCATCACCAGCTCATTGCTGCGCAGCCGGTCCAGGCTCAGCAGCAGCCAGCGGCAGAGCTGTTGATCGAGCGAATGGTGGCGATTGCAGACCGCTGTTTGCGACATCTGCGTGATCAGCGCCTGGGTGTAGCGCAGCAGCAGCTGCATCACCGGGCCGGAGCGCTTGAACTCATCCTTGATCGCCTGCGCCTTCATGCGCAAGCCCTGGCCGGCGCTTTGCACCACCGCCCGGCTGGGGGTGGAGTCGCCGCCCATGAAGAGCGAGATGCCCAGCAGGCCTTCGAAGCCGACCACGGCAATCTCGGCCGAAGCGCCGTTTTGCATCACATAGAGCAAAGAGACGATGGCGCTGGTGGGGAAGTAAACATGGCTGAGCGTGCTGCCCGGCTCGTACAGCACCGTGCCCAGGGGCAGGTCCACCTTTTCCAGATGGGGCAGCATGCGCAGCCACTCCGGCTCGGGCAAGGCATCGAGCAGTCGGTTTTTGCGTAGAAGCGAGGGGGCGGCCATCAAACAACTCCAGGCGGTGTGTATTGGCGTTCAGGGCCAATAACGGCGAGTGCTTACGGTGGAAGGCCTGGTCAGGTTGAGCCGGCAGTGTAGACGGGGGCTTCTCGGCGTGCTGCTGCACTGTGGAAGCTAGGGGGGTGCAAGAGACCGGCTTGTGGCGTGCGCAGCACGTGGGCATCGAAGGACGCTGCTTATGTGCGCTGGCGCACAGACCGATGGTGGCCTGAGTGCGCTCAATATTGGATCAAGCCTGGCGCCTGTGCAGGGCCGGCGCGAGCAGCCATTCACCCCGGATAAGTGCATTCATGGAGTTCAAGGACTATTACCAGACCTTAGGCGTGGATCGCAGTGCCACGGCCGAGCAGATCAAGCGCGCCTACCGCAAGCTGGCGCGCAAATATCACCCTGACGTCAGCAAAGAGCCCGATGCCGAAGCCCGCTTCAAGGCGGTGGCCGAGGCGCATGAGGCCTTGTGCGATGTGGATCGGCGCGCAGCCTACGATGCGATTGACAGCCGCACGCAAGGCGGTGCCGACTTCAAGCCCAGCCCCGGCTGGAGCGATGGCTTTGCCTTCGACGGGGCGGAATTCGCCGCCGCCGGCAGTGGTGGCGAAGGCAGCAGCGGCAGCCGCAGCAGCTTCTTCGAAGCCTTGTTTGGCCGCCAGACCGGCCGCGGCGCAGCGCCTGAGTTCGCACAGCGCGCCGGCGCCGACCAGCATGCCAAGGTCAGCATCACCTTGCTGGATGCCTATCGTGGGGCCGAGCGCACGATCACCTTGCATATGCCGCAAGCCGCCGCGCCGAATGAGGCGGGCGGGCAGGGCAGTGCGGGCAAAGCCATCACGGGCATGCTCAACAAGCGCATCCAGATTCGCATCCCCAAAGGCATACAAGCCGGCCAGCATCTGCGCCTGGCGGGCCAGGGCCATGCCGGCCTGGGTGGCGCGCCGCCGGGTGATTTGTATTTGGAGATTGCCTTCTTGCCCTCGGCGCGCTTTCGTGTCGAAGGCAGCGATGTGTTCACCGATCTGCCGCTGGCCCCCTGGGAGGCCGCACTGGGTGCAACGGTGAACTTGCAAACGCCGGACGGTGAACTGGCCCTCACCGTGCCGCCGGGCTCCAAAAGCGGGCGTCAGCTGAGGCTCAAGGGCCGTGGCCTGCCTGCCTTCAATGCGGGCGTGGCGGGCGATCTCTACGCGACCGTGCAGCTACAGCTGCCACCGGCGGATAGCCCGGAGGCCGAGCAAGCCTATCGCGCCATGGCCGCGCAGTTCAGCGCATTCGATCCACGCGTCTCGGCGCCGGTTTGAGGACTATCACCATGAGCACGACTCTGGCGCAATGGCAAGGGCAGGCGCTGCTGGTCGAGCGCGAATGGCAATTCACGCTGGACGGGCTCAGCCAAGCCTGCCAGGTGGACGCCGCGCGGCTGTACGACTTGGCGCGCGAAGGCGTGTTTGGCCTGGTGGCGGAGGATACCGGGCAATGGCTGTTCGAAGGAGCCGCGCTGCGACGGGCGCGCTTGGCGCTGCGCCTGCAGCGCGAGCTGGATCTGAGCCCGCATGGCATTGCGCTGGTGATGGACCTGCTGGATGAAATCGCCCAGCTCAAGCAGGCATTGGGCCGCCCGTAGTGGTCTAGCGCACAGACCCGGCAGCCCAGGCTCGCTAAGTTCAAGCCTCCATTTCCGGAGAGCTTGATGCAGAACTACCAAGTCGCTTTGATCGTCGGCAGCTTGCGCCGCGAATCCTTCAACCAGCGCTTGGCCGGCGCGGTGATGCGTCTGGCGCCGAGCTGGATCAGGTTCAAGGCGGTGGAGATCGGCGATCTGCCGCTCTACAACCAGGATGACGACGACAAGCCCGGCGCGCCGGTGCTGCGCCTGCGCGCCGATCTGCGCTCCTCGCAGGGCTTGCTCTTTGTCTCGCCCGAATACAACCGCTCCATCCCCGGCGTGCTCAAGAACGCGCTTGATCATGGCTCGCGCCCTACTGGCCAAAACGCCTGGGCTGGCAAACCGGCGGGGCTGATGGGGGTCTCGCCCGGTGCCACCGGCACCGCGATGGCGCAGCAACATCTGCGCAATGTGCTCGCCGCCCTGGATGTGCCGGCCATGGGCGTGCCGGAGGTGTTCTTGCAGGCCAAAGAGGGCTTGTTCGACGCCGACGGTGGCTTAGGCGCCGGAACCAAGGCCTTTATGCAGAGCTGGATGGAGCACTACCTGGCTTGGCTCAAAAAACATGCAGATTAGGCCGTGAGCCCGGCGGCCCGGCCAGGCGGCTGTAGGCCCTGTCCGACAGCTGTTTGCGGGCTCGGCTGATGGCCCCACCGGCCCCGCGCCAGCATCATCCATTCAGCATTTGAAAACCACTGGAGAAGCCATGAAAACTATTGCACCAACGCAGCCAGCGCTGATTCGCCGGGCCGGCTTGAGCCTGCTCAGCGCGATCTTGATCGCTGGCTTGGCGGCCTGCGCCGGTACACCGCCCACGGCCCAGATGGCGCTCAGCAAGGCGGCGGTGGAGCGGGCCGACACCTCGGCCGCCGTGGATGCGCCGGTGCAGGTGGCCGCGGCCCGCCTCAAGCTCAGCCAAGCCAATGCGGCCTTCGCGAACAAGGACTTTGAGCTGGCCCGCCGCTTGGCCGAGCAGGCCGAGGCCGACGCCACCCTGGCCGAGAGCCAAGCCCGCTCAGCACGCTCCGCCCGCTCTTTGGCCGAAGTGCGCGAAGGCATACGCCAGCTGCGTGACGAGATGTCGCGCAAGTGAAGGCTTGCGCCCGTCTAAGTGCCCCCGCGCCAAATCCACAGGAAACCCGTCCCATGAAAACACTGACTCTGAGTCCCAAGACCTCTACCTTGCCAGCTACCCTGCTGTTGACCGGCTTGCTGCTGGGCGCTTGCGCCAGCACGCCGCCAACGCCGCCGCCCGCGCTGGTGGACGCACGCCAAGCCGTGGCCAATGCCGCCGCTGACCCGATGGTGCGCCTACATGCGCCGTTGGAATTGAAAACGGCCAACGATTCGCTCAGCCGCGCCAATGCGCTGCTGCTCAAGGGCGATGCGAGTTCCGATCTGGACAGCGCGGCCTATGTGGCCGCGCAGCAAGCCCGCAGCGCGACTGCGGTGGCGCAGGCCAAGAGCAGTGATGCGGCCGTGCTCAGCAGCGAGGCAGAGCGCGAACGCGCCCGCGCCGATCAACGCGGCCGAGAGCTGGAGCGCTCGCGCAGCCAAACCGGCGTGGCGCAGCGCCAAGCCGCAGCGGCCGAGCAGGTGAGTGAGCGGGCCGTAGCCGTGGCGCGTGACGCGCAGGCCGAGCTGGCCGCCTTGCAAGCGCAAAAGACCGAGCGCGGCATGTTGGTGACGCTGGGTGATGTGCTGTTCGAACTCAACCGCGCCGAGGTGAAGCCCGCTGCTCAGCAGTCGCTGCGCAAGCTGGCGGACTTTTTGCAGCAGTATCCGCAGCGCCAGGTGCTGGTCGAAGGCCATACCGACAATAGCGGCGGTGCGGCTCTGAATGATGCGCTGTCCTTGCGCCGGGCCGATGCCGTCAGGGCCGCCCTGCTGGCCACTCATACCGGACTGGACGCAGCGCGCATCGCCACGGTTGGCCATGGGGAGCGCTTCCCGGTGGCGGATAACGCGAGTGCCAGCAACCGGGCCATGAACCGCCGGGTCGAGATCTATATCTCGGAGAACGAGCAGCCCGTACGTCCGCGTCGTTGAGCGGCAGCTGAACCGCATGAGGCACGCCATGGCTGATTCCGCTTGCAACTGGAGCACCTCGTCCTTCGGCGACAGTGCCGACACCTCGCCCGGCGAGCTTCAGGCCATGGGCGAGCATCTTGGGCTGTGCCGGATCTCGCACGGCCGCATCTTCCGGCTGCGCTGCGCGGCCGAGCGCTTGCATGGCTTTGTGGCGCCGCGTTTCGTCACCAGCCTGGTGCTGGTGCTGATGGTCTTGGTGCTCGGCAGTGTTTTGTTTGGCTAGGTCATGGCTACAAGTGTGGTGTTTCACACTGTGTTGAACACAAAACCATGCCTTTGCCCCCATGGCTGCGTTGCAAATCCTCGCCATAGCTTCGGCTATGTCTGCGGTTTGCGTCTTGCCACGGGGCCAAACGCATCGGTTTTCTCAAGTTCCACACAGCATGAAACACCACACTAGCGATTTGCAGCGCCTGCTGCCGGAGGTGACCCCCCTCTTGGGCGACATCCTGGGCGGCCAGCGCGGCGCCTTGTTGGCGCCGATTCGGGCCGAGATCTTCGGCCAGCAGCGCTTCGCCCAACATGGCCGCAGCCTCGGCCTTACCCACAAGGCGGAGCGCTCCAGCGCCTTCGCAGCGAGCTTTTTCCCGCGCCTGCGCAGCAATATCCAGGCCTTGCGCCAAGCCCATCTCTACATCGGCGAGCGCGCCAAAAGCGGCTACGACATCAGCCCGGCGGCCGAATGGCTGCTCGACAACTTCCACCTGATCGAGGCGCAACTCAAAGAGATCCACGAGGGCCTGCCGCAAAGCTATTTCCGCGCCTTGCCCGTGCTGCTGGATGAGCCGCTGGCTGGGCTGCCTCGCATCTACGGCGTGGCCTGGGCTTTTGTGGCCCATACCGACGGCGCTTTCGAAGAGGACTTGCTGCTGCATTTCCTGGCCGCCTACCAAGAAACGCGCGAACTCAGCCTGAATGAAATCTGGGCCTTGCCCACCACCTTGCGGGTAGTTCTGGTGGAAAACCTGCGCCGCCTGGCCGAACGCGTGGCCACCAACAAGGCCGCGCGCGAGGTTGCTAATCTCTGCTTTGACCGGCTGGACAGCTTCAACACGCGGGCGCTGGATGAGGTGCTGGCGCTGCTGAACCAGCGCGGCGTCGGGCGAGTGTTTCTGGCCCAGATGGCGCAGCGCCTGCAAGACCAGCGCATGACCGGGGTGCGCTTGAGCGATTCGCTGCCGGCGCGCTGGTTGAGCGAGGCCTTGCCCGATCTGGCCGCCGCGCAGGCGCAGCAGATCGCTGATCAAACGGCGGACAACCTCAGCGTCAGCAATGCCCTGACCAGCTTGCGTGCCATCGGTGATGCCGACTGGCCTGACATCGTCGCCCGCAGCAGCCGCTTGATGCAAATGATGATGGACGCACCGGTGTTCGCCGCCGAGCACATGGTCACGCGGGACCAGAGCCTGCACGCCATCGAGCGCCTGGCGCGGCGCAGCGGGCGCAGCGAAGTCGCCGTGGCGCAGGCCTTGCTGGCGCTGATGCGCCATAGCAGCGAGGGCGATGCCCGGCACTGGCTTTGCGGGCCGGGCCGGCCGACCTTGGTCGCTGCCTTGGGCCTGCCTAAACAAGCGGCCCTGCTGGAGCGCCTGGACAGCTGGCTGGCCCGCTGGAGCCGGCCCTTGCGGCTGCCGCTCTATCTGGCCGCCTTGCTGGGCGGCAGCTTGGGTTTGCTGACCTGGCTCTGGCCGGCAGCACTTGGGCTCACAGGAGACTGGCTTGGATTGAGCATTGTGCTGGCCTTGCTAATCTTGTTCCCGGCCTCGGAGGCGGTGGTTGCGGTGATCAACCGCCTGGTCAGCGAGTCCGCCCGGCCCAGCCATTTGCCACGCCTGGCCCTGGCCCAAGGCATACCGGCCGAGCACCGCGTGATGGTGGTCATTCCAGCCATGCTGAGCAGTGCTGCTGCCGTGACCGAGCTGGTGCACCGCCTGCATCTGCATTACCTGGCCAACCCCGAGTCACAGGCGCAGTTTGCCTTGCTGAGCGATTGGCTGGACGCGCCCACGCCCGAGCTGGTGGGCGACGCCGCCTTGCTGGACTTGGCCTGTGCGCAGCTGGCCGAGCTGAATGCCCGCCACCCGAACGCCGCCTCTTTGCCGGGTGCGGCGCCGCTGGCGCCGCGCTTCATCTTGCTGCACCGGCGCCGGCGCTTCAGCCCCAGCGAGCAGGCCTGGCTGGGCTGGGAGCGCAAGCGCGGCAAGCTGGAGCAGTTGGTGAACCTGCTGGCCGCCGCCAGCCCAGAGAGCCGCAGTGAGAACAGCGCCGACGCCAACGCGGCCCGCGCCTTCATCCCTCTGGGCGAGCTGTCAACGCCGCAGCCCGGCACCCGCTACATCGTCACTTTGGACAGCGACACCCAGCTGCCGCCGGGCCGCTTGCGTGAGCTTGTCGGCGTGGCCGCCCATCCGCACAACCAGCCCGAGTTGGACCCCAGCGGCCGCTTTGTGGCCCAGGGCTATGGCATCTTGCAGCCGCGTGTGGTCACGCCGCTGCCGGCGCCCAAGGACTT
Source organism: Paucibacter sp. KCTC 42545 (assembly GCF_001477625.1). NCBI lineage: Bacteria > Pseudomonadati > Pseudomonadota > Betaproteobacteria > Burkholderiales > Sphaerotilaceae > Roseateles > Paucibacter sp. KCTC 42545. The sequence goes on from NZ_CP013692.1 coordinate 829,114, forward strand.
CACGCTTTATCACTGGTTCTTTGCCGGCCAATGTGGCGTGGACCCCTACAGCGCCGCCAGCTCCGAGGTCTATCAAGACTTGTTTCAGGAGGGTAGCTTCAGCGGCAAGGGCCTGCTGCATGTGCAAGCCTTGCACGCCGTCTTGAATGCCCGCCTGCCCGAGGGTCAGGTCTTGAGTCATGACTTGCTCGAAGGCGCCCTGGCGCGTTGCGCGGCGCTGAGCGACATCACGGTGGTTGAAGATGCGCCTTTCCATGCCGATGTGGCGGCCTCCCGCGTGCACCGCTGGACCCGTGGCGATTGGCAGCTGTTGCCGATTCTGCTGAACCCCTGGCGCTATCCCTTTGCGGCAGTGAGCCGCTGGAAGATGTTTGACAATCTGCGCCGCTCGTTGGTGGCGCCGGCCTCTTTGTGTTTGCTCCTGCTCTTGCTGAGCCCCGCCGTGGCGGCCTTGGGCTTTTCGGCCTGGGCGGGCTTTGGCCTGGTGTGGGCGGCAGTGGCGGCCGGGCCGCTGCTGGGTGCCTTGGCCGGCTTTGCGCCCAGCCGGGATGATTTGGCGCTGCGCCACTTCTACGGCCGTGCTGCCGCCGACTTGCTGCGCGCGCTGCTCAGCGGCCTGTGGTTGCTGGGCCAGTTGCTGCAGCAGGCTTTGATGGCGCTGGACGCCGTGCTGCGGGCGCTCTATCGCCTGCTTGTCAGCCGCCGCCTGCTCTTGCAATGGACCACGGCCGCGGCCGCCCAGGCCGCCGCCAAAACCACGCTGCCCGCAGCGCTGCGCCAGCATTGGTGCGGCGCCGCGCTGGCGCTGCTGGCTTGGGCCGCGCTGATGCTTGCCGGCACGGCCAACCCCGGCTTGGCCAGTCTTTTGTGCCTGGCCTGGTTCGCCGCACCCCTGGCCAGCTGGTGGGTCAGCCGGCCCAATCCGGCCTGTGAGCAAGCGCCGCTCTTGGCGCCCGAGCAGGCTTATCTCGAAGCCATTGCGCGCGACACCTGGCGGTTTTTTGAGCGCTGCATCAGCGCCGCCGACCGTCACTTACCGCCCGACAACCTGCAGCTGGACCCGCAGGACATGCTGGCCCACCGCACCTCGCCGACCAATATCGGCCTCTACTTGCTGGCCAGCGCCTGCGCGCGCGAGTTCGGCTGGATTGGCACGCAGGACTTGCTGAGCCGCCTGGAGGCCACCTTGACCAGCATGCTGGCGCTGGAGCGCCATCGCGGCCATTTCTTGAACTGGTACGACACCGAGCGCGGCGAGGCGCTGCTGCCACGCTACGTCTCCACCGTGGACAGCGGCAATCTCTGCGGCCACCTATTGGCCGCCGCGCAAGCCTGCCGGGCCTTGCGCGCAGATCCATTTGAGAGGCAGGCTGGCGCACGCGCGCTGCAGGCCGCGCAAACGCGCTTGCAACCCTTGCTGGCCAGGCGCTGCGGCGGCTCGGCGGTGCTGCGCGAGCAGCTGCGCTGGTGCCTGGCCGATCTGCGGGCCACGCGGCGCTCCGTCGCGCTGGATCGGGTGAGCCCCGATTCCGGCCTTGCAGCCACGCGCCTGCTGGCCCTGGCCACGGCGTTCGAGCGCTTGGCGGTCGAGGCGGATTTCAAATTTCTCCACCATCCCAAGCGGCATCTGCTGCACATCGGTTACCGGGTGGCCGAGCAGCAGCTGGACTCGGGCTTTTACGATTTGCTGGCCTCGGAGTCTCGCCTGACCAGCTTGTTCGCGATTGCCAAGGGCGACGTGCCGGTGCGCCACTGGGGCGCGCTGGGGCGGCCCTTTTTTGCCGTGGCGGCGGTGGCCGGCCTGCGTTCCTGGTCTGGCTCGATGTTCGAATACCTGATGCCCAGCCTGGTGCTGGACGAGCCGCATGGCAGCGTCTTGCGCGAGGCCTGCCTGGCCGCTTTGCAAGAACAGATGCGCTTTGCTGAGCAGAACCTGACGCCCTGGGGCATTTCGGAATCGGCCTATGCCGGGCGCGACTACACCCTGGCTTATCAGTACGCACCCCAAGGCGTGCCCCGCCTGGCCTTGCGGCGCACGCCGACCGAGGAGTTGGTGATCGCGCCCTATGCCACGGCGCTGGCCGCGCAGATTGCACCTCAGGAAGCTTGTCGCAACTTCGCTCGGCTGGAAGCGCTGGGCCCGCCGGGCTTGGTGCGCAGCCGCTATGGCTTCATCGAAGCGCTGGACTATTCGCCCGCGCGTCAACTGGCCCAAGCCGGCAACACCCGCTTCATGGCGGTCAACACCTTCATGGCCCATCACCAGGGCATGAGCGTGGTGGCGCTGGCCAATGTGCTGCTGGGCGGCCCGGCGCAGCGCTGGGGCATGGCGCCGCCGCAGATCGAGGCGGTGGCCTCGCTGCTGCATGAGCGCGCACCGCGTGAAGTGGCGGTGCTGTTTGAGCCGCCGCAAGGCTGGGTGCGGCAGCCGCGTGAGTTGCGTGCGCCCAGCTTGCTGCGCGAAGTGCTGCCCGGCGACACCGCCGTGGCGCCCACCCATTTGCTGTCAAACGGGAATTACAGCGTGGCGCTGCGCGCCAATGGCGCGGGCTGGAGCCGCTGGGGGCGTTTTGGCATTAGCCGCTGGCGTGACGATGCCTTGCGCGATGCGCTGGGCAGCTTTTTCTATTTGCGCGGCTTGTCCGGGTCAGCTCGGTCGGGACTGTCGGCGCTGTCGGCGCGGCCTGGCTTGGTGTCCATCACCCAGCATCCGGCGCCCGATCCCGCGGCCCAGTACCGCTGCACCTTCCATGCCGACACGGTTTGCTTCGAGGCCAGTTGGCCGCAGCTGCAGGCGCAAACCACGGTCTGGGTCAGCCCCGAGGACGATATCGAGTTCCGCCAGGTCGAGCTGCGCAATCTGGGCCCGCACACCCTGGAGCTGGAACTGATTTCGGCCTTTGAAGTCACGCTGGCGGAGCCGCGTGCCGATGAGGCGCACCCGGCTTTTTCCAATTTGTTTGTGCGCGCCGATTGGCAGCCCGATCACCAGGCCTTGCTGTTCGAGCGCAAGCCGCGCCTGGCCACCGAACAAGGCTTGCTGGCGGTGCACTTTCTGGCCGATGGTGGCCCGCATCTGCTGAGCCTGCGCTGCCAAACCGATCGCCAGCAATGGCTGGGTCGCAATCGCCCGCCCAACCAGCCCTTGGCGAATTTCGATCCAGCTGTGATCAGTGCGCAGGCGCTGCCCCCCGGCGCCACGCTGGCCCAAGACACCGGCCTGGACCCGATGTGCGCCCTGGCCGCGCGCGTACGCATCGCCGCCAACGCCAAGGTGACGCTGACCTTTGCCACCGCCGCCTCGAACAGCCGCAGCCGCTTGGACGCCATCGTCGACAAATACCGCCAGCCCAGCCATGTGCAGCGGGCGACGTTGATGTCGGCCACGCTGACCGGCATCCGCCTGCGCATGCTGGGCCTCAGCGCCGAGAGCCTGCACGCGCTGCAGTCCCTCAGCACCGCGCTGGTGTTGACGCTGACGCGGCCGCAGGCGGCGGCGGTCGCTGCTGGCTTCGAAGCGCCCGCCGCGCTGGAAGGCGCGGCCGCCGCCATCTGTGACCGCCGCCTGCTCTGGCGCTTTGGCATCTCGGGCGATAAGCCGCTGATTTTGGTTTCGGCTGGTGTGTTGCAAGGCTTGGGCCTGGTGCGCACCTTGGCCAAGGCGCTGCGCCTGTGGTCCTGGGGCGGGGTGGCTTGTGATCTGGTGATCGTTAATGCCGAACCAGCTTCCTATTTGATGCCCTTGCAGCGCGAGCTGACGGCTTTGCGCGAACGCCATCTGGCTGAAAGCGCGGCCGGGCCATCGGGGGCCCAGGGCTTGAGCGGCCTGCATGTCTTGCGCGCCGATGAACTCTCAGACGCCGAACTGAACAGCCTGCGCAGCCTGGCCTGCCTGCATCTGCATGCCGATGGCCGGCCCCTGACGCATCATGTCGAAGACTGGTTGCAGCAGCACGAACAGGCGCTGGACGCGCGCCTGGAGGCGTCGATGACGGCGGTTGGGCCGGCACTGCTCAGTTCGGCGATGCCAGAGCTTGCTCAGTTCAAGGGCCAGTTCAGCAGCAGCGCCGACGACGAAGCTCAGGGCGAGTTCAGCTTCGAAGTCGACGCCCGCTCGCGGCCCCTGCGGCCCTGGATCAATGTGCTGGCCAATCGCGACTTCGGCGCGCAGATTTCCGAGGCCGGCGGCGGCTACAGCTGGGCCTTGAACAGCCGCATGAACCAGCTCACACCCTGGTCCAACGATGCGGTGGCCGATCCGCCGGGCGAATGGTTCTTGTTGCAGGATCTGGCGACGCAGGCAGCCTGGAGCGTGGCGCCGGGCGCTTGGGGGCCGGCCGATGTCTGCCATGAAGTCAGCCATGGCCAAGGCTATAGCGTGATCAAGCACCGGCGCGGCGATCTGGCGGTGACGGCGACTTGGTGCTTGGATGCACAGCGCTCGGTCAAGCAGGTGCAACTGGCTTTCGTCAACCATGGCAGCCGGGTTCTGTCCCTGCGCGTGGTGGGCATGGTGGAGTGGCTGATGGGCGCCAACCGCGCCGAGCGCAGCACGGTGCTAACGGCGGCCCGGCCCTCGCGCGCCAGTGACCACCGCCTCAACACCTTGCTGGCCACCCAGCATGAGCGTGCGCAGGGCTTTGGCGATGGCACGGCCTTCTTCGCCCTGGCCGCGCCGGCGGAGATGCACGCCAGGGAAGGGCATGGCGTGGACTGGACCTGCGACCGGCGCGAGTTCTTCGACGCCCGTGGGCGCTTGGTGTTGCCGGACTTTTTCGGCAAACGCCAGGGCGCTGGCCTGGACCCCTGCGCCGCCTTATCGACCCAGCTGATGCTGGCGCCGGGCGGCAGTGCGCAGCGGGTTTTTCTGCTCGGCTACGCAGCCAACCCGGCCGCCGCCCTGGACTTGGCCGAGCAGGCCGCCGATGTCATCCCTGCGCAGCGCTTGGCTGCCACGCGTGCCAGCTGGGATGAACTGCTGGGCGCCACCCAGCTGGCAACACCTGACCCCTTGTTCGACGCCTTGGTCAACCGCTGGCTGCTTTACCAGACCGTGGCTTGCCGGCTTTGGGCCAAGGCGGGCTTTTATCAAGCGGGCGGCGCCACCGGCTTTCGTGACCAGTTGCAAGACGCCATGGCCTTGGCCTGGGCCGCGCCGGCCATGCTGCGCCAGCAAATCGTGCTGTGTGCCTCGCGCCAATTCGTCGAGGGCGATGTGCAGCATTGGTGGCATAGCCCGCAAGGGGCCGGCGTGCGCACGCATTTTTCTGATGACTTGCTCTGGCTGCCCCTGGCCTGCGCGCACTATCTTCGCTGCTGCGGTGACGCCGAACTGCTGGACCAAAGCGTGCATTTCCTCGACGGCGCGCAGATCCCCGAGGGCGCCGAAGACGCTTACTACACGCCGACCGAAAGCGCTGAGGCGGCATCTGTTTACGAGCACGGCGCACGCGCCATCGACCGCAGCTTGAAGGTGGGCGTGCACGGCCTGCCCTTGATGGGCAGCGGCGACTGGAACGACGGCATGAACCGGGTCGGGGCCGAGGGGCGGGGCGAATCCGTCTGGCTGGGCTGGTTCTTGTGCCGGGTGGTGGCCGACTATGCGCCGCTGGCCCGGGCACGCGGCGAAAGCTTCCGCGCCTCGGTGTGGGAGAACGCCGCGGCGGGCTGGCGCTCGGCCTTGATCGGGCCGGGCTGGGACGGGCAATGGTTCAAGCGCGCTTTCTTCGACAACGGCGAGGCGCTGGGCAGCGGCCAGAACACGGAAGCTCGCATCGACTTGATCGCCCAGGCCTGGAGCGTTTTGTCGGGCGCCGCGCCGCCGGCCCTGCAGCGCATCGCCATGGCCGCCGCGCAAACGCATCTGGTGGATGCCGAGGCGGGCTTGCTGCGCTTGCTGGATCCGCCGCTGGTGGATGCAGTGCCAAGCGCGGGCTATATCCAGGCCTATCCGCCTGGCGTGCGAGAGAACGGCGGCCAGTATTCCCACGCCGGGGTTTGGGCCTTGATGGCCCGGGCCCAGCTGGCGCAGGCCAGCCCACCGACAGATGAGGGCGCATGGGGCGAACAGGGTGGAGCAGGTGAGGGTGCTGAGCTGGTGGGCGATGCGCTGTACCGTTATTTCAGCTATCTGAGCCCGGCCCACCGTGCTGCGCATCCCCAGCGCGGCCCCGTCTACCGGACCGAGCCTTATGTGCTGGCGGGCGATGTTTACAGCCAGCCGCCCTATGTCGGGCGTGGCGGCTGGTCTTGGTACACGGGGGCGGCGGCCTGGCTGCACCGCGCCGCGCTGGAGTCCATCTGTGGCCTGCGGCTGGAGGCGCGCAATTTGAGCTTTACCCCATGCCTGCCCAGCCACTGGCCGCGTGTGGAGCTGAGGCTCAAGCGGGCCGGCCGGGTGATGCACTTTGTCTTGCTGCGCGGCACGCCGGCCGAGGCGCTGGTTGCTGCCCAAGCCTTGGCGGGCCAGGTTCTGCTGCCGGGGCAAAGCCTGGCTTGGGCCGACTTGCCCGAGTTGCCAGCTACCCGCCACTTCCTGATTCCACTCTTGCCCGCTGCGGGCGGCACGCCGGCCCACAGCCCCGCGCGGCTTCTTCCTACAGCGGCAGGCGAAGCGCGCTGATGGCCGCCGGGCCCTGCGTTTTTTAAAGTGGCCTTATCGCTTGGGGCAGCCCCCAAGTTCAACCAGGACAGCGCCATGACGCATCACAAAAATCACGATCAAGCCGCCCAGCCTCATGCGGCGATGCGTCTGGACATGGTGGCCGTTGAGGCCGCCAAACACAGCCTGGCGCATGGGGCGGTAACGCCCAGCTACGGCCCTTGGGCGGCCGACATCATTCAGCTGCTGAACGACTCGCTGGCGACCGAGCTGGTATGTGTGCTGCGCTACAAGCGCCATCACTTCACCGCCCAGGGTCTGGCTTCGCCCAAGATTGCCGAGGAGTTTTTAGTGCATGCCAATGCCGAGTCCGGCCACGCCGACCGGCTGGCCCAGCGCATCGTGCAGCTTGGCGGCGCGCCCGACTTTTCACCCGCAACACTGGCCGAGCGCAGCCACGCGGCTTACGACCAGTCCAGCAGCCTGCAGGACATGATCCGCGCCAACCTGATCGCCGAGCGCGTCGCCATTGAGTGCTACAGCCAAATGATCGCGCTGATCGGCGACAAGGACAGCACCACCCGCCGCTTGCTCGAAAGCATCCTCAGCGATGAGCAAGACCATGCCGAGGAACTCAAAGACTGGCTGGCGGCTTAAAGCCTGCCGGACCCTGTTCTTGCCATTTCTTTTGTTCTAACCCGACCCGGAGACTGACCACCATGAACTCACTCAATATTCGCAACACCCTGGCCATCATCGTGGCCGCCGTCGCTCTGCTGTCGGCCACCGGCTGTGCCGTGACCCGTGGCCAAGAGCCTCTGGGTGCCTATATCGATGACAGCGCCATCACCACGGCTGTGAAGGCCCGCTTCGTTGACAACACCGACGTTGACGCTGCCGCCATCAGCGTCGAGACGATGAAGGGCACCGTGATGTTGTCCGGCTTCGCCAAGAGCCAGAAGGAAAAAGACACCGCCCAAGCCATGGCTTGGAAGGTCAATGGTGTGAAGGCCGTGAAGAACGAAATCACGGTCCGCCCTTGATGGGCTGTTCAGCGGCTGTGGCGTAACAGCCTCGCCGCTGAACTGGGTACTTTTTACGCACACGGTTTTACAAACACTTAGGGGAGTCCGCCATGAATTGGGATCGCATCGCAGGGAATTGGAAGCAAGTCAGCGGCCGCGCCGTTGAGCAATGGGGCAAGTTGAGCAAGGATGACTTTGATGTCGTCGCCGGCCGCCGCGAAATTCTGGCCGGCAAGATCCAGGAACGCTACGGCGTCGCCAAGGAAGAGGCCGAGTCGCAGATCGCCGCTTGGGAGCGCACGGTCACCGATGACTGGTTCACGTCAGCGAAGTAAGCAGCAGTTTTGATTGGCGGCCCCTGTACGCGTGCGTACAGGGGCCGCTGTCGTTTTGAGCCGGCGTTTTGGGCAGGGCTGCAGGCGGTCATTGGACACAGCAGATTCATCCCCGGCCATGCGCCGCCGCCTTAGACTCTTGCGCGAGGCCGTCAGGTGACGGACGCCGAGGGAGCGTAGGGATGAGAAGAAGTTTTTTTTGGCAGGGCTCACAGCGCTTGGGCCGTGCCGCCATGTTGGGCCTGGTTTTGCTGGCATTGCCGCTCGCTGGGTCAGCCGCCACGACGGTGCGCCTCAGCCCCGATGGTCAAGCCGGCCTGGTCAGCGAGGTGCGTCAGCTGCGCCTGAGTTTTTCTGATGCGGTGGTGCCTGCCGGCGACCCGCGCCTGCCCGCACCCGCCACCCTGCAATGCGCCGGCTTGCCCAAGCCTCCCGCCGGCCAGGGGCGCTGGTCCAGCGAGCGCGAGTGGTTGCTGGATCTGCAGCAGCCCCTGCCGGCCAGCTCGGTCTGCAAGGTCACGCTGGACCCGCAGTTCAAACCCATCACCGGCATCAGCTTGAGCGGCCCGCGCGAATTTGAGTTGCGCACCGGCGCGCCGGTGGTGAGCCGCGTGCAGCCCTGGGAGGGCAGCCAGATCGAGGAAGACCAGCATTTCCTGCTGCAGTTCAACGGCCCGGTCAGCGATGCCATGCTGGCCAAAAAGGCCTGGTGCGAGGTCGAGGGCTTGGGCGAGCGCCTGCCCGTCAAGCGGGTGGAGGGCGCCGAGCGCGCCGCCGTGCTGGCCGCCAAGCGCCTCAGCGGTAAGCAGGCCGATTGGGCGGTGCTGCTCAACTGCCAGCGCCCCTTGCCGCCCGAAGCCCAGGTCTTGATCAAGTGGCAGCATGGCACGGGTTCAGGTGCCGGTGCTTCGGGTGAGGCCGGTGTGCAGCGCTACCAGTTCCAGGTGCGCCGGCCCTTCACGGCGGAGTTCAGCTGCGAGCGCGAACGTGCCCAGGCGCCTTGCCTGCCGATCCGCCCCCTGCGCGTCTTGTTCAGCGAAGCCGTGCCGCGCGAGCAGGCCCTGCGCATGCGCTTGCAGCCCAAGAGCGGTGCGGCAATAGCGCCGCGCGTGGACAAAGACAATACCCAGGCCGAGCTGAGCGAGCTGCAATTTGCCCCGCCCCTGGCCGAGAACGCCGAATACAGCCTGCAAGTGCCGCCCGAGCTGCGCGACCGCAGCGGCCGCCCGCTGGCCAATGCCGCCAATCTCGCTGCGCTGAAGATCCAGACCGGCACCGCGCCGCCGCTGGCCAAGTTTGCGGCCGCACCCTTTGGCATCATCGAGCGCGAGGCCCAGGGCCCCGCCGTGCTGCCGGTGACCATGCGCCATGTGCAAGCGGACTGGGCGGCAGATGCTGCGGCCGGTGCCGCCCTGAAGGCGGGCGGCCAGATCCGCATCAAACGCCTGGGCAATGATGCCGAGGTACTGGCCTGGTACAACAAGCTGCGCCGCTATCACGAGAACACCTTGCTGGCCCGCGAGCTGGGCCTGCCCGCAGTGCAATGGCAGGAAACCCAAACCTGGACCGACGGCCAGGGCCGCAGCCAGAGCCGGCAAGTGCCGCGTTATGTGCACACCCGCGAGGTCTCGCTGCTGCAGAGCGATCGTTCGGTGCAGACCTTGAAGCTGCCCGATCCCGCCGAGGGCAAGGGCAAGGGCAATGGCAAAGAGAACGGCGAAGCGACGAGACCCTTCGAGGTGATCGGCCTGCCACTGGCCGAGCCGGGCTATCACGTGGTCGAAATCGCCTCGCCGCGCCTGGGTGCGGCCCTGCTGGACAAAGCCAACACCAGCATGTTTGTGCGCACCGGTGTGCTGGTCACCAATCTGGGCGTGCATTTCAAGCAAGGGCGTGAGAACAGCTTGGTTTGGGTGACCCGGTTGGACAATGCCAAGCCGGTGGCGGATGCCGAGCTGGCCGTTTACGACTGCCGTGGCAAACGCTTGTGGAGCGGCCGCAGCGACGCCCAAGGCCTGGCCCGCATTCAAGACAGCCTGCCGCTCGTGCCGCGTGGTTCGAATGCCAGCTGCGAGGCTGAGTACGGCTTGTTCGTGACCGCGAGAACTGTGGCTGGCGCGGGTGGCGACGCCAAGGCGCCGGCGGATATGGCTTTTGTGTTCAGCAATTGGAATCAGGGCATCGAGCCCTGGCGCTTCAATCTGCCCACCTCCAGTGACCGCAACCCGGACCTGCGCGCGCACACGGTGCTGGACCGCAGCTTGCTGCGCGCCGGGGAAACCGTGTCGATGAAGCACTTCTTGCGCATCGAGACCGGCACCGGCCTGGCCTTGCCCACACCCGCGCATTTGCCCGATCAAGTGCAGCTGACCCACGAGGGCACGGGCCAGCAAACCCTTATCCCGCTGCAGTGGCCCAGTCCGCGCAGCAGCAGCTCGCAGTGGCAGATTCCGGCCAATGCCAAGCTGGGCAGCTACCGCATCAATCTGCTGCGCGCGGCCAAGAACGGCCAGCCCGCCCGCGCCTGGGAGAGCGGCGAGTTCCGGGTGGAAGAGTTCCGCGTGCCCCTGGTGCTGGCCCAGATCAGCGCGCCCAAGCAAGTGCCGGTGGCGCCGACTGAGCTGCGCCTGAGCGCCCAGCTGAATTACCAGTCGGGCGGAGGCATGGCGCAGGCCCCCCTCAAGCTCTCGGCCCTGCTGCGGCCGCGGGCCGTGCAGTTCGCGGCTTACCCGGGTTTTAGCTTTGATCCGCCCCGCAGTGATGCGCAATACATCGGTGCTGGCGAGGCCGATGCGGGCGAGGACGGCGAAGGGGAGGCCAGCCAGGCCGCCCTGGGCACAAAGCTGGTGGCCGACAAGGTGGCCTTGCTGAGTGACCGCAATGGCGCGGCCGAGTTGCTGCTCAAACCCCTGCCCAAGCTGGAGCGGCCCTCCGAGCTGCAAGTCGAGCTGAGCTATGCCGACCCGAATGGCGAAATCAAAACCGCCAGCCAGCGCATCGCCCTGTGGCCGGCCAAGCTGGTGCTGGGCTTGCGGGCTTCGTCCTGGACCAGCAATCGCGACGGTCAACTGAAATTCACCGTGCTGGCGCTGGACACCGCCGGCAAGCCGCAGGCCGGTCAGCGCCTGGAGGTGCGTGGCCGGGTCAACCAAACCATCAGCAGCCGCAAGCGCATGGTGGGGGGCTTTTACGCCTATGACAACCATGTCGAGCATCGTGATCTGGGCCTTGTGTGCAGCGGCACGAGCGATGCTCAGGGCTTGCTGAACTGCGAGCCGCGCGTGGACGCTAACGGCGAGGTGGAGCTGATCGCCAAGGCCCAGGATGCCGAAGGCCGCAGCGTGCAGGCCGCCACCACCATGTGGATGAGCGCCGGCGGTGAGCAGTGGTTTGCCCAAAGCAATGACGACCGCATCGATGTGCTGCCGGAAAAGCAGCGCTACGAGCCGGGTGAAACCGCGCGCCTGCAAGTGCGCATGCCTTACCGTGAGGCCACGGCCTTGGTGGCGATCGAGCGCGAAGGCGTGATCGACACCCGCGTGATCACCCTCAGCGGCCAAGACCCGACCATCTCGCTCAAGATTGAGTCGAGCTGGGCGCCCAATGTTTACGTCAGCGTGCTGGCCTTGCGGGGCCGCATCCACCATGTGCCCTGGTACAGCTTTTTCAGCTGGGGCTGGCGCGCACCGCTGAATTGGTGGCAGAGCTGGCGTGAGTCGCGCGCCATGCCGGCGCCCACCGCCCTGGTGGACCTGGCCAAACCGTCTTACAAATTCGGTGTGGTTGCCTTCCAGGTGGGCCAGGCCGCGCATCAGCTGCAAGTGACGGTCACGCCGGACAAAGCCCAGTACGGCGTGCGCCAGACGGTGCGTGCCAAGCTCAAGGTGCTGCAGCCCGATGGCAAGCCGCTGGCCGATGCCGATGTGGCCTTTGCTGCCGTGGATGAAGGCCTGCTGAACCTGCGCGCCAATACGAGCTGGGACCTGCTGGGCGCCTTGATCCGCCAGCGGGCCTGGGGGGTGGAGACGTCCACTGCGCAGAGCGAAATCATCGGCCGGCGCCACTATGGGCGCAAGGCCGTGGCGGCCGGCGGCGGCGGCGGGCAGGGTGCCACCCGAGAGCTGTTCGACACCTTGCTCTTGTGGCGCCCCAGCGTGAAGCTGGACGCCCAGGGCGAGGCGCTGATCGAGGTGCCGCTGAATGATTCCCTGACCAGCTTCCGCCTGGTGGCGATTGCCGATGCCGGCGCCCAGCGCTTTGGCACCGGCCAGGCCACGGTGCGGGTGACGCAAGACTTGCAAGTGCTGTCCGGCCTGCCGCCGCTGGTGCGCGAGGGCGACCAATTCCAAGCCATGCTGACCCTGCGCAATAGCAGCAGCCGCGCCATGAGCTTGCAGGCCACGCTGCAGGCGCCGGGGCTGGAGAAGCCTTTGCCCGCTCAAAATGTTCAGCTGGCCGCCGGTGCTGCTGCCCAAGTGCAATGGCAGGTGACGGTGCCCGTCGGCGTGCAAAGCCTCACCTGGGAGGCCGCGGCGCAAGAGCAGGGTGCTGCCGCAGTCCAAGGTGGCGCGGCCCAAGACCGCCTGAAGTTCAAGCAAAGCGTGCTGCCCGCCGTGCCCTTGCAAGTCTTGCAAGCCAGCCTGACTCAGCTGGACGGCAAGTTCAGCCTGCCGGTGGCGCCACCGGCTGATGCCTTGCCGCTGAGCGGCGTTAAGCGCGGGGGCATCCAGCTCAACCTCTTGCCCAAGCTCGGCGGCGATTTGCCTGGCCCGCGCCGATTCTTTGAAAGCTATCCCTACAGCTGCCTGGAGCAAATGGCCTCCAAAGCCATTGGCCTGCATGACGACGCGCTGTGGCAGGCTTGGGGCGCCAAGCTGCCGGGCTATTTGGACCGGGACGGCCTGGCCAGCTACTTCCCGCCTGCGCCGGAAGCCGCTTCGGCCGGCAGTGAACGCCTCACCGCCTATCTGATTGCGGCCGCGCATGAGGCCGGGCGGGAGATTCCGGCGCTGCCGCGCGCCCGCATGCTGGACGGGCTGACGGCTTTTGTCGAAGGACGTTTGCAGCGCCAGCCCTGGACGCCCAAGCCCGGGCAACTGGACCAGCAAGTGCGCCGCCTGGCCGCGCTGGAGGCCTTGTCGCGCCACGGCCGCGCCACGCCGGCCATGCTCAGCACGGTGGACGCGCAAGCGCTGCCGACCTGGCCGACTGCTGCGGTGCTGGACTGGCTGCAAATCCACCAGCGCTTGCAGTCCGCGCCGCAGCGCCAGGCCCGCATGCTTGAAGCGCAAAACCTGCTGCGCAGCCGCCTCACTTATGCCGGCACCACCTTGCGCTTCAGCACCGAGGAGGGCGATGCCTGGTGGTGGCTGATGGACAGCGCGGACGCCAATGCCTCGCGCCTGCTGCTGGCTGTGCTGGACGACACGACGTGGGCGACTGAGCTGCCGCGTCTGTTGCAAGGCACGCTGGCACGCCAGCGCCTGGGCGCCTGGTCCACCACCACGGCCAATCTGTGGGGTGTGCTGGCGCTGGATAAGTTCAGTGCCCGCTTCGAGCGCGTCGCTGTGAGCGGCCGCACCCGGGCCGAACTGGGCGCTCAGACCCAAAGCCTGGACTGGGCCACGCAAGCCAAGGGCGGCAGCCTCTTGATGCCCTGGGCCAGCGGCACTTTGACGCTGACGCAAGAGGGCACGGGCAAGCCTTTCGTGACGACCCAGTCGCTGGCGGCCGTGCCGCTCAAGCAGGCCTTGTATTCGGGCTACCGCCTCACGCGCACCCTGCTGCCGGTGGAGCAGAAGACGGCCGGAAAATGGTCGCGTGGCGATGTCCTCAAGGTGCGCCTTGAGCTCGAAGCCAGCAGCGATATGAGCTGGGTGGTGCTGGCCGACCCGCTGCCGCCCGGCGCGGCGGTGCTGGGCTCAGGGCTGGGCGGTGATAGCGAATTGGCCCAGCAAGGCCAGCGCAATCAAAGCTCCATCTGGCCCACTTTTGAAGAGCGCAGCTTCGAGGCCTGGCGCGGCTATTTCGACTATCTGCCGCGCGGCAAGCACACGGTGGAGTACCTTGTGCGCCTGAACAATGCCGGCCGCTTCCAGCTGCCCGGCACCCGGGCCGAGGCCATGTATGCACCCGATAGCTTCGGCGTGCTGCCGCAGCAGCAGATGGAGGTTGGACCTTGAGGAGAAGTAGGGCGGCGCTTGCCTCGGTTTTGGCATTTGGTCTCGCGCTGAGCTTGCTGGCCTCGCCGGCAGCGGCGCAGGCCAGCTTTGCCGAGGTCAAGGCCGCCCACAAAGTCTCTGACTTCACTTTGCTGGATCGGCAGGGTCAGGTCTTGCAGACCTTGCGCCTGGACATGCAGCGCCGCAGCCTGGCGTGGGTCCCTTTGGCTGAGATGTCGCCCGCCTTGCTGACGGCCATGCTGCTGGGTGAGGATCAGCGCTTTTACGCCCACAGCGGCGTTGATTGGGCGGCGGTGGCCAGTGCCGGTTTTGGCAATTTGTGGAACAGCCGCACGCGCGGTGCGTCGACCATCACCATGCAGCTGGCGGGTTTGCTCGATGAAGGCCTGGCGCGCCCCAGCGGCGGCCGCAGCCTGGGCCAGAAGCTCGGCCAGGCCTGGCAGGCCGGGCGGCTGGAGCGCAACTGGAGCAAGGCGCAGATCCTGGAGGCCTATCTCAATAGCGTGCCTTTCCGGGGCGAGGTGATCGGCATCCATGCGCTGAGCCAAACCCTGTTCGGCAAACATCCTTCCGGGCTGACGACACAGGAGGCCGCCCTGGCCGCCGCCTTGGTGCGCGCGCCCAATGCCGCGCCTGAGCGCGTGGCTGAGCGTGCTTGTGCCTTGCTCAAGTTGCAGGGGGCGGCTGCCAACTGCGCGGCGGTACAGGGTCAGGTCGAGGCCTTGCTGGCCCGGCCCGCCTCGCCGCTGCAAGGCGAGGCTCTGGCGCCGCATTACGCGCGCCAAGTGCTCAAAGCAGATGGCCCGCCGCGCCAGCCCAGCAGCCTGGACGCCGGCCTGCAGCGCCAGGCCCTGAACCTGCTGCGCCAGCAACTGGCCGAGTTGTCCGGCCGCAATGTGGAGGACGGCGCCGTGCTGGTGCTGGACCGGGCCAGCGGCGCGGTGCTGGCCTGGGTGGGCAGCAGCGGGGACGACTATTCCAGCGCGGCCCAGGTCGATGGCGTGCTGGCGCGGCGCCAGCCGGGCTCCACGCTCAAGCCCTTCATCTACCAGCTGGCGCTGGAGAAAAAGCTGATCACCGCAGCCAGCTGGCTGGATGATTCCGCGGCGCAGATCAGCACCCCGTCCGGCCTTTATCTGCCGCAAAACTATGACAAGACTTTTCGCGGCTATGTGTCGGCGCGCGCGGCGCTGGGCAATAGCCTGAATGTGCCAGCCGTCAAGCTGACCGCCATGCTGGGCGTGGACCCGCTGTTTGAGCGCCTCAATGCCCTTGGCCTGGGGCTGCGCGAGAGTGCGGGCTTTTACGGCCTGTCGCTGGCCCTGGGCAGCTCTGAGGTGAGCTTGCTCAAGCTGACCCAGGCTTACCGAGCGCTGGCCAATGACCGCTCACCCGCCGCCTTCATCGTGGCGGACATGCTGGCCGACAACAATGCCCGCGCGCTCACTTTCGGCCTGGACAGCCCCTTGGCCACCAGCGGTTTTGCGGCTGTCAAAACCGGCACCAGCAAAGATATGCGCGACAACTGGTGCCTGGGTTTTTCCGAGCGCTTTGTGGTCGGCGTCTGGGTCGGCAATGCCAGCGGCGCGCCCATGCATGGGGTCAGTGGCATCAGCGGCGCGGCGCCGATCTGGGCCGGCTTGATGCGCCATCTGCACCGAGGCCGCCCCTCACGCGCGCCGCAGCCGCCGGCCGGCGTGCTGCATCAGCGCGTGGAGTTCGACGCCCAGCGGGAGCCCGCCCGCGAAGAATGGTTTGTGGCCGGCACCGAGCAGGCCTTGATGCGCAGCACCGCCCAGATGGGCGCACGCGCCGCCATGGGCATTGCCAGCCCGCGCGACGGCAGCATTTTTGCGCTGGACCCCGACATTCCGCCGCAAGCCCAACGCATCCGCTTCGAAGGCCAGACGGGGCTGTGGGAGCTCAATGGCAAAGCCCTGGGCCGAGGCGCCAGCTGGCAATGGGCGCCCAAGCCGGGCAAGCACCGCCTGCGCCTGCTGGACACCCGGGGTCAGGTCTTGCAGGCGGTGGTATTTGAGGTGCGTGGGGCGGAGTTGTTGAAGAAGCCTTAGTGGCTTTGTTCCGGCGGCATGTCATCGCCGATCCAGGCGATCAACATGGTGTAGGTCACCGCCAGCACCACCGGCCCCACAAACAGGCCCACCAAGCCGAAGGCCAGCAGGCCGCCGATGACGCCGGAGAAGATCAGCAGCAGGGGCAGGTCGGCCCCCTTTTTGATCAACCAGGGGCGCAGCACATTGTCCAGCGAGGTGATGATCACCGTGAAGATCAGCAGCACCGTGCCCCAGGTGTTGTCACCGCTCCAGTACAACCAGCCCACGGCCGGGGCGAGCACCAGCACCGGGCCGATCTGCGCCAGGCAGGCCATGAACATCACGGCGGCCAGCAGGCCGGCAAAGGGTACGCCGACGATCAGCAAGGCCACGCCGCCCAGCGAGGACTGCACGATGGCCGTCACCACAATGCCCAGCGCCACGCCGCGAATCGCTTGACCGGCCAAGGTGATGACTTGGTCACCCTGTGCGCCGGCCAGGCGCAAGGCAAAGCCGCGCACACCGCGCGCGGCAGTTTCGCCGCAGCTGTAAAGCACGCCGGCAATGCCCACTGTGATCAGGAACTGCAGGCCAATCATGCCAAGGCCGCCGGCCTGACCCGCCAGCCATTTGAAGGAGATGCCGAAATAGGGTTTGACCAAAGCCATCACATAACCGTAGCCATCCACGGCCACGCGGTGCCAGATCTCTGCCACGCTGCCGCCCACCAGGGGCAGGTCGCCGACCCATTCGGGCGGCTCCGGCAACTTGGAGTCGGCCAATTTGTTGGCCAGGGCCACCACGCTGTCCGCATGCGTGATCATGGCGCCCAAGGCAATAGACAAGGGCACGAAGAGCACCAGCAGCAAGGCCAGCACCATCACGGCGGTGGCCAGGCCGCGCCGGCCCCACAGCCGCGCTTGCAGGCCGCGCATCATTGGCCAGGTGGCCACCACCACCATGGTGGCCCAAATCAAAGGCCCGAGAAAAGGGCGCAGCACCCATAGCGAGGCGGCCATCATCAGCGCGACGCTCACAATGGCCAGCAAATTGCGGATGAGTTCGGGGCGGGGCGTGTTGCTCATGGGCGGGGGCTGCGGGCTCAGAAGAATGGCGATGGGCCAGATTCTGACTGCAGTCGGAGAAAATGCTTGTCATGAGCAAGAAAACAGTCCACGTCAGCGAAACCCCGGCCACGCAGATGCTGCGCCGCCAGGGCGTTAGCTTTAGCGAGCATGTGTATGACTACGTCGAGCACGGCGGCACCGGGGAGTCCTCGCGCCAGCTCGGCGTGCCCGAGCATGAGGTGATCAAGACCCTGGTGATGCAGGATGAAAAAGCCCAGCCCCTGATCGTGCTGATGCACGGCGACCGCCAGGTCAGCCTGAAGGAATTGGCGCGGCAAATTCCCTGCAAAAAGGTCGAGCCCTGCAAGCCCGAAGTGGCGCAACGCCACAGCGGCTATATGGTCGGCGGCACCTCGCCGTTCGGATGCAAAAAGGCCATGCCCATCTATGTGGAGGCGACGATTCTTGAGCTGCCGCGCATCTGCATCAACGGCGGCCGGCGTGGTTTTTTGGTCGGCTTGGCGCCGCAGCTCTTGGTCGAACTGCTGGCGGCGCGGCCAGTTCACTGTGCCAGTGCAGAATAGCGCCCCATGCAAGAACAACTCCTCCCTCTGCTGGCCGCCATTTGCGGCTACCTCGTCGGCTCGCTCTCGTTTGCCGTCATCATCAGCCGCTTCATGGGCTTGTCGGACCCACGTAGCTATGGCTCGGGCAATCCCGGGGCCACCAATGTGCTGCGCTCTGGCAACAAGAAAGCCGCCATCCTGACGCTGGTGTTCGACGCACTCAAAGGCTATGTGCCGGTGGTGCTGGTGACGCTGTACGGCGCCCGCTTCGGCCTGGGTGAAGGCACGGCCGCCTTGGTGGGCCTGGGCGCCTTCTTGGGGCATTTGTGGCCGGTGTTCTTCCGCTTTGAAGGCGGCAAGGGCGTGGCCACCGCTGCCGGTGTGATCTTGGCGCTGAACCCAGTTCTGGGCCTGGCGACCTTGGCCACTTGGGTGATCATGGCCTACTTCTTCCGCTACTCCTCGCTGGCGTCCTTGACCGCTGCGGCCTTCGCGCCCTTCTACCAAATGCTGATCTGGGACACCGGCCCCATCGTCGGCGTGTTGATCTTGATGGCTTTGCTGCTCGTGTGGCGCCATCTTGAGAACATCAAGAAGCTGCTCAATGGCACCGAGAGCAAGCTCGGCCACAAGGCCGCTGGCGCTGTTCCGGCCGAAGGCACGAGCAAGAAACATCCGCATGGGCATGTGGGCGCCAAGCCGCATGGCCATTCGCACCACCATCCGTCCAAAAAGAAAGGTTCCTGAAATGAGCAACAACATCCAGCGCTTTGACGTCGGCGCACGCATGTCCGAGATGGCCGTCTACAACGGCGTGGTCTATCTGGCGGGCCAAGTGCCCGAAGATGCCACGCAAGACATCACCGGCCAAACCGCCCAGGTGCTGGCCGCCATCGACGCCTTGCTGGCCAAGGCCGGCAGCGACAAGACCAAGATCTTGCGCGCCCAGATCTTCATCGCCGACCTGGCCGACTTCCCCGGCATGAACGCCGCCTGGGACGCTTGGGTTGTGCCCGGCCACACCCCGCCCCGCGCCACGGTCGAGGCCAAGCTGGCCCGCGCCGAGTGGAAGGTGGAAATTGTGGTGACGGCTGCGGTGTAAAGCCTTTTCATCGGGAGCCGCCATGAGTCTCGAGGTTTACCGGGCCAGTGCTGCGGAGCAAGCGCGCACGCAAGATTTGCTGCGCTTGTTTCCGGCGACTGGCCGGCTTGCCCTGGACATTGGCGCTCGCGATGGTCATTTCTCGCGCTTGCTGGCCGAGCGCTTCGAGCAGGTCATCGCGCTTGATTTGACCTTGCCGCAGATTACGCACCCGCGGGTGCGCTGCGTGGCCGGTGATGCCGCCGCCATGGAGATGGCCGATGGCTCGCTTGACTTTGTGTTCTGCGCCGAGGTGCTGGAACATATCCCGCCTGCACTGCTGAGCGGCGTTTGCCGCGAGATCGAGCGAGTGGCAGGCGGGCAGATCTTGATTGGCGTGCCCTACCGGCAAGACATTCGGGTTGGCCGCTGCACCTGTGGCAACTGCGGCCTGATCAGCCCGCCCTGGGGCCATGTCAATAGCTTCGATGAGGCCCGACTGGCGGCCTTGTTCCCGGCCTGTTCATTGCAAAGCGTGAGCTTTGTGGGCAGTAGCAAGGTGCAGACCAATGCCTTGTCGACCCGGCTGATGGATTGGGCCGGTAACCCCTACGGCACCTATGAGCAGGAAGAGCCGTGCATCCATTGCGGCGCACGCATGAAGGGCGCTGCGGCGCGCAGCCCTGCGCAAAAAGTCGCGACCAAGCTGGCTTTCTGGACGCGTGGCCTGAGCGGCTTGTGGGCGCGCCCGCATGGCAATTGGATCCATATGCTGCTGGCTAAGCGCTGAGGCGCTAAGTTGTTGGCGCCCCTATCGACCGCAGTTCAAATCCGGCTTGTTATGACCCCGATCGACTTGACGAGCTTTGCCCGCCCAGCTCCGTCTGTGCCGGTGTTCACCTGCCTGGACTTGAGGCAACCCATCTGATGGCCAGGATCAAAGCTGATTTCTGGTCGCTGGCGCTGATCCTGGCCTTGGTGCTGGGGGCCTCCCAGGCTGCGTCATGGTGGCTGGGGCGCGGGCAGGGCGAAGAACTGCGTGCCCTGGCCAAGCCGGGTGACATCGTGATGCTGTCCTCGCAGACCTGCATCTACTGCGACAAAGCGCGTGTTTGGATGACGGCGCAGCAAGTGCCGTTTCGGGAATGCTTTGTTGAAAGCGATGCTGCTTGCCTGGCCGAGTTTCAGGCGCGCGGCGCGCGGGGCACGCCCACGCTGGTGGTGCGAGGTCAAACCCAGCTGGGCTTCGATCAAGCGCGGCTGATTCAGTCGCTCAAGCCTTGAGTCTCAAGCGCTGAAACTCAATCGCTGAAACTCAGGCCCAGCTTTTCCGGGTCGCCCTGGCCGCGGCGAATCAGCACCGGCGCGTCCCCGCTGAGGTCGATCACCGTGGTGGGCTGCAGGGTGCAGGCACCGGCATCGACGATGGCTTGCAAGACCTTGTCAAAGCGCGCGGAAATTTCCTGCGCGTCGTTGAGCGGCTCGGTCTCGCCGGGGGGAATCAGGGTAGCCGACAACAAGGGCTCGCCAAACAAGGCCAGCAAATCCTGCACCACGCGGTGATCCGGCACCCGCAGGCCGATGGTGCGGCGCGAGGGGTGGGACAAGCGGCGGGGTACTTCTTTGGTGGCTTCCAGGATGAAGGCAAACGGGCCCGGCGTGGCCAGCTTGAGCAGGCGGTATTGCTGGTTGTCGACCCGGGCATAGCTGGCCAGCTCGCTCAGGTCGCGGCAGAGCAGGGTCAGGTGGTGCTTGTCGTCAATGCCGCGGATGCGGCGTAGGTTTTCCACCGCGGTTTTGTCGTCCAAACGGCAAACCAGGGCATAGCTGGAATCAGTGGGGATGGCCACCACGCCGCCGCCATGCAGGATCTGCGCGGCTTGCTTGAGAAAGCGTGCTTGCGGGTTCTCGGGGTGGACTTCGAAATATTGGGCCATGCCGCATTGTCCATCGCCGCCAGCGGCTTGCGGCACAGCCGGCTAGAGCTGTTGCCGAAAACGCGACGGCTGATCCCATGTTTGTCGGCATTGCCCGGGAAGGTCGCGGACAAAGAATCGCTATTGCCGTGAGAGCATGCTCATCATTAGCTCTGGCGGCGATTGAAGTTGGCGCTCAGGCCCAGTGGATGCGATCCGCCAAAGCCTGCCAAACCGGCTTCAGGCGGCCAGACAAGCCGTCCAGCCGGCCCAGATCGGTGCGGCTTTCCTCGGGGGAGTGGAAGTCCGAGCCGCGGGAGGCGAAGAGGTCGAACTCCAGCGCCGTGTCGGCGTACTTGATGGCCTCGGCGGCCGAGTGGCTGCCGGTCACCACCTCGATGCCGCGCCCGCCATGGGCCATGAATTCGGTGATCAGCGCGTACTCTTCGGTGGGGCTGAAGGCATAGCGAGCCGGGTGGGCGATGACGGCTTCGCCGCCGGCTTGCCTGATCCAGCGTAGCGCGTCACTCAGGCGGGCCCAGCGGTGTTCCACATAACCCGGTTTGCCCTCGGTGAGGAAGCGGCGGAACACTTCGTTGACGTCCTGGCAATGCCCTGCCTCGACCAAGAAGCGCGCGAAGTGGGTGCGTGAAATCAACTCGGGGTTGCCAACGAATTGCAGCGCGCCTTCGTACGCATCTTTGATGCCCACTTGCGCCAGGCCGGCCGCCATCTCGCGGGCACGGGCTTCTCGGCCGCCTCGGGTTTCACGCAAGCCCTGGATCAAGGCGGCGTTGTGATGATCAAAGCCCAGGCCCACGATGTGCACCACCCGGCCGGCAAAGCTGACCGAAATTTCCACCCCGGTGAGGTAAGCCATGCCCTGCGCCAAGGCGGCTTCCATTGCACGCTGTTGGCCGGCCACTTCATCGTGGTCGGTCAAGGCCCAGAGTTCGACGCCATTGGCTTTGGCGCGCTGCGCCAGCTCTTCGGGCGTGAGGGTGCCGTCGGACACGCGCGAATGGCAGTGCAGGTCGGCGTTGGTGCTGGCGTCGACGCTGCGTGGGCTGCCAATGGCGATGTTGGCGGAGGGCTGGGATGTTGGGCTGTTATTCACCCACCCATTTTAGGTGGCCGGCGCCGGCCGGCCTTGCGCAAGGTCATTGCCCCTGGCTTGCCAGTTGCAGCAAGGCTTGGCCGGCCTCGGCGCGTGCGGGCTGCAAGGCTTGCAAGTCTTGCAACAGACGGCGGGCGCCTGGGCCGTCGCTGCGCGCCAGCGCGCCGGCCATGCGCAGCAGGGGGTCGTAGGCGGGGCGGAAGTCCGGGCTGCGGCGCAGCACGTCCAGCAAGGGCTCGCGTACCTGGGCCAACATCTGCTGCACGTCGGGGCTGGGGCGTACCTGGCTACCGGCGGCCACAAAACTCAGGCGCGCGCGCCGATAGGCGGCCAGCCTCAGCTCGGCCGGCTGGTCTTCGGCTGTCGTGCTCAGGGGTTCCGCCGCTGGCTCGGACAGCGCTTCCAGCACGCTCAACAAGCGCTCGCGGGCTTGTGAGTCCGGCGCGTAAGTCATGCGGGGGGCCGAATAGCTGACGACCGGGTGGTCATCGGTATTGAGTGGCGCCTCACCCGCCCACTGCCGCAAGGCCCGGGGGCCGGCGATGAAGCTGCCCAGCAGGGCGTATTCGTCTTCGATGCCAAAGGCGGCAAGGCTTTGCGGCAGGCCATGCTGGGCCAGGCGCTGGCGTGCCACGCTGCTGGAAAAGCCTGCTTGCTCGCCAGCAGCGCGGCCGATCAGGCCCAGGGTGGGCGTATCCAGGCTGTTATTGGCCAACAGGGCTCGGCCCTCGGGAAAAGCTTGCAAAAAGGACTGGGTGATGCTGCGCAAGCTGGCCAGATCGAGCTGATGCAGGGGTAACCATTGGCAGAACAGGCCGCCGGCGGCCAGGCGAGCGCGCACCGCTTGGAAATGCTCCACCGTGTAGAGCGCGCCGGAGCCGCTGCGGGCGGGGTGGAAATTGTCGGCAACGATGAGCTGGTAGCTGGGCTGCGCGCTGGCACGCACATAACGCCGGGCATCGGCGGCAATCAGATGCAGATTGGGGCTTGGCTCGGTGAAGAAGGCAGAAGCGCGTATCACTTCCGGCAGCAGCTCCACGGCGTCGACCTGCACGTGCGGGTCTTGCGCGGCGGAGGCCGCTGTCATCCCCGTGCCCAGGCCCAGAAAGAGCGCGCGCTGCGGGGCTTGCGGCAGCAAGAGCAGGGGCAAGAGAGCCTGGCGGGCATCGAAGGCCAGGCTGGAACTGCTGCCCTCTTGTTGGCGATTGTTGATGCGCAGGCGTGAGACGCCTTGCGCGTCTTCCACCACGCTGACCGCGGCCATGCTGCCGTCCTGATAACTCAGCACTTGGCCGCCCTCGGGGAGGGTGACGAAGGCCAGCGGCGGCGCCATCACCGCCAGTGCCACAGCCGGCCCGGCGACAAGCCACGGCCAGGGCCGGCGCCACGCGGGGCCGGCCGCCAAGGCCAGATAGCCCGCCGGCACCAAGAGCAACGCCAGCTTCGGCCCCAGCCAAGGCGCCAAGATGAGGCCGCAGAGCATGGGGGCGGCGGCAGCGCCCAAGGTATTGATGCCCAAGGCCTGGCCAAAGCTGAGGCCAACACGTTGAGCGTTTTGGCTCAGCTGGCTGAACAGGGCGCCCATCACCACGGTGGGCAGGGCAAAAGCGGCAGCGGCCAGCGTGGCCTCGGCCAGCAGTGCCGAGCGCATGCTGGGTGTGGCGGCGTCCAGCAGCCATGATTTGATGGTCTCGGCCCCCCACAAGCTCGCCAGGCCCAGCAGGCAGGCGCCGGCTAGGGCCAGCAGCAAGTAGTCGGCTTGCCGTGCGGCGCGATCCGGCGGCGAATGGGCCCAACGGCTTTGCCAGACCGCAGCGCCCAGCGCGCTACCGATCAGATAGACCGCTAGCAGCAGGGCGAAGGTGTAGACCGTGTCTTCGCTCACCTGGCTCAGCACCCGCACCACCAGCACCTCGTAGCCGATGCCCAGCAGGCCGCTCAGGCCCAGGCGCAGCATGATGGCGCGCCTGGGCGCCTTGTTGTCGCAGCTTCCAGTGGCCGCAGCGGGGGGCAGCGGGGTGCATGCGGGCAGGCTCAGCCAAGCGACGGCGGCGCACAGAAGATTCAGCGCCACGCACAAGCCAGCGCTGCGCGCCAGCCCCAGGGTGGGCAAGAGCCAGAAGGCGCTGGCCAGTACGCCCAGCACGGCGCCCAGGGTGTTGGCGGCGTAGAAGGGGGCAATCGAGCGGCTCGCTGCTGTCGCCGCTGTTTTCGGGCCGGCTTGCAGCCAGCTTGCCAGCACCCGCTCCATGGCCGGCAAGGTTGCCCCCATGGCGGCCGTGGCGGGCAGCAGCAAGACAAAGCAGCCGAGGAAGGCGACGCACCATTGCCAAGCGGCGCTGGCTTGCGCGCCGGTCAAACGCAGCAGGAATTCACTGGCCGGGCCCATGCCCAGCAGCAGGGCCACGCCCCAGGCGGCGATCAGCAGCTCGCAAGCCAGATACCAGCGCAAGGGCCGTGCGCTGCGCTCGATGCGCTGGCCCAGCCCCAGCGCGCCGAGGGCCAGGCCGCCGAAGAAGGCCGTCACCACCGCCAGCACGGCCACGCTTTCGTGGCCCAACCAGAGGCCCATCTGCTGGGTCCAGATGATTTGGTAGCCCAGGCCCGCAAAGCCCGAGGCCAGCATCAGGCCCAGGGCGGCGCTGCGGCGTGCTAGCCCTCGTTTTCCTAGCTCTTGCTGCTGCATCTCAGCCACTGAAGCCAATGCGGTAGCCCCAGGAATCAAGTCGCAGCGGAATGGCGTTGAAGGCCAGGGTGATGCGGCGCTCGCCGGCATTGGGCGGCACCGCGTGCATCAGATAGCTCGGGAACAGCACCAGGTCGCCCGGCTCGGGTTGCGGGCTGATCCACTTGTCGGCATTGAAGGGGCCGGTGATGCTGCCGGCATGGTCGTTCTTGAAGCTGAAGTCGGTGCCGCCCGGGCTCTTCATGAACACGGTGCGCGAGGACTCATGCGTGGGCGTGAGGTAGACCACACCGGAGATGAAGCTATTGGCATGGTTGTGCGCCGCCTGGCGGCCACCTTGGTCCAGCACATTGAGCCACATTTCCTTGAGCGACCAGCCCATTTGTTCACCGAACATCAGGGCACCAAACTCGCTCAGCTTGGGCGTCAGCAGGCCGGCCACGTCCAGCAGCAACGGGCTGTCGCTGGGCTTGAGCATGCGGGTGTGGGAGAGATGGTCCGAGGCATTATTGGCCTGCAGGGCCTCGGTGCTGAAATGCGCGACCAGCGCGTCCACCAAGGGCTTGGGCAGGGTGGCGGGGGCGCGCAAAAAAGGCGTCGGGAACAGGCTGATGATTTCGTCTGTCATGGTGTGGCTTCAGCCAAAAATGGTGGCAATGCGCAGCCAGGACCAGTAGGCCGCCAGCGTGCCGATGAGGTAGAGCAAGGGTTGGCGCGCTTTGCTGGCTTGGGGCCAGCGGGTGGCCAGGCGCCACAGTGCCCAGGCAGCGGCCACGGTCATCAACTGGCCGATTTCCACGCCGACATTGAAGGTCAGCAGGGCCACGCTCAGATGTTGCTCGGGCAGGCCGATTTCTTTCAGCGCGCCGGCGAAACCCAGGCCATGGACCAGGCCGAACAAGAAGGCCACCAGGGCCGGCCAACGCCGGGCCATGGTCTCGCGGCGGTGCAGGGCCTCGCCCGCCACCAGCACGATGGACAGGGCAATCGTCGCCTCCACCGGGGGCGAGCGCAGCACCAGCAGGCCCAGCGCGCTGCTGGCCAGGGTCAGGCTGTGTGCCAGGGTGAAGGCCGAGATGGTCCAGAACAAGCGGCGCTGGAAGCCCACCAGAAAGAGCAGGCTGATGACGAAGAGCAGGTGGTCAATGCCGCTGAGGATGTGTTCGATGCCCAGCAAGGTGTAGGCCTGGGCGATTTCACCCATGCCGCGCGCATCGTCGGCTGCGCCGTAGAGCTGTACCTTGGTTTGGCCGGCGGTGATGGTGTAGACGCGGCTCTGGCCGTCCAGCCAGAAAACCTTGACCAGCACGGCGGAATAGCTCTTGCCCACGCCGTCCACGCTCATGCTGCCTTGCAGGCCGCCTGTGCCACAGCGCAGCATATTGCTGTCGGTCTGGCAAGCTTCGGGCCAGATGGGGCGCAGCACATCGGCAGGCGCACTTTTCTCGCCGGCGCTCCATTGCCAGAGGAACTCACCGCGCGACAGTTCGCGCAGTTGCAGCTCGGCCATGCTCATCTCATGCGACTTGGCGCCCGCGCTCAGCGCCAGGCCCAGCGTCAGCATCAGCAACTTGAGCAGCAGCCCCAGCCTGAGCCCCAGAGAAGCGGACGGCTTGCTCATGGCTTGGCCGCCTGCTCGGTGACGATCTTGTATTTCTTGGCCAGGGCCTGCACGGCGGCGCTGCGCTGTTCGGACATGGTGGCGTCGGTCCAGTCCTGCTGCACGACGTTGCGCAAGGCTTGGAAGTCGGCAGCTTTGGCCGCGCTCAAACCATCCAGACGAATGGCGCGCCAGCCTTCCCGGCTGGCCAGGGCACGCCATTCGCCCACCGGGCCTTCGGCCAGGTTCTTGGCGAAGTCGGGGCCGTAGCTTTGCTGCAAATTGGCTTCGGGCCGGCCCTTGAAGACACGCAGGCCAGCTTTGGCGTCGCCCGGTGTGCCGCCATTGAGCGCGGCCACAAAGGCGCGCACCTGGGCCTCCGATGCGGGCGCACCGTCGTTGCCGGTCAGCAGCGCTTCTTGAAAATCAAAGCGCGCGGGTTCTTCGTATTTATCGCGGTGGCTGTTGAACCAGTCTTGCAAGATCTTGTCGTTCACCGCCGGCAGCTTGAGGTTGGCTTCCACCACGCTCAGCGCCTTGAAGATGACGCGTTCGCGGATGCCGCTGTCGCCCTTGTCCACTTGCAGGGCCAGGCCTTCGCGGTACAGCACTTCGTTGTCCAGCCAGACCTGACGCAGCGCCGCCAATTCCTTGGCGTCTGGCGCGCGGCCGCGGCTGGCGCTGAAGACCTGGCTGGCTTCGGCGTCAACCGCGCTGTCCATGACGATGCGCTGCGGGTCGTCGGCGCGGCGGCTCAGCAGATGATCGGCCGCAAACAGCAAGCCGCCTAGCAGCATGAAGTGCAGCAGGGGCTCGCGGGCCCACTCGGGCAGGGCGCGGCGAGGGGCTGCTGGCGTGGTTTGGACGGTGGCTTGAACTTGGGCGTGATCTTGCGCTTGGGCGGGCAGGCTGCTTGGCATGGGCTTGCTAAAAGGTGACATCTGAAAACGGGAAAAAGCGCCGCGCTTGGCCGCGCGGCGCTTGTGAGGCTAGCGAGGGCTGGGCTTTACTTGACGCCCGCCACCACGCTCGAACCCGTCACCTGGACGTAGATCGGATTGCTGTAGAACCACAGGTCAGACCAAGCAGCCACGTCGTAAGACACCGCCTTCTGGCCGGCGATCGGCGAGGCGCCGGTGGCCGTGGCCAAGTGGTCCGGGCAGCCGTCGAACTGGTTGCCGGCGCTGTGCGGTGTCTTGCATGGGATGGTCAGGCGGCTGGTGTCGTTGGCGTTGGTGTAAACGTCGGCCATCGGGTTGCCCTTGGAGTCGGTCTCATAGGGCACAGCGGCCGGCAAGTTGCTGCCGCGCAGACGCACATACTGGGATGCCGTCACCGCAGGGATGCGGTAAGTCATCTTCAGGAACTTGGTGTTGTCCACGCCCGAAGCGAAGGCCACCCAAGGCGTGGCGCCATCGCCGTTGAAGGTCTTGATCACTGCAGCGCTGGTGTTCTTGGCGGCAGCGGGGACAACCGACAGGTCAGCGGTGGTGCCGTCGGCCTTCAGCCAAGCGGTGTTGCGCGGCCATTCGCCCGAGTAGTCAGCGGCACCTGGCGTCTTGTAGCCGGTCACCAGGCCACGGATCAGGTCGATGTGATCCAGCACCGGCTTGTTCAGCGGCTGGACGCGGCCGATCTGCGCCAAAGCGGGGTTGGGGAAGGTGTAAGGCGAGAAGCTTTCGCCTTCGGGATCACGCACCACCACCGAGACCACGATCTCGGCGCCTGGGCGCACCACCAGCTTTTCGCCCATGGTGGCGCAGCCGCTGGCATCGACGTCGCGGTTATTGGTGGCAGCGGCCGTGGCCAGTGCTTCCACGGCAGCATTGCTGCGAGCGGCAGGGCCAGCGTAGGAAGCGCAGGCGACGAAGGCCAGGCGGTCGATCAGCTGGCCGCTGGCGGCGAAGCTATTGCCGGTGCGCAGGCCGTCAACAATGGTTTGCGGACGCAGCTTGTCGGCGCCGTTGCGCACCATGACGAAGTCACGGGCGTATTCGCCGGGGTAGAAGTCTTGCGTAGAGCGGCGGTCATCCGGGCCGAAGGCGCCGCGGTTATGCCAGTCAGACGAGGCGAAGTACCAGAAGTTGCGACCTTCGCCGAGCAAGGCGTCCCACACGCCGCCGACTTGGGCGCCGTAAACACCGGTGCCGCCGTAGGTGGTGCCGCCGACCGAGTCGACCAAGCCACCGTTAGCGCCGAAGTTGTTGCGCAAGACTTGGTATTCACCGCGGTTGGACGAAGCGCCGTGGCCGGGTTGGGTTTCGAAGCCGAAGGCGATGTCCGGGCCTGCGTTGTTCAGGTTACGCAGATGCTCGATGTTGAAGCCTTGGTTGCCGTCGGGGTTGAAGGGGCCGGCGCGCTCCAAGTGGGCAGGCACGTAGTAGCTGCCGGTGGCGTGGTTTTGGGCCATCCACTTGATGGCTTCCAAAGTCTTCAGATGACCCTTGTTGCCGTTGCCGGTACCGCTGGCGGGCATCAGCTTTTGGGCGGTGACGTTCCAGCTGACATCGCTGGCGCTATTGCTGCCTGCGACCGAGCAATTCCAGTTGTTGCCAAGGGCCGAGCCGGCGATGTTGCCGCGGCTCTTGTCGGTGTCGTTGCGGTCAAAGCAATACGACCATTGCGACAGGGCGTTGGCATTGCCCAGGGCGGTGTAGCCGGGCGATGTGGGCATGGTGGCGTTGTCCAGCTGGCTGGGCATCTGGCCGGTGATGATGCTCATCGAAGCGTGCTCATGGCCGGCAACCACCGACTCCATGCCGATGAACAAAGGCAGATTCTTGGAAGCAGCCAGGTACTCAACCAAGGGGTACTGGAATTCTTGAATCGACTGCCAGCGCCACATATTGCGGTTCGGGCTGGAGCCGCTGACGTCGCCCTTGGGCGTAACGCCGC
The DNA here is from genome assembly GCF_001477625.1 of Paucibacter sp. KCTC 42545. NCBI lineage: Bacteria > Pseudomonadati > Pseudomonadota > Betaproteobacteria > Burkholderiales > Sphaerotilaceae > Roseateles > Paucibacter sp. KCTC 42545. The sequence continues at coordinate 858,239 of NZ_CP013692.1, forward strand.
TGTTTTCCCAGGTCGTTGTCGGGCCCTTGCCGGCCACGTAGGGATAGGCGGGTGTGCTCAGCGAGGCGTCTTCCACCAAGGTGCAATTGCGGTTGCCGTTGCCGCCGTGGCCGGCTTGCACAAACCAGTCCAGGCCCCAAGGCGTATCGCCGCCCTTGCTAGTCTTGTCGGTGACCTTCTTGACCAGCTTTTGCATCGAGATGGCGCCATCCGAGCAAGTGGTGTGGTTGTGGAAGTCGCCGGTGACGTACTGGCCTGGCGTCTTGCCGACCGGGACGGCCGAGGCTGCCGTGGAGATGCCGGGGGCGGCGACCAAGCCACCCATGCTGAGGGTGGCGAGGGCCGCGAGGGCCAACTGGTTCTTGCTGAAGCGGATAGGCATGACGAAGGACTCCTGTTTGAACTAGGCTCGGCCGCACGGCATGGGCGGCCGGGCCGGATCGGTGTTGCCGCTATGCAGGCGCTGTGCTGCCGTTTTGTGCGGTCTGCGCGCATGCTAGGTGGGGCAGATGACTGGGGCGTGACGTTGTGTCATGAGCCGAAACGCCTCGGCCGCTCTTGCGCAGTGGCTGCGCAAATGGGCTCAGGCCGGCAGGGCCTCGTAGTCCACGCTGAGGTCAGCCTGCACGACACCGCCGAGCGCAAACTCCAGCGTCAGCGGGTAGCTGCGGCCGATCTCCAGCGGCTCACGCAGGCCCAGCAGGCGCACATAGCTGGCTTCTTCGCTGAGCACGCTCTCTTGGCCGGCGGGAATCAAGAAGTCCACTTTGGGATGGGCGGCGTGGCCGCCAATTTCGGCGCCACTGGCCAAGGGGCAGCTGACCCGGATCAAACGGTCGGCCACGGTGACCTCGTCAAAGCGCATGCAGACGATCGCCGTGCTGGCACCCGGTTTGGACGCCCGCGTCCAGGGGTGGGTTACCCGCAGCGTGGTGGTGAAGAACTCGCAGGCCTGCGCGGGCCGCCCCAGCACGAGGCTGAGGCCGCTGGCCAGCGAGGCCTGCAAAAGGGCGCGGCGGTGAAGAGCGGGCAGCAGGGGCACGGCGAGTCCTTTGGATCTTGGAAGAGGAATCGGCGCAGCCTAGGCGGGCCAGATGAACAATTGATGACAGGGGTGAGTTGTGGCGCGAAACCCGACGCGGCTGCCGCCTGGGGCCGTGAAAGCGCCAAACGGATGCGGCACCGTCACAGTGCTGTCGTGAGGGCATGCCTAGACTGCGACCCGAAGCAACTGGGCTGCGGCTTGTTTGCTGCGCATTGCATCCATCCACTCATGCACCAACTTCCACCAGGAGATTCCCGATGAAGCTCACACGACTGCTCGCCCCCTCGCTTTCCGCCTTGGCCGCTGTTGCCTTGTTCAGTGCTACGCCTGCCTTTGCTGAGAACGCTGTTTTCAACATCGACTTCGAGCACAACTGGGCTTACGACAACAGCGCTGTCAGCGAGTACTACAACGGCGGTACGGCCGCTGACGGCAGCAGCAACAGCGCCAATCTGGGCGTGTCCTTCGTCGGCGTGTTCGGCCTGTCCAATGACGAGCTGGGCCCTTACTTCAACAATGCACCGACACCGCTGGGCACCGCCTATGTCGACGCTTTGGCCACCAGCGCTTACATCAATGTGGCGGCCGGTGTGACCAACAGCCTGTCGTTCTACTACGCCAGCCCCACGGCCGTCGTTGGCGCCATCAAGGCCTACTCTGGCTTGAACGGCACCGGCACCTTGCTGGGTACTTTCGACCTGGCCGCCAACGGCAGCGCCTACGACGTCTGGAGCAAGCAAACCATCAGCTTCAACGGCACCGCCCAGTCTTTCGACCTGGTGGGCAGCGCCGGCACCGTGGGTTTTGACAATATCTCCGCCGTGCCCGAGCCAAGCGCCTTGGCTTTGATGTTGGCGGGTGTTGTCGGCCTGGCCGGCATGCGCAATCGCCGCCGCGGCTGAATTTCAATTTCTGAGGCGCTCAAGTGGCGCCCTGAAATGGCAACCTTTCGCTCAGCGCTTCTTGCGACCTTGAGCGGGGCATGAGTTAAGGGGTCAGGTCTTGCCGTCAAAGGCAGGACCTGGCCCTTTGGCCTTTCGGCTGGCAAGCCCTGCGGTCGGCAATCTGTGTGGCTCGTTGGCGCCTGGCGGCATCCGCTGTGTGGCAGCGGCGTATCAGTATTGGCCTAGACCAGCGCCTCAACAATCATCTGCACCCGCTGTTGGCCCTGGTATTCATCCAGGCTCAGGCGGTAGGCCATGCGGCCGCTCTCGGGCACTGGGTCGATATGGCTGAACCAGATGGCGTCGCGCAGCACGCCGGCCTGTCGAATGCGCAGCTTGAGGTGGCGCTCACCCACAATGCGCTGCGAAATCACGTCCACCTGATCGCAGAACAGCGGGGCCTCGAAAGCCTGGCCCCAGACCTGCGCGTCCAGGCTGCGCACGGTGTCGGGCGTGAAGAACTCGGGCGAGAGTGGTCCGTCGGTGCGCAGGGTGCGGGTCAGGGCGGCCGCGTCCAGCCATTCGGCGGCAACGGTTTGCAAGGCCTGGTTGAAAGCAGCAAAGCTTTCTGGGTCCGCCAAGGTACAGCCGGCCGCCATGGCGTGGCCGCCGAATTTCTTCAGCAGCTCGGGCTGGCGTTTGCTGACCAAGTCCAGCGCGTCGCGCAGATGAAAGCCCGGAATCGAGCGCCCCGAGCCCTTGAGCTGCCCATCGGCGCCTTGTGCGAACACAAAGGTCGGGCGATGGACGCGGTCCTTCAGGCGCGAGGCAATGATGCCCACCACGCCCTCGTGAAAGTCGGCCTCGAACAAACAAAGGGCGGCGGGTGGTTCGCCGTCCAGCAAGCTCATGATGTGATCCAGCTTGGCCTCGGCCTGCTCCTTCATATCGGCCTCAATCTCACGCCGCTCACGGTTGATGGCGTCGAGCTGTTTGGCGAGTTCCAAGGCGCGGCTAGGCTCATCGCTGAGCAGGCATTCAATGCCGAGTGTCATATCGGACAACCGCCCGGCCGCATTGATGCGCGGCCCCAGGGCAAAGCCCAGGTCGAAGCCGGTGGCGCGGCTGCAGTCGCGCCCGGCTGCCGTGAACAGGGCTTGCACGCCGGGCTGCACGCGGCCGCCACGCATGCGCTTGAGGCCTTGGGCGACCAGGCGGCGGTTATTGGCGTCGAGTTTGACCACATCGGCGACTGTGCCCAGTGCGACTAGGTCCAGCAGGCCGTCCAGCTTGGGCTGGCTGGCGGCGTCAAAAGCGCCGCGCCGGCGCAGCTCGCTGCGCAGGGCCAGCAGCACGTAAAAGGCCACGCCCACGCCCGCCAGGTTCTTGCTCTCGAAGCTGCAGGCGGGCTGGTTGGGGTTGACGATGGCGTCGGCCGCGGGCAGCACGATTTGGCCGTCGATGAGGGCGGGCAGATGGTGGTCGGTCACCAGCACCTTCAGTCCCAAGGCCTTGGCATGGGCCACACCGGCGATGCTGGCGATGCCGTTGTCCACCGTCATCAAGACCTGCGGGCGCTGCGGCAGGGCCAGCTCGACGATGGCGGGCGTCAGTCCGTAGCCATGCACGGCGCGGTCGGGCACGACGTAGCCGAGTTGCTCGGGCTTGGCGCCCAGCAGAGCCAGGCCGCGCAGGGCGACGACGCAGGCGGTGGCGCCGTCGCAGTCGTAGTCGGCCACCAGGCAGATGCGCTCGCCAGCAAGGATGGCATCGGCCAAGAGCTGGGCCGCGGCGCTGGCGCCGAGCAGGGATTCGGGCGGCAGCAGGCGAGCCAGGCCGTCGTCCAATTCCAGCGGCTCACGCACGCCACGGGCGGCAAACAGGCGCGCCAGCAGGGGCGTGTGGCCGGCTTGCTCCAAGGCCCAGGCGGCGCGGGGCGGTACCTCACGGGTCAGCAGTTGCGGGGCGTTAGCGGCCATCACAAAGCCTCCAGCGCGGCGGCGGCATTGGCGCGTGGTGGCAGCCAGCGCTGCAGAGTTTTTTGCAGGGCGCCGCGCGGCGGCAGCTGGTAGCTCTGCGCGAAGCGTTCGCCGCACAGTGTGAGCTGTACCGGTTCGCCCAGCCGCGCCCGCTGCAGCAGTTCCGACACCGCACCTTCGTCCAGCTGCGTCCAGGCCTCGGCCCACGCCGCCCAGTCAGCGGCCAGCTGCGACGCTTGCAAGCTGCTGTCGATTTGCAGATTGGCGGGCAGCGGCGTCAGCGTGTCGGGCGCGGCGCCGCAGCCGCTGATCCACACCGAGTTGAGCGCCAGGGCGCCCCGTGCTTCGCGCTGGGCATTCAAGGGCTCGCGGTGTAGCAGCATCTGCACCTCGTTTTGCAAGGTGCGCAGCCGGCGGGCGGTGGGCATCCAGGGGTCGACATTGCGCAGCAGCACCCGCTCGACGCTGGCGCTGCTCAAGCCAGCGAGGCTGTCGTGCGTCAGCAGCCATTGGTAGCGCGAGAGCCAGCACGCGCGCCAGCCCTCGTTGGCCGGCCACAGCTCGGCCAGGGCAGCAAAGAACTGGCGCGACTCTTCATCCGTCAGCGCCAATGATTCGGGTGCGTAGGCATTGACCTGATCGCTGCCCACGGCCAGGTGCAGCGGTGTCAGCAGGGCCCAGGGCAGGTGTGGGTCTTCGCCAGTGGCTTCGGCCGCCCAGGCGGCGGTGGGCAGCAGGCCATCGCTGTCAGCGTGGGGCTGGACGCTACCGCGCAGGCGGGCCAGGCTGTGCTCGAAGGGGGTGTTGAGGCTTTGCTCATCGCTGCCCAGTGCCGGGCCGGCGGGTTTGAGCAGGCCTAGCAAGGCCGCCAGGTGCGGCAGGGCCAAGTGGCTGAGGGTGTGCTTACAGGCCTCGTCGAGGGCGCTGGCGTGGGAAATCATCAGGTGCATGGTGGCCATTATCGAGTGCGGTGCTTGGCCAGACGCTGCGCAGGCTTTGGCTTGGCAGGCGCTGGCCGCTTGAATGGAGGGGAGGGTGCCTGTCACACAAGCTTCATCAAGCTGCCATGGGCTGGACACGGCCCGGGACCAAACTCATTAGCCATGCAGAACGACCACGCCTTGATGCGCGCCGCCGCGACTGCAGCGGGTGCCCTGACCAGCCTGCCCACATCGGTCGATGTGGCAGATTCCGAGGGCGTGGACGGCGGCGGCAAGCCCAGCCGCCGCTACCGCACGGTGTGGATTTCAGACCTGCATCTGGGCACGCCCGGTTGTCAGGCCCATGCCTTGCTGGACTTTTTGCGCGAAGTCGAGTGCGAGGAGCTGTTTCTGGTCGGCGACATCATCGACGGCTGGCAGCTGCGCCGCAGCTGGTACTGGCCGCAAGCCCATAACGATGTGGTGCAAAAGTTGCTGCGCAAGGCCCGCAAGGGTTGCAAGGTCTACTTTGTGCCTGGCAACCACGACGAGTTCGCCCGCAAATACCTCAACCACAATTTCGGTGGCATTGAGGTGGTGAAGGAATGGATCCACGAGACCGCCGACGGGCGCAAGCTGTGGATCACCCATGGCGATTTGTTCGACGGGGTGATCCAGTGCGCCAAGTGGCTGGCCCATGTGGGCGACTGGGCGTATGAGCTCACGCTCAAACTCAACCGCTACCTGAACCATCTGCGCGCCAAGTTCGGCCTGCCTTACTGGAGCTTGTCCAAATACCTCAAGCTCAAGGTCAAGCGGGCGGTCAGCTATGTGTCTGACTTCGAAGAAGCTGTGGCGCGGGAGGCACGCAAGCGCGGCGTGCATGGCGTGGTTTGTGGTCATATTCACTTTGCCGAGATGCGCGATATTGACGGCATCCTTTATTGCAACGATGGCGATTGGGTGGAAAGCCTGACCGCCTTGGTAGAGCATGCCGATGGACGCTTGGAAATCCTCGATTGGGGTCAGGTCTTGGCTGCTGGATCCGCTCCCTTAACCGAACCAGGCCTGCCTGCGGCTAGGCCAGAAGTGCTGGCTTAGCGCACCTAGAATCAAAGAATGAGTGCTGCTGAATCGATGCCGACAAACCCAAGTGTTTTGCCTCCCCCCGCCTTGCTGAACCGCGAGCAGGCCATCCTGGAGTTCAACCGTCGCGTGCTGGCCCAGTCCATGCGCCTGGATGTGCCACTGCTGGAGCGCTTGCGCTACATCTGCATCGTGTCCTCCAACCTCGACGAGTTTTTCGAGGTGCGCTTTGCCGACATGCTGGACGCTGCCCGTGACCCCCTGGGTTCGGTGGACAACCGCGATGTGGAGCGGGTGGCGCGTGCCTCCCACGCCTTGATTGATGAGCAGTACGCCATCTTCAATGAGCAGCTGATGCCTTTGCTGGCCGAGCAGAAGATCGTGATCCTCAACCACGCGGACCGCAACGAGGCGCAGCGCGCCTGGGTGGCCAAGTTCTTTGAGCGCGAGGTGCGCCCGCTGTTGGTGCCCGTCGGCCTGGACCCGGCCCACCCCTTCCCGCAGGTGGCCAACAAGTCCTTGCATTTCATCGCCCGCCTCTCGGGCAAAGACGCTTTCGGGCGCGATAACCGTATTGCCATTGTCAAAGTGCCGCGGGTGCTGCCGCGGGTGATTCGCTTGCCGGCCGCCATCAGCGATGGGCGCCAGGCTTTTGCCTTGCTGACCAGCGTGATTCGCGCCCATCTGGAGGAGTTGTTCTCGGGCCGCAAGGTCGAGGCTTTCTCGCAGTTCCGGGTCACCCGCGATTCCGATCTGGAAGTGGATGAGGAAGAAATCGCCAATCTGCGCAATGCTTTGCGTTCGGGCCTGACGACGCGGCATTTCGGCCGCGCTGTGCGTTTGGAGGTGGTCAATACCTGCCCGGGCGAATTGGCGCAGTTCCTGCTGGAACAATTTGATCTGCCGGCCGCCGCGCTTTACCGGGTCAACGGACCGGTCAATCTGGTGCGCCTGAACGAGCTGATCGATCAGACCGATGCGCCTGAGTTGCGTTTCGAGCCGCATGAGCCGGCTTGGCCGCAGTCCCTGCCGCGCCAGAAGTCCATCTTCGAGCGACTGCGCAACAAGGGCGATGTGTTGATGCATCACCCTTTCGAGAGTTTCGACCCGGTGGTGCAGTTTCTGCGCGAGGCGGTAGACGACCCCGATGTGCTGGCCATCAAGCAGACCATTTACCGCACGGGCAGCAAGTCAGTGCTGGGTGACTTGCTGATCGAAGCAGCGCGGCGCGGCAAGGAAGTGATGGCCGTGGTGGAGTTGAAAGCGCGCTTCGACGAAGAGGCCAATATCAATTGGGCCGAGCGCTTGGAGGCCGTGGGCGCGCAGGTGGTGTACGGCATCGTGGGTTTCAAAACCCATGCCAAGCTGTTGCTGGTGACGCGCCGCGAGGGCGCGAAGTTCCGCCGCTATGCGCACTTGTCCACCGGCAACTACAACCCCAAGACGGCGCGTTTCTATACCGACCTAGGTTATCTGACCGCTGACCCTGAGTTGACCTCGGACGCTGACTCGGTCTTCCGTCAGCTGGCCTCACTGGGCAAGATCAAAACGCCCAAGCGCTTGCTGCTGGCGCCTTTCAATATGCACAGCCGCATGATGGAGCATCTGGCGCAGGTGGCCGCGGCGGCGCGGGCCGGCAAGCCGGCGCGCATCGTCGTGAAGATCAATGCGCTGACCGATGCCGAGTTGATCAACGGCCTCTTGGCCGCCGGCCAAGCTGGCGCCAAGGTGGACCTGATCGTGCGGGGTGCCTGCATGCTGCCGCCGGGCCTGCCGGGCGTCAGTGACAACATCGTGGTGCGCTCGGTGGTCGGGCGCTTTTTGGAGCACACCCGGGTCTGCTATTTCCAGTGGGGTGCCAGCGAAGACGAAGTGGCTCTGTACCTGGCCAGCGCCGACTGGATGAGCCGTAATATGTTCCGCCGGATTGAGATCGCCTGGCCGGTCAGCGACCCCAAGCTGCGCCAGCGCATCATCGACGAAGCCTTGGTGCCTTATCTGCACGATGGGCTGGATGCTTGGCAGCTCGGGCCGGACGGCCGGTCTAGCCGAGTTTCCACTAGCGGCCTGAGCGCCCAGCAAGCCTTGATGCAGCGCTTCAAGGCGCAGCGCGACTAAGTACAGGGATTGCTGGCATGGACCTGATTCTGTGGCGCCACGCTGAAGCGGAATTGCTGCGCGAAGGCAGCACCGATATGGCACGCTGCCTGACCGCCAAGGGCGAACGCCAGGCCGCGCGCATGTCGGATTGGCTGAATCATCGCCTGGCCGCATCCACCCGCGTGCTGGTCAGCCCCGCCGAGCGGGCGCGTGGCACTGCGGCGGCCTTGGGGCGCGAAGTGCGCATCGTCAACAGCATTGCGCCCGACGCTTCGGTGCAGGATTTGCTGGCCGCCTCGCGCTGGCCGCAGTCCAGCGAGCCGGTGCTGATGGTGGGCCATCAGCCGACACTGGGTTTGTTGGCCTCGCTGCTCTTGACCGGCACGGCCCAACCCTGGGCGGTGAAAAAGGGGGGCGTCTGGTGGCTGCGTTCGCGCCAGCGCGACGGCCATTCGGAAGTGGTGCTGCAAGCGGTGCAGGCACCGGACTTTCTTTAGTCCTTGCGTGACAGACCGCCCGAGGGGTTCTCCCCGAGTAGCTCTGTCACCAACTGACTAGAACTTGCGTGACAGACCGATCTAGGGGTACTCCCCGAGTAGCTCTGAGGCTGCACAGACAAGCCGGGAGGCTTGGCTCGGCTGACGAAGGACTTGCCGCGATCCGCGCGGCGAGGCTGTCACCAACTGACTAGAACTTGCGTGACAGACCGCCCGAGGGCTATGCCCCGAGTCGTGTCCGCCGCTGACTAAGCCAGCACCAGTTCCAACACCCCGCTGCGCGCCCAAGCCGCAGCTTCTTCTTGCAAGAGGTAGGCGGTGCGCGGGTTTTGCAGGGCCCATGATTTGGGCAAGCTCAAGGTGAAGCGCTTGCCCTCGCGCTTGAGGCGCAGGGCTTGGCTGTCTACGGCTTCACGGGCATGGGCTTTGATGACGGCCAGGCGCAGGCTCAGCAATTGCAGCAGCAGGCTTTCGTCACCGAGGATGCCGTCGAGCTTGCGCAGACCGCCGCGTTGCCCCAGCGCCAGGTCGCCCAGGCGCTTGAGCTGGCTTTGCGAAAAGCCGGCCGCGTCCACATGGGCCAGCAAATAGGCGCTGTGGCGGTGGTGGTCGTGGTGCGAGACCATCATGCCCATCTCGTGCAGAGCCGCGGCCCAGGCCAGTTCGCGCTGGCGTTCACGCGGCGCGCGTGGCGCCAACTGCTTGTAGAGACTTTGCGCGGTGGCTTGCACCCGGGCGGCCTGTGCCAGGTCGACCGCAAAGCGCTTTTGCAAGGCCTCCACCGAAGCCTCGCGCATGTCTTGCTTGGCGGCGCCGTCGCTGGTGCGCGCGGCTTCCAGGCGTTCGACCAGATCGAAGATTACGCCCTGGCGCAGCGCGCCCTTGGCCGGGAACAGCTCGGTAATGCCGAATTGGGTCAGCAAGGTGTAGAGGATGCACAGGCCCCCGCCCACCACGGCGCGGCGGTCTTCCTTCAGGCCCAGTAAGTCGATGCGGCTCATATTGCCGGCGGCAATGCATTGCTCGATGCACCAGCGCAAGGCCTCGGGCGTGATGCGACCATCGGTCACACCGCTGGCCGCCAGGATCTGCGCCACCGCGCCCACCGTGCCGGAGGAACCCAACGCGCGCTGCCACAGGGCCGGCTTGAAGAGGGTCAGGGCTTCTTCCAGCTCAGCGCCTGCGGCCACTTGCGCGGCACGGAAAGCGTCGGCGGTGAAGACGCCGTCAGGGAAGAAACGCATCGACAGGCTGACGCTGCCGATCTGGAAGGATTCGGCCGATGCCGGGCGACGCCCACGGCCCAGAATCATCTCGGTGGAGCGGCCGCCGATGTCGATCACCAGGCGGGGCTCGTCTGAGGGCTGCAAACGCGCCACGCCGGCGTAGATCAGCCGGGCTTCTTCGCGGCCGGAGATGACCTCGATGGGATAGCCCAGGGCTTCTTGCGCGCGGGCGAGAAAGGCATTGCGATTCTTGGCTTCGCGCAGGGTTTGCGTGGCCACGGCGCGCACACGGGCGGCCGGGAAGCCCTTGAGGCGCAGGGCAAAGCGCTGCAGGCATTCCAGACCGCGCTGCATGGCGGCCTCGGTCAACATGCCTTCTTCGTCCAGGCCGGCGCCCAGGCGAACGGTTTCTTTCAGATATTCCTGGCGCTTGTATTGGCCGCGCGGCAGCTGGGCAATTTCCAACCTGAAGCTGTTGGAGCCCATATCGATGGCGGCGAGTGGGGCGGCGATGTCGGGGGTGACCGGAATGGGCAGCAAATTCATGCCCGCGATTGTCGCGGCAAACTTGGGCGCGGACGTGACGGAAGGCGGGGCCTTGGCGCTCGGCGGCTGAAAAGCAACGGCCTGATGCGACAGGGGTGGATCTGATCGGCGTAAAGCGTGCAGCGGATGAGGCTGGCGATGATGCCGGCCCGGCGTCGGCGCAGGGCTATTGACACGGTTGATAAGATGAGTGCTGACTAGAAGGCAATGTCAGACGCTGTATGCCCCATCGATTTCGATCGAACCGGTTGCGCCGCAGGCCTTCAATGCAGATGCCCGACCCAGCTTTCGCCAGGATGTGGCCAATGAGGGGTGGCAAGCCGGCCAGGCAAAAAACGGGTCTGGCGCCGGTGTTTGTTGTTTGTAGATGAAGTAGCAGTGCTGCATGCTGAGCCAGACCGCGCCGACTTTGGGCGCGGTTTGTTTTTGGTCTGCCGCGCAACGGAAACTTGATGACTCTTTTTTATATCGTGCTGGCCACTTTCGCCGGCGGTCTGCTCTCCGTTTTGATTGCGGCGAGCCTGACCGTTAGCCTGCTGAGCCGCATCGTCAAGAACTTGGTGAGCTTGTCCACCGGGGTGCTGCTGAGCACGGCCTTGCTACATGTCTTGCCCGAGGCCTTCGAGAGCAAGGCCAGCCCGCATGCGCTATTCATGGTGCTGCTGGGCGGTTTGATGTTCTTCTTCTTGCTGGAGAAGGTGGAGCTGTATCGCCACACCCATCATCACGAGGGTGATGGCCATCATCACCATCATCACTTCGATGCCGAGCAGGCTGGGCGCGGTGGCTTGAGCGTGTTGGTGGGCGACAGCATCCACAATTTCTGCGACGGCATCATCATCGCGGCGGCTTTTTTGGCCGACCCGCATCTGGGTGTGGTGACCTCGCTGGCCATCATCGCGCACGAGATTCCGCAAGAGGTGGGCGACTACATCGTGCTGCTCAATGCCGGGTTCTCGCGCTCCAAGGCGCTGCTCTTCAATGCTATTTCAGGCTTGGCAGCGGTGCTGGGCGGGGTGGTGGGCTACTTTGTCGTGGGCCCGTGGGAAAGCTTGTTCCCCTACTTGCTGGTCGCGGCCAGTAGCAGCTTTGTCTATGTGGCGGTGGCCGACTTGATTCCGCAATTGCAGCGCCGCCTGCCTTGGCGCGAGACGGTCGCGCAACTGGCCTGGTTGGCGGTGGGTATCGGCTTGGTCGTCGTGGTCGTGGCTGTTTCGGCGCACGACCACTGAGCTTCGATAGCTAATTTCTGATTGCTGACTGGCGCAAGGGCTCGGTCAGCGCACCACCAACACCGGCGTGGTGCAGTGGGTCAACACTTTCTGGGTCTCGCTGCCCAGCAGCAGGGCTTGCACACCGCGGCGGCCATGCGAGGCCATGACGACCAGATCGCATTGGTTGTCGGCCACATACTCGATGATGGCTTCCCAGGCATGCAGGGCTTCGACGGTGAAGCCTTCGCATTGCACTTCGGCCGCAGCGGCCAGGTCCAAAGCGGCCTTGACCCGGGCGCCGGCGATGCGCTCTTGCGCGTCAAAAAACTCTTGCGGCGGCGTCGGCTGCATTTCCGAGACGGCGCTGTAGGGGAAGGGTTCTTTCACGCTCAGGGCGAAAAGCTTGGCGCCGTGAATGCGTGCCAGACCGATGGCGGTGTTCAGTGCCTTGGCGCTGATTTCGGAACCGTCGGTCGGGACAAGAATGCGTTTGAACATGGTTTGGATCCTCCTTGGCGTGACGAGATGGCATCAAGCGCAGCGGTTTAGGCTTGGCCGATAGCGTTCAGTTTGGCCTGCTCGGCCAAACTGCATCTTGCGCTAAATCAAGCTCGAAGGGGAGTGCGTCAAGCCGTCGCGATGGGCCGCAGCGGGTCGGAGGACCATTCACTCCAAGATCCGGGGTAAAGCTTGGCGCCGGTCAGGCCGGCATGGCTCATCGCCAGCAGGTTGTGGCAGGCGGTGACACCGGAGCCGCATTGATGCACGACCTGATCCGCCGTGTAGGCGCCGAGCAAGGCCCGGAATTCCTCGCGCAGCTGCGCGGCCGGTTTGAAGTGCAGGCCGTCCGCCGCCAGATTGTTTTTGAACAGGCGGTTGCTGGCGCCTGGAATATGGCCGGCCTTGGCGTCGAGCGGCTCGACCTCGCCGCGGAAGCGCTCCGGCGCACGCGCATCGATGAGGCGAATCGTGCCGAGTTGGGCTTGCAGCGTGTCGGCGTCAATGCTGCTGACCAGCGATTCGGAGGCTTGGAATGTGGCGGGCGAGGGCGCCGGGATGATGTCGCTGCTGCCGCTAGTCTTGTCAGCATGGGGTGCGCTCAACCAGGCGCTGAGGCCGCCGTCCAGAGCCGCCACGGCCGAATGGCCGAGCCAGCGCAACATCCACCACAGCCTTGCTGCATACATGCTGCCTTGGGCGTCGTAGACCACCACTTGGCGCCCGGCGCACAGCCCTAGATCCGCCATTTTTTGCGCGAAAACTTGGCGTTCGGGCAGCGGGTGGCGGCCATTGCTGCCGCTCTTCGCACCGCTGAGGTCGCGATCCAGGTGCAAATAATGGGCGCCGGGCAGGTGACCGGTGCGGTAGGCGCGCTCGCCCGCAGCAGGGTCGGCCAGGTCGAAGCTCGCGTCGATCAGCAAAGGCGGCTTGCTGCCATTTCCCTCAGCTTGAGCTAGCAGGCCCTGCAGTTCCGACACGGTGATCAAGGTCTGGAAAACGGGGCTCATGCTGGGTCCTGTTGTTAGTGTTTGGCTGCTCGACTGTTGGGGCGCTGACTGCTTTGTGATCGACCTGGGGCTTCAGCGCCCCAGCTTCATCTCGCGCCGGTACCACTCGTGGAAGTGCTGCATGCCGTCTTCCATCGGGCTTTGGTAGGGGCCGACTTCGTTATCACCGCGCAGCATCAAGGCCTTGCGGCCAGCGTCCATGCGCAAGGCGATCTCGTCGTCTTCGATGCAGGTTTCCATATAGGCGGCCTGATGGGCCTCGACAAAGTCGCGCTCGAAGGCGGCGATTTCCTCGGGGTAGTAGAACTCGACGATGTTGGCGGTCTTCTGCGTGCCTTGCGGGAACAGGGTCGACACCACCAGGACATGCGGGTACCACTCCACCATGATGTGCGGGTAGTAGGTCAACCAGATGGCGCCCGCTTTGGGTGGCTCACCACCGCGGAACTTGAGCACTTGCTCATGCCAGCGCTGGTAAATGGCCGAGCCGGGCTTGGCCAAATCCTTGTGGATGCCTACGGTCTGCACCGAATGGTTGCGGCCGAACTCCCAGGCCAGGTCATCACAGGTGACGAAGTGGCCCAAGCCGGGGTGGAAGGGACCGACGTGATAGTCCTCCAGATAGACCTCGATGAAGGTCTTCCAGTTGTAGTCGCACTCGTGCACATGGACCTTGTCCAGCACATAGCCGGTGAAGTCCAACTCGGCCTTGGGGCCCAGTGCCTGCAAATGGCTGGCCACATCGTGGCCATTGGCTTCGAACAAGAGCCCGTTCCATTCCTGTAACTCATAGCGGTTCAGGTTCAGGCAGGGGTCGTGGTCGAAATGCGGGGCGCCGATCAGCTCGCCCTTGAGGTCGTAGGTCCAGCGGTGCAGCGGGCAGACGATATTGCTGCGGGTATTGCCGCGGCCACGCAGCATCACCGCCTGGCGGTGGCGGCAAACATTGGAGATCAGCTCCAGCCCTTGCGGCGTGCGCACCAGGGCCCGACCTTCTTGTTCCTGCGGCAGCGCGTAGTAGTCGCCAACCTCGGGCACCGCCAGCGCGTGTCCGAGGTAGCGTGGTCCAAGTTTGAAGATGACATCCTGTTCCTTGCGGAACAGCTCCTCGTCGAAATAGGAGGAAACAGGCAGCTGCGTATCGCTGCGTTCAAGAGCCGCGAGGGAAATACTCAGGTCGGACATGATCCAAGTGGGTCTCCAAGAAACCAATAGTCAGCCACTCAAACCAATTGGATTGGCCAGAGAAGCATGACGGCCCGGACGTCGGGTGTGAAACAAAGAACCGGCACTAGTGACAATTTGTCATGCCGGCGTGGCTGAATTGCGGCCCTGGGGGCAAGGCCGCGTCGCAAGAAGTGAGGATGTTTGCATGCAAACGGGCTTGCTGACGATTCTCAGATGAGGCCAATTCACGCAAGATCCAGTCCTGATCAAAACGCCCCATTGACAATCCGCTTGAAGCCATCGCCTTCGCCCTTGCTTTCGCATCGCTCCGCCTTGCCTCGCCTGTCGCGAGCCGGGGATTGTACCTGTTGACAGTCGCAAGTCGGTCGCCTTGTCAAGCCTATCCCCCGCCAGGGCGTGGCGCTTGAATGACATGCTCCGTAACTGCACTGACTACAATCCGCGTTTTCGCCTCCTGCTATGCCCAAATCAAGCCAATCTAACAAAAATGCGTCCAGTGACGCGGTCGCGCCTAGCTACGAGCAGGCGTTGGCCGAACTGGAGCGCTTGGTCATGGGCATGGAGGCGGGCCAGTTGCCGCTGGATCAGTTACTTGAGAGTTACCGACGGGGCGCAGAATTGCTCGGATTTTGCCGTGCTCGCCTTCAGGCCGTAGAACAACAAGTCAAGGTGCTGGAGGGTGAGGGATTGAAACAATGGGGAGATTCCTGAGCGTGGACGCAGGTATTTTTGAACAATGGATGCAGCGCTCACTGGCTGCATGTGAACAGGCTTTGGATCGCTTTGTGCCGATCGACTCGCCCGCGGGTCTCGGTGAAGCGATGCGTTATGCGGTGCTGGATGGTGGTAAACGCCTGCGCCCCTTGCTGGTTTTGGCCGCTTGCGACGCCGTTCGCGGCGATACCGAGGCCGCCCTGCGTGCGGCTTGCGCGGTGGAGCTGATCCACGCCTACTCGCTGGTGCATGACGATATGCCCTGCATGGACGACGATGTCTTGCGCCGCGGCAAGCCAACCGCGCATGTCAAGTTCGGCGAGGCGCAAGCAATGCTGGCGGGTGACGCGATGCAAGCCCTGGCCTTTGAGGTGCTGACGCCTTGTGCCTTGGACAGTGCCATGCCGCCGGCTCTGCAAGCGCGGCTTTGCTCTTTGTTGGCACGCTCGGCCGGTCATGCCGGCATGGCGGGCGGGCAGGCCATCGATTTGGCCAGCGTCGGCCAGCAATTGGATGAATGCACCCTGCGCGATATGCACCGCCGCAAGACCGGCGTGCTCTTGCAGGCCAGCGTGATGATGGGTGCCGCTTGCGGTCAAGCCTCTGCACAAGCCACGGCGGCCTTGGCCGAATACGGCTCGGCTTTGGGTTTGGCGTTTCAAGTGGTGGACGACATCCTGGATGTCACCCAGGACTCCGCCGTGCTGGGCAAGACCGCAGGCAAAGATCAAGACGCCAACAAGCCGACCTATGTCAGCGTGATGGGCATGGAACATGCCCGTGAGTTGGCCGAGCAACTGCGCGCGCAGGCCCACAAGGCCTTGGCTGAGAGTGGTCTGACCCATACCGCCTGGCTCAGCTTGCTGGCCGATATGGTGGTCGAGCGTCAGCACTGAACGACTGTGTCATTCCCGAGACTCCGAATAGATCCGCAATGACCTCTAGCTATTCCCTCCTGCAGACGATCAACAGCCCGGCCGATCTGCGCCGCCTGCCGCGCACGGAACTGGTCAAATTGGCCGGCGAGTTGCGCGCCTATGTGCTGGACACGGTGTCACGCTCCAAGGTTGGCGGGCATCTGGGCTCCAATCTGGGTGCGGTGGAATTGACCGTCGCCTTGCACTATGTGTTCAACACGCCGCATGACCGTCTGGTTTGGGATGTGGGTCACCAGACCTATCCGCACAAGGTGTTGACGGGTCGTCGCGATCAAATGTCCACGCTGCGCCAATTGGGCGGCATCAGCGGCTTCCCGCGCCGTGACGAGAGCGAGTACGACACCTTCGGGACCGGGCATTCATCCACCTCCATCTCGGCCGCGCACGGCATGGCCATGGCCGCCAAGATCAAGGGCGAAGACCGCAAGGCGGTGGCCATCATTGGCGATGGATCGATGACGGCCGGCATGGCCTTCGAAGCCCTCAACAATGCCGGTGTGCCGCACGGTGGCTTGATGGGTGACGTGCTGGTGATCCTGAACGACAACGATATGTCGATCAGCCCCCCGGTCGGCGCGCTGAACAAATATCTGGCGCGCTTGATGAGCGGCAGCTTCTATTCGGCCGCCCGCGAGGGCGCCAAGACGGTGTTGAAGAACACCCCGCTGTATGAGTTTGCCCGCCGCTTTGAAGAGCACACCAAGGGCATGGTCGTGCCCGGCACCATTTTTGAAGAATTCGGCTTCAACTATGTCGGCCCCATCGACGGCCATGACCTTGATGCTCTGATTCCCACACTGGAAAACCTGCGCGACAAAAAAGGCCCGCAGTTCCTGCACATCGTGACCAAGAAGGGCCAGGGCTACAAGCTGGCCGAAGCCGATCCGGTCAAGTACCACGCGGCATCGGGCGTGTTTGACCCGGCCGTGGGTTTCGTCAAATCAACGGCGCCGGCCAAGACCACCTTTACCCAGGTCTTCGGCGAGTGGCTGTGCGATATGGCTGAGCAGGACTTGCGCTTGGTCGGCATCACGCCCGCCATGCGTGAAGGTTCGGGCATGGTGGAATTCCACAAGCGTTTCCCGACCCGCTATCACGATGTTGGCATTGCCGAGCAGCATGCGGTGACCTTCGCCGCCGGTCTGGCCTGCGAGGGGCTTAAGCCCGTGGTGGCGATCTATTCCACCTTCTTGCAGCGTGCCTATGACCAGATGCTGCATGACGTGGCGCTGCAGAACCTGCCGGTCGTGTTCGCCTTGGATCGTGCCGGTTTGGTGGGGGCCGACGGCGCCACCCATGCTGGCAATTACGACATCGCCTTCACCCGCTGCATTCCCAATATGGCGGTGCTGACCCCGGCCGATGAGAACGAATGCCGCCAAGCTTTGTTCACTGCTTACCAACATACGGGGCCGGTGACGGTGCGTTACCCGCGCGGCGCAGGAGCCGGTGTGGCGGTCCAAAAAGAAATGCAAGCCCAGCCTTGGGGCAAGGGTGAGATTCGCCGCAGCTCCAGCAAGCCCGCATCTCGAAGTGGCGCCAATGCTGGTCTTTCGCAAAGCAATCCGCGCATCGCCATTCTTGCCTTCGGCACCGTGCTGTATCCCGCCATGGCTGCGGGCGAAAGCCTGGATGCGACGGTGGCGAATATGCGTTTCGTCAAGCCGTTGGATCATGAGTTGGTCGCCGAGTTGGCGCGCACTCACGATGCCCTGGTGACCGTGGAAGAAGGCTGCCTGATGGGTGGCGCTGGTTCTGCCGTGATGGAAAGCCTGGCGGCTGCTGGGCTGAACGTACCGGTCTTGCAACTGGGTCTGCCGGATGAGTTCGTTGAGCATGGCGATGCCGGCGTTCTGATGGCGCAATGCGGCCTGGATGCCGCAGGCATCGAGCAATCCATTCTGAAGCGCTTCGGTGGCCGTCCGGCGCTGGTGCGTCCTGCTGCCAATCAGTAATGATGGCGCTTCTTGCCTGCCTTGCCGCTTGGCGGGTGGCTTAGCTTCCGGGCTTCACGCTGGATGTTTGGGGCGCTAGCAAACTTAGCGCCGCCTTGTTTTTATGCGGCTTTTGGCCGCCGGTCGATAATTACGCATGAACCAAGTTACCAGCGCCCTGCATATTCCCGATACCCAGAGCGAGCGCGACGAGCGCCATTTGATGATCCAACGCGTTGGCGTGAAGGATGTTCGCTACCCTTTGCAAGTTCTGGTGGGCAAGCAAGCCCAGCCGACGGTCGGCACCTGGACCCTGGACGTGGCCCTGCCTGCCGAGAAGAAGGGCACGCATATGTCGCGCTTCGTCGCCTGGCTGGATGCGCTCAAGGCCCCGTTGGAGCCCGCCTCGCTGCGTGAGCTGCATGGCCAGATGCTCAGCAAGCTGGAAGCGCAAGAAGGCCGCATCGAGGTGCGTTTTGCCTTCTTCATCCGCAAGCGTGCGCCGGTGTCTGGCATCGAAAGCTTGTTGGACTATCAAGGCGCCTTGATCTCCGAGACCCGTGCCGGTGTGACCTCCGTGTGGGCTGAGGTGGCCGTGCCGGTGAAGAGCTTGTGCCCTTGCTCCAAAGAAATCTCGGACTACGGCGCGCACAACCAGCGCTCCTTGGTGACCATCCGCGCTGAGATGGCTGAGGCGGCTGCGGTCAGCTGGCAAGAGCTGGTGCGCTTCGCCGAGGAAAGTGCTTCCAGCGAGATCTGGCCGCTGCTCAAGCGCAGCGATGAGAAGTGGATCACTGAACACGCTTACGAGAACCCCAAGTTCGTCGAGGACTTGGTGCGCGATGTCGCCTTGCGCCTGAATGCTGACGCTCGGATTGGCCGCTACACGGTGGATGTGGAGAACTTTGAGTCCATTCACAATCATTCGGCTTATGCGCGCATTGAGCGCGCATAAATTGCGCGTTGCGTAAGCGCCCGAAGGGCGCTTAAACGATCAGGGCAAGGGCTCACATCGAATGGCGATGTGAGCCCTTGTCACAAGTGCTCGACTGAAGCTCGTATTGAGCGTGCCTGATTTCCAGGTTTGACCATAGCAAGCGCCTGAGTCATACCGTCAAGGCGCTTGCCAACTCGGCTTCCACGCTGCTGATCTGTTCGCGCAAGCTGGCCAGCAAGTCCTCCAGCAAGTCTTGCCGGGGGCGAAACTTCGGTGTCAGGGCGTTAACCTGAAAGGGTACCGACACGCTCAGTTGCCGCAGCTGCAGGCCGTCGCCGCGGCAACTCAATGCCGTCAGCGGGTTGACGATGGCCAGGCCTAAGCCGGCCTGAACCATGGCGCAAACGGCAATCGCACTGTGGGTTTCCAGGCGCAGCCGGCGCTGCACGCCCTGGGCGGCAAAGAGGGCATCAAACTGCTGGCGGTAGGGGTCCTCGGCCGACAGGCTGATGAAGTCCTGGCCTTCGAAATCCGCCGGCGTCAAAACCGCCTTGGC
The DNA here is from genome assembly GCF_001477625.1 of Paucibacter sp. KCTC 42545. Taxonomy (NCBI): domain Bacteria; kingdom Pseudomonadati; phylum Pseudomonadota; class Betaproteobacteria; order Burkholderiales; family Sphaerotilaceae; genus Roseateles; species Paucibacter sp. KCTC 42545. The sequence continues at coordinate 877,511 of NZ_CP013692.1, forward strand.
CAGCAAGCCATGGCCGGCGGGCAGCACACACAGCTCATCCAGGCTCAAGAGCGGCAGCAACTCGGTGCCGGGCACGGCTTGAGTCTGCTCAGTCAGGCCCAGATCAAAGCGCTGGGCGCTCATCCATTCCTCCAACAGCGGGGACTCCTGCGGCGTGATCGACAGGCGGGCGCTGGCATGGCGGGCAAAGAAACGCCGGCAAGCGCCGGGCAGCAAGGCGTGGCTCAGGGCCGGCAGGCACAGCACTGAAAGCAGGGCTTGGTCAGCGCGACCCAATTGCTGGGCGCGGCTGCTGATGCGGTCCAGGCCTTGGTAGGAACGCTGCACTTCGTCGAAAAGTGCCAGCGCGCGTGCGGTCGGCCGCAAGCGGCCTTGGCCGCGCTCAAACAAGGCATAGCCCAGCAGATATTCCAGGCGCGCCAGTTCCCGGCTCAAGGTGGGTTGCGAGCTGTGCAGCAGGGTGGCGGCGCCGGTCACGCTGCCGGCCGTCATCACGGCGCGGAAGACTTCGATATGCCGGTGGGTGATGGCCAGACTCATGCTGATGTATATCCAATATGAATGACAATTGAAATATAAAGCATTTGAATGAATGGGTTGCCGGCGGCATGATGGTCGTCAACTTAGATCGATCAGCAGGCCAATCCCATGAGCATCCCTACCTCGTTCACTCCCGCCCGTTTGCAGACCTTGGCGCAGCGCTTTGGCACGCCTTTGTGGGTGTACGACGCCGACACCATTCGGGCCCGCGTGGCCGCTTTGTCTGCGTTTGACACCATTCGTTTTGCGCAAAAAGCCTGCTCCAACACCCATGTTCTGCGCCTGCTGCGTGAGCAGGGGGTGAAGGTGGATTCGGTCTCGCGCGGCGAGTTGTTGCGGGCGCTGGCGGCGGGCTTTCGCGCTGGCGGCGGCGTGCATGCGGAAATCGTCTTCACCGCCGATTTGCTGGACCGAGAAACTCTGGCCACGGTGGTCGAGCATCAAGTGCCGGTGAACGCCGGCAGCATCGATATGCTGCATCAGCTGGGCGCGGCCTCGCCCGGCCACGCGGTGTGGCTGCGCATCAATCCCGGCTTTGGCCACGGCCACAGCAATAAGACCAATACCGGCGGCGAGCACAGCAAGCACGGCATCTGGCACAGCGATCTGCCCGCCGCTCTGGCCGCCATCGCCCAGCATCGCTTGCAACTGGTGGGCCTGCATATGCACATTGGCTCGGGCGTGGACTACGGCCATCTTTCCGAAGTCTGTGGCGCCATGGTTGAGTTGGTGCGTCAGGCCCAGGTGGCCGGTCATGATCTGCAAGGCATCTCCGCCGGTGGCGGCTTGTCGATTCCTTATCGCGCGGGTGAGCCGCTCATCGACACCGCCCACTATTTCGGCCTATGGGACGCGGCGCGCAAGCAGGCGGAAGCGTTGTTGGGACATGCCCTGGCGCTGGAGATCGAGCCGGGCCGCTACTTGGTCGCCGAGTCCGGTGTCTTGCTGGCCGAGGTGCGCGCCACCAAGCAGGCCGGCGCCAATCACTTCACCTTGGTCGATGCCGGCTTCAATGAACTGATGCGCCCGGCCATGTATGGCAGCTTCCATGCCATGTCGGTGCTGCCGCAATCGGGGCAGCAAGCTGCGATGCGGCCCACTGTGGTCGCCGGGCCTTTGTGTGAATCGGGCGATGTGTTCACCCAGGGCGAGGGCGGCGTGGTGCAACTGCGCGAGCTGCCTGCCGCACAGGTGGGTGACTTGCTGGTGATCCATGACACCGGCGCTTACGGCGCCTCCATGTCCAGCAACTACAACAGCCGCCCCTTGGCCGCCGAGGTGATGGTGGACGGTGCAACTGAGCGCCTGATTCGGCGCCGCCAAAGCGTGGAAGAACTGCTGGCGCTGGAAGCCCTGTGAGGGACTGATCGAATGACCGCATAGGCTAAGCCAATGGCGGTCATTTGATTAATCAAAACTAAGACCTAGCTGTTCTCGATATGATTCCGTCATCCCTTAACCAAGACGGAAACACAGCCATGTCTTTGATCAATACCCAAGTTCAGCCCTTCAAGGCAACCGCTTTCCACAACGGCAAGTTTGTTGACCTGAGCGAAGCCAGCCTGGCCGGTAAGTGGTCGGTGCTGATTTTCATGCCCGCTGCTTTCACCTTCAACTGCCCTACCGAAGTGGAAGACGCGGCCGACAACTACGCCGAGTTCCAAGCTGCCGGCGCTGAGGTCTACATCGTCACCACCGACACGCATTTCGCGCACAAGGTGTGGCACGAGACTTCGCCCGCTGTGGGCAAGGCCAAGTTCCCCCTGATCGGCGACCCGACGCATCAACTGACCCGCGCTTTCGGTGTGCACATCGAAGAAGCTGGCCTGGCCCTGCGTGGCACCTTCGTGATCAACCCCGAAGGCCAAATCAAGACTGCCGAAGTGCATGACAACGCCATCGCCCGCGACGTCAAGGAAACCCTGCGCAAGCTCAAGGCCGCCCAGTACGTGGCCAAGAACCCCGGCCAGGTTTGCCCCGCCAAGTGGAAGGAAGGCGAAAAGACGCTGACGCCTTCGCTGGATCTGGTCGGCAAAATCTAATGTCCCAAGGGGCAGGCCAGCCGCACGCGGAGATTCGCCGCGCTGTACTGCCCCGCTGGACTTAGTTCCTCAAGATCGCATGACCGATCTCACTGCAAGCCCCAGCGGGCTTGCAGTCACCCCAAGGCTTCTCAAGCCCCGCTGAAAACGTCCATCCCTGTGGGTGTTTTCAGAGTGGCTTTGCTTGGCCACGCCTGAACCCAAGGAGATAAGACGTATGTTGGACGACACCCTGAAGACCCAGCTCAAGGCCTATCTTGAGCGCGTCACCCAGCCGTTTGAAATCAAGGCCTCGTTGAACGAAGGCAGCAGTGCCAGCGAAATGCTGGGCTTGTTGCAAGACATCGCCTCGATGTCCGACAAGATCACGCTGACGACCGACGGGCAAGACGCCCGCAAGCCTTCCTTCAGCCTGCAGCGCAGCGGCAACGACATGAGCCTGCGCTTTGCTGCCATTCCCATGGGCCATGAGTTCACCTCCCTGGTGCTGGCCCTGCTGTGGGTGGGCGGCCACCCGCCCAAGGTTGAGCCCGAAGTGATTGAGCAGATCAAGGCCCTGGACGGCGACTACCGCTTCGAGGTCTATATGTCCCTGAGCTGCCATAACTGCCCGGACGTGGTGCAGGCTTTGGCGCTGATGGCCGTGCTGAACCCGCGCGTGCAAACCGTCATCATCGACGGCGCCCTGTACCAAGACGAAGTTAACGCCCGCGAGATCATGGCCGTGCCTTCGGTCTATCTGAATGGCGAAGTGTTTGGCTCTGGCCGCATGACGGTGGAAGAAATCGTCGCCAAGCTGGACACCGGTGCTGCGGCGCGTGACGCGGCCAAGCTCAGCGCTAAGCCGGCGTTTGATGTGCTGATCGTGGGCGGCGGCCCGGCCGGCGCTGCGGCAGCCGTGTACGCGGCCCGCAAGGGCATTCGCACCGGCGTGGCAGCCGAGCGTTTCGGCGGCCAGGTCAATGACACCTTGGCGATCGAGAACTACATCTCGGTGCTGGAGACCGATGGGCCGAAGTTCGCCGCGGCGCTGGAGTCGCATGTCAAAGCCTACGACGTTGACATCATGAATCTGCAGCGCGCCGAAGCGCTGATCCCCGCGGCCGCGCCCGGCGAGCTGATCGAGGTGAAACTGGCTAACGGCGGCTCACTCAAGAGCAAAACCGTCATCCTCTCTACCGGCGCACGCTGGAGGAATGTCAATGTGCCCGGCGAGGTCGAGTACAAAAACAAGGGCGTGGCCTACTGCCCGCATTGCGACGGCCCGCTGTTCAAGGGCAAGCGCGTGGCTGTGATTGGCGGCGGCAACTCCGGCGTTGAGGCGGCTATCGACCTGGCCGGCATCGTGGCCCATGTCAGCCTGCTGGAATTCGGCGATGCCTTGCGAGCCGATGCGGTGCTGGTCAACAAGCTCAAGAGCCTGCCCAATGTCAGCATCCACACCAGCGCCCAAACGACTGAGTTCACCGGTGCCGAGGGCAAGCTCAATGGCCTGAGCTACACCGACCGCATCAGCGGCGCGGCGCATCACATCGAACTGGAAGGTGTGTTCGTGCAGATCGGCTTGGTGCCCAATACCGAGTGGCTCAAGGGCGTGGTGGAGTTGTCAAAGCACGGCGAGATCATCGTTGACGCCAAGGGTCAGACCTCGCTGCCCGGCGTGTTCGCTGCGGGTGACGTGACCACCGTGCCTTTCAAGCAAATCGTCATTGCCGCTGGTGATGGCGCCAAGGCCGCGCTGGGCGCTTTCGACCACTTGATGCGCAACTAAGCAGCTAAGCGGCGGGGTCAGCGCGGCCACGGGCCTTGCTGACCCACAGCCCTTCGGCGCTGTAGACCAGCAGCGCCGCCCAGATCAGGGCAAAGCCAATCAGGCGGGCCGGCTGCAGGCCTTCGTTGAACAGGAATACGCCCAGCAGGAACTGCAAAGAGGGCGAGATGTACTGCAGCAGGCCCAGTGTGCTCATCGGGATGCGGCGTGCGCCTGCCGCAAACAAGAGCAGCGGCACGGCGGTCAGCGGCCCGGCGAATAGCAGCCAGCCCAGGGTACTGGTATTGCCTTCGGCCAAGGCGCTCTGGCCTTGCCAACTCATCCAGCCTAAGGCCACAGCCGCGATGGGGGCCAGCAGCATGGTTTCCAGCGCCAAGCCCTCCAGCGCGCCTAAGCTGGCTACCTTGCGCATCAGGCCGTAAAAGCCAAAGCTCAGCGCCAGGGTCAATGCCACCCAGGGCATATGGCCGGTCTGCACGGCCAGCCACAGCACACCGGCTGCTGCCAGGCCCACGGCCAGCCACTGCAAGGGCCGAGGCCGTTCGCGCAAGAAGATGAAGCCCAGGGCCACATTGACCAGCGGGTTGATGAAGTAGCCCAGGCTGGCGTCCAGCACATGGTTGTTCTGCACCGCCCACACATAAACCAGCCAGTTGCACGACAGCAGCAGGGCCGATACCGCAAAGCGCCCCAAGAGCTGGCGCGACTTGAGCACCGGCCCCAGCCAGGCCCAGCGCCGCAAGACCAGCAAGATGCCCAGCACAAAGACCAGCGACCACAGCGTGCGGTGCATGATCACTTCGAGCGCGGGCACCTGAGCGATTTGCCGGAAGTACAAGGGGAACAGGCCCCAGGCCAGATAGGCCAGGGCGGCATAGATCACGCCTTGATTCATCGGCGGGGCTTTCTCATGGATTCATGGTGCGGTGACGTCGGCGTGTGCGCAAAAGTTGCCGCCACCGGGTTGGACTGGCACCCATTGTCAGTCATGCTGCCAGTCGCCCATTTGCTGCAGCGTCTGCCACTCCGGCCCCAGCGGTGCTTGCAACTGCATGGCTTGCTGCGTCACCGGATGGGTGAAGGCCAGACTCATCCCGTGCAGCCACAACCTTTGCAGACCTAGGAACTGCGCCGCGGCCCGGTTCAGCGGGCCTTTGCCGTGGGTGGAGTCGCCAATGATGGGGTGGGTCAGATGTTTGAGGTGGCGGCGAATCTGATGTCGGCGCCCGCTCAAAGGGCAGGCCTCCAGCAAGGCGAAGCGGGTGTCGGTAAAACGCGGGTCGGTGCTGAAGGGCCAAGTGACGCGCGCCAGGCGTTGCCAGTCGGTGCGTGACTCCAGCATCTGCTGGCCTTTCGATGGCAGCTCGGGGTCGCGTGCCAGCGGGTGGTCGATCTGGCCTTGCGTCTGGGCCGGCCAGCCGCGCACCAGGGCGCGATAAGTCTTGCGCGCCAAGCCTTGCTCAAAGATCTGCCCCAGGCTGGAGGCCGTTGGCGCGTCCAGTGCGAAGAGCAGCAGGCCCGAGGTGCCTTTGTCCAGCCGATGCGCCGGCCACACCTGCCGGCCCAACTGATCGCGCAAGAGCTGCAGCGCGAACACGCTTTCCTGCGCATCCAGGCCGGTGCGGTGCACCAGCATGCCGGCGGGCTTGTTGATGGCCACGAGGTGCTCGTCGATGTGGATGATTGGCAACATTGAACTTGTGATTTCTTTCCCTGGCTCTTTGCCGGTTTGTGCGGCGCATTGCCCGTGTTTGCACTCTGAGCGGGATGCATCGGCATGGCGACACAAATTGTTACTGACGGTCCCCAAAAAGAGGGGGTGGTGTTGACCCGACCCGGTCGAAAGAATGCTGACACAGACACCGCGCATCATGCCCCGTGTCGCCATCGGAGTAGATCGCCATGCCGCAAGTTTTCCACGTTGGATACCGTTCCCCCCTCGTCACCGCGGTGGCGTGGCTGTTGATGGGCTTGGGGTTGGCGGGTTTGGGGCTGTGCGGCTACTTGCTGGGCTTTTCGCCCGCGGCGCGCAGCTTGGTTGGGCTGATCGGCTTGCCCAGTTTGCTGCTGGTGTCGGTGCTGGCGCTGGCCGGCGGCCAGGGCCTGCTGCGGCGCTTCGAGTGGGGTCGCAAGCTCTGCCTGGGTTTGCTGCTGGCCCTGGTGCCCAGTGTGCCGGCCTTGCCTTGGCTGACCGGCGCCAATATTGCGCTGGCGCTGGTTTGCTTGGGCCTGAGTGCCGGCTTGGTGTGGTTGGCCTACTGCCTCAACACGCGTGGCGTGCGCCAGGAATTTGCCTGAGTCGTCCTCCGCGGATCTGATCGTTTCGGCTCAGCTTCCTCAGCTCAACAAGCCATCGCGGTACAGCCAGACGCCCTCCACGCGCTCAAAGCTGCTGAGCTCCTGCAAGCGATGGGCGCGGCCGCCCAGCTTGCTGCGCGCCACAAACTCCACAAAGGCATGGTCGGCGTCCTGGCCTTGAAAATGCTTTTTCACTTGCAGGCCTAGCCAGCGCAGGCCGGGCTCATTGGGCTGCAAGAGCGCGGGCCGGGTGTCGGGATGCCAGCTGGCGCGCAGATAGTCGAGCAAGTCCAGCGTGTAGGCCGTGTAACGCGAGCGCATCAGGCTTTCGGCATCGGGCGCGGTCAGCCTGCCGCTGGCCGCGAATTCGCTGTGGAAGCGGCCGCAGCAGGCCGAGTAGGGAAGGGTGTGGGGCAAGGTGTGGGGCAGGGCTTTGCCGCAGGGGCAGGGCGTGTTCGGATCTTTCATCGGCTCGCATCATGCCTGAAGGCTTGGGGTCTCTAAAATGCAGGGATGAACCTGCCTCTGCCTGATGACCATTTGTTTGCCGAGGCCGCCGCGCCTTCTTTCGCAGCCGAGCCTGGCGGCCTGCTGAAAAACCTCAACCCCGAACAGCTGGCTGCCGTCACGGCGCCTGCCGAGCCGGTGCTGATCCTGGCCGGGGCGGGCTCGGGCAAGACCCGGGTGCTGACCACCCGCATCGCCTGGCTGCTGCAAACCGGCCAGGCATCGCCCGGCGGCATCATGGCCGTCACCTTCACCAACAAGGCCTCGAAGGAGATGCAGACGCGGCTGAGCACCATGCTGCCCGTCAATGTGCGCGGCATGTGGATCGGCACCTTCCACGGCCTGTGCAACCGCTTCTTGCGTGCGCACTGGAAGTTGGCCGGCCTGCCGCAAGGCTTTCAAATTCTGGATTCCAGCGACACCGTTTCCGCCATCAAGCGCGTGATCAAGGCCATGAAGCTGGATGAAGAGCGCTATGTGGCCAAACAAGTGAGCTGGTTCATCGCCTCGGCCAAGGAAGATGCCCAGCGCCCGCGCGATATTCAGCCGCACGATGAGCAAAGCCGAACCATGGTGGCCATTTACCAGGCTTATGAAGACCAATGCGCGCGTGAAGGCGTGGTGGACTTTGCCGAGCTGATGCTGCGCTCCTACGAGCTGATGCGCGATAACGCCGCCGTGCGCGACCATTACCAGCGCCGCTTCCAACATCTGTTGGTGGACGAGTTCCAAGACACCAACAAGCTGCAATACGCTTGGCTGAAGATGTTCGCGCCGCCAAGCAAGCAGCAAGCCGTGTTCGCGGTGGGCGATGACGATCAAAGCATCTACGCCTTCCGCGGTGCGCGGGTCGGCAATATGGTCGACTTTGAGCGTGAGTACCGAGTCGCCAAGGTCATCAAGCTCGAACACAACTACCGCAGCTTCGGCAATATCCTCGACAGCGCCAACGAGCTGATCAGCCGCAACACCAAGCGCCTGGGCAAGAACCTGCGCACCGAAGCCGGCCCCGGCGAGCCGGTGCGCGTGTACGAGGCGCCCAGCGATTTCGCCGAGGCGCATTGGCTGATCGAAGAGGCTCAGGCCTTGCATCGCCAAGGGCTGTCGCGCAAGGAAATCGCCATCCTCTACCGCAGCAATGCGCAGTCGCGGGTGATCGAGTCGGCGCTGTTCAATGCCAGCATTCCCTATCGTGTTTACGGCGGCTTGCGCTTCTTTGAGCGTGCCGAGGTCAAGCACGCGCTGAGCTATCTGCGCTTGCTGGAGAACCCCAACGACGACACCAGCTTCCTGCGCGTGGTGAACTTCCCGACGCGCGGCATCGGCGCCCGCACGATCGAGTTGCTCCAAGATGCGGCTCGCGCCAGTGGTCGCAGCCTGTATCAAAGCGTGGGCGCGGTGGCCGGCAAGGGCGGTAGCAATCTAATGGGTTTCACCAGCCTGATCGACAGCACCCGCAATCTCACGCAAGGCCTGACCCTGCGCGAGATCATCGAGCAGATCCTGGAAACCAGCGGCCTGGCCGAGTTCTATCGCAATGACAAGGACGGCGCCGAGCGGCTGGAGAACTTGGGTGAATTGGTCAACGCGGCCGAGGCCTTTGTGACCCAGGAAGGCTTTGGCAAAGACGCCGTGGCCTTGCCGGTGGATGAGCTCTCGCCCGGTGCGATCTCGGACGGTTTCCCGCAGGCCGTCGCCCCTGCCAACTTCGCCATGCCGGATGCTGAGACCGGCGAGATCATGTCGCCCCTGGCCGCCTTCCTCACCCACGCCTCGCTGGAAGCTGGCGACAACCAAGCTCAAGCCGGGCAGGACGCGGTGCAACTGATGACGGTGCACTCGGCCAAGGGCTTGGAGTTCGACGCTGTCTTCATCACCGGCTTGGAAGAAGGCCTGTTCCCGCATGAGAACAGCCTGACCGATCACGACGGTGTCGAAGAAGAGCGCCGCCTGATGTATGTGGCCATCACCCGCGCTCGGCAGCGCCTCTACCTGTGCTTCAGCCAGACCCGCATGTTGCACGGCCAGACCCGCTACAACGTCAAGAGCCGCTTCTTTGATGAACTGCCTGAGGCTTCGCTGAAATGGCTGACCCCGCGCAATCAGGGTTTTGGCTCGGGCTATGCCAAAGAGTATCAAGACGCTTGGTCACGCGGCTCGGGTTTGAAGTCGGTGGTGGGCGCAGGGCGCAGCGAAAAGGCGGAGTACGCCCAGCCGCCTGTGCCGCGCAGCATGAAGGCGGCCGCCGCCGAGAAAGTGGCTGCCGAGTTTGGTGGCTTGAAGGTCGGCAAGGGCGTGTTCCACACCAAGTTTGGTGAGGGCGTCTTGATGACGCTGGAAGGCTCGGGCCAGGATGCCCGCGCGCAAGTCAACTTTGGCCGCCACGGCATGAAGTGGCTGGCGCTGTCGGTGGCCAAGCTGACGCCGATTGATTGATTCACTAACTGCTGGTGTGGCCGCAGTGCGCGTGAACTGACTTTTGCGCGCAGATGCGCGCCGGGCCGCAGTAATGCCAGCAGAGCTGCTGGTCTTGCGCCGCAGAAATGAAAAAGCCCCCATGGCCTGAGCCTGGGGGCTTTGTCTTTGGGGTGGCTGATGGGACTCGAACCCACGACAAACGGAATCACAATCCGTGACTCTACCAACTGAGCTACAGCCACCCTTGAAACTGATCGGGTGAAGCGGATTCACCCTGCGCTGATAGCGGGCCGTATGTTAACTCAGTCATTACCCTAATCCGGCCGCTTGGCGTCGGTTTAGGCCAATTTGCTGCAATATTTTTGTCATTGATGCTGCATCCGAGCCTTGGCGACCACTGGACGCGGGTATCAGGCCACCACCGGGGCGGCCGCGCAAACCCGATTCCGCCCGCCACGCTTGGCTTCGTAAAGCAGATGGTCGGCGCGCTGGAGCAGGGCGGACTCTGTCTCGTCCGCCGCAAATTCAGCGACGCCGAAGCTCATGGTGCGCTTGAGCGCGTTGCCGTCGGGCAAGCGGATGCCGGGTCCCTCGGCGATGTGCCGGCGGATGCGCTCGGCCAGGGCGATGGCGTCGCTCAAAGCAGTTTCCGGCAGAACCAAGACAAACTCTTCCCCGCCATAACGGGCCACCCAATCGGCGCTCACCCGAAGCTCGCCGCGCAAGAGTTGGCCGGTCGCTTTGAGCAACTGGTCGCCTGCCGCGTGGCCGTGCAGATCGTTCACTTGCTTGAAGTGGTCAATGTCGCAGAACACGACGGACAGCGGCCTCTGATAACGCTGGGCGCGTTGGATCTCCGTGCCCAGTTGCTGGGAAAAGTAGAGACGGTTGCGGCAGGATGTCAGCGCATCGGTCGTCGACAGGGTCTGCAATTCGGCCAGCGCCTGGGCCAGATGGGCGGTCCGGTCGGCAACCTTTTCTTCCAGGGTTTGGATGTGTTGGGCCAGGCGGCCTTGCAGCAGTTGGAAGCCCTCATCCACTTGGTCGATTTCGTCTTGGTGCCGACGTGGTGGGCGTTGCAAGTCCAATTTTTGCGTCAACTCGGCGGCCGCCAGATCGTTCACGAAACGGCTCAAGCGGGTCAAGGGCCGCTGCAGATCGCGCTTCAGCACCAAGATGACGACGACCAGGAGCAAGCAGGTGCTCAAAGCACTGGAAATCAGCACCGCGGCGACGGTGCGTCCCACCTCCAGGTAAACGAGGCGAGGGTCGATGGTCAGGAATAGCTCACCGATCGGTTCTTGTAGTCCATTGCGAAGCAGTGGCGCGGTGGTGGAGGCGCATCTATCCTTGCAGCGGGGATCGCCGTCTTGAACAGCGACTCGGTATTCGCGTTTGTTCGAAGTCGTGGCGTAGTTGGACGGCTCCCGAATCTCCGCATAGCCAATGTCTGTTGTGCGTCGAAGACCTTCGAGCATCAGGCGCACGCTGACGATATCCACCCACCAAATGGCCTCCGCGTACGCCGGCGCTTGCGCCAAGGCCACCTGTTCGAGCCTGGCAAGGCTGCGCTCCGTCACGGTCTGATAGCTCAGCCAACCCTGCACGGTGGCCAGCAGCAGCGTACAGATGCTGGCCCACATGGTGGTTTTGCGGATCAAGTAGGAGGTCAGCGGGCGAAACGGCTGTTCGTCGGGCATTGGGCTGAGGCAATCGGCTGAGTCGAAAGGGCGCGCAATACGCCAATAGTTTTGCTTGCTGCTTCCCGTCAGCGATCCTGCCGGCCTCGGGATATTGATCCTAATTCATCATCTGGACGGTTCTTGTGACGCAAGGCCAAGCAGGCGATGCGGCAGCGGCGAAGTGGCTGCTTTCGTGAAGTGCTGCTCAAACGGCAGGAACCGCCCTTGCATCGTGCCGGCACTAAACCTCGGCGGCCGAACGCTGAGCGCTTACTCCAAAGTGGTAATCACCTCGTCCATGCGGCCCCGCAGCGCAGTCAGCATATTGTCGAGTTGGGCGCGCTCGGTCTTGTTGAATTCCCCGAACAGTGCGTGTGCCAGCTCGGCCTCGATGGCGAAAAACCACGTGCACTTTTTGGCGCCCTCGGCGGTGACGGACAAGCGCCACACCCGCCCGTCCTGGGCATCGGGTGTACGCAGCAGCAGGCCTTGTTTTTCCAGCTCGCCGGTCAGGCGGGCGATCTGGCCTTTGTCCTTGCCCATGGCCTTGACCAGATCCTGCTGGGTGCCGCCCGGGTTCTTTTGACACAGGCACAGGGCAGCCATATCGACGGGCCCCAAGCCAAGCTCGGCGTCCGTCTGCATTCGGGCTTTCAGCACTTGTTGGGCGCCGCCGAATAGAGCCATGAGGCGCACGAAGGCGCTGACCTCAAACGTGTCGTTTGACACGGAAGCAGGGGGGGCAGACTTGCGTTTGGATATTGTTGACATAATCAACCATCGATAGAATGTTGAACTTGTCAATGATATGGATAAGCATGAACACTCCGACGAAAAAGTCTTCCTCCCGCCGCGGCCTTCCGCAAATCCCGCCGGCTTTGATCTTGCTGCCGACGGTGGCCCTGCTGCTTAGCGCCGTCATGACCTGGGCCAATGTCGGCTTTGGTGAACTCTTCCTGCCGCGTTGGGCGCGAGGTTTTGTGACTTGCCTCTTGGTGCTGCCTATGGTTCTGGTGCTGCTGGGTATTCTGGAAAAACGGGTGGAGGTTTTGTTCACCACCCTGTCCAAGTTCGCGCGCACCGTGCTGGTCTCCATGCTGGCGGCGCTCATGATTGAAAGCATCTTGGCTTTGGCGCTGACCTTGATCAGTGGAGCGGGCAGTTCTGAGTTCGCAGGGCTTTGGTGGATGGCTTTCAGCCGTTCATTACCGGTGGGTGTGCTGATCGGCTTGTTCATGGGCTTTTACATGAAGCCACGCTTGGATCGCCTGCGAGTGGCCGCCCAAGGCTGAAGCGCCTCGGGGCGACAGGCCTGATTTGACAGGCCCTTGCCGCATTGCCATCATGCGCGTCGGCGCCAACACGGGGCGCCTGCGGATCCGCGGCTAAGGGCTGAGCCCACCCGTCTTGCCCTTGTCGATGTCTGCCCACCTTTGTGCGGCCTGAATGAAACGCGGATCACAGGCGCCACGCATGGAGGATTTATGAGCCAATCTTTGCCCTCACGCCCGGATCTGGGCCAACTGCGCCGTCAAGCCCGCGAGTTATTGCGCGCCTGGCAAGCCGGCGATCACTTGGCGCTACAGCGCGCCGCCCCTTATCACCTGCCTGCGCCGCCGCGCCTCAGTCAAGCCCATTTGGTGCTGGCCCGCGAACACGGCTTTGCCAGTTGGCCGCAACTCATCAAAGCCGTGGAGCAGCGCCCGCAGTTGGATGAGGCGGTCTGGCTGGCGCAGTTGTTGAACTTGGCCATCGGGGAGGGGTTTACTCGCCCGCAGCCCGAGCGTGCCCAGGCCTGGCTGGGTCAAGACCACAGGCCTAGTTTGCAGACCGCCTTGCTGACCGGCGACCTTGCCGCGCTGCGCCAACTCCTCAAGCCGGCCCAGCTGCTGCAGCCCGTGGCGCCACTGCAGGCGCCGCCCATTGCGTGGGTGTGCTTCTCCTCGCTGGCGCGGCTGCCGGTTTACCGCCCCGGTTTGCTGGCTTGCCTGGATTGGCTGTTGGCGCAAGGGGCAGACGCGAATGCCGGCGTGCTGGATCCGGAGGCCGGCGAGCAGCCACTGCCTCTGCTCTACGGTGCCGTGGACCGGGCCGCCAGCATTGAGATGGTGCAGCGCTTGTTGGCGGCCGGGGCCGAGCCCAACGATGGCGAATCGCTCTATCACGCTACCGAGCAGAGCGACCGCCGCATTCTGGCCGCCCTGGTGCAAGCGGGGGCGCGCTGGACTGGCACCAATGCCTTGCTGCGTCAGCTGGACTTTGAAGACCCTGCCGGCTTGGCTCAGGCGCTGGCGCTGGGCGCCGACCCGAACGAGGCCGGCCCTGGCGGCAGCACGCCACTGCATCACGCCATTAGCCGTTGCCGTTCGGCAGACTGCCTGCGGCTCTTGCTGGAGGCCGGCGCTGACGTTAAGGCCCGCGACGGCACGGGGCGCACGGTGGCGGAACATGCTTTGCGTCTGGGCGAGCGTCATTTGCTGCCACTCTTGCAGGCCCATGGCGCGCGACTGAGTGATGAGTTCGCGCACGTAGCTGCGGTGCCACAGAACCGCGCCGCCTTCTTGGCCGCCTGTGCCGCGGCTGACGAGGCCGGCGCCAGCGCCTATTTGGCCCAGCATCCGCAGGCCATCGAGGAACTGGATGAGGCCGATCTGCGCCTGCTGCCAGATCAAGCGCAGCGCGGCGCCCATGCCGCCGTCGCACTGATGCTGGCGCTGGGTTGGCCGGTGGCTTGCCGGGGCGACTGGGGCGCCAGCGCGCTCAACCAGGCGGCTTTTCGCGGTGACGTCGGCCTCGTGCGCCTGCTGATCCAGCATGGCGCGCACTGGGATGAGCGCAATGGCTTCGGTGGCAATGCCCTGGGCAGCTGCCTGCATGCGGCCGAAAACATGCCCGCGCCGGGCGGCGACTACGCCGGTGTCGTGGAGGCCTTGGTGGCGCAGGGCGCGCCCAGGCCAGATTCGCCTGTGCTGCCCTGATCACGGCGCTGCGGCCGGTCAAGCGCCTGCGCGCTGGCCCGGCCCGGCGTGGCGGGCTGTCCTGCAGGTAGAGGACAGGCAGCCCAAGCTTTGCGACCCGCGGGCTTGACCGCAGCGCGCCACCCGCCTACCGTCAGCCCAGCCTTGGGTGGGCGCTGCGCTTCGTAGCTGCCCGCTCGCAAGGCGCAACCGAATGCTGCCGAGGGCAAGCGAATGCAACCGAGTCGCAGCAACAAGGAGCAGTCATGGCATACGGCGATCGGGTATTGCAACAAGGCGTTCGGGGCGACGATGTCGCTGAGCTGCAATTGCGCTTGGCGGGCTTTCGCGGCACGCTGTTGGACGGCGACTTCGGGCCCGGCACGGCCTTGCAAGTGAAGGCCTTTCAGCGCGATGTGATGCGGCTGAGCCAGCCCAGCGGCGTGGTGGACCGCGCGACCTTTCAGGCCATCGACGCCTTCGCTGATCGTTTTCCCATCGACTTCCGCCAGCTGCGCTGCCCTTGCGGCGTGTGTGACGGTTTCGGCCAAGGCCGCTTCAAAGGCCTGTACATGCCCGGCGGCAAGGGGCTGGAGCAGTTTCACCGCTACGAATACCCGGGCGTGCATCGCCTGATTCTGTGGGCGGCGCGGGCCTTGTTTGCCTATCGCGAGGATGTGAAGTTCCTCTTCTCCTCGGGCTACCGCTGCGCGGTGGAGAACGAGCGCAAGGGCCGCACCACCACCAACCATCATGGCAAGGCGGTGGACATCGACACGGTGCTGCCGCCAGGCATGGGCAAGCGCGAGGACATGGAGCGCTGCAATGCGATCCGTGGCCTGCTGGTTGAAAAGGCGAATGCGCAAATTGGCTGGCTGGCGCGCAACCGCAAGTCGCTGGAGCCGGCCGACATTGCGCCGACCTGGGTGCATTACGACGTGCGTGAATACGAGCCCGCCTATCTGCGCGATGAGTTCTTCTGCCGCGACTTGGCCGGGCTGAACCGCCGCCTTCCCATCGGGGTTTGATCAGCGTTTGAGCAGGCTGGCCGGGAGGCCCGCCCGCTGACCTGGGCGCGGGTGCTTAAACTGCGGGCCTTGCCCAATCACCCGCAGCGCTTTTGTTAGGGCTGTCTCTCTCGCGTCGAGTCGTTTAGCTTTTCTTTGCCCTTGATGATCAGCCCGCCCGTCCCGCAAGGGATTGTTCCCGTCACCTACGTCCATCTGCTCTACGAGTATTTGGCCCGCATGGGCCTGGATGCTGAGCGCTTGCTCGGTGCGCCTAAACCCGCGGTGGACCGCGGCGGCCCGGGGCGTTATGACGTGCAGGCTTGGGGCGCTTTGCTGGCCAAGGCGGCGCAGTGCCTGAACGACCCGCTGCTGGGCCTGCACCTGGGCAGCACCATCACGCCGCGGCACCTGGGTATGTTGGGTTATGTTTTGCTGGCTTGCGGTGATCTGGGTGCGGCTCTGGCGCGCTTTGAGCAGTACCAGCGTCTGCTCTACGACGTCAATCCGCTGCGCCTGATCGCCAGCCCCGAGGAAGTGGTGTTCGAGTGGGGCGTGGAGCAGGGCCGCCCAGGCCCACTGGTGGATGAATGCGCGGTGACGGCCTTGGTGCAGTTCTCGCGCGACCTAGTACAGGTCGGCCTAGGCCTGCGTTACGTCAGCTTCGTCAACCCGGCGCCGACGGATCTGCAACCCTATCTGGATTACTTTGACTGCCCGGTGCTGTTTGATCAGCCCAGCACCCGCATCGCCATGCCCATCGCGGCTTTGCAGCACCCTTTGCGCTCGCCCGATCCGGCGCTGCTGGAGATGCTCAGCCAGCAGGCCGATGCTTTGCTGGCCGAACTCGGGCCGCGTGATGATTTGCAAAGGCAGCTGGACCTGTGCCTGACCCAAATGCTGTTGAGCGGCGAGCCCAGCTTGGCGCAGGCGGCGCTGGCCCTGCATATTTCCCCGCGCACCTTGCACCGCCGCCTCGCCGCCCAGGGCCTGCAGTTCCGCGGCGTGCTGGAGGCCTTGCGCCTGCGCCTGGCGCGCCAGTATCTGCAGGATCAACGCCTGCAACTGGCCGAGATTGCCGGCCTGCTGGGCTATTCCGAGCAAAGCGCTTTCACGCGAGCCTTCCGGCGCTGGACCCAAGGCTCGCCGCTGGCCTTTCGGCGTGCGGCCCAGCAGGCTGCGGCCGTTGGTGGGCGTGTGAACCTGCCGTCGCCATGAGTCCTGCGGGTTTGCCCGCGCTTGTTTGGCTTTGAGCCCCAGCGGGCTTGTGCATTGGCGAGATATGTCAAAAACCTGACCGCCAATGTCTATCGCCAGGGCGACCCGCGCACCACAATCCGCCAGCATGAACTTCGGCGCCGAAAAAGGCGCGGCCAAACTCAAGGGGCAAGACCGATGCGGCGATGGAATGGTTGGGGCGATGAGAACAACAGCTTTCCCTTGCGGGAAGCGGGCCTGAAACATATCCAGGCCAAGATCGGCCCCGGCCGAGTATTGCCCGACGCCACCCTGCAGCAGGTGCTGGCCAGCGTGCCGCCCAGCCGCATGCCGGCGCATCCCTTGGTGTCCACCGACCCCGAAGTGCGCCTGCGCCATGCCCGCGGCCAAAGCCTGCCGGATTGGTATGCCATGCGCTCGGGTGAGTTCGGCATTTTTCCGGACGGCGTGGCGCAGCCTGAGAACTCCGCCCAGGTGCAGAGCTTGCTGCAATGGGCGCAAGCGCAGCAGGTGCAGGTGATCCCCTACGGCGGCGGCACCTCGGTGGCTGGCCACATCACGCCGCAGGCCAGCGAGCAGCCGGTGTTGACGCTCTCCTTGGCGCGGATGAATCTCTTGATCGACCTCGACCCGGTGAGCCAAGTCGCCCGCTTCGGCGCCGGCACGCCGGGCCCGGAGCTGGAGCGTCAGCTGGCCGCGCGCGGCTATATGTTGGGTCACTTCCCGCAGTCTTTTGAGCTCTCGACCGTGGGCGGTTGGGTCGCTAGCCGCTCTTCCGGCCAGCAGTCGATTCGCTATGGCCGCATCGAGCAATTGTTCGCCGGTGGTCGCATCGAAACCCTGCGCGGCAGCATGCAGATTCCGGCCATTCCGGCCTCGTCCGCCGGCCCGGACTTGCGTGAGATTTTCATGGGCACGGAAGGGCGCCTGGGCATCATCACCGAGGTCGATGTGCGGGTGCAGCGCCTGCCCGAGCATGAGTCTTTCCACGTCGCCTTCTTGCCCGATTGGGAGTCGGCGCTGGGTTTTGTGCGTGGCCTGGTGCAGGCCAAGGTGGCGGTGTCCATGCTGCGCTTATCGAATGCCGAAGAAACGCGCTCCCATCTGCGCCTGGGCGCCGAAGCCTGGCAAGCCGCTTTGCTGGACCGTTATGCCGCTCTGCGCGGCAGCCGCGACGGCAAGTGCATGGTCACCTTCGGCACCACCGGCAGTGCGCGTCAGGCGCGCTTCACCCTCGGCGAAGTCAAGCGCCATGTGCGGGCGGCGGGCGGCTTTTACGCCGGCACCTTCATGGGTAAGAAGTGGGAGCATTCGCGCTTTCGCTCGCCCTATCTGCGCCACGGTTTTTGGGAGCATGGCTATTCGGTCGACACGCTGGAGACCTGCGTCAACTGGTCCAAGGTGACGGAGGCGATGCAGCGCATCGAAGCGGCCATTGCCAGCCATTGCGGCGAGGGCGAGCAAGCCCATGTGCTGAGCCATCTCTCGCATATGTACAGCCAGGGTTCCAGCATCTACACCACTTACTTTTTCCGCAACTCGCCCAGCTACGCGCAGACCCTGGCGCGCTGGCGCGCGATGAAGGAGGCGGCGTCCAACACCATCAGCGCCCTGGGCGGCACCATCAGCCACCAGCACGGCGTGGGCCGCGACCATGCGCCCTGGCTGCCGGCCGAGAAGGGTGAGCTGGGCATGGCGGCGATCGGCCAAGTCATCAACTATTTCGATGGCGAGCAGTTGTTGAACAAGGGGTGCTTGGGTGACTTCAAACCATCAACCTGATTCAGGCCGCACTGCTTCATCGTTAGCGGCCCCAGGCCTGTTGAATCAGCGCCAGGACTTGTCAGCGCTGGACTCCGCCGCGCCTTGGGACGCGGTGGTGGTTGGCGGCGGCATCACCGGCGCGGGCATTTTGTTGGAAGCGGCGCGGCGTGGCTTGCGGGTGCTGCTGCTGGAGCAAAAAGACTTCGCCTGGGGAACCTCTAGCCGTTCCTCAAAAATGGTGCATGGTGGCCTGCGCTATATCGCGCAGGGCGATGTGCGCCTGACCCGGCATTCGCTGCAAGAGCGCGAGCGTCTGCTGACCGAACTGCCCGAGATGGTGCTGCGCTTGCCCTATCTCTTCCCGATCCGCAAAGGCAAATTCCCCGGGCGCTGGCCGATGAGCTTCATCCTCAGCGTCTACGACTTGTTGGCCGGCATCAGCGACAAGCGCTGGGTGCCGCGCCAGGATTTGCTCAAAGCCTATCCGCTGCTGCAAAGCTCGGATTTGCTGGGGGCCATGCGCTACACCGATGCCCTGACGGATGACGCCCGCCTGGTGCTGCGGGTGCTGCAGGAGGCTTGCCTGGAAGGCGGCCAGGCGCGCAGCTATACCGAGGTGCTGGCCATCACGCCCACGGCCGAGGGTTCTGTGCTGAGCCTGCAAGATGCCCTCAGCGGCGCCAAGCTGGAGATCCGCGCCAAGCAGGTTTTCAATGCCACCGGCATGTGGGCGGATCGCCTCTCCGGCACCGGGCCCCGGGTGCGCCAGCAGCGCGGCACCCATCTCTTCGTGGCGGCCGAACGCGCGCCGGTGCAGGATTGCCTGACGCTGATGCATCCGGAGGATGGCCGGCCGGTCTTCGTCTTCCCCTGGCGTGGCCAGACCTGCATCGGCACCACCGATCTCGATCACCGCCAAGACATTCAAGATGAGCCGCATTGCAGCAGCGCCGAGATCGACTATTTGCTGAACGCCGTTAACGGTGCGCTGCCGGGCTTGGGCCTGGCGCGGGCCGACATCATGTCCACCATGGCCGGCGTGCGGCCTATCATTGCCTCGGGCAAGGGGCTCAAGCCCTCGAAGGAGCGGCGCGACCATTTGGTGTGGCAGTCGCCGGGCGTGATCTCGGTCTCCGGCGGCAAGCTGACCACCTTCCGGCAGATCGCGCTGGACGCCCTCAAGGCGGCAGGCTTGATCGATGCGGCCAGCCATAAACGCGCCCATCGCGCCCATCGCGACCGCGCGCAACGCTGCTTCAACCATGCAGTGGCCGAGCCGCCGGGCATGAGCCATCCTTTGGCGCCGCTGGCGCAGGGCGAGGCGCTGCTGGACCAAGCCCGCTGGGCTTTGCAGCACGAGATGGTGACCCATCTCGACGACCTGATGCTGCGCCGCCTGCGCCTGGGTAATTTGCTGCCCGATGCGGGTGAGGACTTGCTGCCCCAACTCAAAGCCCTCTGCCAGGCCCAGCTGGGCTGGGACGATGCGGCGTGGGCGGGCGAGTGCGCGCGCTATTTGCAGATCATCGCGCGCAGCTATCGCGCTGAGGCGGCGGCCTAAGTTGCTGTCAAAGCTGTTGCCCTCATTTCCTTTTCTCTTCACCACAAGCTCGCCATGGCCACACCTGATCTGCTGCTCGCGATTGACCAAGGTACGCAAAGCGTGCGCGCGATTGTGTTTGACCTGCGCGGCAATTTGATCGCCAAGTCGCAGCAGCACATCACGCCCTATTTTTCTGAGCAGCCCAACTGGGCCGAGCAGCATGGCGACTACTTCTGGAAAAACCTCGGCCAGGCCTGCCAGAACTTGTGGGCCGAACATCCGCAGCTGCGCGAGCGCATCGCCGCCGTGGCGCTGACCTGCCAGCGCGCTTCGATGATCTGTCTGGACGCCGAGATGCGCCCGCTGCGCCCGGCCACCATCTGGCTGGATTCGCGCCGCAGTGACAACTATCCCAAGCTGCCCTGGTGGCTGCGCGCGGGCATCAAGGTCAGTGGCCTGGAACACATGATGTACCAGCTGCAGTCCAAGGCCGAGTGCAATTGGCTGGCGGCGGACTTCCCCGAGGTCTGGGCCAAGACCCGCCACTTTGTGCAGATTTCCGCCTATCTGAGCTATTTGCTGACCGGGCAGCTGCGCGATGCGGTGTCTTCGCAAGTGGGCTATGTGCCTTTCGACCACAAGCGCCAGGACTGGGCGGCAGCATCTGACATCAAATGGCGTGCCCTGCGCAGCCGCCGCGAGCAAATGCCTGAGTTGGTGCAGGCGGCGGAACCCTTGGGGCTGATCAGCGCCGAGGCCGCGCAACACACCGGCATCCCGCAGGGGCTAACCCTCTTTGCCGCCGGAGCCGATAAGGCCTGCGAGGTGCTGGCCTGCGGTGCGATTGACCCCGAAGTGGGCTGCATCAGCTACGGCACCACCGCCACCATCAACACCAGCAATAGCCGCTACGTCGAGCCCATGCCCTTTGTGCCGGCCTATCCGGCCGCCATGCCCAAGCGCTACAACTCCGAAATCATCGTGCAGCGCGGCTACTGGATGGTGAACTGGTTCAAGCGCGAATTCGCTGCGCAAGAGGTGCTGCAGGCGCAGGAGCAAGGCATTGCAGCGGAGCTGCTGTTTGACGGTCTGCTGGAGCAGTCGCCGGCCGGCGCCATGGGCCTGGTGCTGCAACCGTTTTGGAACCCCGGCGTGCGCTTTCCCGGCCCCGAGGCCAAGGGCGCGGTAATTGGCTTTGGCGATGTGCATACCCGCGCTCATTTGTACCGCGCCATCATCGAAGGCCTGGGCTACGCCCTGCGCCAGGGCAAGGAGCAATTGGAGCGGCGCAATGGCCAACCCATCCGCCGCCTGCGCGTGGCGGGCGGCGGATCACAAAGCGACCGGGTGATGCAAATCACCGCCAATATCTTCGGCCTGCCGGCCGAGCGCATCCACACCTACGAAGCCTCGGGCCTAGGCGCGGCCATCAATGCGGCGGTGGGCGCGGGCTTCTTCAAGAATCATGGTGAGGCAGTGGCTGCCATGTCGCGCCCCGGCCAGGTGTTTGAGCCCGAGGCCGACATGGTGCAGCTCTACGACCGGCTCTACCGCGAGGTCTACCGCCGCATGTATGCGCGCTTGTCGCCGCTGTACCGTTCCATCCGCCACATCACCCATTACCCCAAGCATTGAGCGAGGGGTTTAGGCCAGGCTGTCAGGCCAGCGCTGGCGCGCGGTAAAGCAGCACCTTCAAGGCGCGGTCTTCGTCCACATCGGCGAAGGCGGGCGGGTTGGCCAGGCGCTCGACCAAGACCAAGTCGGGCGCCAACTCGCTCATCTGCTCGGTCAAAAAGCTCAGGCCCAGCTTGGGCGTGTTCAGGCACAGCAGGGCATGGCCGCCGGGCATGAGCAAATCGGGCAGGCGGCGCATCAGGCGGGCGTAGTCTTTGCTGGCCACAAAGCTGCCTTTTTGGAAGCTCGGCGGGTCGACGATGATCAGGTCGTAAGGGCCGCCGCGGCTGATCTTGCCCCAGGTGGTGAAGATGTCGTGCGGCAGAAAGCTGGCCTTGCCCATGGCCTCGGCGCCGACCTCGTTGAGCGCGTGGTTCTGTTTGCCGATGGACAGGGCGCCGGCGCTCATGTCCAGGTTCAGCACCTTGCTCGCACCACCCTGCAGGGCCACGACCGAAAACGCACAGGTGTAGGCAAAGAGGTTCAGCACCTTGGCGCCGCCACGCGGATTGGCGGCATGGAATTGGGCGCAGAACTCGCGCACCCAGCGCCGGCCCGCCGCCATGTCCAGAAACAGGCCGTGGTTTTGGCCCCGGCTCACATGCACCTGATAGCGCGTGCCGGCCTCGCTGACGATGTGCGGCGAGGGCACGCTGCCGGATAACAAGCGGGTCTCGGTGTTGTCGCCTTCCTGGCGGCATTGGTAGATCAGATTCAGTTCCGGTTGCTCGGGGCTCAAGGCTTGCTGGCGCTGGGCCAGGGCGTTCTGTAGCGTGCCAAGCTCGGCTTCGCTCACGGGCTGGAAGCTGGTCAGCACCCAGACGGGGGCGAAGTAGTCCAGCGTCCAATGCTCGCAACCCGGGTACAGGCCGCCGCGGCCATGGAAGATGCGGCAGGCATCGCTGGGAATGGCGGGCAGGGCGGTGATGGCGTCGAGCAGGGCTTGCATAGGGCGATGGCAGGGAGGGGGTGCCAGTGTATGCAGCTTGGGGCCAGATGCTGGCCGTGAAACGACAAATGGCAAGACCCTCTCGGGCCTTGCCATTCGTGCAAGAGCAAGCAGCCGCCGCGCTAACGCGGAGTCTGCGCCAGGGCTTGCTTAGACCTTGCTCAGCTTCACGCTGGTAGCTTCGGCTGTCAGATAGCCGACGGCAGACGCAAAGCGATCGTTGTAGTTGGCGCGCACCAGGGGGTCCAGCGTCGCCTTGACCTTGTCATGCAGGCCGGTGGCCGTGGCATTGGTGATCCAATCGCCGGCATGCTGGAAGTTGCTGGTGATGTAAGTCCAGCCATTCAGATCGTCCACCACGCCCAGGCCGGTGGCTTCGGCGCCTGCAGGCATGGACATCAGGCGGCTCAGCTGCTTGGTGTCGACGTTATAGGCCCAGACGAAGTTGTTGACGTGGTAGGCACTGTCTTCGCCGATGAAGAGGGTGCGCAGCTTCTCAGAGAACTTCAGGTTGTCCGGCGCGCCGATCTTGTCGGGGTTGGCCAAATTGCCCAGCGCGTCGGCGGCGATGTCCTCGCCCACCAGCAAGGCCTTGGTCAGCGTCGGCATCCATTCGCTGTTGATGGCAGCGCCGGCCGTGTCCTTCTGGCCACCGGCCAAGGTGTGTGCCAAGACGGCGCCTGCGTTGACGGCCTTTTCCAGCGTCACGCCATGGGCTTCGTTCCAACCCGCGCCATTGCGCACCATGGACTTCTGCATGTTTTGCAGGGCCGAGTAAGCGACCTTGTCCTTGGCGTTGACGGTGGTGCCTTCCATCTTGGTGAAAGCCATGCTGGCGCCCATATAGCTGGCGTAGCGGTGGGTTTCCAAGAAGGCGGCGGCCTTTTCCATGCCGGGCTTGATCTTGATCCACTGGTTGCCACCGTCGATCCAGATCTTGGTGAAGGTGACATCCTTGGGGTCGCTGAAGGCGACGTCCATGATGTCGTTGGGCTTCAAGGTGTCGGCCAGCTTTTCGATCTCGGCGCTGGTGGCGGAGCCGAGCTTGATCCAGCTCAGCGCTGCGCCCGCAGCGGCCGGGTCCAGCGAGAAACCGGCGCCAATCTTGGCCACATACAGGCTGCCGGCGGACAGGTCTTTTTCCTTGTCGGCCACGAAGACGAACAAGCCGCTGTTGGTGGCGTCATCGCCCATCAAGGCGGTACGGTTGTCGGGCATGACCTGGATCAGCTCATGCGACAAACGGCCCATGCAGTAGTGCTTCTTGATGCTGCCAGTGCCGTCGGGATTGACCGTCACTTCGGGCAGATGGCCGTAGTGGTAGGGGTTGGCTTTGGTCTCGTCGCCGAACAGATTTTTGCTGTAGGCCTTGAATTGGGCTTGGGTATCGGCTTGGCTCTTGCTCGGGGTCTTGGCCAGCAGCGCGAAGGCATCGGGCTCGTACTCTTCGCTGGACAGGTGTGTGCCCCAAGGCGAGAGGCTGGAGCCGCACGTGATCCACAGGCCATGGGCTGAGGAGGTGTCCACATTGTGATACTTGACTAGGCTCAGCTTGCCTGTGCTCTGGTCTTGATCCAGCGTCAAGACGGCGATCGGCGACGGCAACTTGCCGTACATATCGGTCTTTTCGTCTAGCGCGCGGGTGGTGTATTCGAATTGCACCACGGCGAACACAGCCTTGCCCTTGATGCCGGTGACGGTGGGGTTGGTCAGGCTCAGCAGCGAGGTGCCGTCCGGCGAGTC
The DNA here is from genome assembly GCF_001477625.1 of Paucibacter sp. KCTC 42545. Taxonomy (NCBI): domain Bacteria; kingdom Pseudomonadati; phylum Pseudomonadota; class Betaproteobacteria; order Burkholderiales; family Sphaerotilaceae; genus Roseateles; species Paucibacter sp. KCTC 42545. Next base: position 901,624 of record NZ_CP013692.1, read on the forward strand.
GGAGAAGAACTGGCGCTCCTTGCCGGCCACCGACTTGTCGATGATGGGCTGGTTCTTGATGTCCACATAGCCGCCGGCCAGCACCGTGCCGCCCTTGCCGTCGGGCACTTGGCTGCCGGTCATGAAGAAGGGGGCGTAGGCCAGCTTGAAGCTTTGCTTGCTGCCGTCGCTCAGGCTCACGTCCAGGCTGGAGGCCACATAGGTGGTGGCCATGGCGGCCGGGTTGCTCAGGCTGGGGGCAGCCATGGGGCTGAAGCTGGCCGAGACCATTTGCGCGGCCTCGACGTCATCGCCGCCGCCGCAGCCGCTCAGCAGTGCGCTCGCGCTCACGCCGGCAACGCCGGTCAAAGGCAGCATCATCGGCGCGCCCAGGAACTTCAAAGCCTGGCGGCGGGTCGTGACGAGCGTGTTGGGTTTGGACACTTGCATTCCTTCCGTACATTGTTTGGTCAAACCGCCAGGCGGTTTGCGGTGAGGCGTTGAGCGGGGGTGTCCACGTAACTTGGTGGAAACCCGCGTCAGGCACGGCCGTGAATGTAGGGAAAGCTAGTGTCTATTTGATGACAGAACGGCGACGAAGTTGTCGCAAACATGGCCCATCCGGATCAGTTTCTGATCAGTTCCGGCGGGCGCCGAAGGCCTTAAGTCTTGTCGCTCAGCAAGTCACCCGGAGCGCCGAACATATAGCAGTCAATGAAGGTGAAGTAGAGGCTGGCGTAGAACACCGTGGACAGCAGCAAGCCGCAAGCCATGGCGATGATGGGCGCGAGCTGCCCCAGGCCCAGCAGGCTGGCAAGCACGCTGCCGATGAGCCCCAAGCCCATGATCAGGGCGCCCCACAGCAGGGCGTTGTAGGCAAAAGCACCACGGTTGCGCCACACCCCCAGGGTGCTGGAGAACATGGACTGCATCAGGCCCTGGCCGCCCCAATGCACCAAGGCCGGCGCATGCCAGAAGGGGATGGACACCAGGGCTGCCAGCACCACGCGGGTGATGGCGCCCCACAGCAGGGCTGGGTTGGCGGCCGCCTCGGACAGCTTCTCGGCGGAGGCGCCGTCGGCCATCAGTTGCTGCAGCTCATCCATGCTGCCGCCGTCCACCCAGCCCGAGATGAAGCTGATGGCGATGGTGAGCAAGGCGTAGCAGGCACCCAGCAGCAGCTGCGTATTGCGGCGCTCTTTGGTCAGCCGGAAGGGCATCAGATAGACCCCGGCGGTGGGCGTCTTGTTTTGCAGCACCAGATGGGTGGCCAGCATGAAGCCCAGGCTGAGTTGCGGCAGCGCCATCAGCAAGAGCATCACGCCTGCGCCCGGCAACATCAGTATCACCATGGCGGCGAACAAAAACACCGAGAACAGCCCGGCCAGGGCCATGGGCTTGCGCTGAAAGACCTTGAAGCCATGCCGTATCCATAACATGCCATTGCGGCTGGGCACGGTTTGCAGGTGCAAGATCATCGGAGGGGGAGTGCTCAAGGTCAAAAGGCTCAAGGGTAGGGAGTTTCAGGCGGCCGGACAAGCACGCTCGGCTTTGCGCGTGCGAGCCATGGTCGAACTAGTACCGTGCCGCGCGAGTATCGGAACATGAAAGCGCGTCTTCGCCTCCACGCCCGCGTTGCAAATCCTCGCCATAGCTACGGCTATGGCTGCGGTTTGCGCCTTGGCCTGAAGGCGAATCCATCGTTTTCATTTTGTTCCTCTACTTGCGCGGCACGGTACTAGGCGCTGGCCAGCGCATGCCAGGGGCGCGCAATGCGCTCACGCAGCACGCGTTCGAAATGGCCGGGGTCGTGGGGGGTGAGCAGGCTGGCGTCGCGCGGCAGGTAAACGTCCCACAGGCGCGAGACCCAGAAGCGCAGCGCCGCAGCACGCAAGAGCGCGGGCAGCAGGCGGTGCTCGGTGCCACTCAAGGGTCGCACGGTCTCATACGCATCCACAAAGGCTTGCGCGCGGGTTTCATCGAGGCGGCCGCTGTCGCGGTCAATGCACCAGTCGTTCAGGCACACGGCCAGGTCGAACAGCCAGGTGTCGACACCAGCGAAGTAGAAGTCGAAGAAGCCGCTCAAGCGCTCACGGCCGGGTAAACCATCGAACATGACGTTGTCGCGGAATAGATCGGCGTGGATGGGGCCGCAGGGTAGCTCGGCATAGCTGGCGGAGGCCGCAAGGCTTTGCTGGTAGGCCAACTCTTGCTGAATCAAGTTGCTGCGCTCCGGGTCCAGAAAAGGCAGCAGCACGGGAACCGTTTCATTCCACCAGTCCAGGCCGCGCAGATTGGGCTGGTCCAGCGGGAAATCTTGCGCCGCCAGATGCATGCGGGCCAGGCCAGCGCCGACCTGGGCGCAATGGAACAGATCGGGCGCCAACTGGTGGCCGCCGCTGAGCTTGTTCACCACCGCGGCGGGCTTGCCTTGCAACTCAAACAGGATGTGGCCTTGCGAATCGGCCTGCGGGTCGGGCACGGCGATGCCGCGCGCCGCCAGATGCTTCATCAGTTGCAGATAGAAGGGCAGCTGTTCAAAGCTCAGGCGTTCGAACACCGTCAGCACGAACTCGCCCTTGTCGGTGTCCAGAAAATAGTTGGTGTTTTCGATGCCGGCTTTGATGCCGCGCAGCGACTGCAATTGGCCGAGATGGAGGCGGGTGGCCAGGGCTTGCGCCTGGGCTTCGGTGACTTGGGTGAATACGGCCATGGCAACAGAACGCTTTTATCGGGGCGTCAAAGAAGAGGGTGAGGCGGACGAGATCGGTTGAAGCGAGCGGGGCAAGCAGTGCAACTTGAGCTGCTGGGTGCCGTGGCTGACTGGCTTACTGCTGCGCGTCAAAAGGTCAGCAAGCGCCAAACTCGCGCGCCGGCAGCGCCGCGGCTCGCGGAATTGCCTTGCGAGGGGTCGCGGCTGGCGTCGCCCATGATGATCTCGTAGCTGGGCAGGGGGCTGTTTTTGGGCTGGACCGTGACCTTTTGGGTCTGGCCGCGCACACGCGTCTCTTCAACACGGTTGCTGTCGTCCTCGATCACGGTCTGTTCAACCTTGGCATCGGGGGTCTTGCGGGTGGCCGGCTCATCCTTCAGCACCGGTGCCTGGGCTGGCTTGTCAGCCGGCGCTTCGGCACGGGCCAGGCTGGCACTGAGGCAAAGCACCAGTGCCAGGGCTGTCAAGGCAGACTGAGCCCACAGGGTCGAAGGGGCAGCCGGGCCGGAATGAGGGATGTAGCGAACCATGGCCTCATTCTAGTTCGCGCCAGCTCAGCAACCCGCCTGCGCTCACTGGCAGGGCTGGCACCCCGCGCCTGCACGACAATGCGCGGCATGAGCAAACCCATTCTTCTGCTGGTCGACGGTTCCAGCTATTTGTACCGCGCCTATCACGCCCTGCCCGATCTGCGTGGCCCGGCGGGCGTGCCCACCGGTGCGATTCACGGCATGGTGGCGATGATGAAGCGCTTGCGCGAGCAAGTGGCGGCCGAACATGCGGTGTGCGTCTTCGATGCCAAGGGCCCGACCTTCCGCGACGAGTGGTACCCCGAATACAAGGCGCAGCGCGCGCCCATGCCCGATGCGCTGCGCGAACAGATCACTCCCATCCACGAGGTGGTCAAGCTGCTGGGTTGGCCGGTGCTGGAAGTGCCCGGCATCGAAGCGGATGACGCCATCGGCACCCTGGCCCGCGTGGCGGCCGAAAGCGGCCACGCGGTGGTGGTGTCCACCGGCGACAAGGATTTGGCGCAACTGGTGACGAGCGACACCACCCTGATCAACACCATGAACAAGGCCGCCGCCGTGCCCGGTAGCGTCGCGCCTTGGGGTGGCCCGGCCATCGACTGCGAGGTGCTGGACCCGGCGGCGGTGAGCGTCAAGTTCGGCGTGCCGCCGGAGCGCATCATTGACTACCTGACCCTGATGGGTGACACGGTGGACAACGTGCCTGGTGTCGAGAAGGTCGGCCCCAAGACCGCCGCCAAGTGGATTGCCGAGCACGGCTCGCTGGACGGCGTGATCGCCAACGCGGCCGCCGTCAAGGGCGTGGCCGGCGAGAACCTGCGCAAAGCCCTGGATTGGCTGCCGATGGGCCGCCGCCTCGTCACCGTCAAGCTGGACTGCGACCTGAACGGCTTTGTGCCGGGCTGGCCGCAGCTGGACGCCTTGGCGCTTAAGCCGGTGGACGAAGCCGGCTTGCAGGATTTCTATACCCGCTTCGGCTTCAAGACCTGGCTCAAGGAGCTGGCCGGCGCTGGCGCCAAGACTGCCGCGCCCGCTTCCACCGGTGCCACCAGCGGCGATTTGTTCGGCGACGGATCTGCCGATGCATCGGCGCCGCAACTGCCCGCCGCCGTGCAGGAACGTAACTACAGCACCATCCTCGACTGGCCCAGCTTTGACGCCTGGCTGGCCAAGCTGCAGTCCGCCAGCCTGGCCGCGCTGGACACCGAGACCGATTCGCTCGACCCCATGCGCGCGCGCATCGTCGGCATCTCCTTCTGCGTCAAAGCGGGTGAGGCGGCCTATATTCCGCTTCGCCACGAAGGGCCGGACGCCCCGACCCAACTGCCTCTAGAAGAAGTGCTGGCCAAGCTCAAGCCCTGGCTGGAAGACGCCCATGCGCACAAGCTCGGCCAGAACCTCAAGTACGACACCCATGTGCTGGCCAATCACGGCATCCAGCTGCGCGGCGTGCAGCACGACACCATGCTGGAAAGCTATGTGCTGGAAGCGCACAAAACCCATGGCCTGGGCGCCTTGGGTGAGCGGCACCTGGGCCGCGCCGGCCTGAGCTACGAAGACCTGTGCGGCAAGGGCGTCAATCAGATTCCCTTTGCCCAGGTGGAAGTGGCCAAGGCGGCGGAGTATTCCAGCGAAGACTCGGACATGTGCTTGCAGGTGCATCAGCAGCTGTGGCCGCAGATCGAGGCCGAAGCCGGCTTGCTGCGGGTCTACCGCGACATCGAGATGCCCACCAGCGCCTTGCTGGCCCGCATCGAATCGACAGGCGTGCTGATCGACGCCAGCCGCCTGCAAGCGCAAAGCCATGAGCTGGGTCAGCGCTTGCTGACGCTGGAGCAAGAGGCTTACGACATTGCCGGTCAGCCTTTCAATATGGGCAGCCCCAAGCAGATCGGCGAGATTTTGTTCACCAAGCAGGGTTTGCCCATCGTCAAGAAGACTGCCACCGGTGCGCCTTCTACTGATGAAGAAGTGCTGGACAAGCTGGCGCTGGATTACCCGCTGCCGGCCAAGATTCTGGAATACCGCAGCCTTGCCAAGCTCAAAAGCACCTATACCGACAAGCTGCCGCTGATGATCAATGCGCAGACCGGCCGGGTGCACACCAATTACGCCCAGGCGGTGACGGTGACCGGACGCTTGTCGAGCAATGAGCCCAATCTGCAGAACATTCCCATCCGCACCGCGGAAGGCCGCCGCGTGCGCGAGGCCTTTGTGGCGCTGCCCGGCCACAGCATCGTCAGCGCCGACTATTCGCAGATCGAGCTGCGCATCATGGCTCACATCAGCGAAGACCCGGGCCTGCTGCGCGCCTTCGGCGAAGGCCTGGACGTGCACCGCGCCACCGCTTCAGAAGTGTTCAATACATCGGTGAGCGAGGTCACCACCGAGCAGCGCCGCTATGCCAAGACCATCAACTTCGGCCTGATCTACGGCATGGGCGCTTTCGGTTTGGCACAGTCCCTGGGCATCGAGCAAAAGGCCGCGCGCGACTACATCGACCTCTACTTCAACCGCTTCGCCGGCGTGAAGCACTATATGGACAACACCAAGGCCCGCGCCGCCGAGTTGGGCTATGTGGAAACCTTGTTCGGCCGGCGCATCTATCTGCCCGAGATCAAGGGCGGCAACGGCCCACGCAAGGCCGGGGCCGAGCGCCAGTCCATCAACGCGCCCATGCAGGGCACGGCGGCGGACTTGATCAAGCTGGCCATGATCGCGGTGCAGGCCGCCCTGGATGAGCAGGGCAAGCTCACCCGCATCGTCATGCAGGTGCACGATGAACTGGTGTTCGAGGTGCCGGACGCAGAGCTGGACTGGGTCAAGACCGAAGTGCCGCGCCTGATGGCCGGTGTGGCGGCGCTGCGGGTGCCCTTGCTGGCCGAGTTGGGCGTGGGCGCCAACTGGGACGAGGCCCACTGAAGTCGGGGGCCTCACCCCATTTCAAATTGATGCGGGCTGTGCCAAATTGCGGCTGGCTGAGGTGCGGTTTGCGCCGGCCTTTCGTTCAAGCAAGTTCACGCAAGCTCAAGTGAGAAAAGGGGTGGCACATGACATGCACGCACAAGGCTGATTTCAAGTGGCTGATGGCCGCCTTGGGCTTGGCTTGGGGCTTGTCAGCGCCCGCGCAAGCCGCCACGCCAGCATCAGCCCAAACGCCGCCGCTGACCAGTTTCGCGGCGTTTGCGGGCAGCGGTCTGGTGCTGGATGTCAGCGACATTGATAGCAAGGATGCGCTGGGCTCCCCCTTCAACACGGTGCTGAACGTGCAGGTGGGTGCCAATGCGCTGATCAACTCGCTCAGCTGGGATTTGCAGTTGCAAGCCTTCGACCCGAGCTGGCTGTCGCACATCAAATTGAGTTTGGGCCCCAGCTCCGGCGCCGGCCTTGTGGCCTTCACGCCCGGCATCAATGATGAGCACAGCGGCAGCGCGCACTACAGCGGCAGCGCCAATCTGGTCGATTACGGCCTGGCCTTCCAGGTCGGTGAGGATGGCCTGCTGCGTTTGGAGTTCTTTGAGGGCGTGGACAACGGCGTCGAGCCAACGGACGGCAAATGGTTGTCGGGCACGCTGAGCCTGGGCGTCAGCCCGGTGCCCGAGCCCTCAAGCTATGGCTTGATGGCGCTGGGCCTGATGGCGCTACTGAGCGCGCGCGGCATTGCCCGCCGCCAGGCCAAAGGCGGCGGTGGTGGCAACGCCGGGCGCGAGAAAACTGCCTGAGTTTTCAGCTTTCCACACCTCAAGCCCGCCCGGCGCTTCGCCGCGCGGGCTTTTTTCTTGCCTTTTGATGTGCGGCTTGTCGCTGAGGCGCTTCGCCCTGGGGCGGCGTCTGGCTTGCCTCAGTTAGCATGCCGGGCATGAATTGGCCTTATGAATTGCAGATTGGCTGGCGCTACACCCGCGCCGGACGTGGTGGGCGGCGCAACCGCTTCATCTCTTTTATCTCTGGCGTGTCGGTGCTGGGGATCGCGCTGGGCGTGGCGGCGCTGATCATCGTTTTGTCGGTGATGAATGGCTTCCAGAAGGAAGTGCGCGACCGCATGTTGTCGGTGATCGCCCATGTGGAGCTGATGAGCTACAACGGTGACGCCTTGCCCGACTGGCAAGCCACGGCGGCCAAGGCGGCCGAGAACCCGGCCGTGCAGGCGGCTGCGCCCTTCATCGCCTCGCAGGTGCTGGTGGCGCGCGGCGACGAGATGCGCGGCGCCATCGTGCGCGGCATCGAGCCCGAGGCGGAGAGTCATGTCACGCCTTTGGCTGCCCAACTCAAGGACGGCCCCCTGGCGCAATTGACACCGGGCGCCTGGCACATCGTGCTGGGGGCGGAGTTGGCGCGCAGCTTAGGGCTGCGGGTCGGCGACAAGGTCACGGTGGTTTCGCCCAGCGGCGATGTCTCGCCCGCCGGCACCGTGCCGCGCATGAAGCAGTTCACCTTGGTGGGCACCTTCAATGCCGGGCATTACGAGTACGACAGCGGCATGGCCCTGATTCATGTGGCCGACGCCGCCAAGCTGTTCCGCGTCACCGGCCCGTCCGGCGTGCAGCTGAAATTGAAAGACGTTTACAAGGCCCGCGAGGTCGGCAATGAGTTGATGCGCAGCATGGGCCCGGAGATCCGGGTGCGTGACTGGACCCGCAGCAATGCCAATTGGTATGACGCGGTGCAGGTCGAGAAACGCATGATGGGCATCATCCTGACCCTGATCGTCGCGGTGGCGGCCTTCAATTTGGTTTCCACCCTGGTGATGACGGTGACCGATAAGCAGGCCGATATCGCCATTCTGCGCACCCTGGGGGCCAGCCCGCGCTCCATCATGGGCATCTTCATGGTGCAAGGCGCAACCTCTGGCGTGATCGGCACGCTCTCGGGCGTGGGACTGGGCCTCTTGGTGGCCTTCAATATCGATGTGATCGTGCCCTTCATCGAGCGGGTGCTCAACACCAGCTTCCTGCCCGGCAGCATTTATCTGATCAACAAGATGCCCAGCGACCCGCAAAGCGCCGACATCTGGCCCATCGTCATTACCTCGCTGATCCTGGCCTTCCTGGCCACCATTTACCCGAGCTGGCGTGCCAGCCGCGTGCAACCCGCCGAGGCGCTGCGTTATGAGTGAAGCCCAGATTGTTTTGCAAGGCCTGGGCCTGGAGCGCCGCTTCAAGGAAGGCGAGTTGGACGTGCGCGTGCTGGCTGGCGTGGATGTGACGGTGTTTCGCGGCCAGACCCTGGCCATCGTCGGTGCCTCAGGGTCCGGCAAGTCCACCTTGCTGCATTTGCTGGGCGGGCTGGACAAGCCCTCGGCTGGCCGCGTCAGCTTGCTGGGCCAGGACCTGAGCCAGCTCAGCGAGAGCGCGCGGGGCGACTGGCGCAACCAGCATCTCGGCTTTGTCTACCAGTTCCATCACCTCTTGCCCGAGTTCAGCGCGCTGGACAATGTGGCCATGCCGCTGCGCATCCGCCGCATGCCGCAAGCCCAGGCGCGTGAGCGGGCGGCGGCGATGCTGAGCCGCGTTGGCCTGGCCGCGCGCCTCAAGCATCGGCCCGCCGAGTTATCGGGTGGTGAGCGCCAGCGGGTGGCCATCGCACGCGCCTTGGTCACGCAACCGGCTTGTGTGCTGGCGGATGAGCCCACCGGCAATCTGGATCGCAACACCTCGCAAGCCGTGTTCGAGCTGATGCTGGCCACGGCGCGAGAGCAGGGCACGGCCTTTGTGATGGTGACCCACGACCAGAGCCTGGCGGCACAGTGCCAGGCCCAGCTGAATCTGGTGGGTGGCCATGTTCAACAAGCCGCTGCTGTAGCAGCCTGAGTATTCAAGAATTGAAGAATTAGAGAAGTCATCGATGAGCAACAGTCCTCGCAGCGCCAAGCGTTTCATCCTCAAACTGAGCTGCCCCGACAAGGCCGGCATCGTCCACACCGTCAGCGGATTTTTGCTGCAGCATGGCGGCAATATCCTGACCTCGGCCCAGCATGGCGACGCCGATCACCAGCGCTTTTTCATGCGCATCGAGTTTGAATGCGCCGCCGGTGCCGAGCAAGAGCGCTTGCGCGAAGCCTTCGCGCCCCTGGCTGCCGGCCTGCAAATGGACTGGGAGTTGGTGGACACGCAGGTCAAGACGCGGGTGCTGTTGCTGGTGTCTAAGCTGGGCCATTGCCTGAACGATTTGCTGTTCCGGGTGCAAACCGGGCATTTGCCGATCGAGATTCCGGCCATCGTCTCCAACCACCGCGAGTTCTATCAACTGGCCGCCTCGCACAATATTCCTTTCCATCACTTCCCCTTGCTGGGCGCGACGGAGGAACAAAAGCAGGCGCAGGAGGCCAAGATCCGCGAGGTGATGGCTGACAACGACATCGATCTGGTGGTGCTGGCGCGCTATATGCAAATTCTCTCGCCCGAGTTCTGCCGCGATTTATCCGGCCGGGCCATCAATATCCACCACAGCTTCCTGCCCAGCTTCAAGGGCGCCAAGCCCTATCACCAAGCGCATGAGCGCGGCGTCAAGCTGATTGGCGCCACGGCGCATTACGTCACCTCGCATCTGGACGAAGGCCCCATCATCGAGCAGGAAGTGGCCCGCATTGACCACAGCCTGGCGCCCGAGCAACTGGTGGCGATTGGCCGCGATGTGGAATGCGTGACCCTGGCGCGGGCGATTCAATGGCATGCCGAACACCGGGTGCTGATGAATGGCAACCGCACGGTGGTCTTTCGCTAAGCGTTGATCGCTGGCCACTGAGCGCTGAGGTATGCAGCCAGCCGCCGGCATGTGGATAGACAGCCACTGTCACCTCGACGCGCCGGAGTTTGATGCCGACCGCAGCGCGGTGCTGCAGCGGGCGCGCGCCGCCGGCCTGGGGCAACTGGTGCTGCCTGCCGTGGCGGCCTTCAATTTCGACACGGTGCGGGAGTTGGCCCATGCCCATGGCCTGAGCTATGCGCTGGGCATCCACCCGCTCTACACGCCGCAGGCCCGCGAGCAAGACCTGACCCTGCTGGACGAGTTGCTAGTTCGCTACGGCGATGACCCGCGCCTGGTCGCGGTGGGCGAGATCGGCCTGGACTTCTTTGTGCCCGGCCTGGATGCCGCGCGGCAGCGCTTTTTCTACACCGAGCAGCTCAAGCTCGCTGGTCGCCACCGCTTGCCGGTGCTGCTGCATGTGCGGCGCAGTGCGGATCAGCTGCTCGCGGGTTTGCGGCGGCAGCCGGTGCCGGGCGGCATTGCCCACGCCTTCAACGGCAGCGCCCAGCAGGCTCAGCATTTTGTGGATCTGGGTTTCAAGCTGGGCTTTGGCGGCACGCTGAGCTTCGAGCGCGCCCAGCAGATTCGTCGCCTGGCCCAAAGCCTGCCCGAGTCGGCCCTGGTGCTGGAAACCGACGCGCCCGATATTCCCCCGCATTGGCTTTACAAGACCGCTGCCGAGCGGGAGCAGGGCGCTGTGACCGGGCGCAATGAGCCCGCCGAGCTGCCTCGCATTGCCGCCAGCCTGGCCGATTTGCGCGGCTGGACGCTGGCACAAACCGCAGCCATCACCAGTGCCAATGCCTGCGCGGCCCTGCCCAAGCTGGCGGCAACCATCGCTTGAGACGATGACGAGCAAGCGTTCGATGACTAATCCTGGTGCCGCTGATGCTGCTGGTGCTGGGGCGGAGCTTTCCCACGCCGGATCAGGCCCATGGCCTGATGCCGTCCGTCTGCAGGGTTTGGCCCCGGTCTGGTCCGAGCGCGCGAAGTTGCTGGTCTTGGGTAGCTTCCCAAGCGTGGCCTCGCTGGCCGCGCAGACTTATTACGGTCATCCGCGCAATCAGTTCTGGCCCATTTTGTCGGCCTTGTGGCAGCAGGACTTGCAGGCGCAGCCCTATGCGCAGCGCCTGGAGGTTGCGCGCCAGCGCGGCTTGGCGATCTGGGATGTCTACGCTTCTTGCGAGCGACAGGGCAGCCTGGACGCGGCGATACAGGCCGCCCAGCCCAATGATTTGCTGGGACTGGCGGCAAAGATGCCGCGGCTGCAGGCAATCGCCCACAATGGCGGGGAATCGGCCCGGCATAAACGCATCACCGCAAGCCTGGGCCTGCCCGTCTATCAACTGCCGTCCACCAGCCCGGCGCACGCCAGCTGGACGATGGAACGCAAATTGGCGGCCTGGCGAGAGGTGTTTGAGCGCCATGGCCTTTTGGAGTGACATGATCAGCAATAAGAAAAACAAGAGCGGCGCCAAACCCGTGTGGGCGCCCGCCACCCTGTCGGAATTTGATGGCGTGCGCTTTTTGCATCTGGACAGCATCTGGGTGCAGGGCGCCATGCGGATTCGCAAGCCGCAGCAGCTGGAGCTGGAGTACATCCAGCGCATGATGGTGTGGATGCTGTGGCGCGAGTCGGCGCAGTTGCGCGAGGGTCATGCCGTGCAACTGGGCCTGGGGGCTGCGGCCATCACGCGTTTTTGCCACAAGATGCTGCGTATGCGCACCACGGCGGTGGAAATCAACCCGACCGTGATCAGCGCCTGCCGGGCCTGGTTTCATTTGCCCGAGGACGATGCCAAGCTCACGGTCGTCAATGCCGACGCCGCCAGCTGGGTGGCCGAGCCCCAGCAGGCCGGCACGGCCGATGTGCTCAATATCGACCTCTACGATCACGACGCCGCTTCGCCGGTGCTGGACGATGAGGCCTTCTACGCCCACTGCCGCGACTTGCTGAGCGAGGGCGGGCTGATGACGGTCAATCTATTCGGCCGTGATGCCAGCTTCACCCGCAGCGCCTTGCGCATCGCCAAGGTGTTCGGCTCCGATCAGGTGTGGAGTTTGGCGCCGACCAAGGAGGGCAACACCATTGTGGTGGCGGCCCGAGGTGTGGCGGTGCCGGATCGCGAAGAACTGGAACGCAGAGCGGCTAATATCGAGTCGCAGTTCAGCCTGCCGGCGCGGAAGTGGTTGCGCCTGGTGCGGCCTTTGCCTTTAAACATCATCCAACAGCTGCAAGCCGAGTCCACAACATGAGCGTGAAAGCCACCTCCGCACCCAAAGCCAGCCCGCTCGAAGGCCGGCTGGACTGGCGGGCGATGTTGCATTGGCTGCTGGAAGACGGCTTGATCGACGAGGCCCAGGTGTTGCGCACCCAATCGCGCTTTGCGGCCGGCGACAGCTCTTTGCATCCCTTGGTGCGCCTGGGGCATGCCGGCCTGACCCGGCTCAGCAACGGCAAGGCCTTGGATGTGGATGCACTGACCGAATGGGTGGCCGGACGCGCCAAGCTGCCTTATCTGCGCATCGATCCGCTGAAGGTGGAGGTCGGCCGCGTCAGCGATGTGATGTCGGTGGGCTATGCCGAGGCCAAGCGCTGCTTGCCGGTGCAGGTCGGCTTGCTCGATGTGACGATTGCGACGTCTGAGCCCTTTGATACCTCTTGGGTTGCGCAGATCGAATCGCATATGCGCAAGCCCATCAAGCGGGTGGTGGCCAACCCGCTGGAGATTGCGCGCTACACGACCGAGTTTTTTACGCTCGCGCGGTCCGTGCGGGCGGCAGCCAAGGCGGGCGAGTCCAGCCAGGCCGCCAGCTTTGAGCAATTGGTGGAGCTGGGTCGTAGCAATAAACAGTTAGACGCCAATGACCAAGGCGTGGTCCAGGTGGTGGATTGGCTGTGGCAGTACGCTTTTGATCAGCGCGCCAGCGACATCCACTTGGAGCCGCGCCGCGATATGGGCGTGATTCGCTTCCGCATCGATGGCGTGCTGCATACCGTCTATCAATTGCCGCCCACGGTGATGAGTGCCATGACCTCGCGCATCAAGCTGCTGGGTCGCATGGATGTGGTGGAGCGCCGCCGGCCCCTGGATGGTCGCATCAAGACCCGCAACCCGGCCGGGGATGAGGTGGAAATGCGCCTGTCCACGCTGCCCACCGCCTTCGGTGAAAAGATGGTGATGCGGATTTTTGACCCCGACACCGCGGTCAAGGATCTGGCGAAGCTGGGTTTTTCTAGCCACGATAACGAGCGCTGGGAAAAGCTGGTGACGCAGCCGCATGGCATCATTTTGGTGACCGGCCCCACGGGCAGCGGCAAGACCACCACGCTTTATTCCACGCTCAAGCGCCTGGCCACCGAAGAGGTCAATGTCTGCACCATCGAAGACCCGATCGAAATGATCGAGCCGGCCTTCAACCAGACCCAGGTGCAAAGCGCGCTGGATCTGGGTTTTGCCGAAGGCCTGCGAGCGCTGATGCGCCAGGACCCCGACATCATCATGGTGGGCGAAATCCGCGACTTGGCCACTGCCGAGATGGCGATTCAGGCCGCCTTGACTGGGCACCTGGTGTTCTCGACCCTGCACACCAACGATGCCGCATCGGCCATCACCCGCCTGACCGATCTGGGTGTGCCTTCGTACTTGATCAGCGCTACCGTGATTGGCGTGCTGGCCCAGCGCTTGGTGCGCACCCTGTGCCCGCATTGCAAGGTGCCCGACCCGGCCGTGACGCGCGACACTTTGAACGAGATGCTCAAACACTGGCGCATGAATGGCGGCGTGAAGCCTTACAAGCCGGTGGGTTGCCTGGAATGCCGCCATACCGGCTACCGGGGCCGGGCAGGGCTGTACGAGTTGTTGACCATTGGCGAGTCGGTCAAGGCGCACCTGCATCCCGTCGCAGATATTTCAGCGCTGCGCCGTCAAGCCATGCAGGAGGGGCTGCGGCCCTTGCGCCTGGCAGGGGCCATGAAGGTGGCTGAGGGAGCTACAACGCTGGAAGAGATCTTGCGCAGCACGCCACAGTGGCAAAGTTGATGCTTGGCCGAGCGTCTCGGGGTCAGGTTTTGCCTCCCGGGATGTTAGCCACTTCATCGGCGCCGCATGTTCGAGGAATGGAAGCTAAAAAATGAAAATCAAGAGTCAGCGGGATTTTTGGTCGGGGCTGATCTTTGTGCTGGTCGGCGTTGCCTTTGCCTGGGGCAGTATGAGCTACAAGTTTGGCTCTTCCGCCCAGCCTGGGCCGGCCTACTTTCCATTCTTCTTGGGTGTGTTGCTGGCCTTGATGGGCGGCATGGTCTTGTTCAAGGCGCTGAGCATCGAGTCCGACGGGGGCGACCCGATCGGCAAGATCGCCTGGAAGCCGCTGCTCATCATCGTGGCCGCCATCATCGTGTTCGGCTTGGCCTTGCCGCGCTTGGGGCTGGTGCTGACCCTGCCGATTTTGGTCACCATGTCGGCCTTGGCTGGGAATCAGTTCCGCTGGAGAGATGCTTTGCTCAACAGCCTGATTCTGACGGCCATGAGTTGGGTGCTCTTCGTTTGGGGCTTGAAGCTGCAGCTTCCAGTCTGGCCTGTGATGTTCGGCGGCTGAGGGCCTAGGCATGGAATTATTTGATAACTTGGCGCTGGGCTTGCATGTCGCGATGACCTGGCAAAACCTGCTCTATGCCTTTGGCGGCGCGGTGCTGGGGACTTTGATTGGCGTGTTGCCGGGCCTTGGGCCCGTCGCCACCATCGCCATGCTGCTGCCTTCTATCTACGCGCTGGATGCCACCCCGGCCTTGATCATGCTGGCCGGCATTTATTACGGCGCGCAGTACGGTGGGTCCACCACGGCCATTCTCATCAATGTGCCGGGCGAATCCAGTTCGGTGGTCACCGCCATCGATGGCTATCAAATGGCGCGGCAGGGGCGGGCAGGGGCGGCTTTGTCGGCGGCTGCGCTGGGCTCATTCTTCGCGGGTTGTGTGGGCACCTTGTTCATCGCCGCCTTTTCGCAGCCCTTGATCGTCATGGCTTCGAGCTTTGGCCCGGCGGAGTACTTCTCGCTGATGGTTCTTGGCTTGGTGGGCGCCGTGGTGCTGGCCTCAGGCTCGCTGATCAAAGCCATCGCGATGATTCTGCTGGGCTTGCTGCTGGGGCAGATCAATACCGATGTGATCTCCGGCACGCCGCGCTTTTCCTTCGACATTCCTGAACTCACCGATGGCATTGGCTTCGTGGTGATCGCGATGGGCGTGTTCGGCTTTGGCGAGATCATCGCCAACCTGGGCCAGCCGGAAGAGGATAGGGAAGTCTTTACCAATGATGTGAAGGGGCTCTGGCCGACGCGACAAGACTTTCAGGAGGCCTGGCCCTCGGTGCTTAGAGGCACGGCGCTTGGTTCGGTGCTTGGCGTCTTGCCTGGAGGCGGGGCTTTGCTGGCTTCGTTCGCGGCCTACACACTGGAAAAGAAGATCGTCAAACGCCCGCGCATCCCATTTGGCAAAGGTGCGATCCAAGGTGTGGCCGGTCCGGAGTCTGCCAATAACGCCGGCGCACAGACCAGCTTTATTCCCATGCTGACCCTGGGTATTCCGCCGAATGCGGTCATGGCCTTGATGGTCGGCGCCATGACCATCAAGGGCATTCAGCCCGGCCCGCAGGTCATGACCAGCAACCCGGAGTTGTTTTGGGGGCTGATTGTGTCGATGTGGATTGGCAACTTGATGCTGGTTGTCTTGAACCTGCCGTTGATTGGCATTTGGATCAAGCTGCTGACGGTGCCGTATCGCTTTTTGTTCCCAGCCATCGTGGTCTTTTGCTGCATCGGTACTTACACCCTCAGCAACAACAGCTTCGATGTCTATATGACTGCGCTGTTCGCTCTGGTCGGCTATGTGTTCTACAAGCTCAGTTGTGAACCGGCGCCCCTGCTGCTTGGGTTCATTCTGGGCCCGATGATGGAAGAGAACCTGCGCCGGGCGTTGCTGCTTTCGCGGGGTGACTGGAGCACCTTCATGTCCCGCCCCTTGTCGGCAGGTCTGCTGATTGCGGCGCTGTTGATGGTCGTGGTGGTCATGCTCCCGACCATCAAGAGCAAACGCGAGGAAGCGTTTCAGGAGGATTGAGTCGCTGTGCTGTCTGCGCCGCCTCCCTTTTGAGTGCAGGGCTGGCGCCCCTGCCTTGCTCAGGCATCACAATAATCTGCCGAAAGTTTGGCGGCCCTCAAAATTCCTGTGCTACAGTAGAGGGCTTCGCTACAGAGAAGTTTGTTTCGGCAACGAGACAGTGCTGAATGAGAATTCAGTTTTGTAGCGTGAAGTGAGGGCGTTGAAAAACATATCGAAAGAAGTTTTTAAAGCGCTTGACCGGCTTGAAGAAAATAGGTCATAATCTCGCTTCTGTGCTGCTGACGTCAAGTCGGTGGCAAACAAGTTAACGAAGGCTGAGGCCGGAGTTGCTTGAGCTCTTTAATAATTCACAGCCGATAAGCGTGGGCGTTTGAAGATGAGTGCTGGTTGCAGGTGACTGCAGCCAAGTCTCTTAGACTTTAAACGCTCACGGAAATTAAGATTGGAATCATGCAAATGGTTTTAGTCGATTCCGTTGAGTAAAAAGCAAGATCGAACTGTAGAGTTTGATCCTGGCTCAGATTGAACGCTGGCGGCATGCCTTACACATGCAAGTCGAACGGTAACAGGTTAAGCTGACGAGTGGCGAACGGGTGAGTAATATATCGGAACGTGCCCAGTTGTGGGGGATAACTACTCGAAAGAGTGGCTAATACCGCATGAGACCTGAGGGTGAAAGCGGGGGATCGCAAGACCTCGCGCAATTGGAGCGGCCGATATCAGATTAGCTAGTTGGCGGGGTAAAAGCCCACCAAGGCGACGATCTGTAGCTGGTCTGAGAGGACGACCAGCCACACTGGGACTGAGACACGGCCCAGACTCCTACGGGAGGCAGCAGTGGGGAATTTTGGACAATGGACGCAAGTCTGATCCAGCCATGCCGCGTGCGGGAAGAAGGCCTTCGGGTTGTAAACCGCTTTTGTCAGGGAAGAAACGGGTTTCTCTAATACAGAGACCTAATGACGGTACCTGAAGAATAAGCACCGGCTAACTACGTGCCAGCAGCCGCGGTAATACGTAGGGTGCAAGCGTTAATCGGAATTACTGGGCGTAAAGCGTGCGCAGGCGGTTATGCAAGACAGAGGTGAAATCCCCGGGCTCAACCTGGGAACTGCCTTTGTGACTGCATAGCTAGAGTACGGTAGAGGGGGATGGAATTCCGCGTGTAGCAGTGAAATGCGTAGATATGCGGAGGAACACCGATGGCGAAGGCAATCCCCTGGACCTGTACTGACGCTCATGCACGAAAGCGTGGGGAGCAAACAGGATTAGATACCCTGGTAGTCCACGCCCTAAACGATGTCAACTGGTTGTTGGGAGGGTTTCTTCTCAGTAACGAAGCTAACGCGTGAAGTTGACCGCCTGGGGAGTACGGCCGCAAGGTTGAAACTCAAAGGAATTGACGGGGACCCGCACAAGCGGTGGATGATGTGGTTTAATTCGATGCAACGCGAAAAACCTTACCTACCCTTGACATGTCAGAGATCCCGCAGAGATGTGGGAGTGCTCGAAAGAGAATCTGAACACAGGTGCTGCATGGCCGTCGTCAGCTCGTGTCGTGAGATGTTGGGTTAAGTCCCGCAACGAGCGCAACCCTTGTCATTAGTTGCTACGAAAGGGCACTCTAATGAGACTGCCGGTGACAAACCGGAGGAAGGTGGGGATGACGTCAGGTCATCATGGCCCTTATGGGTAGGGCTACACACGTCATACAATGGCCGGTACAGAGGGCTGCCAACCCGCGAGGGGGAGCTAATCCCAGAAAACCGGTCGTAGTCCGGATCGTAGTCTGCAACTCGACTGCGTGAAGTCGGAATCGCTAGTAATCGCGGATCAGCTTGCCGCGGTGAATACGTTCCCGGGTCTTGTACACACCGCCCGTCACACCATGGGAGCGGGTTCTGCCAGAAGTAGTTAGCCTAACCGCAAGGAGGGCGATTACCACGGCAGGGTTCGTGACTGGGGTGAAGTCGTAACAAGGTAGCCGTATCGGAAGGTGCGGCTGGATCACCTCCTTTCTAGAAATGGTCGAGCCACGGTTGAGTTACTTGTAATTCAGCATGAGCGAGATCCACATGCACTCAGATTGAAGCGCCCACACTTATCGGCTGTAGTAACAACTGCAAGAGTAAATACAAAAAGCGTGAGCCTGCCGAGCTGGCCTCTAAGGTAAGCGTCTGAGCTCAGGAGCACGCGAGAAGAACGCGTGGGTCTGTAGCTCAGTTGGTTAGAGCACCGTCTTGATAAGGCGGGGGTCGCTGGTTCGAATCCAGCCAGACCCACCACGGAATTTAATTCCCGGGGGATTAGCTCAGCTGGGAGAGCACCTGCTTTGCAAGCAGGGGGTCGTCGGTTCGATCCCGTCATCCTCCACCATGTATTTACTCGAAGTTGGCAAACCAGAGCGTCTATAGAAGATGTTGTGGTTTGCCAGTTTTTATTGGCATTGTTCTTTAACAATTTGTAGAGTCGAATCAGCGTTGTCGACGGAAAGTTTAGTCTCTTCGTAAAGGGGACTAGACACCGTGCCGTCGGCAACATTTTGATTGCGTCAAACACAAGACTTCAACTGAGCAAGAAATTGTTTAGATATGAAGAACGGCGTAACGCGTAAATACTCAATAACGTATGGACTCATGAATGGGGTCTGTACGAGTTCTTGACCGACAGTGCCGTCAGCGCTGTCAAAGTTATAGGGTCAAGTGACTAAGTGCATATGGTGGATGCCTAGGCGATTACAGGCGACGAAAGACGTGATAGCCTGCGATAAGCTTCGGGGAGCTGGCAAATTAGCTTTGATCCGGAGATTTCTGAATGGGGAAACCCACCGCGCGAGCGGTAACTCTGACTGAATACATAGGTCATTGTGGCGAACCGGGTGAACTGAAACATCTCAGTAGCTCGAGGAAAAGACATCAACCGAGATTCCGAAAGTAGTGGCGAGCGAAATTGGAATAGCCTTTACGTTTTAGCATCGTGTATATCAGAACGGAATGGAAAGTCCGGCCATAGCGGGTGATAGCCCCGTATGAGAAATGCTGCGGTGTGGAACTAAGCGTAAGACAAGTAGGGCGGGACACGTGTAATCCTGTCTGAATATGGGGGGACCATCCTCCAAGGCTAAATACTCGTAATCGACCGATAGTGAACTAGTACCGTGAGGGAAAGGCGAAAAGAACCCCGGGAGGGGAGTGAAATAGATCCTGAAACCGTATGCATACAAAAAGTAGGAGCCGCAAGGTGACTGCGTACCTTTTGTATAATGGGTCAGCGACTTACATTCAGTGGCGAGGTTAACCGAATAGGGAAGCCGTAGAGAAATCGAGTCCGAATAGGGCGAATTAGTCGCTGGGTGTAGACCCGAAACCAAGTGATCTATCCATGGCCAGGATGAAGGTACCGTAACAGGTGCTGGAGGTCCGAACCGACTAATGTTGCAAAATTAGCGGATGAGCTGTGGATAGGGGTGAAAGGCTAAACAAACTTGGAAATAGCTGGTTCTCTCCGAAAACTATTTAGGTAGTGCCTCAAGTATTACCATCGGGGGTAGAGCACTGTTATGGCTAGGGGGTCATGGCGACTTACCAAACCATTGCAAACTCCGAATACCGATGAGTACAGCTTGGGAGACAGAGCACCGGGTGCTAACGTCCGGACTCAAGAGGGAAACAACCCAGACCGCCAGCTAAGGTCCCCAAAATTGGCTAAGTGGGAAACGAAGTGGGAAGGCTAAAACAGTCAGGATGTTGGCTTAGAAGCAGCCATCATTTAAAGAAAGCGTAATAGCTCACTGATCGAGTCGTCCTGCGCGGAAGATGTAACGGGGCTAAGCCAGTTACCGAAGCTGCGGATGTGCAATTTATTGCACGTGGTAGGAGAGCGTTCTGTAAGCCTGTGAAGGTGGGTTGTGAAGCCTGCTGGAGGTATCAGAAGTGCGAATGCTGACATGAGTAGCGTTAAAGGGGGTGAAAAGCCCCCTCGCCGAAAGCGCAAGGTTTCCTACGCAACGTTCATCGGCGTAGGGTGAGTCGGCCCCTAAGGCGAGGCAGAGATGCGTAGCTGATGGGAAACAGGTAAATATTCCTGTACCGATCTGTAATGCGATGTGGGGACGGAGAAGGTTAGCTCAGCCAACGGTTGGAAGTGTTGGTTCAAGCGTGTAGTCATGCCCCTTAGGCAAATCCGGGGGGCTAAGATGAGGCGTGATAACGAGAGTGCTTGCACTTGAAGTGAGTGATACCCTGCTTCCAAGAAAAGCCACTAAGCTTCAGTTACAGATTGACCGTACCGCAAACCGACACTGGTGCGCGAGATGAGTATTCTAAGGCGCTTGAGAGAACTCTGGAGAAGGAACTCGGCAAATTGACACCGTAACTTCGGAAGAAGGTGTGCCTCTATTAGGTGAAGAGATTTACTCTCGGAGCCGAATGGGGTCGCAGAGAATCGGTGGCTGCAACTGTTTATTAAAAACACAGCACTCTGCAAAGACGAAAGTCGACGTATAGGGTGTGACTCCTGCCCGGTGCTGGAAGATTAAATGATGGGGTGCAAGCTCTTGACTGAAGTCCCAGTAAACGGCGGCCGTAACTATAACGGTCCTAAGGTAGCGAAATTCCTTGTCGGGTAAGTTCCGACCTGCACGAATGGAGTAATGATGGCCACACTGTCTCCTCCAGAGACTCAGCGAAGTTGAAATGTTTGTGATGATGCAATCTCCCCGCGGAAAGACGGAAAGACCCCATGAACCTTTACTGTAGCTTTACATTGGACTTTGAACAGATCTGTGTAGGATAGGTGGGAGGCTTTGAAGTGAGGACGCTAGTTCTCATGGAGCCAACGTTGAAATACCACCCTGGTGTGTTTGAGGTTCTAACCTTGGTCCCTTATCGGGATTGGGGACAGTGTATGGTGGGCAGTTTGACTGGGGCGGTCTCCTCCCAAAGTGTAACGGAGGAGTTCGAAGGTACGCTAAATACGGTCGGAAATCGTGTTGATAGTGCATTGGCATAAGCGTGCTTGACTGCGAGACTGACAAGTCGAGCAGGTACGAAAGTAGGACAAAGTGATCCGGTGGTTCTGTATGGAAGGGCCATCGCTCAACGGATAAAAGGTACTCTGGGGATAACAGGCTGATACCGCCCAAGAGTTCATATCGACGGCGGTGTTTGGCACCTCGATGTCGGCTCATCTCATCCTGGGGCTGTAGCCGGTCCCAAGGGTATGGCTGTTCGCCATTTAAAGAGGTACGTGAGCTGGGTTTAAAACGTCGTGAGACAGTTTGGTCCCTATCTTCCGTGGGCGCTGCAAGATTGAGAGAGCCTGCTCCTAGTACGAGAGGACCGGAGTGGACGCACCTCTGGTGTATCGGTTGTCACGCCAGTGGCATCGCCGAGTAGCTAAGTGCGGAAGAGATAACCGCTGAAAGCATCTAAGCGGGAAACTCGTCTCAAGATGAGTCTTGCCGGGGCCTAGAGCCCCCTGAAGGGTCGTTCGAGACCAGGACGTTGATAGGCTGGGTGTGGAAGCGCAGTAATGCGTTAAGCTAACCAGTACTAATTGCCCGTGAGGCTTGACCCTATAACTTTGACAGTTCAGAAATGAACGTGTTCAAGGATTATTGAGTAGTCAATACAAGTTATACCGTTCTTCAAAGAAGTCGGTGTTAGCGCAATCAAAAAAGCTGATTCGAGTAATATGACAAACCCTCAAACGGTGTCATAATACGACTCTACAAATTGGATCGGTTGTTCGAGCGATTGAACAGCAGATCAACCAGTTAAGCCTGATGACCATAGCGAGGCGGTCCCACTCCTTCCCATCCCGAACAGGACAGTGAAATGCCTCAGCGCCGATGATAGTGCGGATTCCCGTGTGAAAGTAGGTCATCGTCAGGCTAATATTAAGCAAAACGCCCGGTCACTTGGCCGGGCGTTTCTGTCTTCAGTCTGTAGACACAAGCTGCTGCGTGCAGGGTTTGTGTTTGCGGATGCGCCAGGCGAGAGTCTGGTGATGCGAAGCAGAAGATGGCGGCGAGATGAAAATCTTGATGCAATAGGTGTTGACGATAGTGAAAACTTCTGACACAATCCCATCTCTGTGCTGCTGACGTCAAGTCGGTGGCAAACAAGTTAACGAAGGCTGAGGCCGGAGTTGCTTGAGCTCTTTAATAATTCACAGCCGATAAGCGTGGGCGTTTGAAGATGAGTGCTGGTTGCAGGTGACTGCAGCCAAGTCTCTTAGACTTTAAACGCTCACGGAAATTAAGATTGGAATCATGCAAATGGTTTTAGTCGATTCCGTTGAGTAAAAAGCAAGATCGAACTGTAGAGTTTGATCCTGGCTCAGATTGAACGCTGGCGGCATGCCTTACACATGCAAGTCGAACGGTAACAGGTTAAGCTGACGAGTGGCGAACGGGTGAGTAATATATCGGAACGTGCCCAGTTGTGGGGGATAACTACTCGAAAGAGTGGCTAATACCGCATGAGACCTGAGGGTGAAAGCGGGGGATCGCAAGACCTCGCGCAATTGGAGCGGCCGATATCAGATTAGCTAGTTGGCGGGGTAAAAGCCCACCAAGGCGACGATCTGTAGCTGGTCTGAGAGGACGACCAGCCACACTGGGACTGAGACACGGCCCAGACTCCTACGGGAGGCAGCAGTGGGGAATTTTGGACAATGGACGCAAGTCTGATCCAGCCATGCCGCGTGCGGGAAGAAGGCCTTCGGGTTGTAAACCGCTTTTGTCAGGGAAGAAACGGGTTTCTCTAATACAGAGACCTAATGACGGTACCTGAAGAATAAGCACCGGCTAACTACGTGCCAGCAGCCGCGGTAATACGTAGGGTGCAAGCGTTAATCGGAATTACTGGGCGTAAAGCGTGCGCAGGCGGTTATGCAAGACAGAGGTGAAATCCCCGGGCTCAACCTGGGAACTGCCTTTGTGACTGCATAGCTAGAGTACGGTAGAGGGGGATGGAATTCCGCGTGTAGCAGTGAAATGCGTAGATATGCGGAGGAACACCGATGGCGAAGGCAATCCCCTGGACCTGTACTGACGCTCATGCACGAAAGCGTGGGGAGCAAACAGGATTAGATACCCTGGTAGTCCACGCCCTAAACGATGTCAACTGGTTGTTGGGAGGGTTTCTTCTCAGTAACGAAGCTAACGCGTGAAGTTGACCGCCTGGGGAGTACGGCCGCAAGGTTGAAACTCAAAGGAATTGACGGGGACCCGCACAAGCGGTGGATGATGTGGTTTAATTCGATGCAACGCGAAAAACCTTACCTACCCTTGACATGTCAGAGATCCCGCAGAGATGTGGGAGTGCTCGAAAGAGAATCTGAACACAGGTGCTGCATGGCCGTCGTCAGCTCGTGTCGTGAGATGTTGGGTTAAGTCCCGCAACGAGCGCAACCCTTGTCATTAGTTGCTACGAAAGGGCACTCTAATGAGACTGCCGGTGACAAACCGGAGGAAGGTGGGGATGACGTCAGGTCATCATGGCCCTTATGGGTAGGGCTACACACGTCATACAATGGCCGGTACAGAGGGCTGCCAACCCGCGAGGGGGAGCTAATCCCAGAAAACCGGTCGTAGTCCGGATCGTAGTCTGCAACTCGACTGCGTGAAGTCGGAATCGCTAGTAATCGCGGATCAGCTTGCCGCGGTGAATACGTTCCCGGGTCTTGTACACACCGCCCGTCACACCATGGGAGCGGGTTCTGCCAGAAGTAGTTAGCCTAACCGCAAGGAGGGCGATTACCACGGCAGGGTTCGTGACTGGGGTGAAGTCGTAACAAGGTAGCCGTATCGGAAGGTGCGGCTGGATCACCTCCTTTCTAGAAATGGTCGAGCCACGGTTGAGTTACTTGTAATTCAGCATGAGCGAGATCCACATGCACTCAGATTGAAGCGCCCACACTTATCGGCTGTAGTAACAACTGCAAGAGCAAATACAAAAAGCGTGAGCCTGCCGAGCTGGCCTCTAAGGTAAGCGTCTGAGCTCAGGAGCACGCGAGAAGAACGCGTGGGTCTGTAGCTCAGTTGGTTAGAGCACCGTCTTGATAAGGCGGGGGTCGCTGGTTCGAATCCAGCCAGACCCACCACGGAATTTAATTCCCGGGGGATTAGCTCAGCTGGGAGAGCACCTGCTTTGCAAGCAGGGGGTCGTCGGTTCGATCCCGTCATCCTCCACCATGTATTTACTCGAAGTTGGCAAACCAGAGCGTCTATAGAAGATGTTGTGGTTTGCCAGTTTTTATTGGCATTGTTCTTTAACAATTTGTAGAGTCGAATCAGCGTTGTCGACGGAAAGTTTAGTCTCTTCGTAAAGGGGACTAGACACCGTGCCGTCGGCAACATTTTGATTGCGTCAAACACAAGACTTCAACTGAGCAAGAAATTGTTTAGATATGAAGAACGGCGTAACGCGTAAATACTCAATAACGTATGGACTCATGAATGGGGTCTGTACGAGTTCTTGACCGACAGTGCCGTCAGCGCTGTCAAAGTTATAGGGTCAAGTGACTAAGTGCATATGGTGGATGCCTAGGCGATTACAGGCGACGAAAGACGTGATAGCCTGCGATAAGCTTCGGGGAGCTGGCAAATTAGCTTTGATCCGGAGATTTCTGAATGGGGAAACCCACCGCGCGAGCGGTAACTCTGACTGAATACATAGGTCATTGTGGCGAACCGGGTGAACTGAAACATCTCAGTAGCTCGAGGAAAAGACATCAACCGAGATTCCGAAAGTAGTGGCGAGCGAAATTGGAATAGCCTTTACGTTTTAGCATCGTGTATATCAGAACGGAATGGAAAGTCCGGCCATAGCGGGTGATAGCCCCGTATGAGAAATGCTGCGGTGTGGAACTAAGCGTAAGACAAGTAGGGCGGGACACGTGTAATCCTGTCTGAATATGGGGGGACCATCCTCCAAGGCTAAATACTCGTAATCGACCGATAGTGAACTAGTACCGTGAGGGAAAGGCGAAAAGAACCCCGGGAGGGGAGTGAAATAGATCCTGAAACCGTATGCATACAAAAAGTAGGAGCCGCAAGGTGACTGCGTACCTTTTGTATAATGGGTCAGCGACTTACATTCAGTGGCGAGGTTAACCGAATAGGGAAGCCGTAGAGAAATCGAGTCCGAATAGGGCGAATTAGTCGCTGGGTGTAGACCCGAAACCAAGTGATCTATCCATGGCCAGGATGAAGGTACCGTAACAGGTGCTGGAGGTCCGAACCGACTAATGTTGCAAAATTAGCGGATGAGCTGTGGATAGGGGTGAAAGGCTAAACAAACTTGGAAATAGCTGGTTCTCTCCGAAAACTATTTAGGTAGTGCCTCAAGTATTACCATCGGGGGTAGAGCACTGTTATGGCTAGGGGGTCATGGCGACTTACCAAACCATTGCAAACTCCGAATACCGATGAGTACAGCTTGGGAGACAGAGCACCGGGTGCTAACGTCCGGACTCAAGAGGGAAACAACCCAGACCGCCAGCTAAGGTCCCCAAAATTGGCTAAGTGGGAAACGAAGTGGGAAGGCTAAAACAGTCAGGATGTTGGCTTAGAAGCAGCCATCATTTAAAGAAAGCGTAATAGCTCACTGATCGAGTCGTCCTGCGCGGAAGATGTAACGGGGCTAAGCCAGTTACCGAAGCTGCGGATGTGCAATTTATTGCACGTGGTAGGAGAGCGTTCTGTAAGCCTGTGAAGGTGGGTTGTGAAGCCTGCTGGAGGTATCAGAAGTGCGAATGCTGACATGAGTAGCGTTAAAGGGGGTGAAAAGCCCCCTCGCCGAAAGCGCAAGGTTTCCTACGCAACGTTCATCGGCGTAGGGTGAGTCGGCCCCTAAGGCGAGGCAGAGATGCGTAGCTGATGGGAAACAGGTAAATATTCCTGTACCGATCTGTAATGCGATGTGGGGACGGAGAAGGTTAGCTCAGCCAACGGTTGGAAGTGTTGGTTCAAGCGTGTAGTCATGCCCCTTAGGCAAATCCGGGGGGCTAAGATGAGGCGTGATAACGAGAGTGCTTGCACTTGAAGTGAGTGATACCCTGCTTCCAAGAAAAGCCACTAAGCTTCAGTTACAGATTGACCGTACCGCAAACCGACACTGGTGCGCGAGATGAGTATTCTAAGGCGCTTGAGAGAACTCTGGAGAAGGAACTCGGCAAATTGACACCGTAACTTCGGAAGAAGGTGTGCCTCTATTAGGTGAAGAGATTTACTCTCGGAGCCGAATGGGGTCGCAGAGAATCGGTGGCTGCAACTGTTTATTAAAAACACAGCACTCTGCAAAGACGAAAGTCGACGTATAGGGTGTGACTCCTGCCCGGTGCTGGAAGATTAAATGATGGGGTGCAAGCTCTTGACTGAAGTCCCAGTAAACGGCGGCCGTAACTATAACGGTCCTAAGGTAGCGAAATTCCTTGTCGGGTAAGTTCCGACCTGCACGAATGGAGTAATGATGGCCACACTGTCTCCTCCAGAGACTCAGCGAAGTTGAAATGTTTGTGATGATGCAATCTCCCCGCGGAAAGACGGAAAGACCCCATGAACCTTTACTGTAGCTTTACATTGGACTTTGAACAGATCTGTGTAGGATAGGTGGGAGGCTTTGAAGTGAGGACGCTAGTTCTCATGGAGCCAACGTTGAAATACCACCCTGGTGTGTTTGAGGTTCTAACCTTGGTCCCTTATCGGGATTGGGGACAGTGTATGGTGGGCAGTTTGACTGGGGCGGTCTCCTCCCAAAGTGTAACGGAGGAGTTCGAAGGTACGCTAAATACGGTCGGAAATCGTGTTGATAGTGCATTGGCATAAGCGTGCTTGACTGCGAGACTGACAAGTCGAGCAGGTACGAAAGTAGGACAAAGTGATCCGGTGGTTCTGTATGGAAGGGCCATCGCTCAACGGATAAAAGGTACTCTGGGGATAACAGGCTGATACCGCCCAAGAGTTCATATCGACGGCGGTGTTTGGCACCTCGATGTCGGCTCATCTCATCCTGGGGCTGTAGCCGGTCCCAAGGGTATGGCTGTTCGCCATTTAAAGAGGTACGTGAGCTGGGTTTAAAACGTCGTGAGACAGTTTGGTCCCTATCTTCCGTGGGCGCTGCAAGATTGAGAGAGCCTGCTCCTAGTACGAGAGGACCGGAGTGGACGCACCTCTGGTGTATCGGTTGTCACGCCAGTGGCATCGCCGAGTAGCTAAGTGCGGAAGAGATAACCGCTGAAAGCATCTAAGCGGGAAACTCGTCTCAAGATGAGTCTTGCCGGGGCCTAGAGCCCCCTGAAGGGTCGTTCGAGACCAGGACGTTGATAGGCTGGGTGTGGAAGCGCAGTAATGCGTTAAGCTAACCAGTACTAATTGCCCGTGAGGCTTGACCCTATAACTTTGACAGTTCAGAAATGAACGTGTTCAAGGATTATTGAGTAGTCAATACAAGTTATACCGTTCTTCAAAGAAGTCGGTGTTAGCGCAATCAAAAAAGCTGATTCGAGTAATATGACAAACCCTCAAACGGTGTCATAATACGACTCTACAAATTGGATCGGTTGTTCGAGCGATTGAACAGCAGATCAACCAGTTAAGCCTGATGACCATAGCGAGGCGGTCCCACTCCTTCCCATCCCGAACAGGACAGTGAAATGCCTCAGCGCCGATGATAGTGCGGATTCCCGTGTGAAAGTAGGTCATCGTCAGGCTAATATTAAGCAAAACCCCCAGCTCGCAAGAGTTGGGGGTTTTTTGCTTTGGGGCGCCGCTTTTGATTGGGCTATTGCTGTTCAGTTGCCGTCGCCGCGTTTGGTCAATCATCGTGTTAACCGCTTACAGCCGTTTCGCGTCATATCGCTTAAATCGGCTACTTGGGCAAACAAGCATAGCTTTCACGGCCTTACCTGCATAATCGGTTCATAGTTCAGCCGCCGCGTCTACAGCGAGAAATTTGGGTCTGCCTGCTGGCGGTGGGTGCATGAGTGGTCTGCGTTGACACGGCAGTCGCGCTACCTTCTGGTTCGTCTGGTGGGGTATTGAGCCAAGCGCGCTCAATGATGAGGAGCGTCAAGTGAGGTTGATTCGAGGCGATGTCGCGGGGGCTTTGATGTCAATGGCAACGGCCATGATGTCCTTGCCGAGTTCAGCAGATCAGCCAACGCCGGTGCAGAAGCTTGGCACACGCGTGGAAGTGCTGGACGACTTCAAGGCCGCCTCGTTGCCGCAGGCGTCGACTAAGGCCAGCAAGGCGGCGAGGTCGCCTGTTGCAAGTTCTCCGTGGACAGCATCGGGCTCTGAGCAGGTTCGAGCCAGTTTGCGCCACGAGGTCGGTGGCGGCCTGTGCTTGGACTATGACTTTGGCGGAGTCGTCGGTTACGCCGTGATGCGGCGTAACTTGTCGGTGAATTGGCCTGAGCGCTTCGAGTTGTTGACCAAGCTAAAAGGCGTTGGTGGGCCCAATGATTTGCAGATCAAGCTACTTGATGGATCTGGCGAGAACGCCTGGTGGGCCAACAAGCCGGCCACTGTTTTGCCGGCCAAATACAGCGAGCTGAAACTGCGCAGCAGGCAAATTGAGTTCGCTGGTGGGCCGGCGAAAGACAAGCGCTTGCGCAGCACGCAAAGCATTGAGTTTGTCATTTCCTCTGGGGCTGGAGACCGTGCCGGTGGCAAAGGCTCATTGTGTTTGGCGAATCTCAGTTTGATCGAACGGGTGCCTGAGCCAATCAATGTGATCGAGCCCAAGGTGCTGGTGGACAGCGGCTTCGTCGATTTCGATTTCCATAGCCCGCGCGAGTTCAATGGTTTGGCCTTGCGTTGGCCGGCATTTGCTCGCGGGATCAATTACGAGATTTTGTCGTCCCAGGATGGCAAGGCTTGGCAGTCTTTGCGCACCGTCAAGGGCAGTGACGGTGGCTTGGATGCCGTCTTTTTGCCCGACAGTGAGTCACGCTGGTTGCGCATCAAATCTAGTGTGATGGCGCAACCCTTGCTGGAGCTTCGTTCGGCTACGCAATGGCCGAATATCAATGTTGTTTTGGCGAGCTTGGCCCAGGATAAGCCTCGGGCTGAGGTGCCGCGTGGTGATGTTCCGCGGGCCTGGTTGGGTGAGCAGAACTATTGGACGCTGGTAGGCGTGGACGGAGGCGGCCAACGTTCAGCCCTGATGAGTGAAGACGGTGCTCTGGAGGTCGGCCGCGGCGCCTACAGCATCGAGCCGGTTGTGAAGTTGGACGACGGCACGGTGGTTAGCTGGGCTAACGTGGCAGTGACGCAGAGCCTGCGCGATGGCTATTTGCCGCTGCCCACGGTGCATTGGCAACATCCGGCGTTCAGTCTCGACGTGGAGGCTGCAGCCGATGGCCCGCGCCAGTCGCCCAATTTGTTGGCGCGTTATGTTCTGCGCAATACGAGCGAGCGCAAGCAACTCTACACCCTCGCACTGGCTGTACGCCCCTGGCAGGTGAACCCGCCGCAGCAGTACTTGGCAATGCCGGGTGGGGCCAGCGCGGTGCGCAGCCTGCGCTGGCAGAACAATGAACTGCTGGTGAACGGTGCGGCGGGGCCTCACCCCACCGAAGTGCCGCAGTTCATCACCGGCCTGCCTTTTGACGGGGGCTTGACCCTCAAGGCCTTGCTGGGTGGCGCAAATCTTGGCAGCCTGAACGATCCGCAAGAGTTGGCTTCGGGCATGTTGCAGTTCCGCTTTTTGCTCGCCCCAGGTGAGTCCCGCACCTTGGGTTGGGTGGCGCCATTGAGTGGCTCCGACGTCAAACCCGGCAGGGTGGGGCAGCTGGGGGCCGCGGAGTTGGCCCAACGCATGGATCTGGTGGCGGCACTTTGGCGTGAGCGGCTCAATCGCGTCAGCATCCAGGCGCCGGCCCGCGCGCAGCCTATCGTCAACAGCCTGCGCAGCTCATTGGCCCATATCTTGATGTCACGCGACGGCGTGGTACTGCGCCCCGGCACTCGGTCCTACCCACGCAGTTGGATACGCGAAGGCGCCATGATGGCTG
Source organism: Paucibacter sp. KCTC 42545 (assembly GCF_001477625.1). Taxonomy (NCBI): domain Bacteria; kingdom Pseudomonadati; phylum Pseudomonadota; class Betaproteobacteria; order Burkholderiales; family Sphaerotilaceae; genus Roseateles; species Paucibacter sp. KCTC 42545. The sequence continues at coordinate 931,739 of NZ_CP013692.1, forward strand.
CGGCCTTGTTGCGTATGGGCGAGTTGGAGGCTGCTCGCGATTTCGTCGACTGGTATGGCGATCGAGTCTTCGTCGGTGGCAAGGTGCCTTGCTGCGTGGATGTGCGCGGTGTCGACCCTGTGGATGAATACGACAGCCAAGGCCAATATCTCTATGCGGTGGCTGAGGTCTGGCGGCACGGCCATGACCATGATTTCTTGCAACATCATTGGGCGCGTGTGCAGGCCGTGATGGGCTGGATGGAGAGCCTGCGACAGCGTGAGCGCAAAAGTAATAATCGCCAAATTGAGCGGGCCCATTTGTTTGGCTTGATGCCGCCATCGATCAGCCACGAGGGGTATGCGGACAAGCCGGCCTACTCTTACTGGGACGATTTCTGGGCCCTGCGTGGCTACAAGGATGCCGTCATCATGGCGCGCGTTATGGGCCAGCATCAGCAGGCAGAGCAATGGGCGGCGCAGCGGGATGAGTTTCAAGGTGAGTTGATGGCCAGCATTGCCGCAACGGCCAAACGCTTCCATATCGACACCATTGCCGGCGCTGCAGACCGGGGGGATTTCGACCCGACCTCGTCTTCAATCGCGCTTGACCCGGCGCAGGCGCAAGACGCGCTGCCGGCCAGCTTGCTGGCGGGCACCTTTGAGCGCTACTGGAGCGAGATGAATGCGCGCAGCGAAGGCCAGCGCACCTGGACGGACTACACCCCATATGAGTTGCGCACGGTGTGTGCCTTCGTGCGCCTCGGCCAGGCGGAACGCGCGCATGCCATGCTGGATTTCTTCTTCAAGCATCAGCGCCCGGCGGGCTGGAATCAATGGGCCGAGGTGGTACTGCCGGAGGCGCGCGAGCCGCGCTTTCTGGGTGAAATGCCGCATGCCTGGGTGTCATCCGACTTCATCCGCTCGGCCCTGGATATCTTCGCTTTTGAGCGCGAGAAGCCAGGCCAGTTGTTGATCGGCGCGGGTTTTAAGCCGGAGTGGCTGAGCCAGGGCGATGTGACCGTGCGCGGCCTTGCCACGGCTTACGGGCCCTTGAGCTATGCGCTTGAACGCACGGATTGGGGTTGGCGCTTGACGCTGGAGCAGGCCGGTGCGCCGACCCGTCTGGTTTGGCCTGGCAGCATGAGCCTGCCGCGCGCTGCAGCGGATGGCAAGCCCTTGCTGTGGGAGGGGCGTGAGTTGCCGCTGCCGGTGGCGCCGGCCACCATTTCACTCTCGGCGGATTGAGGTTTGCTGGGCCAAATTGGCCCTGTCGAGCGGCGAGCTTGGTTGAATGCGTGGCGAGGCCATGCCATGCCGACAGGCCCGCTCAGGGCTAACGCTGGTTTACAGCGGCTGCTCAGCCGGCGCACTGCGCCTGGCTTGCTGGCTGCTTGCGGCGCCAGCCATGGGGGCCACACCCATGCGTTCCACGCGGCGGCGCAAAAAGGCTTGGGCTAGGCTGGATTCGGGCAGCAGGCGCTGGCCGATGTAAAGCTCGCGGCGGCGCTCTTGGATCTGACTGCGCAGGCGGCTGGCCATCACGCACAGGGGATCCAGGCCCTTGAGTTCGGCCTGCGCAATGGCCTGCCAGAGCTGATGCATGGGGTGAGCTTGCAGGGCGATCAAATGCGCTTGCACCACGCGCAGGCGGCCTTGCACCATTTGCTCGCTGCGGGTCAGCCAGGTCTGCATGGCGTCGGCGTTGCCGCCCATCACCCGCAAGGGGCTTTCGCCCGCAGCCAGTAGCAAGGCCTCAAGCTGCGCGCGATTATTGGCGGCATAGGCCTCGTTGACCGTCATCATGGCCTGTTCGCGGCGCTGGCGCTCGACCGTGCTGGCGGCAAAGTCCGGGTGCATGCGCATGGCGGCGCGGCGATACAAGGTCTTCAAACTGGGTGGGGCCAGCTCGACCTGCCCGGCTTCCGGCGGGGCCGGCAGGGTCGTGCCTGTGGGCAGCTGAGGCAGCACCGGCAGGGCGGTGGCCTGCGGGGCGCGCGGCAAGGGCACTTCGATGCCATTGCGGCGCAAGGCTTCGGCGAGGTAATGGGTGGCGCAATGCAGCTGCGATTCCAGCGCGTCCAGTTCCAGGTAATGCTCGCCCAAGCTGTGCGTGTAGCGATCCACGAATGCCTGGACCTGCTCGCGCAGCGTGACAAAGACCTGCTCCTGTTGAGCCAGAAAGCGATGCAGATCATTCAGCTGGCTGCGGCGGCGTTCTAGGCCATGGCGGGACAGCGCGGAAGAGGACATCGACATGTGGGGCTGTTCGGGCTGCATTTTCGGATGGGCTGATTGTGGCCTGTTAGTGGGGCGCTTCAAAGTAGAAACAGCCCGCATGCGGGCTGTTTATTCCATCGTCTGAAACTGGGTTCCTCGGCAGCTTAGGGTTGCAAGCGTACTTCGACGCGGCGGCCCTCGGCGGCGTCACCGCTGCCGGTTAGGACTTCGGGTTTTTTCAGCTCGATCTTGTCCTCCGCGACACCGGCGGTTTTGAGCGCATCGCGCACCGCAAAGGCGCGCTGCTTGGCCAATTCCTCATTCTTGGCCGGGTCGCCGCTGGCGTCGGTGTAGCCGCTGAGAATCACCTGCTTGCCCGCCGCAGCGCCGCTGACGACGGCCGCCAGCGCGCCTGCCGCATCCGCCGCCAACTCAGCCTTGCCGCTGGCAAAGTAGAAGGCGACCGAGCCGTCGCTATTGGTGCGCACGCTGGGTACATCGGCCAGCAAGGGCGCCGTGACCGCGTGCGGGGTGGCCGCCACGGGTTTGATGCTGACGGTTGCCGGCAGCAGCGGCACGATCAGCAGGGCCACGATGTTGATGATCTTGATCAGCGGGTTGACCGCCGGGCCGGCCGTGTCCTTGTAGGGGTCGCCCACGGTGTCGCCGGTGACGGCGGCTTTGTGTGCTTCAGAGCCTTTGCCACCATGGTGGCCGTCCTCAATGTACTTCTTGGCGTTGTCCCAGGCGCCGCCGCCGGTGCACATCGAGATGGCAACGAAGAGGCCCGTGACGATGGTTCCCATCAGCAAGCCACCCAAGGCGGCCGGGCCTAAGAGCAAACCTACCAGTACCGGCACAACGACGGGCAGCAGCGAGGGGATGATCATCTCCTTGATGGCTGCCGTGGTCAGCATGTCGACGGCGGTGCCGTATTCGGGCTTACCGCTGCCGTCCATGATGCCTTTGATGTCACGGAACTGGCGCCGCACTTCCACCACTACCGCACCAGCGGCGCGGCCCACAGCCTCCATCGCCATGGCACCGAACAGATAGGGGATCAGGCCGCCAATGAAGAGGCCGACGATCACCTTGGGGTCGCTCAAATCAAAGGCCACCGAGATGCCGCGGCTTTCCAGCGAATGGGTGTAATCCGCGAACAGGACCAGCGCGGCCAAGCCCGCCGAGCCAATGGCATAGCCCTTGGTGACGGCCTTGGTGGTGTTGCCCACGGCGTCCAGCGGGTCGGTCACATCGCGCACTTCTTTGGGCAACTCGGACATCTCGGCGATGCCGCCGGCGTTGTCGGTGATGGGGCCGTAGGCATCCAGGGCCACCACGATGCCAGCCATGCTGAGCATGGAGGTGGCCGCGACGGCGATGCCGTACAGGCCGCCCAGTTGATAGGCGCACAGAATGGCCGCGCAAACAAACAGCACCGGCCAAGCGGTGGAGCGCATCGACACGCCCAGGCCGGCAATGATGTTGGTGCCGTGGCCGGTGGTGGAAGCCTGGGCGATGTGCTGCACCGGCGAGTACTGCGTGCCGGTGTAGAACTCGGTCACCCAAACCAGGGCGGCCGTTAGCACCAGGCCCACGGCGCAGGCGCCGAACAGGCGCAACTGCGTGCCGGCACCTAGGGCGTCATCCGGGATCACGGCATTGGTGACGAAGTAGAAGGCGATCAGGGAGAGCAGACCTGCCACCGCCAGGCCCTTGTACAAGGCCGGCATCACATTCTTCATCCCCGGCGAGGCCTTGACGAAGTAGCAGCCGATGATGGAGGCGATGATGGACACGCCGCCCAACATCAGCGGGTAAAGCACCGCGGCCATTGGCGCGTTGGCCACCATCAAGGCGCCCAGCGTCATGGTGGCGATCAGGGTGACGGCGTAGGTTTCGAATAAGTCGGCGGCCATGCCGGCGCAGTCGCCGACGTTGTCGCCCACGTTGTCGGCAATCACGGCCGGGTTGCGTGGGTCATCCTCGGGGATGCCGGCTTCCACCTTGCCCACCAAGTCCGCGCCCACATCGGCGCCCTTGGTGAAGATGCCGCCGCCCAGGCGGGCGAAGATGGAGATCAGCGAGGAGCCGAAGGCAAAGCCCAGCAGCGGCTTCAGCGTCGCGGCGTCAACCTTCTCGCCGCCGCTCAAGTACCAGAAAAACAGGCTCACACCCAGCAGGCCGAGGCCCACCACCAACATGCCGGTGATGGCGCCGCCCTTGAAGGCGACGTCCAGCGCTGGGCCAATGCCTTTGGTCGCGGCTTGAGCGGTACGCACATTCGCCCGCACCGACACATTCATGCCGATGAAGCCGCAAGCCCCCGACAAGAATGCGCCCAGCACAAAGCCCACGGCGGTGGTGAGGTCCAGAAACGCGCCGATCAAAAGGGTTAGGACCACGCCCACGATGGCAATGGTCTTGTACTGCCGCGCCAGATAGGCGGCTGCACCTTGTTGAATCGCCGCAGCGATCTCCTGCATGCGGGCATTGCCCGCGTCCTGGCTCAAGATCCAGCTTCTTTGAATGAAGCCATAGAGCACTGCGGCAAAGCCGCAGGCCAAAGCAAAATACAGCGCCAAACTCGTCGACATGTAGCTGTCTCCCGTTCTAGTGATTGCCGTAATGGATGGAATGTCCGTATGCAAATAGGCCTGCGCCTTTTGGGGTCAGGTCACGCCACTTGAGCTTAAGGGATGGGCTTGCGGCAATGCAATTGAGGCGTGTGGGTGTTTACCCAATGTGTGCGGGTAAACAAGGGTGTGTTGATTGGAATCATCATCACGTCAGTTCTGGGCAAGGCCTGCCCTTAGAATCCGGGTTTCCCCTCGGCAAATTGACAATCCCATGAGCCTGCACAACGTGACCCCTGGCGCCAAGGCGCCCGAGCAATTCAACGTCATCATCGAGATCCCGATGAATGCCGATCCGATCAAGTATGAAGTGGACAAGGAGAGCGGCGCGCTCTTCGTCGACCGCTTCATGACCACGGCCATGCACTATCCGTGCAACTATGGCTACATCCCGCAAACGCTGTCTGACGACGGCGACCCGGTGGATGTGCTGGTGATCACCCCCTTCGCGCTGACCCCTGGTGTGGTGGTGACTTGCCGCGCTATCGGCGTCTTGCAGATGGACGACGAAGCTGGCGGCGACGCCAAGCTGCTGGCCGTGCCCATCGACAAGATCCTGCCGATGTACACCCACTGGCAAAAGCCTGAGGATGTCAATAAGATGCGCCTCAACGCGATCCAGCATTTCTTCGAGCATTACAAAGACCTGGAGCCCAATAAGTGGGTCAAGGTCAAGGGCTGGGAAGGCCCTGAAGCCGCCAAGGCCGAGATCGTCTCGGGCATGGCCGCCTACCAGGCCGCTAACAAGGCCTAAGCCTTCGTTTCAAGCCTGCCCAGCAAAAGCGCCGCGCGAAAGCACGGCGCTTTTTTTATGGCTCGGGCTTGAAGGGCAGGTGGGATTCCAACTCATTGACGTAGCCGCGCATGGCCTGGCCTTCTTGGGCCAGAAAGTCCGCCACCGCGTCGCTGAAGCCGGCATGCGCCAGCCAGTGGCTGGATTGGGTGGGCACCGGCAGCAGGCCACGCGCCATCTTGTGCTCGCCCTGGGCCCCGCCCTCGAAGCGGCGGTAGCCCTTGCTAATGCACCATTGCAGCGGCTGGTAGTAGCAGGCATCGAAGTGCAGGCAGGAGATGCTCTCCAGCGCGCCCCAGTAGCGGCCATAGGCTGCGCCGGTGCTGGGGTCAATCGCGATCAGTGATGCGGCGACCCGCTCACCATCCTCCCGTTTGGCGATGAAGAGCAGCCAGTTGGCGGCCATGTGCTCGCTCATCTGGGTGAAGAAATCGCGCGTTAGGTAGGGGGTGCTGTGGTGTGCGCGGTAGGTGAGTTGGTAGCAGCGGTAGAAAAAGTCCCAGTCAGCCGGCGTGATTTGCCCGCCTTCGCGGGCTTCAAAAACAATGCCGGCCTCGCGCACACGGCGCTGCTCTTGCTGGATCTTTTTGCGCTTCTCGCGTTGCATCGAGGCGAGAAATTCCTCGAAAGAAGCGTAGGGCAGGGGCTGGCGGTTTTGCCAATGAAACTGCACGCCGTGGCGCGCCATCCAGCCCTGATTTTGCGCGGCTGCATGGTCTTGCTCGGTGCCAAACAGCAGGTGGGCGGATGAGAGCTTTTGCTGGCTGGCCAGCGCCTGCAAGCCTTGCATCAAGGCGCTGCGCGCGGCGTCGTCCAGGGCCAGCAAGCGGCTGCCCGGCACCGGTGTGAAAGGCACCGCCACCAGCAGCTTGGGGTAGTAGGCCAGGCCATGGCGCTGGTAGGCATCGGCCCAGGCCCAGTCAAACACATATTCGCCGTAGGAGTGGCTTTTCAGATAGGCCGGGCAGGCGGCCACCAGCGTCTCGTCCAGCCACACGCTGATGAACTGCGCTTGCCAGCCACTGGCCGCCACGGCGCTGTTTGATGCGTGCATGGCCCGCAGGTATTCCAGGCGCATGAAGGGGGTGGGCTGGACGGCGGCGGTGAGCAGTGCGTTCCAGGCCTCGAGTGGCAGCGCGTGCGGGTCGCTGTGAACCCGAATGACATAATCGTGCGGCCTCGTATTCAATCCAAATCCTCATGTCCGTCAAAGTCGCGCTGGCGCAAATCAATGTCACCGTCGGTGACATCCTAGGCAATGCCCAAAAGATGGTCGAGTGGGGCCGTCGCGCGCACGCCGCAGGCGCCCGATTGTTGCTCACGCCAGAGCTGAGCCTATGTGGCTACCCCCCGGAAGACCTTTTGCTGCGTCCGGCTTTCATCGAGGCCTGTGACGAGGCCTTGCGCTGGATCGCCCATGAGCTGCGCGATTGCGTGGGCCTGCATCTGGTGGTGGGTCACCCCTATCAGCGGGCCGGTGCGGCCGAACAGCGCAGCAAAAGCTGGGCCGTGCCGGCCCGCTTCAATGCCGCTTCGGTGCTGGCAGGGGGCCAGGTCTTGCGGACCTATTGCAAGCGCGAATTGCCCAACTATCAGGTGTTTGATGAGCGCCGCTACTTTGTCTCCGGCCGTGATGCCGGCGAAGCGCCGGTGGTGTTTGAGGTCGATGGCCTGCGCTTTGGCCTGACGATTTGTGAAGACGCCTGGTTTGCCGAGCCGGCGCGTGCCGCCAAGGCTGCTGGCGCCCAGGTGCTGTGCGTCCTCAATGCCTCCCCCTTCCATTTGGGCAAGGTCGAAGAGCGTGAGCAGCGCATGGCCGAGCGGGTCGCTGATGTGGGCTTGCCGCTGCTGTATTCGCACTTGGTCGGTGGCCAGGATGAGGTGGTGTTTGACGGTGCCTCGTTTGCCCTGGACGCGCGTGGCCAGGTCGCGGCGCGCGCGCCGATGTTCGAAGAAGCCTTGACCCTGGTCGAGGTGAGCGCCGACGGCAGCGTTGAGGGCCAGGTCGTGCCCCTGCCGGAAATGGAGGCGCAAGCCTGGGCCGCCCTGGTCACCGGCGTGCGCGATTACATCGGCAAGAACGGTTTTCCTGGTGCCATCATCGGCTTGTCCGGCGGCATCGACTCGGCCCTGGTGCTGGCGATTGCCGTGGATGCTCTGGGTGCCGACCGGGTGCGCACGGTGATGATGCCTTCGCCCTACACGGCCGATATTTCCTGGATCGATGCCCGCGATATGGCCGAGCGCCTGGGCGTGCGCTACGACGAGAAATCGATCGTGCCCATGTTCGAGGCCTTCAATGCCGGCCTGGCCGATGAGTTCGCCGGCCTGCCGCTGGATGCCACCGAAGAGAATATTCAGGCACGTATCCGCGGCACTTTGCTGATGGCCTTGTCCAATAAATTCGGCGCGATTGTGCTGACCACCGGCAACAAGAGCGAGATGGCCACCGGCTACTGCACGCTTTACGGCGATATGGCGGGAGGCTTTGCGGTCATCAAGGATGTTGCGAAGACCTTGGTGTTCCGCCTGGCTAACTGGAAGAATCAGCAGCCCACACGGCGCGCCGATGGCAGCATTGGCCCGGTGATCCCGAAGCGCATCATCACGCGCCCGCCCTCGGCCGAATTGAGGCCCGACCAGAAGGATCAAGACAGTCTGCCGCCTTACGAGGTGCTGGACGGCATCTTGGCGCTCTACATGGAGCAGGATCAGTCCATCGCAGACATCATTCAGGCCGGCTATGCCCCGGCCGATGTGGAACGCGTCACCCGCCTGATCAAGATCAACGAATACAAGCGCCGGCAGGCGCCGGTGGGCATACGCATCACCCACCGTGCTTTCGGTCGTGATTGGCGCTATCCAATCACCTCAAAGTTCCGTGCTTAAATCAAGCAAGCCCTCTTATTGACCATTCGGAGACCCAAGTCCATGAAGCAGATCACCGCCATCATCAAACCATTCAAGCTCGACGAAGTGCGTGAATCACTGGCCGAGGTGGGTGCTTCCGGCCTGACCGTCACCGAGGTCAAGGGCTTTGGCCGTCAGAAGGGCCACACCGAGCTGTATCGCGGCGCCGAGTATGTGGTCGACTTCCTGCCCAAGGTGAAGGTCGAGGTGGTGGTGAAGGACGAGGATGTGGAGCGCTGCATCGACGCCATCCTGAAGGCCGCCAAGACCGGCAAGATCGGTGACGGCAAGATCTTCGTCACGCCGGTGGAGCAGGTGGTGCGTATCCGCACTGGAGAGACCGACGAAGACGCGGTTTAAGCTTTCGTCAGCGCGCGTTTTTCAGCGCGTGTTTTCTCTCGCGCTTAACCGGCAGCTGAGTGATCAGCTGCGTTCCGCACAGCACGTCATGCAAAAACTGTTTTTGCGGCAGCAGCAATGCTAGCAAGGCATAAGCGGCAATGCCGGCGAGCAGGGCGCCCATGATGGCGCCGGTGCTGTGCAGGCCTGCAGCCCAGGCACTGAGCAGCGCGGGCACAAACCACAGATAGCTCAGCACATAGCGCGCCAAGGCGCGCGCTTGGCTCAAGGCTAGGCCTTGGCGGTCCACCACCCGGATATGCCAGGCCTTCATCGCCACCGTTTGGCCGCCGCGCGACCAAAACCAAGCGAAATAAATGCCCAGCACCGCGAACAAAAAAGCCTGCAAGGCATGCTGGCCCTGCATGGCGTGGCGTTGTTGAGTCATGGCCGAGAAGAAATAGCCCGCCACAAAAACCACGCCGAAAAGCAGCACGCCTTCGTACATGAAGGCGGCCATGCGGCGCGCCAGCCCGGGCCGCTCAATTGGCGCGGCGCTTGTCGTCTCAATAGAACTCATTGCTGGGGCGGGGGCGTGCGTTTGGGCAAGAGGGTCTTGCTGTCCACCAAGCTGGGGTCGGCAAACACCTTGGTCTGGCCGGCTTGCTGGTGGCTGGGCTGACTCAGGCGCTGGTTGATGAGCACCGTGCTGGCGCCCGACTTGGCCTGCACCACGGCAGGCGCCACCGAACGATTCGGCAAGCCCTTGCTGGTGGAGGGGATCAGGTTGGATTTGGCTTGCTGCTGTGCGCCGGCTTCTTGCTGGCCGGGCGCGGCATTGCGCTTGATCTGCTTGCTCACTGCCTTTTCGGTCAAAGCCTGGCGCTGCTCGGGCGTTAGGGCCTGGTAGGCCTCCCACTTGGCTTGACGAGCATCTGGTTTGAGTTGCTGGGCGTCTTGGAAGCTCAGGCGCGCTTGCTGGCGCTCGGCCGGGCTCATGCGAGCCCAGCTGTGCATGCGTTCTTGCAGGCGGGCCTGCTCAACCGCGGGCAGGGCGGGGTAGCGGGCCGCAATCTCCAGCCATTTGCTACGGCCGAAGTCGTCCATCTTGTTCCAGTCCCGCTCCAGGGGCTGCAAGGCCGACTGCTGGGCTGGGCTCAGGCTCTTCCAGGCTGGCGCGGACAAGAGTGGCGAGTTGGTGGTGCGCGGAATGGGTGTTGGTTTGGCTGCGATTGTGGCTGCGACCGTGGCTGGGCTCGATGCTGCCACGCCAATGGCTGGCGCTGTTGCCGGGGCCGCGCTGGCGGCGACCGCAATGCCGGCAGGGGGCGCGGCCACGGGTGCGGAGGAGCTGTCGCTGACCTGGGCCCAACTCAGCCATGGCGTGAAAACCAATGCGAAGGCGATAGCTGACTCTTTCATGCAATACCCATCATCACTGTTGTTCTTCGCTTAGGTATTCCGTGAAGCCGGGGTCACTGTAGGCGGCGGGCGGCAGGTGGTCGGCCAGCAAGGCGGTGTCGACCTCGGCCGAGGCGTTGATCTGTTGGTACCACTGGCTTTGCTGAATCAGCGCCAAGCCCAGCACCAGCATCAGCAGGGGCAAAACAGAGGCGAACTTGAGCCAGCGCGGCGAAGGGCCGCCGCCAAGTGCCAAAGTGGCGCCCATTTGCACGGTGCCTTGCACCGTTTTGGGCGCCAATTGCACCTGGGCGGCACGGGCCGAGCGGGCGCGCAGCATGGCTTGGTCGCGGGCGACGCGCAGGCGCTCGGAAATATCGTGGGGCAGGGTGTCGTTCGCCTCGCTCAGACTGGCCGCCACTTTGAGGCCAAAGCGTGCCACGCGGGCATCCAGCTCCTGCGCGAAATGTGTTGTTGTACTCATAGTGTGATCCCCTTGGCCTTCAACGATTTTGCCAATGAATGGGTGGCGCGCGAGCAGTGCGTTTTCACGCTGCCTTCCGAGCAACCCATGACGGCGGCCGTCTCCGCGACGTCCAACTCCTCCCAGTAACGCAGCAGGAAGGCTTCGCGTTGACGTTCGGGCAATTCAGCCACCTCGGCTTCGATCGCATGCAAGATCTGCACCCGCGAAACCTCGTCGGCCGCGCTGAGCGCGCCCAGGGCGCCGTCCTGGCCCTCCAGCATCTGCATCAGGTCGAAATCGCTGTCGGGGTCGTTGGATTCGAAGTCCGACATGTTCTGCATGACGGCCGTGCGTGTCTTGCGACGACGGAACCAATCCATGGTTGCGTTCGACAAGATGCGCTGAAACAACAGCGGCAGCTCCGCCGCCGGGCGGTCGAAGTATTTTTCCGCCAGCTTGATCATGGCGTCTTGGACGATGTCCAGTGCGCCATCATCGTCACGCACCAAATAGGCGGTGCGTTTGAAGGCGCGGCGGTCCACGCTCTTCAGGAAGTCGTTGAGTTCTTTGTCGGTGGCCAAGGAGGGAAATGGGCGAACCCGATGCTGGCAAATGTGGGCGCAGTATCGCATTCCGAGCGAATTGACTAGTCACTCCAGCCGGAGCTGTGCGAACTCGGTGCATAATGCTGCTTCGCACAATGAATTTTCTGGTCTCAAGCTGGCTGCCCAACCGGGGCGCCATGTTTTTTGATTGCGCAGGTTCCGAGTCCACCTCACAAGGGTGCGAGTAGGAGCACCGATGGTTTTTCGTTAGAGAAATTCACAAAGGTTTTATATGGAATTGCAAAGCGCGGACTTCAAGCGTGCCTCCGCGGCACAGTCGCACATTACTCCCCCCAATTTTTCGACCTCGTCTGAGCTCAATGGCTCCGAAGCGTTGATCCGTTGTCTGCAGTCCGAAGGTGTTCAATACCTTTGGGGCTACCCAGGCGGCGCGGTGCTCTACATCTACGACGCGCTCTTCAAGCAAGAGACCATCCAGCATGTGCTGGTGCGCCATGAGCAAGCCGCCGTGCACGCCGCAGACGGCTATGCCCGTGCCACCGGCAATGTCGGCGTGGCGCTGGTGACCTCGGGCCCTGGCGTGACCAATGCCATCACCGGCATCGCCACCGCCTATATGGACTCGATCCCGATGGTGATTGTGACCGGCCAGGTGCCGACACCCGCCATTGGCCTGGATGCATTCCAGGAATGCGACACCGTCGGCATCACCCGGCCTATCGTCAAGCACAACTTCCTGGTCAAGGATGTGCGTGATCTGGCTGTGACGATGAAGAAGGCCTTCCACATCGCCCGCACCGGCCGCCCCGGCCCGGTGGTGGTGGACATCCCCAAGGATGTCTCGATGGCCAAACTGCCTAATTTCGCCTACCCACAGCATGTGGAGATGCGCAGCTACAACCCGGTGCGCAAGGGCCACTCCGGCCAGATCCGCAAGGCTGTGCAGTTGCTGCTGCAGGCCAAGCGCCCTTATATCTATTCGGGCGGCGGCGTCATTTTGGGTGAAGCCTGCGCCGAGTTGCGCGAGCTGACCGATCTGCTGGGCTACCCGGTCACCAACACCTTGATGGGCTTGGGTGCTACGGCGGCCAGCGACCCCAAGTTCCTCGGCATGCTGGGCATGCACGGCACCTTCGAAGCCAATATGACCATGCAGAACTGTGATGTTCTGCTGGCCGTGGGCGCGCGTTTCGATGATCGGGTGATCGGCAACCCCGCCCACTTCGCTTCCGTTGAGCGCAAGATCATCCATGTGGACATCGACCCTTCGTCGATCTCTAAGCGGGTCAAGGTGGACATCCCCATCGTCGGTGATGTGAAGGATGTGCTGCAGGAATTGATCTTCCAGATCAAGGAAGCGCGCGCCTTGCCGGATTCGGCCGCCATCAACGCCTGGTGGAGCCAAATCAATGAATGGCGCCGCAAGGATTGCCTTGTCTACAAGCCGTCCACGGAGGTCATCAAGCCGCAGATGGTGGTCGAGACCCTGTGCCGCCTGACCAAAGATCGCGACACTTACATCACCTCCGATGTGGGTCAGCACCAGATGTGGGCGGCGCAGTACTACCGCTTTGAGCAGCCGCGCCGCTGGATCAACTCCGGCGGCCTGGGCACCATGGGTGTGGGCCTGCCCTACGCCATGGGCATCAAGCTGGCCAAGCCGGAATCGGATGTGTTCTGCGTGACGGGCGAAGGCTCGATCCAGATGTGCATTCAGGAGCTGTCCACCTGCCAGCAGTACAAGACGCCGGTCAAGATCGTCGCCTTGAACAACCGCTATCTGGGCATGGTGCGGCAGTGGCAGGAACTGGACTACGGCGGCCGCTACTCCCATAGCTATATGGAAGCGCTGCCCGACTTCGTCAAGTTGGCCGAGGCCTATGGCCATGTGGGCCTCTTGGTGACCCGGCCCGAAGATGTGGAGGGCGCTTTGAAAGAAGCCATCCGCTTGAAAGACCGCACGGTCTTTCTGGACATCCGCACCGACCAGACCGAAAACGTCTGGCCCATGGTGCAGGCCGGCAAGGGCATTTCCGAAATGCGCCTGGGGTCCGAAGACCTCTGAGTCTTGTGAGCGGGGCTGGGGCCGCTGCGTTACCGCGCACGGCCAATGGCCCGGCAAACAAGATTTCGAGTTTGGATACCTACTCCCATCAATCGAAGAGCGTGGCCAAGAACCGGCAGTTACCGCTGCCGGTTTGAAGAGCGCGAAGGACGAGTCAAATGAAACACATCATTGCATTGCTGATCGAGAACGAGGCAGGCGCGCTGTCTCGCGTCGTGGCGCTGTTTTCGGCCCGTGGCTACAACATCGAAAGCCTGACGGTTGCCCCCACCGAGGACGCCTCGCTGTCGCGCATGACCATCGTCACCACCGGCTCGGACGAGGTGATTGAGCAAATCACCAAGCATCTGAACCGCCTGATCGAAGTGGTCAAAGTGGTGGACCTCACCGAAGGCCATTTCACCGAGCGTGAGCTGATGCTGATCAAGGTGCGCGCCGTCGGCAAAGAGCGCGAGGAAATGAAGCGCACCAGCGACATCTTCCGTGGCCGCATCATCGATGTGACCGAGAAGACCTACACCATTGAGCTGACCGGTGATTCGTCCAAGCTGGACGCATTCATCAACTCGATCGACCGGGCCTCCATTCTGGAGACCGTGCGCACCGGTGCCAGCGGCATCGGCCGCGGCGAGCGCATCCTGCGCCTGTGAACTTGAATTCCCCGAATTTTTCTACCCAACACACCGTTTTACCCTGGAGCACGACATGAACGTTTATTACGACAAAGACGCTGACCTGAGCCTGATCAAGGGCAAGAACGTCACCATCATCGGCTACGGCTCACAAGGCCATGCCCACGCACAAAACCTGAACGACAGCGGCGTCAAGGTCACCGTCGGTCTGCGCCGCAGCGGCGCGTCCTGGGCCAAGGCCGAGAACGCCGGCCTGAAGGTTGCCGAAATCGCCGACGCCGTGCGCGCCGCCGATGTGGTGATGATTCTGCTGCCCGACGAGCAAATCGCCGAGGTCTACAAGAACGAAGTCGAGCCCAATATCAAGCAAGGCGCTTCGCTGGCCTTCGCCCACGGCTTCAATGTGCACTACGGTCAAGTCACGCCCCGCGCTGACCTGGACGTCTGGATGGTGGCGCCTAAGGCTCCCGGCCACACCGTGCGTGGCACCTACACCCAAGGTGGCGGCGTGCCCCACCTGATCGCCGTCTACGCCGACAAGACCGGCAAGGCCCGTGATCTGGCCCTGAGCTACGCCTCCGCCAATGGCGGCGGCAAGGCTGGCATCATCGAAACCAACTTCCGCGAAGAAACCGAAACCGACTTGTTCGGCGAGCAGGCAGTTCTGTGCGGTGGCGCGGTGGAGCTGATCAAGGCCGGTTTCGAAACTCTGACCGAAGCCGGTTACGCGCCCGAAATGGCTTACTTCGAGTGCCTGCACGAGCTGAAGCTGATCGTTGACCTGATTTATGAAGGCGGTATCGCCAACATGAACTACTCGATCTCCAACAATGCCGAGTACGGCGAGTACGTGACCGGCCCGCGCGTCGTCACCGAAGCCACCAAGGACGCGATGCGTCAGTGCCTGAAGGACATCCAGACCGGCGAATACGCCAAGAGCTTCATCCTGGAAAACAAGGCCGGCGCACCGACTCTGCTGAGCCGCCGCCGCCTGACCGCCGAGCATCCCATCGAGCAAGTGGGTGAGAAGCTGCGCGCGATGATGCCGTGGATCAAGGCCAACAAGCTGGTCGACAAGTCGAAGAACTAAGCCCTGAGCTGATCAGTGCCAAGAGCCGCGTGCGCCTGCAGGCCACGCGGCTTTTTCCATGGCCCGTCTGCTGTATCCTTGCGCCCCATGACTGAGCCAAAGACCTCCGTCGATCTTCCCGAAGACGACAACACCGAATTCCAAGAACCCCTGCGCCCGCGCCGCAAGGGTATTTACATTCTTCCCAATCTGTTCACGCTGGCGGCCTTGTTCAGCGGTTTCTACGCCATCGTGATGGCGATGAACGGGCGCTTCGAGCAGTCCGCTTTCGGCATCTTCAGCGCCATGGTGCTGGACAGCCTGGACGGCCGCGTGGCCCGCATGACCAATACCCAAAGCACCTTTGGCGAGCAGATGGACAGCCTATCCGACATGGTGTCTTTCGGCGCCGCGCCGGCCCTGATCATGTACATCTGGGGCCTGCAAGGCTTGGGCAAATGGGGCTGGTTCGCCTCCTTTGTGTATTGCGCTGCCGCGGCCTTGCGCCTGGCACGCTTCAATACCAATCTGGCCGTGGTCGATAAACGCTTCTTCCAGGGCTTGCCCAGCCCGGCGGCTGCGGCCATTCTGGCCGGCCTGGTGTGGGTGATGGATGAAGCCGGCTTTAAGAATGTGCATGCCCAGCCGATGCAGGCTTGGCTGGTTTTTGCGGTCACCTTGTATGCCGGCCTGACCATGGTCACCAACGTGCCGTTCTACAGCTTCAAGGACGTGAGCTTCAAGCGCTCGGTGCCCTTCATCGTGATCGTGGCGATTGCGCTCTTGATCGCGGTGATCAATATCGACCCGCCGCGGGTGCTGTTCTTCTTGTTCTGTGTCTACGGCCTGTCGGGCTATGCCGTCTACACCTACAAAAAGCTGAAGGGCAAGCCGGTCAGCGTGATTGCGACGTCGACGGATGAGCCTGATGAAAAGGGCTTGCATCAATAAGCTCGGGCGCCAAGCGCCTGGGCTCTCGCGTGCTATATTCGACGCCATGAATTTCTCGTTGAACATGCTCGGTCTACTACTAGGAACCCCACGGGTTCGGTGATCGCGCGCGTCTCTACAAGAACGTCAATCTGATCTCAACGGCCCGTATGCAATCTGCAGCGGGCCGTTTCTTTTTTCGTGTCTGTGGGTTGCAAATCAATCACTCTGGAGCATTCCCCATGTTGAAGCAGCCACAGACCAAGTACCGCGCTTTTGCCCCCATCGCCTTGCCCGACCGGACTTGGCCCGATGCCCAGCTGACGCAGGCGCCGCTGTGGCTGAGCACCGATCTGCGCGACGGCAATCAGGCCTTGATCGAGCCCATGGATCCGCAGCGCAAGCTGCGCATGTTCCAGATGCTGGTGAAGATCGGCTTCAAGGAAATCGAGGTCGGCTTCCCCTCCGCCTCGCAGGCTGACTTTGATTTTGTGCGCCTGTTGATCGAGCAAAACCACATCCCCGAGGATGTGACGATCCAGGTCTTGACGCAGGCGCGGCAGCCCCTGATTGAGCGCACCTTCGAATCGCTGATTGGCGCGCGCCGCGTCATCGTCCATCTCTACAACGCCGTGGCGCCGGTGATGCGCCGGGTGGTGCTGGGGCTGGATGAAGCGCAGATCGTGGCACTCGCCACCCATCACACCCGCATGGTGCGTGAACTGGCTGCCGCCCAGGCGGGCACCGAGTTTGTTTTTCAGTATTCGCCCGAGATGTTCTCTGGCACCGAGCTGGCTTTTTCCAAGCAGGTGGTGGACGCGGTGACCGAGGCCTGGGGTGCGACGCCGGAGCGCAAGTGCATCATCAATCTGCCCGCCACGGTGGAGCATTCCACGCCGAATATCTTTGCCGATATGGTCGAGTGGATGGATCGCCACTTGGCGCGCCGCGAGGCCATCATCTTGTCGGTCCATCCGCATAACGACCGCGGCACCGGCACGGCGGCGGGTGAGTTTGCGCTGATGGCCGGGGCGGACCGCATCGAAGGCTGCTTGTTCGGCAATGGCGAGCGCACCGGCAATGTCGATCTGGTCAATATTGCGCTCAACCTCTACACCCAGGGCGTGCACCCGCAGCTGGATTTCTCGGACATCGACGAGGTGCGCCGCTGTGTGGAGCATTGCAATCAGCTCAGCGTGCATCCGCGCCATCCCTATGTGGGCGATCTGGTCTACACCTCCTTTTCGGGCTCGCACCAAGATGCAATAAAGAAGGCCTTTGCCGCCCGTAAAGAAGGCGATATCTGGGACATGCCCTATCTGCCCATCGACCCCAAGGACTTGGGCCGCAGCTACGACGCGGTGATCCGGGTCAACAGCCAGTCGGGCAAGGGCGGAATTTCTTATTTGCTGGAAACCGAGTACGGCTTGGAGTTGCCGCGCCGTTTGCAAATCGAATTCAGCCAGGTGGTGCAGGCGGTGATGGACGATGCAGGCAAAGAGCTGTCCGCCGCCGATCTGTGGGGCATTTTTGAAGGCGAATACGGCCTGGCCAGCACCAGCGTGCAAGCGCAACTCAAGGAAGCGGCGGGCGGCGCTGCCAGCCTGCGCGGCCAAGCTCAGGTGGCCGGCCAAACGCTGCAAATCGACGGGCAGGGCACCGGCCCGATCGATGCCTTTGTGGCCGGCTTGAGGAGCCAGCTCGGCGCCGCGGTGCGCGTGCTGGACTATCACGAACATGCCATTGGCAGTGGCGCCAATGCCCGCGCCGTGGCCTATCTGGAATTGCGCATCGGCGAGAGCTTGACCCTGTTCGGCGTGGGCGTCGATGCCAATATCGTGTCGGCCTCACTCAAAGCCGTGGTTTCCGGCCTGAACCGGGCGGCCGGCAAAGGCCAGCTGAGCCTGGCGCGCGCCGCCATCGCGGTCGAGTGATCGAACGCGCGCTTCATCGATTGAATCAATAAACTTCCGCATCCGCGACTAAAGGATCTCCAGCCATGAGCCAGCAACTGATCATTTTCGACACCACCTTGCGTGACGGCGAGCAAAGCCCCGGCGCCTCCATGACCAAGGACGAGAAGCTGCGCATTGCCCGTCAGTTGGAGCGCCTGCGGGTGGATGTGATTGAGGCCGGTTTTGCCGCGTCCAGCATCGGTGACTTTGAAGCCGTCAAGGCGATTGCCGATGCGGTGCGCGAAAGCACTATCTGCTCGCTGGCACGCGCCAATGACCGCGACATTGCCCGCGCCGCCGAGGCGCTCAAGGGTGCAGCGCGTTCGCGCATCCACACCTTCATTGCCACCAGCGAGTTGCATATGGAGAAGAAGCTGCGCATGACGCGCGAGCAGGTGCTGGAGCAAGCCATTCTGGCGGTGCGCTTTGCTCGCAACCTGACGGATGACGTGGAGTTCTCGCCCGAAGATGGCTATCGCTCGGACCCGGAGTTTCTGGCTCGGGTCGTCGAGGCCGTCATCAAGGAAGGCGCGCGCACCATCAATATCCCTGACACGGTGGGTTACGCCATTCCCGAGCTGTACGGCAATTTCATCAAGACTCTGCGCGAGCGCGTGCCCAACTCGGATCAGGCGATCTGGTCGGTGCATTGCCATAACGACCTGGGCATGGCGGTGGCCAATTCCTTGGCTGGCGTGCAAATCGGCGGTGCGCGCCAGATCGAGTGCACCATCAACGGCCTGGGTGAGCGGGCGGGCAATTGCTCGCTGGAAGAGGTGGTGATGGCGGTCAAGACCCGGCGCGACTACTTCGGCCTGGACTGCAATATCGACGCCTCCCACATCGTGGCCGCTTCCCGCCTGGTCTCGCAGACCACCGGTTTTGTGGTGCAGCCCAATAAGGCGGTGGTGGGGGCGAACGCTTTTGCGCACGCCTCGGGCATCCATCAGGACGGCGTGCTCAAGGCGCGCGACACCTACGAAATCATGCGCGCCGAAGACGTGGGCTGGGCTGCCAACAAAATCGTGCTGGGCAAGCTGAGCGGCCGCAATGCCTTCAAGCAACGCCTGCAGGAGTTGGGCATTGCCTTGGAGTCAGAGGCCGAGGTGAATGCCGCCTTTGTGCGCTTCAAGGATCTGGCCGACCGCAAGAACGAAATCTTCGACGAAGACATCATCGCCCTGGTGATGGATGAGTCGGTCACCGCCGAGCAAGAGCATTACCGCCTGGTGGCCTTGGCGCAGCGCTCCGAAATGGGCGAGCGGCCGCACGCCAGCGTCGTCTTCGCGGCCGGTGAGGCGGAGCACCGCACCGAGAGTGAGGGCAACGGCCCGGTGGATGCCGTGCTCAAGGCGATTGAGTCGGCCGCCCAAAGTGGTGCCGAGATGTTGCTCTATTCGGTCAATGCCATCACCAGTGGCAGCACAGAATCGCAAGGCGAGGTGACAGTTCGCTTGCAGCATGCCGGCCGCGTCGTCAATGGCGTGGGGGCTGATCCCGACATCGTGGTTGCGTCCGCCAAAGCGTATTTGAGCGCGCTGAACAAGCTGCGCAGCAAGCTGGAGCGTGTGGCGGCGCAGGGTTAGGGAAGTCCCGGCCCCACTTAGTCATCGGTCGGGCCGACATGTGCGTTAGATTTGGGGTCGTCGATGAACACGTATTTGGACGAGGCTTGACTTTAAGAGCCGCGTTTAAGCGATTGATCTTGCGTGTGTTTTCCTGATCACTTAAACTGAGTGATAGTCGCTGGGGACCGAGTTGAAGAACATTTATTCATTGTTGTCGCGCACCGTCTTGTGCGCCGCTTTGGCGGCCACGGGTCTGGTGGCGCCCGCGCAAGCCGAGGCGACACGCGCCAAATCCAAGGTTTCCACGGCGGCCAAGTCTGATGCCCAGAAGCCGCAAGTCAAAAGCGTGCGCAAAGCCAAGACCACGGTGCAAGCGCGCTCCGGCGTTCGCAAGGCCGCGGTTGTTGGTGCTGCTGTCGTGGCTGCTAAGCCGACTTATGGCCAGTTGTATGGTTTGCATGCGGTGGAAGACCCGCTGGATCTGAAGTCCAGCGTCGCGCTGGTCTTAGATCAAGACACCAACGAGGTGCTGTTCTCCAAGAATCCTTCGGCCGTGTTGCCGATCGCCTCGATCACCAAGCTGATGACAGCCTTGGTGGTGGTGGATGCCGGCCAGGCCATGGACGAAAAGCTGAGCATCACCGACGAAGACATCGATTCGGAGAAGGGCACCCGCTCGCGCCTGTCCGTCGGCACTACGCTGACGCGCGGCGAGATGATGCACTTGGCCTTGATGTCCTCGGAAAACCGTGCCGCCAATGCGATGGGGCGCAATTATCCCGGTGGCTTGAGCGCTTTTGTGGCGGCCATGAACCAGAAGGCCTTGAGCCTGGGCATGACCGACACGCATTATGTTGAGCCCACCGGCCTGTCTAGCCGCAACCAGTCCAGCGCCAAGGATTTGGCCGCCCTGGTGAAGGTGGCGCATGAGGTGCCGCTGCTGCGCGAGCTGTCTACCTCGCGTGAATATCAGGTCGCGCTGGGTCGTCGCCAGGTTAATTTCCACAGCACCAATGGCTTGCTGAGTAATCCGGGCTGGGATATTGGTCTGCAGAAAACTGGCTTCATCAACGAGGCAGGTCGCTGCCTAGTGATGCAGGCCCGCATGGCCGGCCGCAAGCTGATCATGGTGTTCCTGGATTCGACCGGCAAGTATTCGCGGATTGGCGATGCAGAGCGGGTGCGCAAGTGGATCATCAGCAACCCTGCTGAACTCAATCACAGCAAAATCAAGGTTGCGGGCTGAAGGTTGGCCTGAGCATTGGCCTCAGTGATTCCGCCAGCTGCGGAATCCCCAAATGAAAAGCGCGCTCGATGAGCGCGCTTTTTTGTGGCCGCTTGGCGCTTGTGGCTCAGCCGCCCCGGTAGCCCAGCTCGGCTGAAATTTGCCCGGCGGTTTCCTTCAGCCGCACCATCCAAGACTCCTCCAGCCGGTCGGCCGGGGCGGAGATCGACAGGCCGGCAATCAGCTTGGCTTGGTCGTCGTAGATGCCGGCGGCCATGCAGCGCACGCCGAGCTCCAGTTCTTCATCGTCGCGCGCCACGCCGCGCTGGCGCACCAGGGCCATTTCGCGCTCCAGCGCTTGAATATCGGTGAGGCTGTTGCGGGTGTGGCCGGCCAGGCCCGTGCGGGCCGCATAGCTGCGCACGCGCGCGGGGTCATCGCTGGCCAGGAAGAGCTTGCCCACCGAGGTGAGGTGCAAGGGCGCGCGGCCGCCTACAGCGCGCACCACCTGCATGCCCGAGCGTTCGCTGTAGGTGCGCTCGATGTAGACGATTTCGTCGCCTTGGCGAACCGATAGATTGACGGGCTGGTGGGTGAATTTGTGCAACTCGCGCATCGGCCCGATGGCGGCGTCGCGCACATCCAGCCGGGCTTTGACCAGATTGCCCAGCTCCAGCATGCGCATGCCCAAGCGATAACTACCGGCTTCGGGCCGGTCAACGAAGCGGCCAATCGCCAAGTCGTTGAGAATGCGGTGGGCCGTGGAGGGGTGCAGGCCGGTGCTGGCGCTGATTTCCTTCAGCGAGACCGGATCCTGGTGGCTGGCCAACACATCCAGCAGCGAAAACATGCGCTCCAAAACCTGGATGGCAGGCGTTTTTTCCTCTGTGTTTTTCATGCGTTGATTGTGCGGGAGATTTCTTTGTTTTGTATTGCGAAAAGTAGATTCGCCCCTCGATATGGTGACCGCTCCGCAACAGCTTGGCGGCAGGCGGCAGGCCGGGCCATGATGCTGCTGGCGGGCCTGCTGGCGCTGGAGCTGGTTGTGACGCAGGCGCAGGCGCAATCGCCATCAGCATCAGCATCAGCATCAGCATCAGCATCAGCATCAGCATCAGCATCAGCATTAGCATCAGCATCAGCATCAGCGCCGGCCGGCGGGGCGACCCCCGCTTCCACCCCGCCTGCCAGTGCGGCGCCAAGTCAAACTGCAGCGGCGCCCACTTGGTTGCGCATGCCCCGCCTGCAAGGCCGCATCACGGCGGCCGAGCTGGGTTTGGTGATCAACACGGCCGACCCCTACTCAGTCGCCGTGGGCGAGTATTACGCCCGCCGGCGCGGCATTCCCGAAGCCCATGTGCTGCGGCTTCCATTGCCGGTGCGGGCCAGCTTGACGATCGATGAGTTCGAGGCCTTGCAGGCGCAGATCAAAAGCAAGCTTGGGCCCGAGGTACAGGGCCTGGCCCTGGCCTGGACGCAGCCTTTCGCCGTGGTCTGCAACTCCATCACCGGCGCGCTGGCGCTGGGCTATCAGGCGGAGCTCTGCAGCAATGGCTGCGCGCCGTCCAAGCCCTCGCCTTATTTCAGCTATCAGGGTGCCAAGCCATTTGGCGATTTGGGCCTGCGGCCGTCCATGTTGCTGGCGGCGCGCACCGTGGAGAGTGCACAAGCCTTGATTGAGCGTGGCATTGCGGCCGACCAAAGCCTGCCTGGCTTCCTCCCCGCCAATGCCTATTTCGTCAGCACGGCGGACACGGCGCGCAATGTGCGATCCACCCTGTTTCCCCCGGCGAGCTCGCTGCGCGGCCTGGGTGTGGACGCGCACACGCCGGCGCACAAAGAGTTGCCGCCGCTACGCCGCACCTTGATCTACCAAACTGGGCTGGCGGTGGTGCCAGGTCTTGACCAGGTGGATTGGTTGCCGGGCGCCCTGGCCGATCACCTGACCTCCTTTGGCGGTCAGCTGGAGCGCCGCCCCGACAGTGGCCAGATGAGTGCCCTCGATTGGCTGGAGGCAGGCGCCACCGCCAGCTATGGCACGGTCAGCGAGCCCTGCAACCATCGCCAGAAGTTCCCTCATCCTCAAGTCTTGCTGCTGAGCTATGTGCAGGGCTTGTCGGCCTTGGAGGCCTACTGGCATAGCGTGTTGTGGCCCGGGCAGGGCGTGTTCATCGGCGAGCCTTTGGCGGCGCCGTTTGCGCCGAAGTTCTAGTCGATCTCAGCCCATATCGCTGCCGCTGAGTCGCTAACGCAAGGCCTGTGCGGCAGCCGCTTGCCCGGCACGCACCGCACCTTCCAGCGTGGCGGGGTAGGGGCCGGCAACATAGTCACCCGCTGCCCACAGGCCCGGCGCAATCGCCATAGGCGGGCGCGACAGGCCCGGTGTGCAGGCGAAGGTGGCGCGTTTTTCTGCCAGCACGCGGTACACCGTTGGTGGTGTGGCCCAGTCGAATTCCTGAATGGCTTGCGCCAGGGTGTAGCGGCCGCTCTCGGCCAAGCCATGCCCGACCCACGGCGCCGCACCGCTGATGACGAAAGCGAACAGCCCCGGCTGGGTGCCCAACTGCCCCAGATCGAAGGCGAACTGCGCGGGAGCTTGCGGGCCTTCTTGCAAGGCCACCATCGGTGCCGGCAAGCGGCTGCCCGGGCTGTGCAGGTAGACGGTTAGGATGGGCTCGAAGCGTAGGGTTTGGGCCTGCTGTGACCAGGCCGGCGCAATGTCGCGGCACAGCCGGGCTGCCTCTACCGAGGTGCAGGCCAGCACGACTTGGTCGAAAAACTCACCGTCCAGGCGCCAGCCCGCCCCGTCGGCCTGCAGGCTTTGCGCCCGATGGCTCAGGCGCAGCTCGGCGCCATGCGCGAGCAACCAGTTCTGTGCCGGCGTGGCCAGCAAGGCGCTGAGCGGCAAACGCGGCAGCAGCAAGTCGGCGCTGCCTGGGCCGCTGAACAAGGCGTCGCGCAGCACGCGTAAGAAAGTGCTGGCGCTGGCTTGCGCGGCCGGGGTGTTGAGGGCAGCCACGCACAGCGGTTCAATCAGGCCTTCTCGCACGCAGCGGGGTAGATCGGCGCATAGGGTGCTAACGCTCCAGTCCGGCGGGCACTGGAAGCCTTTGAGCAGCCAGCGGCCGGCGGTCATCAGCAAACTCAGGCGTGCCGACAAGGGCCAATCCTGGTTGGCCAGCACCCCGCGCGTGAAACTGATCAGCGGGGCGCCGCTGGGCAAGCGCAAGCCTTCGTGGCGCGGGTAGCGCAGACGCAAAGGCGTGCGCAAAAAAGCGTGTTCGGGATCGACCCCCAGGGTCTGCAGCAAGGTCAGGCTCTGGGTGTAGGCGCCGATCAGGATGTGCTGGCCGTTGTCCAGCAGCGCTTGCTTGTCGTCAGCTGCCAGGCTGCGGGCGCGGCCGCCCAGTTGTGGGGCCATCTCCAGCAAGCAGACCTCGGCGCCGCCCTGGACCGCGCTGACGGCGGTCGCCAGCCCGGCCCAACCGCCGCCGATGATGGCGAGCTTGCGCCCGCGCTGCTGCGGAGGCGTTGGGCTCAACGGCCCGTCCAGTTGGTGCGCATGGCGATCCAGAGCTTGCGCACCGGGGTCAGTGAGATGCGCTGCTCCAGCACGCGGAAGTTTTCCGCCTCAATCTCGCGCAGCAAGGCGCGGTAGATATTGGCCATCATCAGCCCCGGCTTTTGCGTGCGGCGGTCGGCCTCGGGCAGCAGGGCAAAGGCTTCGTCGTAAAGGCGGTGGGCGCGCTCGGCCTGGAACTTCATCAAGGCGGTGAAGCGCTCGCTATAGCCCCAGGGCTTTTGGCGCTGCAGGATTTCGTGCGCCTTGACTTCGAACTGCTGCAGCTCCGACACCGGCAGGTAGATGCGGCCCCGGCGGGCGTCGTCGCCAACGTCGCGGATGATATTGGTCAGCTGCATCGCCTGGCCCAGCTTATGGGCGTAAGCGGTGGTTTGCGGCTGGGTCTGGCCGAAGATGCAGGCCGCCACTTCGCCCACCACGCCGGCCACCAGGTGGCAGTAGCGCTGCAGGCCGGGGAAGTCGAGGTAACGGGTCTGCTCCAGATCCATCTGGCAGCCGTCGATGACGGCGTTCAGGTGCTCTAGGCGGATGTCATAGCTCTGGCAATGGGGCATCAAGGCCCGCATCACCGGATGCTGGGGTTGGCCGGCGAAGGCGCTGGCGGCTTCCTTACGCCACCAGGCCAGCTTGGTCGCGGCCACGCCGGCGTCTTGTGTTTCGTCCACCACATCGTCCACCTCGCGGCAGAAAGCGTAAAAGGCGGTGATGGCGGCGCGCCGGGGTGGCGGCAAAAACAAGAAGGCGTAGTAAAAACTAGAGCCACTCTTGGCTGCCTTGTCCTGCACGTACTGCTCGGGACTCACGAGGTTTCCTTCTGGTTGGATTGGGGGCGCATCAGCATGGCGCGAAGCAGCAGTCGCGGCGCGTCCAGCGCACCGATCTGAGGCCGCTGAGTCAGGCTGGCAAATTGCATGGCGCGGATTCTCTCAAGAATGCGCAGCCCGCCTTGCACCACCAAGCGCAATTCCCAGCCGGCCCGGCCTGGAATCTGGTGGACCAGGGGCGCGCCCTGGTGCATCAAGTCCTCCGCCCAGGTGCAAAGCTCGGCAATCAGGGTGCGTGCGGCGGGGCTGTCTTGGCATCGGCGCAGCTGATCTTCGTTGAGGCCGTGGCGCTGCAGGTCGGCGCGCGGGGCGTAGACGCGGCCACGCGGCCCGTCGCGGCTGAAGTCCTGCCAGAAGTTGATCAGCTGCAGGCTGCTGCAAATGGCGTCGGAGCGCTGCAGGGCCAGGGCGTCATCAATGCCGTAGAGATGCAGCAGCAAGCGGCCCACTGGGTTGGCCGAGCGGCGGCAGTAGTTCAGCAGTTCGGGCCGGTCGGCGTAGCTGTTTTGGTGCAGGTCTTGCTCGAAGGCGTCGAGCAAATCGTCAAGCAGGCGCAGGGGCAGCCGATATTGCAGGCTGGCGTGGCGCAGCGGCTCAAACACCTGGGCGGCCCAGCGCGGCGAGCAAGCCTGGCCTTGGAAGATGGCGTGCAGGTCGGCGCGATAGGCTTGCAAATCGGCCTGGCGTTGCGCGG
The DNA here is from genome assembly GCF_001477625.1 of Paucibacter sp. KCTC 42545. Lineage (NCBI taxonomy): Bacteria > Pseudomonadati > Pseudomonadota > Betaproteobacteria > Burkholderiales > Sphaerotilaceae > Roseateles > Paucibacter sp. KCTC 42545. The sequence goes on from NZ_CP013692.1 coordinate 957,593, forward strand.
TGCTGACATCGCCTTCATCGGCCAGATCGTCGGCCGTGCGCGCGAAATGGTAGATGGCCGCGATGGGCGGGCGCAGCGGCTTGGGGCACAGCCAGGAGGCGACGGGAAAGTTTTCGTAGTGGTCAATGTTCACGGGCGAGATTGTGTCGGGGAATTGGGCCGGTCAGCGGCTTGGCTGCCTGTCAAGGCGCATTTACGCCTGAGTTGGCAGCGCGAACTGCTGGTTTGACAGGCACTAGCCCCTTGCATACATTACTGACCAATCAGTCAATAAGGGTTCTGGCCCCGCATGACGCTGCCTTTTTGGGTGGCGCTGATGCGCGCCTGAGTTCTGCATCTCGGGGTTATCCATGTCTTTGCGATCTTCCAGGTTCTTGCGCTTGGCGCCTGTTTTCAGCCTGAGCGTGCTGCTCGTGGCCTGCGGCAAACCAGAACCGGCGGCTGAACCCGAACGGGCTGTGCGCACCCTGGTGCTGCGGACGGCGCCGGTGGGCACGAGTTTTGAATACGCGGCGGAAGTGCGCGCGCGGGTCGAATCCCGCCTGTCCTTCCGCGTGGGTGGCAAGCTGCTGTCGCGCAAGGTCAATCTGGGGGATGCCGTCAAGCCGGGGCAATTGCTGGCACAACTCGACGCGCAAGATCTGGTGCTGGCCCGCAGCGCCGCCGATGCCGCCGTGGCCGCCGCTAGAACGAATCGCGATCAGGCCGCCGCCGATTACAAGCGTTTCATCGATCTGCAACAGCAGGGCTTCATCAGCGCTGCGGAGTTGGAGCGCCGCAACAGCGCCTTCAAGGCTGCGCAGTCGCAGCTCGACCAAGCCAGGGCGCAGGGCGAGGCGCAGGGCCATCAGACCGAGTACGCCAGCTTGCTGGCCGATGCGGCGGGCGTGGTGACCGGCGTGGACGCCGAGCCGGGCATGGTGGTGTCGGCCGGCACACCGATTGTGCGCATCGCACAAGACGGGCCGCGCGATGTGGTGTTTGCCGTGCCTGAGGATCAGCTGGATCAGTTCCGCGCCGCGGCCAGCCAGCCAGGCTCTTTGAAGTTCACGCTGTGGGGCTCGGGCCAGCCGCCGCGTGCGGCGGTGCTGCGTGAGTTGTCCGCGGCGGCCGACCCGGTCACGCGCACCTTCATGGTCAAGGCCGATGTGGCACGCCTGGACACCAAGCTAGGTCAGACCGCCACCGTGACCCTGCAAACCCCCCGTGTCGAGCAAGTCATCAAGCTGCCGCTGGCCGCACTGCGCCAGGATCAGGGCAATAGTTCGGTCTGGGTGCTGGACCCGGCCAGCATGACCTTGAAGGCGCAGCCGGTGCAAGTGGGTGGTGCCGATGGCAATGAGGTGCTGATCGCTGGCGGCCTGGTGGCTGGCCAGGAGGTGGTGGTGGCGGGTGTGCATGTGCTCAAGGCTGGCCAGAAGGTCTGCCGCTATGTGCAGCCCGCTGCGGCGGGCGCGACCGTGTCGAGTGCGGCCCCTGCGGCTTCCAAGTAAGCCCGGAGTCCGCCTTCATGAGCAGCAAGCCAGTCAAGTCATCCAAGCCCGCAGGCGCCGGTGGACGCCGAAATTTCAATGTCTCGCGCTGGGCCCTGGAGCATCCGGCGCTGACGCGCTATCTCTTGGTCGTGTTGATGCTGATGGGCTTTGCGGCCTATTTCCAGCTCGGTCAGGATGAGGATCCGCCCTTCACTCTGCGCCTGATGGTGGTCCAGGCTTTCTGGCCCGGCGCCACCGCCGAGCAGGTGGCTGAGCAGGTCACCGACAAGATCGAGAAGACCTTGCAGGAAGTGCCCTTCGCCGACCGGGTGCGCAGCTACACCAAGCCGGGTGAATCGCTAACCATCTTCCAGCTCAAGGAGCACACGCCGGCTGGCGAGGTGCCCAATGTCTGGTACCAGGTGCGTAAGCGCGTCGGTGACATGGCGCACACCTTGCCGCAAGGCGTGGTCGGTCCGGTCTTCAATGACCAGTTTGGCGATGTCTACGGCAGTATTTTTGCGCTCTCGGCGCAGGGCTTCTCGTTTGATGAGTTGCGTGCCCATGCGGACCGGGTGCGCTCGGCTCTGCTCAAGGTGACCGATGTGGCCAAGGTGGAGCCTTTCGGCGTGCAGGCCGAGAAGGTGTTTGTTGAGATCTCGCAAAAGCGGGTCGCCACCATGGGCCTGGATTTCAACCAGGTGATTGCCCAGATCGGCGCGCAAAACGCGATCGAAGGCGGCGGTGTCCTGGATGCTGGCAGCGGCAACCTGCAAGTGCGGGTGCAGGGTCAGTTCCAGTCGGTGCAGGCACTGAAGGACTTCCCGATCCGAGCTGTCAATGCAACAACCGGCCAGGCCAGCAGCCTGCGCCTGTCGGATATTGCCGAGGTCACGCGCGGCTACGCCGATCCGCCGGCCGTCATGGTGCGGCATCAGGGCAAGGATGTGATTGCGCTGGGGGTGTCCATGGCCAAGGGCGGTGACATCGTGGCCATGGGCAAGGCCTTGCAGGCGACTGCCGCGCAGATCCGCGCCCAGTTGCCGGCCGGCATTGAACTGGAGCAGATTCAGGATCAGCCCCGAGCCGTGACCCGCTCGGTGAACGAATTCATCAAGGTGCTGATCGAAGCAGTGGTGATCGTGCTGGCGGTCAGCTTCATCTCGCTGGGTCTGCACACCAAGCCGCTGCGCATCGACATCTGGCCCGGCATGGTGGTGGCCATCACCATTCCGCTGGTGCTGGCGATCACCTTTGTGACCATGTTTTATTGGGGCGTGGGTCTGCACAAAATCTCGCTAGGCTCCCTGATCATCGCGCTGGGCTTGTTGGTGGATGACGCCATCATTGCTGTCGAGATGATGGTGCGTAAGCTGGAGGAGGGTTACGACAAGATGACGGCGGCCACCTTCGCCTACGACGCTACGGCCATGCCCATGTTGACCGGCACCTTGATCACCGCGGCCGGCTTCCTGCCCATCGGCCTGGCCAAGTCACAAACGGGTGAGTACACCTTCGCCATCTTTGCGGTCACCGCCGCGGCGCTGGTGATCAGCTGGCTGGTGTCGGTCTATTTCGTGCCCTATCTGGGTGCCTTGCTCTTGCGTACTCACAAGTCCAACGAGGGTGGCGAGGCGCATGAGTTGTTTGACACCCCGTTCTACAACCGCTTCCGCAGCCTGGTGCGTTGGTGCGTGCTGAATCGCTGGAAAACCATTGGCTTGACGGTACTGACCTTTGCGCTGGGCATGGTCGGCATGGGCCGTGTGCAGCAGCAGTTCTTCCCAGATTCATCGCGGCCGGAAATTCTGGTCGACCTGAGCCTGCCCGAAGGCTCCACCATTTTGCAAAGCCGCGAAGTCGCCAAGCGCTTCGAGGCCCGCATGCTCAAGGAGCAGGGCGTGGAGTCGGTCAGCACCTGGATCGGTAGCGGCGTGCCGCGTTTCTACTTGCCGCTGGATGTGATCTTCCCGCAGGCCAATGTCAGCCAGGCCATCATCCTGAGCAAGGATTTGCATGAGCGCGAGGACCTGCGCAAGCGCTTGCCGACGCTGGTGGCGGCCGAGTTCCCGGAGGTGCGGGCTCGCGTCAAGCTGCTGCCCAATGGGCCGCCGGTGCCTTACCCGGTTCAGTTCCGTGTCGCCGGGCCGAATGCGCAAGAGGTGCGCCAATGGGGTGACCAAGCCAAGGTCATTCTGGCCGCCAACGCGAATATGCGTGGCGTCAATGACAACTGGAACGAGCCGATCAAGGTCTTGCGCCTGGAGGTTGATCAGGACAAGGCGCGCGCCCTGGGTGTGAGCAGCCAGGCGCTGGCGCAGGCCGCGCGCACCATGTTCTCGGGCAGCACGATTGGTCAGTACCGCGATGGCGATCGCCTGATCGACATCGTGCTGCGTCAGCCCTTGAATGAGCGCAATGCGATCAGCGATATTGGCAATGCCTATGTGCCCACGTCCAGTGGCCGTTCCATTCCACTGGCGCAAATCGCCAAGGTCAGCTTTGCCTGGGAGCCCGGCGTGCTGTGGCGCGAAGCGCGTGATTACGCGGTGACCGTGCAGGGCGATGTGGCTGAGGGCATGCAGGGCGCCACTGTCACCGCCCAGGTGTGGCCGCAGCTGCAGGCCTTGCAGGCCAAGATGCCGGTGGGCTACAGCATCTCGGTGGCCGGCGCGGTGGAAGAAAGCAGCAAGGGCCAGGGCTCGATCGCGGCCGGTGTGCCGATGATGTTGTTCCTCATCTTCACCTTGCTGATGCTGCAGCTGCAAAGTTTCTCGCGCGCCATGCTGGTGTTCCTGACCGGCCCGCTGGGTATTGCTGGTGTGGCTGCAGCCTTGTTGATCTTCAATCAGCCCTTCGGCTTTGTGGCGCTGCTGGGCGTGATTGCCTTGATGGGCATGATCATGCGCAACTCGGTGATCCTGATCGACCAGATCGAGCAAGACCGCGCACGTGGCGTGCCCGATTGGTCGGCTGTTGTCGAGTCAGCAGTGCGGCGTTTCCGCCCCATTGTGCTGACGGCTGCCGCCGCTGTGCTGGCCATGGTGCCGCTGTCCCGCAGCGTGTTCTGGGGCCCGATGGCCGTGGCCATCATGGGCGGTTTGATCGTAGCCACGGCGCTGACTTTGCTGGCGCTGCCGGCCATGTACGCGGCCTGGTTCCGTATCAAACGGCCCGAGTAAAGAGTTGAAAAAGGGTCCGAAAAAGGGCCCCAAGAAAGCGGGCTGACGCAGATTTCCGACCCGGGGTTTCACCGGGTCGCGAAAATCGGCTCCGCAAGTGGCTACAATCCACGGTTTGCCGAAATGCCGCAGGCTTGCTCGGTTGTGTTGGTGCCAGAAGTCTGGCGCCAATCAGCCGGAAGAGCGGGCCTGAAATCCTTCTAGCGCGGGTGGCGAAATTGGTAGACGCACCAGGTTTAGGTCCTGACGCCTTCACCGGCGTGCCGGTTCGAGTCCGGCCCCGCGCACCAGATAACTTTGTATTGAGTCAACTATGGCTGTCACCGTCGAAACCCTCGAAAAGCTCGAACGCCGCATCACGCTCACGCTGGCGGCTGCTGACATCAACAGCGAAGTCGAGCAACGTCTGAAGAAACTCGCTCGCACCGTCAAGGCCGATGGCTTCCGCCCCGGCAAGGTGCCGATGAGCGTGGTCACACAACGTTATGGCTACTCCGTCCAGTACGAAGTCATGAACGACAAGCTGGGTGAGGCCTTCTCGGCCGCCGCCAACGAAGCCGCGCTGCGCGTGGCCGGCGCCCCCCGCATCGCCCAGAAGGACGAGTCGCCTGAAGGCCAGATGGCTTTCGACGCCACGTTCGAGGTCTACCCGGAAGTCAAGATCGGTGATCTGGCTAACGCCGACGTCGAGCGCGTTGTCAGCGAAGTGACCGAAGAAGCCATCGACAAGACGGTTGAGATCCTGCGCAAGCAGCGTCGCAGCTTCGCCCAGCGCGGCGCAGCCGATGTGGCCGGCGACACCGATCGCGTCACCATCGACTTCGAAGGTAAGCTCGATGGCGAGCCCTTCCAAGGCGGCAAGGCCGAAGGCTTCCAATTCATCATCGGCGAAGGCCAGATGCTGGAAGCGTTCGAGAAGGCCGTGCGCGGCATGAAGGCTGGCGATTCCAAGACCTTCCCGTTGGCGTTCCCTGAGGATTACCACGGCAAGGACGTCGCTGGTAAGGAAGCCGACTTCCTGGTCACGGTCAAGAAGATCGAGTCCCAGCATCTGCCGGAAGTGAACGAGGCTTTTGCCAAGTCCCTGGGCATCACCGACGCCAGCGTTGAAGGCCTGCGCGCCGACATCAAGAAGAACCTCGAGCGCGAAGTCAAGTTCCGCGTGCTGGCTCGCAACAAGGGCGCCGTGATGGACGCTCTGGTCGCTGCCGCTGAACTCGACGTGCCCAATGCCCTGATCGCCGGTGAGACCGAGCGCATGGTGGCTGCGGCCCGTGAAGACCTGAAGAAGCGTGGCGTGAAGGATGCTGACAAGGCGCCGATCCCCGAAGAAATCTTCCGCCCGCAAGCCGAGCGTCGCGTGCGCCTGGGTCTGGTGGTGGGTGAGTTGGTTCGCTCCAACAACCTGCAAGCCAAGCCTGAGCAACTGCAAGCCCATATCGAAGACCTGGCTCAGAGCTACGAGAAGCCCGCCGAAGTCGTGCGCTGGTACCTCAGCGACCGCAATCGCCTGGCCGAAGTGGAGGCCGTTGTGGTTGAAAACAACGTCACCGACTTCGTGTTGGCCAAGGCCAAGGTCAGCGACAAGGCTCTGCCTTTCGACGAACTGATGGCTCAACAAGCCAACTGATCCTCACCCGATCATCAGCTTGAAGAGAGCGCCGTACCGCAAGGGCGGCGCTTTTTGCTTTTTGGCTCGGAACTCTTGTCCGGTTTTTTCGGCGGAGGGCGGCGAGCTGATTTGGGCTCGGGGCAGGGCGCCGATGGCAACTAGCAACGCAGGGCTTGACCCCGCGGTATTGCGCGCATTGGCGCTTGTGCCCAGGGCTCGGTTTCGGGCTCAGCTGAATCGTGCCAAGTTGCGGATAAGCTCCAAATTCAAAGGGTCAGGTCTTGTGGCGACATAATCAGCCCCAACACCTGATCCATAGAGACTTTCTTCAGAGGACCTACATGAGCGCGCTGGAAATCAACAATCTGGGCATGGTGCCCATCGTCATCGAACAGTCGGGCCGCGGCGAGCGTGCCTACGACATCTACAGCCGCCTGCTGCGCGAGCGCATTATTTTCTTGGTGGGCCCCGTCAATGACGCGGTCGCCAACCTGGTGGTGGCGCAAATGTTGTTCCTCGAGAGCGAGAACCCGGACAAGGACATCTTCTTGTACATCAACTCGCCCGGCGGCAGCGTCTCGGCCGGCATGTCCATCTTTGACACCATGAACTTCATCAAGCCCGAGGTCTCGACCTTGTGCATGGGCATGGCCGCCAGCATGGGCGCCTTCTTGCTGGCTGCGGGTGCCAAGGGCAAGCGCTTTGCGCTGCCCAATGCCAAGGTGATGATTCACCAGCCGCTGGGTGGCACACAGGGCCAGGCCACGGACATCGAGATTCATGCGCGCGAGATTCTCAAAACTCGTGAACAACTCAACCGCATCCTGGCTGAGCGTTCGGGCCAGACCCTGGAGAAAATCCAGGCCGACACCGAGCGTGACTACTACATGTCCGCCGCCGAAGCGCAGGCCTACGGGCTGGTTGATGGTGTGCTTGAGAAGCGCCCCTGATCCGCTGAATTGCCGCTTCTAACAGCGAGCGTAAGGGGGCCCTTTTCAAGCTAAGGGCCCCGTATGCGTTTGAACTATCATCACAGCAGGCATTAACGCCTGAAAGACAAGCAGATCCATGGCCGAGAAAAAAGGCAACTCCAGCGAAAAAGTCCTGTACTGCTCCTTCTGCGGCAAGAGCCAGCATGAAGTGAAGAAGTTGATTGCTGGCCCGTCGGTATTCATTTGTGATGAATGCATCGAGCTGTGCAACGACATCGTGCGCGACGAAGTGCCTGCCGACACGCCGGCGGCGCGCGCCAGCAAGTCGGACTTGCCCGTGCCCAGCGAGATCAAGGCCAGCCTTGACCAGTATGTGATTGGCCAGGATGTTGCCAAGCGCACGCTGTCGGTGGCGGTTTACAACCACTACAAGCGCCTGCGCCATATGGCTGGCACCAAGGACTCGGTTGAGTTGGCCAAGAGCAATATTCTCTTGATCGGCCCCACCGGTTCCGGCAAGACCTTGTTGGCTCAGACGCTGGCCCGCCTGCTCAACGTGCCGTTTGTGATCGCCGATGCGACCACCCTGACCGAGGCGGGTTATGTCGGTGAGGATGTTGAAAACATCATCCAGAAGCTGCTGCAGAACTGCAATTACGACGTCGAGCGCGCCCAGCGCGGCATCGTCTACATCGACGAAATCGACAAGATCTCCCGCAAGGCCGACAACCCCTCCATCACCCGCGATGTGTCGGGCGAAGGCGTGCAGCAAGCCTTGCTGAAGCTGGTGGAAGGCACGATGGCCTCGGTGCCCCCGCAGGGCGGCCGCAAGCACCCGAATCAGGACTTCTTGCAGATCGACACGACCAATATCTTGTTCATCTGCGGCGGTGCGTTTGATGGCCTGGAGAAGGTCATCCAGAACCGTTCCGAGAAAACCGGCATTGGCTTCGGTGCCTCGGTGAAGAGCAAGGACGAGCGTCGCGTGTCCGAGATCTTCCGCGAGGTGGAGCCGGCCGACTTGATCAAGTTCGGCATCATCCCCGAACTGGTGGGCCGACTGCCTGTGGTGGCGACCTTGGGCGAGTTGACCGAAGACGCGCTGATTCAGATCCTGACCGAGCCCAAGAACGCCCTGGTGAAGCAGTACCAGCAATTGTTCGCGATGGACGGCGTGGAGTTGGAGATTCGTCCCTCGGCCCTGACCGCTATTGCCAAGAAGGCGCTGGCGCGCAAGATCGGCGCACGTGGCCTGCGCTCCATCATGGAGCTCTCGCTGATCGACACCATGTTCGAGCTGCCCGCGCTGGACGGCGTGGCCAAAGTGGTGCTGGATGAGCACACCATCGACGAGAACGCCAAACCTCTGCTGGTTTACCGAGAGCAAGCCAAGGCCAGCGCCTAAGCATCAATCAACCAATCTATCTAGCCCCGAATGAACAGGTGAATCACCGCCTGTTCTGTTTTGTTCGGCGTCTTGCAATTGCCCGCTCAGCCCGCAGCTAGGGCTGAGAAAGAGAGGTTTACATGTCTGGTCATCCCGTTCTGCCTGCGGAACTCATCACGCTGCCGCTCTTGCCCTTGCGCGATGTGGTGGTGTTCCCGCATATGGTGATCCCGCTGTTCGTGGGGCGCCCGAAGTCCATCAAGGCCCTGGAAGCGGCGATGGAAGCTGGCCGTCAAATTATGCTGGTGGCACAGAAAGCCGCCGGCAAGGATGAGCCCAAGTCGGACGATATGTTTGAAGTGGGTTGCGTCTCCAGCATCCTGCAAATGCTCAAGCTGCCCGACGGCACCGTCAAGGTGTTGGTGGAAGGCCTGCAGCGCGCCACCACGCAAACCATCACCGACGGCGAGGAACACTTCGTCGCCGAGGTCATGCCCATCCCGCCCGAGCCGGACACCAAGCCCGAGATCGAGGCCCTGCGCCGCGCCGTGACGCAGCAGTTTGACCAGTACGTCAAGCTGAACAAAAAGATTCCTCCCGAGATCCTGACCTCCATCGGTGGCATCGATGACGCCGGTCGTCTGGCCGACACCATTGCTGCGCATCTGCCGCTCAAGCTCGACGCCAAGCAATCGGTGCTGAACTTGTCCGAGGTCGGCAAGCGTCTGGAGACGCTGCTGGATCTGCTGGAGCATGAGGTCGACATCCTGCAGGTGGAAAAGCGCATCCGTGGCCGCGTCAAGCGCCAGATGGAAAAGAGCCAGCGCGAGTATTACCTCAACGAGCAGGTCAAGGCGATCCAGAAGGAACTGGGCGACGGCGAAGAAGGTGCTGATCTGGAAGAGCTGGATAAGAAGATCCAGGCCGCCAAGATGCCCAAGGACGCCCGCAAAAAGGCCGATGGCGAGCTGAAGAAGCTCAAGCTGATGTCGCCGATGTCGGCCGAGGCCACCGTGGTTCGCAACTACATCGAGACCTTGGTCAATCTGCCCTGGAGCAAGAAGACCAAGATCAAGCACGATCTGGTCAACGCCGCTCAAGTGCTGGACGAAGATCATTACGGTCTTGACCGGGTCAAGGACCGCATCCTTGAGTACCTCGCGGTGCAAACCCGCGTGGACAAGGTCAAGGCGCCGATTCTTTGCCTGGTCGGCCCTCCGGGCGTGGGCAAGACCTCGCTGGGGCAGTCCGTGGCGCGCGCCACCGGCCGCAAGTTCGTGCGCATGGCCTTGGGTGGCGTGCGTGACGAAGCCGAGATTCGTGGCCACCGCCGCACCTATATCGGCTCCATGCCGGGCAAGGTGCTGCAGAGCTTGTCCAAGGTCGGCACGCGCAATCCGCTGTTCCTGCTGGACGAGATCGACAAGCTGGGCATGGACTTCCGTGGCGACCCGTCTTCGGCCCTGCTGGAAGTGCTGGACCCCGAGCAGAACCACACCTTTGGCGACCATTATGTGGAGGTCGACTTCGACCTGTCCGACGTGATGTTCATCGCCACTTCGAACTCGATGAATATTCCGCCAGCGCTGCTGGACCGGATGGAAGTGATCCGCCTGTCGGGTTACACCGAGGACGAGAAGGTCAATATCGCTCAGCGCTACTTGTTGCCCAAGCAGTGCAAGAACAACGGCGTGCTGGACTCGGAGATGGAAGTCACCGAATCCGCCATCCGCGGCATCATTCGCTACTACACACGCGAAGCCGGCGTGCGCTCGCTGGAACGCGAAGTCTCCAAGATCTGCCGTAAGGTGGTGAAGGGCATCGCGCTCAAGACGATCGAGGGCAAGGCCGTCGTCACCGAAGACAATCTGAACGACTTCCTGGGCGTGCGCAAGTACGACTTCGGCCGCGCCGAGAAGAAGAATCAGGTCGGCCAAGTGGTGGGTCTGGCTTGGACCGAAGTGGGTGGCGATCTGCTGACCATTGAAGCCACGGCCATGCCGGGCAAGGGCAATATCATCCGCACCGGCTCGCTGGGCGATGTGATGAAGGAATCGGTCGAGGCTGCTCGCACGGTGGTTCGTTCACGCGCCCGCCGCTTAGGCATCAAGGACGAGCTCTTTGAGAAGCGCGATGTGCACGTCCACGTGCCTGACGGCGCCACGCCCAAGGATGGCCCCAGTGCAGGTGCAGCCATGACCACGGCCTTTGTGTCGGCTCTGACGGGCATTCCCGTGCGCGCTGATGTGGCCATGACGGGTGAGATCACCTTGCGCGGGGAAGTCACTGCCATCGGCGGCTTGAAAGAGAAGCTGTTGGCGGCTCACCGCGGCGGCATCAAGACGGTGATGATTCCCGAGGACAACGTCAAGGACTTGCAAGACATCCCCGAGAACGTCAAGAACCAGCTTGAGATCGTGCCGGTGCGTTGGATCGACCGGGTGCTGGAAGTGGCCCTGGAATCCATGCCTCAGCCCCTGCCGGATGAAGAGCCCGCCGTGGCGGCCAAGCCCGGTGATGTGGTGGCCGCGCCTGCGGCTACACATTGATCTCGGTTTGAGGTTCGAGCCGGGTTGAAGTGGAGAGATTGAAAGATTTTTGAAGAAATCTCTCAAAAGCTTGCAAAGGCACTTAAATCCGGCATACAATCTTGGTCTTGCTTCGAAACGCGCAAGTTTGTAAATAAGTCAAAAACTTCGGTTCTTGATAAATCAGCAAATACTACGCGGGAAGAAGTGAGGTGTCGTCAAGACAATGCGGGAATAGCTCAGTTGGTAGAGCGCAACCTTGCCAAGGTTGAGGTCGCGAGTTCGAGTCTCGTTTCCCGCTCCAAAATTTGAAAGAAAGGAAGCTCAGGCTTCCTTTTTTAGTCCGGGTTTCACCAAGACCCAGACTAACAGTTCTTAAGGCGCGATAGCAAAGCGGTTATGCCCCGGATTGCAAATCCGGTTAGTCCAGTTCGACTCTGGATCGCGCCTCCAAGAAATCACTGCGGGAATAGCTCAGTTGGTAGAGCGCAACCTTGCCAAGGTTGAGGTCGCGAGTTCGAGTCTCGTTTCCCGCTCCAGAGAAATCTGGGGAATTTTTAGTACCAAGCATGGCAGTGAGTCGCAAGTCTCATTGACCGGCAATGCGGGAATAGCTCAGTTGGTAGAGCGCAACCTTGCCAAGGTTGAGGTCGCGAGTTCGAGTCTCGTTTCCCGCTCCAAATACGAAAAGGGAAGCCATACGGCTTCCCTTTTTCAGTTGGAAAATCAGCTTTGCGATGCGGTGATAATCTCGCGCAAAGCACGCCCGCCCGGGTGGTGAAATTGGTAGACGCAGCGGACTTAAAATCCGCTATCCGGCTGTTATTGCTTAGTTGACGAGATTCGGCTGAATCCATAGTATGTACACATCATCATTGATGTGTCCGTTGCCGGCGTGGCGAAATTGGTATACGCAAGGGACTTAAAATCCCTCTTCTTTGCGGAAATGCGGGTTCAAGTCCCGCCGCCGGCACCACGGATGCGGCCTTTGTCGTGTCTATCGAAGCGCAGTCGACCTCAGTCTTCACGCTCCCCAGGCTAAGGCTGACGGTAGCGTCGGACCGAGCCGGTCCGGGTTGTTTGCCGGTCGATCACTGGCACGGGGGGAGGCATGTCAAGTACTGGCGTGCTCCGTGGAACCATAGCCAGGCACGCTGGACCTCGTTTGCGACGTTTCCTTTAGTTCTTGGCAGCGATGGCGCCCCCTGGGCGCCCGCGTGTCTATGGCTTATTGAGCGAGCGCGCGCCAAGCCGCTAGGCATAGCGTCTCTGAGACCAGTTGCCCAGGATCTGGCGGCCTACAAGGCATATCTCGACGAGGTGGCCTTGGAGTGGGATGATTTCTCAGCCATCGATAAGTATCTGCGCCCTACGTATTTTTTCCGCACCCATTTGATTGAGCAGATCAACGCTCGTGAACTCGCGCCGAACACCGCAAAGCGGCGCATGTCGAACGTAGTTGGCCTCTACCGTTTCCTGATGACGGACCCGCGCCTGGGATTCGCGCCAGCGAATGCGCCGTGGGTCGACAGGAGCGTTGGCATTCGATACCGGGATTCGACGGGCTTCAATCAAGTCGCGCAGGTTACGACGACCGACGTTTCAATCAAGGCCCCGAGGCGTGAGGACGCCTGGGACGAGACCATTGATGACGGCGCCAAGCTCCGTCCGCTGTCAGTCGAAGAGCAGAAGGCTTTGATTGCCGCGCTCAAGCGGTTGGACAACCTGGTGTGCAATCTGATGCATCTGGTCGCGCTATTCTCGGGGGCTCGGGAAATGACCGTGCTAACGCTGCGTGTGCGAGATTTTGTTCGCCCATCGAGTGAAGTCAGGCAATGGCCCTACAAGCTACGCTGCGGGCCAGGTACCGGCATCGATACCAAGCGCGACATCACGGGCGTGTATCTCACGATGGGGCGTGAGCTGTATGAGATGTTGCACGCCTACGCAGTGTCGGAGCAGGCCCGCAGGCGACGCAGTCGATCTCAGTTGGGTGAAGATCCCTTTAACTACCTTTTCCTCACGCAGCATGGGCAGCCCTACTACGAGTCGAAGGAGGATCGGAACGTCTTGCGTGATACCGGCATGCCGTTGCGGCGTTCGGCGAGGGATGGCAGACGCCTGCGCGAGTTCATAGAATCCGCAGTTATCCCTGAAGTTCGCAAGACCTTGCCGAGCTTCCAGTATCGGTTTCACGACCTGCGCGCAACATTCGGCATGAACTGGGTCGATCACGCAACACGCGTTGATGGTTCAGAAGGTGTTGAAGCATCCCGCTCAAGCTACCTCCTGGCACGGGAACAACTGCGTAAGCTCATGTGGCACAAGAATTCGCGCACGACTGACAACTATCTGGAGTACCGGGAACGAGTACATCACATTGAGCGTGCCCAGGCTGGCTGGGGCAGTCACCTAATTGGCTTTCTCCAGGGACTGTGAAGTGGCCGTGCCAAGAGTCGCTTCGCGAGCCCCGGGCTGGATGCAGAACAGGCCAAGCCTTGTGGCGACCTTCGCTTCCGTCAAGTTCCCCTTCGATCTGCCGCCCGAGATTCTTGTGCCGGAGCGTACCGTGCTTGATCTTGCAGATCGGCTGCGGGCCCACATACACCTCTGGTGCTATCTGCGCCGCAAGTCGGGCCGTGGCGGCAGCGCCATGTTCGACTGCTCTTCACTGTCGTCGGCCCGAGTTGCTGTGATGCCGGCTGTGCTTGACCGCCTGTCGAAGTGGTGCCGGCACGACAACGCCCGCCCGGCCTCAGTCGATGGTCGCCTCAAGTGTTTATCGAGTTTCCTCGCCTGGGCAGACCAGGCCGAACACCATGGGCAGTTCGAGCGGGTGCTGAGCGACCCCGAGATCGCGTTTCAGGCGCTTCGGGACTACCACTCCTACCTACGCGCGCGTCTGCAGAGCCATCAACTATTGCCCGGCAGCGTGGCGAAGCGCGATCACAACGCGATCGCCTGTTTGTCGGTGATTCATGACCGCAACTACCTGGACCGTCTTGAGCCGCTAGCCTACCGGCAGTGGGTCGGTACAGCTGCTCCGGTAGATGACGCTGTGCAAGCTTTTGTGTCGATGGTGCAGGCAGTCTTTGATTCCGCAGCAGGGATAGTGCTGCGCGAGATCGCGGGCGAAAACTCCCTTGGATCGGCACGGTGTTTGCACCTGTCTGCGGGGGGCGACCCGCGCATCTACGAGCTGCCCGAGTGCTACACAGACGCCCGTGTAATGGACTTGGCGTGCGTCGCTTTCGCAGTCCTTGTACTAGCTGACTCGGGCGCGAATCTCTCGGTGCTGCAGGGCTTTGAGGAGCCCGAGGACTTGAACGACCAGTTGTCGCAACCCGACAAGGTGAGCCTGAGGTACCGGGCAGTCAAGTTCCGTGCTGGCGGCCAACTCGTACCAGTGCACTTGACCGCCCTAACGGCGACGCGGTTGCCGACGTACCTGCGTATTCGCAAGCGGTTCATAGAGCACCTCGGCTGCGACGACATCGGCCCGCTGTACGTGCAGGGCGGGTACAGCGATGTGTACTCACAGCTCCGCAGCGTGATCAGCCCAACTTCCGTCCAACCGCTCGCACGCTATTTCCTTCAAAGCCTTCGCAAGAAGTTCTCGTCGATTGGTGCGAAGCTGCCGCCGGTGACGCTGCGGCAGTTGCGCGCCTACAAGCAGCAGCACCTTGTACGCCGCGAAACAGTCGCGGTGGCGGCGGCGGTCATGGGGCACAGTGTGGAGACGGCTGTACGTGCCTACTGCAAGGCGCAGGAGGGCTTGCGTGCGGTCGAGCTGGGGCAGTATCTCGGCTCCCTGGAGAAGACCATCCTTGCGAGCTCTGCTGGCAATCTGGCGTCATCTGCCACTGAGTCCGTTCCGGCGGGAGCTTGTGCGGACTATGGCAATCCCTCTCCGTTCCGCTCTACTCTGCAGGTACAGCCTGACTGCAACAAGGTCGAGGGCTGCTTCTTCTGCGACAACTACCGCCTGCACGCCGATGAGGTGGACTTGCGCAAACTGATGTCTTGCCGCGCGGCGCTCAAACGTATCGTCCCGCTTCAGTTCGACTCGGTCATAGTTGAGCGTGTTTATCTTGCTATCGTCGATCGCATCGATGCCCTTCTGGGAGAGATCCGGCTGCGAGTGCCTAAGATCTATGAAGATGTGCGATACGACGTCGACGAGGGCGGCAACTTGACTAGCTACTGGTCGTCGAAACTGCAGCAGCTGCATCTGCTGGGGATGCTGTCCGACCGCTCGGGTGAAGCGTTGTGAACAGCGGGGGGGCTGGAGCATGATTAGCCCCGACCTGCGTCTCACCATGCCCTCCGCTTCGCTTGTTGGCACCTTCCCGGCCTATTTCCCCGCCGAGACAATTGTCAGCCGCGATGCGGAGGGGAGGGTGGTTTCGCGCTACGGAGATGTCTCCTGGAATCTCACCAGCATGAGTGCCGACGGCACGTCAGCGCTCATGCTGCACTTCCTAGCTGCTGGGGGCTCGACCGGCCCCGAGCTGGCTGCTCGCATACGTGAGCAGCACAAGGCGTTGATGTGGCTCTATATCGACGCAGGTAAAGTCCGAGCGCCAATGAGCATCAGGATTGCGAACTATGCGATTGCCGCTTGGTGGGGCAAGGCCAGCCACCGCGGCGTGGATCTATTCACGCTGCTTACGAACCCAAAGTGGGTCTCCGAGGATTCGGAATCTCTGACCACCTCTTACATCGAACTGATGCCAGGTTTGATACAGACACTCTGGCGCCACAGCGAGGCGCTGGGTCTGGAGCCAGGAATCGAACTCAAAGCGCTTAGGCAGGCGCTGCGCTCGACGACGGATGCGCGCCCCGATTCCCGCCAGACACCTCTTATCCCCTCTCGCGTCTACTGCGGCATCCTTGCGGGATTGGCTGCGCACATGGATCTGGTCGAACGCGATATCGATGTGCTCCTCAATGCATATCACTGCAGCATGGCAGCGTCCCGGGCTATTCCCATCGGGGCTTCGCCATCGAAGCGAAAGACCTACCGCGCCAAGGCGCTAGCCGACGTGATAGCGACTCTGCGACCTCTTGGCTATGACCCTGCTTCGATGGTGTCGCTCGAACACTACATAGCCGGACGCATCAGTGAATGCCAGGTTGGGCTAATGCTCAATGTCGCAGCCTTCAGCGGCATGCGGAAAGGTGAAGTTTTCACCCTTCCGCTGCAGGGATGCATCCGTACATTTGAGCACCTAGGCGCGACACATTACGAGCTCCACGGCTTTACCCAAAAGCTGAACAACGGTCAGAAGACACCGGCCTCCTGGATTACGAGTCGCCAGGGGGGGCGGGCCGTCGAACTGGCAAAGCGCATTGCCCGGACTATCCTGGCCGAAACGAAGGCTCTCCCAAACGGCAGTCAGCAGGCCCTTCTCTTCCCCTCGACTGCGAGCCCATTCAGATGCAAGAACGGCCAAACCCTAGTTGCTGCCTTTGCCCTGCTGCGCAATCGCTTGTGCCCATTGGTCGAGCAGGCGGACATCGACGAACTTGACAGGTTGGAGCTGGAACGAGACTGGCAGCGTGACGATATAAAGGTAGGCAACCGCTGGCCGCTGGCCTTCCACCAGTTACGACGAAGCTTGGCGGTTTACGCCCACCGTTCTGGCATGGTGACCTTGCCTGCACTTAAGGCGCAGCTACAACACATCACGCAGGAGATGACGTCCTACTACGCTGACGGCTACTCACGCGCCATCAACCTGGTCTTTGATAAGGATCACTTCAGCCACGAATGGAGTGCTTCTAAGACGGAGAGTAGCTACTTCGGCTACATCCTCGGCTTGCTGTTCTCCGACGAGAACTTCTTTGGTGGCGTGGGTGTGCAGCGGATGTCGGGCGTTCTGGAATCACGTAGCCGCGCGGCTACTCTTAGGCTGTTCACGGAGAAAAAACTCGCCTTTCGTGAAACCGTACTGGGTGGCTGTGTCTCGACGGAGGAATGCAAGGTCCAGCCGCTGGAGCCCATCCCATACGACTGCCTGGAGTCCAACTGCCCAAACATGGTGGTCTTCTCCAAGAGGCTGCAGGCAGTCGTGCGGTCTCAGAAAACGTTAGTGCTCACCCTGGAGCGAGAGATGTGCGGAAGCGTCGAGCATCGGCTTGAGGCGCGACATCTGGAGGTGCTTCTCAAGGCGCAAGCTCATCTGGAGGGAGGTAGTTAATGAGCGCTAAGAGTCAGGTGGGCAAGTACTTCGAAGCTCTTGGACGATTGAAGGCGTTGGGAGCGACAATCAATAGCGATGCAGTAGCCCTGGAGGCTGGCTCCGGTTGACCTGCACCCTCCCAGCCGTACCAGCGTAATGGAGAGGAAGTCCATCAACCAGGAGAATGATGGACATGAAGAAGAGCAGATTCACCGAGGAACAAATCATTGGGTTCCTGAAGCAGGCCGAGGCCGGCATGCCGATCAAGGAGCTGTGCCGGCAAGGCGGCTTCAGCGACGCCACGTTCTACAAGTGGCGGGCCAAGTACGGCGGCATGCAGGCCACGGATGCCAAGCGACTGCGCGAGCTCGAAGGCGAGAACGCCAAGCTCAAGCGCCTGCTGGCAGAGGCCCACCTGGACATCCACGCGCTCAAGGACGTCTTCGGCGTAAAGCCCTAGCCCCGCAGGTCAGGCGCGACGCGGCGACCCAGATGATTGCCCAGCACCATCTGTCCGAACGCCGCGCGTGCCGCCTGGTGGGGCTCTCCAGAGACAGCTATCGCAACCCGCCCGTGGTCGATGAGGCCACGCAGCAACTCAGCGCCAAGATCGTCGAGATCGCACAGGTGCGGCGCCGCTTCGGCTATCGCCGCATCCATGACCTGCTGCGCCCACAGTTCCCTGGCGTCAATCACAAGCGCGTCTATCGGTTGTACAGCCAGTCGCAGTTGGCGGTGCGCAAGCGCAAGAAGATCAGACGGGCAGCCAGCGAGCGCGTTCCGCTCACCGTGCCGACCCGAGTCAATGAGGTGTGGAGCATGGACTTCGTTTCCGACAGCCTGGCCAATGGCCGGCGTATCAAGTGCCTGACTGTGGCCGACGACTTCACGCACGAGTGTGTGGACATCGCCGTGGACTACGGCATCTCGGGCCAGTACGTGACGCGGTTGCTGGACCGGGCCGCGATCTTCAGGGGCTACCCTGCGGCGGTGAGAACCGACAACGGGCCGGAGTTCACCTGCCGGGCCTTCATCGCTTGGGCGCAAGCTCACGACGTGCGGCACATCCTCATCCAGCCAGGGCGGCCCATGCAGAACGGCTACATCGAGAGCTTCAACGGCAAGTTCCGCGACGAGTGCTTGAACGAGCACTGGTTCCAGACGCTGCCGCAGGCGCGCTCGGAGATCGCCATCTGGCGGCAGGACTACAACGAGGTGAGGCCGCACAGCAGCCTGGGTCGGATACCGCCGGCTGAGTTCGCGCAGCGCCACCGCACCAAGAACCAGGCGCCACCGGCTACACGCAACGAGATCAAGTAACCTTCAACCGGGACTTCCGCATGGCTGGTACGGCGGGAGGGGGCAGGTCATGAGGAGTGTCCAGCACCATCTCCTGCGTCTCGCGTGGATAGGCCACCACAAACATCTGCCGGCTATAGGCCAAACGAAAGTGCGCGACTTTGACGGTTTGCACGACGCCGTCAATGTCCACCTGCTCCTGGCTCCAGTCAAATTGGCAGGCGTCTCCCGGCACGAACACCAGCGGCACGAATGCGCCCTTGATGCTTGGCGCCAACTGCGCGGACTTCCATTGCTTCACGCAACGCTGCACGCTGTCATAGGCCCCGCGATAGCCTTCGCTCTGCAAGCCTTCAAACAAACGCTTGGCTGTGCGCCGCTGAGCCTTGGGCAGGTGGCGCTCGGTTTGCAGCCAACTCTCCAGCGTGGCTTGAAAGCAGCCCAGCTTGGGCGCAGGCTGATGCTGGCGAACATAACCCAGCGCTTCAATAGTTTGTAGATGCTTGCGCACCGTGGGCTGCGACAAGTTCAGATCCCGCGCGATGGAGCTGATGCTCTCCTTGCTGACCAAATGCCGCCGCCGGATCTCGGCAATAACTTCCATGTTTAACACCCCAGATTCCCCGGCGAAAACGCCGGATGGTTGCACACCCCAGGGTGGAAACTATTGGACGCTGTTTACCCCGGGAATCTGGAAAGTTTTGCACGCTGTTTCAGAATGAGTGCGTCTGCAACGCGGAAAACCACAGGACCCCGGCCTGAATTCGGTCGCCAAGGACCGCCTGCTCATCAAATCGCGGCCCATGGCGAGTACATGCGCACCAGATGCTGCGAGCTGTCGTCACCCAAGCTCGGATTTACCGGTTTTGAACACCATCCCTAGCACAGAGTCTGGTGGATTGCTACCCCTGCAAGATGGGGGAGTGCGAGTTCGTGATTTTGCCGTTAGATTTGTCATACGGTCAGCAGTTCATGAGCAAAGTCATGGAGTGCCAGCAAAGTTGCTTCGGCTTCTTTGCGATCAGGACAAGGCTCATACCCAAATGGGGAGGGCCTGAATCGCAAACCCGGCGCGAGCCGGCGACGCAAAGCCTCCGGTGTTGGAGGGTTCCGTTTTAAACACGGGACCTTCGCAAGATAGCGGGGTTGCCGGTCTGAGTTCCTCAGGTCGTCATCAAGCTCAGCGTTAGTCGGCCCGCCTTCGAATCCTTTGAGGGTTCAGAGAGCATGGCTTTGACGCAAGCGTTGTTCAGGCAAGAAGTGATGCAGGCCAGCCAAGCTCAATGGCTCGGCAGTATTCGCATCGGCCGCCCACCCAGCTTTGCCTGGGTCACCGGCTTGTCACTTTGCATGGCAGTGGCCTTGGTGAGCTACGCCATCTGGGGTGAAGTGACCCGCAAGGCCAAGCTGCCAGGCCTGCTGATGCCGACAGCGGGCATGCTGACCGTCAGCGCCCCACAAGTCGGGGTTGTGACTGAGTTGCTGGTCAAGGAAGGTGAGTTGGTCGCAGCGGGTCAGCCGGTGATTCGGCTGCGAAGCGATCGCACCACATCGCTGGGTGATGCAGCAATCCTCAACGCCCAGGCCTTGGCTCAGCGCCGGCAAACGCTAGAAACCGAACGGCTACTGACGCAACAGCAGCAACGTCAACGACAGCAAGCGCTCAATGATCGACTGCGCAGCTTATCCGCCGAAGAACGTCAGGCTCAGGCTGAGCTGGAAACCAACCGTTTGCGAGCTGGCCTGGCGGCTAAGAGTCTGACCCGCTACGTCGAATTAGAGAAAGACAGCTTTGTCTCGGCCGTGCAATTGCAGCAGAAGCAAGAAGAACTACTGGATGTGCAACTTCGTGAGCGCAACGCCGAGCGAAGCTTGGCCGCTCTGCAGCGCGACATTCAGGCAACCAAAGCAGAACTGCTCAACAACGAAACCAGTAGCAGCACCAGTCTGGCTCAAGTCGATCGTGGGCTGGCTAGCCTCAGCCAGGAATTCACTGAAAACGATGCACGTGGTGGACTAAGGATGGTGTTCAAAACCGGTAAAGCCGAGCTGTCGTCACCCCAGCTCGGCTTTACCGGTTTTGAACACCATCCCTAAAAATGTAGACGAATATTTGAAGAATATCCTTGTTTCTAAGGTTATTGGGTAAAGTTAGCCGTTTCTAGATTTTTTAAAGGTCGTACAATGCGAATTATAGCTCCTGAAGAAATTTCATCTGTCTCTGGTGGCGAGTTCGAGTGTGTTTTTCAACGTTTTTCTGATGATGGTGGTAGTGCCGGCGGTGGTGGATATGTTTCGTGTTGGGATTCAAGTATAGGAGTGTCATTCACCTTTACCGTTCAAGTCCTGTCAAATAATAGTACACAAATCACCGGCTACGCGAATGTCAATGGACAGACTGCGACCTATACGACCAACTCTGCGCAACAACTTGGCGCATTTGTATTGGGAGCAGGAGTCACTGCAACAGTAGTCGGACTTGGTGGCGGCGCCACGTTAGCTGGGGCAGTTGGCCTTGCAGCGAAAACAGGCTATTCACAACTCTGGGGCATGGGGAATCAACGGCCTCGGATTCCTCAGCCGCCTAGCTATTAACTTTTTGCATCAACTTGTGAGGTTGAATATCGACATTGCAAGTTTTTATAGGTTTTATATGCGATACTTGTTTCCAGCTTTGATGGGTGTTATTGATTTTGTTGTCGTTGGGTTGGTTGCGTTGTTTTTTAGTAGGTTATTCAGGCGGAGGAATTCATCAAGAAGGCTTGCCTCATTTTCGTATTTGTGGTTATTTATTTTGCTAGTGGGGGTGGGTATGATCGCTATTGGTGGGGCGGTTTACGGGGATCATTTAATTGAATTGGGTTCGTCTCTGGTTTGTCTTGGAGTATTTTCTGGATTTTCAAAGCTACTCAAGAAGAAGAGTGATGATTCTCCAGTCTGAATCCAGCGAATGCGCACTCGCAGCCCTTGCTATGATCTGCAGTGCACATGGGGTTCTGTCGCATTAAGCGTTTGAGACAATGGCCGCCATGGACGATTTCCACAAAGTCGCAATCAACGCCGCCCTTCGCCGAGTGCTCAAGCGCATGCACTTTCCGCTGGAAATCATGATGACTTGCGTGCGCTGGTACGCGGCTTATCCATTGAGCTTTCGCCACCTGGAGGAAATGATGTCCGAGCGCGGCGTGTCGGTCGATCATGCGACGGTCCATCGCTGGGCGGTCAAGATGTTGCCGGTGTTGGCCAAGTCTTCCGTCAACGCAAACACCAGGTCGAGACCGCTGCATAACCCGTTCCGCAAACTCGCGCACCTCAGCGGCAGCCGTTGGGCTAGCTCGCCGAGCAAATTCTATTTTGGAAGACTTGCTCGAAAGGCACTCGCCCTTTTTTAACGTGCGGCATGCCAATTTCTTGCGCCACAAAGGGCGAGGCTGCGCTTCAATTCTGAAAATTGACTAGAAACTTGTCATTAATTTTTGCCAACCACTTTTTCAGCCGACCCTGAAAAACTTCATCATTATTTTTGTAATTACCCCATGTTATTTCTGGTGACTTTGGGGGAAATATGCCCGGGCAAGCGGAGGACCCGATTGACATTCCTCCTATTTTTACTTTCAAAGGACTTATATGCGAAACCTAGCAGGCTGCTGGAATACTGTTTTTATGCTGCCCGTGGCAAAAGTTCGACCTCATAGAACGGCCTACAAGCCATTTTTCTGAGCCTAGCAAGGGGTAGATGACCATCGGAAGTGTCAATTTTCCAGTTGTCGGGAGGTATTTCAGCAGCCTGCTAGGGATGGTGTTCAAAACCCGCACTTGTCCCGGTGGTGTCGAGGCGTGAAGGTTAGAAGAATTTCGGCATGAAGCAAGACGATCTTGGCCTGGAATTGAGCAAGAGGAAAACACGCAAGCGCGTGTTTCTCGACGAGATGGAACGCGTGGTGCCGTGGGGCGAATTGCTGGCTGTGATTACGCCCCACGCGCCGGTGGCGAAGACCGGAAGGCCGCCATTTGAGCTGCAGACGATGCTGAGGATTCACTTCATGCAGCAGTGGTTTGGCTTGAGCGACATGGCCATGGAAGAGGCGCTGTTCGATGTGGCGCTGTACCGGGAGTTCGCGGGCCTGGGCCGAATGAGCCGGATGCCTGATCGTGTCAGCATCCTGCGCTTTCGGCACCTGCTGGAGAAGCACGAGCTGAGCCAGAAAATGCTCGAGGAGGTGAATGCCACGCTGGCAGCCAAGGGGCTGATGCTCAAGGAAGGCACGGCGGTCGACGCCGCGCTGATTGCCGCGCCGAGTTCGACCAAGAACAAGGACGGCAAGCGCGACCCCGAGATGCATCAAACCAAGAAGGGCAACCAATGGCACTTTGGCATGAAGGCACACATCGGCGTCGATGCTGAATCCGGGCTGGTGCACACGGTCGTGGGCACGGCGGCCAACGTCAGCGATGTGACCCAAGCACACGCGCTGGTGCATGGCCAAGAGAGCGATGTCTTCGCCGATGCCGGCTACCAGGGCGCCGACAAGCGCGACGATGCCAAGGACATTCAGGCCTCCTGGCACGTGGCCATGCGGCCCGGCAAGCGGCGCGCGCTGGACAAGACGCGCGCCAGCCATCAGCTCATCGACCAACTGGAGAAGCTCAAGGCCAGCATTCGAGCCAAGGTCGAACACCCGTTCCGCGTGGTCAAGCGCCAGTTCGGCCATGTGAAGGTACGCTATCGCGGCCTGGCCAAGAACACGGCGCAACTGGTCACGCTGTTTGCGCTGAGCAATCTGTGGATGGCCAGGAAACGGATATTGCAGGCGGCGCAGGCATGAGTGCGTCTGCAACGCGCAAAACCACAGGACCCCGGCCTGAATTCGGTCGCCAAGGACCGCATGTTCTGTTGGCGCCGACCGAATATTGAGCCACCGGGGATGCGGACAAAAACTTGGACTGGTTAACACCCGCCAGACCCGCTTGTGGTTCCATGGCCGACCATCCAGGCGCAGACGGTCAAAGCACTTCCAGAATCCCCAGCGACCGTTGCGCTCGACGATGCCGTTGAGCGCATCAATGACCTCGGCATCCTTCTCCTGTGGCAACGGTGGCACCTTGTAGTACGCCGCCCGTGACAAGCCCGCGGCGTGGCAGGCTCGCGTGATCGACAAGCGGTGCTCGGTCACCATGACCTCGACCGCCTGCCGCTTCACGGACGGCGTCAGAATTTTTTTGACAGTACGTCCTTGATCGCGGCATTCTCCAATGCCAAGTCCGCGTACATGCGCTTGAGCCGCGCGTTCTCTGTCTCCAGCTCGCGCATGCGCGTCAGGTCCGACACCGTCGCGCCCGCGTACTTGCACTTCCACGCGTAATACGTCGGCGCGCTGATGGCGTGCTTACGGCACACCTCCGCCACAGGCATGCCTGCCTCGCCTTCTTTGAGGATCGCCACGATCTGGCTCTCCGTGAACTTGCTCTTCCTCATGGGCCTCTTCCTTTCGGGTTGGGCCGCATTCTCTGATTTCAGTTGTCTACTTGGTGGGGGAGCTTACGCGACCTCGCTAAGTTACCGTTCCTTGGATTGAGTGTCGCTTTATCACATGGCGACATATTCTGATACCCCCTCGATGTAGGGCCTACCAAGTTTTCAGTTCGAAAGTTAGATTGCTCGCCAGATCAGCATTTCATGAACAAAGTCATGGATTGCCAACAAAGTTGCATTGGCAGCTTTGGAATCAAGACAAGGCCGACGCCTCTTAGGGCAGGTCTTAATCGCAAACCCGGCGCGAGCCGGCGACGCAAAGCCTCCGGTGTTGGAGGGTTCCGTTTTAAACACGGGACCTTCGCAAGATAGCGGGGTTGCCGGTCTGAGTTCCTCAGGTCGTCATCAAGCTCAGCGTTAGTCGGCCCGCTTTCGAATCCTTTGAGGGTTCAGAGAGCATGGCTTTGACGCAAGCGTTGTTCAGGGAAGAGGTGATGGAGGCCAGCCAAGCTCAATGGCTCGGCAGCATTCGCATTGGCCGGCCACCCAGTTTTGCATGGGTCACCGGTATCTCGCTGAGCATGGCAGTGGCCTTGGTGAGCTACGCCATCTGGGGTGAAGTGACCCGCAAGGCCAAGCTGCCAGGGTTGCTGATGCCGACGGCCGGCATGTTGACTGTGAGTGCGCCGCAGGCTGGCGTCTTGACGGAGGTGCTGGTTCATGAGGGTGAACTGGTGCAAGCCGGGCAGGTGTTGATGCGCTTGAAGAGTGAGCGCAACACTCCCTTGGGCGATGCTGCCACCCTCAACGCCCAAGCCTTGGCCCAACGCCGTGCCAGCTTGGACACCGAACGCTTGTTGACGCAACAGCAGCAACGCCAGCGTCAAGACGCTTTGAATGACCGGCTGCGCAGTCTGGCCGCCGAGGAACGCCAAGCGCAAGGCGAGCTGGATGCAAACCGCCTGCGCGCTGACTTGGCCGCCAAGAGCTTGGCCCGTTACACCGAACTAGAGAAAGAAAGCTTTGTCTCCGCCGTGCAATTGCAGCAAAAGCAGGAAGAGTTGCTGGATGTACAACTGCGCGAGCGCAATGCCGAGCGAAGCCTAGCAGCCTTGCAAAGAGGCATTCAAGCCACTCGCGCCGAAATGCTCAACAACGAAACTGCCAGCCACACCAACCTGGCTCAGGTGGATCGCGGACTGGCCAGCCTCAGCCAAGAGACCACAGAAAACGACGCTCGGGGTGGACTGACGCTGATGGCCTCCCAGGCAGGCCGAGTCACTGCGCTCGACATTCACCCTGGTCAAGCTGTGCAAGCAGGTCAAACCTTGCTGAGCTTGGTGCCAGAAAGTAAAGGACACGCAAATTCAGAGTTGGAAGCCCAACTTTACGCCCCCAGCCGAACGGCAGGCTTTGTAAAGCCCGGTCAGTCCGTTTGGCTGCGTTACGCGGCGTACCCCTACCAAAAGTTCGGAATGGCAGAAGGTGCAGTGAAAAGCATCAGCCAGACGCCGATTGCCGCGCAGGATTTACCAGTTGGTCAGGGCCAGGCGCTCATGGCGGCGGCGCAGACAAATGAGCCGCTTTATCGAATCAGCGTGAAGTTAAAAAAGCAAGAAATCAAAACCTATGGCAGCACTCAGGTGCTCAAAGTCGGCATGGCCCTCGAAGCGGATGTGACCCAGGACAAAAGAGCAATCTGGGAATGGATATTAGAGCCGCTACTTACGTTGAAATGAAATCACCAAAGAATACCGCAACCAGAATCGGGAGTCCCGACCGACCTTTCGGGAAATCATTGGAGACCCTATGAGGAAGCTCACCACCGTAGAACTTGATTCAGTTTCTGGAACAGGAACAATCACACTTGAAAACGTCCAGCTAGTTCGCCCTATCGAGCCTACAGGCATAGCCCCCCTGGTGTTGGCAGAATTGCAAAATGAATTCAGAAACTATGACCTATATGAGACCAAAGTATACAGAAAATTAATTATGAGCGAAATTCCGGCATCATGGAATCTAGGTAATGCGCTAGGGCTGAATGGGAGTACCATAAACATCTCAAATTCAAGCATAAAATTATCCGCAGCCTATGATGCGCAAAGCAGACTCTCACATTCAACTACGTGGCAAGAAGTAGAACCCCAGGAACCCAAATCCCTTGATAAAACCTGAAATAGTTGCTCATTAACAACCATTTATATTTCCAGAATATCTGGAGGCGGAATTCCTGACTGCGTCTTCAGGAAAAGGAGAGCTATGAGAAGCGTATCGACACATGAACTAAGCTACGTTAGCGGAGCTGGTAATGGCCTTGACAATGGCACCGTTCTGCTGGTCAAGCCAGTCGAACCAGTTCAATTAGAAAGAGTGGTAATTGAAGGCGTCCGAAGTTTTTGCCCCCCAGGATTTACCTATGGAACAAACACGGATCATACGCTAGTGATGAACGACGTCCCCTCCGCGTGGGAAGTTGAAGGGTCGGGGGGGCTCAACGGTAAAGTTGTTGCTTTTGGAGATGCCAGCTTCAAACTAGCTGTTACATACGACTCAGCCAAACAAACAATGACAGTGTATTGTAAAGCGATTCGACCTGTGCCCCCGCGTGGCACCCAGATTCCTTGAGATGGTCTAAAGGTTGGGCGCCGACGCGCGCCCAATTTTTATAGCCAGGCATGGCCTTAAACAGCCACCAAGTTTCTTAACTGGTAACTAATTGCGATCATGAGACGTTGCATCTTTCTAGTCTTGATCTATTGTTTCTTGATTTCTTGCAATGCGCAAACAATTCAACAAAGCCAACAACTAATTACATACAAAATTAGTGATGGCGTGGGAATTTGGGAGCAGCCCGGCCACAAACTCGGAACTATCCTTTTTGTCCCCGGCAGCGATGGAATGGAGGCTAGTTTTTATTGCTTTAAAAACAATTTTTGTCAATTCAAAGAAGATCGACTTATTGATCCACTCATAGTAACTTTACTAGAGCAGGGTTGGCGCGTCGCAAGTTTCAGTTTTGGCGGGATTAAATCAATACAGAATTGTCTCGCAGAAAATTCACAACAGCTCGAAAAGTGGAAATATATTCAAGAAATTTGCCTACAGAAAAGTGACTTCGAAAAACAAACGCTTATTGACTTTGAATTCGACACGGCAGAGGCTATTCGGCTAATCGAGGAAAGATTTGCAGGCCCCCTTCTTTTGGTCGGCGACTCACTAGGCGGCTTCCTCGCATCAAAAATAATCAGTCAAAAAAGGGCAAAAATCGATGCGTTTATCGGAATAGCCTCACCGACAAAAAGCTTGCAAGATACGATTCTCTATCAAAAGAATTACCCTGCAATATTTCATGCGGTTAATGAACTGATAAGAAGCAACAAACAGGGTCGGATATTCAGTCGCATCGAAATTTACAACACAGCAAAAGCGGCCGATCCAG
Source organism: Paucibacter sp. KCTC 42545 (assembly GCF_001477625.1). Lineage (NCBI taxonomy): Bacteria > Pseudomonadati > Pseudomonadota > Betaproteobacteria > Burkholderiales > Sphaerotilaceae > Roseateles > Paucibacter sp. KCTC 42545. The sequence goes on from NZ_CP013692.1 coordinate 985,105, forward strand.
GAGAAGTCGATGAATTTGAAGCCCAAGTATTGAACGCAATTCAACCCGCTGGCGATAAATACACGAAAGAATTTTTTGATATCGTACAAGGCTGGTTCATCAGTCGAAGAATGGATAAAATGAAATCTACAATGACAGAGGATTGGCCGGAAAATTTAATATTTACAGGGACGGAATATCAAAAACGCAGATATCTACAGTGGAGCACAGACACAACGCCCATTTCTGACCGGTTGAGCACTTTTGAAGGCCCAGTATTTTTTGTGCATGGCAGCTTGGATTGGCTCGCAGAGCCTCCATCAAAGGACCTTTGCAACGAAATATTTCCTAGATCACGATATGCGCCGTGCGAGGTAAGAATTATTGAAAACAGTCTTCACGGGGGCAGAACATCTAACCTTGATGAGGCTTTGCGCTGGACACGGGAAATACTTGAGGTTGTCAATAAATCAGCGCAATGGATAAGCCACAAATAAGCGAGAACCGCGTGACCATTCATTAAATTATGGCTATAAAAGTAGTACTGCAAAGCACCTCGTCAGAATGCGCATTGGCAAGTCTTGCCATGATTAGCTACGCTCACGGGCTAAATCTAGATCTTGCTGAGTTGCGGCGTCGCTTTTCAGTCAGCATCAAAGGTGCCACACTTCAACAACTGATTGCCCATGCGGCAGTGCTAGGCTTTTCCTCGAGACCCATCCGTCTCGAACTAGATGAACTTCATGAGTTACAAACACCCTGCATTCTCCATTGGGATTTAAACCATTTCGTTGTACTCAAGAAGGTCACGCGATCTGGCAAAGCCGTCATAATTTTGGATCCTGCAGTAGGCGAGCGTCGCCTGAGTATGATTGAGGTTTCTCGCCACTTTACTGGCGTGGCTTTGGAGTTGAGCCCAAATGCAGAGTTCAAGTCCCAAGCCCCGGCGAAGCAAGTGTCATTGAGTGCGCTGACAGGAAAAGTTTCAGGCCTTAAACGATCGCTATTCCAAATCTTCGCGGTGACCGTGGTGCTGGAAATGTTTGTGATTGTTGCCCCGCTGTTTAATCAGATGGTAGTTGACGATGTACTAACGTCAGGGGACAGAAACATGCTCGGGGTGCTAGTCATTGGTTTTGGCCTGCTCTTGCTAGTGCAACCGGCGATTGGCTTAGCCCGTTCTTGGATGGTGATGGTTCTAGGCCAAACTCTCTCACTGCAATGGACTGGAAACGTGTTTTCTCACCTGGTGCGTCTGCCAGTCGACTTCTTTGAGAAACGCAACCTCGGCGATATCACGTCGCGATTTGGTTCAGTCGGGGCAATTCAACATACCCTGACCACAGCAGTGATTGAGGCAGTGCTGGACGGTCTAATGGCTTTGGCTGCCTTGGTAATGATGTTGATCTATGCACCAACCTTGTGCGCGTTGACAGTGACCGCTGTCGCAGCCTACGGCCTCCTGCGCTGGGCGGCCTACCGGCCCTTCCGTGACGCAGCCGCCGTGCGCCTGGTGGTCGCCGCCAAAGAGAACACCCATTTTCTGGAAACCCTGCGCGCCATCACCCCGCTCAAACTATTCGGACGGGAAGAAGAGCGCCGCGCCCGTTGGCAGAACCTGATCGTGGATGTGCAAAACCGCGATGTGCGCACGGCCAAGATGAGCATTGGCTTTTCGACGGCCAACACCTTCATCTTCGGGCTGGAGAACTTGCTGGTGCTGTGGCTGGGTGCCAAGCTCATCATGACGGGCCAGCAAGCCGGGACGGTGACGATGACCGTGGGCATGCTGTTCGCCTACCTCAGTTACAAAGGCCAGTTCACCGGCCGAGTATCTGCACTGATCAACTACGCCGTAGAACTCAAGATGCTGGGCCTGCATGCGGAGCGCCTGGCCGACATTGCCTTGGAGCCGCCCGAAAAGGACGACGCGCCTGCCAACGATTTGCCGCACTTGGTGCCCAGCATCGAACTCAAAGACGTCAGTTTCCGTTACGGCGAGGGTGAGCCCTGGATTCTGCGCAATGCCAACTTCCGCGTGGAAGCGGGTGAGAGCGTAGCCGTCACCGGCCCCTCCGGCGCAGGCAAGACGACCCTGCTCAAGATTGCGTTGGGCCTGCTCAAACCCAGCGAGGGCGAGGTCTTGTTCGGTGGCATGCCGGTCCGCCAATTGGGCCTGCAGAACTATCGCCGTCAGATCGGCACGGTGATGCAGGAAGATGCTTTGCTAACGGGCTCACTCAGCGACAACATCGCCTTCTTCGATGTGCAGCCCGATCAGGCCCGAATTCAGGCCTGCGCGGAATTGGCGCAACTTCATGCAGACATTTGCCGCATGCCCATGGGCTACCAGACCTTGGTGGGCGACTTGGGCTCGGGTCTGTCGGGAGGACAGAAACAGCGGCTCTTGCTGGCACGGGCCTTGTACAAGATGCCGCGCATCTTGGCTTTGGACGAAGCGACGAGTCATTTGGATTTGCAGAACGAGCGCGCAGTGACTGCGGCATTGAGCAGTTTGCCTCTGACTCGATTGATCATCGCCCACCGACCGGAAACGATTGCTGGCGCACAGCGGGTGGTGATCGTGCGTGACGCGCAAGTGATGGAACTTGCGAGAGCTGTACCCGCCTCTACTGAAACTTGGCAGGCGTAGTTCTTGACGACCAAACACCCAATGAAGCCCGGCCTTGCGCCGGGCTTCGTCTTTGGCGGTGGGCTCTCGTAAGCTCCCCTGTCAAGAGGACAGTTGATTTCTAGAGTCTGCAGCAGTTGTGGTGATCAGTCTGGGCATGAACTGCTTGGGCGGTACGCCCCCAAGTGCGTCATGCGGTCGGTACTCGTTGTATTGGGTCAGCCAATCGTCGGCGATGGCTTGGACTTGTTCGATGGAGCTGAACAGGTAGAGGTCGATCGCGGTAGGGATGCCCATTGCTGAGCACCCCCCGCACAGATCCGTACTGCGTATTTCAGCCCATCCCGGCCACCCATTTCAGCGGAACGCGGACAGCGTTTCAGACGAAGGCGGACACCATTTCAGGCTGATCGCGGACAGCGTTTCAAACTGATCCCGGACACCCCTGGCGCGCGCAAGTGACCTGAGCCGTAGGCATGCTGACCGATTTTTCGGTCCGTCATGCCCACTCCCAGGATTCACATGCGCAAACTTCGACAAACCCTTCGACTTCACCTTGAATCTGGCCTGAGCATGCGCGAGTGTTCGCGCGTGCTTGGCATCGCCAAGTCGACCGTCAATAGCGTCGTTATGAAGGCCCGCGCCGCCGGTGTGGACTGGGCCGCCGCCCAGACGCTGGACGATGCCGCCTTGGAGGCTCGCTTGTACGGCCCCGCTGTGCCTCGGTCCAGCACCCAGCTTGAGCCCGACTTCGCCCTCGTCCACCAGGAACTCAAGCGCCCCGGCGTCACCTTGCAATTGCTCTGGGAGGAGTACCAGCGCGGTCTGACCGACGCCGGCTCGCAAGCCTACAAGTACACCAGCTTCTGCGTGAAGTACCGCGCCTGGGTCGCCGGCCTCAAGCGCTCGATGCGCCAGGTCCACCCGGCCGGCGAGCGCCTGTTCATTGACTACGCCGGCCAGACTGTGCCCTTGGTGGACGCTGCCACCGGCGAGATCCGGCAAGCGCAGATCTTCGTGGCCGTCCTCGGCGCCTCGAACTACACCTTCGCCTGCGCCACGCCGACACAGACAGCAGCCGACTGGGTCGGCGCCATCATGGATGCGCTGGAGTTCATGGGTGGCGTGCCCCGGCTGATCGTGCCGGATCAGGCGCGCGCCCTGATCGCCAGGCCCGACCGCTACGAGGCCACGCCTAGCCGTCTGGTCGAAGAGTTCTGCGACCACTACGACGTGGCGATGCTGCCCGCGCGTCCGGCTCATCCCCGCGACTAGCCCAAGGTGGAGGTCGGCGTGCAAATCGTCGAGCGTTGGATTCTGGCGCGGCTGCGGCACCGGCGCTTCTTCACCCTGGCTGAGCTCAACGCCGCTGTCCGGGAGTTGCTGGTGGACCTGAACGCTCGGCCGTTCAAGAAGCTACCCGGCTGTCGGGCCAGCGCCTTCGCGGCCTTGGATCGGCCGCTGCTCAAACCCCTGCCGGCAGCGCGCATGCCCATCGCCCGCTTCAAGCGCGCCCGGGTCAATATTGACTATCACGTTGAACTCGATGGCCATTACTACAGCGTGCCGCACCGGCTGGTGCGCGAGCAGGTCGAGTTGCGCATCACTTCGACCACGGTGGAGATTCTGGCGGGCCAGCAACGCGTGGCCGTGCACGCCTACAGCGTCCGGCGCGGGGCGCACACGACGGCGCCCGAGCACATGCCGGCCTCCCACCGGGCGCACCGAGAGTGGACCCCAGCCAAGCTCATCGCTTGGGGTGAGCACATCGGCGTGGCCACAGCCGCCGTGGTGCGCTGGCAGATGGAACACCGGCCGCACCCCGAGCAAGGCTACCGCTCCTGCCTCGGCCTGCAAAGCCTGGCGCGCCAGTTCGGCCACGAGCGGCTGGAAGCGGCCTGCGTTCGCGCCATGTCGATTCGCTCGCCGACCTACCAAAGCGTCAAGTCGATCCTGGCCACCGGCTTGGACCGGCAAGCCGCGCCGGCCCAAGCCACGCAGGCCGCACTCCCGCTGCATGACAACGTGCGCGGCCCCGATTACTACCACTGACCCCACTGAAGAAGGAGAAGCTCTTGCTCAACGAACACACCCTGGATCAACTGCGCAGCCTGCGCCTAGACGGCATGGTGCAGGCGCTTACCGATGGCGCCACCCGCACGGCAGCGGCCGAGCTGTCCTTCGAGGAGCGGCTGGCCATGCTGGTGCAACGCGAGGTCGATTGGCGCGACGGCAAACGCCTGGCCCGGCTGCTCAAGGCGGCCAAGCTCAAGGTCAGCAGCGCCTGCATCGAGGACATCAACTGGCGAGGCTCGCGCGGGCTGGATCGCAGCCTCATCACCCAACTGGCGGGCTGCGACTGGCTGCGCCACGGCCACAACGTGTTGCTCACCGGGGCCACGGGTTGCGGCAAGACCTGGCTCGCATGCGCGCTGGCCCAGCAGGCGGCACGCCAGGGATTCGCGGTGTTGTACACGCGGGCGCCGAGGCTGCTGGAAGAGCTGCGGGTGGCCCACGGCGACGGCTCCTTCGGCCGGCGCCTGGCACAACTGGCGCGCATTGACCTGCTGGTCATCGATGACTTTGCGATTGCACCGGTCACGGCGGCCGACCGTAACGACCTGCTGGAGTTGCTCGACGACCGGGTCGGCAGCCGCTCGACGCTCATCACCAGTCAGCTACCCGTCTCAAACTGGCACCAATGGTTGGATGACCCGACATTGGCCGATGCCATCTTGGACCGGATCGTCCATTCGGCACAAAAGATCGCGCTCAAGGGCGAGTCGCTGCGCAAGAAACAGGACTCGGTATGAGCACCAAACCAACCACCGCAGAACCGTCCGGGCCAGCCCAATTCAGGCTGATCGCGGACACCTGAGCTACCATCAACCCAGGCACTTGCGCGCACCCAACCTGTCCGCGATCAGTTTGAAACGCTGTCCGCCATCACGCTGAAATGACTGTCCGGGATCGCTGAAATCCGCACCGTACTTGCAGAATTCCCGCATACGGCTCCTATCTCGGGTACTTGACGGCAAATCGCTGCTGCGGCCACGGGTGAAGGATTTTGGGAGCTGGGAGCCAAGAATCTGCGATGCGCTTCATGCGTTCCCATGTCATGCCGTCTTTTTGGCTGCGCTGCCGGAGCGTGCGCCGCCATAGGTCGGTGACGTGGTGTCGAAACGCACCCAGTGCCCGCACGTTCGTGGGCACGGCGTGGTATGCAAAGTAGCCCGTCACCACAGATTTGAGCCATCGCCCTTGATCTGCAATTGGGGCATGCATGCGTTTGCGCAGCGTCGCCTTGATGTCTTGAAGCCTCGCTCTCATCCTGTCGCCTCTTGTTTTACGCAGTAGCAGGAACGCTCCACGCCGAGACTTTCCGCATATGAAGACGAACCCCAAGAACGCAAAGGTTTTCGGCTTTCCTAAACCGCGCTGCTTACGCCGCTCAGCCGCATGGCGGCCAAACTCCAACAACCGTGTTTTCTCCGCGTGCAGTTCGAGCCCAAACTGCTCGAGGCGTACTCGCATCGCATCCCAGAAGCGCCTTGCATCGCCTTCGTGCTCGAAACCCACAACCACATCGTCGGCATAGCGCACGACGATCATGTTGCCACGGGCTTCTCGCCGTCGCCATTGCTTGGCCCACAGGTCAAACACGTAGTGCAGGTATACGTTTGCAAGCAACGGTGAAATCACTGCTCCTTGCGGCGTACCCTGATCACTAACGCTGAGTTGACCTTCTTCCAACACGCCCGCCTTGAGCCATTTGCGCACAAGACGGATGATGCGCTCGTCGCCTATCCGGTGCTCTAAAAATTTGACTAGCCAGTTTTGGTTAATCGTATCGAAGAATCCCTTGATATCCGCATCGAGCACCCAGTTCACCTTCGTATCGCTAACCGCCACTGCCAGTGCATCAAGCGCATCGTGTTGGCCTCTTGCGGGCCGGAACCCATACGAGAAGCCGAGGAATTCTTCCTCGTAGATGGCATTGAGCACAGCAACTAGCGCGCGCTGGACGATTTTGTCCTCCAGTGCGGCAATACCAAGCGGGCGCCGCTTACCGTCAGGCTTTGGTATGTACTGCCGCCTAACGGGCGTTGCCCGGTATGCTGTTGGCGCCGACCGAAAACTGAGCCACTGGGGATGCGGACAAAAACTTGGACTGGTTATGCGGCGATGCCAACTTGCCGACGGTGCTGCGCCGGGCTGCGAAAGCCAAGTGAACTCTTAATCCGGACCTCGTTGTACCAGCGAATGTATGCATCCAACGCAGCAATGAACTCCTCGATGCTTGTCGAGAGCCAGTTGCGAGCGAAGAACATCTCGGTCTTGAGCCGACCGAAGAAGCCCTCGCATGCCGCGTTGTCCGGCGAGCATCCCTTGCGTGACATCGAGCGGACCAGCTTGGCTTCAGAGATTCGAGCTAGCCAGCCTGGCCATCGATAGTGGCCGCCCCGATCGGAATGCACCACCGGCTTTTCGCCACTTGCTGCGACCTTCTCGATCGCAGCGTCCAGCATCGTATTGACCAACTCCGCGTTCGGCCGAGTGCCGATCGACCAACTCACGACCATGCCGTCGAAGCAATCAATCATCGGAGATAGATATACCTTGCCGGCCGGAATTTGGAACTCCGTGATGTCGGTGAGCCACTTCTCATTCGGCGCGCCGGCATTGAAGTCTCGGTTCAGCACGTTGTCGGGCGCTGGACTGATCTCGCCCATGTAGGAGCCATACCGACGGCGTTTGCTTGTCGCGGCGATCAAGCACTCCTGCTTCATCAGGCGGCGCACGACCTTCTCCGAGATACGCACGCACTGATCGCTCAACGACGCGTGGAGCCGCCGGTAGCCGTAGCAGCCATAGTTCTGCTCGAAGATGTTGGTCATCGCCTGACGCACGTCCGCGTACTTGTCATCCACCCCCAGCCGTGCCCGATGGTAGAAGTAGGAACTGCGCGGCAGGTCCACTTCGCACAGCAGTTCGGTCACCGTGTAGGTGGACCTCAGGGCATCAACCAGCAGCGTCTTCTCCCGGTTCGTCAGACGCTGCTGATCGATGCCCAGCTCTTTTTTTAAGAACTCATTCGCCTTCTTCAGCACGTCCTTCTCGAGCTGCAGCCGGCGAATGTCGTGTTGCAGCGTTTCGAGCTGTTGTGCCAAGTCTGCCCGGTCTGGGCTATCAAGGGCGCGTTGCTTGAGCTTCATGGATGCGGGTGCGTCATGGCCGAGTAATTGATTCTTCCACTTGTACAGCGAGCCCCGCGACACGCCGACCTCGTCGGCGACTGCCTGCGCGCTGGCCGGGCGCGTGCACAAGGCAATCACTGCAGACTGCTTGGCTTCCGGCGCCAGTTCCTGCATTCGACCGACGACGCGCGTTGGCTGGGGGTGAAGCTCTTGCAGCCACGCGTGTAGCAATGACCGGCAGGGATAGCCCAGAGCCTTGACGGTCACAGCGATGCACCGGCCGTGCTCAAGGTAATGCTCGACAGCGAGCAGCCTATCCCCCTGAGAAAACTTTGCAGTCCTGTTGTAGCCGGCGCGTAGGTCTTGGCTCTGTTCGTACTCGCGGTACCAGGTCTTGAGCGCGTTCTTCGTCGGATATCCCAGCTGCCGAATGGTCAAGCCGACTCGCTTGCCCAGCTTGATGTACAGCTGCACTGCTCGAAGCCGATCCTCGTATGTGTACATGAACTACCTCCAGGTAGTCCAAGAAATCGTCCGCATCCCCACTTTTAGGGGTTGTGCCGACCCAAAATTGAGCCAGGTGTTTCACCTACTCTGCTGCTTTTTTAAGCAGCGGGGTGCAAGGAGTGATCACCATGGACATGATTGGCAAGATCCGGCGTTTGCACCGCCGAGACAAGAAGTCGGTGCGCGAGATTTCGCGCATGACTGGCTTGTCCCGCAACACGGTGGCGAAGTGGCTGAATGGCCCGGCGCCGTCGGCCAGCCCAAAGTACAGCAGGGCTGAGCAGGCCAATAAGCTGACGGCTTTCCACGAGACGATCAGGCAAGCCCTGAAGGCTGACGGGCATCGCCCGAAGCATGAGCGTCGCACGGGTCGAGCCTTGTTCGCAGAGATCAAGGCTGCCGGCTACGAGGGCAGCTATTCGCGCCTCACCGACTTCATCCGCGATTGGCGTCAGGGCGAAGGCCAGGCGGCATTGGTGAGTGCCTTTGTACCGCTGACGTTTGAGTTGGGCGAAGCCTTCCAGTTCGACTGGAGCGAGGAAGGTTTGGTTGTAGGCGGCATCTATTACCGCATGCAGGTCTCGCACATGAAGCTGTGCGCCAGCCGGGCGTTCTGGCTCGTGGCCTACCCGAGCCAGGGGCACGAGATGCTATTCGATGCCCATACCCGCAGCTTTGCGGCCTTGGGCGGCGTGGCCAGGCGCGGCATCTACGACAACATGAAGACGGCTGTGGACAAGGTCTTGAAGGGCAAGGGCCGGGTCGTCAACGAGCGCTTCGGGGTGATGTGCGCGCACTACTTGTTCGACCCCGACTTCTGCAATGTGGCCTCGGGCTGGGAGAAGGGAGTCGTGGAGAAGAATGTGCAGGACAGCCTCCGGCGCATTTGGATTGACGCCGCCCAGCAGCGCTTTGGCTCCTTCACCGAGCTCAATGTCTGGTTGGCGGCACGCTGCCGGGCGCTGTGGGAGGAGGTCCGACACCCGGTGCATGAGCAGTTCAGCTTGGCCGAGATGCTGGAGCATGAGCGCCTGCACCTGATGCCAATGCCTGCTGCGTTTGATGGCTATGTCGAGAAGTCCTCCAGAGTGAGCAGTACCTGCCTGGTGACGATGGCGCGCAATCGCTATTCGGTGCCTTGCGAGTGGGCAGGCCAGAGGGTCAGCGTCAGGCTGTATCCGAATCATGTCGTGGTGGTGGCGGATGACGCCGTGGTGGCCCGGCACGAACGACTGTCGGACCGTGGGCAGACCCACTACGACTGGCAGCACTATGTGCCGCTGCTGGAGCGCAAACCCGGTGCATTGAGAAATGGTGCGCCGTTCAGCGACCTGCCTGAGCCGCTGCAAAGGCTTCGCCGGGGCTTGCTGCGCGAGGAAGGCGGTGACCGCGTGATGGCGAAGGTGCTGGCCATCGTGCCGAAGGCGGGGCTGGACACCGTCTTGGTGGCGGTCGAATTGGCACTGGAGAAGCTGCCGCCGTCGGGGCGCGTCAGCGTGGAACATGTGGTCAATGTGCTGAGCCGCTTGAATGAGCCGTCAGCACCCGCGCCTGTGGACGGCGTGCTGCAGGTCTCCAAACCTGTTTGCAGCGACACCGCGCAGTACGACCGCCTGCGTGACAAGCTCGGCAGCGAGGAGGTGCATCATGAAGCGTGATGTGGTGGTTGAGCTTAAACAACTGCGTTTGAACGGCATGGCCGGCGCCTGGGCCGATTTGCTTGAACAAAGCGAGAGCGGCGGCGGATTCGGTATGGAGTCCGGGCCGCAGAATTCGCTCTGGCTGCTGGAGCACTTGCTGCAAGCCGAGGCCGCCGACCGGGCGCTACGCTCGGTCAGTCACCAGATGCATGCGGCCAAATTCCCGCTCCACCGCGACCTGGCCGGCTTCAACTTCGACGGTGCCGAGGTGGACCATCAGCTGATCCTTCAACTGACCGGGGTGAAGTTCACTGACAGCGCGCACAACGTCGTGATGGTGGGTGGACCCGGCACCGGCAAGACACATCTGGCCATCGCCATCGGCGTGGCCGGCATCACCAAGCATGGCAAACGCGTGCGCTTCTATTCGACGGTTGACTTGGTCAATGCGCTGGAGCAAGAGAAGGCGCAAGGCAAGGCCGGGCGCATCGCCACCAGCTTGCTGCGGATGGACTTGGTCATTCTTGATGAGCTGGGCTACTTGCCCTTCAGCCAAGCCGGCGGAGCCTTGTTGTTCCATTTGCTGAGCAAGCTGTATGAACACACCAGCATCCTGATCACAACCAACCTGGACTTCGCTGAGTGGTCCAGCGTGTTCGGCGACGCGAAGATGACCCGGGCGCTGCTGGACCGACTCACGCATCACTGCCACATCGTCGAAACCGGCAACGAGAGCTACCGACTACTGCACAGCTCAGCGGTCGCGAAGACACGCATCAAGGCCAGGGAGCAGACTCGAAAAGGCGGCAAGACGGAGCCACCAGAAGTGGCCAAAACGGACTGATTCAAAACCAGCTTCAGCACAGGAAGGAGGTCAAGCAAGAACCACACGACCTACACTTATCCACAGTCGGGCATCAAAACCCGGCACGTTTGCCTGGCTCAAAATTCAGTCGGCACGGTGGGGATGCGGACGATTTCTTGGACTACCTGGAGGTAGTTCATGTACACATACGAGGATCGGCTTCGAGCAGTGCAGCTGTACATCAAGCTGGGCAAGCGAGTCGGCTTGACCATTCGGCAGCTGGGATATCCGACGAAGAACGCGCTCAAGACCTGGTACCGCGAGTACGAACAGAGCCAAGACCTACGCGCCGGCTACAACAGGACTGCAAAGTTTTCTCAGGGGGATAGGCTGCTCGCTGTCGAGCATTACCTTGAGCACGGCCGGTGCATCGCTGTGACCGTCAAGGCTCTGGGCTATCCCTGCCGGTCATTGCTACACGCGTGGCTGCAAGAGCTTCACCCCCAGCCAACGCGCGTCGTCGGTCGAATGCAGGAACTGGCGCCGGAAGCCAAGCAGTCTGCAGTGATTGCCTTGTGCACGCGCCCGGCCAGCGCGCAGGCAGTCGCCGACGAGGTCGGCGTGTCGCGGGGCTCGCTGTACAAGTGGAAGAATCAATTACTCGGCCATGACGCACCCGCATCCATGAAGCTCAAGCAACGCGCCCTTGATAGCCCAGACCGGGCAGACTTGGCACAACAGCTCGAAACGCTGCAACACGACATTCGCCGGCTGCAGCTCGAGAAGGACGTGCTGAAGAAGGCGAATGAGTTCTTAAAAAAAGAGCTGGGCATCGATCAGCAGCGTCTGACGAACCGGGAGAAGACGCTGCTGGTTGATGCCCTGAGGTCCACCTACACGGTGACCGAACTGCTGTGCGAAGTGGACCTGCCGCGCAGTTCCTACTTCTACCATCGGGCACGGCTGGGGGTGGATGACAAGTACGCGGACGTGCGTCAGGCGATGACCAACATCTTCGAGCAGAACTATGGCTGCTACGGCTACCGGCGGCTCCACGCGTCGTTGAGCGATCAGTGCGTGCGTATCTCGGAGAAGGTCGTGCGCCGCCTGATGAAGCAGGAGTGCTTGATCGCCGCGACAAGCAAACGCCGTCGGTATGGCTCCTACATGGGCGAGATCAGTCCAGCGCCCGACAACGTGCTGAACCGAGACTTCAATGCCGGCGCGCCGAATGAGAAGTGGCTCACCGACATCACGGAGTTCCAAATTCCGGCCGGCAAGGTATATCTATCTCCGATGATTGATTGCTTCGACGGCATGGTCGTGAGTTGGTCGATCGGCACTCGGCCGAACGCGGAGTTGGTCAATACGATGCTGGACGCTGCGATCGAGAAGGTCGCAGCAAGTGGCGAAAAGCCGGTGGTGCATTCCGATCGGGGCGGCCACTATCGATGGCCAGGCTGGCTAGCTCGAATCTCTGAAGCCAAGCTGGTCCGCTCGATGTCACGCAAGGGATGCTCGCCGGACAACGCGGCATGCGAGGGCTTCTTCGGTCGGCTCAAGACCGAGATGTTCTTCGCTCGCAACTGGCTCTCGACAAGCATCGAGGAGTTCATTGCTGCGTTGGATGCATACATTCGCTGGTACAACGAGGTCCGGATTAAGAGTTCACTTGGCTTTCGCAGCCCGGCGCAGCACCGTCGGCAAGTTGGCATCGCCGCATAACCAGTCCAAGTTTTTGTCCGCATCCCCGGTGGCTCAATATTCGGTCGGCGCCAACACACATGATCAAGAAGGGGCAGTTGCGCTACCCCGACGGGCAACGTCCGTCCGCCGCAGCGCAGTTCTACAGCCTGGCGTTTTGAGACTCGGCGACCACATCAACTTGCCACGTCAATTGACTGTTATCGCGACAGAACCGCTTTTTCGCGCACGCGAAAAAAGTAGACTGAAATAGCCTTCTTTCACCCCCTTGTTCGAGTGTTCGTGTGCCGAGGACTTAGCTTGCAAGCTCTCATAGAATGAGAGTGAAATCAATCCACAAAGCAGAGCTAAACCCACCATGCGCGCAAAGATTTATCACGTCGATAAAGTTGAAGAACTGGCAAAGGCACTTTCTGAAGCGCCAGCGCTGCCTCCAAAGACTCTGAAATTAGAAGAAATTTTGAAACGCTATACACCGCAAATTCGGGAGCTACATGCGCTGAAAAATTACACCCCAAGCGAGATTTCAAGACTATTCAAAGAGCACGGAATCATGGTGCCGGTTAAGGAAGTAAAAAACGTTCTAGGACTTGGCGCAAATTCCACGCAAAAACGATGACAAAAAATAAAAGTTAGTGTTAGCATTTGCCCTGATAAATTGGCATTCGCCAAGGATATACGCGGAGCGCAAATGAGATTTAAAAATTTGGTTGCTGTTGGGTGTCTGAGTTCTGTACTTGCAGCATGTGCGAACACCTCGCCAGATGCGGGAATGAGCAAAGTTTCTGCTTACACCAAAGAGCATCAAATCAATGCCCCTCTTTCGGCCGCAATCTTGCGGCAAGTGAAAGAGGTTCACCCGGCCGAACCGGTCGGCAGTTCAAGCATTGCGGCGGCAAATGGAATCCCGCAATTGCAAGGCAATTCGGGGCTGACAGCGCCGACAAACCAGACGGCCACGGCGGGCGCGCAGAGTTCCGCTGCTATCGCGTTCCCTGTAGCTGCTTCCGTAGCAGCATCAGCACCGGCCGCCGTGCCGGTACAGTCGAGCAATAAGGCGGCTGAAATTGCCGAGGTATCGCCTCCTGTTGAGCCGCCGCAGCGGTGGGAAATCGACGCGGCAGACGGTACGCTTTCGCGCGCCCTGAAGCGTTGGGCAGAGCGGGCAGACATTCCTCTTGTCTGGGATGCACCCAAAGACAAAGCAGCCCTTCGCGCCGCCTATGTCGGCACGTTTGATGAGGCCATCACCCAAGTCATGGTTGATACGCGCTTTAGCGAATATCGGTTGCACGCCTGCGCGTTCGACAACGTTATTCGCATCATTCACGAATCTCAATCCTGCAAGCGCTAAAGCGCGGGTGTTCCCATGAAAATTAAAAACCATCGTTCGCATGGTCAGGCCGCGCTTTTGGCAATTTCCGCCGCTGTCTTGAGCGGCTGCGCCGTCACAGGTAGCCAGGTTGACACGCGCGCGGCCCTGGCTGAAAAAACCATTTCTGACATTCCCAATCCTGCGGCCGTTCTCAGGGACGCACAAGAACCGCCGTTCTTGCGCATTAAAGGGAACTACCTCGGTTCGGAGGCGATCCCATTACGGTCGGGCATTTCGTTACCCGCGAAGTTCAATAAGGTTTCGCTTAACTTCGGCCGCTCTGAAGGGCATTTTGTCGAGGCCGCGCGCAATGTACGTGAATCGACGGGCCTCGCTGTCCGGTTCAATCACGACATTTACACGAACCTGGCGCAGTCGAGCGGGGCGAGTGCGCAGGCTGTTGCGCCGGTTACTGCGCCAGTTATGGCCATGGGGTCAATTTCGGTCACGCAAGCGGCCCCCAATGGCGGGCCGTTGCCTGCAAACCTGGCGGCGACTCGCACCCAAGGCCAGGCGGCGCAAACTTTACCAATGCCGAGCCAGCCCACACAGATACCGGCTCAGACAATGGTGCCGCTCAATTTCAACGGCGACTTGTCGGATTACTTGAATCTGATTGCAGGGGCTGCGGGTTTGAGTTGGGATTATTCAAACGGCGAAATTTATTTTTACCGTCTGATGACCCGCACTTTCTCGGTTGATTTGCTGCCGCAAGCAATTGACGTTTCTGATGTTACGAGCGGCGGCGGCCAAACTTCGCTTGGCTCGCAATCTGGCGGTAATAGCAGCGGTGGCTCTTCCACGGCAAGCAATACGTCTACCTCTAGTCTGTCTAGCAAATTCGAGCCCTGGAATGATTATATCGAGGCCGTTCGCGGTATGTTGTCGCCATCTGGGAAAGTAACACCGAACCGCGCAACGGGGACATTTGTTGTCACCGACTCAAAAAGTATTGTTGACCGAATCGGTTCTTTCATCAACTCCGAAAATTCGAAGCTGCGCACTCGCGTAGACATTGAAATTAGGACTATTACTTTTGTGGTCAACGAGGGAACGAATCTCGGCGCCGACTTTAATGTTCTCTATAAGGCGTTGAATGCTAACGGTGCGGCAGGCTGGGGCCTGGTGGTTTCACCGCCTGCTGGTGTCGCTGGTGGTGACTTTGGTTCGCCGGGTTCTCTGTCTTTCAAAGATACGGGCGGCGGTGGTCGATATGACGGGTCGAAAGTCTCGCTTTCAGCGCTTGATGCTTATGGAAAGATCGTGAATGAAAAAACGTCGATCATTCACGCTAGAAATCGCGCGCCTGCGGTCGTTTTGGATGTGACCGACTTCAGCTATCTCGCAAGCACGACACCGGCAACAGGTGGCGGCACGGCTGGCGGTACGGGCGTTCCTGGTTTGACCCCTGGAATGGTTACTTATGGCTCATTCTTCACCATTATTCCGAATGTTTCGGATAACGGCACGGTGATTTTGAGCTTCAGTAACACGGAATCGAAATTGACGGGCAAGCCTCAGTTTGCGACTGGTGAAGGTGCCACGTTCCAGCAAATCACGGCCCCAACACTATCGCGCGGTAAAAACGCGACTGATTTGGTTATTCCGAAGGGCGCGACAGAAATAAGCGTTAGCAATACTAGTGATAACTGGTCGAATCAAAGTAATGTTGGGATCGGCGGCGCAAGCACAAACCGCAATCATTCTCGGACGCTGACAATTACCCTTGTCACTCCACATATTCTGCCTGGCGTTTAAAAGGTAGCCACTATGAAAACAAAACAAATCGCCAAATTGTCGTTGTGCCTGGCTGTTGGTTCCTCCTGTCTGGTCGGTGGTGTATCGGCCACAGAAACCGCCGCCGATAAGCTCGCGGCATTGCAAGCTCAGCGTGCGCTGAACAAAGTTCGTCTTGATGTGGCGAAACAAGAGGCCGAGATTGTCGAGGCCAACCAAAAGAAGGGGGCGGCAAGCCCTCCACCGGCTGCGCCGCCGCCGCGCTCGCCCAGCAACTCGGCGCCGGTAGAAATGCCCGCGCCTTCCCTGGTGTCGATCACAAGCGTGGGCGAGCAGGTTTCCGCGACCGTCATCAGCGCGGGGATTCGCAAAACGGCGCGGGTCGGTGAGTCCCTGCCGGGCGGCTGGCTTGTCACGGGCTTGAAGAGCTCCAGCGTGACGGTTTCCCGTGGTTCGCAAGTTGTCACGCTGAGGCTCTAAATGGTGACCCTAGCGCATAGCTTTGACGGAGTGCCGGGGCTGTTTGCCCTGGGCATGTCTTGGCGGCATGAGAACGGTAAGCCGGGCCGGTCCAGGCTTAAAGCCTTGTCCGAAATGGATGGGCGGTGGGGCCTAGTTCGCAAGTCAGCAGACGGGCAATTTCAGGCCGGTTTTTGCGATCCCGTTGAAGGGGTCGAAAAGGGTTCTGTCGCGATAACAGTCAATTGACGTGGCAAGTTGATGTGGTCGCCGAGTCTCAAAACGCCAGGCTGTAGAACTGCGCTGCGGCGGACGGACGTTGCCCGTCGGGGTAGCGCAACTGCCCCTTCTTGATCATGTGCATGGTCTCGGGGGTTGAACCACAAACCGCCGAAATTTCCGTCACTCCAAATCCAGCCCATCAAGTAGCGCGTCCAAGTCAATCGTTTTGCCGCCATCCTCGAAGGTGTAATGCCCGCCCAGTAGCAGGTGCCGCCAGGCCACCGGCGAGGTTGACATGATGAGCGTCAACGCCCTGGGCTTGCCCTGGCACCGCTCCAGTAACCGCGACAGGATGGCCGCGTTGTAGTAAATGATGGCGTTGGCCACCAGGCGGCCGCACTGGTTGCTGATCTCGATATCGATGTCCGTCTGGCCCGTCAGCTCCTTCTTGCCGCCCACCTGGGCAATGGCCGCGCGCAACTGGTGGTAGGGTAATCCCCCCGTTTTACATTGAATCGAGAAGTAGAAAGGGTCATGCAACGTTGGCCAGTCGCTGCTTGGGGGTGATGCCGCCCAAGGCCATATTTGGGCGGTCGTGATTGTATTTCCACATCCACTGGGTGGCGAACTGCGTATTTCAGCCCATCCCGGCCACCCATTTCAGCGGAACGCGGACAGCGTTTCAGACGAAGGCGGACACCATTTCAGGCTGATCGCGGACAGCGTTTCAAACTGATCCCGGACACCCCTGGCGCGCGCAAGTGACCTGAGCCGTAGGCATGCTGACCGATTTTTCGGTCCGTCATGCCCACTCCCAGGATTCACATGCGCAAACTTCGACAAACCCTTCGACTTCACCTTGAATCTGGCCTGAGCATGCGCGAGTGTTCGCGCGTGCTTGGCATCGCCAAGTCGACCGTCAATAGCGTCGTTATGAAGGCCCGCGCCGCCGGTGTGGACTGGGCCGCCGCCCAGACGCTGGACGATGCCGCCTTGGAGGCTCGCTTGTACGGCCCCGCTGTGCCTCGGTCCAGCACCCAGCTTGAGCCCGACTTCGCCCTCGTCCACCAGGAACTCAAGCGCCCCGGCGTCACCTTGCAATTGCTCTGGGAGGAGTACCAGCGCGGTCTGACCGACGCCGGCTCGCAAGCCTACAAGTACACCAGCTTCTGCGTGAAGTACCGCGCCTGGGTCGCCGGCCTCAAGCGCTCGATGCGCCAGGTCCACCCGGCCGGCGAGCGCCTGTTCATTGACTACGCCGGCCAGACTGTGCCCTTGGTGGACGCTGCCACCGGCGAGATCCGGCAAGCGCAGATCTTCGTGGCCGTCCTCGGCGCCTCGAACTACACCTTCGCCTGCGCCACGCCGACACAGACAGCAGCCGACTGGGTCGGCGCCATCATGGATGCGCTGGAGTTCATGGGTGGCGTGCCCCGGCTGATCGTGCCGGATCAGGCGCGCGCCCTGATCGCCAGGCCCGACCGCTACGAGGCCACGCCTAGCCGTCTGGTCGAAGAGTTCTGCGACCACTACGACGTGGCGATGCTGCCCGCGCGTCCGGCTCATCCCCGCGACTAGCCCAAGGTGGAGGTCGGCGTGCAAATCGTCGAGCGTTGGATTCTGGCGCGGCTGCGGCACCGGCGCTTCTTCACCCTGGCTGAGCTCAACGCCGCTGTCCGGGAGTTGCTGGTGGACCTGAACGCTCGGCCGTTCAAGAAGCTACCCGGCTGTCGGGCCAGCGCCTTCGCGGCCTTGGATCGGCCGCTGCTCAAACCCCTGCCGGCAGCGCGCATGCCCATCGCCCGCTTCAAGCGCGCCCGGGTCAATATTGACTATCACGTTGAACTCGATGGCCATTACTACAGCGTGCCGCACCGGCTGGTGCGCGAGCAGGTCGAGTTGCGCATCACTTCGACCACGGTGGAGATTCTGGCGGGCCAGCAACGCGTGGCCGTGCACGCCTACAGCGTCCGGCGCGGGGCGCACACGACGGCGCCCGAGCACATGCCGGCCTCCCACCGGGCGCACCGAGAGTGGACCCCAGCCAAGCTCATCGCTTGGGGTGAGCACATCGGCGTGGCCACAGCCGCCGTGGTGCGCTGGCAGATGGAACACCGGCCGCACCCCGAGCAAGGCTACCGCTCCTGCCTCGGCCTGCAAAGCCTGGCGCGCCAGTTCGGCCACGAGCGGCTGGAAGCGGCCTGCGTTCGCGCCATGTCGATTCGCTCGCCGACCTACCAAAGCGTCAAGTCGATCCTGGCCACCGGCTTGGACCGGCAAGCCGCGCCGGCCCAAGCCACGCAGGCCGCACTCCCGCTGCATGACAACGTGCGCGGCCCCGATTACTACCACTGACCCCACTGAAGAAGGAGAAGCTCTTGCTCAACGAACACACCCTGGATCAACTGCGCAGCCTGCGCCTAGACGGCATGGTGCAGGCGCTTACCGATGGCGCCACCCGCACGGCAGCGGCCGAGCTGTCCTTCGAGGAGCGGCTGGCCATGCTGGTGCAACGCGAGGTCGATTGGCGCGACGGCAAACGCCTGGCCCGGCTGCTCAAGGCGGCCAAGCTCAAGGTCAGCAGCGCCTGCATCGAGGACATCAACTGGCGAGGCTCGCGCGGGCTGGATCGCAGCCTCATCACCCAACTGGCGGGCTGCGACTGGCTGCGCCACGGCCACAACGTGTTGCTCACCGGGGCCACGGGTTGCGGCAAGACCTGGCTCGCATGCGCGCTGGCCCAGCAGGCGGCACGCCAGGGATTCGCGGTGTTGTACACGCGGGCGCCGAGGCTGCTGGAAGAGCTGCGGGTGGCCCACGGCGACGGCTCCTTCGGCCGGCGCCTGGCACAACTGGCGCGCATTGACCTGCTGGTCATCGATGACTTTGCGATTGCACCGGTCACGGCGGCCGACCGTAACGACCTGCTGGAGTTGCTCGACGACCGGGTCGGCAGCCGCTCGACGCTCATCACCAGTCAGCTACCCGTCTCAAACTGGCACCAATGGTTGGATGACCCGACATTGGCCGATGCCATCTTGGACCGGATCGTCCATTCGGCACAAAAGATCGCGCTCAAGGGCGAGTCGCTGCGCAAGAAACAGGACTCGGTATGAGCACCAAACCAACCACCGCAGAACCGTCCGGGCCAGCCCAATTCAGGCTGATCGCGGACACCTGAGCTACCATCAACCCAGGCACTTGCGCGCACCCAACCTGTCCGCGATCAGTTTGAAACGCTGTCCGCCATCACGCTGAAATGACTGTCCGGGATCGCTGAAATCCGCAGCGAACAGCTGAGCCTCTTGCAAATCGGACCACAGGTATTGCGACAACCACTCATAGCGCACCGTCCTGTTGAAGCGCTCGACATAGGCGTTTTGCTGCGGGTTACCCGGCTGGATGTGGTCGAGTTTGATGCCCCAGTCATGTGCCCAACGCTGGATGGTTGCGCTGATGTACTCGGGGCCGTTATCGCAACGAATGACCTGTGGTTTGCCACGCCAAGCAATGATCTGCTTGAGTGCCCGGATGACGCGCTCTGAGGGCAGCGAGAAATCTATTTCGATGCCCAACGCTTCTCGGTTGAAGTCGTCAATGACGTTGAACAACCGGAAGCTGCGCCCGTCCTCAAGTTGATCGTGCATGAAGTCCATGGACCAGACTTCGTTGATGGCCTGCGGCACGCTCAAGGGCTCAGGCTTGCCCCGCACCTGCCGTTTACGCGGTTTGATGCGCAAGTTCAGCTCCAACGCCCGGTAAACCCTGTAAACGCGCTTGTGATTCCATGGGAAGCCTTTGACGTTGCGCAAGTACAGGTAACACAGGCCAAAGCCCCAGTGGCGATTGTTGTCCGTCAGCCGCATCAGCCAATCGGCGATTTGATCGTCCTGGTCATTCTTCTTGACCTCGTAGCGGTAGCATGACTCGCTGACTGTGAAGATGTTGCAGGCCAGCCGGATGCTGGTGCCACGCTGGGCCACCACTTCTTTGGCCATCTCGCGGCGGCGAGACGGCCGCGTTACTTTTTTGCAAGGTACTCCGCAGCAATCTCGGCCTTGAGCTTTTCCTCAATGTACATCTTCTTGAGGCGCCGATTCTCCTCTTCGAGTTCCTTCATGCGGGCCATGAGGGAGGTGTCCATGCCTCCAAATTTGGCTCGCCATTTGTAAAACGTGGCGGTGCTGATGCCGACCTCTCGGCATAGGTCGGGAACGGGCAAGCCTGCCTCAGCGCGTTTGAGCGCATCCATGATCTGGCTGTCGGAAAACTTGGACTTCTTCATGTAGAAATTCTCTTCGAGAAATTTCTACTTCTCGCGCCAGTGGTTTGACGGGAGGATTACCGTAGGACTCAAGGCGGTTTTGTGAGCGGTGCACGTTGCGCTGCAACTGCGGGTCTCGCAGGTAGCGCAACGTGTAAATGCTGCGAATCAGCTTGTCGTACTCGAACACCGCCCGCCGCGTTGGATTGGATGTGCTGTAGGTGCAAATCTTGCGGATGAGTGCAGCCTGTGTCATGTCCTTGAGCGCCAGCGTGGCCACGATCTGGTCGATGCCCTCTTTTTCAACCTCGATGGCTTGCAGGTCGATGCGCCCGGCCGGTTTGACCAGGTGCTTTGCGTACAGGTCCGGATCATCGACGCAGTACAACTCCTTGAGCTGGGCATTGGCGTCGGTAAAGCGCGGTGCGAAGGCCGCCTTGAACCAGTCAAAGATGGCAAAGTTGGCCTTGTTGATGCTGACCTGCACCCTCCCAGCCGTACCAGCGTAATGGAGAGGAAGTCCATCAACCAGGAGAATGATGGACATGAAGAAGAGCAGATTTACTGAGGAACAAATCATTGGGTTCCTGAAGCAGGCCGAGGCCGGCATGCCGATCAAGGAGCTGTGCCGGCAAGGCGGCTTCAGCGACGCCACGTTCTACAAGTGGCGGGCCAAGTACGGCGGCATGCAGGCCACGGATGCCAAGCGACTGCGCGAGCTCGAAGGCGAGAACGCCAAGCTCAAGCGCCTGCTGGCAGAGGCCCACCTGGACATCCACGCGCTCAAGGACGTCTTCGGCGTAAAGCCCTAGCCCCGCAGGTCAGGCGCGACGCGGCGACCCAGATGATTGCCCAGCACCATCTGTCCGAACGCCGCGCGTGCCGCCTGGTGGGGCTCTCCAGAGACAGCTATCGCAACCCGCCCGTGGTCGATGAGGCCACGCAGCAACTCAGCGCCAAGATCGTCGAGATCGCACAGGTGCGGCGCCGCTTCGGCTATCGCCGCATCCATGACGTGCTGCGCCCACAGTTCCCAGGCGTCAATCACAAGCGCGTCTATCGGTTGTACAGCCAGGCGCAGTTGGCGGTGCGCAAGCGCAAGAAGATCAGACGGGCAGCCAGCGAGCGCGTGCCGCTCACCGTGCCGACCCGAGTCAATGAGGTGTGGAGCATGGACTTCGTTTCCGACAGCCTGGCCAATGGCCGGCGTATCAAGTGCCTGACTGTGGCCGACGACTTCACGCACGAGTGTGTGGACATCGCCGTGGACTACGGCATCTCGGGCCAGTACGTGACGCGGTTGCTGGACCGGGCCGCGATCTTCAGGGGCTACCCTGCGGCGGTGAGAACCGACAACGGGCCGGAGTTCACCTGCCGGGCCTTCATCGCTTGGGCGCAAGCTCACGACGTGCGGCACATCCTCATCCAGCCAGGGCGGCCCATGCAGAACGGCTACATCGAGAGCTTCAACGGCAAGTTCCGCGACGAGTGCTTGAACGAGCACTGGTTCCAGACGCTGCCGCAGGCGCGCTCGGAGATCGCCATCTGGCGGCAGGACTACAACGAGGTGAGGCCGCACAGCAGCCTGGGTCGGATACCGCCGGCCGAGTTCGCGCAGCGCCACCGCACCAAGAACCAGGCGCCACCGGCTACACGCAACGAGATCAAGTAACCTTCAACCCGGACTTCCGCATGGCTGGTACGGCGGGAGGGGGCAGGTCATATTGCCTTGAACTACATCGAGCCTGGCGAGCCCAACCAGAACGCCTACATCGAACGCTTCAACCGGACGTTCCGAACGGAGGTGCTTGATGCCTACCTGTTCAGCTCCATCGAACAAGTCCAAGCCATCGCCGACGATTGGCTGACCCAATACAACGAGTACCGACCGCATGATGCACTTGGGGGCGTACCGCCCAAGCAGTTCATGCCCAGACTGATCACCACAACTGCTGCAGACTCTAGAAATCAACTGTCCTCTTGACAGGGGAGCTTACGCTTGGCATCCTGGTTTTAAAAACCACATTAGCGAAACCAATAACTTCAATACAGTGAATGCGGAAGTCCGGCACCGCTTTATTGCCGGCAAACCTAAATGTAAATCATGAAAGAACTTGATCAACTGCAACTTTCCATGGTCGCTGGTGGCGATCACTGGGGGCGTGAGACTGCCGAAGGCTCCATCGAAGAGGACGACTACGCGACAGGCGAAAATGGCATTTCGAGCACTAGTTGGCAGTCATCCAGCGGGATGGGCATGGGCACATGTGTCGCAGTGACATCGATTACCGGTACCGTCATCGGTGCCGTCATCGGTGGCGTCGCCGGCGCTCTCCCCTCTGGTGGAATTGGTGCTCCAGCTGGCGCAAACATCGGCGCACGATTCGGCCGAGCTGGCGGATTCCTCGCCGCAGCATTTGTCTGCGCCAACTGATTCCATTTGAGAATTCGAAGCAGGTATTCCGCCTGCTTCGAATTCCAGATCCCTTTGAGCGCGCGATTTTGGTGAAAGTAATGAAACAAGATGAAAGTAAAGTTAATAGCTTCTTGTCGTGGGCGTTGACGTTTGTATTCGAAATCGTCGTCCTTATCTTACTTGCTGCTTGCCTTGTAACCAGCTGTAGTGCGCAGACTGTACATTTATTAAGATCGGAAAATGGCGCCGGCTACCTTGTACTATCGACCCATGGCGCCGCGCCAAAATTCAAGCTACCCTCCAGTTGGATCTCAGCAATCAGCGAATCTGAGCGCCTTTGCATTGAGATGCAGCAACCAAGCTCCGCCAGGCAAGCCAAGGACGTTTATTCGCGGCTCGCACGTAAATCAATAGCGGCTGAGCAAGCCAGCAATACAAATACTCCTAGGCGACGTGAAATACGAGCCAATCTGATTGCAAAGTTGATCCAGGCCATTGGCGCAAAACCAGCCGCAGCAAAAGAGTTTGAATTGTTTTCGGACTACTACCTTGCAGATGCGGTCCTTAGCACTACGCCGATCGGTCCACTCGGAATAAGTCCGGATCAGCAACTCGTGGACGCCAAGCCTTGGGCTGACCTATGCTTTCTGGAAGATTACGAGGCCGCGATGTCCTTTGGGACAAAATTGAATCCGGCTGAGGCACTAACGTATCTCCGACATGCGCACCATGTTTTATCGAGTCATGACTTCAAAAACACCCTAGATTTGCATGCGGCACGGAGCATTGACGCGTGGGTAGCTCAGGATATAAGCGGCTTGTGCTCTTTGGAGAGTGAATACTCTAGGTCAAATGGCATTGAAGCTGTACAAAAAAATACCATTACTGCGCGAAATAAAAATCTTGCAAGGGCAATTTTAAGAGAGCTGCGCTCAGCGCACAGCACCTTATTTCTAGTCGGCGCACACCATGAGTGTGGTGATCGCGATTCGCTAACTAGCGAACTACAACGTATTGGTGTACAAGTTACCGTTTATGAGGGCGCAACCGAGATCCAGTAAGCTCCAGACAACAACCTTGATATAGGAAAAGCAAGGCTTTTAGATGGATGTAGTTGTGAGAGATTTTGACGTTATCAAAGAAATCGGCGTGCCGAACCCGACTTTGGCCCTAAGTTACCTTAGGACATACTGGGCAGTTCGCAGGCTGCGAAGAGATGAGCTCCGGGTACCATTGTCTCGATTCTTGTTAAAGCAGGCGAGAGCAA
Organism: Paucibacter sp. KCTC 42545; assembly: GCF_001477625.1. Taxonomy (NCBI): domain Bacteria; kingdom Pseudomonadati; phylum Pseudomonadota; class Betaproteobacteria; order Burkholderiales; family Sphaerotilaceae; genus Roseateles; species Paucibacter sp. KCTC 42545. The sequence goes on from NZ_CP013692.1 coordinate 1,009,310, forward strand.
AAGAGCAACGGAATGCAGAGCTCAATTTTGATATGCATGGTCGAATTGGTCGGTACATACAGGGTGGAAAAAATGATGATCGCTCGCCACTTGAAAACTTGGTACTACGAGATAAAGTTACCGACATAATCGAAACGCAACTGCAATGCGGAGAGATTTTGTTCGGATTGGCCTCAAGCGAGAACTATTCAAAAATACTTCTTGGCCAGGCTTGGGATTTATCCCGAACAGCCGTTTCGCTGAAGCAGTTTAAAGTATATCGAGGTGTCGATGGACGTCCTACCGGAGTCTTGGTTTGGCTCTGGATATCTGATGCAACTGCTGAACGTGTTTCGTTTGATGCCAATGCGCGGATACATCCGTCCGAATGGAACGAAGGATCTAGCCTTTGGTTTAGGAACCTTGCAGCATCCAGTCTGTCGGCTGAGGAAATTGCCGCCGATCTATCTGGGGGGCTGTTTCCTACGGCGCCAATGTGTAGAATTTCAACATATTCTGGAAAACTGGATAGAAGCGTGGCAACGAGCGTAGCTGGCGAGGCTCGTGGTGCTTTGCGCGAGTGGCTCGTTAATCAGTTTAATCAGAATCAAGCAACGTAGCTATGCAAGCGACGGACCAGAAACTCTCTGCAGTTGCACGTGTGCTTCTGACCAGTGAGTGCGGGCACGTACCCCTAAAGCTTGTGAAGCTTAATGATCCTAAGCCGCTTTGGATACTTACGCCACCGGCTTCCAATGCTAATGCCTATGCAAACTATGCCGACAACATAGCAGCCCTTGTATCTGCCTGCTCCTACGTTACAGCGGACACTATCAAGTCCTGTGTTGAGAGTCAAACTTGCGGCGTCGCCGATCGATACGGTGGCGCGGGCATAGGCAAAAATGGCGGGAGCGGAAGAAATGCAATCGTTGGGGGGCTTCAAATCAAAGGTGTCGGTCGCACACCGCTAGTCGGAGCATCGACGCGACTGGCTCATGCCTCCGGCGGCGCATATCTTGAGGAATGCGTAAGGGAGACAATCTACTCCTTGGTTGTACAACACGATTTCCCCTACGGTGCTGTTCCAGTCCGCGGCATTATTGACACTGGAATCGATCAATTATGGCCCGCCGGAGTCGTTCCAGCGGTTGAGAGACGAGTCCTGCTGATTCGTGAACTGTTTCTCAGACCAGCGCATTTCGAACGCGCAATTGGCTTCGAATCGCTTAACCAGTTCGAAGGGCAGGAAGACGCTGCCAGGGTTATGAAAATGATTCGATGTGCAGAAGATTTGATTGGTAAAAATGAATTGATAGAGGTGTTTGATACTCTATGGCGCCGGTGGTCGCATCAACTTGCGTATGGCTTCGTACATCGGCTATCACACGGGAACAACACGTCTTCGAACATATCTATCGATGGGCGGCTAGTAGATTTTGGTGCGGCTACAGCATTGCCGTCGTGGGAAAGGGCGGCAACGTCATACATGCCGGATCCATTCAACGGTAGGATCAATGCCATCTTGACCGCCATGAGGTCCGTTTACTATTACCTCGCAAGGCATTTAGGGGTTCCTGAAATCAATGACAATTTCATTGCCGATCGCCAATCCGCTTGCGTTGCTGACTTTATGGATTACGTTTCATTTGAGACCCTACGGCTGGCTGGCGTCGACAATGCGACGGCTGAAGCCGCACTTAGAGGGCAGGGCTCCAGCGACATCAGGAACCTTACAAATGCTTTAATTTCGAGAGCGCAACAGAGATCAATCGACCTATTCGTGCCTGGACGCTACGATGATTCCATATGGGATTTTAGTTCGTTGTGGAGTGAGCGGATTCCGAAGCATCTTACAGCGTTGGCGGCAACTGTTCGGAGCCTTGTTCATGAATGCAATTGGCAAAAGGCTTCAGAGCAATGTCTGCGCCTAACTCGAAGCCGCCCTGATTTGTACAAACCAAATCTAAGAAATGACTTCTTTGAAGCGATTAAAGGACAAAGTAGTTGCGCGCTTGGCGTCGATGAAGCGTTTGTGAGGCAATTCGTATCCGAAAAGGTCTCCGATAACGTCATAGAAGACCCTACTGAGCGCGCGGGCAAGTCGGCTCGTCCCGTTTTTCGGAGGTAGTTAGGTAATCCTCCCGTCAAACCACTGGCGCGAGAAGTAGAAATTTCTCGAAGAGAATTTCTACATGAAGAAGTCCAAGTTTTCCGACAGCCAGATCATGGATGCGCTCAAACGCGCTGAGGCAGGCTTGCCCGTTCCCGACCTATGCCGAGAGGTCGGCATCAGCACCGCCACGTTTTACAAATGGCGAGCCAAATTTGGAGGCATGGACACCTCCCTCATGGCCCGCATGAAGGAACTCGAAGAGGAGAATCGGCGCCTCAAGAAGATGTACATTGAGGAAAAGCTCAAGGCCGAGATTGCTGCGGAGTACCTTGCAAAAAAGTAACGCGGCCGTCTCGCCGCCGCGAGATGGCCAAAGAAGTGGTGGCCCAGCGTGGCACCAGCATCCGGCTGGCCTGCAACATCTTCACAGTCAGCGAGTCATGCTACCGCTACGAGGTCAAGAAGAATGACCAGGACGATCAAATCGCCGATTGGCTGATGCGGCTGACGGACAACAATCGCCACTGGGGCTTTGGCCTGTGTTACCTGTACTTGCGCAACGTCAAAGGCTTCCCATGGAATCACAAGCGCGTTTACAGGGTTTACCGGGCGTTGGAGCTGAACTTGCGCATCAAACCGCGTAAACGGCAGGTGCGGGGCAAGCCTGAGCCCTTGAGCGTGCCGCAGGCCATCAACGAAGTCTGGTCCATGGACTTCATGCACGATCAACTTGAGGACGGGCGCAGCTTCCGGTTGTTCAACGTCATTGACGACTTCAACCGAGAAGCGTTGGGCATCGAAATAGATTTCTCGCTGCCCTCAGAGCGCGTCATCCGGGCACTCAAGCAGATCATTGCTTGGCGTGGCAAACCACAGGTCATTCGTTGCGATAACGGCCCCGAGTACATCAGCGCAACCATCCAGCGTTGGGCACATGACTGGGGCATCAAACTCGACCACATCCAGCCGGGTAACCCGCAGCAAAACGCCTATGTCGAGCGCTTCAACAGGACGGTGCGCTATGAGTGGTTGTCGCAATACCTGTGGTCCGATTTGCAAGAGGAGACCGCTGCATAACCCGCTCTGCAAACTCGCCCACCTCAGCGGCAGGCGAGGATTCCATGATGCGGAAAAATCGCTCGGTTTTAGAGCGTTTTGAAGGGTTTTCGGCCCTTCCTTCGGGCCCTTTGGCCCATCAAGACGGACTACTCCCTGCACACGGCTGCAGCCGTCCGCTTTGCAGCTTCCTCATCGCCTTGAGCAGGTTGACACCCAGCGCCGCCCACGCCATTTGCGCCTGCGTTTTGGCCGCGCCAAAGTACCGCGCTCGGCTCAGGTGGAACTTTCTCTTCATTGTCCCGAAGCCTTGCTCGACCTTGTAGCGCAGCGTGGCGATGGCCCGGTTCATCTGCGTCTGCAAAGGATGCACCGGGTTGCCTCGGCTCCCCTTGAACTGGATCAGGTCGCCGATGCCCTTGTTCTTGAGGTACTCCCGGTTGGCTGCGCTCGCGTAGCCCTTGTCGGCCAGCACACCCTCAGGCTGGACGCCTTGCGCTGCGAGCGCCTCCACGATGCCGGGCAACTTGTTGACTTCGGCTTGGTTGGCGGGGTGGACTTCGACGTGCTCGACATAGCCATCTTCTGTGTCCACCGCGCTGTAGCCGCGATAGCCGAAGAAGGCGTCCTTGCCTTTCTTGACCCAGCGGGCTTCGTCGTCTGCACTGTCCACCACATCGGCCTGGCCGTCCTCATCGACTTCGATGTGTTGATTCGGCCGAGCCGCGCTCTCGATGATCGTGGCGTCGATGATGGCGCCCCGGCTGCCGGCCACCTTGAGCCCCTGGCCTTCAAGTTGCACATTGACCCGGCGCAGCAGCACTTGATCGAGCTTGGCCGTCACCAATCGGTTGCGGAAGCGGCAGATGGTGGTGGCATCAGGAAAGCTGTCGTCACCGGGCTCGAAGCCAGTGAACACCATAAAGTCCAGTCGAACCTTGAGCGCATGCTCCAACTGCGTGTCCGACAGACCATGCCACTGGCCCAGCAGCATCAGCTTGAACATCGCCAGCGGCGCATAGGGCTCAGGTCCGCCGCCATTACTGGCCTCACGCTTGTACAAGCCTTTGAGCTTGTGGCTGATCTCAACCCAATCCAGCAACTCGTGCAACTTCATCGTCGGCGAGTCTTGAACCAGCGGCTTGGCACCCATCAGGAAGAAACTGTCCATGCCCTGTATTGCACCGCATCTTCAAGTTGCGCGCATTAGGGATGTTATGCAGCGGTCTCAAGAGGCTCAGCTGTTCGCCACCCAGTGGATGTGGAAATACAATCACGACCGCCCAAATATGGCCTTGGGCGGCATCACCCCCAAGCAGCGACTGGCCAACGTTGCATGACCCTTTCTACTTCTCGATTCAATGTAAAACGGGGGGATTACCCTTGATCGCGGCGTTCTCCAATGCCAAGTCCGCGTACATGCGCTTGAGCCGCGCGTTCTCTGTCTCCAACTCGCGCATGCGCGTCAGGTCCGACACCGTCGCGCCCGCGTACTTGCTCTTCCACGCGTAATACGTCGGCGCGCTGATGGCGTGCTTACGGCACACCTCCGCCACAGGCATGCCTGCCTCGCCTTCTTTGAGGATCGCCACGATCTGGCTCTCCGTGAACTTGCTCTTCCTCATGGGCCTCTTCCTTTCGGGTTGGGCCGCATTCTCTGATTTCAGTTGTCTACTTGGTGGGTGAGCTTACGCACCTGCATGCACAGGTGCAGCAAGTCTTCATCAAGAAGGCGTACGAGTTGCTGCGTAGGCGTCCAGAGCTGGGAGAAAACGATGCACTGCGCACGCAACTGATCGTCAGCACGCACTCGAGCCACGTTGCGCACGAGACGCCGTTCTCCAGCTTGCGGTATTTCCGCAGGCTGCCGGCCGGCATGGTGGCAAAGGTGCCGGTGTCGACGGTGGTCAAGCTGTCGCAGGTGTTCGGGGAGGGCACGGAGACCGAGCGCTTCGTCACACGGTACTTGCGTGCGCAGCACGCCGACCTGTTCTTCGCCGACGCAGCGATCCTCGTCGAGGGTCCAGCTGAGCGCATGCTCATCCCCAATTTCATTCGGGCTCACTACAAGGTGCTGCATCAGAGCTACGTCACCTTGCTGGAGAAGGGCGGTAGCCACGCCCATCGTCTGCTTCCATTGATTGATCATCTGGGCCTGTTGACACTGATCGTCACCGACCTGGACAGCTTGACAGCGACGGGCGGCTCATCAGTCCAACCGGCTTTGGGCGCTGCCCAGAAAACCAACAATGCCACCCTAAAAACCTGGGTGCCAGCCCTGGACGATGTCGACGCGCTCATTGGCGCGACCCCTGCGGCAAAAACGATTACGGATGCCGGCGACACGCTGTTCAACGCTGTACCTCACGGGTCCACGCGGCGAACTCGGCCGTGGCCGACGTCGGCCAGTTGATCGTCATGGCAATAGCGCCACGGCGCAGCTCAACCCGAATGTCGGCGCTGGCGACAAACTCCGATGGCACAGGCGCCGACGCAAGCGATACCGGGACGAAGCCGCTTGAGATCGCGGGCAGTGATGGCTTGCCCTCACGCAGTAGTTGCCGCCAACGATGCACGACATTGGCATTGATGCCGTGGGCCAGGGCCACCTTCGCTACCGAAGTGCCCGGCACTTCGCATTCGGCCATCACCTGCGTCTTCAACGCATCGCTGTAGTTCCGTCGCCTCGTAGGCTTGTCGCTTGCCATCGTGTCCACCTTGTTCTACGTGGACACGATCCTTCCAGTCGCGACGGGTCAATTCAAGATGGGATGGCCGGACGCATACACTCCATCGGCGTGTCGACCTGTTCAAACTGTACTTGGCCGATTTGCAGAGGGGGCGCGAAGCCGGTGAGTTCTGGCTGCGTACCTATGGACATTTGAGTGACGAAGGGGCTCAGAATTGTCCATAACGTAAGACATTGAATGGACACTACTGGCGCGCCAAGGTATTGATTCATGCGGCGCCTTAATTGTCCATAAGCTCATAACAGCCTAATAAAGATTCGACTTAAACGTCGTACGGGTTCAAGTCCCGTCCTGGGCACCAGCACATTGATGTTTGGATAGATTGGCGTGAAGGGCCTCTCCGGCCCTTGTTGGGCTGGGCTTGGTACTTGCCCATGGATCGGTGACGCAAATTGCCTCTAGCGCCTCTGTGGCCACTGAGTACGCTTGAATAGCATGTACGCCCCAAGCAAGGCGGCAGCGAGCTAGGTGAATGCCGCGAGCATGCGCTCCAGAGCCACCATAAAGGGTGTTTGCATCAGCGGCAGGGTAGCCACCATGCCGATCAGGCCGATGCTCACAGTCAGCGGGAAGCCGACCGAGAACACGCCGATCTGCGGCGCGACACGTGAAATCACCCCCAGCACCAAGTTGACGAACATCAGCATGGTGATCAAGGGCAGGGCGATCCACAACCCCATGCGGAAGATTTCGGCGCCCCAGGTCTGCGGCTGCGTCACGCGCAGAAAGCGAAACGGCTCGTCGCCGATCGGAAACACGTGGAAGCTTTGAATCAAGGAATTGATCAAGAGCAGGTGGCCATTGATGGCAATGAATAGAAAAGCCACCATGCTGCCAAAAAAGCGTGCAGTGCCTGTGCCCTGGCTGCCCGTGGCGGGGTCGAAGAAGCCGGCGTAGTTCAGGCCCATCTGCAGGCCGATTAACTCACCCGCGAACTCCAGCGCGGCAAACACCAGCCGAACGGCAAAGCCCATGGACAGGCCGATCAGCAATTGCTGCCCCAGCAAGAGCAGCAGCGTTGGCAGTGAGTCCAGCGGCGTCAGAGGCATGGGCGGCAGCGAGGGCTGGGCCGCCATCGAGATAAAGATGGCCAGGCCAATGCGCGCGCGCATCGGCACATTGCGTTGGCTGAAGATGGGCATGCCCGCGAACAGTGCCATGGTGCGGATGAAGGGCCACAGCAGTGGGTTCAACCACGCCAGCAGCTGAGCTTCGGTGAAGGAAATCATCTCAGCCGACGGCTTGCGGAATGGCTTGTAAGGTGCGCTGGATGTACTCCACCAAGGTGTTCACCATCCATGGCCCGGTGATGGCCAAGATCAGCACCGCGGCGATCACCTTGGGCACGAAACTCAGCGTTGCTTCGTTGATCTGCGTGGCGGCCTGAAACACGCTCACCAGCACGCCGACCAGCAGCACGGTGAGCAGAATTGGCGCCGACACCAGCAGCAGGATGTAGAGACCTTGTTGGCCGTAGGTGAAGACTTGTTGTGCATCCATGGTGCTTCTCTTTGCCTGTGGTTTCTTGTTGTTCGACTGGAGTGGTTCGCAATGCGGTCAGGTCTTGCCTGCGCCTAGGTGACGAAAGACGCCGCCAGCGAACCCAGGAGCAGATTCCAACCATCGGCCAATACAAACAGCATCAGCTTGAAGGGCAGTGCCACCAGCACGGGCGACAGCATCATCATGCCCAGGCTCATCAGCACGCTGCTGACGATCATGTCGATGACCAGGAAGGGGATGAAGATCAGGAAGGCAATCTGGAAGGCGCTTTTCAGCTCGCTGGTGACAAAGGCCGGCACCAGGACCTTGAAGGGCACATCTTCGGCCTTGATGCTGCTGTCGAGCTTGGCCAGGCGGGTGAACAGGGCTACGTCGGCCTGCCGGGTCTGCTTGAGCATGAAGTTACGCATTGGCGGCTCGGCGCGCTTAACGGCTTCTTCGAAGCCGATTTGGCCTGCACTATAAGGCTGCCAAGCATCGGCGTAGACCTTGTCCAGGGTCGGGCTCATGACGAAAAAAGTCAGGAACAGGCTCAGGCCCACAATCACCTGATTCGGCGGCGCGGCTTGCGTGCCCAAGGCCTGACGCATCAGGGACAGCACGATGACGATGCGGGTGAAGCCGGTCATCATCAAGAGCATGGCCGGCAGAAAGCCCAGTGCCGTGAAGAACAGCAGGGTCTGGATCGGCACCGAGTAATTGCTGCCGCCCGAGCCTTGCCCGATCAGCAAGGGCAGCGTGGCCGGCGGTGGGTTGCCTGCCGCTTGGCTCCAGGCCGCCGCGGACAATGCCGTGAGCAGTGAGAAGGCCAGCGCCCGCTTCATCCAGCGAGGGTCAAGACGCATCATGTTCCCCAGCCTTGGCGGCGCCCTGCCCACGCAAGCGCGCGCCCAGCATCTGCGCAAATGGCACGGCAGCCGCGCTCTCTGTGGCTTCAGCCTGCGGCGCCATCTCGTGCAAGGTGCAGATCTGCTGGGCGGTGACGCCCAGGACAAGCCAACGGCGCTGATCGCCTTGGCCGACCTCGACCGTCAGCAGTTTTTGATTGGGGGAGATGGGCAGCTGTGCGACAACGCGCATCACGCCTTGCGGGTTCAGGCTGCCACCCATGGGGCTGCGCTTGAGCAGCCACAGGGCAAGAGGGATCAGGCACAGAATGGCCAGAAACCACAGGAAAGGGAGGAAGGGCGAGTTCATGGGTTTGATTGTCACCAGCAGGGCGCTGTGTCAAACCGCACAATAAAGGCCGCAAAGCGGCCTTGACTCCAATCGGGGGTCAGGTTTTGCCTGACGCCAATTTCAGCCCTTGGACAAGCGTCGCATCCGCTCGGAGGGCGTGACGATGTCGGTCAGGCGAATACCGAACTTGTCATTCACCACCACCACCTCGCCTTGGGCGATCAAGTAGCCGTTGACCAGCACGTCCATGGGCTCGCCCGCCAGGGCATCGAGTTCCACCACCGAGCCTTGCGCGAGTTGCAGGATGTTCTTGATGGGAATGCGGGTACGGCCCAACTCAACGGTCAACTGGACGGGAATGTCCAGAATCATATTGATGTCGCCGCTGGGCAAATTGCTGGGCGTGGGCGAGAAATTGGCGAAGCTGGCCGGCGCCACCTGCTCGGTGGGCGCGCTGACCTCTTCGGCCACATCGTTGGGCTTGGCTTCGGCCAGGGCAGCGGCCCATTCGGCCGCCATTGCGTCTTGTTCTTCGGAGGATGGGGTATCAGGTGACATTGCGGGCTCCCAGCCAACCCTGGTCGGGGGCGGTCAACATTTGTTCAACTTTGATGGCGTACTTGCCGTTGGTGGTGCCGTAATGGCAGTCATAGACAGGCACGCCGTCGATCTTGGCCTTGATAAGCGACTCGAGGTCCAGCTCGATGAAGTCGCCGGGTTTGAAGGCCAGCAGCTGCTCTACCGTGGCGGGCGCGGTGCCCAACTCGGCCACCAACTCGACCTTCGCGTCTTGAATCTGGTGCTTGAGCAGATTGACCCAGCGGCGGTCCGGCTCGGTGCTGTCACCCACGGTGGTGGAGTACAGCACATCGCGAATCGGCTCCAGCGTGGCGTAAGGGATGCAGAAGTAGACCGTGCCACTGACTTCACCAATTTCCAGGGTGAAGGAGGTGGACACCACGATCTCGCTGGGTGTGGCGATATTGGCGAACTGGGGCTGCATCTCCGAGCGCTGGAATTCGAGTTCCAGCGGATAGATGCCCTTCCAGGCCTTGTGATACTCGGCGGTGATCACTTCCACCAGGCGCAGAATCACGCGCTGCTCGGTGGCAGAGAAATCACGCCCTTCGATGCGCGCATGGAATTTGCCGATGCCGCCGAACAGCGAATCAATCACCGCGAACACCAGCGTCGGGTCGCAGACGATCAGCCCGGAGCCGCGCAGCGGCTTGACCGAGACGATGTTGAAGTTGGTGGGCACCACGATCTCGCGCAAGAAGGCGCTGTACTTCTGCACCTTGATGCCGCCGATGGCGACTTCCGGGCTCTTGCGGATGAAGTTGAACAGGCCCACACGGATATTGCGGGCGAAGCGTTCGTTGATGATTTCCATCGTGGGCATGCGCCCACGAACAATGCGCTCCTGGCTGGCCAGGTTGTAGTCGCGTATGCCGCCGACCTGCTCCTCCTCGGCGTCGAGCTTTTGGCTCTCACCGGTGATGCCTTGCAGAAGGGCGTCGACTTCGTCTTGTGAAAGTATTTGTTGATTCATGCTGAATCACCGATGCGCGAAGGCTTCAGGCTCACTGGACGATGAAAGTGGAGAACAGCACATTGGTCACCGGGCTTTCGACATGCTGGCGCTTTTTCTTCTTTTTCTTCTTGACGGTGTCTGGCGGAGGATCTTCTTCATCCTCGTCGTCCAACTCGATGCCCATGGGCCGGACCGACTCGCGCTTGATCTCGCGCGCCAGCTTCTCCTTGCCTTCGATGGTCAGCAATTCGACCGAGGACTTGTGCGACAAGAGCATCAGCACATTGCTGCGGATGGCGGGCAGGTAGGCCTTGATCTGATCAGCGGTTTTTGCGTCAACGACCTCAAGGGTGACGCCGATTTGGGCGAAGCGGTCCACATCCTTGTCCGACAAATTGACCGTGAAGGGATCCAGCGGCACAAACGTTGGAGGCGTGCCAGGCTTGGGCTTGGCGTGGACAGGGGCGGGTTCATGCACTTCTTCCGCGCCGTCCTCGCCTTCGGCAGGGGCCTTCTTCTTCAGCAAGAGAAAGGCGGCACCACCACCCACCAGCACCAAAACCAGCACGGCCGCGATGATGATGATCAGCTTTTTATTACCCCCACCCTTGGGTGCGTCTGCGGCGGGTGCGGCGGGTGCGGACATGGATGCGAACTCCTGTGATGACGGTGGCGGCCCAGCATTGGGCTTGAGGCTGATTATTGAGGCCAGGCGTTTGGCTCAAGCGGCGAAAAGAAGGGCCTCGGCTCGCTTAATCGACCCCGGCCGGCTGCCCGCTCATGCTGCCTGGCTTCAGGCCTGCCTTCATGCCCAAACTCAAGCGTACAGATCCAGCACCCCTTGCGTGCTGCGCGGCATTGGCCTTGCGGTGCTCAGGCTGTTGCCATTGTCGACGTTAATCAGGCTGCGATTGCCCATACGCACACCACGCGAGGCGCTCGTGCCCTCTTGGCCCTGGCCTTGACTGGCCTGGCCTTGCTGGCTCATCTGCTGCTGGAACACGCCGCCGCCGCTGAGGGTCAGGCCGTTTTCACGCAAGGCGGCCGCCAGATCGGGCAGGCCGCGTTCCAACACCTCGCGGGTTTGCGCGTTTTCGGCGTGGAAGGAAACCTGGGCTTGCTGGCCGTCCACCACGATTTGCACCGCGACGGGGCCCATCTCGGCCGGGTTCAGGTGCAAATGCGCTTCTTGCACGCCTTGCGAGGCCAGCACGCTCAGGCGCGCCGCCATCTCGGGCGCAAAAGTTGCGCTGTGCAAGGGCTGGGGCAGGCTGATCTGGCTGGCGCTTGCAGCGCTGCCGGCTTGGTTCAGCGGCGCCACATCGGCGCTGGCGCCCGAGGCAGCCGCAGGGCCGGCTTGGCTGAGTGCTGCCAACACATCGGCGCTGGCTGCTTCAGCCTTGGCCGGTGTCGCGGCGCTCAGACCCGTGCTTGCCGCCTGGCTGGCGGCTTGCATTTGGCCGGCAAAGCTGGGTTCAGCATTGGCTGCGCTTGAGGTGGCTGTTGCTGCCGCTTGGCCTTTGGCCTGCTCGGCGCTCAGTTCCTGGCGGCCCAGCGCGGCCTGGGCCGAGCGCTTGCCGCCTGGGCCAGCGATGGCTTGGCCGTTGGCGGGATCGGTGCTGGCTGTTGCGTCGTCGGTGGTTTCGGTGCCGGCACTGTCGGCCGCATTCTGGCCACCGAGCAGCTTGGCCGTGCGTGGGTCCGCTGCGGCGATCTGGCTGGCATTGGGCTCAGCCTGCGCTGTGCTGGGGGCTTGGCTGGTGGCGGATTCGGACTGCTCGCTGGCCGCGGCCTTGGCCTTGGTGTTCTTCAGTTCACCCGACGCATCGACACCCTCAGCCGTGGCCTCAGCCTTCGCCGTGGCTTTGCCGGACACGGTGGCGCCATCAGGCTTGGCGCCGGCTTGGGTCGCGCCTCGGCCGGCTTTGTCGGCCGAAGTGTTGCTGCGCTTGAGGGCTTGGCTGCGGCTTTCTTGCTGTTGCTGCGCCGCGCTGCGCTCCAGGCTGTCGCGCTCTTGCGCTTGGCTGTTTTCGCGGTTGGCGGTGCTCAAGCGTTCTTGATCGCGGCGGGCGCTGTCCATCACCGGGGTGGTGGTCACCGGCGGTGGGGTCGGCGCCGGGGGTGTCGCCGGCACAAACTTGCTCAGCATGAGTGAGAAATTGCCGCTAGCACCTTCGGGCTGGCTGCTGGGCTTGGCGCCGGGGTTGCTGACCCGGGCCGAGTCGCTGCGGGAGAGGTTGTTGACGAAGCTGCTCATGCTGCGGACCTCAAGCGCTCAGGCGCACAAAAGGGTTGTAGGCCGACTGCAGGGTGCGGGCGGCTTGTTCATCGCAGGCTTTTTGCTCCTGGCGCTGCACGGCGCGGTTCTTTTCCTGCTGGCGGCGCTCAATCAGCTTGCTGATGGCGGCCACGCGCATATCGGTCTCGCGCAGCTTTTCGCGGGCGGCGGCTTGGCGCTGGTCGGCGTACTGGGTGATATTGCCCTGGCTGCTGATGGCTTCGTCCAGGCGGCCACCGAAGCTTTGGTAACAAGCCACGATGTCCATGGTGCCGTGCGAGGCGAACTGCTGGGTCCAGCGCTGCTGGTAGTCGCTGCGGTACTGGTTCAGCTCGCCATGTTGGTTGCGGGCCTGGGTGGCGCGCTTTTCTGCTTCTTGAAAGATGCGCAGGGCTTCGTCGCGTTCGCTCTCGGCGCGCTCCAGCAAGATGGTGAGGACCTGCAGATTGCTTGAACTCATGGTGCTAACTCCGCAAAAGAGAGGCAAGGGGCCGCGGCGGCTGAGTCTTGCTTCTCGGGTTTATCGACAGATCTCAGGCGTCCTTAACTACGCTTGTGAGTTGTCGGACGCTGTCGGCCAAGGAGGCCGGGCTGTGCATGTCTTGCTGCAATAGCCGGTTGATATCGGGATGGCTGCGCACGGCCAGATCCAGCTCGAAGTCATTGCCAGGTACATAAGCACCCAGCTGGATCAGATCGCGCGCTTTGTTGTATTTAGCGAGCAGTTGACGGCAGCGACGAGCTGCCTCGATGTGCGCTTGTGGGGCCACATTGGTCATCACCCGGCTGATCGAGCGTTCGATGTCGATGGCGGGGTAATGGCCGGCCTCGGCGAGTTCGCGGCTCAAAACGATGTGGCCGTCCAAAATGCCGCGCGCGGCGTCGGCGATGGGGTCTTGCTGGTCGTCGCCCTCGCTCAGCACGGTGTAGAAGGCGGTGATGGAGCCTTCGCCGGGCAGGCCGTTGCCGCTGCGTTCCACCAACTGGGGCAGTTTGGCAAAGCAGCTGGGCGGATAGCCTTTGGTGGCCGGCGGCTCGCCAATCGCCAGGGCGATCTCGCGCTGGGCCATGGCGTAGCGGGTCAGCGAATCCATCAGCAGCAGCACATGCTGGCCACGGTCGCGGAAGTTTTCGGCAATGGCGGTGGCGTAGTGGGCGCCTTGCATGCGAACCAGCGGCGGCGCGTCAGCGGGCGCGGCCACCACGACCGAGCGGTGCAGGCCTTCATTGCCCAGAATGTCTTCGATGAATTCCTTCACTTCGCGGCCGCGCTCGCCGATCAGGCCGACCACGATCACATCGGCCTGCGTGAAGCGGGCCATCATGCCCAGCAGCACCGATTTACCGACGCCGGTGCCGGCGAACAGGCCCAGGCGCTGGCCGCGGCCGACGGTGAGCATGCTGTTGATGGCGCGCACGCCGGTGTCCAGCGGTGTGCGCACCGGGTCGCGGTCCATCGCATTGATGGGGCGGCGCACCATCGGTTCGGCATGCACATCGTGGAGTGGGCCGCGGCGGTCCAGGGGATGGCCGTGCGAATCCACCACCCGGCCCAGCAGGCCTTCGCCCATGGGCAGATGCAGGCCGCGGTCTTCGCCACGGCGCCAGGGGTGCAGGGGCATGCCCAGTTGCGGGGCGATCAGGGGCAGGGCGCGTGGCAGCACCATGGCGCCGCTGGACAGGCCTTGAATCTCATCGGTCGGCATCAGATAGGCGCGATCGCCCGAGAAGCCCACCACCTCGGCATTCACCGGGCGCAGGCCGCGCTGGGGGTTGGCGCCCGAGCTGGGCATTTGAATTTCGCAAACCGAGCCCACCGGCACTTTCACGCCAGTTGCTTCCAGCACCAAGCCGGCCACACGCACCAGCTTGCCTTGCGACTCCAGCGGCACCGGGTTGCCGGCAAAGGCTTGCATGTCTTGCAGATATTGCTGCCAGCGGCCCGGGCGGGTGCTGTAGCGCTCCGGGCCCGGCTCGGCATCGCCTTGGCCGGTGCTCAGGTCTGCGAGGTCGAGGTCTTGAAAGCCGCTCATGGCGCCAGCTCCGCATCATCCAAAGGGGCGGCGGGCGCAGCGCCGGCGCGGCGGTCTTCCCACAGCGAGGCTTGGCCCATGGCGGCGGCGGCTTGCTGCCAGCGGGTCGCCAGCGTGGCGTCAACGCTGCTGATGTCTGAATCCACTTTGCAGCCGCCGCGCGCCACATCGGGGTCGGGCAGCACTTGCGCTTCGCGGGCACGCATTTCTTCGCCGGCGCCGTCGATCACCAGCGGATAGTCCGCCGGGTTGACGCGCACCCGCACATGCTTGGCCGAGAGCTGCAAAGCCTCCACCGCGTCATGCGCGACCTTGGCGATGTGCTCGGGGCGCTGGGTGATTTCGCTGCGCACCACTTGGCGTGCCAGTTCCACCGCGCAGCGTGCCAGGGCTTGCGCCATCTCGCCTTCCAGGGCCAGGAAGTCGGCGTCGAAATTCTTCACCAACGCGCCAATTTGGCCGGCCATCTGCTTGGCGAAGCTTTGCTTGAAGGCGTCCAGCGCGGCCATGCCGTCGCGGTAACCGTCTTGGTAGCCGGACTGGCGGGCTTCATGCAGCAGCTCGGAAACATCCGGCTCGGGCGCAGCTGCGGGCTCGGGTGGCGTGCTCGGGGTGGGCGCTGGTGCGCTGACCGAGGGGCGCTTTTCGTTCATCGCGCCATGCAGGGCGTCGGGGTTCCAGGCGGCAAAGCCTTGCAACTCCTCGCGCGGAATGAAGCGGCTATAGCTGCTGCTGCGCGGGGCATTGCCTTCGCGCTGCGGCGGCGGCACTTGGCGGGGGGGCGTTCTGGCGGCACTCATGGGATTCAGCGCTTGGGTAATCGATCAATAGATCAAACGAACTGGTCGTCGCCGCCACCGGCCAGGACGATGGTGCCTTCGTCCACCAGGCGGCGCACGATCTTGAGCATTTCCTTCTGCTCGGACTCCACTTCGGAGAGGCGCACTGGGCCGCGCGACTCGAGGTCTTCGCGCAGCGTTTCGGCAGCGCGGGAGGACATATTGCGCAACACCTTCTCGCGCAGCTCGGCGCTGGCGCCCTTGAGGGCGACGATGAGCGACTCGCTCTGCACTTCCTTGAGCACGGCCTGGATGCCCTTGTCGTCGACCTTCTCCAGATCGTCGAAGGTGAACATGTTGTCCATGATCTTCTGGGCCAGGTCGGCATCGGCTTCGCGGATGTAGTCCAGCACCGAGGCTTCCACGCTGGAGCCCAACATATTGATGATTTCGGCCGCGGTCTTGACGCCGCCCAAATTGGACTTCTTCATGCGCTCGCCGCCGGCCAGCACCTGGCTCAAGACTTCGTTGAGGTCCTTCAAGGCCAGGGGCTGAATGCCGTCCAGCGTGGCGATGCGCACCAGCACTTCGTTGCGCTGGCGTTCGGTGAAGACGCGCAGCACCGAGCTGGTCTGGTCATAGTCCAGGTGGGCCAGGATGGCGGCGATGATTTGCGGGTGTTCGTTGCGCAGCAACTCGGCCACCGAGGTCGCGTCCATCCACTTCAGGCTTTCGATGCTGGAGACATCGCTGCCTTGCAGAATGCGGTCCAGCAGCAAATTGGCCTTGTCGTCGCCCAGGGCCTTGCGCAGCACCGAGCGCACATACTCGTCGGTGTCGCTGACCAGGGTGCTTTGGGTGGCGGCCACAGCGTCGAAGCGGGTCAACACTTGCTCGACCTTTTCGCGCGCCACCACCTTGAGCTTGGCAATCGTCTCGCCCAGGGCTTGCACTTCCTTGGGCTGCAAATGCTTGAAGACCTCGGAAGCCTCTTCCTCGCCGAGTGACATCAGCAAGATGGCAGCGTCTTCTACTCCGGATTCGTCCATGATGGTGCTGGTCTCTTGGTGCGTTCAGTGAGGGCGTGCTCAGGCGGCTTCGCCGGTCATCCAGCTGCGCATGATGTTGGCCACGGCAATCGGGTTCTCGCGGGCCAGGGCACGGGCACGCTCCAGCTTGTCGTTGGAGACCGGGGCCTCCAGGGCGGGCAAGCCGTTGGCGCCCAGCACGGCGGGCAGTTGGTTTTCGTCGTCGACGATGGCGTTGAGTTCTTGCGGGCCTTCGCCTTCCTTGCCAGCGACAGGCTCCACCGGCGGTGGGTAGGCCGCACGGATGGCTGGGCGCACCATGCCGAACACGGCAATCAGCGCCACCAAGACCAGGGCCAGCGGCACGGCCGCGGCGCGCACCATGTCCAGCACCAGCGGCTGCTTCCACAGCGGCAGGTCGGCGGCGTCTTGCTTGTCGCTCATGAAGGGGGCGCTGATGATCTTCAGCGAGTCACCACGCTCCTGGCTGAAACCCATGGTTTCCTTGACCAGGGCGGTCAGCTTGTCGAGCTCTTCCTGCGGCACGGGAATGGTGTTGACCTTGCCCTTGGGGTCGGTGCTGGAGCGGTGGTTCACCACCACGGCGGCATTCAGGCGACGCACCTGGCCGGTGGCGTTGCGCACCACGCGCACGGTTTTGTCGAGTTCGAAATTGGTGACGGCCTCGCGGCGCGAGCTGTTCGTGGCGCTGCCGCCGGCAACTTGCAGCGGGGCCGAGGCGCCGGTGATGGGCGCGGTGGCCGGCACGGGCGGCTGGTTGGTGGCGGCACCCGGCACGCCGGTGGGCAGGGCGGGCGTGCCGTTGGTGGATTCGTTGGTTTGCGAGCTGCGCACCGCGGCGCTGGCGTTCTGGCCCTGGTTGGGCTTGAACTCCTCGGCGGTGGATTCGACTTGCGAGAAGTCCACATCGGCGGTGACGGTGGCGCGCAGGTTTTCGCGGCCCACCACCGGCTCCAGCAGCTCGTAGATGCGCTTGTTGATATTGGCTTCGATTTGCTGCTTGTATTGCAGCTGCTGGCTGTCGAGGCCATTGCCGTTGTCGCTGGTGTTGGACAGCAGGGCGCCGGTTTGGTCCAGCACGCTGACGGCCTTGGGCGCCAGCTCAGGCACGCTGGCCGACACCAGATGCACGATGCCAGCAATCTGGGCGCGATCCAGGGTGCGGCCGCCGCGCAGGGTCAGCATCACCGAGGCGCTGGGCTTTTGCTGTTCGCGGAAAAAACCGTTTTGCTGCGGCATGGCCAGGTGCACGCGCGCATCGGCCACATCGGCCAGGGCGGTGATGGTGCGGGTCAGCTCGCCTTCCAGGCCGCGCTGGAAGTTCAGCCGTTCATTGAATTGGGTCTGGCCGATGGAGCTTTTGTCCATCAGCTCGAAGCCGACGGTGCTGCCCTTGGGCAGGCCGGCCGAGGCCAGCTTCATGCGCACGTCGTAGACCTGGCTGGCTGGCACCAAGATCGTGCCGCCGGGATCGTTGCGGTAGGGCACGCCCAAGGTGGTCAGCTGGGCGATGACGGCGCCGCCGTCTTTATCAGACAAGCCGGTGAACACCGGCCGGAAGTCGCCTTGGTTGCTCCACAAGGTCATGGCCAGCACGGCGCCGGCCAGCACGGCCAGGCCGGCGGCCATCATCACCTTGCTGCGTGTGGGCATGGCCACCAGGCGGGCGCCAAAGCTCTGCTCGCCGGGGGTGACGGCGAGGGGCAGGGCAGTGACGTTGGGGCTGATCGCGTTGTCCATGAGCTGAGCGGAAATGCTTGCGGTGAAGGGCGGCGGTGTGTGCCGTGGCTTGAATCGGATGTGAGCTAATTCACGGCCGCACGGGAAAGTGCAGGAATGAGTGAATTATTCGGATTTGCACCCTTAAGAAAGCTGGGAACAAGCCGAGGAAGGGCGCTTATCTCCGTTCTTCAGGCGAGGCCGCCGCGCCCTAGACTTCTTCCCATCGCCACTCCTGCGTCCCGCAGTTGCTGGTGGGATGGAGTCACGATGGACCTGAAGCTCAAACCGTTCGATTTCGCGCAAGCCGCCTCCCGGGCAGGCTTGGCCGTGAACGGTCAGCCCTTGGCCAAGCCCAAGGCGGTCGGTGGCGCCAGCTTCGGTGACGCGATGGCCCAGGCCATGAAAGGCGTCAGCCAGGCGCAGACCGAGGCCACGCGCCTGCAGCGCGAAGTCCAGCTGGACAACCCGACGGTGAGCCTGGAAGAAACCATGGTCGCCATGCAGAAGGCACAGATCGGCTTTCAAGCCACCTTGCAGGTGCGCAACCGTTTGGTCTCCGCCTACAGCGAAATCATGAATATGCAGGTGTGATGGCGCTTGCCGCTGTCAGACTTTTCCTGCCAATCGCGCGCTAAGGTCTGGGCAGATTGGCGGCCACGCGGTGGCGAAACAGCGCCGCCCGTTCGGCGTCAGCCACCAGCGTGATGCTGCTTTCGCACTGCGCCAGCCAATCCCAGAAGGCCGATTCGCTCTGAACCGCCCGCATCTGCTCACGCAGCCTGCCGTCCTGGCCGACCAGCATGCGGCTGGCTAGCTCCAGCGCAAAAAGTTTGGCCGCCGCCAGCATTCGGGTGCGGCGGTCTTGCTCGGCGGCACGTTCGCGCTGCTGGGCCTGCTCGCTTGCATTCGGGCGGCTGATCAAGCCTAGCGTTTCCAACTGCCTCAGCACGGCTGCGTCCAGCCCGAGGCTGCGCGCCAAGCTCAACAACTCAGACTCGCTGCGCTGGCCGTCGACCGTGATCAGCAGCATGCGCTGGGCGCGCGTCAATATCGGCTGAGCTACTGGTGCGCCGTGCTGGCCGGGCTGCTGACTCAGGTAGGCGCGGGCGGCGGCGGTTTTCTGGGGGCGGTCTTGAGGCTGCATGGCGCCGCAGTCTGGTGCGCCGGCGTTTAGCCTTGATGACGAGGGCGAGGAGGCGGGTGTGAGAGTGGCCGCCAGGCGTGAATACTTGGCATTCCAGGGGTTTTGTACATCGCGCCGCTGCCGTCATGGCAGTTACGGCCGCCATCACTGGCGCTAGGGGCAGGCCACGCCGCCAGGTGCGTCACGCCCGCAAACTTGCGGCCGGCCCAAGGGGTTCAACTGCACACGCAGGTTTTGGCCACGCTCGGTGCGAAAAGCTGCTGCGCCGGTTTGCGCGACCTGGCCCAGGCCGGGGCTGAAGGCGGAGTCCTGCGCGATGTCCAGCAGCACCCGCGGATATTCTTTGCTGTCCATCTGGGCGATATTGCAGCGGGCTCCCGGCGTGTTGCCGCTGCAATCGCAGGGTTGGTTCCGGCTGACACCCCAGCACCATTTTTTGCCAGCGCGGTAGCTGATGTGAATGAGCTGGTTTTCACTAACGCTTAATTCACGCGCATGTCGCATGTCCAGTGCCAGCAACTCGGCCACCTGCTGGAGCTGGCGGCGTTGCAGCATATGCTGGTAGCTGGGTATGGCTGCCGCCAGCAAGATGCAGGTGATGGCGATCACGGTCACCGCTTCCAGCAGCGTGAAGCCACGGCTGACTTCTGAGTGACCGTGGCGAAGACCGTTCACGCTGCGGCGGGGCGCTTGCTGAGCAAACGGCCGAGTTTTTGCATTTGGTCGACAAAGCGCTGCAAGCTGCGCTGAGCGTCGGCATCAATGCGCTCAAACACCAGGCCCAGATGCAGGCCGCCGTCCGGGTCGGCGCGGCTGTTTTGCACCCGCAAGCTGGCCTCGAAACGGGTGTCGCGGTCCAGCTCGATCTGGGCCGAAGGGATGGGTGTGCCGATTGCCGGCGGCGGCTGGTCTTCGGGCCACAACAAGGCCAGTCCGCCCAGGCTGAGGTCGAGGATGCGCAGGCGCAGTTGCTGCTCGGGCGCTTGTGGGTCGGGCAGGCGGGCTTGCGGCGTGCGGGTGTTGGGGCGCACACGGAAGGCCTGGCGGCGCTGAAAGCGGTACATCGTGCCGGGCAATGGCGCACGCAGCACGGTGCCATTGCTGATCTGCGGGCTGTTCAGCAGCATCAGGCTGTCGAGTTCGAACTGCAGCTTGATCTGATCCAGATAGGCAACGGCCGTGACCTCGTCGGCGCTCAGCAAAGCCTGCAACTGCGGGTCTTGGCGATGCGCATCAAAGCCCAGCGAAGCCTCGCTCGCATTCACTGCGCTCAAGCAGCTCTGCACGCAAGCGCCATTGGCGCCGTGCAGGCTGATGCGGGTCTGTTCGCGCTGCAGCCCCTGCAGCAGTTGGAGGATTTCGGCCGGGGTCTGAATGCGGAAATCGCCCGCGGCGTCCTGATCGGGCGCGGCGAGCGATGGCGGGGAGGTGGTTTGGCTTGTCATCAAAGGTCTACAAGATGGCGCTGCGGCCGGCCCCTTGTGGGCGGCCGCAGTGCATTCTGGCCGATCAATGCAGAGTTTTGCTTTTTCCCGTCATCACGCGGTCCAGATCGTCCAGCCAGGGTTCGGCCAGGTGGCGGATCTCAGCGTCGTTGACCAAGATGCGCTGCATGATGCGCGTCTTCAGCTTGGCTTCATCCGGGGCGAGTTGCTTGGCCGAGGCCGCATGCTTGAGCTGCGAGATCAGCAGCACGCAAGCGCCTTCGAGTTTGACCACCTCATCCCAATTGCCGCA
Source organism: Paucibacter sp. KCTC 42545 (assembly GCF_001477625.1). Lineage (NCBI taxonomy): Bacteria > Pseudomonadati > Pseudomonadota > Betaproteobacteria > Burkholderiales > Sphaerotilaceae > Roseateles > Paucibacter sp. KCTC 42545. Next base: position 1,030,166 of record NZ_CP013692.1, read on the forward strand.
ACGGGCGGCGCTCAACATGTCGGCGCTGGCTTGTTCAATGGCTTCGTAGTAGCTCAAGAGTTGAGTATTCATCGCTAGATCCGCTAGAGACTTTGGGTGTTGATTGGATGTTGCCTTGGATTGCTTCATCATCAGGCTGCGCGTTGCAGTTCGTTATTGCTGCCAATGGCCGTCCAGGCTTCGCGAACCGGGCTGAGGATGCGCTGGCATTCCTCAATCGCCGCCGCGTCGCTGTGCAGGTTGGCACGGGTCAGGCGCATGCACAGATAGGCATACAGGTCGTTCAAATCTTTAGCCAGGGGGCCGGAGTCGAGATTCAGCCCAGCCTTCAGGCCTTCATCCAGAATGCGCACGGCACGGGTCAGGGCGCGATTCTTGAGTTCGTTATTGCCGTTCTGGACTGCGCCGCGGGCTTGGGTCATGGCATCGAACAGGCCGTCAAACAGCATGCTGATGAGTCGGTGCGGGCTGGCACCGTGCACGTCGGTCTCCAGTCCCACTTTGCTGTACATCGACGCCCTTTGGGTGCGCGATGCGAAAGGGGATGAGGTGCTACCGTACATATTTGCGTCCCAAGTTGTGCTGTGTTGAATAGTTTTCGACGCCTCGTCGGCAAACTTGAGTTGCTCGAATTGATCTTTTTTAGTCTGAACTAGGCTTTATTCATGCTCAAGTTCACACTTGGCCGCGGAAATGAAAAACGCCCTGCGAGCCAGTGGCTGCGCAGGGCGTTGACAGGGCATTTGCCCGGCCGAACTCAGTCTTATTTGCCGCCGAACTGCTGCGTGACGTAGCTTTGCAGGCCGCTCAGGCTGGCCATGCTCTTGTCCAGCGAGGTGTAGCTGGTGCGCATGCGTTTTTCGACCAGGGCTAGCCGCAAATTGATGGCGTCCTGGTCCTTGCCGTTGCGGTTGATGGAGTCGCGCAAACCGGTTTGCTTGGAGTTGAGCGAGCCGTCGAAGCTCAGCACCTTGTCGGTCAGGTCGCGGATCTTTTGTGTCAAGCCGTTGTTGTTGGCGTCGGCGCTGTCGAGGCCGGAGAAGAGCTTTTTCAGGTCGCCCATCTTGCCCAGAGCGCTGTCGAGCTTGGCCGTGGTGATCTTGATCGTGCCATCGGCTTGTGGGTCCAGGCCGATATCGGCGAAGCGGGTCAAGCTGCCGCCCAAGGTGCTGGAGCTGCTGACCAAGCTGCGCATCTGGCCTTGCAGGCCAATAGCGGTGCTGTCACCTTGCAGCGGTCCTGCCGTGGCGGCCGTGGTGCCTGACTTGGGTACAAACTTGGTCTGCTCCTTCATGAAGGTGGCCAAGGCGTTGTAGGCGGTGGTGAAGTCGGTGATGGCCTTCTTGATGGCCTCTTTGTCCGGCCCCACGGTCAGATTGACTTCGCTGGCCGCGCCGGTCGCATCCAACGTCACTTTGGCGAAGTTGACGGTCAGGCCGTCAATCACATTGGCCACCGAGTTGGTCTCAGACACCACGGCAATGCCGTTGATGGTGCCCATCGCACTTTTGGCGCTTTGCGCCAAGGTCGCGGTGTTGACGCCATTGCTGGGGTCATAGGCGAGGGCGGATAGGCCTGCACCGCCATTAGGCCCGGGCGCTGTTTCATTAGCGGAAACGCGAAAACCGTTGCTGGCGCCGGTGCTGGCTGAGCGCAGCACCAGGCGCGCGCCCTGGCTGTCCGTCACCACCGAGGCCACGACTCCGGCGCCGGATGAATTGATCTTGTCGCGGGCGGCGGTGAGGCTGTCTTCACCGGCGCCAATATTGATCGTGACGGCAGACTTGCCTGCCGTGGGCGTGAAGCCGGTGTTGGTGGCGTTCCAGGCGCCGAGTTCGATGGTCAGCGAGCCTTGCCCGACCGTGGTGGCATTGGCCGGGTAGGCTGTGCTGCTGATGGTTTGCGCACTGGCCAGCTGAGTCACCTTGACGGCATAGTTGCCGGCCACCGAGCTTTGGCTGGTGGCTGCGGTGACGGCGGTGGCGTCCGAGGACGTCGATAAATTGGCGCCCCAGATGTCCGGATTGTTCAGCTTGGTGGCCGCGTCCTTCAGGGTGCTGATATTGCTTTGCAACTTGCCGTAGGACGAGAGCTTGGCCTCTAGCGCGGTGGCGCGCGTTTGCAGATTGACGACCGGCTGGCGTTCGATCGACATCAGCTTGGAGACGATGGTCTCAACGTCGAGCCCGCTGCCAATGCCGGTGGATGTGATGGTGGCCATTTTTCTCTCCTTTGCCTGCGCGCCGCAGCCCTTGCTTGGGCGGGCGGGTACTGCATGCTTACGGCCTATCGGCCATTGCGCAAAAAACTAAAGGCGGTTCAGGCTTGATGCCTAACCGCCTCTGAGCGTCAACCCAAGTTGACGCTAATGAGTTGCTGCGCCATCAACCCTTGAGCAGGGACAGCACTTGCTGCGGCATTTGGTTGGCCTGGGCCACCATGGCGTTACCGGCCTGCTGCAGAATTTGTGTGCGGCTCAGATTCGAGGTTTCCGCCGCGTAGTCCGCATCCATGATGCGGCTGCGGGCGGCGCTCTGGTTTTCCACCGAGACCTGCAGATTGGCGATCACCGCTTCAAAGCGATTCTGCGACGCGCCCAAAGTTGCGCGCTGGCTGCTGATGGTATTGATCGCCGCGTCGATGGCGTCGATCGCGACCTTCAGCGTCGCGGTGGTGTCGACATTCGAGATGGTCGTGCCAGTCACGGTGACCACGGTGGGGTCTTGCGTCATGTCGGTGGTCGTCACCGTGATGATGTCTTCCGCACCGGTATTGGGGCCGACTTGGAAGTCTTGTGGCACGGCCGCATCGGCGCCCAAGATCTTCTTGCCGTTAAAGGTGGTGCCGCCCAGCACGCGGGTGATTTCCGCTGCCAGCTCGGTGTATTCCTTGCCGATCGAGTCCAGATCGGAGGTGGTGTTGGTGGCGTTACGCGCTTGCACCGCCAGTTCACGCATGCGCTGCAAGGTGTCGCCGACTTTGGACAAGGCGCCTTCAGCCGTTTGCGCCAGCGAAATGCCGTCGTTGGCATTTCGCACCGCCACATTCATACCGCGTACTTGCGAGTTCATGCGCTCGGCGATGGCCAAGCCGGCGGCATCGTCTTTGGCCGAATTCACCCGCATGCCGGACGAGAGCCGCTGCATGGACACGGACAGCGAGCCCTGCGACATATTCAGATTGCGCTGCGCATTAAGCGAGGCAATATTGGTATTAATGGTCTGCGGCATTTGAGCACTCCTACAAAATCCGGTGATTCCGGCGGGGCCGGGGTGATCTGCCTGCTTGGCTCACGAGAGACGTGGCAGGCAACTCAGCCCGGTCAATCCAAGCAATCGCCCTTTTGTTTGGGCGGCCCACTCGGTCCGGACCTCAGGCTTCAATCACTTTCAACCCGATGAGCAAATTCTCTGAGTGCTTGAGCGATTCAAAAGGCCAATAAAGGGCCAAAACAACGGCCATAAAAAAACTCCGACCCTGGGGTGAACCAGAGGTCGGAGTCGCGTGAGTCAGTGAGGGTCAGGTCTTGCCTGGCGCTAAAGACTTGCCGCTTCGGCTTAGCCTCGCAGCAGGGACAGCACTTGCTGCGGCAACTGATTGGCCTGCGAGATCATGGCGTTACCGGCCTGTTGCAGGATCTGTGCGCGGCTCAGGTTGGCGGTTTCCGAAGCGTAGTCCGCATCCAGGATGCGGCTGCGGGAGGCGGTCTGGTTTTCCACCGACACCTGCAGGTTCGAGATCACCGCGTCAAAGCGATTCTGCGAGGCGCCCAAAGTGGCGCGCTGGCCGCTGACGGTGGTGATGGCCGTATCGATATTGTCGATGACGGTCTTCAGCGTGGCGGCGGTGTCGGTGTTGCTGATCGAGGCGCCGGTGACGGCGGTGATGGTGGCGTCACCGGTCAGATCTGTGGTGGCCACGTCAACGATGTCGTTGTCTGTTGTGTTGGCGCCAATCTGGAAGGTCTGTGTGCCCGCGGCGCCGGCCAGGATGGCCTTGCCGTTGAAGGTGGTGCCGCCCAGCACGCGGTTGATTTCCGCACCCAATTCGGTGAACTCCTTGCCGATGGAGTCCAGGTCGGTGGTGGTGTTGGTGGCATTGCGAGCCTGCACGCCCAGTTCACGCATGCGCTGCAGTGCGTCGCTGACCTTGCTCAGCGCGCCTTCAGCGGTTTGCGCCAGCGAGATGCCGTCATTGGCATTGCGGATGGCAACGTTCATGCCGCGCACCTGGCTGGTCATGCGGTCAGCAATGGCCAAGCCGGCGGCGTCGTCCTTGGAGGAATTGACGCGCATGCCGGACGACAGGCGTTGCATGGAAACGGCGAGGGAACCTTGTGATGTGGACTGATTGCGTTGGGCATTCAGGGACATCAGGTTGGTGTTGATGACTTGGCTCATGTTCAATCCTTTGGTGTGTACTAAGACTTGCCGGAAATCCGGGCTTCACGGTCGATAAAAGGCCGCCCATAACAGGTGGCTTTTGCCAGCAAATGTCGGGCTTGCGCCTGGCCTTTGCACCGTCCGCGTCCTGCTCTTTGGAGAGCCGGCTGACCGGACCACGTAGTCCATCTAATTCCTCGGACCCGTTGAATTGCTTATCGACGACACCAGTGATTGACTTAAATCCTTTTTTCAAAAAACGCCGCTTGTCAAGGGACTTGCGGCGTCTTTTTCATGAGCTGTCTGAGTGAGAAATACTGCTGAGTTAATGGGGCTGCAGACTGGAGTGAGTCGGTATTTGCGACTCACTCCGAGCCATCATCAACGCAGCAGGGTCAGGACTTGCTGTGGCAGCTGATTGGCCTGCGCGATCATCGCGTTACCTGCTTGTTGCAGGATCTGCGAGCGGCTCAGGTTGGCGGTTTCCGAGGCGTAGTCCGCGTCCAGAATCCGGCTGCGCGCGGCGCTTTGGTTTTCCACCGAGATCATCAAATTGGATGTCACGGCGTCAAAGCGGTTTTGCGAAGCACCCAGGGTGGCGCGCTGGCCGCTGACGGTGGTGATGGCCGTATCAATATTGTCGATGACGGTCTTCAGCGTGGCAGCGGTGTCGGTATTGCTGATCGATGCGCCGGTGACGGCGGTGATCGAGGCATCCGCGGTCAGATCGGTTGTGGCCACGTCAACGATGTCGTTGTCCGTCGTGTTGGCGCCAATCTGGAAGGTTTGCGTACCTGCGGCGCCGGCCAAGATGGCCTTGCCGTTGAAGGTGGTGCCGCCCAGCACGCGGGTGATTTCAGCGCCCAGTTGGCCGAATTCCTTACCGATGGAATCCAAGTCAGTGGTGGTGTTGGTGGCGTTACGGGCTTGCACGCCCAGTTCACGCATACGCTGCAGGGAATCGCTGACCTTGCTCAGCGCGCCTTCAGCGGTTTGCGCCAGCGAGATGCCGTCGTTGGCGTTGCGGATGGCCACATTCATGCCGCGCACTTGGCTGGTCATGCGGTCGGCGATGGCCAGACCGGCGGCGTCATCCTTGGCGGAGTTGACGCGCATGCCGGAAGACAGGCGCTGCATGGCGGTAGCCAGTGTGCCTTGCGAGGTCGCGGTGTTGCGCTGTGCGTTGAGCGACAACTGATTGGTGTTAATGATTGCGGGCATGATTCACTCCTGTTTCAGCTACAAAGTTTTTCCGGCATAGCGCCGACGTGTTGCGAACACCTTTAGAGGGCATCCGTTACGCGGAGTCTTGTTCTCATGAACAAGCCCCCCGCCTCGCCCGGCTTAGTCAACTGATGCAGCTTTGACCCCCTGTGAAGGGAGGACCTAGTTGCGGCCTTCTTACCGGACCACGTGTCCGTTTCCGAACCCGTTGAAATGGGTATCGGACAGCCGCCAAATAAACTTTAGGGCTGTTTGTCAATAGGCTTGATCTGTTGAAAAGCAGGGGTGGCTCGGCTTTGTTTCTTCGATCGGCCAATTTGGGGTCGGCGGCCACCCTTGAGGGCGGCGAAGAAGGCAGGGCGCTGCACTTTGCTTGTGGCTGAATGGAGTGGCTGGTTCTTGCTCGTGGCCTTTGCTTGATGAATGTGGCCTCTCGCGATGACGCGATGGCGCATTCAGTGTTTGACGAACTTGCTCTGTTGCTGAAACAAAGAGCCTGTGTTTGCAGGAGTGGCGCAAGCCGCAGGCTTTGATTTGTTTTCGGTGCGTGGCGCGCCGAGCAGGCTTGGAGAAGCGGCTGCTAGTCCGGCCTTTTCTCACGAATGGGGTGGGGCTAGGGCACTAAAGTTCGTTGCACTGAAGTCGAGCGGTATGTGCTGTTTCTTGCATTGCCGCCTAGCCATCAGAGTCATTCACGCATCTGTGCAGGTCACCCGATCAGTCTGGGCCTTTGCAGAGCAAAAGCTGTAGAAACTCTTGGAGATCCCTATGCATGCCATGACGCAAGCCAAGTCGCAATCCGCAACGCTGCCTGCTCAGATGCAGGCGATCCATACTGATTCCTCGGAGTCCACGATCAGCGTGGAGGCCGCATTGCTGCTGGCTCAAGCGCGCAATATGGCTTTTGCCGAAGCCGCGCAAGGTCGCTTGGGTGAGGGCCTGAACTTGTTGCAAATCGCCCTGGAGCATGAGCCGATGGCGCATGACTTGCTCAGCGATATGGCCGCACTGCTGCTGAGCGCAGGCGAGTTGGTTCACGCCCAGGCCGCAGCCGAGCGTGCGCTGGCTTTGCAACCTAATCATGGCGCCAGCCTGTACTCCCTGGCCTTCGCGCTGTCCGGCCAGGGTCAGGTCTTGCGTGCGCGCGAAGTGCTGCAGCGCTTGCTCACGGGCGAAGCCCTGCAAAACTTGCAGATGGAATCTCCTGACTTGCTGCCGGTGGCGCAAACAGAAATGAAGCGCCTGAGCGCGCTGACCGGTGGCGCAGCGACCGCTGCCGACTGATAGCTCCCAATCAGCCTGCTCGGGCTGATCTGGCGGCTTGCCCGCTTGCTCGACTGCTCTATCGACTGTTCCAGTTAGAGCGTCCCGGCCGGACTATGCGGCGCCTGACTCAGGCGGCCTTGGCGTCCCAGCCAAACTTAGCCAGTCCACTGACCTATTTGCACCCGCCCCGAGAGATCGGCCGGCGGGCCTAGGCGTTTGCCTGTAGGAAGTTCGCTGACAAGCAGGTGCGGGAAAAATGGACTTCAGGAACGGAAGTGCGCCGATGTTGTGAGTTTGTTCCGAGCTTCACAATTGGTTTCAGCTTGATACGAAATCAACACAACAGTTTTGCCCCCGGAGCCCAGCATCATGAACGCAGACCAAATCCTCGCCGAGATCCGTGAAGCCAATCTGAACTACCTGATGCTGGCCCAAAGCCTGATCCGCCAGGACCCCGAGCAAGCGCTCTATCGCCTGGGCATCTCCGAAGACACCGCTACGCTGATCAGCACGCTGAGCCCCGCCCAGCTGATGAAGATTGCCTCGGGCAACACCTTGCTGTGCCGTTTCCGCATGGATGACGATCTGGTCTGGGGTCTGCTGACCAGCCACGGCAAGTCAGCCGCCAACGACGGCATCAGCCGCCTGCACGCCTCTATTTTGATGGCCGGCCGCCATCAAGAAGCCGCCTGAATTGTTGACCCCCGGCTGCGCGGATACGCGCAGCCACCCCCCGAGGGGGTCGGGTCTTCGGCAGGCTTGACCTGCCGGTAGACCCGGACGGCGGGGCCGCTTGGGAGCGGCCCGGCGCTGGCCCCGCAAATTAGATCCGAAGACACACGACGAGACACCATCATGCGCAACAAAAGCATCCTCACCGAAGCCCGCCAGATCGAACGTGCGGTCACCTTGATCAACCTGGGTGCGCGCTTGCAAGTGTTGGAGTCGGAAACCGATATGTCTTACGAGCGCCTGCTGCGCTTGTACAAGGAAGTCTCGGGCAAGAGCCCCAGCAAGGGCCAACTGCCGTTCTCGACTGACTGGTTCATGACTTGGCAGCCCAATATTCATGCTTCGCTATTTTTGAATGTGCATGAGTACCTGAACAAGGTCTCGGAGTTGGATGAGATTGATGCGGTCATCAAAGCCTATCAGCTCTATCAAGAACAGACGCAAGCCCAAGGCCTGGAGGCCATGCTTTCGGTGACGCGCGCTTGGCGCCTGGTGAAGTTCATCGACAACGGCATGTTGACGATGACCAAGTGCAGCACCTGCGGCGGTCAATTCGTGACCCATCCGCATGAGATTGCCCGTCACTATGTCTGCGGCATGTGCAACCCACCGGCCCGCGCCGGCAAGGGCCGTGCGCAGGGCGCGATTCAGATGCACTGAGGCCTTGAGCTTGTCGCGCGGAGTCAGCTGACTTTGGGTGCTAGCTCGGCCGGCGGCATGGCTGGCAATGCGGCCGGCGCCAAGCCGGCTTCGGCGCGTTCCCACATGCGTAGCAGCAAGCTTTCCAACTCACGCGCGAAGCGTGGGGCGTCGAACAGGGCTTGTCGCCCCTTCAGTACGCGTCCGCGCAATTCCAGTAACTTTTCGGGTTGCTCGCCCAGGGCGCAGGCTCGGTCGATGTAGTCTTGCGCGCTATTGCACACCAACTCGTCCAGGCCGGCCGCACCCAAGATGCTGGCCGCCACGCTCTGCGTGAAGCACTCGCCGCGCAAGGTCAGCACGGGGAGGCCTGCGGCCAAGGCATCGCTGGTGGTGGTGTGGCCATTGCAGGGCCAGCTGTCCAGCGCCAGGTCGGCGGCTGCCAAGCGCTGAAGATGCTCATGCATGGGCAGGCGCGGCGCAAAGACGAGGCGCTCGGCGGCAATGCCACGGGCCATTGCTTCTCGCTGCAACTGCGCATCAAGTGCCGCCCCGCCGCTGAGCTGCCACAACACGGCACCAGGCAAGCGCCGAAGAGTGCTCATCCAGGCCACGAACAGGGCCGGAGTGATTTTGTAAATTGGGTGGGCGCTGAGCAGTACCAACGCCTGCTCAGGCAAGCCCAGTGCCGCGCGGCTTGGCAAAGCGGAGCCGCCGACTCGCAGGCGCTGGCTGTCATTGGGCTGATAGCAGCGTGGCAGTTGCGCAATCTGTTCGCTGTAGGCGCTAGCCTGGTCCAGCGGGGTGACATGCGGGTCACCGATGATGTAGTCGATGAAGTCGGCGCCACTGCTGCCCGGAAAGCCCAGCCAGGCCACTTGCACCGGCGCGGGCCGATAGGCCAGGGCGGCAAAGCGGCTTTGGGCCGTGTGGCCCTTCAGGTCGATGATGATGTCGATCTGTTCGGCGCGGATGCGCTGGGCGATCGCGGCCAGGCTCAGGCCGGCCACGTCGATGAAACTCTCGCAGGCTTGGCGCAGCCTCCGCCGCATGGCCGAGCGATCGTCCGGCCCATGGGAAAACAAGATCACCTCAAAGCGCTGGCGGTCACGCGCCTCCAGCACCTCAACCAGCAAGGCGGCCGTGGCGTGGTCGTGAAAGTCCGCCGACAAATAGCCAATGCGCAAGCGCCGACCCGCCGCCAAGGGCTTGGCTTGGCGTGGCGGCAGTGCGTTGATGCCGCGGGTCAGGTAGCGGCTGCTGAGTCGGGCGACCTTGAGGAGATCTGCGGGCAGATGCGGCAGGCCGATCAACGCAAAGGGCACGCCGAATTCATCGGCCGCATCGGCGGGCTTGGCGCGGATGGCGTGCAGCAGGCTTTGTTGATTGGCCTCGAAGTCTTGCCAGCGCAGGGCTTGCTGGTCGCCGTGCGCCAAATAGGCCTGGGCCATCACGCTATTGGGCTGCAAGTCGGCCACAGCGCGAAAGCACTCCGCCGCTTCTTGCGGCATTTGCAGATCTTGAAATGCAAAAGCCAGCTGCAAAAACGCTTGCTCATCGTCGGCGCGCAGGGCCAGTGCTTGCATCAAAACGCCCACGGCCTCCTGCGCTTGGCCGCTGCGGCGCAAGGCTTCGCCCAAAAGGCGCTGGAAGGTGTTGGACTGCCCGGCTTGCGGGTCGCGGCAAGCGCGCAGCAGCTGGGCGCAGTCGGCAAAGCGTTCCTGCTGCATGGCTGCCTGGGCTAGGCGCAGGCTGCTCGCCAAGTCAGGGGCGATGCTGTCTGTCTGCGCTGCTGCCGGTTTTGCTGCCTTGCTGACTTTCATGCTCAGGCGCTGGCCTCGGCGTCGCTTGCATCGACCTGGGCTGCGGCCGGGCCCGCCATGGCCAGCAAGGACATGCGGTTGAAGAACCACATGCCTTGCAAGTCCCAGCTGGTGTACTTGCGCAGCACATTGGCCAGGGTGTAGGGCGTGTACCAGCAGTTGTGGTCGGGGTGGACCACTTCGACAAAGGTCTGCGCGCCGCTGCTGTAGTCAAAGTGCTGGCGGAAGCAGCTGAAGGCATCGGGCACGGTGATCACATACTGCGCGGCGCCCAGTGATTGCAGATGCTGCAAAAAACCCTGCACATCGGGTACATGCTCCATCACCTCGGGCACCAGCACCAAGTCGTAATGGTCTTTGGGTACATCGTCCCAGCTGCTGAACAGGCGGCCTTTCAAATGCGGCTGCATCTGCTCGAAGGCCTCGATATTGATGTCGAAGCCATCCAGCTCGCAAATGCCATCGAGCTGCAAATGCAGGGATTGCTTCAGATTGGTGATGGGCCAATCCACGCAGCCCACGTGCAGCACGCGTTTACCGGCGCACATGGGTTGGAACACATCCAGGCGGGAGCGGCCACGCAGCTCTTCGCTGACGGCAACTTTCTGCACGAAGTAGGGCGCGTGGGCCAGCTCCAGCGTGGAGACGGGCAAGCTGGGCGTTTGGGGCAGGGCGCTCATGCTCAGGCGACCTTTCGCTTGTAAAGCTCGTTGTAATTGTTCAGGGTGCTGCCCCAGGCTTGGTCGGCGAACACCAGGCCGCCTCCGGTGTACTCGGCGCCGGTGAAATGGCGCGGAATGAAGAAGTGGCTGGGCCAGATGGTCAGGTCGGCGTATTGGTGCATGCGGTGGCATTCGGTCAGAAAGAGCGGGCCGACGCTTTGCCAGGCCATGCGGTCGTCGACGCGCGGCTGGTTCTGCAGGTCCAGAATCATCTGGCCGAAGAAGGGGTTCTCGGGCTTGGAGGCCACATAGCCGGCTGCGATCAGGCCCGGCCGCACCAGTTCGTTCTCCCAGCAGGCGCAAGCCTCGCCTTCGAACAGCCAGGGTTCGAGCGGCCGCTGGCAGATGCTGTCGGCATCGACCACAAAGCCGCCCTCGTGATAAAGAATCTCCCAGCGCATCAGGTCGGCCACGCCGTTGAGTTCGCGCTTGGCCATATCACGCATATGTTTGGAATTGATCCAGCCATAGCTGCCCAGTTCTTCATTGCCCCAGACGCGCACCTGCCAGTCGGGATTGTGCTGGCGCCAGGTGTCGATGCAGTTGTCGGGGCGCTTGCTCTCGTCGCCAACCCAGATCACGTGAATGGTGCGGGGAATCATGGGCATGCCTTGCCTTTGGATGGTGTTGCCTCCGAATGTAGGCCTGCAGCCTTGCCGGCCAAGTCTGGAAAAGAGCGGGCTTTGCCTTACAAACAAAGATCAAGGGCAAAAGGCCTGTTGCGGGTCGCTTTCGAGGCCTGTTTCTCCTATGACAGCCCGGAATTTTCTCGATCGGATGAACTGGATGATTGCTTGGCGCTTATTGCGGGTTTGTAGGAAAAAACCTGACAAGCCACAGGGAAGAAAGGGGACTTCAGTGACGGAAAAGCGCCGATGTTGGGAGTTTGTTCTGCGCTTCACAATCTGTTTCAGCTTGATACGAAATCAACACAACAGTTTTGCCCCCGGAGACCAGCACCATGAACGCAGACCAAATCCTCGCCGAGATCCGTGAAGCCAATCTGAACTACCTGATGCTGGCGCAAAGCCTGATCCGCCAGGACCCCGAACAAGCGCTGTATCGCCTTGGTATCTCTGAAGACACCGCTACGCTGATCAGCACGCTGAGCCCCGCTCAGCTGATGAAGATCGCCTCGGGCAACACCTTGCTGTGCCGCTTCCGCATGGATGACGATCTGGTCTGGGGCTTGCTGACCAGCCACGGCAAGTCGGCCGCCAACGACGGCATCAGCCGCCTGCACGCCTCTATTTTGATGGCCGGTCGCCATCAAGAAGCCGCCTGAGCACTGACACCCGCTTGCCTGGGTACAGGCAAGCACCCTCCGAGAGGGTTCGAATCATCAGCGGGCTGGGCCCGCAGTTGATTCGATAGGCGGGGCCGCTTGGGAGCGGCCCGGCGCTGGCCTCGCAAGACAAATACAGAACCAGATCGAGAGACACACCATCATGCGCAACAAAAGCATCCTCACCGAAGCCCGCCAGATCGAACGTGCGGTCACCTTGATCAACCTGGGTGCGCGCTTGCAAGTGTTGGAGTCGGAAACCGATATGTCTTATGAGCGCCTGCTGCGCTTGTACAAGGAAGTCTCGGGCAAGAGCCCCAGCAAGGGCCAACTGCCGTTCTCGACCGACTGGTTCATGACTTGGCAGCCCAATATTCATGCTTCGCTGTTTTTGAATGTGCATGAGTACCTGAACAAGGTCTCGGAGTTGGATGAGATTGATGCGGTCATCAAGGCCTATCAGCTCTATCAAGAGCAGACGCAAGCCCAAGGCCTGGAAGCCATGTTGTCGGTGACCCTCGCTTGGCGCCTGGTGAAGTTCATCGACAACGGCATGTTGACGATGACCAAGTGCAGCACCTGCGGCGGTCAATTCGTGACGCATCCGCATGAGATTGCCCGTCACTATGTTTGCGGCATGTGCAACCCACCGGCCCGCGCCGGCAAGGGCCGTGCGCAAGGCGCAATTCAGATGCATTGAGTCTTGCTGTCCCAGCTGCCCATGTTCCGAACCGCCCTGGTCTTGATCGCCCGCAATGAGGCGGGGCAGATTGAGCGCTTACTGCAAAGCATCAAGCCCTGGGTCGACGACATGCTGGTGCTGGACACCGGCTCCATCGACGCCACCCCGGCGCTGGCCGCTGCGGCCGGTGCTCGCGTGGCGCACTTTGCCTGGTGTGATGACTTCGCTGCCGCGCGCAACGCCGCCCTTGATTTGGCCAATGCCGATTGGCATGTGGTGCTGGACGCCGATGAATGGCTGATCAGCGGCGGTGAGGCTTTGGCCGCCCTGCGTCACACCCGACCCGACTTTGTCGGCAGCATCGAACTGCTGGATCAGTTCCACGACGGGCAACAGCAAGTGGCGCGCTCGCGCCTCTCGCGCGTGCTTCCCGGCCAGCTGCGTTATGCCGGGCGCATCCATGAGCAGGTGGTCCACAACTTGCCCCTGCGGCCGCTGGCCCTGCAGATTGGCCACGATGGCTATCTGCCCGATCGCCTGCAATCGAAGAAGGGTCGCAACAAGGCCCTGCTGGCGTTGGCGCTCGCGCAACGCCCGGATGACGCTTACCTCTGCTACCAGATGGGCAAGGACTGCTCGGTGTACGAAGACTATGCCGAGGCTGAGCACTTCTTTGCTCGCAGCGCTGACTTGTTGAGCGACAGCCCCACGTGGTGGGCCGATCTGGTGGCGCGGCGCCTGTTCGGGCTTAAGCAGCTCAAGCAGCATGAGGCTGCCATCCAATTTGCTGAGACCCAGTTGGTGGTTTGTGCCGAATCTCCTGACTTCTTCTTCGCCCTGGGCGACTTGCTCTTGGATTGGGCCGCCGACGCGCCCGAGCAGGCCGAGTTACTGCTGCCTATGATCGAAGACGCTTGGCGGCGCTGCCTGGAAATTGGCGAGCGCCCCGAGCAAAGCGGCGCTGTGGCCGGCCGCGGCAGCCATCTGGCGGCCCACAATCTGGCGCTGGTGTTGGAAGGCACGGGGCGGGCGGAAGAAGCTGCAGCCATGCGCCAGGCCTACGCCGCTTGAATTGGCCCGCTGCGGCGGGACAAGCGCAGAACAGGGCAGGGAGGCCAGCGCATCTCGCCTCTTGTAGGAAAAAACCTGACAAGCCCCAGGGAAGAAAGGGGACTTCAGTGACGGAAAAGCGCCGATGTTGGGAGTTTGTTCCGAGCTTCACAATCTGTTTCAGCTTGATACGAAATCAACACAACAGTTTTGCCCCCGGAGCCCAGCACCATGAACGCAGACCAAATCCTCGCCGAGATCCGTGAAGCCAATCTGAACTACCTGATGCTGGCGCAAAGCCTGATCCGCCAGGACCCCGAGCAAGCGCTCTACCGCCTGGGCATCTCCGAAGACACCGCTACGCTGATCAGCACGCTGAGCCCCGCTCAGCTGATGAAGATTGCCTCGGGCAACACCTTGCTGTGCCGCTTCCGCATGGACGACGATCTGGTCTGGGGCCTGCTGACCAGCCACGGCAAGTCGGCCGCCAACGACGGCATCAGCCGCCTGCACGCTTCCATCCTGATGGCTGGCCGCCATCAAGAAGCCGCCTGATCGCGCCACCTAACAAGAACTGACGAGACGACACCATCATGCGCAATAAAAGCATCCTCACCGAAGCCCGCCAGATCGAACGTGCGGTCACCTTGATCAACCTGGGTGCGCGCTTGCAAGTGTTGGAGTCTGAAACCGATATGTCTTACGAGCGCCTGCTGCGCTTGTACAAGGAAGTTTCGGGCAAGAGCCCCAGCAAGGGCCAGCTGCCGTTCTCGACCGACTGGTTCATGACTTGGCAGCCCAATATTCATGCTTCGCTGTTTTTGAATGTGCATGAGTACCTGAACAAGGTCTCGGAGTTGGATGAGATTGATGCGGTCATCAAGGCCTATCAGCTCTATCAAGAGCAGACGCAAGCCCAAGGCCTGGAAGCCATGTTGTCGGTGACCCGCGCTTGGCGCCTGGTGAAGTTCATCGACAACGGCATGTTGACGATGACCAAGTGCAGCACCTGCGGCGGTCAATTCGTGACGCATCCGCATGAGATTGCCCGTCACTATGTTTGCGGCATGTGCAACCCACCGGCCCGCGCTGGCAAGGGCCGCGCGCAGGGCGCGATTCAGATGCACTGAAGCCAGGTAAAACCAAGTCTGCCTGACGATGTTTGTGCTGCCTTGGCCCCTGCCGGCCTTGTTGACCTGGGCGCTGGCCTGGGCACTTTTTGTCCTGCTGCGTCAGGCTGAGTTGCAGGCGGTGGTGGCCATGCTGGCGGCTGCGTTATTGGGCCTGGCCTCGGCCATGTTGCAGGCGCCGCGCTGGCGCCGCCTGATGGTGGCAGGGGGCTTTCCGCTGTCCTTGCTGATCACGGCAGGCGCGCGTGACTTACCCGGCTGGGCCTGGCTGCTGCCGTTTGCGCTGCTGGCGCTGGCCTACCCGCGCCGCAGCTGGGGCGATGCTCCGCTTTTTCCCACCCCGCGCAATGCCTTGCAAGACTTGGCCGCCTTGGCGCCCTTGTCTGCAGGTGCGCGCGTGCTGGATGCCGGTTGCGGCCTGGGCCATGGCCTGCGTGAATTGCGGCGCTGCTACCCGCAGGCACACTTGTCCGGCGTGGAGTGGAGTGGCTTGCTGGCGCTGCTGGCTCGCTTGCTTTGCCCCTGGGCTGAGATCCAGCGCGGTGATATGTGGAGCCAGAGCTGGCAAGGCTTCCAGATGATTTACGTCTTTCAGCGGCCCGAGTCCATGCCACGAGTCTGGGCTAAGGCCGTTGCGGAACTGGCGCCCGGCGCTTATTTGGTCAGCCTGGATTTCGCGGTGCCGGGTGAGGCGCCCCTGGCTCAGGTGGACTTGCCGCGCGGGCATTGCCTGTGGCTGTACCGCAGCCCCAATTGATTACCGGGGCAAGACCTGCCACTTGCGCGGATTACCCCGCCCAGCGCACGGGCACACTCAAGCGTAAGAGGTTCTGGCCGATATGGCTGGCTAAGTCCATTTAGAAATCAACATGTTTGTCATCATCGGTTGGCTTATCGCGCTAGGCTGCATCTTCGGCGTCTACATTGCCCACGGCGGCAATATCAGCGTCATCTTGCATGCCTTACCCTTCGAGATGATCACCATCTTCGGCGCAGCTGCGGGCGCCTTTTTGGCGAACAATCAGATGAAGGTGGTCAAGGCCTCGATGAAGGGGCTGGGCGCCTGCTTCAAAGGCAGCAAGTTCAGCAAAGCCCGCTATATGGAGTTGCTGGCCCTGATGTACGACATTTTGCAAAAGGCCCGCAAAGAGGGCCTGATGTCGATTGAAAAGGACGTGGAAGATCCGCACTCCTCGGCGCTCTTCCAGAAATACCCGACGGTGGGCAATGACCACCATGTCACCGAGTTCATCACCGACTATCTGCGCATGATGGTCTCTGGCAATTTGAACGCCCACGAGATTGAGTCCTTGATGGACGCCGAGATCGATACCCACCACGCGGAAGAGCATGCTGCTGTTGCCGCGATTGGCCGTTTGGCCGGCGGCTTGCCAGCCTTCGGTATCGTGGCTGCCGTGTTGGGCGTGGTGAACACCATGGGTTCGGTGGGTCAGCCCCCGGCTGTGCTGGGCGGCATGATCGGTTCCGCTCTGGTCGGTACATTCCTGGGCATTTTGCTGGCCTATGGCTTTGTTGAACCGCTGGGAGGTCTGCTGGAGCAGAAGGTGGAAGACGCTGGCAAAGAGTTGCAGTGCATCAAGACCACCTTGCTGGCGAGCATGCAAGGCTACGCGCCGCAAGTCGCTATCGAGTTTGGCCGCAAGGTGCTTTACTCCGGCGACCGGCCAACCTTCACCGAGTTGGAAGCCCACGTGAAGAAGAAGTAGAAGGGGAGGGTGATGCGCAAATATTTCATTCGCCTGCTCCTGAATCCATCACGATCGGAGCTGCGCCATGGCTGGTGACGCCAAAAAGCTCCAGCCCATCATCATCAAAAAGGTCAAGAAGGGCGGTCATGCAGCGCATGGCGGCGCCTGGAAGATCGCTTACGCCGACTTTGTGACGGCCATGATGGCCTTCTTCTTGTTGATGTGGCTGCTGGGTTCCACCACCGAGGGCGACAAGAAGGGCATTGCCGACTATTTCGGCTCGCCGCTGAAGATTGCCATGGCAGGTGGCTCGGGATCGGGTGATTCCTCCAGCGTCGTTAAGGGCGGTGGCAAGGACCTCAGCCGCGAGACCGGCCAAGTCAAATCAGGCGATGTCGAGGCGCCCAAGCGCACCTTTAATTTGCGTGCCCTCAAGGAAGAGCAGCGCAAGGCTGAGAAGGCCAGGCTGGAACAACTCAAGACCAAGGTCGAAGATGTGCTGGCCAGTAACGCCAAACTTGCCAATCTGGGTGGTCAAATCCGGCTGGATATGACCAAAGAGGGCTTGCGCATCCAAATTGTTGACGAAGGCAACCGGCCGATGTTTGACAGCGGCAGTGCAGTTGTGAAACCCTATATGCGTGAGTTGCTGCAGGAACTCGGCAATGTCTTGTCTGAAGTGCCAAACCGGCTGACCTTGGAAGGGCATACTGATGCTCAGCCCTTTCCGGGCGGTGACCGCGGCTACAGTAACTGGGAGTTATCGGCGGATCGCGCCAATGCCTCCCGGCGCGAATTGATTTTGGGTGGTTTGCCGGAGTCCCGCACCTTGCGTGTGCAAGGTTTGGCGTCCAGCAAACTGCTCGATAGCAAGCAGCCGCAGAGTGCGATCAACCGCCGCATCAGCATCATTGTGATGAACCGCGACGCTGAAGATGCAGTTTTGAAGAATGTGCCAGATGAAGACGCTGAGCCTGAAGCAGAAGCCAAAGCCGCCGAGCCTGAAGTCGGGAAAAATATTTCCTCAAGTTCCAAAGCCACGCCCCGATAAAACCACTTAGCCCCAGCGAGGAATGCCATGAGTGCAGACATGAAATTTTTGGTCGTCGATGACTTTTCCACCATGCGGCGCATTGTGCGCGGCTTGTTGAAGGAGATCGGCTACAACAACTGCGAAGAAGCCGAAGACGGGGTGGAAGCCCTGAATATGCTCAAGCAGACCAAGTTCGACTTCGTGGTCAGCGACATCAATATGCCCAATATGACGGGCTTCGAATTGCTCAACGCCATCAAGGCAGACGCCAATCTGAAGCACCTGCCGGTGCTGATGGTGACGGCCGAAGCCCGCAAGGAAGACATCGTGTTGGCCGCCCAGTCAGGCGCTGCCGGTTACATCGTCAAGCCCTTCACCAAGGCCACCTTGGAAGAGAAGGTCATGAAGATCATGCAAAAACTGGCCGCTGCGGCCTGAACCGGGAGTTGGCCATGCAAATTCAATTAGATGAATTGAGCAAACTGCATCAGGGCACCGATCCGCTGACCGTCTCGCCTGAGGTGTTTCAGCAGATCGGTTCCATCACCCGCGTTCTGCACGACACCATGCAGCAACTGGGCGTTATGCCCAAGTTGCAGATTGCAACCGATGGCCTGCCCGACGCGCGCAGCCGCCTGAGCTATATCGCCACCAAGACGGCCGAAGCTGCCAACAAGGTGCTGAACTCGGTGGATCAGGCCAAGGCCGATCACGCCCACATCACGGCCGCCACCAATGCGATGGCCGCGGCCATCGTGGCCGACCCGGTCAAGGCCGTGGCCAGCGGCGCGATTTTGAATTTCGTCAAAGAAGTCGAGGCCCGCACGGCCAATATCGACGGCCATCTGACCGACATCATGATGTCGCAAGACTTCCATGACCTGACCGGTCAAGTGGTGGCCAAGGTGGTGACGCTGGCGAACGACTTGGAAGACAGCTTGGTCAAGCTGCTGGTGTCTGTGGTGCCGCCCGAGCAGCGTGAGAAGGTGGATCCCAGCATTCTGCAAGGCCCCGTGGTCAACCCCGAAGGTCGCACCGATGTGGTGGCCAATCAGGGTGAAGTGGATGATTTGCTGGCCAGCTTGGGCTTCTGAAGCGCGAGCCAGGCCTTTGATTGGATGAAACCCGCTGAGGCGGGTTTTTTTGCGTCTGTAGCTGGCGGCTTGCCTGGTCTGAATTGCGGTGTGGCCCTAGGGGCTCATGTGTCAGCAAACTGACGCCGGATCACCGCCGCTTTCCCCGGCCTTTTTCGGCTTAAGTTTTTCGTCGCCCGGCAAACAATGGCAAGGCGAGCTTATCTAAGCTCGCCCACCCCCAATTGCCATGGCCGACCAAGACGCACAAGACAGAAATTTACCGGCCTCAGCCAAGAAGATCGAGAGATCTCGGGCCGAGGGCCAGCTGCCGCGTTCGCGTGATCTGCCGCATTTCGCCATGATGGTGGCGGGCGGCGCCATTCTCAGCGTGGGCGGGCCTAGCGTGATCGACAGCCTGCAAAAAATGCTCACCCGCTCGCTGCACTTTGATGCGCAGATGTTGGCCCGGCCCGCTTTGATGGCTGAGCGGCTGGGTGAGTTAACGCTCAATTTCATCGCCATCGTGGGCCCGATTGCGGCCATTCTGGTGGCTGTGGGCATCGCCAGCAATATCGCTTCAGGCGGCTGGAACTGGACCATGAAGCCGCTGGCGCCCAAGTTCTCCCACCTCAATCCGCTGGCCGGCTTGGGCCGCATGTTCAGCGGCCATGGATTGGGCCAAGCGGCCAAGGCGGTGGCACTGGCCCTGGTGCTCGGCATCATCGGCGCGATGGTGCTGAAAGACCGCTTGGCGGCCTATGTGGGCATCATGTCCGTGCCGCTGCCGGCGGCGCTGGCCTATGCCGGTCATCAGCTGATGGGCGGGTTGATTCTGCTGGGCATCGCGCTGGCCTTGTTTGCCGTTATCGACGTGCCGATGCAGCGCCAGCTCTATATGCGTCGCATGCGCATGACCCGTGAAGAGGTCAAGCAGGAGATGAAGGAAAACGAAGGCAATATGGAGATGAAGGGCCGCATGCGCGCCAAGATGCGCGAGATGGCCAAGCGTCGCATGTTGGCCGCTGTGCCCAGCGCGGACCTGGTGGTGATGAACCCCACCCACTATGCCGTGGCCCTGAAGTACGACGACAAAAGCATGGCCGCGCCCAAAGTGGTGGCCAAGGGCGCTGATTTGCTGGCCATGAAGATCCGCGATCTGGCCAAGGACAACAAGGTGCCGGTGCTGCAGTCGCCGGTACTTGCGCGTGCGCTCTATGCCCACGCGAAAGTGGACCATGAAATTCCGGCTGTGCTGTTCGGCGCCGTGGCGCAGGTGCTGGCCTATGTGTATCAGCTCAAGCAAGCCATGGCGGCGCGCACGGCTGCCCCCGATCAGCCCGACCCGCAAGTGCCGCCGGAGCTGGATCCGCACAACAAGCCGGGCTTCCGCCCCGAAGACCCGGCGAATGACGACGATTTTGGAGCTGAGGCCACATGAACCCGCTGATTGCCAAGCTGCAAGCCTTGCTGGGCCCGCGTGCCGCCGTGTTGAGCGCGCTGGGTGCGCCCGTGGCCGTGATTCTGGTGCTGGGCATGATGGTGCTGCCCTTGCCGCCCTTCGCCTTGGACCTGATGTTCACCTTCAATATCGCCATGGCGGTGATGGTGATGATGGTGGCCTCGAGCATGGTGCGGCCGCTGGACTTTGCGGCCTTCCCGACCGTGCTGCTGCTGACCACCTTGCTGCGCTTGTCGCTCAACGTCGCCTCCACCCGCGTGGTGCTGCTGGAGGGCCATACCGGCACAGGTGCTGCAGGCAAGGTGATTGAGGCCTTCGGGCATTTCCTGATCGGCGGCAACTTCGCGGTCGGTTTGATCGTGTTTGCCATTCTGGTGGTGATCAACTTCATCGTGGTCACCAAGGGTGCGGAGCGTATCGCCGAGGTCGGCGCGCGCTTCACCTTGGATGCCATGCCTGGCAAACAGATGGCGGTGGACGCCGACCTGAATGCTGGCCTGATCGACGAGAAAGAGGCCAAGCGCCGCCGCGCCGAGCTGGGCGACGAGGCTGACTTCTTCGGCTCCATGGACGGTGCCAGCAAGTTCGTGCGCGGCGACGCGGTGGCAGGCATTTTGATTCTGGTGATCAATATCGTCGGTGGCTTCATCATCGGCGTGGCGCAGCATGATTTGTCGGCCAGCCAGGCGGCCAATTCCTACATCCTGCTGGCGGTGGGTGATGCCCTGGTCGCCCAGGTGCCGGCGCTGCTGATCTCGGTCGCTGCGGCCATGGTGGTGTCCCGCGTGGGCACCGACAAAGACATCGGCAGCCAGATCGGCAAGCAGGTCTTCGGCTCGGCCAAATCCCTGGCCATCACGGCTGGTGTGATCGCCCTGCTAGGTCTGATTCCTGGCATGCCGCATGTGGTGTTCCTGCTGGTCGCCGGGGGCACGGGCTACCTGGCTTGGTGGCTGCGCACCAAGCAACAGGCGACGGATGCCGAGGCGCTGCTGGGCCAAACCACCTCCGCCGCCACCACGCCCGAGCCCAACGCTGAAGCCAGCTGGGATGACTTGGTGCCGGTGGACACCCTGGGGCTGGAGGTGGGCTACCGCCTGATTGCCTTGGTGGACAAATCCCGCGAAGGCGATCTGCTCAGCCGCATCAAGGGCGTGCGGCGCAAGTTTGCGCAAGAAGTGGGCTTTTTGCCGCCCTCGGTCCACATCCGTGACAACCTGGAGCTGCGGCCCAGCCAATACCGCTTGTCCCTGCGCGGCGCGGTGATCGGCGAGGCCGAGGCCTTCCCCGGCATGTGGCTGGCCATCAATCCGGGACACGCGACCCAGAAATTGATCGGTCAGGCCACCACCGACCCCGCTTTTGGCCTTCCGGCGGTGTGGATCGAAGACCGGCAGCGTGATATGGCGCAAATGGCCGGATTTACCGTTGTTGATTGCTCGACCGTGATTGCCACCCATCTTTCACACTTGATGCAAGTCCACGCAGCTAAGTTGCTGGGCCGTGTGGAGACCCAGGCGTTGGTGGAACACCTGACCAAACAAGCGCCTCAACTGATCGAAGACGTGATACCCAAAATGCTCGGCATCGCTTCACTGCAAAAAGTTTTACAGCTCTTGCTGGAAGAGGGCGTGCACATCCGCGACATGCGCTCCATCGTCGAGAGCGTGGCCGAGAACGCAAACATCACCGATCCGGCCGAGCTGGCCCGCCGCATTCGCGTGCACATCGCACCGGCCATCGTTCAGCAGATCTACGGCCCGGTGAAAGAGCTGGACGTGATCGCCCTGGAGCCCGAGCTGGAGCGCCTGGTCACCCAAGCCTTGAATTCCCCCCACGGCGCCGCCCTGGACCCCGGTGTCGCCGACACCTTGGCCCGCAGCGCCGCCGAAACCGCCCAGTCGCAAGAAGATCGCGGTGTGCCGGCCTGCTTGCTGGTGCCCGACCTGATCCGTGCCCCCATGGCCCGCTTGCTGAAGCGTGCCGCGCCGCGCCTCAAGGTGCTGGGCCATAGCGAGATTCCTGAAACTCATTCCATCCGTATCGGATCGATCATCGGAGGCACCGTATGAGCGGCTTCCACACTCACATCCGTTCGCTGCCCCTCGAGGTGGCGCGTGCCACCGCTAAGGTGGCTCGGCAGGAGGCCTTATGAACGTGAAACGCTTTACTGCCCGCAATTCCCGCGAAGCCATGGCCCTGGTGCGCAAGGCTTTTGGCGATGATGCGGTGGTGCTGTCCAACAAGCCATGCGCCGAAGGCGTGGAAGTGCTGGCCATGGCGCCCGAGGGCATGTCGCAGATCGAGCGTGTGGCCGCCACAGCGCCCCGCATCAGCTCGCCCGGCCGTGTGCAAGCCCGCCCGGCCGGTGCCCCCAATACCGCCCAGCCGGCACCTATGTCTGCGGCCCCCGCAGGCAAGAGCTTTGCAGCTCGCGCCGGTCAGCAAGGCAGCCAGTTGCAGCAGCGCAGCGAACCGAGCTTTGGCTACAACGACCCGGCCGATGACGTGGGCCAGGATGTTGAAACCCTGGCGATGAGCACCTTGTCCTTCCAGGACTATGTGCGCGAGCGCGTGCTCAAGCGCCGCCAGGCCGAGATTGATGGCCTGCCCGACCCCTTGGCCCTGCAGCCCGAGCCGGCCGTTGAGCAGCCCGGCGTCAGCAATCTGGCCGCCGCGCGCCAGCAGCGCGCTCAGGCAGCTTTGCAAGCCATGCAGCCGCGCCGTCCGGTGGAAGCCGCCCCGGCCGCTGCCGCGCCTGCTGCCCGCCGCACACCGCCGGTGCTGCGCGATGAGATCCGCATGCCTGCCGCCGCCCAAGAACTCAGCGGCCTGGCCGCCATGGGCGCCGAGCTGCCTGATCTGCCCGGCCGCGGCCGCCGCGATCAGCAAGACATGATGAACGAGCTGCGCAGCATGAAGGGCTTGATTGAAGAGCGCTTCGGCGCCCTGGCCTTCATGGAAAAGCTGCAACGCCAGCCGACCCAGGCCCGCCTGACCCAGAAGATGCTGGAAGTGGGCTTCTCGCCCGCCCTGGTGCGCAAGCTGGTCGAAGGTTGCCCGAACGAATTCAAGCCCGGTGCGCACGGCGAAACCGCCGACGAAACCAGCTGGGCCGCCAACGTGTTGTCACGCAATCTGCTCACCGGTGAGGCCATGCCGGCACTGGAAGAGCAGGGCGGTGTGTTCGCCCTGATCGGCTCTACCGGCGTGGGCAAGACGACGACTACCGCCAAGCTGGCTGCCGCCTTTGCCACCCGCCACGGTGCGGCGCAGCTGGGCCTGATCACGCTGGACGCGTATCGGGTTGGTGCTCACGAGCAACTGCGCGCCTACGGCCGCATCCTCGGCGTGCCGGTGCATACCGCGCATGACCGCAGCTCGCTGGAAGATTTGCTCGACTTGCTGTCGGCCAAGAAGATGGTCTTGATCGACACCGCCGGCATGGCCCAGCGCGACAGCCGCACCAATGAATTGCTGGACATGCTGGCACACCGCAGCATCACCAAGATCCTGGTCGTCAACGCCGCACAGCAGGGCGAAACGATTGAAGATGTGGTGACCGCCTGGCGCGCACATGAGTGCCAAGGCGTGGTGCTCTCCAAGATCGACGAAGCCGTCAAACTCGCGCCCGCCCTGGACACCCTGATCCGCCACAAGCTGCGCGTGCTGGGCGTGACCAATGGCCAGCGCGTGCCGGAAGACTGGCATCGCCTGTCGGCTCAGGCTCTGGTGCAGCGCGCCTTGCGCAGCCAAGCCGCCGGCGCTTGGCGCATGGACAGTGCCGATGTGAATCTGATTTTTGCCGGTGGGCCAGCGCTCAGCCCCCGCAGTGCCGCCGCTATGGGCACGCACTAGACCAAACCTGGGATCCCAGCCATCATGATGCGCGACGTCAATCCTCATACCCTTGCCCCGCAAGATCAGGCCCATGGCCTGCGCCGGCTGTTTGCCAGCTCGCGGGTGCGCTTTATTCCAGTGGTCAGCAATCCGCATGTCATGGGTGCGGGCGTGCTCCTGGAAGGTCTTTGCGCGGCTTTTGCCGAACTGGGTTTGCATACTCTGGTGGTGGATGCCGCCGAGTCCGCGCCCACGCCGTCCGAGCTGGCCTCGGTGGACCTGGGCGCTTGTGTGGAGAGCTTGTCCAAAGACGTCTCCTACTTGGCCGCCCGTGGCCTGCCGATGCGCTACATCAATGCCAAGGGCTCGGCCGCACAGTTTCTTGAAGTGGTGACCGAAGCCGCGCCGCAAGCCGATGTGGTGCTGCTGCACGCCAGTGCGGCGGAGTTGGCCCGTGTGGTCGCGCTGCGTGAAGTGCGCCCGGTTTTGCTGGCTGATACCGATGCCAACAGCGTCACCCACGCTTATGCTGGCATGAAGTGGTTGGCCGGACGTGCCGGTCTGATGGTTTACAGCCTGCTGATGGCTTGCTCGCCGCAGCTACGCATGTCGGAGCGGATTGCCGAACAACTGAGCAGCTGTGCCGATGGTTTCCTTGGCGCGGTGCTGCGTGACTGGGCTTGCCTGGACCCACGCACACCGAGCAGCGCCCCGATTTCGACTGAAGTGCGCCATCTGGCGCGTGAGTTGCTGATGGCCGCCCCTCCGGGTGCGGCGCTGGAGGCTTCGGTCGATGCCAGCCCCTTGCGGCCCGTGGCCCGCTCGCTGATGCGCCCCTCGGCGCCACAGCCTGCCCGCACCGTCGCTCGCCCGGCCGTCGCCGCCATTTACTGATTGCAGCTGGAGCTGAAGATGTATACCGCCAAAGGCCGCCTCGATAACTCCTCCCTCATCAAACAGTACAGCCCGTTGGTGCGCCGCTTGGCCCACCAGATGATCGCCAAGCTGCCCGCCAATATCGAAATCGACGACCTGATCCAGGTCGGCCTGATCGGCCTGACCGACGCGCTCTCGCGCTTCGACGTGGGTCAGGGCGTGCAGTTCGAAACCTTCGCCACCCAGCGCATCCGCGGCGCCATGCTCGATGAGCTGCGCGGTGGTGACTGGATGAGCCGCGGCACCCGCCGCCAGCAACGCGATATCGAAGGCGCCGTGCGCAAGCTGGAGCAAAAGCTCGGTCGCGCCCCGGCCGAAAGCGAAATTGCCGCCGAGATGGGCGTGAGCCTCGCCGACTATCAGGAGTTGCTCGGCAAGGTGCGCGGCACCCAGCTGGTCTACCTGGAAGATATGTCCGGTGACGAAGGTGATGAAGACTTCCTGGATCGCCACGTAGCCGATCACAGCAACAACCCGATGCTCAAGCTGCAGGACCATCGCATGCGCGAGGCCCTGGTGGCAGCCATCAAGAACCTGCCCGAGCGCGAGCAGTTCATGATGAGCATGTACTACGAGCACGATATGAATCTGAAAGAGATTGCGGTAGTCTTGAAGGTCACCGAATCGCGGGTTTGCCAGTTGCATAGCCAAGCCATTGCCCGCCTGCGGGTGAAGTTGCGCGATTGGTGAGTTCGGCGAACAAGGTCTGAAACAAAGGCTGGCAGCGTCGCCCGAGAGCCACCGCCAGCGGTTTGTGCAAGCAAGTAAGCAAGCAATCAAGTGAGGGCAGATTGATGCGGTTCTGGTGGACACCCCGGCCGAATGGCCCAGCCGCAGCCCAGTCGGCAGCACAAGCCCCCTCTGAATTGAGTACCTCTGCGAGCGGCACCGCTGCGGCCATGAAGCAGGTGGTGCAGCAGATCTCCCGCGCCATTTCCAACGTTGGCAAAGACGCCGCCGAGGTGCGCGGGCTCTTGGAAGACACGCAAAAAGTCGTGCTTGCCCAAGCCGAGGCCATGGGTGCCTTGTCGCAGGATCTGGCCTCGGTGCGCGAAGCGCAATCGGCCATCAGTCGTTCAACCACCCAATCCGGAGCCGCCGTGGTGCGCGCCAGCCAGGCGCTGGACGGCGTTGGCAATGAAGTCGGCGGCATTGTTCAAACCTTGCACCAGGTCTCGGACGCGGCGTCCGAGATCACAAAAATTGCCCTGCAGACGCGCTTGGTCGCCTTCAATGCCTCGGTCGAGGCGCGGCGAGCCGGCGAGGCCGGGCGCGGTTTTGGTGTCGTGGCCGATGCCGTCAAGGCTTTGGCCGGACAAGTGGAAAACTCATCCAAAGCCATCATGGGTACGGTGTCCGCACTGGACACACGCATCGAGGCCTTCAGCCGCGAGTTGCGCAATGACCCCGGCCACGCCAACCGCAGTGCCATTCATCAAGCGTTTGCACAAGTGCAGGCGGATGTGGGGCAGATCAATACCTCGGCCGAGCAAAGCGAGAAGACCATCGGCGCTCTGGGTGGCCGAGTGGCGGATTTAGAGCGCGAGATTCAGCAAGCCATGGTCAAGCTGGACGCCGCGTTTTCCTGCAGCGACCGATTCTTGAGACTCTCGGAGCAGGTGATCGAGCAGATCGCCGACTCTGGCGTGGAGGTCGAGGACGCGCCTTTTATCCAGGCCGCACAGCAAGCCGCGGCGGAAATCGCCGGTTTGTTGGCCCAGGCCCTGCAGCGCGGCGACATTCAGCTGGCCCAGTTGTTTGATGAACACTATCAAGCCATACCGGGCAGCAATCCGGCCCAGCATCTGACTCAGTTCGTGGCGCTGGCCGACCGACTGTTCCCGGCGGTTCAAGAGCGCATGCTCGATTTCAGCGACAAGGTGGTCTATTGCATTGCCGTGGACCGCAACGGTTATGTGGCCGCTCACAACAAGAAGTATTGCCAGCCGCAGCGTGCCGGTGATGTGGTGTGGAACACCGCCAATAGCCGCTACCGGCGCATCTTCAATGACCGCACCGGCCTGGTCTCGGCGCGCAACCAGCGGCCTTTTTTGTTGCAGACCTATCGGCGCGATATGGGCGGGGGCAAGTTCGTGCTCTTGAAGGAGGTGTCTGCGCCCATCGTGGTGGGCGGCAGGCATTGGGGCGGGCTGCGCCTGGCGTTCAACTTCTAAGCTCGGCGCGCCGCTGTTGCGTTGATGCGCTCATGGCCGACTCCGCTGTTGCAGCGGCCTCCCGTCATTAAGCTGCCGCTCGGGCAGTCCCTCAAGGCGCCACGCAAGCCCTGTTCTTGCCGGTGTGCTTGGCTTCGTACAGCGCCACATCGGCGCGGTCCAGGGCGGCCTCCAGCGTTTCCCCGGCTCGGTACAGCGTCACGCCGGCCGAGAAGGTGACGAACACATCCCGACCTTCGTGCATGAATAAGCTGGCCGAGAGCGCGCGCTGCAGGCGTTGCAGCACGGCCTGGGCTTCCTCGATGGGGGTGCGCGGCAGCATCAGTACGAACTCTTCGCCGCCGTAACGCGCCACTAGGTCACCGGGGCGCAGCGAAGCCTGCACCCGTTCGGCCAAAGACTTCAGCGCCACATCGCCGGCGCCGTGGCCCAAGCTGTCATTGAGCTTTTTGAAGTTGTCGATGTCCAGCAAGGCCAGGGCGATGCGTTGGGTATCGCCCTCGCTGACGGCGTCACCACTGTCGCGCTCAAGCTTGGCTTGCTCGGTAGCGAAGGCGGCAAGCAAGCCCCGGCGGTTGGCGATCTGCGTCAGCTGATCGGTTTGCACCTCGTTGGAGAGTCGTAGCAACTCGCCTTCCAGCGCTTCGACGCGCTGGCTCAGGCTATTGGCCTTGTCATGTTCGCTGCTCAAGCGCGCTTGGGTTTGCTGCACCAGGGACTGCACGCTGCGGCTTTCCTCCACCATCTCGCGCACCACGCCTGCCAGGCTCTCCAGGCTATCCGCCTTTTCGATCACCTCGGCATAGCGGCCGACGCTGCTCTGGAAACGGTCGGTGTGCTGGCCCAACTCACCGAGCTCGGCCAGCATTTGGTGGATCATGGACTTGAGCGAATCACGGGCCTTTTTGCGATCCTCTCGCAGAGCGCGCTGGCGTTCTCGCGTGCCGCCCAGCATCTCGGTGACGGAGCGCACGCCGCGGCCGCTCAGGCCTTGCTCCAGCGTGTTGTTCATGGCCTCGCACTGGCCGCGCGCCCAGGAGTCGTCTTCCGCCAAATCAACCAAGCTGGCGCTCAATTCACGGCATAGCTGGCCCAGCTCGGTGAACATATGCTGGCGGTGATCCAGCAGGTGGCGGGCGCGCTGACACAGCTGCTCCATCTGGGCAGCGGCTTGCGGGCTGACGCCTTGCACTTGAAGTTGCAGCTGCGCGGCCTTGAGCTCGCCCATCAATTCGTCCGCATAGCCCTCGGGGCTCTGCAGGGCGTGCTGCACGGTGGCGTGCAGGCTGGATTCAATTTGCGGCCACTGGGCGGCGTCTGCGGCCGGGCTGGTCGCGCTGGACGGAGAGGCTGGCTCAAAGGGCTCATCGGCCTCGGCGCCGAAATTGGACAGGCCAGCATCTTCATCCATGAAGAACTGGCTGGGCGTGCCGCCGGCGTCATCCGAGGTGGCGATGCTGCTGTCGGCCACGTCAGAGTCCCAGCTGGCCACCAACTGTTGCAGGCGCTTGATCAAGCGCTGGCTGTCGCTGCGATTGCCTTCCAGCACGCGCTGCAAGCCGTCTTTTTTGCGTGCCACGGTCCACTGGCGGCCGCCGCGCTCCAGCCCGCGGATCAGGCGCTCCAGCACCTGGGCCAGAGCCTCAGCTTGCGCGACAGGGCCGACGGTTTGTTGCAGGCGCTCGACTTGGCGCAGCGCCTCGTCCCAGCGCGATTCGCGCACGCACACCTGCAGATCAAGGCGGGCCTGGCTGCCGCTCACACCCAATGCGAGCAGCTTGGTAAGCAGTGTCTGGGCGCGCTCTGGTAAAGCGGCTGGTGTGGCCTCGGTACCCGACTCCACGGCGTAGGCGCGGGCGTAATTCTCGGGCGTGGGCTCCAGTTGCGCTTGGGCCAGGCGCAGAAAAGCGGCTTTGGCGATCTGGGCGCTGGTGGCGCCGGCGGGCGCGCGGGAGCTGCGTCGCTCATCCATGACTAGGACCTTTTACTCTAACTTTTTTGTTCAACGGCGACCGCCCTGTGGGCGGTGCGTGCCATTGCCAGGTTCAATGTCTCGCAGTTCTTGCGCCTCAGCGTCGGCCCGCGCGATCCAGGGCGCTTTGCGCGGCAGCACGGTCTGCGCCAGCCACAGCTCCACCTCCTCGGGGGGCAGCGGCTTGCTGAACAAAAAGCCCTGCATCAGGCTGCAGCCCAGGCGGTGCAAGACATCCATCTGACGCAGGGTCTCCACGCCTTCGGCGATCACGCGCAGGCCCATGGCGCGTGCCAGGGCGATGATGGCGGTGACAACGGCCGAGCTTTGCGGCGTGATGCCCAGGTCGCGCACAAAAGTGCGGTCGATCTTGACCTCCGAGATCGGCAGGGTGGTCAGATAGGCCAGCGAGGAATAGCCGGTGCCGAAGTCATCGATGGAGATTTCGACGCCTACTTCATTGAGGCGGTGCAGGGCCGGAATGACCTTCTGCAAATCCTTCATCAGATTGTTTTCGGTGATCTCCAGTTGAATGGAGCGGTGCGGCACACCGTAGCTGCTGACGCATTGGTGGATGTGCTCGACCAGATCGGAGCGTTCGAACATGCGGCTGGGCAGATTGACCGCGATGGAGTCGGAAAAGCCGAAGTTGAGCTGCCAGATCTTGGCTTGGCGGGCGGCTTCCTTGATCGCCCATTCCGACAGCGGCACGATCAGGCCGGTTTCTTCGGCCAGCGGGATGAAATCGGCAGGGGAGATTAGCTTGTCGCCGCGCTTCCAGCGCATCAAGGCCTCGGCACCCACCATGCGCGCGCCACGCACATCGATCTTGGGCTGGTAGTGCAGCACGATCTCGCCGCGTTCCAGTGCCTTGTGCAGGGCGCTTTCCAGCTCCAGCTTCTCGCGTCCCTGGCCGGCCAGCTGCGGCGTGTAGAGCGCGGCCGCATTGCGGCCTTGCGACTTCACCGCGTACATGGCCACGTCGGAATTGCGCAGCAGATCCGCCATGGTCAGGCCATCGCGCGGGTAGATGGCAATGCCCACGCTGGCCGTGACAAAACACTCCTGGCCGGAGATGAAGATGGGCTCACGCAGGGCTTCGAGCACCCTTCCGGCAACGCGCTCGGCATCGCGTTCGTCAGCGATCTCGGGCAGCAGGGCGACGAACTCGTCGCCGCCCAGTCGGCCCACGGCTTCGAGCGAGCGATGCGAGCGCCCGCCGACGGTCTCCAGCATGCCTTCCATGACTTGGTCTGAGTGGCGCACGCAGGCGCGCAGGCGGCGGCCCACTTCCACCAGCAATTCGTCACCGGCTT
Source organism: Paucibacter sp. KCTC 42545 (assembly GCF_001477625.1). Classification (NCBI taxonomy): domain Bacteria; kingdom Pseudomonadati; phylum Pseudomonadota; class Betaproteobacteria; order Burkholderiales; family Sphaerotilaceae; genus Roseateles; species Paucibacter sp. KCTC 42545. The sequence goes on from NZ_CP013692.1 coordinate 1,060,616, forward strand.
GGTGGCCCAGGGTGTCGTTGATGATCTTGAAGCGGTCCAGGTCAATCAGCAGCAGGCCCACTTCGTGGCTGCCGCGGCGGGCCTGCTCGATGGCACGTTCCACCCGCCAGATCAGCTGGCGCCGGTTCGGCAGGCCGGTGAGGGCGTCGAAATGCGCCAGCTGGCGGATGCGGTCCTCAGCCTGGCGGCGGTCGGTCACATCCTGCATCACGCCGGTGTAGCCGTTGGCATTGCCTTGTTCGTTGAACTCGGGTTCGGCCTCGATGTGGACGACGCGTTGGCGGCCGTCCTGCAAGGTCACGGCCAAATCGGTGACCAGCACCGAGTTGTGTGCCAGCACATCGCGCAGCAGGCGCAGGAACAAAACCCGCTCCTCATGTGGCACCATGCGCATCACGCCGATGAAATCAAGCCGCTCGGCCGGGCCGCGGCCAAACACACGCAAGGCCTCGGCGGCCAGATGAAAGCCGCGTTGCTGCTGCCACTCGAAGCTGCCCATGCGGGCCAGGTCTTGCGCGCGCGCCAGCTTGGCCTTGCTGCGCTCAAGCTCGATACGGGTGCGGGATGAGCGCAGCAAATAGCGCAGCCGCCCGGACAGCAAGCTCCATTGCGGCGACTTGACGAAGAAATCGGTGGCACCGACCTGGTAGGCCAGATTGATGGAGGCCTCATCATCGAGGCCGGTCAACATCAGCACCGGGGTGGATTCGAAACCGGGTAACTCGCGCAGGCGGCGGCAGGTTTCGAAGCCGTCCATCTCCGGCATCATGGCGTCCAGCACGATGATGTCGGGCGCGCTCTGCGCCATCATGTCCAGGGCTTGCTGGCCACCGTGAGCCACGCTGACCTCGAAGTCGCGGCTGCGCAGGGCCGAGGCGGTCAGCAGCAGATTGACTTCATCGTCATCAACCAAGAGCACCTTGGGTTGCTTCGGATCACCGTCATCGTGCAATGTGCCAACTGAAATCATTGGGGCCCCGGCATGCGCATCGTCGACAAGGCCTGCTTCACCTGAGCAAGCTCTGCAAGCATATCGTCTAGTTTCGCTGCTAGGCCGCCAGTTTCACCATTCCGAGCCATCAATTCGACCTCGGCGCACAAGGCGGAGGCCTTCAACGCGCCCAAGCTGGCCGACGAAGACTTCAGGGTATGGCTGACGTGACGAACCACATTGAGGTCCATTTCGGGGGCGCGGGCCTGCTGCAGGTCCGGCAGCAGCCGATCCAGGGACTTCAAATAGGCCTCGATCACCCGCTCCACCAGTTTGTTGCTGCCATCCGGGTCGAGCTCAAACAGGCGCTCAAGCGCTTGCGCGTCGAGACCTTCGGGAACGGTCCATTCGCTGCTACGGTCAGGTGACGAAGATTCTGGCAAGGGACGCGGCTGCATGTTCAAAAGGCGTGCTGAGCGTTAGTTAGGTTCGCAGGGGCGTGGGGCTGGGCTTTTGAGGTCCGGTGCCAAAAACACCGGGAATGTGCGCGCAGCCACAAGCCATGCGAGTTATTTTTTTAAAAACAGAACTGCAAGCTGCAATGTAGCTTGATAGTCATAGCGATATCGGCCTGTCAGCCCAGGGAATTTGGGGTGTTTCCGTGCCTTTCTTGGCGCTTTGGCGCCAAGCTCTTGTGCCAACCGGCTTCACGGGGCGGCGCGTGTCGCGCTTGAGCTTGGTTTGGGGCTGCACATGATCCTTACAATGCCGCTCATGAACAGTGTCCGTGATGCTCACCACACCGCGCACTCCAGGGCCTGGAGGCCCAAAATCCCCTTTCTATTGCTCGCGCTGGCAAGCCTTTTGCCGGGGCCGCTGGCTTTGGGTTTGGCGATGAGCCAGGGGCCGGGTGCGGGTTTCGGGCATGTGATGTTGCTGGCATGGTTCGGCTTGCTGATCTTGGTCCTCGTGGCTGGCGCCGCGTTTTACCTGAGCCGGCAGCTAACGCGGCAGGCCCTCGGCCACAGCCTGGGTGTGCTGCGGGCGCAGAACCAGCGCTGGGAACAGTTGCTGGCCAAGCAGGCTGATGGCCGCTGGCACAGTGACCCACAACACCGTTTGCTGAGTTGGCATGTCAATGGTGCCGAACCCTTGCCGGCTACCGGACAGCCCTGCTGGGAGCGCTTTGGCTTGCTGAGCCTCGAGGGCTCTGCCGACGCTGAGGGGCTGCAAGCCTTGCTGAAGCAGCAGCCTGCCGAAATCGACTGCCGGGTGCAGGCGCTTGCTGGTGACGGCGGCAACTGGGACTTGCTCGGCCTGGCTTGTTGGGATGAGCAAGGGCAGTTCCAGGGCTACCAAGGGGTGGCCAAGAAGCTGGCGGTGATTGATGAGCAGGCCATGGCCGCCGGTGCCGCCGTGATGTTGGCCCAAGCTCAGACGCAGAAGCAAGTGAGCGAGCAGGCGCAGGCGAATCTATTGCAATCACAGCTGCAGTCTCAGCTACAAGCGCAGGCCTTTGAGGCGCAGGAGCAGGCCTCGTTCAGTTACACCGTCTCGCATGATTTGCGTGCGCCGCTGCGTGTGGTGGAGGGCTTTGCCCGTATTTTGAAAGAGGACTACGGCCGCTTGCTGGACCGAATTGGCAACGACCATCTCGACCGGGTGATGGGCGCGGCCTCACGCATGAATAGCATGATTGATTCGCTGCTGTCGCTGAGCCAGTTGTCCTCGCAGCCCTTGGCGCGCCAGCCGGTCAATCTGTCGCAATTGGCGGATTTGGTGCTGGATGAGTTGCAGCGTAGCGCGCCGCAGCGCAAGGTCACGGTTCACATCCAGCCCCTGATGACGACGCAGGGCGACCCGGTCTTGTTGCGCATGGTGCTGGAGAACTTGCTGGGCAATGCTTGGAAGTACAGCAGCAAGTGCGAGCAGGCTGAGATCCGCTTCGAGGCGCAGCGGGATGGCCCGGGCCCTTGGATCTTCCGCATCAGCGACAACGGCGCGGGTTTTGATATGCGCTATGCCGACCGCTTGTTCGGCGTGTTCCAGCGCTTGCACAGCGCCAGTGACTTCCAGGGCACCGGTGTGGGTCTGGCCTCGGTGCGGCGGATCGTGCGCCGCCACGGTGGGGAAGTGTGGGCCGAATCTGAAGTCGGCGCCGGTGCCAAGTTTTACTTCACATTGCCAGCCTGAACGGCCAAGCTTCGCTGACCCGGAGTGCATTGAAGACTTAGGCTCGCCTCAGCCTAGCGGTGCCTCAGCGCAGATTCAGGGGTTGAGTTGCCCGGGCATGGCCAGCATTTCGGTGGCCTCGACCAAGCGCAGCGATTGATCATCTAGGCTGCGGCCTTCGGCGTCACTGAGGGCTTGCAGCCGCGCCAGTGCTTGTTGCCGCGAGAGTGAATAGCGGTGCATCAAAATCCCCACCGCCAGCGCCGCCGTCTGCTCCAGCACGGCATTTGCTGCGGCCTTGCCCAGCGGGCCGCGCAAGGGCTGTGGGGCAGGTGTGGCACCGCGCTTGGCAAAGGCGGCTTCCACCGCCGGCACGATCTGGTGAATGTCCAGCGGCTTGACCAGATAGGCCACGGCGCCCAGCTCTTTCACCTTGGCCACGGTCTCTTCGTCGGCAAAGGCCGACAAGAACATGAAGGGGATTTGCAGGTACTCGCGCAGATAGGCGGCGACATCAAAGCCACTCATGCCTTCCATGCGGATATCCAGCAGGGCCAGTTCCGGCCGATGTTCGCGCGCCAGCAAAATAGCGTCGTCACCGTTGTCGGCGTCGATGATCTCGAAGCCGGCCTGGGCCAGACCATAGGTCAAGGTCGCCAGCACCAGCCGGTCATCGTCAACCACCAGAATCTTGCCCTTGCTACTCACCTGCGGGGGTTCCTGTGCGAAAAACGGGTCGAGCAAATGCTGACCTCACGGTGTCCATTGTCGCTGAAACACCGAGCTTGCGTTGATGGCTGTGGCGCCCTTGCCCTCGTGTCTGAGTGGCGCTGGGGCCGGGCAGGCGGTGAATCATGCCAATCGCTGCGGACGGGAGGCAAAACCTGGCACCACGAGCGGCGCGCACTCAGGGTGCTGCCACGCCTAAGCTCACGCTCGGGGGCAGCAACTCGACGCGGCAGACCACGTGGTCGCCGCGTTGGCTCAGGCTCAGCACCGCGCTGCGGCGGGGCAGCAGGGCACGTACCAGGCCAAGGCCCGAGACGCCGCCGGGCACTTGCGTGAGGTTGAACTCGGGCGGCAGCTGGCCGGGGTTGACGATTTCCACCGCTACCTGATCAATGCCGCAGATCAGGGTGCACTGCACATCGCTGTTAGGACTGTGCTTGATGGCGTTGGTGAGCAATTCGTTGAGTGTGAGCGCAATCGGAATCGATTCGGCTTCCGGTAAGGCCCAGGCATAGGACTGGTCAGCCGTTTCGCCTTCAATCACGGTGTTGATGGTGCGGCCCGACATGCGTTGGACCGAACCGATGATGGCTTCCATCACCCGGCGCACCATCAGCGGGCCGGAGCTGCCGACTTGCAGGCCGTAGACCTGTGCAATCGCATGCACTTGGCCGACGGCCTCGCTGATCACCGGCGCCACCTCGGGGCGGCGTGTGGCGATCTGCTGCAGCAGGCCGGCCACACCTTGTAGATTGTTCTTGATGCGGTGATGCACCTCGCGCACCAGCAACTCGCGTTGGGAGATGGCCGCGTGCAGGCGCGCCTCTTCAGCCGCGCGGTGCTCGGTCACATCGCTGGCCACCAGCAGCAATTGTTCGGGTGAGCCGTCTTCATTGGCCTCCGAGCCGTCAGTGGTGCCAGCCAGATGCAAGAAGCGTGCGTCCCAGACCCGCATGTTCTCGCCTTCGCCCAGGCGGTATTCGCGCTGGGTCACGGCGCCTGCCGCCAGAGCCTCTTGCATGTCGCGGCGGATGATCTCGCCCTGCTCACGGCCAAACAAATCCTCGGGGCTGGCGCCCAGCAAGGACTGCTCGCTGCGCCCGGCCAGCGTAGCGGCGGCATGATTGATCTGAGCCACGGCCAGGGTCTTGGCGTCGTGCAAGCTGATGGCCAGCGGCGCGGCTTCGATGATGCGACTCAGCGAGGCCTGCGCCTGCTGAGACTGCGCCTCGGCCTGGCGGCGCCGGTCGATGTCCAGCAAGGCGTAGGTGAGTTGGCGGCCGCTATGGCGCGAGCCGGTCACAACCGCGTTGCCCACGACCCAGAACTCGCGCCCGTCCAGCGCCTTCAAGCGGCATTCAAAGGCCTCGGTCTCGCCTTCGGTCAACTCGTCCAGGTAATGGGTGTGGCGGAAGGGGTGCTTGGCGTCCGGTGTGGCCACCATGCTCATGCTCTGGCCTGCGAACTCGCTCAGGTCGCCGCCGAACATGCGCCGGGCCGAGCGGTTCATCCACTCGATGCCGCCACGTCCCACGGTGACGATGCCCACCAGCACCGAGTCCAGCACGGCGCGTTCACGCTCGGTCTGCAGCATCAGTGATTGCTGGGCGCGCCAACGGTCGTCCACGTTCACAAAGGTGACGATCAGGCCTTCGTCGGGCGCGCCGGGGCGCATCACGCGTTTGCTGATCTGCATCCACAAGGTGGTGCCGTCACGCCGGCGCACGCGTCGCTCGCCACGCCACAGGCCATGCTTGTGCAAGTCTTCTTGCACCGCCTCGCTGTAATGCTCGACCTCCTGCGGATCTTCGAACAAGTCCCGGTGAGCCAGGCCGCTGAGTTCGTGGATGCGGTAACCGGTCAGCGCTGCCAATGCGTCATTGGCGCGGGTGATGCGGCCATTGCGCTGAATGGCGATGCCCACGTCTGAGAGGCTGAACATCATCTCCCGGTCTTGCACCAGGGCTTCCAATTCGGCCTGCTGCGCCTTCAAGCGGCTGATGTCGCTGATGACGGCAATGGTTTCGCTGCTCTTGCTGCCACCGGGGCGCTGGCTGCCTTCGTCCTCATCTGCATCCTGGGCGACTCGGCGCAGGGTCAGGGACAGCCAGCGCGGCTGTGAGGCTTCGCTGCCAACTTGCAAAAACTCCGCTTCAAAATCTTGCCCGTCGCTGGCTTGGGCCAAGGCTTCTTGCAATTGGGCGGACAACTCGGGCAGGGCGGCGAACATCTGCGCCACCGGCGTGCCGATGGGCATGGGCTCGTGCAGCCCCAGCATATGTTCGAAGCCGTGATTGCAACGCTGCAGCTTGTCGCCGCGGAAATAGGCCAGGCCCAGGCCGGCGCCATCCATGATGGTGCGCAACTCGTGCAGCAGCTGCTCGCTGCGGTTCTCGGCCTGGGCTTGGGCGGTGACGTCCAAGGTCACGACCGAGGTGGTGCGTTGGCCGGAGCTGAGCTGGCCCGGCTCTACTCGGGTTAAGAGCCAACGCCGCCCCAGCTCGGGGTGGCGCACGGCGTAGCGCACCTCCACCCGGTCGCCCTTTTTGAGGGCGCGCTGCAGGCGTTCAAACTCGGCCAGCGAGCCGGGCTCGACGATATCGCGGCCCACACCTTGAAGGCCGGTCAAGGTGTTGCGGCGGGCCTCGCCCTGTTGCTTGGCGCCACGCGTTGAGCTGCGCGGCCGCAGCCAGCCGGCGTCTTGGGCGAAGGTGGCCAGGCCCACGCTGGCGGTGTCCATCAGCGCGTCCATTTGCTGATAGGCCAGATCGCGCTCCTGATCGGCGCTGCGATCCTCCAGCACCGCCATATAGCGGCGCGGCAGGCTGCTGCTGGCGGCCGAGCTGTCCAGCGGCTGGATGCGGCCGGCGAACCAGCGGGTGCGGCCGGCGGGGTCGATCAGGCTGGCCTGCGTTTGCACGCGCTCGCTGGCTCGGCTCAGCAGTTCGCTGGCTTGCTTGTTTTCCCAGCCCAGCAATTGCTGCATGGCCGGCTCGGCCTGCTGCAGGGTCACCGGGACTTGCAGGCAAAGCTCGGCGAAAGCGCGGTTGCTTTTGAGCAGTAGGCCGGTGGCGTCGAACAAAACCATGGGCAGCGGGCTGAGCGCCAGCCATTGGGCCAGCTCGGCCTGGGTGCGTTCGGCTTGCTCGCGCAGCACTTGCTCACGGCCTTGCAGCGGGGCGGCGGTTTGATGGGCTTGCGGCTCGGCTTGAGCGTCGTGGGCTGCAGGGTTGAAGGCTTCAGGCGCGCCGTCAGCACTCTTTTCAGCGGCGGCGCTTGGTGGGTTCTCGCTGCCCGGCTGGCCGGGGCGTTTGCTCAGACCGGGCTTGTTTTTTTCTTCGGCCCGCACATGCAGCAGCCAGCGCGCCGCATGTTCCTCCTGCGCTTGCAGGGGCACCAGGGTGAGCGAGGCACGTTGGCCGTGATCTAGCTTCAGGCCCGGGGTTGGCGGGCCGCGGCGGCCGTCTTGCATGGCGCGGCTGGCCAGGCGCAGCCAGTCGCCCAAGCGGCCACCATGGCTGGTTTGCAAGCTGTGCAAGGGCTTGGCTTGCTGGCCCGGGCCTTGGCCCAGCAGCTGTTGGGCGGCGGCGTTGGCCTCCAGCACATCGAGTGCCTCGCCCAGCAAAAGCACGGGGTCGCTGACCAAGCCCAGCAAGCCCTGCAGGGCGGCTAAGTCCTGGGGCAGCAGCGAGAGCTGGGTCAGCGGCGATGGCGTGGCGGAGGAGGCTGGCATTGCCGAGGAGTTTACGGCCCCGGCCCCGACTCCCGGAGCGCGCGGCTGCAGGAGTCGGCCGCTCACTCCAACTGGGCGGCCTTGGCCAGGGCGCGCAAGACGCATTGGTTGACTTCTTCCAGACCCAGCATCAGGCCCTCGGCCGCGCTGCGAATGTCGAAGATGGATTCGTTCTCGATCGCTTGCACCAGCGCCAGATAGGGCTGGTAGGGGCCGCTGCCGTCCACCAGGGCCTGGCGCACGCGCTCTGGCATTGGGATCGATTGCAGCAGCTTGTCGAAGGGCTGCTTGAGCATATGGTCGAGCAGGGAGAACAGGCCGCAGATGAACATCTCATCGCGCAGCTCGCTGTCGCTCATGCTCTTGGCCAGCTCTTCCATCAAGAGGCCACGGCGCAGAGCGCCGTACATGATGGGGCGCATGCTGTGGTCTTTGCTGGCGGTCGTCAGCAGCAGGGCCAGCCAGCGCTTGAGGCGCGGGTAGCCCAGCAGCATGATGGCGTGGCGGAAGGATGACACCTCAACCGGCAGGCCGAAGGCGGCCGAGTTCAGATAGCGCAAGAGCTTGAAGGCCAGGCTGGGGTCGCGCTTGAGGGTTTGCTCCAGGCGCTCGATGTCTTCGTCCTGGTCGACTCGCGACATCAGCTCGACGATGACTTGCAGGTCGGCCTGAATATCGCTGCGTGGCGCGCCGGGGGCGGGCTCGAACGCACCCTGCATGGGCCAGCCCATGACGCCTTGTGCGCCGCGCTTGAAGGCGGCATCAATATCGGCAGCGCTGCGCAGGCCGCTGATCAAACGCGGCAGCTTGAGCTCCGCGCTGCCACGGGCCTCGTCGTCCGGGCCCAGCACCACCTGCTTGAAACAGGCGTTCAACTCAGGTGCCAGGCCTTGCGATGGCACGCCCTTGAGCAGCAGGACATTGCCCTTTTTCTTCAGCGTTTGCAATTGCTCGGCCACTGCGGCATCGCTGCACATAAAGGCCGGCACTTCCAGTTGCACATGGGCCGGCAGTTCGGTCCCCAGCAACTCAAGCAGCAGGCTTTCGCTCAGCACATGCAGGATGACCTGGCCGCCGCCGGCGGGCCAGACTTCGTTCAGGCAGGCCAGGACTTCGGCGCCATCGAGCTTGGCATCAGGCCGAACCGGCACCACCGTCAGGCGGGTGGCGGTGACCATGCGTTGGGCATCGATCAGAGGGGCGTAAGCGAGTGCGACTGCACCCAAATGTGAGTAGTTCATGAGTCCTGTGCTCGAAGAGAAAAAGTGGCCGTGGCCTGGGTCGAATTCGGTGTCGGGCTAAGTGCCTGGGGCTAAGCAAGCAAATGCCCAGCCGGCCCGCCGTGTTTGGCGGCTCACCCGGGGATCAAACGTTGATGTACTGGAACAGGGTCATGCGCTGCACCATCGCATAGGTTTTGAGTGCGGTGTCATAACCGGTTTGCTGGTTCTGGAAGTCGGAGATGCCCTGAGTCATGTCCAGGTCTTCGGCCGCCGATTGCTCGGACTTGTTGTATTGCTTGAGGGCGGCCATACGGGTTTCGGTGCCGTCCAGATTATTCATGCGCTCGCCGACCTGGCTGCGCACATTTTGCAGATTGCTCATCACCGCGTCGAGGTCGCGGATGCGGTTGGAGTTGGACTGCGAGATCTCCGCCTGCCCACGTAAAGGCGCGCGCAACTCGGCCACCGCCTTGTCCAGCACGTCGAAGACCTTGAGGTCGTTGCTGGAGGGTTTGATGCTGAACTGGTCGCCGTCCACCGGCTTGCCCGAGATGGTCATGGCCATGCCATCAAAGCTGATGCCCTTGCCGGGGGTGAACGTGCCCGTGGGGTTGCCATCCAGCGGCACGGCGGCGCCGGTGTCGGTATTGGTGACAGCGATGGTCTGCGCAGGCGCAGTGCCGCTGATCACGATGTTGTAGTTATTGCCGGTCAGCAGGCCGGGGTTGGTGACCCGGCCGCTGTCGATCCAGCCCTTTGGTGGCGTGCTCGCGCCAGCGGTATTGCCATTTGGGCCGGTGACGAAGCTGCCATTGCCCGAGCGGGCTTGCTGCCAGGCCTGATCGCCGTCGATGGTGAGGGCGAAGTTGTCCATATTACCGGTCTGAATGCTGCCGCCAACACCGGTGAAGGTGACGCCGCCGTTCTGGTCCAGAAATGGTGGCGTGCCCGAGCCTTGGCCGCCGAACAAAAAGCCGCCGGCGCCGTCGCTGCGGTTGGCAATGGTGAGCAGTTGATCGCGCAGGCCGGCGATCTTGTTGGCCAGGCCGGCGCGTTCGGAATCGCTGTAGCTGGCATTGCCTGCGGCCATCATGGCTTCACGCATTTGTTGCATCAACTCGCCGGCATCGCCCAGCGCTGATTCACTCAGGATCATGCTGTTGCGGCTGGCTTCCAGGGCGCGCTGATTGGCATCGACGCGGCCGATGCTGACCAAAGCACGCTCGGCGCGCGCGGCGCCGGTTGGGTCATCGCTGGCCTGGGCGATGCGCTTGCCGGAGGTGAGCTGACCCTGTGTTTCCTGGAGCTTTTGCTGGCGACGCTGCAAATTGGCAATGCTGGCGTCGAACATATTGGAAGTAGCGAGGCGCATGATTCATGGCTCCTTAGGGATTGCGTGACGAACAGCCTGAGTGAAACGGCGTGGCCTGAGCGTTGTGAGTGGCTTTGAAGCTATTCATCGCCATCAACGCGAAGCCAGCTTGAGCAGCTCGTCAAAAATGGTTTGCGCGGCCTGCAAGACCTTGGCTGCGGCTTGGTAGCCTTGCTGGAACTGCATCAGCCGCGAGGCTTCCTCATCGAGATTGACGCCGGCCTGGCCGGCCCGGGTGGCCTCGGCATTGGCGGCCACCGAGGTGGACACGGTGGCCAAATAATTGCTGCCCTGCACCCGCGAGCCGATCTCACTCATGGCTGAGGAGTAGGCATCGTTGATGGTGCTGCCCAGGGCAATGCTGCCATCGGGCAGGGTGCGTCGGCCGACAAAAGTTTCCGTCTGGATGTTCAGGAAGGCCTTGGCATTGCCGTTGTTGGCGGTAGTGAACTTGGTGGCGTCCAGCGTGATGGTGTCGCCGGCCTTGGGCACGCCGTTGAGCTTGAGCTCAAAGCCCAGGTCGATGGGCGGGGTGGCACCCGGCTGGTTGCCGATGGGCTGGCCGGAGGTCCAATCGCCGGTGTAGACGCTGCCATCGTTCAGGGTCAGGGTGTATGGCACCTGGCTGCTGCCTGCGGCGGGTGTGCCGAAGGCGATGGACATCGGCGCCTTGCTCGGGTCGACCTTGCTGTTGACGGCGTACATCGAGTCCACCGTGGCCGTGCCCTTGTTATTGACGCTGGCGCTGGCGGTCAGCGGTGAGGCTGCGGCAATGCCGGTGGTTCGGTCCAGCACCCGTTTCATATCCACAGCGGCTTGGGCCACCGGCTCAAGCAAGAAGGAGTCACCCGCGCCGGGGGCGGCGTCGGCCAGGTCGATCTTGAAGCCGTCCACCGTATCACCGTTGGCAACGGTGCGAGTCAGCCCGTCGCTCAGGCGCACCAGTTGCAAGGCGCCCGTGCCAGCGGGATCCACGCTCAGTTTGTAGGAGCTGGCCTGCAACTGGCTGGCGTCCGTGATACTCAGCTTGACGCTCGCGGCGAAGCTGCCGTCGGCATTGCGTGCATTGGTGGCTGCCGGCAGGCTGCGGGGGCTGCCGATGCCGAAGATGGGGCCACCCTTGCTTGGGGTAGTGGACAGGTCCAGACCTAAGGCCTGCTGGTCGTTGACCCGTGTGGCCATGGCGGCGGCCATCTGTCCCAGCAGATTGCGAGCGTCCTGCAGATCAATGTCTTGGTACTGCACCAAGGCCGAGATGGAGCCGCCGGTCAGCACGCTGGCATCAAGCGCGCGAGGTCCGTTGGACTCATCGATGCTGACCTGGGCGCGCTTGCCGTCGTAGGGGTCGGGCGTGATCTTGAGCTCTTGCGAGTTGGCGCCCAGCACCAAGCGCTGGCCGCCGCCCATGAAGACACCCACGGTGCCGTCGGAGGCGGGCAGGGTGGTGACTTGAATGTATTGGCTGAGTTGCGAGATCAACTGATCGCGCTGATCGAGCAAGTCGTTAGGTGCGTGGCCGTTGCCATTGGCGCGTGCCACTTGGTCATTGGCTACGGCAATCTGCTTGGTGATCTGGTTGACCACGGCCACATTGGCCTTCAAGTCACTGACCACACCCGCTTGCAAATCCACCAATTGCTGGCCGGCGGCAGAAAAGCGCGAGGCGAGTTCTGTCGCACGACCCAGCACCACCTGGCGCGAGGAGGGGTCGGAAGGGCGACTCGCCACATCCACCATGGCATTGAGAAACTGGCCGGCCGCGTAGCCGATGCCGCTCTCGCCTGGCGGAAACAGCTTTTCCAGCTGGCCCAAAGAGGCGGCGCGAGTTTGATCCATGAAGGCCGTTGCCTTGCTGCTGGCCGCCTCCTTGGTCAGGAATTCATTGTGCGAACGCTCCACCGTCAGCACCGACACACCCTTGCCGAAATAGCCTGAACCGGTGAACTGGCCCTCGGGAGTCGTCAACACCACCGACTGGCGTGAGTAGCCGGGCGTGTTGGCGTTGGCAATGTTCTGCCCGACGGCCTGCAAGGCCGCCTGGTTGGCGAACATCGCGCGTATGCCTATGCCCAGAAGTGCGCCCATATGGCTGTGTCCTTGTTATCGATCAGGCCAGGGCGCGCTGCACGCGCACCGTGGTGTTGATGACCTTGGCCAGCTTGCTGGCGTACTCGGGGTCGGTGGCGTAGCCGGCCTTTTGCAAGCCACGGGCAAAGCCCTCGGCGCTGCCGCCCTGGGCTTGGGCCACCACATTGCGGTAGCGGTCGTTGCTGCCGATCAGCTTGGCGTAGTCTTTGAAGGCTTCGTCATAGCTGCCGTAGGCGCGGAACTTGGCCGTTACTTTTTGTGCCTTGCCGTCGATGTATTCGGTGGTTTGAACCTCGGCGACCTTGCCGGTCCAGCCCGGCGTGGCCTTGATGCCGAAGACGTTGAAGGAGTTGCTGCCGTCCACACCCTTGATTTCGCGCTTGCCCCAGCCCGACTCATGGGCCGCCTGGGCCAGCATGAAGCTGGCTGGGATGCCGGTGCTGGCCTCGGCTGCTTTGGCCGCACCATCGTGCTGCTGGATAAAGCTCTGCACATGCGGGGCGATGCCCTTCTTGGCCATGGCGGGCAAGGGTTGCAAAGTCTTGGCGGCGTCGGCCTTGTCGCTGACACCCATCTGGCGCTGCAGCTGGCGTGCAATCGCGTCCGAGAGGCCGCCGGGCAGGCCGGTCAGCTTGCCGGCGAACTGGGTGTCCAGCATCTCGGTGCCCATCTGCGTGCCGGGGTTGTCCAGCATGCCCGTCGCCATGGTGGAGGCGCGCATGCTTTTCATCACCTCTTGCATGAAGAGCGACTCGAACTGCTTGGCCGTTTCGCGGATGCTGTTCTTGGGGTCGCGCGCGGCGGCCGAGCGCAGGGCTTCGATGCTGCGGGTGTCGGTGCCGGTGCTGCTGCCCAGGCTGCCGGCCAGATTGCTTGCCGAGAGAGCCATGTCAAATTACCTCAAGCTCGGCGTTCAGCGCGCCGGCGCTCTTCATCGCTTGCAGGATTGCCAGCAGATCCTGCGGTGTAGCGCCCAAGGAGTTGAGCGCCTTCACCACTTCGGCCAGCTTGACCCCGGCAGGCAGCTGAATCAGCGAGCCGGGTTCTTGTTTGATGGAGATATCGGTCTTCTCGCTCACCACCGTTTGCCCGCCAGACAGCGCATTGGGCTGGCTGACCACCGGGGTTGAACTGATGGTGACCGAGAGGCTGCCGTGCGCCACCGCGCAGGCGGCCAGGGTCACGGCCTGGTTCATCACCACCGAGCCGGTGCGGGCGTTGATGACGATGCGCGCGGCGGGCTCGCTGAGTTCCAGCGGCAAGACTTCCAGATCAGCCAGGAAGTTGACCCGCTCATCCGGATTGATGGGTGCACGCACGCGCACCACGCGGCCGTCTACGGCTTGGGCAAGACCTGGCCCTTTGGCTTTGTTGATGGCACGGGCCACGGCGCGGGCGGTGTTGTAGTCGGCCGCGTTGAGGTCGAGCTGGATGTATTCGCCGTTTTGCAGCGGGGTCGCCACCGAGCGCTCCACCGTCGCACCGGCCGGGATGCGCCCGGCCGAGAGGTGATTGATCTGCACTTTGGAGCCGCCGGCCGAGGCGCCTGCGCCGCCAACGATCAGATTGCCCTGGGCCATGGCGTAAACCTGGCCATCGGCGCCGCGCAGAGGTGTGGTCACCAGGGTGCCGCCGCGCAAGCTCTTGGAGTTGCCGACGGAGGATACGTTGATGTCCAGCTGCTGGCCAGGCTGGGCGAAGGCGGGCAGGGAGGCGGTGACCATCACGGCGGCCACGTTCTTGGGCTGCATGGTCACGCCCGGCGGCAGGATGACGCCAAACTGCTGCAGCATGGCGGTCAAGCTCTGGCCGGTATAGGGCGCTTGGGTGGTTTGGTCGCCGGTGCCGTCAAGGCCCACAACCAAGCCGTAGCCGGTCAGGGAGTTGCTGCGCACGCCTTGCACGGCCGCCACTTCCTTGATGCGGGCGGCGCTGGCGGCTGGGCTCCAGCCCAGCAGGCTGAGGCTCAGGGCCAAGACCCCGAAAAGACGTGATGTGGTGGTTTGCATGATGGTCGTGAAGTGAGGGACTCCTACGACCGATTCTGCGCAAACTTAAGTCGGTGAAAGGTTTAAAAAGAAGCGCGACAACCAGCCTATTCCGTGCGCGTCCGACGTGGCGCCGCGGCCGCGCTGCTCAATGCGCACATTGGCGATAGACGCCGAGGGCACGGTATTGCCTTGCACGATGGCGCGCGGATCAACCTGGCCGGAAAACCGCAAAACATCGACGTTATGGTTGACGCCAATCTGCTTCTCGCCGGAGATCATCAAGTGCCCGTTGGGCAGCACGGCGGTCACGATAGCCGTGATGCTGCCGGAAAAATCGTTGGTGTTTTCATTGCTGCCCTTGCCCGCGGACTTGGTGGCCGAGGTGCCGGCGGCGGAGGCGCGGGCGAAGGCGCCCGGGCTGACAAAGGGGATGGCCGTCACATTGCCTGCGATGCTGCCCGTCTTGTCGATGGCGCTGGTGGAGCTTTGGCTGGCGCTGATTTTTTCGACGATCTGCACCGTCAAGGTGTCGCCGACCAGGCGGGCGCGGTGGTCTTCAAACAGCGGCCGGTAGCTCACCGCCTGATAGATCGAGCCATTGCTGGGCGCGGCCACCGGCAAGGGCGGCAGATTGACCACCGGCATGTGCTGCAGCTCCACGCGGGGCTCGGGGTAGATGGTGCCGCAGGCGCTCAGGGATGCGGCCAGCAAGGCCAGGCTGAGTTTGGACAGGCTATTCATGGCTTGGCTCAAATTTGCGCGAGTTTTTGCAGCATCTGATCCGAGGTCTGCACGGCTTTGGAGTTCAACTCGTAAGCACGCTGGGTCTGGATCATGGCCACCAATTCCTCCACCACATTGACGTTGGAGGTTTCCACATAGCCCTGCTGCAAGGCGCCCAAGCCGTTGGCATTGGGCGCGCCGGTGCTGGGCGTGCCGGAGGAGGCGGTCTCGGTGAACAGGTTCTGGCCCTTGGGGTCCAGGCCGGCCGGATTGACGAAATTGGCCAACTGAATCTGCCCGACCGTTTGCGGGTTCGGCGTGCCCGGCACGGTGATGCTGACGGTGCCGTCATTGCCAATCGACACGCTCAGCGCGTTATTGGGAATGGTGACGCCCGGCAGCAGCGTGTAGCCGTTATTGGTGACCATCTGGCCGTTGGCGTCGAGCTGGAAGGAACCATCGCGGGTATAGGCCGTGGTGCCGTCGGGCTGCTGAATCTGGAAGAAGCCATTGCCCTTGATCGCCAGGTCCAGATTGTTGGTGGTCTGCTGCAGATTGCCCTGGCTGTAGATGCGCGAGGTAGCCACGGGGCGCACACCCAGGCCGAGCTGCAGGCCGGTGGGCAGTTGCGTTTGCTCGGTGGTGTTGGCGCCGCTTTGGCGCAGGTTTTGATAGATCAAATCCTCGAACACCGCATGCGAGCGCTTGAAGCCGTTGGTGGCGACGTTGGCGAGGTTGTTCGAGATGGTGTCCAGCTGGGTCTGCTGAGCCTCCATGCCGGTCTTGGCAATCCAGAGTGAGCGGATCATGGTGGGTGTCCTTTAAGTGGTGCCGAGCAGCTTGGCGGATTGCTGGCCCTGGGTCTGGGCGATTTGCAACAGCTTCATCTGCTGCTCGAACTGGCGTGCCGCGGCAATCATGCTGACCATGGTTTCGACCGGGCTGACGTTGGAGCCTTCCAGGGCGCCGTCTTGCACGCGGGCGGTTTCGTCGGCGGGCAAGTCGCCGTCGGCGGCGCGGAACAGGCCGTCGGGCCCGCGCGTTAGCGGCGCCTCGGAGCTGACCAGCTTGAGCTTGCCGACCGTGGTCGGCTTGCCCGTGTCGGTCTTGGCGGTGATGGTTCCGTCACTGCCGATCGCCACCGTGGTGTCGGGGGGGATGCTGATGGGGCCGCCGTCGCCCACCACCGGCAGGCCATTGCGCATCACCAGCAGGCCTTCTGAATTGACATCCAGGGCGCCGGCCCGGGTATAGGCTTCGGTGCCGTCCAGGCTTTGCACGGCCAGCCAGGCCTTGTCCTTCATCGCCACATCGAGGTTGCGCCCGGTGCCCATGATGGCGCCCGGCTCCGGGTTGTAGCCGGTGGTAGTTTCCAGCGCGTAGGCGCGGGTGCTGGCGCCGCTGCCTTGCACCGGCACGGCACGGAAGGCCTGCAACTCGGCCCGAAAGCCGTTGGTGGACACATTGGCCAGATTGTTGGCCAGCGTGTCTTGCCGCTGCATGGAGGCCTTGGCGCCTGCCATCGAGAGGTAAATCATGCGGTCCATGGCGGCTCCTGCTCAGGCGAACTTCATCAACGCAGGTTGACGATGGTCTGCAGCACCTGGTCTTGCGTCTTGACGGTCTGCGCGTTGGCTTGGTAGGCGCGTTGCGCGGTCACCATATTCACCAGCTCGGCCGTCAGGTCGACATTGCTTTCTTCCAGCGCGCCGGATTGCAGCTTGCCCATATTGCCGTCACCCGGCACGCCGACCACGGCCTCACCCGAGGCAAAGGTGCGGGCCCAGACGTTGCCGCCCATGGGCTGCAAACCTTGCGGATTGCGGAAGGAGGCCAACTCCACTTGGCCGGCGGGTTTGGATTGGCCGTTGGAGTAGCGTGCCATCACGATGCCGCTGTTCTCAATCAAGATGCCGGCCAGTTGACCCGGCGCATAGCCGTTCTGAGTCAGGTTGGTGACGGCGAAGCCGGAACCGTTTTCGGTGGCGCCCAGCATGTCGAATTTCACGCCGGCGATGCCCAAGGTGTCGGCCCCTTGCGCATTCTTGCCGGGGGGGATGTCCATATTGATCTTGGTCGTCGGCGCAATCGGCGAGCCGCCGTTGGCCGGGAAGGTGATCGTGGTGTAGGGCGTGGTCGGGTTGCCGCTGTCATCCAGGGCAATTGCGGCGCCTTCCGAGTCGGTTTCGAACGGCGTGCCATTGGCGGTGGCGAAGACGTTCCAGGTGGTGCTGCCATCGGTGGGGTCGGTGGGGCCCTTTTGGAAATACAGGGTCACCGCCACGTCCTGGCCCTTGGCGTCATAGGCCGTCAGCGAGGTGGCGTTGTTATAGGTCTTCGGGCTCTTCATGTCGATGCCGCCGCCATCGGGTGCGGTGACCTTGGCTCGCGAGTCGAGGTTGAACTCGGTGGTGATCTCTGAAGTGGTCTTAGGCGCGATGCCCGAAGTGGGGAGCTTCAGCGGCTGGGCCAAGCCAGGTTGAACGATGCCGGATCCATCGGCCGGATAGCCCAGCAGTTTGAGATTGTTGTTGTTGACGATATAGCCATCGCGGCTGACCTTGAACTGGCCGTTGCGGCTGTACTCCACCGGGTTGAGGCCGTCGCTGAGCTGGAAGAAGCCGCCGCCATTGATGGCCAGGTCCATCGGGCTTTCGGTGGTTGTGATATTGCCCTGGGTGAATTGCTGGGCCACGGTTGCCAGAGAGGTGCCGATGCCCACCAAGTTGGCCCCCGCACCGTTCAGGGCGCCGGCGTAGACGTCTTGGAACTCGGCCCGCGACGATTTGGCGCCGTAGGTGGCGGAGTTGGCGATGTTGTTGCCAATCACGTCCAAGTTCTTGCTGGAGGCGTTGAGACCAGAGAGGCCTTGTTGGAAGCTCATGATGTTTCGTCCGGTGAGAGGATTTTGTGAAAACTCAGTCAGTCAATTGATTTGACGCTGCTGTAGTCGACCAGGCCCAGCCTTTGCAATTCCAGCTTGAGGCTCGTGCCGCTGGTGTTGACGGCCATCACCTTGTCTTCTGCGTAAGTCGTGCTGCCCACCGTGGCCGTGCCCTTGGTGGCGGTGATGCGGAAGGTGTATTTGCCATTCGGGTCAACCTTGTCGGCCGCCCAGCTGATGTCTTGTTTGGCCGTGCCCTGGGCGCCGAGTTGCTGGGTGTCGATCACGACACCGGCGCTATTGAGCACTTCCAACTTGACCGCCGTGGCGGGGGATTGCAGCTGATAGCTGCCAATGCCTTTGCCGCCGCTGATATTGAGTTGATTGCCTTCGAAGCTGACCGAGCGGCCCACCAGCGACACACTTTGCAGCGCCTGCATCTGGTTGAACTGATTGCCAAGCGACTTGACGGTGTTGTCCAGGGTGCTGATGCCGCTGACCGTCTGGATCTGCGCCATCTGGCTGGTCACCTGGGCGTTGTCCATGGGGTTCATCGGATCCTGGTTCTGCATCTGCGCGACCAGCAGCTTGAGGAAGCGATCCTGCGTGTCCTGCACACTTTTGGGGCTGGTGGCGCTGGCCACGGTGTTGGCGCTGCTGCCTGCGGCCTTGGTGGTGGTGTTGAGGGTGCTGAAGTCCATGGAAGACACTCCGGTTGGGTCAGGCTAGCGCTCGTTATTGTCCGAGCTGCAGGGTCTTGAGCAGCAGGTTTTTGGCCGTGCTCATGACTTCAATATTGTTTTGATAGGAGCGCGAGGCCGAGATCATGTTGACCATTTCCTCGACCGTGTTGACATTGCTATACGTCACATAGCCCTCGGCATCGGCTTGCGGATGCTTGGGGTCATGCACCTTGCGGCCGGGGGTCTGGTCCTCGCTGATATTGCTGACCCGCACGCCGGCTGCGCCCATGTCATTGCCGGCACCGACCAGGGCCGTCTGGAACACCACTTGGCGGGCCTTGTAGGCTTGTCCGTCGGGCCCGGCCACCGTGTCAGCGTTGGCCAGATTGCTGGCCACCACATTGAGGCGCTGACTCTGCGCGCTGACTGCGCTGCCAGAGACATTGAAGATTTGAAACATGGACATGTGGGGCTGCTCCTAGTTGCCAGGCCGCTAAAACCGCTAAAGCCGCTTAAGCGGCGTTTGGCGACTTCATCGAGTCGAGCGTGGTGCGCACTGTGCCGTTGATGAAGCGCAGGGTGGCCTCGTACTTGACGGCGTTGTCGGCGAAGTTGGCGCGCTCGCGGTCCATGTCGACCGAGTTGCTGTCCAGATTGGTCTGGGCGGCGGTGGAATAGAGCATTTCGGAATCGCTGCGGGTGCCGGTGGCTGACGCGATATGGCCCGATTGCGTGTTGGCAAGGCTGCCGGGGCCTTGCGCGCCAGCGGTGGCGTCACGCAAGGCTTTGGCGAAATTCATGTCGCGGGCCTGGTAGCCGGGCGTGTCGGCATTGGCGATATTGCTGGCCAGCATGCGCTGGCGTTCCGACCGCAGGGTCAGGGCCTGGGTCTGGAAGTTCAAGCTATCGGTCAATCGATTCAACATGATGGTCATCCTTCGCGTCGACCTTCTTGCTGGGGCCGGGCTATGAGAGTCCGGTGCGCAAAGAGGGCATATGACGATGTGACCGGATTGTGTTTGGCGACGCAGCAAAACATTAGCGGGATAAGCAGCGCCTTTGCTGTGCATTTCGGCCCAAGGTCGGCACGGTCTCAGGCCTAAAGTTCAGCCATGTTCCAAATTCGCCCTCAGTCCACAAGCACCGCCCGCCACTTGGCGCTCGGGGGCTTGTTCGCCTTGATTGCGACGGCTGCGGCCGCGCAAGCGGGGGCTGGCCTGGGCAGCGATGTATTGCAGCGTGTGCAGCAGATCGCCACCCAAGGCGTTGCGGCTGGTTTGCCCGCCCAGGCACGGGTGGAGGTGGAAGTGGGCAAGTTGGATCCGCGTTTGCGCTTGGCGCCATGCGCGCAGGTTCAGCCCTATCTGCCCGCCGGCTTGCAAATGTGGGGCGCTACCCGTATCGGCCTGCGCTGTGTGGAGGGGCCATCACGTTGGAATGTGAGTTTGCCGGTGCGGATCAAGGTTTACGCCCGCGCCATTGTGGCCGCCGACCCCCTGGCTTCCGGGGTGGTGCTGACTCAAGCTCAGCTGGCAACGGCCGAAATAGATATAGCTGCCGAGCCTGGCGCCGTTTTCACCGACGGCGCAGCGCTGGTGGGACGGGCCTTGCTGCGACCTTTGGCCGCAGGCGAGGCAGTGCGTAACAATGTGTTGAAACAGCGGCAGGTCTTTGCCGCCGGTGATAGGGTGACGGTGCTGGCCTCGGGGCCGGGTTATTCTGTAGCTGGCGAGGGTCAGGCGCTGGGTGTCGGTCTGGAGGGCCAGAACGTCAAGATCAAGTTTGAGAACGGCCGGGTTGTGACCGGCCGCGCCATTGCAGAACGACGCGTTGAGGTGCTGTTGTGAAAGCATCCGCAGGTCGCTATTCGCCCAAATTTGTTGTCGAAAGTTCTAAAGGTTTCATGTCCCCTGTCGATACCCCGGACAACGTAGTCGAGGTTTGGGTTCGCTCAGACCTATGGAGAACATCATGAAGATCGCTAACAGCCCTGACATCGCCGCGACTGCGGTTGGCACGGAGAAGAAATCCTCCGCCGCCGGCCAGCCAGCGCGTGCGCCGGCCTCCGGCAGCAGCGCGCCGGCAGGCAAAGCACCACAGGCCAGCGCCACCATTCAGCTGTCGAGCACGGCCACCAAGCTCTTGCAAGGCGTGGCGGACGATGGCAGCTTTGACACCGCCAAGGTCGGCCGGATCTCGCAAGCCATTACCGACGGCAAGTTCACGGTCAACGCCGAGGCGGTGGCCGACAAGTTGATTGCCAATGCACAGGAATTGATGGGTCGCATGTCATCTCATTGAGCCTGACGGTCTGCGCTTGACGCACAGACCGCCAGCGAGGGATAGACAGACGACTTCCGCGCGCCTCCTCAAACAAGGCGCGGACTGAACGCTTCTCAACGCCTGATGGCGGGGATAGTCATGCAAGTTTTGCCGCCTACTGACACGAACAACGCCGCTCTGAGTGAGCAGTTGGAGCAGCCTTTGATGGAGGTTGAGTCCTGCTTGAACCTGCTGGGCGAGGCCCTGCTGCGCCGCGACACCCAAGCCATTGAGCAAAACGCCGCCAAGCTGCATCAAGCACTGGCTCTGGCCATTAGCTCATTCAGTGAAGCCGCCCGCAGTGGCAGCGTACCGCCCCATCTGCGTAACCGCCTGGTGCAAGCCGGTGGTCGGGTCGCCGCCCAGCGTGAGTCGCTGGCACGGGCAACCGCTGCGCTGGACCGCGCCATCGATGTGCTGATGCCCGGTGAGGCCACAGGCCTGTATTCGGCCATGGGCAAGAACGAGCGCAAGACGCTGGGCGGATCGATCCAGGCCTGAACTTCGACTTTCCAAGCCCCTGTGGGCAGCAGAAAAAGGCCACGCATGCGTGGCCTTTTTTATTGCCTGTGGGGACTTCAGTCTGAGGTTTAAGCCTTGCGCGTTTGGCTGAAAAGCCCACTTAGCGATGACTTGCCGCTGCGCGGCTGAGCTTCAGCTGGTTGCTTTGCGACTGACGCAGTCCAGGTAGGCGTGACCATCGGGTGGCAGGCCGCTGCGCTGCGAGGCCCAGATCATTTCGCCCAGGCAGTCCATGGCCGCATGGTGGGCCTCATGCAGTGAGTTGCGGCGCGAGGCCAGTAAATCCACCGCCTGGCGGATGCCGTGCGGCTGATCGATGGCATGCTGCTCGGTGATCGTCAGATGCATGGACAAGTGCAAGAAGGGGTTGGTGCGGCCTTCTTCTACGCTGTAGACCGCCGCCAAAGCAGCCTCTTCATCGGCAAGCTCGGCGTGGTACTCGGGATGCTCGCTGATCCAGTCGGCGGCAATCACCTCCATGGGAATCAGCGGCGCGCCAGCGCGCAGCTTGCGATAGGTGGCACAGAAAAAACGACGGACTTCGAGTTGGGACGGGGCAAACATAGGGCGCTATTGTCGCCGCAGGCGCGCGGCGTGTCTGCGGGCCCCGGCGCCAAGTTGAAAGGCAAGGCCATTCTTTGCGTGCTTTTCCATCGTGCGGAGGTCAACCGGGCGGGATTGATCCCGCGCCGTCATTGCCTTTGACGGCGCCATGCGCTGACTGAGTTTCAGGTCCAATCCTGGGGCAGCTGATCCGAGCCCGGCCTGCGCCCCGCCGCTCTTTCCTCGGCGAAGAGCTGCTCCAGCTGCTCGCGCCCCTGTTTGGCAACGGCAATCAAGGCCGCCCGGTCCTTGGCAATGGGTACTGACTTTTCTAACTGATCGAGGTTGAGCTGTCGGAAGCGCCAGGCCAGCTTGCGCGCCGCATGCGGCTGCAGGCCCAGCAATTCCAGCGCGCTGCGGCCGCTCATCAAAGCGGCGTCGAAAGTCTCACGCTCGATCAGCGTCACGCCCAACTCGCGCAGACGGAAGTAGTGCTGCACATTGCGAGCCCGGGCCACCACTTTGAGCTGCGGGAAATGGCTGTGCGCCAACTCGGCAATGGCGATGCTTTGGGCCACATCGTCCACCGCCAAGACCAAAATCTTGGCCTCGGCTGCGCCCGCTGTTCGTAGCAGATCAAGTCGGGTGGCATCGCCGAAAAACACCCGCCAGCCGAATTCGCGCATCAGCTCGATCATCTCGGCGTCCTGGTCCAGCACGGTGGCTTCGAAGCCATTGGCGTAGAGCAGGCGGCCGACGATCTGCCCGTAGCGGCCAAAGCCCGCGATGATGATGGGCGTGGGTTTGGGTGGCTCTTGCTCGGCTTGGTTCGGTTGGGCGCGGCTCAGCAAGCGGGGCAGCAGCAGGCGGTCAGCCAGCAGCAAGAGCAGTGGCGTGCAGGCGAGTGACAAGGCCACCGCCGCCACCAGGGCCGAGTTCTGGGAGGCATCGATCAGCCCCGAACTCTGCGCCAGCTGAAACACCACGAAGCCGAACTCACCACCCTGGGCCAGCAAGATCACGAACAAGGGCCGCTCCAGTAGCGGAATCTTCATCCATGCCGCCATGCCCGCCAGCAGCAAGGATTTGAGCAGCAGCAAGGCCGTCAGCAAGGCCAGCACCAGTCCCGGCTGGGTGACCAACACGCGCAAGTCCAGCCCCATGCCCACGGCGATGAAGAAGAGGCCCAGCAGCAGGCCTTTGAAGGGCTCCAGATCGGTTTCCAGCTCGCGCCGGTATTCGCTGTCGGCCAGCAGCACGCCGGCCAGAAAAGCCCCCAGCGCCATCGACAGGCCCACGGCATGCATCAAGGCCGCCGTCCCAAGCACCAGCAGCAGGGCGGCGGCGGTAAAGATCTCGGGTGTGCGGCTGCGGGCGATCCAGCGCAGCGCGGGGCGCAGCAGCAAACGCCCGCCGAAGATGATGCTCAGCACCACCGCGACGGCCTTGAGCGCCTGCCAGCCACCGTGGCCGCTATCGCTGGCGCCGCTGGCGGCCAGAATCGGCACCAAGGCCAGGATGGGAATGGCGGCAATGTCTTGCAGCAGGGCGACGCTGAGAATGGCTTCACCCGCCGTGGTGCGGCCCACATTGCGCTCGGCCAGCACGGCCATGGCCACTGCGGTGGACGACATGGCCAGCCCCAAGCTCACCACCAGACTCAAGCGCCAAGGCTGGCCCAGCAGCAGCGCCAGGCCAAACAGCAGCGCCGTGCAACCCAGCAGCTGCAGCGTGCCCCAGCCGAAGATGGGCCGGCGCAGCGCCCACAAGCGCGTGGGCTCTAGCTCCAGCCCGACCAGAAACATCATCAAGACGACGCCGAACTCGGCCACTTCGAGGATCGTCTCCGGCGCACTCACCAGACCCAGCACCGCGGGCCCGATCAGCACCCCAGCGACCAGATAGCCCAGGATGGCGCCTAAGCGCAGCCAGCGCGCCAAGGGCACGGCCAGCACGGCTGCGGCAAGAAAGACCAGCGGCAGGTCAAGCCAAGAATGCGTGATCATCGGCGGCTGCCTGGCTGTGCCAGGGGGCTGAACAGGGCAGGGCGAGCATCCAACTCGATCTCCGGAAGGCTGGGCGGCTGGGCGGCCGATGGATTGGAAAAATTCAGCAAGGCCTGCACAAAGCCCAGGGCATGTTGGTGCAGCTCGGCCTCGTCAACGCGATGCGCGCCGTGCAGCAGCAGCGGCGGCCGGTATTGCATGCCGCACAGGCGGGCAATTTGTTGGTAGGGCAGCAAGAAGGCGTCGATGGCGTGGCCGTGATGGCCATCTGCGCTGTAGGACTCGGCCTGGCCACCGGTGGAGCTGACCAGCCAAAGCGTCTTGCCGCGCAGCGCCTCACCGCCAGGCCCGTAGGCCCAGCCGAACTTCAGCACCTCGTCGACCCAGAGCTTGAGCAAGGCGGGCATGCCGTACCAGTGAAAGGGATGCAGCAGCACCACCATCTGGCTTTGCGCCAGCATGTGGCGCTCTTGCGCGAGGTCGATGGCGTAATCGGGATAGAGGCGGTAGAGGTCGCGCAAATCCAGCAAGGGGCTGGCAGCGGCCTTAACGGCCTGCGCCAGGGCGCGCGTGACGCGCGACTGGGCCAGGTCCGGGTGGGCTAAAAGGATGGAAACAGGGCTCATGGCGCACAGCCTAACCGCAGTTCGCCCGAAAAATTCTGGCGCTACCATTGCGCGCAGCCAATCCGCACGAGGATTCATTCGTCACAGATTGAAGCCTCGGAAAGTGAGCGCCAGTCGCTGGCGCGTCGAGCACCCAGTCTGCTTGCCGCCAGAGCCCGGTGCGCCGCCTCAAATCAAGGAAGTCAATATGCCCGTGATCCTCATTGCGAACCCCAAGGGTGGTGTCGGCAAAAGCACGCTGTCCACCAATGTGGCGGGGGCGCTGGCTTGGCGCGGCCACCAGGTGATGTTGGGGGACGCGGACAAGCAGCAGTCCTCGCGCCGCTGGCTCAGCCTGCGTCCGCCACAGCTGCCGGCCATTCAGGGGTGGGACTTTGATGGCGAACTGACCGTCAAGCCGCCCAAGGGCGTCAGTCATGTGGTGATCGACACCCCGGCCGGTCTGGGGGGCAAGCGGCTCAAGGCGCTGTACAAGCTGGCGGACAAGATCCTGATCCCAATGCAGCCGAGCCTGTTTGATATTCAAGCCACCTTCGACTTCGTTCAGCATTTGCAGGATTTGCTGGGCGAGCTGGCGCACAAAAAGCAGCCCCCCGACATCGCTTTGCTTGGCATGCGCGCCAAGGATGGCACTTTGTCGCTGGAGCAGTTGCAGCAGTTCGTGCCGGAGTTGAAGCTGCCTTTTCTGGGTTTCTTGCGCGATACCCAAAACTATGTGCAGCTGGCGGCCCGTGGCCTGACGCTGTGGGATGTGGCGCCCAGTCGGGTCGAGCGTGACCTGCAGCAATGGCAGCCTGTGTTGACTTGGTTGGAGCATCGCGATGCGTGAGTTTGCAAACCTGGCCGAAGTGGCCGCCCTGCAAGGGCAAGAGATTGGCGTCAGCGAGTGGATCTTGATCGATCAAGCGCGCATCCAGCAGTTCGCCGATGCCACCGATGATCAGCAGTGGATCCATACCGACCCGGTGCGCGCTGCGGCCGGCCCCTTCGGCTGCACGATTGCGCATGGCTTTTTGACCCTCAGCCTGATCCCGCGATTCTTTGAAACCGCCTTCCGCATCCGCTCGGTGCGCATGGGTTTGAACTATGGCCTGGGGCGGGCGCGCTTCCCCGCGCCTGTGCCGGTGGGCAGCCGGCTGCGCGGCCGCTTCACGCTCAAGAGCTGCGAGCCCCTGTCCGGCGGTGGCGCCCAGATCAGCATTGAGGTGAGCGTGGAGCGCGAAGGATCAGACAAGCCCGTCTGCGTGGCCGAATCGCTGACCCGCCAGTTCGAATAGTCGGCTCGAATAGGCAGCATCGGCGCTGCGACGCAACCCACCCATAGGGGGTATGCCCAAGGGCCAGCCCCTGACCTATCATTCGCCCCCAAATGAAGATCGAGGCGTGGACGTGGGGAGTGGGCAGATGAAGGTATTGCTGATCGATGATCATCCGTTGATTTTGTCGGCCTTGAAAACGGTGATTGAAGGTTTGGGCAGCAATGTTCATGTGGTGGGCGCCGACAGCGCGGCGGCTGCGCGCGCCGCGCTGCAGGCCAGCGATGACTTCAATCTGGTCTTGCTTGACTTGCAACTCGGTGACGCCAGCGGCTTCGATGTGCTGGACGAGTTCCGCGAAAACTATCCGGCCTTGCCAGTGGTGGTGATTTCCGCCTCCGACCGATCCAGCGATGTGATCCGCTCCATCGACCAGGGCGCGATGGGTTTTGTGCCCAAGCGCAATAGCACCGAGTTGTTGTCGCAAGCGCTCAAGCTGGTGATGGCCGGCGGCATTTATGTTCCGCCCATGAGTTTGGGCGCGGACGCCGCGCCGCCCGCCGCCAGTTGCGCGCCATCGGCGGCGCAGAACCAGCACAGCCGCCTGCAGCAGATTCAGCAAGAGGCCATGGCCTCCAACTTCCAGGGCGCCACCGGGCTGGAAAGCCTGTCGCTGACGCCGCGCCAAACCGATGTCTTGGCCTTGTTGCTGCAAGGCAAGCCCAACAAAATCATCGCCCGCGAACTGGGCGTGTCGGTCGAAACCATCAAGGACCATGTGGCCGCCGTGCTCAAGGCCTTGGGCGTGGGTTCGCGCACGCAGGCCGTGCTGGCGGTGGGGCAGCTGGTGCAAAAGCAGCCCGATGCGCATTTCTCGACTTGGCGCAACGGGCAGCCTTGAGCGGATTGCAGCCCTGAGGGCTCGGTCTGCTCGGTGTGATCGGCTTCAGCGGCCTAGCGAAGCGGCATTGTTCGGGCTTGGCCGGCCAGGTTCCAGTCAACTGGGCTGATAAGTCAGGCGCACATAGATCGGCGCAAAGGCCTCGGCCTGGGTGACCTCGAGCAGGCGCTCGCGGGCCAGCTCCAGCATGGCGATGAAGGTCACCACCAGCACGGCCTGGCCGCGTGAGACATCGAACAAGTTCTCAAACTCGACAAAGCGCTTGCCCTGCAGGCGGCGCAGCACGATGCTCATGTGCTCGCGCACCGACAAATGTTCGCGGCTGATGCGGTGGTGTTGAACCAGCCGGGCGCGGCGCAGGATGTCCAGCCAGGCGTCGCGCAGATCGACCGCTTCGACGTCGGGGAATCGCACTTCCAGCGACTGCTCGATATGCACCTGGGCGCGCAGAAAATCGCGGCCAACAACGGGCAGGGCGTCGAGTTTGGCGGCTGCCAGCTTGATTTGTTCGTACTCCAACAAGCGCCGCACCAGCTCGGCGCGGGGATCCTCGGGCTCGCTGCCGTCATCGGTTTTCTTGGGCGGCAAGAGCATGCGAGATTTGATCTCGATCAGCATCGCCGCCATCAGCAAATATTCGCTGGCCAGCTCCAGATTGTGCTTGCGCAGCTGGTCCACATAGCTGAGGTATTGCCGGGTCACATCCGCCAGCGGGATGTCGAGAATATTGAAGTTCTGCCGCCGAATCAGATAGAGCAGCAGGTCCAGCGGGCCTTGAAAGGCTTCGAGAAAAACCTCCAGCGCATCCGGTGGGATGTAGAGGTCCAGCGGCATCTGGAACAGCGGCTCGCCGTAGAGCCGCGCCACGGCGACGTTGTCCACCACCTCCGGCATCAGCGCGGCAGCCGAAGGCAGCGCCTGCGCATCATCCGCCTCGGGCAGTGGCGGCAGGCTGAGCTCGGTGTTCTGGCTCACAAGCCGGCGTGGCAGCGCTGCTTAATTGGATTTGGTCTGGTAGACGTAGGGCTGCTGCTCAACGCGGGCGGCGCGGTAATCGGCCTGGGCGGCGCGATCCACGTTCTTGTCCCACAGCAGGGCACGGCCGGCGCGTTGTTCTTGCTCCAGGGTCGGGCGCTTGGCCTTCAGCTCATCGATGAAGGTGCTGGCTTCGGACTTGTAGGCTTTCCAGAACAATGGCATTTTGATGAGTGTGTGAGGGAAAAACGTGGATTTTACAGGGGCTTTGGCGTCGTGATCTGCATCTGGCTCAGCAGCCAGTCCGACAGATCGGGGTAGATGCCTTTGGCGCCCAGCGCTTCGGCCAGGCCGCCGCGCTGGATCAAGCTGGCGGGCTGCTCGTTGAGCCCGCATAAGATGAGCTTTTGGCCTTGCCGCTCCAGCGTGCTTTGCAACTGCTGCAAGGCGTCCAGGCCCGAGCTGTCCATGGAGATCAGCATTTGCGCGTCCAGCACCAAGGTGTGGTGCTGGACGCCCAGCACCGAGGCCAAGTTTTCAACCTTACCCACGGCGCCAAAGAAGAGTGAGCCATAGAGCTGATAGACCTTGCTGCTTCGGGTGATGGCGGGCGCCACATAGGGCAGCTCCATCGGCTCGACCTTGAACAAGGTGCTCATGCGGTAGATGAAAAACACGCAGGCCAGCACCAGACCCACTTCCACCGCCACGGTCAGGTCGAACACCACGGTCAGCACAAAGGTGCCCAGCAGAATCGTCCGGTAGGGCAGGCTGAAATGGCGCAGGCGTGCGAACTCATGCCAGTCTCCCATATTCCAGGCCACGACCAGCAAAATGCCGGCCAGCGCCGCCAGCGGAATATGCGCCGCCAGCGGTGCCGCCACCAGGATGATGATCAGCAAGCACAGCGCGTGCACCATGCCCGCCACTGGGCTGTTGGCGCCAGCCCGTACATTGGTGACGGTGCGGGCAATGGTGCCGGTGGCCGGAATGCCGCCGAAAAAGGGCGTAACGATATTGGCGATGCCTTGGGCCATCAACTCTTGGTTGGGATCGTGACGCTTCAGCTCAGTGAGCTTGTCGGCCACCCGGGCGCACAAGAGCGATTCGATCGCCCCCAGCAAGGCGATGGTGATGGTTGGGATGAGCAGCATCTGCGCGCTGCTCCAGCTGAAGTCCGGCAGGGCGAAGCTGGGCAAACCCTGCGGAATACCGCCGAAGCGGCTGCCGATGGTGTCCAGCGGCAGATGCAGCAAGTAGGTCGCGGCGGTGGCCGCAGCCAGGGCAATCACCGTGCCGGGCAGTTGCGACATCCAGCGCCGCAGTTTGGGCTTGAAGCCTTGTGCCGCGCGGTCCATGGCATAGGTTTTGGGCCAGAGCACGACGATCAAGACACAGGCGCTACCGACCAGCGGCGCCCAGGGCTGCACCTCACGCCAGTGCTCGCTCAGCACGGCCAGCTGGCTGAAAAAGTCGGCCGGCATCTTGTCGATTTGCAGGCCCAGAAAGTCTTTGAGCTGCGACAGGCCGATCAGGATGGCAATGCCATTGGTGAAGCCGATGACGATGCTGACCGGGATGTAGCGCACCAGTACGCCCAGCTTCAAAGCCCCCATCGCCAGCAGCAGGCCGCCGGCCAGGATGGTGGCGATGAGCAGATTGCCCAGGCCGTAGCGCTGCTGAATGCCGTAAATGATGACGATGAAGGCGCCCGCCGGCCCGCCGATCTGCACACTGGAGCCGCCCAGTGCCGAGATCAAAAAGCCCGCGATGATGGCCGTGAACACGCCTTGTTCGGGCTTCACGCCGGAGGCAATGGCAAAGGCCAGGGCCAGCGGGAGCGCCACTACACCGACGGTGAAGCCGGCGCCCAGGTCAGCGACAAAGCGCGCCCGGGAATAGTCCTTGAGCAGGTCGAGTGAGCGCGGGTGGAAGCGGTGCAGCTTGTCAAACATGTCTGAGCCATTGTGCGCCTGACGAGGGCGCAAACAATTCGGGCCGTCGCTAGGACGGCCCGAGTCTGGCGAGGCAAGCTTGCGACAGGCTTGCGCGTTAGCAGAGAAGAGGCTTAGCGCACCCGCATGCCCGGCTGCGCACCGGGGAAGGGCTCCAGCACGAAGATGCCGGGGTTGGCTTTCTCGTCCGCGTGGCTGGCGGCCAGCACCATGCCTTCGCTGATGCCGAATTTCATCTTGCGTGGCGCCAGATTGGCCACCATCACCGTCAGCTTGCCTTCGAGCTGTTCGGGCTGATAGGCGCTCTTGATTCCGCTGAACACATTGCGCAGGCGGCCTTCGCCGGCGTCCAGGGTCAGGCGCAGCAATTTGTCGGAGCCTTCCACATGCTCGGCCTTGACGATCTTGGCAATGCGCAGATCGACCTTGCTGAAGTCATCGATCTTGATCTCGGGCGCGGTGTCTTCGCCGCCGGGAATCACTTTCGGCGCAGGCGGTGCTTCGAATAAGGCCTCGACCACCTTGATGTCGACGCGCTGCATCAAATGCTCATAGGTGCCGATCTGATGGGCGCCGAGTGCGCGGGCGGCATCGCTGAATTGCAGGGGCTCGACGCGCAAAAAGGCTTCCACCTTGGCGGCCAGCGCGGGCAGCACCGGCTTGAGGTAGATCGTCAGCAGGCGGAAGGCTTCGATGCAGACGCTGCAAACGTCTTGCAGCACGGCGTCCTTGCCTTCTTGTTTGGCCAATTCCCAGGGCTTGTTCTGATCCACATACTCGTTGACGCGGTCGGCCAGCAGCATGGTCTCGCGCAAGGCTTTGCCGAATTCGCGCTCTTCGTACAGCTCGGCAATTGTTGCGGCATCGGCGCGCAGACCGTCCAGCAAGGTGCGGCCTTCGACGCCCACATCGCCGGACAAATGGCCGCCGAAACGCTTACTCAGGAAGCCGGCGGCGCGCGACGCGATGTTGATGTACTTGCCAACCAGGTCGCTATTGATGCGGGCGACAAAGTCTTCCGGGTTGAAGTCGATGTCCTCGACCCGGCCGTTGAGCTTGGCGGCGATGTAGTAGCGCAGGCACTCGGCGTTCAGGCCCAGGCTGAGGTACTTCATCGGGTCCAAGCCGGTGCCGCGGCTCTTGCTCATCTTTTCGCCGTTGTTGACGGTCATGAAGCCGTGCACGAACACGTGGTCAGGCGTCTTGCGGCCGCTGAAGTGCAGCATGGCGGGCCAGAACAAGGTGTGGAAATAGGTGATGTCTTTGCCAATGAAGTGGATCTGCTCCACCTCGGGGTCGGCCAGGAAGGCGTCAAAGTCGCGGCCGATCTTGCCGAAATAGTTCTTCAGCGAGGCCAGATAGCCAATCGGTGCGTCCAGCCAAACGTAGAAATACTTGCCCGGCGCGTCGGGGATCTCGATGCCGAAGTAAGGCGCGTCGCGGCTGATGTCCCAGTCGCCCAGGCCGCCCTTGCCCTCTTCGTCCTTGGTGAACCATTCCTTGATCTTGTTGAAAACCTCGGGCTGCAGCCGGCCCGGCGATTGCGTCCATTCTTCGAGGAAGGCGATGCAGCGCGGATCGCTGAGCTTGAAGAAGTAGTGCTCCGAACTCTTGAGGATGGGCGTGGCGCCGGTCAGCACCGAGTAGGGGTTCTTGACTTCGGTCGGCGCGTAGACGGCGCCGCAGACTTCGCAGGAATCGCCGTACTGATCCTTGGCGCCGCACTTGGGGCATTCGCCCTTGATGAAGCGGTCCGGCAGGAACATCGACTTCTCGGGGTCGAAGAATTGCTCGATCGCTTTCACATCGATCAGTTCCTGGCGGCGCAGGGCGCGGTAGACGTCTTTGGACAACTCATGGTTCTCCGCGCCGTCGGTGGAGTGCCAGTTGTCAAAGCTGATGTGGAAGCCGTCGAGATAGGGCTTGCGGCCCGAGGCGATGTCGGCCACGAATTGCTGCGGCGTTTTGCCGGCCTTTTCGGCCGCAATCATGATGGGCGCGCCGTGCGCGTCGTCGGCGCAAACAAAGTGCACCTCCTGACCCATCATGCGCTGGAAGCGCACCCAGACATCGGCCTGGGTGTATTCCATGATGTGGCCAATGTGGAAGTTGGCGTTGGCGTAGGGAAGGGCGGTGGTGACGAAGAGCTTGCGGGTCATGATGGCTTTTTTTGCCCCGGGCAACGCCGGGAAGTCCACCATTTTAGGGCCACAGTCCGCAGAGGCGCCTCGGGGCTCTAAGCCTCGCTAGGCGCAGCCCTGTCGCTGAGGACTTGGGCTGGCGCTCGATGCTGAGTTTCGGGCCGCAGTGCGGCCCGCTGAGTCCGCTGAGTCCGCTGTGTCCGCTTAGGCGGCGCTGCCAGGTGTTTCGTTGCTGGCTGCGGGCTCTGCCCCTTCGGCCGGCTCGCTGCCATCGGCCGGCGCATCGGCTTCGCCTTCAGGCTTGTTGGCCTTGCGCATGCGCTTTTCTTCGGTCTTGCGTTTCTTGGCCAGCTCGCGTTGGCGTTTTTCGTATGAGTAGTTGGGTGTGGCCAATGCCGTGCTCCTGCAAGAGGTCCGCGATGCGCGGGTTTGCCTTCAATGTAACCGCAGCGAGGCCTTAGTCGCCAAGACGGGCGATCAAACAGGCCATTCAGCGTCCCGGAATCACGCTAGGCGACTTAGCGAAGGAAGCTCAGAAATACTTCAAACATGACAGCTAAGTGACTGATTTTTATAGCACAGCAAGACTATCCACTGCTCCTGTGGATAACTTTGTGGACAAGGCCCCTGAGCGGCCGCCAAACCCTTGTCCCAGCGTGCATCAGCTTAGCTTGCCTCATTTCGAAGCAGTCGATGGCATTCAATATGAATCAACAACTTAGCGTCGCTGGCCGAGAGGGCTAGGGACTTGCCCGGCTGGTGCTTGGAAAGGCTTGACTCAGGCCAAAAATGGGGATAAGTCAAGCGCGCTAACACAGAAATGATCGATTTTTTTGGGGCGAGTCACTCGAAAAGCCCGGGGCTATCCCCATCCGCTGTGGATATCTTTGTGGGTGGCTTGGCGGTAGTTCCGCTAAGTGCTTGATGGGCTTGAGACTTTGCTGGCTTGCCTCAAATTTGGGCAGGGCTCAGGTGAATCCTGCGGGCAATGCCTGAGGGATTGCCACATTCGTCCAGCTAAAATCACACGATTTACACAATAACTCGATGACTCAGGCACAGATGGCACAGACGGGAGGAGCGGCGGCTCGGACGGGTTCCAGAAACGCTGAATGTTTCGAGTTGAAGAGCGCCAGCCTGAGTTTGCTTGCGCTGGTGCTGAAGTCCGCCGACTTGGCCGAACTGAGCACCGCCCTGGCCAGCAAATGGGGCGATACGCCCGAGCTGTTCAGCCAAGACCCGCTCTTGCTGGACTTCAGCCAATTGCCCGCTGATGCCGATGCGGCCGCTTTGCTCGACGTGGCGGCCTTGCTGGCCTTGCTGCGCCAGTACCGCCTGCAGCCGGTGGCCATCATGGGCGCACGTCCGGATGAGCTGGCTCAGGCCCTGAGCCTGGGTTTGGCCGAGGCGCCCGCTGACGAGGTGCAAGCCTCACGCCCCCGCGCCGACGATGCTCCGGTTCAAATTCGAGAAGTGGTGCGCGAAGTTGTTCGTGAGGTCATCGTCGAAGTGCCCGTGCCGGCTGAAGGCAGCAGCGCCAAGACCCTGATCATCGACAAGCCCTTGCGCAGCGGCCAGCAGGTCTATGCCAAGGGCGGTGATCTGGTGGTGCTGGCCCTGGTTAACCACGGCGCCGAGGTGATTGCCGATGGCAGCATCCACGTTTACGCACCGCTGCGCGGCAAGGCCATTGCCGGCGCCAAGGGCAATACCGAGGCACGCATTTTCGCCATGAGCATGGAAGCGGAGTTGATCGCCATCGCCGGCACCTATCGCACCACCGAAAACCCCTTGCCCGACACCGTCTTGGGCAAGGCTGCGCAGATTCGGCTGGAAGGCGAGAAATTGGTGATGGAGCCGCTCAAGCTCTGAGGCCGGCCGAACTTGTTTTGAGATTGCAGATTTGAACCAGATGGGTCGGCCCTGAACCGGTCCTGCCAAGAGATTTTGAAAGGATTGAATTCGATGACCAAGATAGTCGTAGTGACTTCCGGCAAAGGCGGCGTGGGTAAAACCACCACCAGTGCGAGCTTTGCCACCGGCCTGGCCTTGCGCGGCCACAAGACCTGTGTGATCGACTTCGACGTCGGCCTGCGTAACCTCGACCTGATCATGGGTTGCGAGCGTCGCGTGGTCTATGACCTGATCAATGTCATCAACGACGAGATCAAGCTCAGCCAAGCCCTGATCAAGGACAAGCAGCTGGACAAGCTCTTCATCCTGGCCGCCTCGCAAACGCGCGACAAGGATGCCTTGTCGGTCGAGGGCGTGGAGCGTGTGCTCGAAGAGCTCAAGGCCATGGACTTCGACTTCATCGTCTGCGACTCGCCGGCCGGCATCGAAACCGGTGCCCTGATGGCCATGCACTTCGCCGACGAGGCCTTGGTGGTCACCAACCCCGAGGTGTCTTCGGTGCGCGACTCAGACCGCATCCTGGGCATGCTCAATAGCAAGACCAAGCGCGCCATCGACGGCAAAGAGCCCATCAAAGAGCATTTGCTGATCACCCGCTACAACCCGAACCGGGTTGAGGGCGGCCATATGCTGTCGCTGGAAGACATTCACGAGATCCTGCGCACGCCGCTGATCGGTGTGATTCCTGAGTCGGAAGTGGTGCTGCAATCCTCGAACCAAGGTTCGCCTGCGATCCATATGCAAGGCACGGACGTGTCGGAGGCCTACAAGGATGTGGTCAGCCGCTTCCTGGGTGAAGACAAGCCCATGCGCTTCATCGAGGCCGTCAAGCCCAGCCTGTTCAAGCGCCTGTTCGGCGGCAAATAAGGAGTCGCTGCGATGGGATTTCTGAGTTTCTTTCTCGGCGAGAAGAAGACCACGGCCAATGTCGCCAAGGAGCGCCTGCAGCTGATTCTTGCGCACGAACGCAATGGCCGTAACGCCAAGCCGGATTACCTGCCGCAGCTGCAGCGCGAGCTGGTGGCGGTGATTTCGAAGTACGTCAATATCAATCCCAACGACCTTAAGGTCACCGTCGAGCACGAAGGTGATCTGGAAGTGTTGGAAGTGAAGATCGAGCTGCCCGAGTCGGCGCGCTGATTTACGCTGCACAAAAAAACGGGGCCCTTGGGGCCCCGTTTTGCTTTGCAGTGCTGATGTTTGTCAGCGGCCTTGATCGGCCTCGGTCAAGCCCTGGCGCAGCCGCTTGCGCATGGCCTTTTCCAGCTTGTCCTGCGCATGTTGGTCTTCGCGCACCGCTCGCCAAAGCGAGGCGGCAATCAGCACCAACACGACCGAGAAGGGCAGGGCGAACACGATGGTGGCGGTTTGCACCGCATTGACACCGCCCACCATCAGCAAGCTGGCCGCGATCAAGGCCACCAGCAGGCCCCAGAGCAGCTTGGTTTTGTTGTCGGGCTCAGACTTGCCGCCGCTGCTCATCATGCTCAGCACCAGGGTGGCGGAGTCGCCCGAGGTGACAAAGAACACCACCACCAGCAAGGTCGCCACCGCGCTCATCAGGCCGCCCAGCGGCAGGGCATCAAACATGGCGAACATGGCGGTGGCGACATCGAGCTTGACGGCCGCTGCGATGGGCACGGCCTTGAAAATTTCCAGATGCAAGGCGGTGCCACCGAAGATCGAGAACCACAGCGCCGCGGCCAAGGTCGGCGCCAGCACGGTGCCCAGAATGAATTCGCGGATGGTGCGGCCGCGCGAGACGCGGGCGATGAACACGCCCACAAAGGGCGACCATGAAATCCACCAGGCCCAGTAAAACACCGTCCAGCTGCCCACCCATTCGCTGGCGCGGAAGGGCGTCATGCGCAAGCTCATGCGTACGAAATCAGATAAATAGGCACCCAGGGTATTGGTGAAGGTATCGATGATGGCCACCGTAGGCCCCAGCAGCAGAATCGCCAGGGCCAAGCAGGCCGCCAGAATCAGATTGGCGCTGGACAGCCACTTGACGCCCCGACCCACACCGCTGAGCGCCGACAAAAGGAAGAGCGCGGTGGTGACGGCAATGATGACTAACTGCGAATTGATGCTGACCGGCAGACCCAGCATGCGCTGCAGCCCGGCATTGATCTGCAAGGCACCTACGCCCAGCGAGGCCGCCACGCCAAAGGCCGTGGCCACGATGGCCAGGATATTGACCAAGGGCCCGATGCGGCGCGCATGGCGCCAAGGCAGGGCATCGGTGGCCGAGCTGATCAGCGCCGGCTTGTCGCGACGGAACTGGAAGAAGGCAATGGCCAGACCGACCAGGCTGTAGACCGCCCAGGGATGCAGGCCCCAGTGGAAAAAGCTGTAGCGCATGGCCGCATTGGCGGCCTCGGGCGTGCCGGCCTCGACGCCGGGCGGCGGGTTGAGAAAGTGCGAGATTGGCTCGGCCACCCCCCAGAACACCAGGCCTATGCCCATGCCGGCCGAGAACAGCATGGCGAACCAGCTGCCGGAGGAAAACTCTGGCTCATCGTCCTCCTTGCCCAGCTTGAGATCGCCATAGCGGCTGAATGCCAAAAGCAGGCACATCAGCACTAGGCCCAAAACAATCCACAAATAGAGCCAGCCAAAGTTGCGCGTGACTTGCGCCAAGGCGCCGTTGAAAAAGGCCTGCATGTGCTGTGGTGCCAACAAGCCCCACAGCACGACGCAGGCAATCACGCCGGCGGAAATCCACTTCTGCATGGCAATCCCTCTTTTTTAGATCGTTCTTTCTTCCGCTCAATCGCGCGGCGGGCGTTCGGGTGATATCAGGCTGGCGGGTCAGCGATTGGCCGAAGGATTCTGCCGGGCCTGTTCGCGGAGCATGAAAAGATACAGGCTTTCCACCTTGGCGCGGGCCCACGGCGTCTTGCGCAGGAACTTCAGGCTCGATGCCACGCTGGGGTCCAACTGAAAGCAGCGGATCTCGATGCGCTGGCCCAGTTCATCCCAACCAAAGTAGTCGGCCAGCGCGGTGACGATGGCCTCCAGGGTCAGGCCGTGCAGCGGGTCTTTGGGCTTGTTGGCGGCGGATGATGCCGGCGATGCTGGCGAGTTAGGTGAGGTCATTTGTGATCGAACTGCTGCCAGTTCTTGCCCTTGTATTGCGCGTAGAAGGCCTTGATGGCCAGCATATCGGCTTCGATGTCGCCGCTGGGCTTGAACTGTGGCCCCAGGCCACTGAGCTTGCGCTCGTAGTCCATATAAGCCATCACGATGGGCACCTGCGCCTCGTGGGCAATCCAGTAAAAGCCGGTCTTCCAGTAGCGCGTCTTGCTGCGCGTGCCTTCGGGCGGAACGATCAGTTGCACCGGGCCATCGGCCGCACGCAGGGCCGCGGCCGAAGCGGCGACCAAGTTGCTGGACTGCTCGCGGTTGACCTCGATGCCACCCAGCCAGCGCATCACGCCGCCGAAGGGGAAGCGAAAGATTTGCCGCTTGCCCATCCAGTAGATGTTCAGGCGCAGCGCAAAGGCAACCATCAAGGTGTAGGGCAGATCCCAGTTGCTGGTGTGGGGGGCGGCGATCAACACGCTTTTGTGTTGCTCGGGTGTCAGCGCGCCTTCGATCTTCCAGCCGGTGAGTTTGAGAAAACCAATCGACAAGGTGCGCAGCACGGTGTTGACGATAGGTGTGGTGAAAATGGTTCTGTGCATGGTGAGCCGCGGAGCGGGCGAAACTGGCGAAACAGGCGCAAGGGCCGAAGAAGGGCGCTTGCATGCCCTAGGAAGGGGAGGATTATCTCGCGCCAGCGTTGGCGTTCAAAATGGAATGCCTCAATATGAGGCATTCCAGGGTTTGCGCTTTGGTGTCAATCACTTAGCGACGGCGTGCGCAGGCTATGCACGGACTTGTCCACAGCCACTGTGGACGATGGGCAGTGGCCTGTGCGCGCCGCGGTGTCTTGGCTTGGTGCGCTTCGCCGCGCAGGTGTGCACAGCAGCGGTGCGCGCTCTGCGCACCCCTTGAACATAGGGGGGCTAGGGAATTCGACGGGGTGAGCGGCGACGCGTGCGTCCTAGACTGTTTGCATGGAATACGTCC
Organism: Paucibacter sp. KCTC 42545; assembly: GCF_001477625.1. NCBI lineage: Bacteria > Pseudomonadati > Pseudomonadota > Betaproteobacteria > Burkholderiales > Sphaerotilaceae > Roseateles > Paucibacter sp. KCTC 42545. Next base: position 1,098,383 of record NZ_CP013692.1, read on the forward strand.
TTAGGCAGCAAGTTCTGGAAGGTCTGGAGCAGGGGCTCGAGGCGGCGGCAGGTGTGTCACGCCTGCATACCTTGTTGAGCTTGGCCTGGCATTTGCGGCAACGCGATAGCCGGCGTGCCGAGACCTTGTTGGCTGAGTTCAGGCGCTGGCTGCCGCGCCATCGACTGCCGCTTGCTGAGGCCAATGCCGTGATGGCGCGTGCGGCCTTGGTAGCCTGCGAAACCGCCTGCCTTTTTGGGCGTATGGCCGATGCTCAAGCCGAGTTGGATCAGGCCCGCAATCATCTGCGGCCTAGTGTTGATGCGCATGCGTCGGGCGATGCTTTTTTAGCTGAGGCCTTGCTGGCCAAGCTCAGCGGGGATCGTGAGCGCGAAGTGCATGCGCTGGAGTCGGCTTTGGCGTGTTTTGCCCAGTCATCGGATCGCCAGCGCTGGGGCATTGCCGCGGGCATGCTGGCTTGCGATCGTGGCACCTCGCATGCGAGTCCGGGGCCGGTTCCTCAAGAAGAAGTGGACTCGTGCAACGCGGCCGAGCAGGCCTTTGCGCTGGCCGCGCAGGCCTTCCCTTTGTGCTTGCGTCAACCCGCCGAAGCCGCGCAGCTGTTCAATCGCTCAGCGGCCTTGGCGCTGGACATGGGCTTGCTGCGCTTCCATTGCATCATGAGCATGAATGCCAGCAATGCTTGCTTGGCCTTGGGCGATATGGAGGCGTCCGCCCAGTGCTTTGAGGCGCCGGCGCACCGCGCCCGCCAAACTGGCTGGCCCCTGTTGATGGGCATGACGCAGACCCAGGTCGGCCGGGTTTTGCGCCACCTGGGCCGGCATCAGGAAAGCCTGGCGGCGCTGAATGAGGCGCTGCTGCAAATGCGCGGCTTGCCGCAGGGGCAGGGTAAAGCTTTTGCCTGCAGTGAGCTGGCTTTCACCTTGCATGCCCTGGGACAGGTGCGGGAATCGGTCGATGTGATGTGGGAGGCCATCCAGCTCTTCCGTGCCGGCTGCGCGATGGCCAACCTGGCCATGACTTTGGCCCGGCAGGCCCATGCTCTGGCGCAGCTGGGGCAAATCGATGCAAGCATGGTGGCGCTGCAAGAAGCGCAGGCGCTGAGCGAGCGTTTTGGCTGCCCGCTGGTGGATGTGGAAATCAGCGGTGCCCTGGCGGAGTTGCACCGCCGCGGCGCGCAGAACCTGCCGGCGCCGGCCGGCATGACTGCACCTACCGCCACCATTCACTATGCGGAATCGGCGCTGGACCGGGGCCGGCTGATCCGCGGCTGGCGGCCGCCGGCCGCCTTGCTGGACTATCTGGCCGATGCGTGTGCGGAGGCCGATCAGATGCGCCAAGCTTATGCCTATTCGCGCCAAGCCCGGCTGGCGCATGTGCAGGACGGGGGCGGGCGGCTCAGGAACCCGCGGGCGCTCTTGCAGGTGCTGGGCGTGCAGATGGCCACCAAGCCGCAGGACACGGGGCCTCCTGCGGCTCAGGCCGTGGCTGCTGCTCGCGCAGCTCCGCCGGTGCCGCTGCTTCCGTCAGCGCCATCGCAACAAATGGACTTGCTGACCCGCAAAGAGCAGGCCGTCTTGCAACTGCTGGCGCGCAATTACTCGAACAAGGAAATTGCGCAGGCCATGGGCGTCGGGGCTGAAACGGTGAAATGGCACCTCAAAGGCATGTTCAGCAAACTCGAAGCCTGTTCCCGCAAACATGCGGTGACGCGGGCGCGCACGCTGGGCATGTTGCAGTATCCGGATTGAGCCGACTCAGGTCGCTTGCCAGGGCGCGGATTCGAACACCGCGCTGAGTCTTTCTTGCCATAGAGCTGATTTGCGTGTTGGAGCGCACCACCTTCCGCCCATCTGCCGCCCACCAGCTGCTCAGCAGGCGCTAAGCTGCCGGCTTTGCCGACTCTCCGCCCATGCCCACCATGCTGCAAGCCGCCCGCGACTACTTCAATCAGCTGAACGAGCGTTACAACTTGGTTCACAAGACCAAGGAGGAGCTGTTCTGGGCCACGTATATGGCCACCTCCGCGGATCAAGCCGGCTTCGCCGCGGCAGAGCAGGCCTTCAAGGCTTTCATCTCCGACCCCGAACAGCTGACACTGACGAGCAGCCATCTGGCGCAGCTGGAGCGGCTGGCGCAAGCACAACCAGCGCCGCAGCAGCAAGCCGACGAGCTTGCCGCCCTGCAACACGGCCTGCGCGGCTGGCTGGCCTTGTTCGAAGCCAATATCGTGGACAAGGAGGAGGGGCGAGTCTTGATGCAGGCCTTGATCGAGGCCGAAGCGGCCTTGTTCGCGAACAAGCGCGAGCTGCAGATCAAGCATTTGAACGAGCGCGGGGAGGCGGAAGTGGCCTCGCTGTCCATGCTGGCCACAAATGCCGCCACCAACCCGGTGGAGGCCTATCGGCGCAGCTCCTTCGAGGGCTTTGAGCAGATCGAGGCCTGGGTGCTGGCCAATGGCTTGCTGGACATCATCAAGCTGCGCAACCGCCTGGCCCGGGCGCTGGGGTTCAGCAATTATTTCGAACTCAAGCTGCGCAAGAACGAGCGCATGACGCCGGCCGCGCTGATGGCCATCCTCGATGACTTTGTGCAGCGCACGCAGGCCGCTCATGAGCGTTGCCTGGCCGACTTGCGCGCTCGCTTTGGTGAGCAGGCCTTGCAGCCCTGGAGTCTGCGCTTTCACAGCAGCGGCGATGTGATCCGCCGCATGGACGCCTACATGCCTTTCGGCCCGGCGCTGCGGCGTTGGGTGGAGAGCTTCAAGCGCCTGGGCATTGGCTATCGCGGCGCCACCTTGCAGCTCGATTTGTTGGAGCGGCCGGGCAAATATCAAAACGGCTTTTGCCACAGCCCCGTGCCTTGCTACCTGGACGCGCAGGGCCGCTGGGTGCCGGCCGCCGTCAACTTCACCGCCACTGCCAAACCCGATCAGCTGGGCAGCGGCCTGCGCGGCATCAACACCTTGTTCCACGAGGGCGGGCATGCGGCGCATATGTCGAATGTGGCGCAAAACTCGCCGTGCTTCGCCCAGGAGTTCGCGCCCACCTCGATGGCTTATGCCGAGACGCAGTCGATGTTCTGCGACAGCCTTTTGAACGATGCCGATTGGCTCAAGCGTTATGCCAAGAATGCGGCTGGCGAAGCCATGCCGGACGAGCTGATCCACGCCCGCATCGCCAGCAGCCAGCCGATGCGCGCTTTTGAAGAACGCTCGATTGCCGTCGTGCCCTACTTCGAGGCCGCGCTCTACGCCATGGCGGATGAGGAATTGACGGCCGACGCCGTGCTGGCCCTGGCCCGCGCCACCGAGCTGCGGGTGCTGGGCGTGGTCAGCCCACGGCCCATGCTGGCGATTCCGCATCTGCTCAACCAGGAATCGGCGGCCTCTTACCAGGGCTATTTATTGGCCCATATGGCGGTCTATCAGACGCGCGCGCATTTCCTGAAGCAGCACGGCTATCTGTGCGACAACCCGGCCATCGGACCGGCTTTGCGTGAGCATTTCTGGGTGCCCGGCAACAGCATCGACCACGACGCCACGCTGCGCAGCCTGACCGGCGAGGGCTTCTCGGCCCGCTATCTGGCCGAGGCCTGCAATGAGTCGGTGACTGAGGCCTGGGCGCGTGAACAGCGCAGTTTGGCCGCCGCTGAGGCCCGTGTCCAATCGCCTGTACAGGCACCGCTTGCGCATTCCTCCCTGGATGCGCAGATCCGCGTGATCCATGGGGCTGAGCTGATCGCCGACAATATGCAGGGTGACGACGCCATGTGTGCGGCCTTTGAGGGCTGGGTGGCGCGGCACTTTCCCGCCTCTCCAGCCCTGCCGTGATCCCGCCTCTCAAATATCTCAGTGGCTATTCGCCCGAACTGCAAGCCCAGGTCCATCAGCTGATTGCCAGTGACCGCCTGGGCGCCACCTTGGCGCGGCGCTACCCCGAAGTCAACGAGGTGCGCAGCGACACGGCCTTGTTCGACTACACCCAAGCCCTCAAGCAGCGCTTTTTGCGCAGCTCGGAGCCGCTGGCCAAGGTTTGCTTTGATGCCAAATTAAAGGTCATCCAGCATGCCCTGGGCACCCATACCCGCGCCTCGCGGGTGCAGGGCAGCAAGCTCAAGGCCAAGCGCGAGATTCGCGTGGCTACGCTATTCCGTGAGGCGCCGGCAGAGTTTTTGAAAATGATCGTGGTGCATGAGTTGGCGCACCTGAAGGAGTTGGATCACAACAAGGCCTTTTATCAACTCTGCCAGCATATGGAGCCCAATTACGGACAGCTGGAGTTTGATCTGCGCCTGTATCTGACCCATCTGGACTTGCAAGCCGGGAGTGCCGCATGATTTTGCTGGCGCCGATGGAAGGCCTGCTCGACCACATGCTGCGCGACGCGCTGACGCAGGTGGGCGGGGTGGACCGCTGTGTCTCCGAGTTCATCCGCATCACCGATATGTTGATGCCTAACCGTGTCTTCACCCGCATCGTGCCGGAGCTGCTCAACGGCGGCATGACGGCGGCCGGGGTGCCGGTGCGCGCCCAGCTGCTGGGCTCGGACGTGAACTGCATGGCTGAGAACGCGGCCAAGCTGGCGGCCCTGGGGCCAGCTGGCATTGATTTGAACTTCGGCTGCCCGGCCAAATGCGTCAATTTGCATCGGGGCGGGGCGGTGCTGCTGGACGAACCCGAGTTGATAGGCCAAATCGTCGCGGCCGTGCGCCGCGCCATGCCGGCCGAAATGCCCTTGTCCGCCAAGATGCGCCTGGGCTATATGGACTATTCCCGCACCCTGGACTGCGCGCTGGCGATGGTGGAAGCCGGCGCCGAAGAGTTGGTGATCCATGCCCGCAGCAAGGCCGATGGCTACAAGCCGCCCGCTTACTGGGACCGCATTGCTGAGGTGCGCGCGGCGGTGGGCGTGCCGGTGGTCGCCAATGGCGAGATCTGGACCCCGGCCGACGCCGCCAATTGCCGTGCACAAAGCGGCTGCGACGATTTGATGCTGGGCCGCGGCATGGTGGCCAACCCGGGCCTGGCCTTGGCGATCCGCAACCCCGATGCGGCGCCGCTGACATGGGCACAGCTGCTGCCCCTGATGCAGGTGTTTTTCGCCCAGGTGCAGCGCCATGTGGCGCATCGCCACCAGGCCGGCCGGCTCAAGCAATGGCTGCACTATTTGCGCCGACATTACCCCGAGGCTGAAGAAGCCTATCTGCGCCTGCGCACCCTCAACTCACCCGAGGAGCTGGCGCTGCAGATGTTCGGCCCGGCGCCCTTGCAGCCGGTGGCGCAAGCGCGGGTGGAAGTGAGCGAGCCGGCCGGCGAGTTGGAACAGGAAGAAAGCTGCATCGCATGAGCAAGTCAAACAATAAATCTCTCTCTGGCCTGGGCGCGCTGAGCGGCCTGGTCTATTCCACCGAAACCGGTCGCACCTGCCCGGAATGCCGCCAGGCCAAGGCCGACTGCCGCTGCGGCCGCCCGGTGCTGCCCAAGGGCGACGGCATTGTGCGCGTCTCGCGCGAAACCAAGGGCCGCGCCGGCAAGGGCGTCACCCTGGTCAAAGGTGTGCTGCTGGCCGAGCCCGAGCTGATTGCTCTGGGCAAGGAGCTGAAGGCCGCTTGCGGCTCCGGCGGCACCGTCAAAGACGGCGTGATCGAGGTGCAGGGCGACCACCGCGAGCGGGTGATTGAGTTGTTGAAGAAAAAAGGCACTTGGACGGTCAAGCAAGCCGGCGGTTGAGGCCTCGGGCCCATGCTTGGCTGATGGCCACAGGCCGGCTTCGAGCAGGCGCCGATCAGCGGGGCTGAATCGGTAGGCTCAGCGTGAATCGCGCGCCATGCCCCAGCTTGGAGTGCACGCTCAGCTGGCCCTTCATCAACTCGGCCAGGCCACGCGACAAGGCCAGGCCTAGGCCGGTGCCGCCATGTTCGGTGCTGATCAGCGCATGGGCTTGGCGGAACTTTTCAAAGATGGTCTGCTGCACGTTCGCGGGAATGCCCGGCCCGGTGTCGTCCACATGAAAGACGATGCAGCCGGGCTGCATTTCCGCCGACAGCGTCACGCTGCCCTCGGTGGTGAATTTGATGGCGTTGGAGAGCAGGTTGTTGAGGATCTGCTTGAGCCGCAAGCTGTCGCAATTCAAGGTGGCCGGCAGCGTCTCGTCGATGCGAACCTGCAGGTCCAGGCCCTTGTTGCCGGCCGAGATGGCAAAGAAATCGGCGCAGCCCTGCAATAGGGCGCGAGGGTCCACCACTTCCTGATTCAGCCGCATGCCGCCGGCCTCAACCTTGGCGAGGTCAAGAATCTCGGTCAGCAGGGTGCTGAGGTGTTCGGCACCTTTGCGGATCAAGCCGGCCTGCTTGCGGAATTTAGGGTCCTCCAGCCGCTGCTCCATCAACTCGGCAAAACCGCGAATACTGGTCAGGGGCGTGCGCAACTCGTGTGACATGGCCGCCAGGAACTCGCTCTTGGCCTGGTTGGCTGCCTGGGCTTGAGCCTCGCTGCGGCGCAGGGCGGCGGTGCTGCGTTCTTGCCGCCGCAGGCTGCTCACCAGGCCGGCGGCGGCGGCCGTGATCAGAAGGCTGAGCAGCAAGGTCAGCACCACGGTCGCAATGGCGGCGTTGCGCCAGTGCGCCAGCGCCTCATCTTGGCCCACCGAAATCAGCAGATAGAGCGGGTACTTGTTGGTATGGCGGGAGGTGACGAGGCGCGCGACGCCATCGACCGAGCCGTAGCCGATCAAGCTGGCTTCCTCCTTGCCCAAGGCTTGCAGGGCAAAGGCCGAATTGGGCGGCAAGGCGGCGCCCTGTTTGGCGGCCTTGCCGCCAATCACCCGTGCGCGGATGACCAGGTCGTGGCCGATCAAGGTCACGCCACCCTCGCGCCCCAGGTCAACGCGCCGGAACACTTCTTCAAAATAGCTGGGGTCCAGCGAGGCCACGACCACGCCCAGCAAACGGCCCCTGGGGTCGGTGATGCGCCGGGACAGCTGGATGGTCCATTTATTCGACACCTTGCCCAGCACTGGCGTGCTGATGTAGAGGTCATCCGGCTGCGCCAGCGGCGCCAGTAGCGGCATCGATTGCGGGGACAGGTGGATCCGCACGTGATCACGGCCGGAGAGATCAATGCCGGCCGACTTTTTTCCTGCGGGGTCCAGATTGGTGGCCACCAGGCGCCCGCTCACATCCAGCCAAGCCAGTTGGGCCAAGATCTTGGGTGCAAGGCCCGTCTCATTGGCAAAGCGCACCAGATCGTCCGGCTCCGCCCGGCCGCTGGCAATCCCGTCGCGGGCGCGCAGGGTGGCTTGGTTGCTGGCTTCGAGCACGCGCTCGGTCTGCTCCTCAAAAGCACGGGCCAGATTGGCGTTTTGCTGGAACTGGTTGTCGATGGCGTCTTGGCGACGCAGCCAGAGCAGGCTGCTGATCGAGATCCAGGCCAGCACAATCACCAACGCGGCAATCAGCATCACCCGGCGCTGCAGGCGCAGTGCCTGGACTTCGGCCCGGTTATCGAGCTCGAGGGTGGAGGGCATCGGCGGCGCGACGTCGGCTTCTGTCATGGCATCCCTGGGTGGCTGCGACCTTGGGCATGAACCCCGGACGCGCTGGCTCGGGGCAAGACGAGACGGCGTGCCACGTCGGTGCGCGCTGTATGCCGTCTAGTCTTGATGATAGCCAGACAATGGCCGCCGAATTGGCGTTTATTGCCCATGTTCTTGCTGTCAAAAGAACGGAAAGAAGCGCAAAAAACCGTCCACTGCGGCCAAGCAGGGATAATCAGTCGATGAACGCCTCCACCGACAAACTCTCTTTCGCTCAACTTCCCTTGAGCGCGGCCATGCAGGCCAACCTAGCGCAGCTGGGCTATAACCAGATGACGCCTATCCAGGCCGCTAGCCTGCCCTTGGCTTTGGCCGGCCAGGATTTGATTGCCCAGGCGCAAACCGGCAGTGGCAAGACCGCCGCCTTCTCGCTGGCGCTGCTGCACAAGCTGGACGCCGCCCGCTTCGATGTGCAAGCCCTGGTGCTGTGCCCGACCCGCGAGTTGGCGGACCAGGTCACCCAGGAGATCCGTCGCCTGGCGCGCGCTGCCGACAATATCAAGGTGCTGACCCTGTGCGGCGGCTCGCCAATGAAGCCGCAGATGGACAGCCTGGGTTTTGGCTGCCATATCGCCGTGGGCACACCCGGCCGGGTGATGGACCATCTGGAGCGCGGCAGCCTGAATCTGGCCGCCTTGAATACCTTGGTGCTGGACGAAGCCGACCGCATGTTGGACATGGGCTTCTTTGACGACATCGTCACCGTTGCCAAGCAAGCACCCAAGAAGCGCCAGACCTTGCTGTTCTCTGCCACCTATCCGGAAGGTATTGCCAAGCTGAGCGCGCAGTTCATGCGTGAGCCCAAGGAGGTCAAGCTGAACACGGCCGCCGTGCAGGCACCGACCAGCATTCGCCAACTGGCGTTTGAGGTCACCGAGGCCGAGCGTCTGCACGCTGTGTCTTTGCTGCTGAACCATTTCCGCCCGGCCAGCACGATTGCGTTTTGCAATACCAAGGCGCAGTGCCGTGATCTGGTCGAGGTGCTGAGCGGCCAGGGCTTTGTGGCCATGGCCTTGCATGGCGATTTGGAGCAGCGTGACCGCGACCAAGTGCTGATCCAGTTTGCCAACCGCAGCTGCTCGGTGCTGGTAGCGACCGATGTGGCGGCGCGTGGCCTGGACATTGCCCAGCTGGAGTGCGTGATCAATGTCGAGGTGACGCCCGATATGGAAGTGCACACCCACCGTATCGGCCGCACCGGGCGGGCTGGCGCTGAAGGCCTGGCGCTCAGCCTGGCCAGCCTGGATGAGATGGGCCGCATCGGCCGCATCGAGCAGATGCAGGGCTATCCCTTTGTCTGGCAAGGGCTTGAGACGCTCACGCCCAGCGCTGGTGGTGCTTTGCAGCCGCCGATGGATACCTTGCAGATCCTCGGTGGCCGTAAGGAAAAGATCCGCCCCGGCGACATCCTGGGCGCGCTGACCGGTGAGGCAGGCTTCAAGTTCGAGCAGGTCGGCAAGATCAATATCACCGAATTCCACAGCTATGTGGCGGTGGAGCGCAGCATTGCCCGCGAGGCGGTCAAGCGCTTGTCAGACGGCAAGCTCAAGGGCCGCAAGGTCAAGGTGCGGCGCATGGCCGATCTGGTCGAGCTGAGCTGAGTTGATCTGAGCGGCGGCAGCCCAAACCGGGCCGCCTGCCAACCACCGACATTCGTGACAAATTCGTGTCGGTGCGATTCCTAGTGCACGCGTAGGCGTTCGCCGACGTTATTTCGAGACGTATGCACATGGTGCCCCCCTTATCTGGGGCCTAGTCTTGCATCACGGTGCCGGAGAGTATCTCGGCAGCGTGGGAGTAAATGATGGATATGAATTCTTTAGACGTACCGGAGCAGCAAGCGAGCCAGTTTGAGCTGCGTTTTCAGTCGCTGTTTCACACCGGCAAGGCCTTGGCCTTCCCCTGCAATGCACGCGGCGATGTGCAGCTTGATGCGCTCAGCGCCAAGGCTTTAGAGAACTATCTCTTCGCCCGGGCGGTGGTGGGGCGTGAATACGCGTCGCCCGAGGTTCAGGCCTGCGAGGGCTGAAGCCGAACCCAAAGGGCAATAGAAAGTAAGGACGAAAAAAATGCCGAAGTTTCAGCTTCGGCATTTTTGTTTTGCAGCCTCAGGGCTTATTTGCCCCAGCCGTCGCGCAGACCGGTGATCTTGTTGAACACCGGCTTGTCGGCACGGTGGTCAACACGGTCGCTGACGAAGTAACCGTGGCGCTCAAACTGCACTTGCTGTGCAGCCGGCCAGGCGGCCAGTGAAGGCTCCAAATAACCCGTCACCACACGGCAGCTATTGGGGTTGAGCGCGGCGATGAAATCGCCTTCGCCGGCATCCGGCTGGGCCTCGGTGAACAGGCGGTCGTAGAGGCGCAGCTCGGCCGCCACGGCTTCATGCGCGCCCACCCAAGTGATCACGCCCTTGACCTTGACGCTGTCCGCGCCCGGTGTGCCGCTCTTGGTGTCGGGCACCACATTGGCCAGCACGGCGGTGACCTTGCCATCGGCATCCTTCTCGCAGCCGGTGCACTCGATCACATAGCCGTACTTCAGGCGGGTCTTGTTGCCGGGGAAGAGGCGGTGATAGCCCTTGCTGGGCACTTCCATGAAGTCTTCTTGCTCAACCCAGACCTCGGGGCCCAGGGTGAACTGGCGCGTGCCCATTTCGGGGTGATGCGGGTGGGCAGGGGCGCTGCAGGGCTCACGGTGCTCGGCGCTGCCAAACAGCTCGGCCCAGTTGCTGAGCTTGAGCTTGAGTGGGTCCAGCACCGCGCTGGCGCGGGCGGCCTTGCCTTCGAGGTCGGTACGCAAGCAGCCGTCCAGCACCGAGTAGTCCAGCCAGGCATTGCTCTTGGTCACGCCGGTGGCTTCGACCATATTGCGGATGCTCTCTGGCGTGTAGCCGCGGCGGCGCATGCCCACCAGGGTCGGCAGGCGGGGGTCGTCCCAGCCTGTGACATGGCCTTCGTCCACCAACTGGCGCAGTTTGCGCTTGCTGGTGACGACATAGCTCAGGTTCAGGCGGCCAAATTCGTACTGCTTGGGCAGCGGATGGGTCAGCAGGCCGCCATCAGCCAATTTGCCCAGCAACCAGTCGTAGAAGGGGCGCTGGTCTTCAAACTCCAGCGTGCAGATGCTGTGGGTGATGCGCTCCAGCGCGTCTTCGATCGGGTGCGCGAAGGTGTACATCGGGTAGATGCACCATTGGTCGCCGGTGTTGTGGTGGGTGGCGCGGCGGATGCGGTAGAGCGCCGGGTCCCGCATATTGATGTTCGGCGAGGCCATATCGATCTTGGCGCGCAAAATCATCGAGCCGTCGGCGTGCAGGCCGTCTTTCATTTCCTGCAAGCGAAGCAAATTGGCCTCGGGCGTGCGGTCGCGGAAAGGGCTGTTGACGCCGGGCTTGCTGAAATCGCCGCGGTTGGCGCGCATTTCTTCGGGCGTTTGCTCGTCCACATAGGCCAAGCCCGCGCTGACCAAATACTCGGCCGCGCTGTACATGAAGTCGAAGTAATTGCTGGCGTAAAACAGGTGCGAGTGGCTCTGGCCCGCAGCGTCCGTCACGTCCCATTTCCAGCCCAGCCAGGCGACCATTTCCTTGATCGCGTCGACGTATTCCTGCTCTTCTTTTTCGGGATTGGTGTCGTCGAAGCGGAGATGGCAGATGCCGCCGTAGTCACGCGCCAGACCGAAGTTCAGGCAGATGCTTTTGGCGTGGCCGATGTGCAGATAGCCATTGGGCTCGGGCGGGAAACGGGTGCGAATCTTGGCGGCGTCCAGGGGGCCGGCCGCGTGGTGAGCGGCGTCGCCCGGTGTGCCGGCGAAGTGGCGCCCCTGCAGCCCGCCTTGTTCCAGGTCGCGTTCAATGATGGCGCGCAGGAAATTGCTGGGCTTGACGGCGGCTGCTTCTTCGTTGGGATGGGACATCGGGTGTCTTGTGGCCGCGCAGGCGGCCCTCAGAAAAATTGGAGTGGGGGAGTGATTTTATCGGCGCGGCCGGGGCAGCAGCCCCGGCGCTCGCACAGCGGTGTGCAAAGACGCTTGCAAAGAGACTTGTAACAGGCTTGCAAGCCGGCGGATCAGAACAGGTAGCTATAGCCCAGGATGGCGGTGTAGCTGCTGGACTTCTGCGTCACCGGGCTGTTCTTGGCATCACCCTGCAACTGGCCGGCCGAGACGCCGATGGACACGCCGGCCTTCTGGCTCAGGTAATAGTTCAGCAACACATTGGCCCGCACATCGCGCACACCGGCCTTGGCTTCATGCGCGGCCAGGCCGCTGTTCTTGGCTTGTTCGGCCGAGACGCCGAAGTAGTCCTGCATATAGTCGCTGTTGACAATGCTCAGACCGGCGCCAAAGCCCAGCACCCATTGTGGCGCCAGCGGCATGTGATAGCTCAGGCCCAGATCGGCCACCAGGCCTTTTTGCTTATTGCCCGAGCCGTAGCGCAGCGAGCTGGTGAACGAGACGCTGTGGCTCAGCGCCAGGTTGTAGAAGCCGCCGATTTCGGGGCGAATCTTGATGTCGCCCAGGCCGCGCAGATGCGCGTCATCGTCCTGATCGCGGCCGGTGTCGGCGGTCAGGCGCAGGCCGTAGGCCGTGCCTTCGCTGCGCGAGAAATCGTAGCCCAGGCCGTTGCGGGTGCCGGCGAAAAAGCCATTGGCCCAGCGGTAGTCCAGGATCGGTGCGACCAGGCCTTTGTGATCCTTGGCGCCACGGTATTTATTGGCGTAAATGGCGCCCAGCCCGATGGTGCCGCCGTCTTCATTGATCTTGGCGCCGTAGTTGCGGAAAGCGTCGAATGATTGCGCTTGGGCCGCGCCACCCAGGCTGAAGCCGGCGAGCAGGGCGAGGGCAGCGAAAAGCGGGCGATTGTTCTTGCGCATGTGGAAGGGGCTCAGTGGGTTTGGAATGGCTGGCATTGTCTACGCTTTGCGTCACCCGATGGGCTCAGAGGCCTTTGAAAAGATGGGCATACATGCGGCTGACCGCGAGCTTGTCCGGCGAGCCGTGCAAATGCAGCGTCAGCTTGCCGAGCTCATCCCGCACGGCGCGGGCAATCGCGTCGCTGCGCACCACCACGCTGCGATGCACTTGCCAGAAGCGTTGGCCATCGAGTTGCGGCAGCAACTCGCGCAGCGAGATGCGGATCAGATGCTCTTTTTGCGCCGTCAGCACGCGCACATATTTGTCCGCCGCCTCGAAATAGATCACCTCGTCCACCGGCACCATCAGCACCGTGTTGCCGACCGCGACTTGCAGCAATCGCAAGGGTGGCTGGGCGGGCGCCAGCACTGCGTTGCCGCCCAGGCCTGGCGTTTGAAGCAGCTGCCGCAGCTGATCCACGGCAGCCTGCATGCTGGGCGCACCAGCGCTTTCGCCTTGGCCCTGCTGCTGGCGACGCTGCGTCAGCGCTTGCTGCAGGCGCGAGCAGGTCTGCGCCAGCCGCTCCGGCAGTACCGGCTTGAGCACATAGTCCACTGCGGCTAGGTCGAAGGCCTGCAAGGCGTATTGGTCGTAGGCGGTGACGAAGACCAGCAAGGGGAAGGGTTGCTCATCGTCCGGCCAGGCATCGGCCAGGGCGGCGGCCGCTTCCAGCCCGCTCATGCCGGGCATGCGGATGTCGAGGAAGCAGATGTCCGGCCGCAGGCGCAGGGCAGCATCGACAGCCGCTTGGCCATGCGGAGCCATGGCGCTGATGCTCAATTCGGGCCAGAGCTTGTCCAGTTCCTGGCGCAGGTTCTCGGCCAGCAGGGTTTCGTCTTCGGCGATCAGGGCGGTGGGCGGATTCATCGGGTGGCGCTAACGGGTGGTGCTGACGGGTGATGTTCGGTGATCAAACTTGTGTTGGCAGCGGCAGGCGGATGCTGGCCAGGGTGCCGCTGGCCGGGGCGGGTAGGGCGGCAATGGTCAGGCTCGCCTGGGGGCCGAATTGGGTGAGCAGGCGTTCACGCACCTGATGCAGGCCGAAGCCGCTGCCGCTCGGGCGCGGCAACGCGCTTGGCTGATAGCCCAGGCCGCTGTCTTGCACCTGCAGCAGCAATTCCGGGGCTTTTGGGGTGCCGCTGAGGCTGGCGCTGATGCGCAACTCGCCGCCGTCCAGGCTGGGTTCCAGGCCGTGTTTGATGGCGTTTTCCACCAGGGGCTGCAGCAGCAGGGGCGGCACGGGTAGCTCGGCCAGCTCGGCCGGCAGTTCCAGCCGTGGTTGCAGGCGCGCGCCCATGCGGATCTGCATCAGGGCCAGATAGTCCTGCAGCCGCGCGAACTCATCGCGCAGGGGATGGCTGCCGCTGCGCGACGCCGTTAGGGTGGCGCGCAAAAAAGCAATCAGCTGGTCCAACATGGCTTGGGCCCGCTGCGGTTCACTGCCGATCAGCACCCGCAAGGTGGCCAGGGTGTTGAACAGCATATGCGGCTCCAGCTGCGACTCCAGTAGGCGCAGCTGGTTCTCCGCCGCCAAGCGCTGGGCGGTTTGCGCCTGCACCTGGGCCGCTTGTAGGCGGCTGCGGTTGACGAAGAAATTGGTGGCCAGCACGCCCGGCAGCAGCGACACCGCCAGCATCAGCAAGCCTTGTCGCCAGTTGCCGGTGTAGAAACCATTGCCATGCAGGCCGGTCAGGGCTTCACCCACAACATTGCCCACCATGAAACCCATGGCGGTACCCAACACCAGGCAAACGATCATCAGGGGCCAGCCCGGCCATGTGGCGCGCGGCAGATGCTCAGGCCGCCAGCGGTTGATGAGGTAAGTGGCGCCGGCGCTCAGGGATTGAATCAGGGCCGAGCAGCAAATCGAGATGCACAGGCAGAAGATGAAGGACTGCAAAAAGGGCTGCCGCCACATCATGCTGACCAGTCCCGCGGCGATCAGGGCAATGATCAGCACCAGCCTGGCCTGGCGCAAGGCGCGGCCGAACAAGTCGGCGGGGATGGCGATGCCGGCCCAGCTCATAGCGGCGCTGGCTGGCGCTGGGCGCCGTGGCCGAAAAGCAGGGGCGGTGCACTCAAGATGTGTGGCGTGTGAAAGGGCATGGCAAATGAGATGGCAAGTTATGCCGGCAAGACCTGACCCCGCGGGCTTGCTGCAGTAGCTGTGGTGGATGCGGCGGAGGCTGTGCGCAGGATAGTACGTGAGCGCCCGAGCAAGGCCCCCGACAGGGCGCCGAACAAGGCGCTGAAGCTCAATGCCACGTTGGCTTTTTGCGCAAGCTCCGGGTGCATGGCCAGGCTCATGCCCAAGGCGAACTTGGCGCCGAACAGGGCCAGCATCAAGACCATTGGCAACCAGCTGCCAGGCACAAAGTAGCGGTCACGCTGGGCGTCGAAATGGCTGCCGGCCACAAGGCCAGCTAGGCCAGACAGTCGCATCAGCTGCATGCCCAACACCAGACCCAGGGCCCAGGCCAGCATCAGCACAAACTCATGGCCGAAACTGCTGCGCACACCCCAGAGCCCATAAGCCAGCCAGATCAGCGGCAGCAGCACCAGTCGGCCGCGCGGCAGGTATTGGTCGCGGCTCTGGCGCAGGCCCAGGGCCAGCAAGAGGGCCAGGAGGGCCCAAACCCAGGTGGGGACGTGACTGGGGATGGTGCTGAGTGCTTGCATGATGGCGTGGCCTGGTGTTGGCTTGTGTAGTGGTGAGTGCCGCCATCATGCGAAAGCGAGGCCCACCCGGCCAGGCGCTTGCGACAGTGCGCGCTCAGTGGGCGCGAAGTGCTCTGCACGGGCGCCAGCGGTGCGGGTTCGGTACCTGCTCCCCGGGCGATCAGCGCCGCCGGCTGCTACCGCCACCACCCAAAATGCTGCCCAGCACGCCACGGATGATCTCGCGACCTGCCGTGGAACTCATCGAGCGAATGGCCGATTTGGCGGCCGCTTCGGCCAGGCCTTCATGCCGGCCGCCACGCGGACCGGTGCTGCCGAATAAAACGTCTTTTAAGCCGCCCAGCCAGCCTTCGCCTTCTGCAGCGCTGGGTGCCGCGGTGCCGGGGGCGCCGGGCGCTGTTGCTTGGCCGGCCGCGCCGCCCTTGCCGTCGACCCGGCCCTTGAGTTTTTCGAAGGCCGATTCCCGGTCCACCATTTTTTCGTAGACCCCGGCCACCAGCGAGCCTTGAATCAGCTGCTGGCGCTGCTCGGCGCTGATCGGGCCGATTTGGCTGCCCGGTGGCAGCACAAACACCCGCTCGGTCACGCTGGGCCGGCCTTTCTCATCCAGCAGGCTGACCAGGGCTTCGCCCACGCCCAGCTCAGTAATGGCGGCGGCGACATCCAGGCCGGGGTTGGGCCGCATGGTCTCGGCCGCCGCCTTGACGGCTTTTTGGTCACGCGGGGTGAAGGCGCGCAGGGCATGCTGGACGCGGTTGCCCAGCTGGCCCAGCACGGTGTCGGGAATGTCCAGCGGGTTTTGGGTCACGAAATAGACGCCCACACCCTTGGAGCGCACCAGGCGCACGACCAGCTCAATGCGCTCGACCAGGGCGGCGGGTGCGTCTTTGAACAGCAGATGGGCTTCGTCGAAGAAGAACACCAGCTTGGGCTTGTCCAGATCGCCCACCTCGGGCAATTGCTCGAACAACTCGCTCAGCATCCAGAGCAAGAAGGTGGCGTAGAGACGCGGCGCGTTCATCAGCTTGTCGGCGGCGAGGATGTTGATCACACCCGCACCCCGCTCGGTTTGCATGAAGTCGGCAATATTGAGCATGGGCTCGCCGAAGAATTTGTCGCCGCCCTGGGTTTCGATCTGCAGCAGGCCGCGCTGAATGGCGCCAACGCTGGCGGCCGAGACATTGCCGTACTGGGTGGTGAACTGGCTGGCGTTGTCGCCCACATACTGCAGCATGGCGCGCAGGTCTTTGAGGTCCAGCAGCAGCAAGCCGTTGTCGTCGGCGATCTTGAACACCATTTGCAAGACGCCTTGCTGGGTCTCGTTCAGGTCCAGCATGCGGGCCAGCAGCAGCGGGCCCATGTCGGACACGGTGGCGCGCACCGGGTGGCCTTGCTCGCCGAACACATCCCACAGGGTGGTGGGGCAGGCCAGCGGTGTTGGGGGCTCGATGCCGCGCTCTTTTAGCGTGGCCAAGAGCTTGGCGGAAGCCGCCCCGGTCTGCGAGATGCCGGTCAGGTCGCCCTTCACGTCGGCCATGAAGACGGGGACACCCAGGCGGCTGAAGCTCTCCGCCAGGGTCTGCAGGCTGATGGTTTTGCCGGTGCCGGTGGCGCCGGTGATCAGGCCGTGGCGGTTGGCCAGGGCGGGCAGCAAAAAGCACTCAACGGTGGCGTGGCGGGCCAGCAGAATCGGGTCGGACATGGTGGGTGCGTCGCGCAAAGCTAAAATCGCAGTCTAACCAACTAAAGTGCAGGGCCTTTGTGCCTCTGCAGCAGGAGCAGGAGCCATATGGCGGGTCATTCCAAATGGGCCAATATTCAGCATCGCAAGGGCCGGCAAGACGAGAAGCGCGGCAAGATCTGGACTCGCATCATTCGCGAAATCACGGTGGCGGCACGCCACGGTGGACCTGATATCAAGGACAACCCGCGTCTGCGTTTGGCAGTGGACAAGGCCAAGGGCGCCAATATGCCCGCCGACCGCATCAAGTACAACATCGACAAGGCCTCCGGCAATCTCGATGGCGTGAACTACGAAGAAAACCGCTACGAAGGCTATGGCATCGGTGGCGCGGCCATCATCATCGACACGATGACGGACAACAAGGTCCGCACCGTGGCCGAAGTGCGTCATGCCTTCAGCAAGCATGGTGGCAATCTGGGCACCGATGGCTCGGTGTCCTTCCAGTTCAAGCATTGCGGCCAACTGGTGTTTGCGCCGGGCAGCGATGAGGACAAGATCATGGAAGTGGCGCTGGAAGCTGGCGCCGAGGATGTGATCACCGACGACGACGGCGCCATCGAGGTGCTGACCGCCCCGTTTGAATTCGAAGCGGTCAAGGACGCGCTCGAGGCCGCGGGGCTGACGGCGGAAATCGCCGGTGTCACCATGCGGGCTGAGAACACCATCGAGCTGACGGGTGAGGACGCGACGCGCATGCAAAAGCTGCTCGACGTGCTGGAAGACCTGGATGACGTGCAAGACGTTTTCCACAATGCGAGCATCAACGAATGAAGGTTCTGGTTCTGGGTAATGGCGGGCGCGAACATGCGCTGGCATGGAAGCTGGCGCAAGCCGAACGGGTCAGCCAGGTGTTTGTGGCCCCCGGTAACGGCGGCACGGCGCGTGACCCGCGTCTCAAGAACGTGCCCATCACCGACGTGAAGGCGCTGGCTGATTTCGCGACTGAGAACAAGATTGCGCTGACCGTGGTCGGCCCCGAGGCCTATTTGGCCGCCGGCGTGGTGGACGAGTTCCGTGCCCGCGGCTTGCGCATTTTTGGCCCCACCAAGGCCGCCGCTCAGCTGGAGTCGTCCAAGGCCTTCGCCAAAGACTTTATGAAGCGCCATGCCATCCCGACGGCCGAGTACGAGGTCTTCAGCGATGTGGCCGCGGCGCATTCCTATGTCGACGCCAAGGGCGCGCCCATCGTCATCAAGGCCGACGGCCTGGCAGCCGGCAAGGGCGTGGTTGTGGCCATGACCCTGGCCGAGGCGCATGAGGCGATCGACTGGATCCTGGCCGACAACAAGCTGGGCGTGGTGCACAACGAAGGTGGTGCGCGGGTTGTGATCGAGCAATTCCTGCAGGGCGAGGAAGCCAGCTTCATCGTCTTGTGCGACGGCAAGAACGTGGTGTCCCTGGCCACCAGCCAGGATCACAAACGTTTGCTGGATGGCGACGA
The DNA here is from genome assembly GCF_001477625.1 of Paucibacter sp. KCTC 42545. NCBI lineage: Bacteria > Pseudomonadati > Pseudomonadota > Betaproteobacteria > Burkholderiales > Sphaerotilaceae > Roseateles > Paucibacter sp. KCTC 42545. Next base: position 1,116,759 of record NZ_CP013692.1, read on the forward strand.
AGGCCCGAACACCGGCGGCATGGGTGCTTACTCGCCCGCCGCGGTGGTCACGCCCAATGTGCATGCCAAGGCCATGCATGAAATCATCATGCCCACCATCCAGGGCATGGCGCGTGACGGCATTCCCTTCACCGGCTTCCTCTACGCCGGCCTGATGATCGATGCGCAAGGTCAGCCGCGCACGGTGGAGTTCAATACCCGCATGGGGGACCCCGAGACGCAGCCCATCATGATGCGGCTCAAGAGCGATCTGCTGGAAGTGCTGCTGCACGCCACCGACGGCACGCTGGATCAAGTCGAGCTGCAATGGGATCGCCGCGTCGCCTTGGGCGTGGTGATGGCGGCCGGCGGTTATCCACTGTCGCCGCGCAAGGGTGATGCCATCACCGGCCTGCCGGCCGATGCCGAAGACCATATGGTCTTCCATGCCGGTACCGCTGAGGTGGATGGTCAGCTGCGCACCTCGGGCGGACGGGTCTTGTGCGTGACCGCCCTGGGCGAGTCGGTGCGCAAGGCGCAGGCCTTGGCCTATGAGTCTCTGGTCAATATCCAGTTCGAAGGCAAGCAGTACCGCCAGGACATCGGACACCGCGCGGTGAAACGTTGAGCGGACGCGACGTTCTGCCCCAGCCGCGCTTGTTCGCGGCGGCCGACAGCCCCCAGCAACTGCGTTTGCAGGGCAGTGCCTGGGCGCAGCGCCTGCTGCGCTTGGCCGGCTGGCGCCTGGAGTTTGACGGCTTGCCGGCCAAGCAGGGCGTGATCCTGGTCTACCCGCACACCTCGAACTGGGATTTCGTGGTCGGCATCCTGGCCAAGTGGGCATTGGGTTTGCAGCTGCGTTTTTGGGCCAAGGACAGTTTGTTCCGCCTGCCCCTGTTCGGCGCCTGGGTGCGCTGGCTGGGTGGCGTGGCGGTGCGGCGCGACAGTCCTCAAGGCCTGGTGAGCGACACCGTGCAAGACATGCTGGCGGCGCAGGCTCGCGGCGAGATGTACTGGCTAGCCATGGCGCCCGAAGGCACGCGCTCGCTGGCCAAGGGCTGGCGCTCCGGCGCCTATCAGGTGGCGCTACAGGCCCAGGTGCCGGCAGGGCTGGCTTATTTCGACTACGCCAGCAAAACCATTTGCCTGCGGCAGTTCATGCTGCCGGGCGGCGACCCGGCCACCGACCTCGCGCTGATGGCGCAGACGTTCAGCGCCCAGCACGGCTTTAATCCGGCGCTGGCCAGTCCGATAAGGATGAAATCATGACGATGAACACTCAACTCGTGCGCGAGTACCTGCTTGATCTGCAGGCGAACATCGTCGCGGCCTTGCAAAAAGCCGATGGCGGCGACTTCATCAGCGACGGCTGGACACGCGAGCCCGGCGGCCGCTTGGAAGGCGATGGCCTGTCCCGCCTGATCGAAGGTGGCGCGGTGATCGAGCGCGGTGGCGTCAATTTCTCGCATGTGCGGGGTCGGGTCTTGCCGCCTTCGGCCACCCAGCATCGGCCGGAGCTGGCAGGTGCGCCGTTTGAGGCCATGGGTGTGTCGCTGGTGATCCATCCGCACAATCCTTTTGTGCCCACGGTGCATATGAATGTGCGCATGTTCGCCGCCTTGCCGGCAGATGCGCCGCCGGTGGTGTGGTTCGGCGGCGGCATGGACTTGACGCCGTATTACGGCTTCGAGCGCGATGCCCAACACTTCCACCGTGTCTGCGAACAAGCACTCAAGCCCCATGGCGAGGCGCTCTATCCGCGCTTCAAGACTTGGTGCGACGAGTATTTCTTCTTGAAGCACCGCAACGAGCCGCGTGGCATCGGCGGCATCTTTTTTGATGACTACGCCGAGGGCGGTTTTGACGCCGCCTTCGCCATGCTGCGCGATGTGGGTGACGCCTTTGTGCCGGCTTATCTGCCTATCGTCGAGCGCCGCCAGGGCTTGGCCTACACCGAGCGCGAGCGCGACTTCCAGGCCTATCGCCGGGGCCGCTATGTCGAGTTCAATCTGGTGTTTGACCGCGGCACTTTGTTCGGCCTGCAATCGGGCGGGCGTACCGAGTCGATTCTGATGTCCATGCCACCCGTGGTGAAATGGCGTTATCAGTGGGCGCCCGAAGACGGCACGCAAGAGTCCAAGCTCTACAGCGAATTCCTGCGGCCGCGCGACTGGGCGCATGAACCGGCCACCCATTTATGGTTGTGATTGCTACACGGACGGGCTTGTTCGGTGGCAGTTTTGATCCTGTTCATCTCGCGCATCTGAGCCTGGCGCATTGCGCGCTGGATCAGTTGCAGCTTGATCAACTGCTGTGGCTGCCCGCCGGGCGGCCCTGGCAGAAAACCGGGCGCGGCCTGGCTTCGCCCGAACATCGCCGGGCCATGGTGGAGCTGATGGTGGCGGGCGAGCCGCGTTTTGCGGTGGACGACAGCGAGTTGGTGCGTGACGGCGCCAGCTTCACCATCGACACCGTGCGCGGGCGGCTGGCGGCGCATCCGGGTGATGAGTTGTTCCTGGTGATTGGCCAGGACCAGTTCGCGCGCCTGCACACCTGGCGCGAGTGGCGTGCCTTGGTGGGCCTGGTCACGGTGGCGGTAGCTGCACGTGCGGGTCAAGAAATTCAGGCTTCGGCCGAGATGCTGGCTGAGGAGCCGGCATTGCTGCAAAAAGTTCACAAGCTGGCGATGCCAGAGTTGTGCATTTCATCAACCCAAGTGCGCGAGATGGCTGCCCGCGCTGAGGACATCCGCCCCTTGGTGGGCAATGCGGTCGCGGGGTATATTGCCCAGCACCGTCTCTACAGTGAGTAATACCTGAATGGACATTCGTAAGTTGCAACGCGCCATCGTCGATGGTTTGGAAGATGTGAAGGCCCAGAACATTCTGGTCTTCAACACCGAGCACCTGTCGCCGCTGTTCGAGCGCGTCATCATCGCCTCGGGCACCAGCAATCGCCAGACCAAGGCCTTGGCCTCCAGCGTGCGCGTGACCGTCAAAGAGCGCGGCATGCAAGTGCTGCGCTGCGAGGGCGAAGAGAATGGCGAATGGATCATCGTGGACTGCGGCGCCGCCGTGGTGCATGTGATGCAGCCGGCCATCCGTGACTACTACCACCTGGAGGAAATCTGGGGCGGCAAGCTGGTCAGCATGAAGTTGAACGATGGCGAGACCAAGCTGGTCAAGGCCTCCGACGACGAAGCCGCACCGAAGAAGAAGGTTCGCGCCAGCGCCAAGGAAGAAGCACTCAAGGGCCCGGTGAAGTTGCCGGTCAAGAAGCCTGCTGCCAAGAAGACGGCCGCGTCCGAAGCCAAGCCTGCTGCCAAGAAGGTTGTGGCCAAGAAGGGCGTGACTCGCACCGTGGGCGTCAAGACCCCGGTGGACAAGGTCATCAAGGTCGGCGCGCCCAAGCCCGCCACCAAGAAGGCTGCCGTCAAGTCCGCTTCCGCCAAGACGGCGGCGGTGAAGCGTCCTGCTGCGAAGTCGGCCGCCAAGCCTGCAGCCAAAACGCCAGTCAAGGCTGCCGCCAAGCCCGCCGTGAAGGCCGCTGCCGCCAAGAAGCCCGCCGCCACCAAGGCTGCTGCAGTCAAGAAGCCGGCAGCCAAGAAGGCAGCACCGCGCGGCTGATTGACGGTCTAGCGCATGCGTTTGTATTTGGTGGCCGTGGGCCAGCGTCAGCCGGCCTGGGCCGATAGTGCGTATGAGGACTTCGCCAAGCGCTTCCCACCCGAGATGCGCCTGGAGTTGAAGGCGGTGAAGGCCGAGACGCGCGGCAGTAAAACGGCGGAGCAGTTGATGACTGCCGAAGCTGCCCGCATCGAAGCCGCCCTGCCCAAGGGCGTGCGCCGCGTCATCCTGGATGAACGTGGCGAGCGCCGCACCAGCATGCAGCTGGCCGAGCGCATGAAGCTGTGGATGGGTGATGGCCGCGATGTGGCCTTGATCATCGGCGGCCCGGACGGGCTGGCGCCCGCCCTCAAAGCCACCGCCGATGAAACCCTGCGCCTGTCAGACCTGACCTTGCCCCATGCCTTTGCCCGCGTCTTGCTGGCTGAAGGCCTGTACCGGGCCTGGACGGTGATGACCGGCCACCCCTATCACCGCGAATAAGAGAAGGTCAGCGCACGCCATGTCGTTTGAATTCATCTACCTGGCATCGCAAAGCCCACGCCGCCGCCAGTTGCTGGAGCAGCTGGGTGTGCGCTACGAGCTGCTGCTGCCCGGTCCCGAGGAAGACGCCGAAGCGCTGGAGTTGGTGCTGCCGGACGAAGACCCTGAAGCCTATGTGGCCCGGGTGACGCAGGCCAAGCTGGCGGCGGCGCTGGCGCGCCGGGAAGCACGCGGCTTGCCGCTCGCGCCAGTGCTGTGCTCAGACACGACAGGGGCCCTTGACCGGCAAATCCTGGGCAAGCCGCTGGACGCCGATGAAGCCTTGCAAACCCTGGAGCTGCTGGCCGGGCGCCGTCACCGCGTCATCACTGCCGTGGCCGTGGGCTTGCCGACGCAGCAGACAGCGGGCTTGAGCGTATCGACGGTGGACTTTGCCGAGGTCGGCTCCGAGCAATTGCGCCGCTATGTGGCCAGCGGTGAGCCTTTTGGCAAAGCCGGTGCTTACGCGATTCAAAGTCAGGCCGCAGCCTGGATTTCTCGCATCGAGGGCAGCTATTCAGGCATCATGGGCTTGCCGCTGTTCGAGACGGCCCAGTTGCTCAAGCAATTCGGTTTGCATTTTTGATGTTGTGAATTTTGTCGTCTGCCCGTGCATCGTATGGAAGCCGGGCAAACGACAGCATTCAAGGTTCGAGAGCCCATGGAAGATATTCTGATCAACTGGACGCCCCAGGAGACCCGCGTTGCCGTGGTCGAAAACGGCGCGGTGCAGGAGCTTCATGTCGAGCGCACCCTGGAACGCGGCCTGGTGGGCAATGTCTACCTCGGCAAAGTAGCGCGGGTCTTGCCCGGCATGCAGTCCGCCTTCATTGACATCGGCCTGGAGCGCGCCGCGTTCTTGCACGTGGCCGACCTCTATGTCGCAGGCTCGACCGGCCAGCACCGCAGCAGCCACCATGCCGATGCGGGGGTGGCCACGCCGATTGAGCGGCTCTTGTTCGAGGGTCAGACCTTGACCGTGCAGGTCATCAAGGACCCCATCGGCACCAAGGGCGCGCGCCTGTCGTCGCAAATCAGCATCGCCGGGCGCATGCTGGTGTTTTTGCCGCAAGACGATCACATCGGTATCTCGCAAAAGATCGGCTCGCCCGAGGCGCGTGAAGCCTTGCGCAGCCGGGTGCAGGCCTTGGTCGGAAAGCCGGAGGACGGCGGCGGCGGTGGCTTCATTCTGCGCACCAATGCCGAAGACGCCAGCGACGAAGAGCTGGGCGCCGACATTGCCTATCTGCGCCGCGCCTGGAGCCGCATCCGTGAGAAGGCTTTCAATTCGCCCCCGGCCAGCTTGCTGCATCAGGACCTGAGCCTGGTGGAGCGGGTGCTGCGCGATTTGGTCAACGAACACACCGGCTCCATTCGCATCGACTCCAAGCTGCAGTTCGATGTCTTGCACGGTTTCGGCGAGACCTTTATGCCGGCCGCCACCGCCAAGCTAGAGCATTACCGCGGCGAGCGACCGATCTTCGACCTCAACAATATCGATGCCGAGATTGGCCGGGCGATGGCGCGGCGGGTGGACTTGAAGTCGGGCGGCTATCTGATCTTTGATCAGACCGAGGCCATGACCACCATTGACGTCAATACCGGCGGCTTTGTCGGTGCGCGCAATTTTGACGACACCATTTTCAAGACCAATTTGGAGGCGGCCGGCACCATCGCGCGCCAGCTGCGCCTGCGCAATTTGGGCGGCATCATCATTGTCGACTTCATCGACATGACGCGGGACGAGCACAAATCGGCCGTGCTGAGTGAATTCCGCAAGCAGTTGGCCAAGGACCGCACCAAGGTCACCCTGGGTGGCTTCACCCAGCTGGGCTTGGTGGAGATGACGCGCAAGCGCACGCGGGAATCGCTGTCGCGCATGCTGTGTGAACCTTGCCCGACTTGCGAAGGCCGCGGGCAGGTCAAAACAGCCCGCACCGTCTGCTACGACATCATGCGCGAGATCTTGCGCGAGGCACGCCAGTTCTCGCCCAAGGAGTTCCGCATCGTGGCCGCGGCGAACGTGGTGGAGATGCTGCTGGACGAAGAGAGCCAGCATCTGGCGGGTTTGTCGGACTTCATCGGCAAGCCGATCTCGCTGACGGCCGAGCCCTCGAACCAGACCGAGCATTACGACATCGTGCTGATGTAGCGCTGTGCGCTTGTCAGCCGCCTCGGTACAAAGTGCCAACACTTTTGGCACCATGTCGGCAACTTGGGCGTAGGGCTGGGCGCGATAATGATCGGCGTTGAGGTTGGCCGCATGGGCCGGGGCCGGCCGCAATTCATAGCAACAGACAGAAACAAGCCTACAGCTTGTGCCTGTCTTGCTAGTGCAGAATAGCGAGAGTTGTCGCCGCCGGTGGTTTGAACCGGATTGTTCACCTGGCCCCGCAAACATCCCTGCATGACATTCCGTTCTCCTCAGAATTTCCTCTTGTCACGGCGCGCTGCTTTGGGCGGTTTGGCGAGTACCGCAGCGCTTTCATTGGCGACTTTTGCCCGTCCTGCGCAAGCGCAGTTCCGCGTCGATATTTCCGGCGTTGGCGGCAGCCAAATCCCGATTGCCCTGCCTGAGTTCCGCGATGAGTCGCGCAGCGGCCAAGCCGTGGCGTCCATCATTCGTGCCGACCTGGAGCGCAGCGGCCAGTTCCGCATCATCGATGCGCCGGCTGGCCTGTCTGAGACTTCTTCGCCCGCCTGGAGTGAGTGGCGTGGCCGCAATGCGGACGCCTTGGCGGCCGGCTCGGCCAACCGCTTGGCTGATGGCCGCATCGACCTGCGCTTCAAGCTGTGGGATGTGGTCAAGGGCCAGGACATGGGCGGCGAAGCCCATGCGGTGACGCCTGAAGATGTGCGTCTGGCGGCCCACCGCATCGCCGACACCATTTACCAAAAGCTGACCGGCGAGCGCGGCGTGTTTGCCACCCGCATGGCCTATGTCACCAAGGCCGGTGGCCGTTATGCCTTGCGCATCACCGATTCGGACGGCGAGGGCGGCCAAGTGGCTTTGGCAAGCCCTGACCCCATCATTTCACCGGCTTGGTCACCGTCAGGCCGCGAACTGGCCTATGTGTCCTTCGAGGCCCGCAAGGCCGTGGTCTGGATTCAAGACTTGTCCACCGGCAAGCGCCGCGTGCTGGCCGACTTCCGAGGCAGCAATAGCGCGCCGACTTTTTCGCCCGATGGCCAGCAAGTGGTGCTGACGCTGTCGCGCGAGGGCGGCTCGCAACTCTTCATCATGAACCGCGACGGGGGTGGCTTGCGCCGCCTGACGCAAAGCTCGGCCATCGACACCGAGGCCGCGTTCTCGCCCGATGGTCGCTCGCTCTACTTCGTCAGCGACCGTGGCGGCAGCCCGCAGATCTACCGCATGGCCTTGGCCGGTGGCGGCGCCGAGCGCGTGACCTTCAACGGCGCCTACAACATCAGCCCGGCCATCAGCCCGGACGGCCGCAGCATGGCCTACATCACCCGCTTGGGTGGCGGTGCGTTCCGGCTCTGCGTGATGGATCTGGCCAGCGGCGTGGTGCAGCAGATCAGCGACAGCAATGATGATGAAAGCCCTAGCTTCTCACCCAACGGCCGCTTGCTGGTCTACGCCACCCGTGCGGCCGGCCGCGATGTGCTGATGACCAGCACGCTCGACGGCAAGATCAAAGCCAAGCTGATTTCCACCCTGGCCGATGTGCGCGAGCCCGTGTGGGGCCCGTTCACCCGTTGAGGGCTGATTGCCCAACCAATTTTTTGCCCCATCCGGGGTGCCTCATCACTGACCGCAATTGCTTGCGAATATAAAAAGGAGTGTTTTCAATGAAACTGAACGCGAATCTGAGTCGCTATGCCCTGTCTCTGCTGGCCGCCGCTGCGCTGGTTGGTTGCGGTTCCGCCGTCAAGCTGGATGAGCCGGCACCTGTCGAGACCCGCCCTGTCACGGCCTCGACCAGCAATACTGGCAACGCCAACACCCAGCCTATGGCTGAGTCCACCGTGAAGACCGTGGACCTGGGCGCGCAGCTGACCGCTGCTGTGGCCAACCAGCGCGTGGTGTATTTCGACTTTGACAGCTACACCGTCAAGGAAGACAACCGCGGCCTGATCGACGCGCACGCCAAGCGCTTGAACAACGACCGCAAGTTGTCGCTGAACCTGGAAGGCCATACCGACGAGCGCGGCGGACGTGAGTACAACCTGGCTCTGGGCCAAAAGCGTGCTGAGGCCGTGGCCAAGTCGCTGACCCTGCTGGGCGTGAACGCCAACCAGGTTGAAGCCGTCAGCTTCGGCAAAGAGCGTGCCGCTGACGCCGGCCACGACGAAGCCGCATGGGCGAAGAATCGCCGCGTTGAGCTGAAGGACAAGTGAAATGAGCTTGCTGCGTTCGCGCGGGTCTTGGGCATTGGTGCTGGCGCTGGCGGCGGGTTGTTCGCTGAGCCTGCCGGCCAATGCCGGCTTGTTTGAAGACGAGGATGCTCGCAAAGCCATCATCGAGTTGCGTACCCGTGCTCAGCAGAGCGAGGATGCGCAGCGCCAGATGAACACCCAGTTGCAAAACCAGGTGGAGCCTCTGCGGCGCAGCGTGCTGGATCTGAATGCGCAGATCGATGTCTTGCGCAGCGAGATTGCCAAGCTGCGCGGCCAGAACGAACAGCTGGCGCGTGACCTGTCGGAAACGCAGCGCAAGCTGAACGACCAGGCGCAGGCCTTGGACTCGCGCTTGAAGCCGCTGGAGCCGCAAAAGGTCAGCCTGGATGGCCGCGAGTTTCAGGTCGACCCCGAAGAGCGCCGTCAGTACGACGCGGCCATGGGCTTGGTGCGGCGCGGCGATTTCGCCGAAGCCGCCAACGCCTTCGCCAGCTTCGGCAAGCGCTTCCCGGCCAGCGGCTACAGCGACTCGGTGCGTTTCTGGTTGGGCAATGCCCTGTACGGCAAGCGCGACTACAAAGAGGCGATTGCCACCTTCAAGGCATTCATCTCCGGCAACCCCGAGCATCCGCGTGCCGCTGAAGCCTTGTTGGCTTTGGCGAACTGCCAGATCGAGCTGAAGGATGCCAAGGCCGCCCGCCGCAGCCTGGAGGACCTGATCAAGGCCTATCCCGCTAGCGAGGCCGCCAAGGCCGCCAAGGAGCGCATGGCTGCGCTGCGTTGATCAAGCGCTGCTCGCCAGCGTCAAAAATGCTTTCAAGGGCCCTGCATGCAGGGCCCTTTCTTTTGTGCGCCACTAAAATCCAGCCATGCTTGAACCTCATGTGATGACCCCCGCCAGCCTGGACCAGGATCCTCTTGATGCTGCCGATGCGGAGCGCCGCTTCGGTGGCTTGCGCCGGCTCTACGGGGCTTCGGCCTACACCCGGCTTCGCAATGCGAATGTGGCTGTCGTGGGCTTGGGCGGTGTGGGTTCTTGGGCTGTTGAGGCCTTGGCCCGTTCCGGCGTGGCCTCGCTAACGCTGATCGATTTGGATCAGGTGGCTGAGTCGAATATCAATCGCCAGGTGCAAGCGCTGGGCAGCACCGTCGGCATGGCCAAGGCCGAGGCCTTGCGCCAGCGTGTGGCCGACATTCACCCGGGCTGCCATGTGAGGGTGATTGAGGAGTTTGTTGACGAAGCGAACTGGCCAGGGCTCTTGGGCGAGGATGCAGGGCTGGACGGTGTCATCGACGCTTGTGACCAAGTGCGCGCCAAAGCGGTGATGGCTGCCTGGGCGCGAAGCCGAGGCTTGCCTTATGTGACCGTTGGCGCGGCTGGCGGCAAACGTGAGCCGAGCTTGTTGAGCGTGGCGGACCTGGCGGATGTGACGCATTGCCCCTTGTCTGCATCTCTGCGCCAGCGCTTGCGTCAGCAATATGCCGCGCCGCGCAAGGGCAAGCTTGGCGTGTCCTGCGTGTTCTCGCGTGAGGCCGTGCACCTGCCGCAGCAAGAGGAGGGCGAGGCTTGCGATGTGGACGGCAGCCTCAACTGCCACGGCTACGGTTCCAGCGTGATGGTGACCGCCAGCTTCGGCATGGCGGCCGCCGCCGAGCTGGTCAAAAAGATTCTTGAAAGAAATTTTGAATAAGTTCTTGCACTCGACATGAATTCGGTATTAGAATCATAGGCTTCGCAAGGTTCGGGTCGTTAGCTCAGTTGGTAGAGCAGCGGACTTTTAATCCGTAGGTCGCAGGTTCGAGTCCCGCACGACCCACCAGAATTTAGTGTGAAATTAGTATGTAATACTAAAAAATTCATGCTAGAATGTGAAGCTCGGAAACGTTGAGAAATTAACGAATTCGAATGTAGGGCTCTTAGCTCAGTTGGTAGAGCAGCGGACTCTTAATCCGTAGGTCGAGTGTTCGAGTCACTCAGGGCCCACCAAAATTAAGATTGGATAAAGCACCGAATGCGTAAGCACTCGGTGCTTTTTTCATTGTGCATTTAATTTTGAATCTGGGTTTCGCATCTTCTTTTGCGGCCGCGCTACTCTTAAAGTTTGGCTTTGGTTCTTTGTCTTGCCTGAGGCTTGGCCCTATGAAAAAGATCGTCCTGCTGGCTTCGCTTGTATTCAGCGCGCTTGTCGCGCAGGCGAAGGATGTTGTTATTGATGTGCGAAGCGCGGCGGAGTATGCCGAAGGCCATGTGAGTGGCGCACTCAATATCGAGCACAGTGAAATCGCCAAAGAGATTTCAAAGTTCAATATTGCCAAGGACGACAAGATTGTCTTGTATTGCCGATCCGGACGGCGTTCTGCCATTGCTCTGGAATCACTCAAGCAACTCGGTTATTCGAGGCTTGAGAATTACGGCGGCTTGGAGGAGGCGCGCCAGCGATTGAAGCAGGCTGAGGCGTCAGACGGCCCTCGAAACTAGTGCGGTGCTGTGCCTGGCCCTTTGTTGAGGTGCTGGGCTTGATGGTTCGCTTGATGACGAGGCGCGGGTTCGCTGGTCAATTGCCAGGCGGCCGATTGGCGAATGCTTGCTGCCTGTGCCGTGTTGGCGCATCGCAAGTATGTGAGGCAGTTTGGGTGGGGTGGATCAATGCCCACCGGCGATTCATCGTGAAAGATGTCGCCAAGTTCCAGCAGCTGGGGCGATGCTGGTCCCATTGGGAGGGTATGGGAAGGTGGGGTTGACGAGCCTTGCCCCGGCACTGGTCACAACGGTTAGGGCTGCTTGGTTCCCCATCTGACCCGGTTGGCCGCGCTTCCATGCGAGGAGGCCCGTCAAAGCGCATTGTAGCCGAGGCGCAGGGCGGCCTCGGCCAATTGCCTTAGTTCATTTCAGCGAAGTTGCAAATCGTCGTCGCTGAAGCGAATGTTCAGCGGCTCGATCAGCAGCTGTTTTTCGCCTTCTTCCAGCTGGCCCGCCACCCAGGCATCAATGCCGCAGGCCTTGGAAATTTCAACTGTGCGAGCAGCGTCCGCAGCGGGCACGAAGATGGCGAAGCCCGCGCCCATATTCAGCGTGGAATAGGCCTCGCGGTCGTCTTGCTTGGCGTGTTCTTGCATGAACTTCAGCACCGGCGTGACGGGCGGCACGGTGTGAATGCGGTAAGTGAACTTGCCTTGGTGGCGCAGCAGCTTGCGCCAGCCGTGGCCGGTGATATTGGCGCAGTAATGAGGCTGGATGCCGGCCTTGAACAGGGCCTCAGTGACCGGCGAGTAAAGCGTTGTGGGCGCCAGCAAGGCGTCGCCATAGCTCAGGCCAGGTTCGATTTCGGTCAGATAGCCTTGGGGCAGGCGCTCGACCAGTTTGCGCGCCAGACTCAGGCCGTTGGCGTGGATGCCGCTGGAGGCGAGCAACACGATGGCGTCGCCGGCGCCCAGCTTGTCGCCCACCGACAGGCGCTCCTTGGGGTTGATCAAGCCGGTGCAGGAGGCTGCCAGGTCGATGCGACCGGCTTCGACGATGCCTGCCAGAGCGGGCGTTTCGCCGCCGCCCCAAGCCACTTGGCAAACGTCGCAGGCGCGCTTCCAGCCTTCCACCAGGCTTTGGGCGCGTTGCTTGTCGCCGAACCAGTCGGAGCCGCCAGCTGCCCAGTAGGCTTGAACGACCAGAGGCGTGGCGCCGACTGTGATCAGGTCGTTGACGGCCATGGCGATGGTGTCTTGGGCGATGCCGTCGTAGTAACTCTTGCCGGTCAGCTGACGCATTTCGTCAGCCACCAAGGTCTTGGTGCCCAGGCATTCGACGATGGAGGCGATGTAGAAGGGGCCGACGTCAACCACATAGGCCGACTCACCGCGCGAGGCCAGCACCTCGCTGAAACCATGGCCGGCCAGATGGGCTCCGGTGGCCGCAGCGGCGCGTTGGGCGCTGATCTTTAGCGGGTCGATCAGGTCGTAATTGACACCGGCTTGTTCGTAGCTGAGGGTGTCATTCGCGGAGGAGGGGGAGGAGGGGGCGTGCGTGCTCATGGGGTTGGATTATCGGTCAGGTCCGAGCCTTTAGAATCCGGCGCATGAGTTACCAGGTTCTCGCGCGAAAGTACCGTCCCCACAGCTTTGAAGAGTTGGTGGGTCAGGAGCATGTGGTGCAGGCCTTGGCCAATGCATTGACGCAGCAGCGTCTGCATCACGCCTATCTGTTCACCGGCACGCGGGGCGTGGGCAAGACCACGGTCTCGCGCATCCTTGCCAAGAGCCTCAATTGCACCGGGCCGGATGGTCAGGGCGGCATCACCGCCACGCCTTGCGGCGTCTGCGATGCCTGCCGCGACATCGATGCCGGCCGTTTTGTGGATTATGTTGAGCTGGACGCGGCCTCCAATCGCGGCGTCGAGGAGATCTCGCAGCTGCTGGATCAGTCGGTCTACAAGCCGGTGATGGGCCGTTTCAAGGTCTACATGATCGACGAAGTCCACATGCTCTCGAACACCGCCTTCAACGCCATGTTGAAGACGCTGGAGGAGCCGCCGGACTATCTGAAATTCGTGCTCGCCACCACCGACCCGCAAAAAGTGCCGGTCACCGTGTTGTCGCGCTGCTTGCAGTTCAATCTGCGGCCGATGGCGCCGCAGACGGTGCTGAGCCATCTCACACAGGTCTTGCAGGCCGAGCATGTGGCGGCCGATGCGGGCTCGCTGCGCTTGATCTCCCGCGCTGCACGCGGTTCGATGCGCGATGCGCTGTCGCTGACCGACCAGGCGATTGCTTTTGGCGCCGGCAGCCTGGTGGAAGAGGGCGTGCGCCAGATGTTGGGCACGGTGGATCGTGGCCATGTGGTGGCGATTCTGGACGCCTTGATTGCGGCTGACGGCGCCGCCGTAGTGGCGCAGGCCGATGGTCTGCGCAGCCTGGGTTTGTCTGCGGCTGGCATGCTGGAGGATTTGGCGGGCTTGTTGCAGCAAATGGCTGTGGCCCAAGCCGCGCCTGGCGCCTTGATCGAATCCGACCCCGATACCGCCGAAGCCATGCGTCTGTCCGCCATGCTGCCGGCCGATGAAATTCAGCTGATGTACAGCATGGCCTTGCATGGCCGCCAAGAGCTGGCCCTGGCGCCGGACGAATATGCCGGCATGCTGATGGTCTTGCTGCGCATGCTCAGCTTCCGCCCTGCGGGAGGTTCGGGTTCTTCTAGTGGAGGCGGACAAGCGCTCGTGAAGCCTGCTGCGCGTCCCGTGGCCCGGTCGATTGCGGCATCAGCTGTTGCGACAACGGCTGCGCCCGCGGCGTCGTTTGCTAGCAATTCAGCGGCCGTTGTCCATGCCGCTGCGCCACGCGCTGACGCATCGGCGCAACCTGTGCAGATGGCGCCGATGCAAGCAGCCGCGACGTCCGCGACAGCCCCTGCCGCCGCGTCGCCAGAGGCTGAACCAGAACCCGAACCAGAGCCTGCTTCAGCCCCGGAGCCTTCGCCTGAACCCGCATCTGCAGCGGCACTGCCGCCGGTAGCGATGGCGGCCGGCTTGCAAGCGGCTGAGCCGGCTGCGCCGCCGTTCGTTGCCTCGGCAGCACCTGTTGCGTCTATTGCGCCTGTAGCTCCTGCTGCGGTGTCGGCGCCCGAGCAACCCCCGGCTCCGGCCCCAGCTGCGCCCGCCTTTCGCGCCCGCGCGCCCGAGGCGGACGCCAGCCACAGCGCACGCCTGCGTCCGCGCCCGGTGGTGCACAAGCCCGAGCCTGAGCCCGAGGATGATGTGCCGCCCTGGTTGGATGCCGCGCCGGCCGCCGACGATGAAGGCGGCGGAAGCCGGCCCTACGGCCCATCGGATTTGAATGATGGCGGTGAAGCGCAGGCAGAAGGCGAAGACTGGTCGCCCAGCGATCGTGTCCGTCCTTCGTCGGCCGAGCGCAATGCTTACCTCTCAACCGCAGGCGCAGACGTGCCCTTGCGGCCCACGGCGCTGGGCGAGCGCTGGGCTGAGCTGATCCGCCCGCTGGGCTTGACCGCCCTCACGCGTGAACTGGCCGTGCGCTCGGAGTGCGTGGGTTTCGAGCAGCAGGGTGAAATTCAGATCTGGCGCCTGCGTGTCGAGCGAGAATCGCTGCGCCAGCCCGCGCTGCGCGACAAGCTGCAAGCCGCGCTGGAAGCCGGTCTGCAGCAAAGCGTGCAAATCGAGATGGAGGCCGGCCAGGCCCATGATTCGCCCGCCCTGCGCGATGCGGCCGCCGCCCAGGCCAAGCAGCGTGCGGTGGAGCAAATCGTCATCAAAGACCCGCTGGCCCAGCAGTTGCTGGCTCAGTTCAAGACCGCACGCATCGTGCCGGGCTCAATCAAGGCGCACTGACACTCTCGGGTGTTGCTGAGCCATATTTTTTGAATTTAGAGGAGTATTGAAGATGATGAAGGGTCAACTCGCCGGCTTGATGAAACAAGCCCAGGCCATGCAAGACAACCTCAAGAAGGCGCAGGAGGAACTGGCTTTTGTTGAGGTGGAAGGCCAGTCCGGCGCGGGCTTGGTGAAGGTCTTGATGACTTGCAAGAATGACGTCAAGCGCGTCACCATCGACCCCAGCCTGCTGGCGGACGACAAAGACATGTTGGAAGACTTGGTGGCCGCCGCCTTCAACGATGCGGTGCGCCGTGCCGAAGAAGTCAGCGCCCAAAAGATGGGCAAGCTGACCGCCGGCATGCCCATGCCTCCGGGCATGAAGTTCCCCTTCTGATGACCTTGCCTTCATGCGCTCTGTGCCGCCCCGCCAATGGGGCGTGCTTGCTTGCGTGGCCACGCCGCCACGACGCTAGCTTTGGCTGCGGCAGGACTTTCGCAAGTGTTGGCGAGCGCGCTGCGGTGTTGCGGCGCGCATGACGGTTCTTGATCAGCTGATCGAGGCGCTCAAGCGCCTGCCCGGCGTGGGCCAGAAGTCGGCCCAGCGCATGGCTTATCACCTGCTGCAGCATGACCGCGATGGCGCGCGCAGCATGGCCTTGGCGCTGCAAGCGGCGGCCGAGCAAATCGGCCACTGCCAGCGCTGCCACACCTTCAGTGAAACGGCGCTGTGCAATATCTGCGCCGATGCTGGGCGCGATGCCAGCTTGTTGTGCGTGGTTGAGTCGCCGGCCGATCAGGCGGCGCTGGAGCGCAGCAATTCCTACAAAGGCTATTACTTCGTCTTGCTGGGCCGTGTGAGCCCGCTGGACGGCGTGGGCGTGCGCCAGATCGGCGCCGCTGAATTGCTGGCGCGTGCGGCGGAGGCCGGCGTTACCGAAGTCATTTTGGCCACCAGCTTCACGGCTGAGGGCGAAGCCACGGCCCATGTGTTGGCCGAGGCGCTGCGTTCCCGCGGCATTCGTGCCACGCGCTTGGCGCGCGGTGTGCCGGTGGGCAGCGAGCTGGAATATGTGGACTTGGGCACCATCGCCCATGCCCTGGTGGATCGCCGTTAGGGCGCTGCCCTCAATCCGGGCGCCTTTTCAAGGCGCCATTCCTTCCCTCCATCTGAAAAGCCGACATGACCCTTGCCAACACCGCCATCCTGATCGCTTGTTTGCTGCCCATCGTTTGCGCCTTGCTGGCCAAGGTCAAGGGCTTTTCGCGCATGGGCCGCAGCGACGGCTATGACAACAACAACCCGCGTGCCTGGTTGGCCAAGCAAAGCGGTTGGCAGGCACGTGCCAATGCGGCGCAGGCGAATAGCTTTGAGGCCTTGCCTCTATTCATTGCCGGCGTGCTGGTGGCCCAGCAAATGCATGCGCCGCAAGAGTTGGTGAACAACCTGGCGCTGGGCTTTGTGGCGGCGCGGGTGGTTTACATCGGCCTTTACGTCGCCAACCTGGCCACCTTGCGCTCGCTGGTGTGGGGAGCAGGCCTGGCATGCAGCGTCGCTCTGTTCTTCATCGCCTGAAGCAAAGCCTGAAACAAGCGTCGGCCCGGGATTGCTGCGCAATCGCCGGGCCGGCAAGTTCAGCGATGTGAGACTTGGCGAAAGCCGGTGTCGGCTGAGGCGGTGATGGAGCGGCCGCTGGGCTTGGCGTTGCTGCGAGCGGGCTTGCTGCTGGACTTGCTGGCGGTTTGCACATTGCGGCTCTTGGCAGGTTTTTGCTGCGCGAGCTTCTCGCTGCTGCGGCCTGTGGCGGTGTAGATCACCACGGTCTGGCCGGGCTTGAAGCGCGCTTTGGCATCCACCTTATTCCACTGCGCGACCTGCGAGGCGCTGAGGTTATAGCGTGCCGCCAGCGAGGCCACGGTGTCAGCCTTGCCGGCCTTGAGGCTGCGCTTTTGCAGCGGCGGCAGATCGGGGGCCAGAGCCAGGCTGGCGTTGTCGGCCAGGTGTTCGGAGACATCCTCTTGGCGCTGCGCGGAGCGTGGCACCAGCAAGGTGGAGCCCTGTTTGACCAGCATGCGCGGCGGGATCTTGTTGACGTCCAGCAACTCGGACTCGGCCATGCCGACCTGGCGCGCGGCCTCGGCCGACTTCATCGTGCGCGGCACAACCCAGGCCGTCCAGCTGGCCAGCGGGCCGCGGTGCGCGGCCAGATTGACCGCGAAGGCGCTCGCGTTGTCGTAGGGCAAGAGCACTTGCGTGGTCTTGGCCGCCAGCATCACCGGCTTGTTCATCTGTGGGTTGAATTGCTTGAACTCATCCACGCTCATGCCGGCCAGGCGGGCAGCCACGGCCAAGTCCATATCGCGGTCAATATTGACGCTCAGGAAATAGGGGTGGTTGGCCATGGGCGGCAGGGTCAGCGCGAACTTCTGCGGGTTCAAGACGATGTTCTTGACCGCTTGCAGCTTGGGGATGTAGTAGCGCGTTTCATCGGGCATGCGCAGGTTGTCGTAGTCGGTCGGCAGGCCGGCTTTTTGATTGCGCTCGATGGCGCGCTGCACATTGCCCTGGCCCCAGTTGTAGGCGGCCAGCGCGAGTTGCCAGTCGCCGCCGAACTTCTTGTTCAGGCGGCTTAAGTAATCCAGCGCGGCGCGGGTGCTGGCCAGCACATCGCGGCGGTCGTCACGGAAGATGTTTTGCTTGAGGTCGAAGTCACGGCCGGTGGCCGGCACGAACTGCCACATGCCCGAGGCCTTGGCGGTGGACATGGCTTGCGGGTTGAAGGCGCTCTCGATGAAGGGCAGCAGGGCCAACTCGGTGGGCATGCCGCGCTTTTCCACTTCTTCGATGATGTGGAACATATAGCGGCTGCCGCGCTCGGTCATGCGGGCCACGTAGTCGGGGCGGCTGCTGTAGTAGTTCTCGGCCTTGCGCACCAAATCGTTGTCCAGCTCTGGCATGGCAAAGCCGCTGCGCACCCGCACCCACAAGTCTTCGCGGGCCTGCAGGGCGTCCAGATCGATCACCATGCCGGGGTTCAGGCTGTCTTCCAGCAAGGCGCCGCCGGCCTCGCTGTTGGCTGCTGCCGGCAGGCCGGTCTTGGCGCTGGTGCTGCCGGAGGGGCTCCAGGTGCGCGCTTGCAGATGGCGATCACTGGGGGTAGTGGCGCCATTGCCCGCTGTGTCGGTGCTGGTGCTGGCGCATGCGCTCAAGAGCAGGCTGATCAGCGCCACCAGGGGCAGGGTGGCAGAATTTGGGCGGCTGTTTTTTATCATCGGAATTCGTTCTTCCATGCCCGCAAGCGGGCGAAAGTGGTGTCGGGGCTGAGTTCTGCGGGCGTCACCGATGGATGGATGCTGGCGGCCGCGGCAATCACGGCGGGTTCGCTGCAGCGCAGGAAGGGGTTGATCTGCAGCTCCAGCGCGAGGCTGGAGGGCAGGGTGGACAGGTCTTGCTCGCGCTGGGCGATGGCCCAGGTTTCATGCTCGGCCAGGGCCAGGTTTGCGGGCTCCACCGCGCGGGCGAAGCGCAGATTCGACAAGGTGTATTCGTGGGTGCAAAACACCCGGGTGGCGGCAGGCAGGGCGGCCAGCGTCTTTAAGGAGGCGTGCATCTGCGCCGCCGTGCCTTCGAACAGGCGGCCGCAGCCGGCCGAGAACAAGGTGTCGCCGCAGAACAGCGCGGGGGCGTCCGCATCGGCGGCGTGTTCCAGGAAGTAGGCGATGTGGCCGGCGGTGTGGCCAGGCACGTCGATGACCTGAAAGTGCAGGCCCAGCAAGTCCACGGTGTCGCCACCGTGCAGACCAATGCAAGGCTGCGGAATCACTTCGCTGGCGGGCCCGTAGACGGGGCCGTGCAGATGCGGGCGCAAGGCCTCAATGCCGCCCACATGATCGCCGTGGTGGTGCGTCACTAGAATGCCTGCCAGACGCAGGGAAAGGGCCGACAAGGCTTGCAGAACCGGGCTCGCGTCACCCGGATCGACGACGATGGCTTGTTGGCCGTCGTGAAGCATCCAGATGTAGTTGTCGCTGAAGGCTTTGATCGCCACAACCGTGCCAGTGAATGGGCGGCCTGCAACTAATTCCATACTGCCTTGTTCATGCGGCGAGATCCATGACACGCGAAGATTCGATTATAGAGTTGACCGACTGGTTACAGACCCCTCCCGGCCAGTATCTGCTGACCTGGGAGCAGTCGCGCTTCGATGAGGCCGTGGCCGATATTTTTGGCTTTCACGCGCTGCAGCTGGGCCTGCCCGAATTGGCCGGCCTGCGCAGCAACCGCATGCCGCACCGCTGGCTGGCCAGCGACGGCCCGCAGTGCGCACAAGCGACGCTGTTGTGCGACTTCGATGCCCTGCCTTTCGACAGCAATAGCCTGGACTTGCTATTGCTGCCGCACGCGCTTGAGCTTGCGCATGACCCTCACCAGGCGCTGCGCGAGGCCGAGCGGGTCTTGCGGCCCGAAGGGCGGCTCTTGATTTCGGGTTTGAATCCGGCCAGCTTGTGGGGCCTGAGGCAGAATCTCGGCTCCGTGCTGCCGGGCCAAGGCCCCATGTTCTTGCCCCAGGAGGGTGAGTTCATCGGCTACTGGCGCTTGCGCGACTGGTTGCGCTTGCTGAATTTTGAGGTTGATGCCGCGCAGTTTGGTGCTTACGCGCCGCCTTTGCGCAGCACGCGCTGGCTGCAACGCTGGTCCTGGGTGGAGGGCATAGGCTCTCGCTGGTGGCCGGTGCTGGGCGCGGTTTATTTTCTGGTGGCGGTCAAGCGGGTGCGCGGCATGCGCTTGGTCGGGCTGGAGCGTCAACGCAAAAAACAGCACCGGGTCGCGGCCGCGCCGGTGGTGGCTAGGCAGCATCACAAGAAGTCCATTTTCGAGAATCCATGAATCAAGCCCCTAGTCCTAGTCCGAGTACCCCCGGCGCCGCTGCGCCTGCCATGCCCAAGCCCGTGGTTGTGATCTACACCGACGGTGCTTGCAAGGGCAACCCCGGCCCCGGCGGCTGGGGCGCTTGGCTGAGTGCCGGTGGGCATGAGAAAGAGCTGTTCGGCGGCGAGGCCAACACCACCAATAACCGCATGGAGTTGACGGCCGTGATCGAGGCACTGGCCTCGCTCAAGCGGACCTGCCAGGTCACCGTCTTCACCGACAGCGAATATGTGCGCAAAGGCATGACCGAGTGGATCTCGGGCTGGCAGCGCCGTGGCTGGAAGACGGCCGATAACAAGCCGGTCAAGAACGCTGACCTGTGGCAGCGCCTGGACGCCTTGCGCAAGCTGCATCAAGTCGAGTGGCGCTGGGTCAAGGGCCATGCCGGCGACCCGGGCAATGAACGGGCCGACGGCCTGGCCAATCGGGGCGTGAGCCTGGCCGGGCGTTAATCCAAACAGCCACGCTGGCTGATTGATCTAGGCTGAGCGGGGCTGAGACTGCGCCATCACCGCCGTTCATGGCCAGCATCCGGTCTTTCATGACCCTTCATGCCACTGTTGGCTGGCTTTGCCTGCCAAAGCCCGTAGAGTCCGCGCTCGGAGAACCTCACGCATGACGCTGAACGAAAAGAATATGAAGCCAAAGTCCTGGGTCAAGCCCGTTGCCGTGCTCGCGCTGCTGCTTTTGGCCGGTGGCGCCTATTTCTGGCAGAACGGCGCGCCAAGTGCGCTGGGCGGTGCCAATGGCAAGCCAGACGCCAATGGCGGGGCGGCGCAGAAGAAGGGTGCCGCCAGCGCCATCGCGGTCGAAGCTGGCCGGGTCGAGGCGCTGGACTTGTCGGTGGACGCGCAAGCCGTGGGCACCCTGCGCGCACGCCAGTCGGTGACGCTCAAGCCTGAGGTTAGCGGCCGCATCACCAAGCTCGGTTTTGTGGATGGTCAGCGGGTGCGCCAGGGCCAGGTGCTGGTGCAGTTGGATGACAGCCTGCAAGCCGCGCAGTTACAGCAAGCCGAGGCGCAAGCCAGCATCGCGCGAACCAATCTGGCTCGTAACCGCGAGTTGCTGGCGCAAAGCTTTGTCAGTGCCAGCGTGGTGGATCAGGCCCTGGCGACTTTGCAAGTGGCTGAGGCGCAAGTGGCCCTGAGCCGCGCCCAGCTGGGCCGCATGCAGGTGCGCGCGCCTTTTGATGGCGTGGCGGGCATCCGTGCCGTCAATCTGGGCGATTACGTCAAAGATGGCAGCGACTTGATCGCGGTGGAAGACGCCTCCACCATGTGGGTGGACTTCCGCCTGCCCGAGCGTTTTGTGCCGCAACTCAAGCTGGGTCAAACGGTGGGCTTGAGCCTGGACGCCTTGCCGGGCCGCACGTTTACCGCCTTGGTCGAAGCGCTGGACACCACGCTGGAGGCCAATGGCCGCAGCCTGCTGGTGCGTGCCAAGCTGGCCGGCGCCCATGCCGAATTGCGCAGCGGCCTGTTCGCGCGTGTGCGGGTTGAGTTCTCCAAACATCAAAACGCCTTGCTGGTGCCGGAAGAGGCTTTGGTGCCCCAGGGCGGCAAGCAGTACATCATCAAGCTGGTGGCCGATGGCGCGGGTGGCTTCAAGGCCCAGCGCATCGAAGCCAAGCTGGGCCTGCGCATGCCGGGCAAGGTGGAATTGCTTGAAGGCGTGCAAGCCGGCGACCGGGTGGTGACGGCCGGGCAGAGCAAATTGCTCAAGGGTGAGGGTCAGGCCTTGACTGTGGTGGATGTGGACAAGCAGGGCAAGGCCCGCGGGGCGAGCCAAGCTTCTGCTGCGGCAGCCTCGGGCAGCGCTGCTACCAACCCACCCGCCAGCGCAGCCAGCAAGTGAGCCGCGCATGAAGATCTCTGAACTCTCCATCCGCCGCCCCGTCTTCGCGACGGTGATGTCGCTGCTGCTCTTGCTGGTGGGCCTGGTGTCCTTCGGCCGCTTGTCGCTGCGCGAGTACCCGCGCATCGACGAGCCGGTGGTGACGGTCAGCACCCGCTTGGTGGGCGCATCGAGTGAGGTGATCGAAGGGCAGATCACCAAACCGCTGGAAGACTCCATCGCCGGCATCGACGGGGTGGAGATCCTGACCTCCAGCTCGCGCACCGAAAACAGCCAGATCACTGCCCGCTTCAAGCTTGAAAAAAACCCCGATGTGGCCGCCGCCGATGTGCGCGACCGGGTCGCCCGGGTGCGCGGGCGCCTGCCTGATGCGGCCGATGAGCCGGTGGTGGCCAAGGTGGAAGCCGATGCGCAGCCCACCATCTGGATTGCGTTCTCCAGCGAAACGCTGAACCCGCTGCAGATCACCGATTTAGTGGAGCGCGTTGTCAAGCCGCGCTTGCAAACCATCACCGGCGTGGCCGATGTGCAGACCGGCGGCGACCGCAAATACGCCATGCGCATCTGGCTCGATGCCGACCGCCTGGCCGCCTACAAGCTGACCGTGCAGGATGTGGAAGACGCTCTGCGGCGCCAGAACCTGGAAGTTCCGGCCGGCCGCATCGAGAGCCAGCAGCGCGAATTCAGCGTGACGGCGCGCACCGACATCAACACGGTGGCCGAGTTTGCTGAGGTCATCGTCAAGCAAAGCAGCGGTGCGCCGGTGCGTTTGAAGGATGTGGCGCGGATCGAAGAGGCTGCGGCCAGCGAGCGCTCGCGGGTGCGCCTGAACGGTGTTCCCGCGGTCAGCCTGGGCGTGGTGCGCCAGGCGACAGCGAACCCGCTGGAGGTCTCGGCTGGGGTGCGCGAGATGCTGCCCAAATTGCAGCTCGATTTGCCTGACAGCATCAAGGTGCAGTTGGCCAATGACAACTCCATCTTCATTGACCGTTCGATCCAATCGGTCTATCACACCATCGCCGAAGCGGTGGTGCTGGTGGCCTTGGTGGTGTTTGTGTTCCTGCGCACGCTGCGCGCCTCCATCATCCCCTTGGTGACGATTCCGATCAGCTTGATCGGCAGCTTTGCGCTGATGGCCGCCGCCGGTTTCACCGTCAACACCTTGACCTTGCTGGCCTTGGTGCTGGCCATCGGCCTGGTGGTGGACGATGCCATCGTGGTGCTGGAAAACGTCTTCCGCCATATCGAAGAGGGCTTGGAGCCCTTTCAAGCTGCACTCAAAGGCGCGAAAGAAATTGCCTTCGCCGTGCTGGCCATGACCATGACCTTGGCCGCGGTGTTCGCGCCCCTGGCTTTCACGCCCGGCCGCACCGGGCGGCTGTTCGTTGAGTTCGCGCTGACCTTGGCCGGCGCCGTGGTGGTGTCGGGCTTTGTGGCGCTGACGCTCACCCCCATGATGTGCAGCAAGCTGCTGTGCCATAACCCCAAACCAACACGGTTTGACCAGGGCATGGAGCGGGTGCTGGTCGCCATCAGCGACAGCTACGCCCGCGCCTTGCGCCGGGCTTTGGGCATGCGTTGGGCAGTGGTGGCTTTGATGTTGGTGTCGGGCGCGGGCAGCTGGTATTTGTTCAGCACTGCCAAGTCCGAGCTGGCCCCGGTGGAAGACCGTGGCGTGGTCTTCATGCCCATCACCGGGCCGGATGGCGCGACCATGGAATTCACCGCCCGCTATCTGGACGCAGTGGACCGCATCGCCGCGGGCTACCCCGAATTTGACCGCGCGTTTTTGTTCGCCGGTGGCGCCACCGTGAACTCCGGCATTGCCATTTTGCGCACCGTGGACTGGGGCGACCGCACGCGCAGCACGCAAGAAATCGCCCGCAGCATGCTGCCGCAGGTTAATCTGCTGCCTGGCGTGCAAGCCTTCCCCATCACGCCTGCCAGCTTGGGTCAGGGTTTCCGTGAGCGGCCGATCAACTTTGTGGTGGTCACCAGCGACAGCTATGCGAATCTGGCCACGCTGACGCAAAGCTTCATGGCCGAGATGGCCAAGAACCCGGGCCTGATCCAGCCTGACAACGACCTGCGCCTGAATAAGCCCGAGCTCTTCATGGATGTGGACCGCGAGCGGGCGGCCGATCTGGGCGTGTCGGTGGACGCGATTGCGCGCACGGTTGAGACCATGTTGGGCAGCCGTGCGGTCACGCGCTACAAGCGCGGCGCCGATCAATACGATGTGATGGTGCAGACCGAGGCCGCCGGCCGCGCCACGCCCGAGCAGATTGAGCGTCTGTTTGTGCGTGGTCGTGGCGATGTGATGGTGCCGCTGAGCAGCTTGGTCAAGGTGCGCGAGGCGGTCAGCCCGCGCGAGTTGAACCACTTCAACCAACGCCGCTCGGTCGCCTTCACTGCCAATCTGGCGCCGGGCTATTCGCTCGGCGAGGGCCTGGCTTTCATGGATGCCACCGCCAAAAAGCTCTTGCCCTTGGGCTATGCCACCGAGTTGAACGGCGTGTCCCGCGAGTTCAAGAGCAGCAGCGGTGCGCTGGGCCTGGTGTTTGTGCTGGCGCTGCTCTTCATCTTCCTGGTGCTGGCGGCGCAGTTTGAGAGCTTCATCGACCCCTTCGTCATCATGCTGTCGGTGCCGCTGTCCATGGTGGGTGCACTGCTGGCGCTGAAATGGTCGGGCGGCACGCTCAATGTCTATTCGCAGATCGGCTTGATCACGCTGGTGGGCCTGATCACCAAGCATGGCATCTTGATTGTCGAGTTCAGCAATCAGCTGCGCCAGCAAGGCCGCTCGGTGATGGAGGCGGTGGTGGAAGCCTCTGCACTGCGCCTGCGTCCCATTTTGATGACCACAGGCGCCATGGTGCTGGGTGCCTTGCCTCTGGCGCTGGCCAGCGGTGCGGGGGCTGAGAGCCGCCAGCAAATCGGCTGGGTCATTGTGGGCGGCATGAGTTTGGGCACCTTGCTCACCCTGTTTGTTGTGCCCACCATGTACAGCTTGTTTGCGCGCAAGAGCACGCCCGGCGCCATCATGACGCCGGCGGTGGAGGGCGCGGACTAAGCGCGGCTGAGTTAAGGGTATTTATGACAGAGTCGCGGCTGGCGGCGCATGCGACCATGCAGCGCCTGCCACTTCGGGACTCTGCCGTGAAATTTGCTTGCCGTCGCTCGTCCCCTTTGCTTCTTGCTTTGGCTGTTTTGCTTACAGGCACGGTCATGTCAGCCAAGACGGCCCAGGCCGCGCCCGGCACTCTGCGCTTTTGCGCGCAAGGCAGCCCCAAGACCTTTGACCCGGCCAACACGGATTCGGGCGTCGATCACATTGCCACCTTGCCGATCTACTCGGGCCTGGTCGACAGCGATTTGGCCAGCGACAAGATCCTGCCCTCGCTGGCCGAGAGCTGGAGCATCAGTCCGGACGGCAAGACCTACCGCTTCAAGCTGCGCCAGGGCGTGAAGTTCCACAGCACGGCCTGGTTCAAGCCGACGCGTGACTTCAATGCCGACGATGTGCTGTTCACCTTCACCCGCTTGCTGGACCCCAAGAGCAGCTTTCAGAAGGCCTATCCCACCATCTCGCCCTATGTGCCTTCGCTGGGCTGGGACAAGCTGATCCTCAGCGTCGACAAGCTGGCCGAGGACGAGGTGCGGATCAAGCTCAGCGGCGTGGATGCCTCGTTTCTGGGGAGCTTGAGCTCACCCTTTGCCAGCATCCAGTCGGCCGAATATGCGGCTCAGCTGCTGCGCAGTGGCAAGCCCGGCCAAATCGCCACCCAGCCGGTGGGCACCGGCCCCTTTGTGTTCAAGAGCTTTCAGCCCGATAGCGTGATTCGTTACAGCCGCAATCCCAGCTACTTTTTGAAGGATGTGCCGCTGAGCGACAACTTGGTCTACGCCATCACCGTGGACCGTAACGTTAGAACCCAGCGCATCAAGCGCAATGAGTGCGATATCGCGCCCATCACCGGCTCGGTGGATCTGGCCGAGTTGCAACAAGACCCCGGCATCACCATCCAGTCCGCCCCCGGCATGAATATTGGCTTTCTGGCTTTCAATCTGAAAAAGCCGCCGCTGGACAAGCTGGCCGTGCGCCAGGCGCTGGACATGGCCATCGACAAGCCGGCCATCATCAAAACCGTGTTCGGCAAGGGTGGTGTGGTGGCTGATTCCTTCCTGCCCATGATCAACTGGGCGCATGACGGCTCGCTCAAAGCGCAGCCCTACGCGCCCGAGCAGGCGCGGGCGCTGCTGCAAAAAGCCGGGGTCAAAGACCTGAGCATCACGCTGTGGGCCATGCCGGTGCAGCGCTTTTACAACCCCAATGCCCAACTGATGGCGCAGATGATTCAAAGCGACTGGGCCAAGGTGGGCGTGCAGGCCAAGATCGTCACCTACGAGTGGGGTGAGTACCTCAAACGCATTGACGCTGGTGAGCATGACACCGCCTTGCTGGGCTGGAACGGCGAGGCCGAGCCCGCCAGCACGGCCGGCCAACTGAGTTGCGGCGCGGCAAGTGCCAGCTTCTTCTGCGACAAAGATTACGACGCCACCATTGCTGCGGCCAAGCAGACCTTGGATGTGGCCGAGCGCAAAAAGCTCTACGCCAAAGCCCAGCAGATCGCGATGAAGCAGTTGCCCTGGAGTCCGATTGCCAATGGGGCCATGAGTGTGGCCCTGCGCAAGAACGTGGTCGGCTTCAAGCTCGGTGTGGACGGCACCATCCGCTTTGATGGCGTGACCCTGCGCTGAGGCTCGCGGCCTGCCCGTAAAATCCGCGCCAGCACAGCAGACCAGAGAGAAGCCCCCGATGAGCATCAAGAGCGACAAATGGATACGCCGCATGGCCGAGCAGCACGGCATGATCGAGCCCTTTGAGCCCGGCCAGATCCGCGCCAACGCCGCCGGCGAGAAGATCGTCAGCTACGGCACCTCCAGCTATGGCTATGACATCCGCTGCGCGCCCGAGTTCAAGGTCTTCACCAATGTCTACAGCAGCGTGGTCGACCCCAAGAACTTCGACGAAAAAAGCTTCGTCGACATGGAAGGCGACCACTGCATCATCCCGCCCAATAGCTTTGCCTTGGCGCGCACGATGGAGTACTTCCGCATCCCGCGCAATGTGCTGACCATTTGCTTGGGCAAGAGCACCTATGCGCGCTGCGGCATCATCGTCAACGTCACGCCCTTCGAGCCCGAGTGGGAAGGCTATGTGACGCTGGAGTTCAGCAACACCACGCCGCTGCCGGCCAAGATTTACGCTGGCGAAGGTTGCGCGCAAGTGCTGTTCTTCGAGAGCGACGAAGTCTGCGAGACCAGCTACAAGGACCGCGGCGGCAAGTACCAGGGCCAGACCGGCGTGACCTTGCCGAAAACTTGAATGGAATCAGCCGGTGAAACACCGGCTTTTTGCGATTTAAGTTTGGCGCGAGCCCGGCATCATGAAGCTGTTCCTTGCTTCACCGCTTCTCTGCCGAGGCCGCCCCATGATCATCCCGCTGCACCTCATCCCTGACCATCAGCACAACGCTTTGCCGTTGTATGCCCTGGACGGCGTGGCCGTGGCGGTGGATCCGTCCCTGCGCCCGCAGCATCAGATGCTGGATCTGTGCATGCCCGTCGTCGGCCCCGCTGACCCGGCCGATTTGCAGCGCTTTCAGGCTTTGATGGCCGCAGACGGCGTCAGCGTGCAAGCCACCCGCATGATGTACGACCGCCTGTACGCCTGCGAGCGCCTAGCCCAAGGCCACGGCAGCGCCAACCCGGCTCTGCGTGACTTGGCGATGCACTTGTTCAATAGCTACCAGCAGGCCGGTGCATGGATTGGCTTGGTGCATTGAGGCGCTGAGCCCTCGCGTGCCGGCAAGCTCAAGCTTGCGCTTCCATAACTGAGCCCTCGATCGTCGAGGGCTTTGTCGTTTCTGGCCTGGCTACAGGTCAAAGTGCTGTCAACCAATCGCAGCGCAGGCGGCCTCTGCGATGCAGGCCGCGCCGCCAACTGGCGTAGCCGTTCGGCAGCACATAGCCAATCAGGCACAGGGGAAGCAGGGGCCAATCGTGCAGAAGCAGCAGCACCGGCAGCGATATCCAAGCCATCACCCAAGCCGTCAGCACCAGATCCCAAGCGTAAAGCTCTACCGGGTGGCGGGCTTGATGCAGCAGCAGCCAGCGCTTGATTTGGGTCAGTTGCAGCAGAGTCATACCCACCTCGCACAGCCAGATTGGAAGGCGGCGCGAAGCTGACAATTGTCAGTTTCGCGTCAGCCTCTTTATCCGCCATTTGAGGGTGAGTTGCTAGCCCTTTTTGGGTTATTTATTTTGGGTGCTTGGGCTTGAATTCAGCGCTGGACCTGGAAAGTGGCCCCAGCTTCAATCATGGCTTGATGGGCTTGAACTGCTAGCCCTTTCTTGGGGGTGCTATTTTTGGTGTTTGAGCTTGATTTCAGTGCTGGAGCTTGAAGGTGGCCACGACTTCAATCATGGCGCGGGCCTGCTGCTGCAGGCTTTCGGCGGCGGCGGCGCTTTCTTCCACCAGGGCGGCGTTTTGCTGGGTGGCTTGGTCCAGTTGGGTCACCGTCTCGCCGATCTGCGAGACGCCCTGGCTTTGCTCCTTGCTGGCGGAGCTGATGGTGTTGACGATTTCGCTCACTTGCTGAATCGCCCCCAGCACCCGGCCCATGGTGACCCCGGCCTGGTCCACCAGGCTTGAGCCGTCTTCCACCTGTTGCACGCTGGTGGCGATCTGGGCGTGAATTTCCTTCGCGGCATTGGCGGCGCGCTGGGCCAGGCTGCGCACTTCGGAGGCCACCACCGCAAAGCCCTTGCCTTGCTCGCCCGCCCGCGCCGCTTCGACGGCGGCGTTCAGGGCCAGGATATTGGTCTGGAAGGCAATGCCGTCGATCACCGAGATGATGTCTTCGATGCGGTGCGAGCTGCTGTTGATGGCCTTCATGGTGTCTACCACCTGGCCGAAGATCTTGCCGCCTTCGACGGCAATCTCGGAGGCGCCGCGGGCCAAGTGATTGGCTTGCTCGGCACTCTGGGCGTTCAGCCGTACCGTGTCACTCAGCGTGGCCATGGTGGCCGAGGTTTCTTCCAGCGAAGCGGCCTGGCTTTCGGTGCGGTTAGAAAGGTCTAGGCTGCCAACGGCAATCTCGGAAGAGGCGGTGGCGATCTGGTTGGCGGCATCGCGCACATGCGAGATCAGCGCCACCAGGCTGGCCTGCATGGTGACCACCGAGGCCAGCACGCTGCCCGGGCGGGCAGTCTCG
This sequence comes from Paucibacter sp. KCTC 42545, assembly GCF_001477625.1. NCBI lineage: Bacteria > Pseudomonadati > Pseudomonadota > Betaproteobacteria > Burkholderiales > Sphaerotilaceae > Roseateles > Paucibacter sp. KCTC 42545. Next base: position 1,145,629 of record NZ_CP013692.1, read on the forward strand.
CCGCCCTCGATATCGCTGAGGTCGCCATTCGCCACCCGGCCCACGGCGCGTCGCAGTGCTACCGGTTCAGCGCCCAGGGCGCTCAGCAGATTGCGGATGATCACGCCGGCCACCGCCAGCGAGGCGAACAAGGCCAGGGCCGAGACCAGCATCAGGCCTAAGCGCCAGCGCCACATGCTGGCCTGCGCCGCCTGGGCTTTGTGCTGAGCATCTTGCTCGGCCAGTTCGGTGTCATGGCGCAGCAGCTTATTCATCTTCACCAGCAAGGGAATGCCCTCGGCATTCATGCGGGTGCTGGCCTCGTCACGGTCACCGGTCAGGCCCATATTGATGATGTTCAGCGCGATCGGCGCGTAGGTCTGTTCGAGCTGCTTGGCCTCGTTGGCGGCTTGCTTGGCGGCCTCATCCATATCGGTGGCGGCGGCGACGGCGCTGTTGAAGCGGCCCAGCAACTCCTGCACCTCCTTGTGGGCGGCGCTGGCCGCAGCGGCCTGCTGTTCGCGCTCGGCCGGGCTATTGGCCAGCAAGAGGTTTTGGGTGGCAATGGCGCGGTCTTTCATCGCCCCGCCCAGCCGGCTCAGCAGCTGTGAGCGCTGATTGCTGCCCTCCGCAAAGCTGACGAAGGCCTCGTTGGACTGCCCCAGGGCGGTGACAGCCAGCAGTGCGACCAGAAGGCAGAGCCCGGCGAGTGCGCCAAAGGCCAGGAGCAGTTGTCGACGGATCGTCATGCGTTGTCCCCTTGAGCTGAGTGCTGCCGGTGGCCCGGCGCCAACTTTCTGTCGATGAGTATGCCGCGTAACGCGAAAGATGTACGGTCAAAATCCCGTGCTTTGCTCGGTATTTCACGGCGAGCGCGAAACCGGCTTGTCCTTCGTCTTTTCTCGGCCATTTCTGAGTTTCTTGCGGCAGCCGTTGCTGTGCGGCCCACCTAAAATCGCCCGCTCCCATAGCCCTCAAGCGAAAGCCTTGCCATGCCCACTGCACAGCGGACCCCGCGTTTTACGTCTGTCTTGTCCGCCCTTGCGCTTTGCGCCCCGATGCTGCTGGGCTCGGCCTGGGCCGCCGGTACGGCACCCCAGTCTCAGCTGCTGGCCGCGGCCCAGCGGGAGCAAGCGCCTTTGCTCAAAAGCCTGGAGCAGTTCGTCAATATCGAGACCGGTAGCCGTGAGCTCGCGGGGCTCAAGCAACTGGCGGCTGTGTTGGCGGAGCGCCTGCGCGCCCTCGGCGGCGAGGTGGAACTGCTGGCCCCCAGCGAGGTCTACCGCATGGAAGACACGCCGGAAGAGCTGGGTCAGCATGTCAAAGCCGTATTCCGCGGCAAGGGCAGCAAGAAGATTTTGCTGATCGCGCATATGGACACCGTCTACCCGGCCGGCATGTTGGCGCGCCAGCCTTTCGGTATCCGCGAAGACCGGGCCTACGGCCTGGGCATTGCCGACGACAAGCAAGGCCTGGCCACTGTGTTGCATCTGCTGGCGGTGCTGAAGTCGCTGAATTTTGAGGACTACGGCCAGATCACCGTGCTCTTCAACGCGGATGAAGAAATCTCTTCGCCCGGCTCGCGCGCCATCCTGACCCGTTTGGGCGCCGAGCATGATGCGGTGATGTCTTTCGAAGGCTCGGGCGCGACGGCTGATCATTTGTCGCTGGCCACCGCCGGCATTGCCTCGGTGAACCTGACGGTGCATGGCCGCGCCACTCATGCGGGCGGTGCGCCGCAGTTCGGCGTCAACGCCTTGTATGAGTTGTCGCATCAAGTGCTGCAGATGCGTGATTTGTCCGACCCGCTGACGGGCGTCAAGCTCAACTGGACCATGGCCAAGGCCGGCATTGTGCGCAATATGATCCCGCCGCTGGCCACGGCCGAGGCCGATGTGCGGGTGCTGCGGGTGCAGGACTACGACGCGCTGGAGCAAAAGCTGCAGCAGCGCATTCAGAACCGGCTTTTGCCCGAAGCGCGGGTTGAGCTGAAATTTGAGCGCCGCCGCCCGCCCCTGGAGGTCACACCCGTGTCGCAGGCCTTTGCCGAACATGCCCGGCGCGTCTATGCCGAACTGGGCTTGCAGCTGCGCATTGATGCGGTGGCGGCCGGCGGCGGCACAGATGCCGCATTCGCTGGGCTTCGCGCCCGTGGCCCGGTGGTGGAGCGCTTTGGCCTGCGCGGCGCCGGCGCCCACACCAGCGACGCGGAGTATGTGTTGATCAGCTCCATCGTGCCGCGCCTGTACCTGGCCGCGGGCATGGTGATGGCCTTCTCGCGTGGCGAGGTACCTGTGCAGCCTTGAATGCCTGCTCGGCCGAGGTGACCGATTCGGGTCCAGGCGGCCGAGTTAGCGAATGAGTTGCTGAGTCGCTAGACCGCTAAATCGCTTAGTGATTGAAGCCCCGGTCCTGTCTGCTATCTGCAGCGCCAATCCGGCGCTGCAAACTTTTCCCCCCCATGTCTTTTGGCAATGCCGCCGCCAGCCTGTAGGCTTCGCGGCTTTGTTGTTGAACCTAGCCTGAGAAACTGAACGCCCATGACACAAAAGAAGAATTCCTACGGTTTGCCTGGCGGCGCTGTGCTGGCCCTGAGCTTGGGTCTGGTGGCCTCCGCGCAAGCGGGCGAGGGCATGTGGATGCCCCAGCAATTGCCCCAAATCTCTAAAGATCTGAAGGCCGCCGGCCTGCAGCTGGATCCGGCCAAGCTGACCCAGTTGACCGAGTTCCCCATGGGCGCCGTGATCAGCCTGGGCGGCTGCACCGCCTCTTTTGTGTCGCCCCAAGGCCTGGTGGTGACCAACCACCATTGCGCCTACGGCAGCATCCAGTACAACTCCACGCCCCAGCGAGACCTGCTGAAGAACGGTTTCCTGGCCGCGTCCCTGAGCGATGAGTTGCCGGCCGCGCCCGGCAGCCGTGTCTATGTGACCGTGGCCGTCAGCGATGTCAGCGACAAGGTGCTGGACGCCAAGACGCAAGGCTTGAGCGGCAAGGCCCGCGTCGATGCCATCGAAGCCAAGCAGAAGTCCCTGACCGCGGCTTGCGAGCAAGACGCCGGCCATCGCTGCCAAGTCGCCAGCTTCTACGGCGGCCTGCAGTACCAGTTGATCAAGCAGATGGAAATCCGCGACGTGCGCCTGGTGCATGCGCCCGCGCTGGGTGTGGGCCTGTTCGGTGGCGACACCGACAACTGGATGTGGCCCCGCCACACCGGCGACTACAGTTTCTACCGCGCCTACGTCGGCCCGGACGGCAAGCCGGCCGACTTCAACGCCGCCAACAAGCCTTACGAGCCCAAGCACTTCCTCAAGCTGGCCTCCAAGCCGCTGAATGAAGGCGACTTCGTCATGGTGACCGGCTACCCCGGCCGCACCAACCGCCACCGCCTGCCCGCTGAGGTGGACTTCGCCTTCGGCTGGGAGCAACCCACCCGCATCAAGCTGATGGGTGAGCAGCTGGCCCTGATCAAGCAGGAAACCGCCGGCCGCCGCGAAGCCGAAATCGCCATGGCCGACCGCGTGGCCGGCCTGGGCAATTACTTCAAGAACCTGCAAGGCCAGCAAGCCAGCTACGAGGGCAGCGACATCCTTGCCCGCAAGAGCCAAGCTTTTGCCGAGCTGAAGCAGTGGGTCAGCGCCGACGCTGCCCGCAACAAGCTCTACGGCGCCGATATCGCCAAGGTGGAAAGCCTGCTGGCCCAACGGCAAGCCATTACCCGCGCTGAGATCTTGCTGGACCTGAGCGCCCCGCGTCTGCTGGGCACCGCCCGCACCCTGCTGGAAAACGCCCATCAGCAAGCCAAGGCCGATGCCGAGCGCAAGCCCGGCTTCCAAGCCCGTGACCAACGCCGCCTGAGCCAAGGCCTGGAAGCGCTGGACAAGCGTTACGACGAGCAAGTCGACAAGCGCTTGACCGCCCATTTCCTGGCCCGTTACCTGGCCCAGCCCGCTTCGCAATTGAACGCGCCGATGCTGGCTGCCCTGGGCCTGCAAGCCGGCATGGATGAGGCGGCCGTCAAGGCCCGCCTGGATGTGGTTTACGCCGCCAGCAAGCTGGCCAACAAGGCCGATCGCATGGCTTGGTTGAAGAGCGATGTGGCTGGCTTCAAGGCCAGCGACGACGCCTTCATCAAGGCCGCCGTGGCCCTGTATGCCGATGACGAGGCGCGCGAAAACCGCGACAAGGAAATCGCTGGCCAAATCAACCAAGCCTACGGCAACACCATGAAGGCCCTGATCGCCTTCAAGGCCAGCAAGGGCGAAGCCGTTTACCCCGATGCCAACAGCACGCTGCGCGTGGCTTTCGGCAAGGTCGAGGGCCGCAAAGGCGCGGTGGACGGTGGCGACTGGCATGCCTTCACCACCTTGCGCGGCATTCCTGCCAAGCACAAGGGCGAAGGCGAGTTCAATGCGCCGGCCGAACAGCTGGCCGCTATTCAAGCACGCAAGTTTGACAACTACGGCGCCGCCGCCCTGGACTCGGTGCCGGTCAACTTCCTGGCCACGCTGGATACCACCGGTGGCAACTCCGGCTCGCCGGTTTTGAACGACCGCGCCGAGCTGGTTGGCCTGCTGTTTGACGGCACGCTGGACAGCGTCATCGACAGCTGGGACTTCGACGCCAAGAAGTCGCGCAGCATCTGCCTGGATGCCCGCTACATGCTGTGGCAGATGAAGGTGGTCGACAAGGCCCAGCGCCTGCTGGGCGAAATGGGTGTGAAGTAAACAGCAAGGCAGCGCGGATCAAGCTTCGCGAACTGCCAGACCCCAGCTTGTAGGGGTTTGCTGACGAGAGGGCTGTTTGCACAATGCGAGCAGCCCTTTTTCTTTGTCGACTTCTCCAACTTCAGGTCTGTCACACATGATTCTTGACCACATTGGCATCCCCGTCAGCGACTATGCCGCCGCCAAGCAGTTCTTTGCCCAAGCCTTGGCGCCGCTGAACATCAGCCTGGTGCTGGAAGTGAAAGGCTGGGCGGGATTTGGCCGCGCAGGCCGGCCGCAGTTCTGGTTTGGTCAGGGCGAGAGCGGCGCGGTGGCCGCGCCCCAGCACATCGCTTTTGCAGCGGAGAACCGCGCCCAGGTGCGGGCCTTTTACGAGGCCGCCTTGCAAGCCGGCGCCAAAGACAATGGCGCGCCCGGCATCCGCGAGATTTACCACCCGCACTATTACGGCGCCTTCGTGATCGGACCGGACGGGTATAACGTCGAGGCTGTATGTCATTTGCCGACCGAATGAGCGGCCCGGCAGAGCCCCCGCTGATGACTGAGGCCGTGATCGTTCTGACGACCGAGCGCCTGCGCTTGCGCCACATGACGGTGGATGACGCCGCCTTCATGCTGCGCCTGCTGAATGAGCCCTCATGGCTGCGCTTCATCGGCGACCGTGGCGTCAAGACCCTGGCCGATGCACAAAGCTATATCTTGAACGGCCCGGTTGAGATGGTGAGTCGCCTGGGCTTTGGCTTTTACATCGTGGAGCTCAAGGACCAAGCTGGACCCATGGGCCCGGTCGCCCCTGTCGGCATTTGCGGCCTGGCCCAGCGGCCCTATCTGGAGGATGTGGACATCGGCTTTGCTTTTTTGCCCGAGTTCTGGGGCCAGGGCTATGCCTTCGAGGCCGCCGCGGCGGTGCTGGCATTGGCGCACACGCGGCTAGGCCTGCGGCGCGTGCTGGCCACCGTGCGCCCGGGCAATCAAAGCTCGATCAAGCTGCTTGAAAAACTGGGGCTGCGTTATGAAAAAACCATGCCGCACCCGCTGGGCGATAGCGCCGAGGGTGCCCGCGAGTTGATGCTTTATGCCTACGAGGCGCCAAGGCAGCCGACGCCTTGAATCGGCGTGGCGGCCAAGGCGGGCTGAGCTTTGCTGCCCGCCCGCCTTCAGAGCTTGAAGCTGCCGGGCACCAAGATATCGCGCCCGACGGATTGAATCTGGGTGTGGCCGCAAAACGCCATGCTGACGTCCAATTCCTTGTGGATGATCTCCAGCGCCTTGGTCACACCGGCTTCACCCATGGCGCCCAGGCCGTAGAGAAAAGCGCGGCCGATATAGGTGCCGCGGGCGCCCAGGGCCCAGGCCTTGAGCACGTCTTGGCCGCTGCGGATGCCGCTGTCCATATGCACCTCGATCTGGTCGCCCACGGCGGCCACGATGCGGGGCAGGGCATGGATGCTGGACTCGGCGCCGTCCAGCTGCCGGCCGCCATGGTTGCTGACGATGATGGCGTCGGCACCGCTTTGCGCCGCCAGCTTGGCGTCTTCCACATCCATGATGCCTTTGAGGATGAGCTTGCCGCCCCATTGCTTTTTGACCCACTCCACATCGGCCCAGCTCAGGCGCGGGTCGAACTGCTCATTGGTCCAGGCCGCCAGCGAACTCATATCGCTGACGCCTTTGACATGGCCGACCAAATTGCCAAAAGTGTGGCGGCGCGTGCCCGCCATGCCGAGGCACCAGCGGGGCTTGGTCAGCAGATTGAGGATGTTGCGCAGGGTCGGGCGCGGCGGCGCGCTGAGGCCGTTTTTGAGGTCTTTGTGGCGCTGACCGATCACCTGCAAGTCCAGCGTCAGCACCAGGGCGCTGCAACGCGCGGCGCGGGCGCGTTCGATCATGCGCACCATGGCGTCACGGTCGCGCATCATGTAGAGCTGGAACCAAAAAGGCGCTTGGGTGTGGGCGGCAATGTCCTCGATCGAGCAGATGCTCATGGTCGAGAGCGTGAAGGGGATGCCGAACTTCTTGGCCGCCATTGCCGCCAGCATTTCTCCGTTGGCATGCTGCATGCCGGTCAGGCCGGTGGGCGCAATAGCCACCGGCATTTTGGTGTCCACGCCCACCATCTGCGTGGCCAGGCTGCGGTTTTCCATGTTCACGGCAACGCGCTGGCGGAACTGGATGGGCGCGAAGTCCGAGCTATTGGCGCGGTAAGTGCCTTCGGTCCAGCTGCCGGAGTCGGCGTAGTCGTAGAACATGCGGGGCACGCGCTTTTCGGCCAAGGCGCGCAGGTCTTCGATGCAGGTGATGGTGGGCATGGGGCGTGGGCTTTTAGCGTTGGGGCCGCGGTTAAAACAAGCTGAGATTCTCGGCCACTGGGATGCTAAGCCCCGCAGCGGCTAGTTTGCTGCGTTTGCGGCTCAGGGCTTCCCCGGGGCGGCTCAAGCTGCCCATGCGCACACCGAGCAGGCGTATGCGTTTGTCCAGCGGCACGCGTTTGAGGCAGGCACCGGCGGCGCGGCGTATGGCTTGGGCGTCCTGGGTGGGGGCATCCAGCGTGAGGTCACGGGTGACGGTGTGAAAGCCTTCAAAGCGCAGCTTGATGCCGACGGTGCGGCCGAGGTAGTTCTTGCGCGTCAGGTCAGACGCTAACTGCTCACACAAGCGGGTGAAGATGGCGCCCAGCTCGGCCCGGTCATGCACGGCGTGGAGGTCACGCTCGAAGGTGGTTTCGCGGCTGATGCTGACCGGCTCGCTGTGGGTGACTACCGCGCGTTGGTCGCGCCCGTGCGAGGCTTCGTGCAGCCAGGCGCCAAAGCTCTTGCCGAAATGCTCGATCAGCAGCGCAGGCGGGGCGGCCGCCACATCGCCCACCGTCTCCAGCCCTAAGGCCAGCAGCTTGGCGCCCGCCTTGGGGCCGATGCCATTGACCTTGCGCACGCCCAGCGGCCAGATGCGGGCCTCGATCTCATCCGCCATCAACAGCGTGATGCCATCGGGCTTGTCCATCTCGGAAGCGATTTTGGACAGCAGTTTGTTGGGCGTGATGCCGATCGAGCAGGTCAGCCCGGTGGCGCGCAGCACCGAATTCTTGATCTCGCGGGCTACGGCGCGCAGGCCACCTTGCGGGTCGTGGCCCACGGCCTCGCGCACGCCGGCCACCTCGCTGAGGTCGATATAAATTTCGTCAATCCCCCGGTCTTCAATCACCGGCGCCACCTCGGCCACGGCCTGTTTGAACAGGCGCGAGTAGTGGCGGTAGGCATCAAAGTCCGTCGGCAAGAGGATGGCGTCGGGCGCGCGCAGGGCGGCTTTCATCAAGCCCATGCCGGAGAACACGCCCAGGTCCCGCGCTGCATAGGTGCTGGTAGTAACGACGCCGCGGCCGGTGTAGTCGCGCAAGCGGGCGTAACGGCGTGTACCGTCGGGCAGGTCCACCGGCGCATGGGCGCGGCGCCCGCCAATCACCACCGCCTGGCCTTTGAGCTCGGGGTAGCGCAACAACTCCACCGAGGCGTAGAAAGCGTCCATGTCCAGATGCGCGATCAGGCGCTCGGGCAGGGGGGCTGGGCCGTCAGGTTTTGAGAGGGGAGGGCTGCTCATCGGCATCCATTGTGGCGCGATGAATCCACGCAGGCCGCAGCCTTCCTCAGACCCACGTGGCCACGAACAAATCGGTAAAACCGGGGTTTCTTCACGGCTCTTGCTCTTGCTTGGCCGCCGAAACTCGCATGTAAGCCGTGCGTGCGTACGTGCGTAGGCTGTTCTTGGTCTGCAAAGAGCAGCTCTTTTCTGGAGCCATACGAATGAATGCCATACGAACCAATGATCGCATCCTGCTGAGTGCCATCTTGCTGCTGCTGCTGGGTTGCCTGGGCTATGGGGCGGCTTACGATAACTTTGGTCTGGCCTTGGGGCTGGGCCTGCTTTTGCTGGCGGCATCGGTGGCCGTCGCCTGGGTGTCCGGTGGCGGTTCGGGCTCCCAGCTAGGCTTGCCATTTTTGGGCATGGCCATGGTGGCGCTGATGATACAGGTGGCGCGCGGCCACACCGAGGCGCACTTCAGCGTCTTCGCCTTTCTGGCCGTGACGGCCGTCTACCGAAGCCCGGTGCCGATTCTGGTGGCGGCGGTGACTGTCGCTTTGCACCACCTGAGCTTCAACTATTTCCAGCAATGGGCTTGGGGCCCGATCTGCTTCACCAAGCCGGGCTTGGGCATCGTGCTGGAGCATGCCGCCTTTGTGGTGGCCGAGTCTGGTGTGCTGCTGGTGCTGGCCGCCGGCGCGCGGCGTGACTTTGCGGTGGGCGAGGAACTCAACACAATTGCCCAGCGCCTGCGCACCGAAGACGGCAAGGTGGACTTTGCTGCCATCCAGACGCAAAGCAAGGCACCGACGACGCTGCGTATGTTGGACGCACTCGGCGCGGTTGAAGATGCCATGGCCTCGGTGCGTGGCAGCACCGATTCGATCCGCACCGCGGCCGATGAAATCGCCTCCGGCAGCCTGGATCTGTCCACCCGAACGGAGCAAGCCGCCAGCAATCTGCAGCGTGCTGCCAGCTCCATGGAGCAGCTGACACGCACGGTCAGCCAGAGCGCGGATTCTGCCCGCACCGCCAGCCAGCTGGCCCATTCGGCGGCCGCGGTGGCGCAGCGAGGCGGTGATGTGGTGAGCCAGGTGGTCAGCACCATGGATGACATCAACACCAGCTCACGCAAGATCGGCGACATCATTGGCGTGATCGACGGCATTGCCTTCCAGACCAATATCTTGGCCCTGAATGCCGCCGTTGAAGCCGCTCGGGCTGGTGAGCAAGGGCGTGGCTTTGCGGTGGTGGCCGGCGAGGTGCGCAGCCTGGCCCAGCGCAGCGCCGAGGCTGCCCGTGAAATCAAGGGGCTCATCGGTAACAGCATGGCGCGGGTGGAAGACGGCTCGCGCCTGGTCAATGATGCCGGCCAGACCATGGGCGATATCGTCGCCTCGGTGAAGCAGGTCAGCGACATCATTGGCGAGATCTCCACCTCGGCCGCCGAGCAGAGTCAGGGCATCGTCCAGGTCACCGCCTCGGTCAACGAGTTGGATCAGATGACCCAACAGAACGCCGCACTGGTGGAAGAGTCCGCCGCCGCTGCGCAAAGCCTGCGTGACCATGCCGCGGTCTTGAGTGAGGCGGTTTCTGCCTTCAAGATGGCTAGGCACTGAAGTCGGCCTGCCGCTGCGCTGCCTCCGCCCTTCGGTCAAGCCGCTCGGTTCAGAAGCTGGTGAGCTGTCCCTACGTCACCTGTCAGGACTAACAGGTGGCGGAAAAGCGGGGCGGGCTCTATGCTCGTCTCCGGCCAACGAGGGCTGCGTGGCGAGGAGGGGAGTCCAATTCCTGCGGCGACACGCGAGAGCGGCGCAAGAGTCGGCTTCGAGCTGACCGGCGCACGGAGGACGGAGAGCAGTTGAGGTACGGCGGCAGTCGGTATCGGCCAATAATGCCGAGCATTGCCGCGGCAAGCGAAGGGTAGGCAAGTCGAGTCATCGTAGGACTGAAGGGTCAGCGAGCTCGACTTTTCTTTTTGGGCTCGCCGTGCTGCAGGGCGCTTGCCGGCGCTGGCGGGTTATGAGCATGGGCTGACGCCGGCTTGCTTTTCGCCCAAGGTAATGCGCGAGTTGCTATGCTGCTGCGTCATGCTAGTGGTCTAGCCGCGTTGACAGGAATTGACAGAACCATGGCCAAGACTTGGAGCTTGCGCTCAAGTGGCGCTCCACGCTGCGAGGCTCGCCGTTGGTGTCTGCGCTTGGCCGCGGCGTTGGTGCTCCAGGGGCCGAGCGTGCCGATGGCTCAGAACGCGGCTGCGGCGGAGATAGTGCCGCTCTACAGCTATTACACCGACCCGCCATACAGCCCCGCCTTGGCTGGCAATCTGAGCCACAAGTTGGCCGGCTGGCTGAGCCGCAAGTCCGGCGGCCGCTATCAGTTTGTGGCGAGCGAGATCCCGCGTGCGCGCCTGGACCGAGATGTGCTGTCACGCCCGGGCTGGTTGGGCGTGGTGGCCTGGGTGGGGCCGGACTTCATGCTTGACCCGACGATGCAGAAGTACTGGTGGAGCGAGCCACTCTTGCGGGACGCGGTCTGGGTCGCATCCCGGCGCGACAAGCCGGTGGACTTTGTTGACATCAGCTCATTTGACGGCCTGGTGTTTGGCGCCATTCGAGGCCGGCAACTACCCGATATGGACGCCGCCTTTGCGGCTGGCCGCGTGCGGCGCGAGGACGGCGTGGGCGGCGAGGCCAATCTGCGCAAGCTGCAACTTGGCCGCATCGACGTGACCTTTGTGCAGGCCGCCGCCTTGCCTTTTTTCCGCGAGCAGATTCCTGGCCTGGACAGCTGGCTTTATGTCGCCGCCAAGCCGCGCCTCACGGTGGAGCGCCGTTTGATGAGCGACCGCTCTCAAGTCGAGTTAAATGCATTTTTGCGGCGCTGCGTGCTTGAGTTTCGCGTCGACCCCGAGTGGCGGCCGGTGATTGAATCACTGGCCTACCCCGAGGCCTTGCGCCCCTACCGAAGCCCATCAAACGGCCGGCCTTGATTGCTTCAGCCGCAGCTATTGCTGCCGCAGGAGCTGATGCTGGTCGCCTCTGTGGCCAGTGGCTTGGCGAGCTGGCCGGTGGCCGCGTCAAAGCCGACCTGATTCATATGGAAAATCAGCGCCGCGTCCATCATCTCGGCATGGGCCGGGAACCATTTCACCAGTTCGGGCACCAGATTGCCCATGGGCTCGAAGTCGCCATGCGCCTGGGCGTGCACCAGCACTTGGCGCATCACGTCCAGCACCATCGTGTGTTGTTTGGTATGGCAGTTGTCGGGGGCGAAGCCGGTGGCTGCCATCCAGCCTTCTTCCATGCCGAAATGGGCCTCGGTGTGCGCCAGCAGCTCTTGGTAGAGCGGCAAGATTTTTGACTCATCGCCAGCGCTCACCGCGTCACCCCAGCGGTTCAGCAGTGCCACGAATTCTTGATGGGTCTGGTCAATCTGCGGGTGTTGCAGGGCCAGGTCGTCGGTCCAGGTGAGGGTACTCATGGGCGGCGAGCTTAGCGCAAGCGGCGAGGCTTTGCGCTTGCGTTGGATCAAGAGGGCTTTGATGGCGTTCGCAAGCGGGCTGAGCCGTGCGCGGCGCGGCTGTTCATCTGCCGTTCATCTGTTTGTGGGCTGCGGTTCATCTGCCATTCATGCGGGCAGCCGCGCGGGAATTTGAGAATCAAGTCAGTGCCGATCGGCACAGATTTGCTTCGAAACCAACCCCAAACAAGCGCACGACGCCTCACTTCGGCGCACAAAGGCTCAGCATCATGAAAAAGCTCAATTCCAGCATCTTGTCCCTGGCTGCAGCCATGGCCTTCGTGGCCGGCAGCGCGGTGGCGCAGTCCAGCGTGGTGGCCAATGAGGCCCGCGTTTACAACGCCAATATTTCGCTGGCCGAAGTTCACGCCGCGCAGCAAGCTTGGGGCGACGCCTTGGTCAAGATCAGCGACGACTACACCGCCGGCGGCTTCGCCAAGGCCCAAGCCACCGCCAGCGCCGTGTTGGATGCAGCCTATGGCTATAACCTCGGCCCGGTACTGTTCAAGCCTACGCTGACTACCAACCCGCAAACCTTCCGCACCACCAAGGAAGGCGCTTTGGCCTACTTCGTCGGCGGCGACAAAGCCTTCCCGAACGACAAGGGCTTCGCACTCAAGGGCTGGAAAAAGGTCGAGATCAGCAACGCCGCCGTGCACATCAACGGCGATGTGGCCAACACCATGGGCAAAGTCGCCATGACCGACGCAGCCGGCAAGGTCACCACCGTGGACAAGACCTGGACCTTCAAGAAAGACGACACCGGCACCGTGCGCATCGTGCTGCATCACTCGTCATTGCCGTACGCAAATTAAGACTTTGCGTGACAGACCGCCCTCGGGCCCAGGCGCTTGCAAGCGCCTGGGCCTTCGCCAGCCACAAACTCCGATGGAGTTTGTGCGCGGGCTCAGTACACCCGAGTAGTTCTGAGGCCGCGCACCCAAGCGCTTGCAAGCGCCAGGGCCTTCGCCACTCACGCATCAGAACAGTCGCCCGCTCACGGATTCACATCAAGCCGATAACCCAGCCCACGCACGGTGTGGATCAGCGCAGGCGTGTGGCCCTCGTCAATCTTGGCGCGCAGGCGGCGGATGTAGACGTCCACCACATTGGTCAGGGGGTCTTCGCTGTAGCCCCACACCGTGTTGAGAATGCGCTCGCGGCTGAACACCCGCCCTGGGTGGCGCATCAATAGCTCCAGCAGGGCCAGTTCGCGCGCTGTCAGCACCAGCGCCTGCTCGGCGCGTCGCACTTGCATGCGATCCAGGTCAAAGACCAAATCGGCCAGCGTCAACAAGCGGGCCTTGCCCGCCGGTTCGCCCTGAGCATGCTGCTCAGCGCGGCGCAGCAGGGCTTCGATGCGGGCCAGCAATTCCTCAAAGGCAAAGGGTTTGGTGAGGTAGTCATCAGCGCCGCAGCGCAGGCCGGCTACTTTGTCTTCCACCGCGTCCATGGCCGTGAGCATCAGCACCGGCAGTCGGCAGCGATTGGCGCGCAGGCGCTGGCAGGCCTCGACGCCGCTGATGCCCGGCAGCATCACATCGAGCAAGACCAAGTCGGGCTGCAACTGCTCCACGCTCTTGGCGACCTGGTCGCCTCGCTCCACCACCGTGATTTGATAGCCCTCGGCACGCAGGCCGCGGTTCAAAAAATCGGAGACGCGGCGGTCGTCTTCCACGATCAAGAGGTGGGGCATATTGGCTCAGCGGGTGACGATGGTTTTGCCAATCGGCATCAAGGCCAGCACGGCCAGTTTGAGGTGCTGGATGCCAAAAGGAATGCCGATGACGGTGATGAAACAGGCCAGGGCCGAGACCAAATGGCCCATGGCTAGCCAGACGCCGGCGAAGACAAACCAGATGATGTTGCCCAGCAGGCCCAAGGGGCCGGTGCCAATGTCTTGCTGGCCGGTGACGCTGGCGCGGTCCACAGCCTCACGGCCGAAGGGCAGAAAAGCGAACTGGCCGATCACGAAGCAGGCGCGGCCCCAGGGGATGCCCACGATGGTGATGAAGGCCAGCGCGCCAGCCAGCCACCAGCCCAGGCCCATGACAAAGCCGCCCAGAATCAACCACAAGATATTGCCTATCGTTCGCATGGTGTTTCTCCCTCTGTCGCTCAGTTGTTGTCTTTGTCGCCGGTGTTGCTGGTGCTATCGGTCAAGGCGGCGGGCAAGCTGATCAGCACCCGCGTGCCGCCACCCTCGCGGGCCAGCAGATTGAGCCGGCCGCCATGGGCGCGCACGATGTCCTCGGCGATGGTCAGGCCCAGGCCCATGCCCTCGGGGCGCATGGCGCGTGCGCGCTCGGAGCGCCAGTAGCGTTCGCTGGCCAGAGGCAGTTCTTGTTCATCCATGCCGATGCCGGTGTCGCTGATGGTGACTTGCCACTCAGCGCCGCCTTGTGCGGGCTGAGTTTCGACGCTGATCTGCCCGCCCGCCGGGCTGTAGCGCAGGGCGTTGTCCAGCACGATGGTGAAGAGCTGGGTCAGCTTGTCCAGGCTGCCGCGCAGCATCAATGGCTGCGGCGGCTCTGAGGGCATTGCGGTTTGCGCGTCGTTGAACCATTGCAGCTGATGGGCTTGCTGTGCCGCCGTGGCCTGCACCTGTTCCAGCGCGGCGCGCAAGGGCTCCGTCAGGTCGATCAGGCTCAGCTCCGGCTGCAGGCCGGCCTCGCTCTGCCGCGCCACCGCCATCAACTCACCAATGCGGGCGCCGAGCTGGCGGGCAATGCTGGCCACCCGCTCCAGCGCGTCGCGGTACAGCGATTCGGCGTGGCCGCTGCGGCGCAGCGTGATCTCGGCTTCACCCAGGATGGCGGTGGTGGGCGTGCGCAATTCGTGGCTGATATTGGCGAAGAACTGGCGGCGCGAGCGGTCAATGTCCAGCAGCTGCGCATTGGCCTGGTGCAGGTCGGCGGTGCGCTGGGCCACGGCAATTTCGAGCCGCTGCCGCTGAGTTTCCTCGTTACGGCGGTGCAGCTGAATCTCTTCGGCCATGCGGTTGAAGCTCTGCCCCAGGCGGCCGAATTCATCGCGGCCGGTGGCGCCAATGCGATGCTCGAGCTGCCCGGCTTGCAGCGCCAGGGTGCCGTCCAACAAGGGCCGCATGCGGCGCCTGATGTCCCAGGCGAAGTAGCTGACAAAGCCGATCGACAGGATGATGGTGCTCAAGATGCTGTAGATCGCCACATTGCGTGAGCGCTGCAGCGCCACTTGGGCGGCGGCCTCGGCGGCGGTGCTGTGGGCTTGCTGCTGGGTGATGGCTTGCGCGATCAGGGCGCGCATGTCCTGGCCCTCCGAGATGTCGAAAACGCTGAGCATCTCGCTCCACACGCTGGCCCGCTCGGTGCTGGGGTTCGGGTGGGGGATATGGGGCTGGGCCTGCTGGATCTGCGCCCGCAAGGCGCGGAAGTTGGTTTGCAGCGCGTCGAGCGGCTGGCGTGTCAGCGGCGCCTCGCCGGCCAGGCCGCTGGCATCGGCTTGCTCTTCGCGGTGCAGGCGTTCGAGCTCATTGAGCGCGGTTTGCATGCGCTGCAAATACTGGTCGCGCAGGGCCACCGGCGCCTGGTCGGTCAGCAGGTATTGGGCGAACCAGACCTTGAGCCGCTGCTTGTCCGCGGCCAGGGCGATGTATTGCACCAGCGCGTCTTTGGCGCGCAAGCTGCGGGAGCGCTCCAGCTCGGACTGGTTGACCAGCCACACCACCACCGCAAACTGGGTGGCCACCAAGGCCACCAGCACGCCCAACCACAGGCCCAGGCGTGCTTTGAGCATGGTGTTTGGCCGGTCAGGCGGCCAGACGGGCGCGGTGGCGTGCGACTTGGGCGCGCACCTGGGCGGGCGCGGTGCCACCCAGGATGTTGCGGGCGTTCAGCGAGCCGCGCAGGCTCAGCACTTCGAACACATCCTCGCCGATGCGGGCATCAAACTTCTGCAGCTCGGCCAAGGGCAGGGCGCTCAGGTCCAGGCCGCGGGCGATGGCGGTCTTCACCGCATGGGCCACGATCTCATGGGCATCACGGAAGGCCAAGCCCTTCTTGACCAAATAGTCGGCCAGGTCGGTGGCGGTGGCATAACCCTTCAAGGCTGCACGCTCCATCGCTTCGGGCTTGACGGTGATGCCAGCGGCCATTTCGGCAAAGATGCGCAGCGTGTCTTTCAAGGTATCCACCGTGTCGAACAGCGGTTCCTTGTCTTCCTGGTTGTCCTTGTTATAGGCCAGGGGCTGGCCCTTCATCAGGGTGATCAGGCCCATCAGGTGGCCGACCACGCGGCCGGTCTTGCCGCGCGCCAGCTCGGGCACATCGGGGTTTTTCTTCTGCGGCATGATGGAGGAGCCGGTGCAGAAACGGTCGGCCAGGTCGATGAAACCAAAGCTCTGGCTCATCCACAGAATCAGCTCTTCCGAGAGGCGCGAGATGTGCACCATCACCAGGGCGGCAGCGGCGCTGAATTCAATCGCGAAATCGCGGTCGCTGACGGCGTCCAGGCTGTTTTGGCAGACGCAGGCTTCGCCTTTGTCATTCACCATGCCTAGTGTGCGAGCCACGCGCTCGCGGTCCAGCGGGTAGCTGGTGCCGGCCAGGGCGGCCGCGCCCAGGGGCAGGCGGTTGACGCGGCGGCGTGCGTCCACCAGGCGCTCGGCATCGCGGGCGAACATTTCCACATAGGCCAGCAGATGGTGGCCGAAGCTCACCGGCTGCGCCACTTGTAAATGGGTGAAGCCGGGCAGGATCACCTCGACGTTCTTCTCCGCCACCTCGACCAGGGCCAGCTGCAAGGCGCTCAGCAGTTGCAGCAACTCGTCGATTTCGCTGCGCAACCACAGGCGCACATCGGTGGCGACCTGGTCATTGCGGCTGCGGCCGGTGTGCAGGCGCTTGGCCGGCAGGCCGACCAACTCGGTCAGGCGGGCTTCGATATTGAGGTGCACGTCCTCCAGGTCCAGCTTCCAGTCGAACTGGCCGGCGGCGATTTCGCCCTTGATCTGCGCCATGCCGGACTCGATGGCGGCATGGTCCTCAGCGCTCAGAATGCCTTGGGCCAAGAGCATTTCGGCGTGCGCCAAGCTGCCTTGGATGTCGGCGGCCCACAGGCGCTTGTCGAAAAACACGCTGGCGGTGTAGCGCTTGACCAGCTCGCTCATGGGTTCCGAAAACAGGGCCGACCAGGCTTGGGACTTGTTGGCGAGTTGGTTGTCACTGGGCTTGTCGGCGGAAGCGGTCATGGTGGCGGGCTGAAGGGGAGGGAAAAGGGCGCGGGCGGTGCTGACGCACAATCCCGGCAGGAAGCTCGCAATTCTAACGAGGCACGATGTCTGATAAAAAAACCAAGCGCCCCGCTGAGGCGGAATCGGAGTGGCCCGACAGCACCAGCCTCACCAGCATCCTCGGTTTCCCCGCCACGACGAGCGTGAAGCCGGCGGACGAGGCGGCGGTGCTGCCCTTGTTCGACCCCGAGCGGGCCTTTGATGTCTGCCATGTCGGCCTGGTGCTGCGTGCCGTGTTGGCGGTGCAGGGCTTGCTGGCCCTGGGCTTGGCGCAGGCGGCCAGTGGTTTTGTGCAATGGGCCGGCTGGATGGCCAGCGCCTCGGTGGTGACCATGTCGGCGGTTTTGCTGTGGTTGCTGGTGGTGTGCGGGGCGCGGCGGGTGCTGGCGCATTTGCCCGAGCCCTGGCAATGGTTCAGTCTCAGCGCGTTGGGCGCCGTCAGCGCCTGGCTGGGTTGGGCTTTGTTGACCATTGCCAATCTGGAGCCCAGCAGCGGCTTTCGCCTGGCCAGCGTCGGGCTGGCGGGCGCCGCCATGGCGGCACTGCTGCTGACCTGGCTGAAACTGCGGGAACGTGCGCAGCGCCCGGCCGCGGCCCTGGCGCAGCTGGTGGAGCTGCAATCGCGCATTCGCCCGCACTTTTTGTTCAACACCCTCAACAGCGCCATCACCCTGGTGCGCCATGACCCCAGCAAGGCCGAGGACCTGCTGGAGGACTTGAGCGAGCTATTTCGCGTGGCGCTGGCCGATGCCACTACGGCGGTGAGCCTGGATGAAGAAATCGAGCTGGCGCGGCGCTATCTGCACATCGAGCAGACCCGCTTTGGCGAGCGCCTGCGCATCAGCTGGCAACTCGATCCGCAAGCGCGTGGTGCCCGCGTGCCGCCTTTGCTCTTGCAGCCCTTGGTTGAGAATGCGGTGCGCCACGGCGTGGAGCCCAATGAGCAGGGCGGTGATGTGACGGTGCAGACCCTGCGGCGCGGCAGCGAGGTGGAGATCCGCGTCAGCAACACCGTGGGCTTGCCCGCGCGGACGCAAGGCCACGGCATGGCGCTGCGCAATGTGCGCCAGCGCCTGCGCTTGATGCATGATGTGTCGGCCCGGTTTGAGTTGTCGTCCGAGCCCGGCCGCTTCACGGTGCGCATCGTGCTGCCGAGCTGAAAATAGGGCTCGCGACGCTTGCCACCCAATCTCTTTTTCTGCACGCTTTTGTAATCTTTTTCGCAATGACTGCTGCCACTGCAAACCTGTCCGTCTTGCTGGTTGACGATGAGCCCCTGGCCCGCTTGCGCCTGCGCAGCTTGCTGGAGGCTTGCACCGAGCCACGCGCCCAGGTGGTGGCCGAGGCGGGCACGGCCTCGCAAGCGCAGTCCTGGCTGCGTGATCATGCGTGCGACCTGATCTTGCTGGACATCCAAATGCCCGGCGCTGACGGCCTGCAGCTGGCCGAAGCCCTGGCCGCCCATCCGGCGCAGCCGGCCGTGGTCTTCGTGACCGCGCATGCCGAACATGCCCTGCGCGGCTTCGAACTGGATGCGATGGACTATCTGACCAAGCCGGTTCGCCGTGAACGCCTGCAGGCCGCGCTGCAACGGGTCGCCCAGCGCTTGGAGGAGCGCGCGGCGGCGCACAGCCAGCGCGGTGATTTGGACGAGTTGGAGCCGGCCGAGTTCATCACCATCACCTTGCGCGGCCGCCTGATCCGCGTGCCGCTGGCCGAGGTGTTGTACTTCAAGGCCGACCTCAAATACCTGACCCTGCGCACCGCCACGCAGAGCTATGTGATGGACGGCAGCTTGTCTGAGCTGGAGTCTCGCTTCGGCGGCCCGGAAGGGCGCTTTTTGCGGGTGCATCGCAATGCCTTGGTGGCAAAGTCGGCCGTGCGCGAGTTGCTGCGCGGCGGCCCGCAGCCTACCGCCGATTCGCCGTTGGACAAAGATTCGGCCGAGGCCGCTGAAGCCAGCGAAGGATGGGCCTTGCGGGTGGCGACGGTGAACGAGTGGCTGAGCGTGTCGCGCCGCCAAGTGGCAGCCGTGCGTGAAGCACTGGCCAGCCGGCAGGGCGGTGATTGATCGAGCACGCGTGCGTCCGTGGGTGCCGTTGTGGGCGAATAGCCCAGGGCAGAGGTCGCTGAACAGTCATCCGAGGAATCGGCGGCGCGTGCTGCCGCCCGGGGCAACAGTTCTTCACATTGCGCCGTTACCATCCGGCACCTGAAATTTCTCCCCTGCCGCAGCCATTGTTGCGCCGCGCATGCCTCCTGATCGGGCCGCCATGATTGACAAGCGTTTTTTCCCCCGCCAGGTGGTGGAGGCCAGCGGCAACCGCTGGGACTGGGCCTTGCTGCCCTTGGTGCTGGCCCTGCTGAGTTTGCTGGCGCTGGCGGGCTCGCAGATGGCCCAGCCTTTTCAAGTGGGCGAGGCCCTGCCGATCAGCCTCGATCCCGCTTACCTGCCTTATTACTTGCTGCGCACCACATTGCGCATGTTCCTGGCGCTGGCCGCCTCGGTGGTGTTTGCCTGCGTGTTCGCGGCGCTGGCGGCCAAGTACCGGGCGGCAGAAAAAGTGCTGGTGCCCATGCTGGACATCCTGCAGTCGATTCCCATCCTGGGCTTTTTGTCCATCACCGTGACCGGCTTCATCGCCCTGTTTCCGGGCAGCTTGCTGGGCGTGGAGTGCGCGGCCATCTTCGCCATCTTCACCTCGCAGGCCTGGAATATGGCCTTCAGCCTGTACCAAAGCATGCGCACCGTGCCGGCCGAGTTGCAGGAGGCGGCGCGCATCTTTCAGCTCTCCGGCTGGCAGCGCTTTTGGCGCCTGGAGCTGCCTTTTGCCATGCCGGGCTTGCTGTGGAACATGATGATGAGCATGTCCGGCGGCTGGTTCTTCGTCGTGGCCTCCGAAGCCATCTCGGTGGCCAATCAAGACATCAAGTTGCCGGGCGTGGGCTCCTACATCGCCATGGCCATCGCGGCCAGCGATTTGCAGGCGATTGGCTATGCCATCCTGGCCATGTTGATCGGCATTCTCTTGTACGACCAATTGTTTTTCCGCCCGCTGCTGGCCTGGGCCGACAAGTTCCGCTTTGAGGAATCGGGCAATGAGAACGCGCCCACCTCTTGGCTGCTGACTTGGCTACGCCGCACCGACTTGATTCAACGCATCGGCCTGATCCCTGCGCGCTGGCTGGGGGCGAGTTTTCGCCTCACGCGCCGGCGCTTTGATGGCAGCTCCATCCGCGCCCGCGTCAAACCGGTCAATCCCTTGTGGGAGCGTGGCTGGGATGCATTGCTGGCGGCGCTGGTGCTGTTTGCGGTGTGGCGGCTGGGCATCTTCATCCACAGCGAGGTGGGTTGGCAGGAGGTGGGCCATGTCTTCAAGCTGGGCCTCTACACCCTGAGCCGGGTGCTGGTGCTGATTGCAGTGGCCTCGCTGATCTGGGTGCCCATCGGCGTGTGGATCGGCCTGAACCCGCGCATTGCCGGGCGGGTGCAGGCCTTGGCGCAGTTTCTGGCGGCCTTCCCCTCGAACTTGGTCTTCCCGGTGGCGGTGATTCTGATCGTCAAGTGGCAGCTCAATCCCGACATCTGGCTCTCGCCCCTGATCATTCTGGGCACGCAGTGGTATTTGCTTTTCAATGTGGTGGCGGGGGCGTCGACGATTCCTTCCGAGCTGCGCTATGCGGCTAAGAATCTGGGCCTCAAGGGCTGGTTGCT
Source organism: Paucibacter sp. KCTC 42545 (assembly GCF_001477625.1). NCBI lineage: Bacteria > Pseudomonadati > Pseudomonadota > Betaproteobacteria > Burkholderiales > Sphaerotilaceae > Roseateles > Paucibacter sp. KCTC 42545. The sequence goes on from NZ_CP013692.1 coordinate 1,166,417, forward strand.
GTGGCGGCGCTATTTGCTGCCGGCCGTTTTCCCGAGCTTTGTCACCGGCGCCATCACGGCCAGCGGCGGTTCCTGGAACGCCAGCATCGTGGCCGAGTATGTGAGCTGGGGCGACACCAATTTGCAGGCCCAGGGCTTGGGCAGCTATATCCAGCACATGACGGCGATCGGCGACTTCCCTCGCATCGCCCTGGGCATTGGCGTGATGTGCGTGTTCGTAATGGCCTTGAACCACTGGGTCTGGCGGCGCCTGTATCGCCTGGCCGAAGCCCGTATGCATTTTTGAGAGCGATGTGATTGATGAGTACCCTGATTGAACTGAAGAACGTCGCCAAGAGCTTCAAGTCCTCGGACGGCAGCCAGCGCTCGGTGCTTGAAGGCGTGGACTTCCGGCTGGAAAAGGGCGAGATCGTGGCTTTGCTGGGCCAGTCCGGCTCGGGCAAATCAACGCTGCTGCGCATCATGGCGGGCCTGATCGCGGCCGACGGCGGCGATGTGCGCTACCAGGGTCAGCCCATCTTTGGCCCGGTGGCGGGGGTGGCGATGGTGTTTCAGTCCTTCGCGCTTTTTCCCTGGCTGACGGTGCAGCAAAACGTCGAGCTTGGCCTGGAGGCGCGTGGCATCAGCCCGGCCGAGCGGGCCAAGCGCGCCGATGCGGCCATCGAGATGATTGGCCTGGCCGGCTTTGAGGGCGCTTTGCCGCGCGAGTTGTCGGGCGGCATGCGCCAGCGCGTTGGCCTGGCCCGCGCTCTGGTGATGGAGCCAGCCGTGCTGCTGATGGACGAGGCCTTTTCGGCCCTGGACGTGCTGACCGGCGAGCGCCTGCGCAATGAAATTCTGGAGCTCTGGGTGGGCGGCGAGATGCCCACGCAAGCCATGCTGGTGGTGTCCCACAACATCGAAGAGGCGGTGATGATGGCCGACCGGGTGCTGATTTTTTCCAGCAACCCGGGCCGGGTGCGCGCCGAGTTGCCGATTCGCCTGCCGCATCCGCGGGATGCCGATAGCGCCGAGGTGCGCGACTTGATCGACGAGGTCTACGGCCTGATGACGGCCGGCGCCGCGCCCACCGACTTGGGTCATGCCCATGCGCAGCGCCCGCATTTGTCCGACCGCTTGCCCGAGGCCGATGTGGGCCGCATGGAAAGCCTGCTGGAGTTGTTGTCCGAGGACAGCTTCAAGGGCCGCGCCGACCTGCCGCAACTGGCCGAGGAAAGCGAGCTCACCGACGACGAGTTGCTGCCGCTCACCGATGCCTTGCATCGCCTGGGCCTGGCCACGCTGGAGCATGGCGACATCCTCATCACGCCCCTGGGGCAGCGCTATGTGGCCGGCGAGCACGAGTTCCGCCGCGAAATCTTTGGCCAACAATTGCTGGCCCATGTGCCCCTGGCCGCCTTCATCCGCCACAGCCTGGAGCAAGAAGACGACGGCGAATTGCGCGAAGAACCCTTCCTCAAACTTTTGCAGGAAAGCATGGACGCGCAGGAAGCCGAGCGCGTGCTCAAGGTGGCGATTGAATGGGCGCGCTACGGCGAGGTGTTCGAGTACAACTACCACACCGGCATGATTCACTTGCCGGAGTCGGGTGAGGACTGACTGATTGATTGCTTGAGTGCCGGCCAGCGGGCCGGTTGAGCTTGTCGTCTAGGCGTAGACGTTCAGCCGCGTGCCCAAGCTGCCTGAACTGGCCAGGGCAGGCGCGGGCGGCACCGAGTTGAGCAACTCCAGCGCGCCCTGGCTTTGAATGTCCATGGCCTTGCGCAAGACCATCAGCTGGGCGGCGGCCTGCACCGTGCCGGCGCTTGAGTTGCCGGCATTGTTGACGAGGGCGGTGTTGCTGAGGTCCATGCTGATTGCTCCCAGTGAACCCCTGCTATCGACCGCCCGGGCCAAAAACTTAGCCCGTATTGCGCAGGCCCGCCGCAATCCCGTTGATCGACAAATGAATACCGCGCTGCACCCGCTCCAGGCTGGGGTCCTGGGCGCGGGTGTCGGCCGGAGCGGCGCGGTAGCGGCGCAGCAGCTCGACCTGCAAATGGTTCAGCGGGTCGATATAGGGGAAGCGGTGCTCGATGGAACGCGCCAGCGCCGGGTTGCCGGACAAGCGCTTGGCCTCGCCGGTGATCAAGGCCAGGGCCTGGCCGGTGCGGTCGAACTCGGTCTGAATCGCCGCGGCAATCTTCTTGCCCAGGCGTTTGTCCACCACCAGGTCGACATAGCGCTGGGCAATACCCAGATCGGTCTTGGCCAGCACCATGTCCAGATTGGACAAAAGGGTGCGGAAGAAGGGCCACTGCTTGTCCATGCGCTTGAGCAGGGCCAGGTTTTGTTTGTGCTGATCGCTGCCGGGCTCGCCCAGAAAGTTCAGCACCGCCGAGCCAAAACCGCACCAGCCCGGCAGCGCCACCCGTGACTGGCCCCAGCTGAAACCCCAGGGAATGGCGCGCAAATCCTCAATCGCCTGCGTGGGTTTGCGCGAGGCCGGGCGTGAGCCGATGTTCAGCTCGGCAATCTCGCGGATCGGCGTGGCGGAGAAGAAGTACTCGGCAAAACCAGGCGTCTCGTAGACCAAGCCCCGGAAGGCGCTGTAGCTGAGGTCAGACAGCGCTTGCGCCGCCGCCAAAAAGCTCTTGGGCGCGCTCTTGGTCGGATGCAGCAAGGTGGCTTCCAGGGTGGCGGCCACCAGGGTTTCCAGATTGCGGCGGCCGATCTCGGGGTTGGCGTACTTGGAGGCGATCACCTCGCCCTGCTCGGTCAAACGGATCTGGCCGTTCACGGTGCCGGGAGGCTGGGCCAGGATGGCCTGGTAGCTTGGGCCGCCGCCCCGACCGACGGTGCCGCCGCGGCCGTGGAAGAGGCGCAGGGTGATGCCGTGCTGGGCGCGCAAGTCGTCGAACAACTCCACCAGCGCGATCTCGGCGCGGTACAGCTCCCAGCTGCTGGTGAACATGCCGCCGTCTTTGTTGGAGTCGGAGTAGCCCAGCATGATGTCTTGCTCGGCGCCGCCGCGCTTGATCAGCGCTGCGATGCCGGGCAAGGCGTAGAACTCGGCCATGATTTGCGGCGCCAGGCGCAGGTCGCCAATGGTCTCGAACAGGGGCGAGACGATCAGGTCGCAGATGGCGCCCTCGGGCTCATCCAAGGTGCCGCGCAGCAGGCCCACTTCCTTCATCAACAGCAGCACTTCCAGCAGGTCGCTGACCGATTCGGTGTGGGAGATGATGTAGTGGCGCAGCGACTCGCGGCCAAAGCGTTGCAGCGACTCCGCCGCGGCTTCGAAGATGTCCAGCTCGCCCAGCGTCTTCTCGCTGTAGGCGGCGCCATGCACGCGCAAGGGGCGGGCGTCTTGCAGCAGGCGGATCAGCAAATCGCGGCGCTGCAACTCGTCCAGCGCGCTGTAGTCCGCTTGCAGGCGGGCGACTTGCAGCAGCTCGGCCAGCACGGCTTCGTGCTGATCGGAGCTTTGGCGCAGGTCCAGCGTGGCGAGGTGGAAGCCGAACACGCGCACGGCGCGCATCAGCGGCGCCAAGCGAGGCGCGATCAAGGCTTGCGCATGGTGCTGGCGCAGCGAGCTTTCGATGATGCGCAGATCGGCCAGCAGCTCCTCGGGGCCGGTGTAGGGCGCTTGCGGTGCAACGGCGTGGCGCAAGGCCTCGGTGCCGGTGAGCTGGGTCAGGCTGGCGGCCAGGCGCGCATACATGCCGGTCAGGGCGCGGCGGTAGGGCTCGTCCATGCGGTGTTCGTTGCGGTCCGGGCTACGTTCGGCCAGGGCCTGCATCTCGGGCGTGACCTGGGCCAGGCGGTAGGAGATCGACAGCTCCGCGCCCAGCTCATGCAGCTCGGTCAGATAGTGGCGCAGCGCCACTTCCGACTGGCGGCTCAGCGCATGGCGCAGGGTCTGGGCGGTGACATTGGGGTTGCCGTCGCGGTCGCCACCAATCCAGTGGCCCATGCGCAAAAAGCTCGCCAAGTCATGGCCGGGAAGGGCTTCTTCCAGCTCGGCGTAGAGCTTGGGGATCTGGCGCAGGAAGGTGGCCTGGTAGTAGGACAGGGCGTTTTCGATCTCGTCGGCCACCGTCAGCTTGCTGTAGCGCAGCATGCGGGTCTGCCACAGCTGAGTGACGCGGGCGCGGATCAGCGCCTCGTTGGCGGCCAGCTCGCGCTCGGTGTGCAGGCTGTCGCGCTGCTCCACCAGCTGGGCCACGGCGCGCTCGGCGTCCAGAATGCTCTTGCGCTGCACCTCGGTGGGGTGGGCCGTCAGCACCGGCGAGATAAAGCCGTGTTGCAAGGTCTTGGCGATTTCGGCCGGGCGCACGCCGGCTTCATGCAAGCGCTCCAGCGCGAAAGCCAGCGAGCCCGCTTGCAGGCTGCCGGCCCGCTCATGCACCTCGCGGCGGCGCACATGGTGGCGGTCTTCGGCGATATTGGCCAGATGCGAGAAATAGCTGAAGGCGCGAATCACGCTGACGGTTTGCTCGCCGCTCAAGCTCTTGAGCAATTTGTCAAAGCTCTTGCCCGCTTGGGCATCGTGCTTGAGGCGAAAGGCGACCGAGAGCTGGCGCACTTTTTCGACCAGCTCATAGGCCTCGCGACCCTCTTGTTCGCGAATCACCTCGCCAAGAATGCGGCCCAGCAGACGGATGTCATCGGTCAGCGGTTGGTTTTTATCGACCGCGCTGCGTTGCTGCGCCTTCTTGGCGGGCAGGGAAGCTGGTTTGGCGGGCTGGCTGGACTTGGAACGCATGGCGAGGCTCGAGGTTGGGGACCGGAGATACCTGGCGGGCGCCAATGGGCGCTCGCCGCGATGTAACGAAGTTACTTGTTTCTGACTTTATCAGTTTCTTCGGCGCTGCGATGCGGGCGCGGCCTGTTTGATAATCCGGTCATGAGCGAAACCAACAATCAAGCCGTCATCATTGCCACCCGTGAGAGCCGCCTGGCTCTGTGGCAAGCCGAACATGTCAAAGCCCGGCTGGAGGGCGAGCTGGGCCTCAGCGTCAGCCTGCTGGGCATGACCACCCGAGGCGATCAAATTCTGGACCGCAGCCTGTCCAAAGTGGGCGGCAAGGGCCTCTTCGTCAAGGAGCTGGAAACGGCGCTGGAAGAGGGCCGTGCCCGCCTGGCCGTGCATTCGCTCAAAGACGTGCCGATGGAGTTGCCCGAGGGCTTCGAGCTGGCCGCCATCCTGCAACGCGAAGACCCGCGCGACGCCCTGGTGTCCAACCGTTACGCCAGCCTGGACGAACTGCCGCAGGGCGCAGTAGTCGGCACCTCCAGCCTGCGCCGCGTGGTGCAGTTGCTGGCCTTGCGGCCGGACCTGCGCATTGAGCCTTTGCGCGGCAACCTCGACACCCGCATGCGCAAGCTTGACGACGGCGGCTACGACGCCATCGTGCTGGCCGCCGCCGGCCTGATGCGCTTGGGCGCCGGTGCGCGCATTCGCGCCCGCTTCGGCATTGACACGATGATCCCCTGTGCCGGCCAAGGCGCTTTGGGCCTGGAGTTGCGCGCTGACGACCATGCATTGAAGGCGCAAATCCAGAGCCTGATCCACCGCCCGACCTGGCTGGCCACCTTGGCCGAACGCGCCGTGTCGCGCGCGCTGGGCGGCAGCTGCAGCGTGCCGTTGGCGGCCCATGGCCATTGGCAGGGCGATCAGCTGATCCTCGCCACGGCCTTGGGCAATGCCGAGTTGCCCAGCAGCCCCTTGCTGCGCGCCCAACTGCAAGCGGCCGTGGCCAGCGAGGCCGAGGCCGAGGCCTTGGGCCAGCAGGCCGCCCAAGCCTTGCGCGAGCAGGGTGCGGCGCGCTATTTGCCGCAAGCTTGCTGAGCATGCGCCTGGTGCTGACCCGCCCTCAGGGTCAGGCACCCGAGTGGCAGAAAAAGCTGGCGGCCCTGGGCGTGCAGGCCGAGAGCCTGCCCTTGCTGGAAATTGCCCCCAGCGATGGCCGCGACGCGGCCCTGGCTTGGGCGGCTTTGCCTGCGGCGGCGCTGGCATTTTTTGTCAGCCCGAATGCGGTGGAGCATTTCTTTGCCAGCCAGCCGCTGGGCCAGGCATGGCCTGCGCAAACCCTGGCCGCCTGCGTCGGGCCGGGTAGCGCCAAGGCCTTGCAGGCTTTTGGCGTGCCGGCCGCGCTGATTGTTCAGCCGCCGGCGGATGCCGCTAGCCTGGACTCAGAACACCTCTGGCCTTTGCTGAGCGGCTTGGATTGGCAAGGCAAATCGGTCTTGCTGCTGCGTGGCGAAGGCGGGCGTGAATGGCTGGCCGAGCGCTTGCGTGAGCGCGGCGCCCAGACGCAGGCTTTTTGCATTTATCGCCGCCGTTGCCCGGTGTTGGCGCCGCCCGAGCAGGCCTTGCTGGCCCGCATCCTGGCGCAGCCGCGCGAGCATGTTTGGTTGTTCAGCAGCGCCGAAGGGGTGGGCCATCTGGCCAGCTTGACCGAGCCGGGCCAGGACTGGTCGCAAGCCTTGTGCATCTGCACCCATGAGCGGATTGCCGCCGCCGCCCGTGAGCTGGGTTTGACACATGTGGTTTTGACGCGACCCGACCCGCAAGCAGTCCAGCAGGCCCTGCGCCGTCTGCAGGGCGACCCCTACAATCATTTTCACCGTGAGTGATACCCAACAAACCCCCATCGAGTCGGCGCCCGAGCTTGGCGCCCCAAGAGCTGGCGCAGCGCTGCCCGCAGCTCAGCCTGCACTGCCTATGTGGTTACCGGTCACTGCGGGGCTGCTGGCCCTGCTGAGCCTGGGCGGCCTGGGCCTGGCATGGCAAAGCATGAGCCGGCAGCAGAGCCTGGAGCAGGAGTTGGTACGCCGCCAAGAGCTTGTGCAAAGCAATGCCAGCGAAGCCCGCAGCGCCGCCAAAAGTTCGCAAGACCTGACCCGCGACACCGCCGCCAAAGTGGCCCTGCTGGATGCACGCCTGGCTGAAGTGGCCTTGCAGCGCGGGCAGTTGGAGGAGCTGATCCAGTCCATGTCGCGCTCGCGGGACGAAAACGTGATTGGGGACATCGAAGCCTCGATCCGCGTGGCCCTGCAGCAAACAGCCATCACCGGCAGCGCCGAGCCCCTGGTCATCACCCTGAAGTTGGCCGACGAGCGCCTGCAGCGCTACAAGCAGCCGCGCATGGAAGGTGTGCGCCGGGCCGTGGCGCGGGATATGGACCGCGTCAAGGCGGTCAGCGTGGTCGATGTGTCGACGCTGACCATCAAGCTCGACGAGGTGGTGCGACTGGTCGACGAATTGCCGCTCATCGTCAATGCTGAACAGGCCGAGGCGGTGAAGCCCAAGCCCCAGGATGAACGCAGCAAGTCTGCCGCTAAGCCTGCCAAAGCTGGGAGCGCGGGCGACAAGGCTGCTGACAGTGGTAGCCTGGCGCTGTGGTGGGCGCAGGCCAGCAAGACCTTCAGCGATACCGCGGCCCTGGTCTGGCATGAAACCCGCAGTCTGATCCGCGTCACCCGCATCGATCATCCAGAAGCCGTGTTGCTGGCCCCCGAGCAGGCCTTCTTCCTGCGCGAGAACCTCAAGTTGCGTTTGCTGAACGCGCGCCTGGCCTTGCTGAGCCGGCAGTTCGAAACGGCGCAGGCCGATCTGCGCGATAGCCAGGAGATGCTGGCCCGCTATTTCGATGGCCGTGCCTTGAAGGTCAAGGCCGCCAGCGATTTGCTGCGCCAGGTGACGGGCCAGGCCCGCCAGGTGGTGGTGCCGCGCCCGGACGACACGCTGGCCGCTTTGTCCGCCGCTGCGGCCGGCCGTTGATGATGATGGGAGCTTGAGTCTCATGCGCACCATCATTTGGTTGGTTTTACTTTTCACGGTGGCCGTGGTGGCTGCCCTGGCCCTGGGCCGCAACGACGGGCTGGCGAGTTTTTACTGGAGCGGCTGGCGCCTGGATGTGTCGCTGAATCTGTTCTTGCTGGTGCTGGTGGGCAGCTGCTTCGCCCTGGTCACCGCCATTCAGACCATCAATGCCCTGATCAACCTGCCCCAGCGTGCCAAGGAATGGCGTTTGGCGCAGCGCGAGCGCAGCGCCCAGCTGGCTTTGCGTGAAGGCCTGGCCGAGTTCTTTGGCGCCCGCTACGGCCGCTCGCAAAAAGCGGCGCAGCGTGCCTTGACCATTCATGCGCAGACGCCTGAGCTGGAGCGTGACCACGGCTTCTTGGCGCTGGGCCATTTGCTGGCCGCTAGCAGTGCCCACCGCATGCAAGACCGCAAGCGTCGCGACGAGCAACTGGCGCTGGCACTGGACTTCTCCAAGCGCAGCTCCGCCGGCAAGGCGCAAGAAGAGGGCGCTTTGCTGTTGGCGGCGGAATGGGCTTTGGATGACCGGGACGCCAAACGCGCGTTCGACCTGCTGGCCGATCTGAGCCCCGGTGTGGCCCGCCGCACCCAGGCCTTGCGCCTGAAGCTGCAGGCCAGCCGTTTGTCCAAGCAATACCTGGAAGCCTTGCGCACGGCGCGCCTGCTGGCCAAGCACCAGGGCTTCTCCAAGGTGGCGGCGCAGGGTCTCTTGCGTTCCTTGGCCTTTGAGGCGCTGGAAGGCGCCCGCGATGTGGATCAGCTGCGCCAGGTCTGGCAGCAGCTCGATAGCGCCGACCGGCGCGATGTGCTGGTGGCCTGCCGGGCCGCCAGCCGCTCAGCGGCGCTGGGCTCACCAGATGACGGGCGCGGCTGGCTGCGCCCCTTCTGGGACGATATCGGCGAGCTGCCGGCGGATGAGCGCGCGGTGCTGGCCGAGGCCTTGGTGCCGGTGCTGCCGGGCTTGGCGCCGGAATGGCTGCAACGCCTGGAGTCTGCCGTGCAGCGCTTCCCGCGTGACAAGCATCTGGCCTACGCCCTGGGCCACGCCCTGGCCGAGCGCCAGCTGTGGGGCAAGGCGCGCCTGATCCTGGAACAGGTCTGCGAAGACCACAGCGTGGCCGCCAGCGCCCGGCGCCGTAGCTGGCTCACCCTGGCTCAATTGGCCACGCAGGATGGCGATATGGAGCGGCGCGCGCGCTGCTTCGAGGCGGCCGCCGGCGTGCATTGATGTGTCGATTATTTGAAATTTCTGTGCAAGCGGAAAAAACCATGCTATAGTGCAAGGCTTCGCGGCTGTAGCTCAGTTGGATAGAGTACTTGGCTACGAACCAAGGGGTCGTGGGTTCGAATCCTGCCAGCCGCACCAACAAAGAAGAAACTTGATCAGTGAATAGCTAATCAAGTTTCGGATTGAAGAAGAAAATAGAAGGGCCCGACTGAGAAATCAGTCGGGCCCTTTTTATGTAAGGGTCTGATTCTGTAGTTTGCAGTTTCACAGGGTTTGAAGCCTAGGCCGTTTGAGTATCTACAGGTACCCAGGCGCTTAGCAAAAGTTCAAATCTCTGAGAAATGTTTGAAATTCAAAAATATTTGAATTCACTCAAAAAAAGCATGCTATAGTAGAGGGCTTGAAGCGGCTGTAGCTCAGTTGGATAGAGTACTTGGCTACGAACCAAGGGGTCGTGGGTTCGAATCCTGCCAGCCGCACCAAAATAAGAAAAAAACGAAAAGCCTCGATGAGTAATCATCGAGGCTTTTTCAATTTCAGCTCGCCAAACCCAATTCGCGCAGAATCGCCTCGGTATCCGCGCCGGGCTTTGTGCCAGCCTGTGCCGGGCGCAATTGGCTGCGTGAAAAGCGCGGCGCTGCGCTGGGCTGCAATTTCCCGTCGATGCGGCTGAAATTGCCGCGCGCCAGATTGTGCGGGTGGCTGGCGGCTTCCTCCAGGCTCAGGACGGGCGCAAAACAAACGTCCGTGCCCTCCAGCAGGGTCTGCCACTGGCTTTGCGGCTTGGCCTTGATACGGGCCGCCACGCGGGCGCGCAGGGCGGGCCATTGGCGGGTGTCGAACTGGGCTTGCGGGTCGACATCTTGCAGATCAAGCCGCTGCAGCAATTCGGCATAAAACTGCGGCTCGATGGCGCCCAGGGTGACGTAGCGGCCATCGGCGCATTCAAAGCTGTCGTAGAAGGGCGAGCTGTGCAGGAAGAAGTTGTGCTGCGGCGCATCCGGCCACATGCCGGTGCCGCGCAGGGAATGAATCAGCGCGCTCATGCAGCCCACGCCATCGACCATGGCGGCGTCGATGATCTGGCCGCGGCCGCTGCGTTGTGATTCCAGCAGGGCGCTGAGCAGGCCCAGGGCCAAAAACAGCGCGCCACCCGCCATATCGCCCAGCAAGGTGGCCGGCAGGCTAGGCGCTTGTCCGGCGCGGCTTGCCACCGACAAAGCGCCGGTGAGGGCCACATAGTTGATGTCATGCCCGGCGGCGTGCGCCAGCGGGCCGTTTTGGCCCCAGCCGGTGACGCGGCCGTAGACCAGCTTGGGGTTGCTGGCCTCGAATACCGCAGGCCCAAGCCCCAGCCGTTCCATCACGCCGGGGCGGTAGCCTTCGATCAGCGCGTCGGCCTGATTGATCAGGGCGGTCACAGCGCGCATGCCCAGTTCGGTTTTGAGGTCCAGGCAGATGGAGCGCTTGCCGCGGTTCAGCGCGTCGCCGGTGTTCAGGCTGCGCAGGGCGGCGGGGCGCTCCACCACGGTTACCTCGGCGCCGAGGTCGGCCAGTAGCATGCCGCAGAACGGAGCGGGGCCGATGCCGGCCATTTCAACAATCTTCAATCCCTTCAGCGGACCGTTCGTTTTTTGTTCTTGCAAGATGCCTCCTTGATTGCCTTTGCACAGCGCAGACAATACACGGCATGAACAAGGCATTCACCAAGGAAAACGATGGGCCCGACGATGACGAGGACGGCTCCCCCTCACTGCCCGCCATACCGCCGGGCACGCGCAACTACCTGACGCCGCAAGGCTACGCCCGGCTGCGCGCCGAGTTCATGAGCTTGCTGGACGAAGAACGACCCAAAATCGTCGAAATCGTCTCCTGGGCGGCCAAGAATGGCGATCGCTCGGAAAACGGTGACTACCTCTACGGCAAGAAGCGCTTGCGCGAAATCGACCGCCGCCTGCGCTTTCTGACCAAGCGCCTGGACATCGCCGAAGTGGCCGACCCGAGCTTGCACTACGGCAGCGATCAGATCTTCTTCGGCGCCACCGTCACCTACGCCACCGCCAAGGGGGATGAGCGCACCATCACCATCAAGGGCATCGACGAGGCCGACAACCTGGCCGGCGAGGTCAGCTGGATTGCCCCGATTGCCCGGGTGCTGCTGAAGGCGCGCGAGGGCGATGAGCTGCAACTGATGACGCCGGGCGGCATCGAGCAGATTGAGGTGCTGGAGGTGAAGTACCCGGCGCCCAGCACCGAAGGCAAGGCCTGAGCCACGGTTCTCCGGCCTAAGTCGGAGATTGCCGGAGTGGTACTAGGTCGGCTTAACCCGCCAGACCCGCAGCACGGCGGGCGAGCGCTTGAGCGTGCGCAGCACATCGGCCAGATGCAGGCGGTCGCGCACCGAGAGCAGCAAGCTCATTTCGGCCGTTTCGCGGTGTTGGGATTCATCGCTCATCTGGATGTGCGTGATGTCGGCCTCGGCACTGCTGACGGCTTGCGCCACTTGGGCCAGCACGCCCTTGCCGTTGTTGAGTAGCAGGGACACGGCGGCCTCGAAGGGGCGGGTCAGCTCCTCGGCCCAATTGACGGCGATCCAATGCTCGCTGTCGCGCTGGAAGAGCTTGCGCCCGACCTGGCATTCCGCCGTGTGCACCAACAGGCCTTCGCCGCGTCCCAGATAGCCCTTGATCTCGTCGCCGGGAATCGGCCGGCAGCAGGCGGCCAGGCGCACCGAGGCGCCTTCACTGCCGTCCAGCGTGACCTGACCCTGGGCGGGCAGTTCCTCGCTGCTGAAGCGGCCCATGGTGAGCATCACCGCATCGGGGCGCTGGCCTTGCTCGGCCAGCATGCGGGCCAGCTTCTTGGCCACGATGGTGGCGATCTTGCGGCCCAGGCCGATTTCAACCAGCAATTCGTCGATATGGCGGTTGCCAGCCCAGCGCGCCAACTGCTGCCAGAGCTGCGCGGCCGTATTGTCTTCATCGTCCAAACTGGGCAGGCTGAGGCCTTCGGCACGCAGGGCTTGCGCCAGCATTTTTTCGCCCAGATCGCGGGATTCGTCTTGCTCTAGATTCTTCAGGAAATGGCGAATCTTGGAACGCGCCCGGCCGGTGCGCACAAAGCTCAGCCAAGCCGGGTTGGGGCGGGCGCCGGTGGCGGTGACGATTTCGATCACATCGCCGCTGCGCAGCTCGGTGCGTAGCGGCACCGGTTCACCGTTGATTTGCGCGGCCACGCAATGGTCGCCCACATCGGAGTGGATGGCATAGGCAAAGTCCACCGGCGTGGCGCCGCGCGGCAGGGCCATGATTTTGGACTTGGGCGTGAAGACGTAGACCGCGTCGGGGAACAGGTCGATCTTGACGTGTTCCAGAAACTCGTTGGCGTCACGGGTTTCGTCTTGAATATCGATCAGCGACTGCAGCCAGCGCGAGCCTAGCTGCTGCGCGTTCTGTGCCCCTTGGCTGTGCGCGGTGTTCTTGTAAAGCCAGTGCGCGGCCACGCCTTTTTCGGCCACGAGGTGCATGGCCTCGGTACGAATCTGGAATTCCACCGGCGTGCCCAGCGGGCTCACCAGGGTGGTGTGCAAGGACTGATAGCCATTGGGCTTGGGGATGGCGATGTAGTCCTTGAAGCGGCCGGGCTGGGGCTTGTAGAGCTGGTGCAGCACGCCCATCGACAAATAGCATTGCGGCAATTCATGCACGACGATGCGAAAGCCGAAGATGTCACTGACCTGCGCGAAGCTGAGGTGCTTGTCGCGCATCTTCTGGTAGATCGAGTAGACGGTCTTCTCGCGCCCTTGCACCTCGACCTTGACGTCCGACTCGCCAAAGGCCTTGAGCACATCGCGCTCGATGCGCGAGACGAGATCGCGCCGATTGCCACGCGCCTTGGAGATGGCCTTGCTCAAGGCCGCATGGCGCCAGGGGTGGATGTGGGAGAAGCTGCGCTCTTGTAGCTCGCGGTAGATCTGATTCAGGCCCAGGCGGTGTGCGATGGGGGCGTAGATGTCCAGCGTCTCGCGGGCGATGCGGCGGCGCTTGACCGGCGCCATCGCGTCCATGGTGCGCATATTGTGCAAACGGTCGGCCAGCTTGATCAGGATGACGCGCACATCGCGCGCCATCGCCAGCAGCATCTTGCGAAAGCTCTCGGCCTGTGACTCTTCCTTGGTGGAGAACTGCAGCTTGTCCAGCTTGGTCAGGCCGTCCACCAACTCGGCGGTGGGCGCTTCAAAGCGCTCGATCAACTCGGTTTTAGTGATGCCGCAATCTTCCATTGCGTCGTGCATCAGCGCGGCCATGATCGCTTGGGCGTCCAGGCGCCACTCGGCGCAAATGCCGGCCACTGCGATCGGGTGGGTGATGTAGGGCTCACCGCTGGCGCGGAACTGGCCCAAATGGGCCTCGTCGGCAAACTTGTAGGCCTCGCGAATGCGCTTGATGTCGGCCTTGGGCAGGTAGTGCAGCAGGTGCACCAGGGCGTCAAACGAGGCGGCCTCGGCGGTGGTGGGCTCAGGGGCTGAGGCCGCGCGCAGGCCGGGCAGGCCACTCAAAGCGGCAGGCAGGCGGGGAAAGGCAAAAGTTCGGAAACCCATGCGCCGAATTTACAGCATCAAACCCGGGTGAATGCGATGCAGGGTTGTTGCGGGCAAGAAAAAGGGCGCCCGCAGGCGCCCTCTGTGCGTACTGGTAAGCGCTGAGGCTTAGACCGGCACCTTGCGCAGCATCTCGATGCCCACTTCGCCAGCGGCGATTTCGCGCAGCGCGGTGACGCCCGGCTTGTTCTTGCTTTCGAGCTTGGGCGTGTGGCCCTGGCTCAGCATGCGAGCACGGTAGGTGGCGGCCAGAACCAACTGGAAGCGGTTGGGGATCTTTACCAGGCAGTCTTCGACAGTGATGCGGGCCATGTGTTTTTCCAGTCCAAAGGTCAATCAGGGAAGTTCGAGAGCGCGGAACACGGCAGAGCGATTCCGGCGCTGAGCCGCGTATTTTAACCGCTGCGCGTGAACAATCGACTTCAAATCGAAAACTGCGGTGTCAAACACCGCATTCACCACCACGAAATCGAAGTTTTGCGCCTGCGCGACCTCGATGCGGGCATTGCTCATGCGCTGGGCAATCACGGCCGGGTCGGTGTCGCCGCGGCGGTTCAGGCGCTGTTCCAGCTCTTCCCAGCTGGGCGGCAAGATGAAGATCAGCACCGCGTAGGGGAAGAGTTGCTTGATCTGCAGCGCGCCTTGGAAGTCGATCTCCAGCACCACATCGTCGCCATGGGCCATGCGCGCCTCGATGGCCGAACGCGAGGTGCCGTAGAGGTTGCCATGCACCTCGGCCCATTCAAAGAACTCGCCACGTGCGGCCATGGCGCGGAACTCGTCCGCGTTGGTGAACCAGTACTCGCGGCCATGTTGCTCCTGGCCACGCGGCGCGCGTGAGGTGTGCGAGATCGACACATCCAGCTTGGAGTCCAGTTCCAGCAAGGCCTTGACCAAGCTGGATTTGCCGGCCCCGCTGGGGGCTGCGACGACGAAGAGATTGCCTGGATATTCCATGTGCTGAGGTCTTGAGTGGGCTGGCTTGCCGCCCTGGATGAGCCTGGGCGGGGGTGCGACATTTTAGGCGCAGCCGGGCCGGCCGGCTTGTGCCTGGCCGCGTTGCCTCTTGCCGAGCGGGGGCTGAGCACTCTCCGCGGAGCGGCGAGCAAGTGAGATCGCGCCGACCGTATGGACCTACATCGCCCAGTCATATCTCCCGCGTAAGGTGCGCCCGGTTCACTGCCGAAAGCCCGATCTTGGACCGTTTCACTATTTCACTCGACGAAAAGCTGGCGCAAGAGTTTGATGCCTGGATTGCCGCGCGGGCCTATGCCAACCGATCGGAAGCCGTGCGGGATCTGCTGCGCGCCGAGCTGGAGCGTGGCCGCCAAGCCCATGCGAGCAGCCAGCTTTGCGTGGCCTGCTTGTCCTATGTGTTCAAGCATCACGAGCGTGATCTGGGGGAGCGGGTGACGCAGCTGCAGCATGCCCATCACGAACTCACTGTGGCCAGCATGCACGCGCATCTGGACCACGAGTTCTGTCTTGAAACCGTGCTGCTGCGCGGCCCCACGGCGCAGGTGCGCGCTTTTGCCGACGCGGTGTGCGCAGAGCGCGGCGTGATGCACGGCAAGCTCAATTTGATCAGCGTGGATCAGGGTGGCGGGCATGGCCCGCATTCCCATCTCGGTCACCACAGCTATCACGGGCGTCACGACGATGCTCAGCATCAGCACCTGACGCCATCAACCTGATGGCCTGACCTTTTTGCCCCACAGCTTGGGCGCGGGCGCGCCCAAGCCTGCATTCGCCCAAGGGCGAGTTCCACCTCTCATCCGATTCACCGTGTTTGACCGCCAGACCTTCGGCCCAGAGCTTGTATGAAGAAATTGAAAAACAACTTAACGACGATCAACTTGCAGCCGGGCCGGTCTGTGCGGGCTGCTCCGGCGCTCAGCCAGCAGCTCATGCGCTGGCGTTTTACGCTGTTGCAGGCCGTGGCTTGTTGGGCGCTGGGTGCTGGGGCGCAGGCTGCGGGCGTCAACACCTTGCCGCAGGTGCTGATCAGCGGCAGCGGCGCCGCCGTCGCGGTGGACGAAAAGCCTCAATCCGCCACCGAGGGTCAGGTCTTGCGTGAGCAGATTGAGGCGCGCCCCTGGCTGCGCCCAGCTGAGGTCTTGGAGACGGTGCCCGGGGTGGTGGTCACCCAGCACAGCGGCGACGGCAAGGCCAACCAGTACTTTCTGCGCGGCTTCAATCTGGACCATGGCACCGACGTCAGCATCTACGCCTTGGGCATGCCGGTGAACCAGCGCAGCCACGCGCATGGGCAAGGCTATGCGGACCTGAACTTCTTGATTCCCGAGTTGGTCGATTCACTCAGCTATCGCAAAGGACCCTACCTGGCCCGTGATGGCGATTTCGCCACCGCGGGTGCGGTCGCGATTGACTATGTGAGCCGCGTGGACGCACCTTTCATCGCCGCCTCCGTCGGGCAGAACGGCTACCGCCGGCTCTTGGCCGTTGCTTCCTGGGATCAAATTCGCCTGGGTGAGTCGGGTACGCCCGGCCGGCTGCTGCTGGCGGCAGAAGTGCTCGGCAATGACGGGCCCTGGACGGTGCCCGAGCGTTTGGCCAAGAACAATCTGGTGGCCAGCTATGCCGAGGGCGATTTGAACCAGGGTTGGCGCTTGACGGCCATGCTCTACCGCGCCAAATGGACAGCGACCGACCAGATCCCGGAGCGGGCGGTCAAGAGCGGCTTGATCGGCGAGTTCGATTCCTTGGACCCCAGCAGTGGCGGCAAGACGGACTTGGCGGCCCTGAGCTGGCAGGCCAATGGCCTCAACCATCAAGGCGCTTGGCGCGCCTCGGCCTATTTGGCGCGTTACAGCCTGGATTTGTATTCCAACTTCAGCTACGCCACCGATGCCCAGCACGGGGATCAATTCCGCCAGCAAGATCAGCGCAATAAGTTCGGCGCCGAGCTGGCACAGACTTGGCGCTATGCCGGCCTGGGCGCGGCGCAAAGCACGACGGTCGGCCTGCAACTCCGCCATGACCGTATCGGCCCCTTGGGCCTGCAACTGACCCAATCCCGCCAGCCCTATGCCACCGTGCGTGAGGACCGGGTCGATGAAACCAGCTTGGGCGGCTTCATCGACCAGGCCACGCAGTGGAATCCTTGGCTGCGCAGCCATCTTGGCCTGCGCGCCGACCAATTCCGCTTCAAGGTGCGTTCGGACACGCCGGCCAATAGCGGCGACAGTCAGGCCCACATCCTTTCGCCCAAAGTGGCCTTGGCCTTCACGCCCAGCCAGGAAATTGGCTTGTTTGCGAACTGGGGGCAAGGTTTCCACAGCAATGATGCGCGGGGGACGGTGATCAGTGTCGACCCCGATCCGCGCTCCGGCAGCTACGGTCAAGCGGTTGACCGGGTCACGCCGCTGGCGCGCGCCACCGGCACCGAGCTAGGCGCCACCTGGACCACGCCGGAGCTGCAACTCAGCGCCGCGCTGTGGACCTTGAAGCTGCAGTCTGAGCTGGTTTATGTGGGCGATGCGGGTGCCACCGAAGCCGGTCGGCCCAGCCTGCGCCGCGGGGTGGAGTTCGCGGCGGTGTGGCAGCCGAACAAGGCTTGGACCTTGGACGCTGACGCGAGCTTTACCCGCGCGCGTTTCGACGATGGTGATCTCTCCGCCGCCTACATCGAAGGCGCGGTGCGCCGCACCTTCAGCGCCGGCCTGAGCTATCGGCCCAGCCAGGCCTGGGAAGCGGCGCTGCGCTTGCGCCATATCGGCCCGCGACAGCTGAACGAGGACGGCAGCCAAGTCGGTGCGGCCAGCACGGTCTTGAATGCGCACTTCGACCTTGGCTTGAGCCGCAACTGGCGCGTGGGCCTGGATGTGCTCAACGTTAGCAACACCCGTTTCGCCGATATGGAGTACCGCTACGCCTCGCAACTGCCGGGCGAGGCGGCGCCGGTGGAAGACCGCCATTACCACCCGGGCGAGCCGCGCAGCCTGCGAATGACGCTCAAGTACAGCTTCCACTAGCCGCTTGGACGGCGCTAGGACGCCAAGCTCTTGTCGTGGGCAGGTGGCGTGGGGGTGATGGAAGGTTCGGTGAGACGGCCGCTTGCGCTGCCACGGTGAGATTCGGGCATGATCCGTCCGCTCGCCAGCGGGTTCAGCCGGCGACCCAAGAGTCAGCTCAGCGTCGAGCCTAGCCGAGCCGAGCTGACCATCGTCATTCATCGCCTTTTTGAGAGAAAACGCCTAGCCATGAGTCTGCCCTGGAAACATCAGCCCCCGCGAACCGTCTTCATCAGCGGCGGTGGCAGTGGCATCGGGCGGGAAATGGCCCAGCAACTGGCGCGGGAAGGCGCCCATATCGCCCTCATCAATCGCAAGCTGGCGCCGCAGGTGGTGGCTGAATTGCGAGCCCTGGCGCTGCGCGCTGACCAGCGTTTTGAAAGCTATAGCGCCGACGTGTCGGACGACGTGGCTTTGCAGCAGGTGATTCAACAGGCAGTTCAAGACCTGGGCGCACCGGATCTGGCCATCAACTCGGCCGGCATGCAGATCGCCAAGCCTTTTGAGGAACTCAGCGCTGCGGAGTTCGGCCGGGTGATTCAGGTCAATCTGATCGGCTCACGCAATTTCGCGGCCGCCGTTTTTCCGCATCTCTCCCAGGGCGCGCACCTGGTCTTGGTGGCCTCGCTGGCCGGCCTGGTGGGCAATTTCGCCTATGCCGCGTATTGCGCCTCCAAGTACGGCACGGTGGGCCTGGCCGAGGTACTGCGTATCGAGTGGCGGCTCAAGGGTATCGACGTCAGCGTGTGCTGCCCGGGTGAGATCGACACGCCGCTGATGCAGGAAGAGCGCCGGACGCTGCACCCCGTGTCGGCGGCGATGAAGGGCTTTGCCGGTTGCTTGACGGTGGGGCCGGCTTGCCGCGCCATGCTGCAAGGCATTGCACGGCGTGAGTTTGAGATCGTGCCGGGCTTTAGGCCCAAGCTGACGGTGTTTTTGAGCCGCCATTTGGGTGGCCTGGCGCGCGGCGTGGCGGACGGCATTGCAGCCAAAGCCTTCAAGGCTTTCAAGCGGACGCTGTCGAAAGCCTGAGCTGCTGAGTTTCTGCCGGGCCCCGGAGTCCCAGACGAGCGAGGCTTCTTATTTCCCCGGCAAGGGTGCGCGCATCAACCCCAGCACCGGTGAGGGCGGCGTGATGCTGGCGTCGAAGGGGTGGGAGCGCTGCCCGTTCAGCGCGCCGATGATGCGCTGCACATAGTTGCGTGTTTCGGCATAGGGCGGCACGCCGCGATAGCGCTCCACTGCACGCTCGCCGGCGTTGTAAGCCGCGAGCACCAGGCTCAGATCGCCCTCGAAATAAGCCAGCAACCAGCGCAGATAGGCCATGCCGCCGCGGATGTTCTGGGTCGGGTCGGTGAGCTTGCTGACCTTGAATCGGGCGGCGGTGTCCGGAATCAGCTGCATCAAGCCCTGCGCGTTCTTGGGCGACACGGCCAGCGGGTTGAAGTTCGACTCCCGCGCCATCACGGCTAGCACCAGATGGGGCGCCAACTGATAGTCCGGCGCCACCAAATCGACATAGTGCACGATCACCTGGGGCGCATTGGCCGGCGGCGCGGGCGGCGGCAAAGCCGCTTGGCGGGGGCGTTTGGCTGCTGCCAGCAAAGGGGCGGGGTCGCTGTCGGGCGGGCGCAGGCAGGCCGGCGGCGGGCCTTGCGGCGTGCCCATGGCGGCCAGCATATTCTGCGCTTGCGGCATGCCTTGCTCGGCCGCGGCGGCGAAGAGATGGGCGGCCTGGGCATCGTCGCGGGCAATGCCACGCGGGTTGGTCAGCATCCAGGCCAGGTTGAACTGGGCCACGGGGTCGCCATAGCGCGCGGCGCGGCAGTAGAGCTGGGCGGCCATCACCGCGTCGCGGGGCATGCCGTCGCTGCCGTGCTCATAAGCCTCACCCTCCCGCCGCCAGCGCTCCACCTGGGCTGGCACCACCGGCCCGGCTTCAGCCGGCGGCGTGCTGGGCCGGGGCAGGGACTCCAACGTCAGCACTTGGGCCGAGGCTAGTCCCAGCCACAGGCTTAGGGCACTCCAGCACAGCAGCAGACGGATGGGGGTGGACATGGGCGGCGGATGGGCTCGTGTTTGGGTGAAGCTTGAGCGCTTGGGGCCGTGTGGCTCATGCCTAGCTTGGCAAATTGAGCCCGGCAGGCGCCGCAGCCGCGAAAGCGGCAGCGCTAGTCTGGCAGCTGTGAGGCGGTTTTGTCATCTCAGTCCGCCCCGGACTTGGGGGGAGTGGCTTGGTGCTTAGTGCTATTGACCTTGCCGCCCCGTTGGCTTTGGGCTTGATGCGCCGGTAGCGGCATACGCAGACAGGGCTGAGCGCAGGGCTATCATCGCCCCGGCCAGGCGAGTGCCCATGCAGACGCACTGTGTGCCTTGCGCCGCCGGCGCCCAGTCGGCGTTTGCCTCTAAATTTCCTCTGCCTTCCCCCTCTTGCTCCCTGTCATGAATCGTTTGCAGTCCGAATTGAATCGTCTGTTCAGGCCCGCGCCCGACGCTGCGGCCACGGGCGCCGAGCACACCGCCGGCGGCTTGCTCGATGCGCAAGGTCGTGTGCGCGCCATGCGCCTGGGCTTGGCACAAGCGGCCGACTGGCGCGAGCTGGGCCTGGTCTGGCGCGGCGTGCAGCTTGATCTGGCTTTGCCGGCGCCGGCGATTGCCGTCTCGGGTCTAGAGGCGATTGAGCTTTGGTTTCCGCTCGTCCAGCCGGTGGCCGTGGCCCAAGCGCAAGCGTTTTTGGAGGCGCTGCGCCAGCGCTATCTGCCTGAGCTTGCGCTGCGCCGCATCAGCGTTTGGCCGGCTTCAGTTGAAGGCACCGATTCGGGCGAACTTTTGCCGCCCCAGCAGCGCAAGAGCGAGCAATGGTCCGCTTTTGTGGCACCGGACTTGGCACCGGTCTTTGCCGAAACCCCGTGGCTGGATATTCCGCCCAGCGAAGAAGGGCAGGCCGATTTACTGCGAGGCCTGCGCACCATCCAGCCCGCCGAGTTCGAGTCCGCTATGGCCTTGCTGTGCCCGGAGCCGACGGCCCAAGTCACCTCAATTGCCGACTCCAGAGTCGCCGACCCCGCCGGGCCGCAGTCACTTCCGCCCAGCAATCTCGACGCCAAGCAGTTTCTGCTCAAGGTCATGAACGACGAGGCCGCGCCGCTGGCCTTGCGCATCGATGCGGCCAAGGCTTTGCTGCCCTATACCGAAGGCTTGTCTGGCCCGCAGTCAGGGCGCTGACAGCGCATTCCTGGCTTAAGCCTTGCGTAGGCCTAGTCAGCCAGTTCCGACTTGCCAGCCTCCCGTCTAGCCCGGTTTGCCCATCGGGTGCTCCGCTTAGGCGAATCTACGTAAGCCCGTAGCGCCAGCTTCGGTAGTACGCTTGCGGGCTGTAATGCACTAGCGAAAGAGCGCATCGATGAACAAGATTTACCCCAGCGCGGCCGCCGCGCTCCAGGGCATCGTCAGTGACGGGCAGTTGCTGGCGGTGGGCGGATTTGGCCTTTGCGGTATCCCCGAGGCCTTGATTGCCGCCCTGCGGGACAGCGGCGTCAAAGACCTGAGCGTCATCTCCAATAACGCCGGCGTGGACGGCTTTGGCCTCGGCCAGTTGCTGGAAACGCGCCAGATCAAGAAGATGATTTCCAGCTATGTGGGCGAGAACAAAGAGTTTGAGCGCCAATACCTGGCCAAGGAGCTGGAGCTGGAGTTCACGCCCCAGGGCACGCTGGCCGAAAAGCTGCGCGCCGGTGGCGCCGGCATCCCCGCCTTCTACACCCGCACCGGCGTCGGCACCCTGGTGGCCGAAGGCAAAGAGTTGCGCGTGTTTGAAGACGGCCACACCTATGTGATGGAACGCGCTTTGAACCCGGACGTGAGCCTGGTCAAGGCCTGGAAGGCCGACAAGAGCGGCAACCTCTTGTTCCGCCGCACCGCGCGCAACTTCAACCCGGCCGTGGCCATGGCCGGCAAGCTGACGGTGGTGGAGGTGGAAGAGCTGGTGGAAACCGGCAGCATCGACCCCGACAGCGTGCATTTGCCCGGCATTTATGTGCACCGCATCGTCGTCAACGCCAGCCCCGAAAAACGCATCGAGAAACGCACATTGACCGTCAAGGGAGAGAAGTGATGGCCTGGACCCAAGACCAAATGGCCGCCCGCGCGGCTCAAGAGTTGGAAGACGGTTTCTACGTCAACTTAGGCATTGGCATCCCGACCCTGGTGGCGAATTTCGTGCCGGCCGACAAGGAAGTCTGGCTGCAAAGCGAGAACGGCATGCTGGGCATCGGCCCTTTTCCGACCGAGGATGAGGTCGATGCCGACCTGATCAACGCCGGCAAGCAAACCGTCACCACCATTCCCGGCAGCAGCATCTTTGGCAGCCACGACAGCTTCGCGATGATTCGCGGTGGCAAGATCAATTTGTCGATCCTGGGCGCCATGCAGGTGAGTGAAAAGGGTGACCTGGCCAACTGGATGATTCCGGGCAAGATGGTCAAGGGCATGGGTGGCGCGATGGACCTGGTGGCCGGCGTCAAACGCGTGATCGTGCTGATGGAGCATGTGGCGCGCAAAAAGGACGGCAGCGAGGATCTGAAAATTCTGCCTACCTGCAGCTTGCCGCTGACCGGTGTGGGCGTGGTCAATCGCATCATCACCGACCTGGCCGTGATGGACGTGACGCCTGCGGGCCTGAAGCTGGTCGAACTGGCCGACGGTGTGACCCGTGAGTTTGTGCAGAGCAAGACCGGCGTGGCGCTGATTTAGTCAAGCGCTAGCGCGGCCGCCCCGATGAGTTTCACGCGACTTCCTCAGTCACAGTTACTGCCGCTTTCCTTGCTGCTGGTCGCTGCGCTGGCGGGCTGTGCCGGCTCGGTTCAGCCCATCGGCGGGCCGCTTCAAAAGCAGCCTGTCGCCGCATCAGCATCGGCCTCGGCACCCGTCATGCCCGAAGCCGCCAGCGGCTGGCAAGACAAGCCGGGCTGGAGCAATGCCCACCAAGCCGTCGCCGCCGCCCATCCGCTGGCGGCAGCGGCGGGGCTGGAAATGCTCAATGCCGGCGGCTCGGCGCTTGATGCCGGCATTGCGGTGCAACTGGTGCTGAGCCTGGTGGAGCCGCAATCCAGCGGCATCGGCGGCGGCGCCTTCCTGATGTATTGGGACGGCCAATCGGTCAGTGCCGTCGACGGCCGCGAGACCGCGCCGGCCGCGGCCGATGAGCGCCTATTCCTTCTCCCCGACGGCAAGCCTATGGGCTATCGCCAGGCGGTGGTGGGTGGCCGCTCGGTCGGCACGCCTGGCCTGCTGCGCATGCTGGAGCAAGCCCATGCCCGCTTCGGCAAGCTGCCCTGGGCGCGCTTGTTTGAGCCGGCCATCCGCTTGTGTGAGCAGGGCTATCCGCTCTCGGCCCGCAGCGTCAAGCTGCTGCAGGGCGACACGGCGCTGCGTCAAGACCCGCAAGCTGCCGCTTATTTTTACGATGCCCAAGGCCAGCTTTTGCCGGCAGGTCATCTGCTGCGCAACCCGGCCCTGGCGGCGGTGTACCGACGGGTGGCGCAGGGCGGGGCGGATGCGTTTCTGACTGGGCCGGTGGCACAAGACATCGTGCGCCGGGTGCGTGGCCACGCGAGCAACCCGGGCCTGCTCAGCGAGGCTGATCTCGCCGCTTACCGGCCCATCTTCCGCCAGCCCCTGTGCACCGATTGGCGCGGGCAGAGCAGTGCGCCCTGGCAAGTCTGCGGTTTCGGCCCGCCGTCTTCAGGTCATCTGACCTTGATGCAGATTCTGGGCATGTTGCCGCAGCAAGATGCCGCTCAAGCTTTGAGTCAGGGCCTGCCGGGTGCCGCCTGGTTGCACCGTTATGCCGAGGCCTCCAATCTGGCTTACGCGGACCGCGCTAAGTACATCGCTGACCCCGATTTCGTGCCCGCGCCGGGCGGCGACTGGCGCAGCCTGCTGGCCAGCGACTATCTGCGCCAACGCGCGGCCCTGATTGGCCCGCGCAGTCAGGGTGAGGTGGCGGCCGGCCAGCCTGCGCCGCTGCGCCTGAGCTGGGCGCCGCAGGCCGAGCAGCCTGAGTACGGCACCAGCCACATCAGCATCATCGATGCCGGCGGCCACGCCCTGGCCATGACCACCTCGATTGAGGCCGGCTTTGGCGCCCGCATCATGAGCGATGGCGGCACTGGCCTAGCTGGCGGTTTTCTGCTCAATAACCAGCTGACCGACTTTGCCCTGCAGCCGCGCGATGCCCAGGGTCTGCCGGTGGCCAACCGGGTCGAGCCG
The DNA here is from genome assembly GCF_001477625.1 of Paucibacter sp. KCTC 42545. NCBI lineage: Bacteria > Pseudomonadati > Pseudomonadota > Betaproteobacteria > Burkholderiales > Sphaerotilaceae > Roseateles > Paucibacter sp. KCTC 42545. Next base: position 1,190,359 of record NZ_CP013692.1, read on the forward strand.
GGCAAGCGCCCGCGCTCCAGCATGAGCCCGACCCTGGTGTTCGACCGTGCCAGCGGCCGCCTCTTGATGAGCTTGGGCGCGCCCGGCGGGCCGGCCATCATTCATTACGTCGCTAAGACCTTGCTGGCCAGCCATGACTGGCGCATGGACGCCCAGCAAGCCGTGGCCTTGCCGAATTTCGGCGCCTTCAACGGCCCCTTGCTGCTGGAGAGTGGCTTCTTTCCGGCCAGCACGGTGAGCGAGTTGCAGGGCTTGGGGCACCGCGTCATTCAGACCGATCTGCCCAGTGGCTTGCAAGCCATCGAGCGGCGTGGCCCGGGCTGGTTCGGCGCGGCCGACCCGCGCCGCGACGGGGTGGTGCAGGGCAATTGACGGGCGGCCGCTGCCCGCCAACGATCACTCAGGCCTTCAGGCCCGGCGCAGGGGATTCATGGCACGCAGCTGCTGCAACTGGCGCAACAGCGGCGGTTGCCGGCCGGTCAGCTGGGCGGTGATGAAGGCTTTGAGCGGCGGCAGGTGCTGGGCCGCTTGCAGCACGCCGCGCCGCAGCAGCTTGGCGGCGGGGCGCTCATCGGTGAACAAGCGCACCACCGTGTTGGTGCCTTGGTAGATGGCCCAGGTCTGGCGCCGATGGCTTTGCGCATAGGCTTGCAGGCCGGCGCTGGCGCCCAGATCCGCGCCGGCTTTGTGCGCTTGACCCAAGATGCCAGCCAGCAGCTCCACCCCGTAGAGGCCGAAGTTGTAGCCATGCGCCGTCACCGGGTGCATGCCCACGGCGGCATCGCCCACCAAAGCGAGGCGTTGGCCGGCAAAGCGGTGCGCGTAGGTGGCCACCAGTGGGTAGAAGTGGCGCGGCCCGGCCAGGCTCAAGTCGCCCAGGCGGCCGTGCAATTGTTCGCCCACCCAGCGGCAGAACTGGGCTTCGTCCCAGGCCAGCATGGTGTTGGCTTGGTCGGCCGGCAGGGTCAGCACGACCGAGCTGCATTGGCCGTTGAGCGGCAAGATGGCCAAGGTATGGCCGTAGTGAAAACACTCCAGCGCGGTGGCTTGGTTGGGCAGGCTGTGCCGCACCCGGCAGACGATCACGCTGCGGCCGAAGTCGCGCATCTCGGCGCCAATGCCGGCCCAGCGGCGGGCGGCGGAGAAGCGGCTGTCGGCGGCAATCAGCAAGGGGGCGCTGAGGGTCTCGCCGCTGGCCAACTGGAGCGTGGCGTTTTGGGGCTGCAAGCTGATGCCGCTGACCCGGGCATCGGCGCGGATGCTGATCATCTCGCTGCGCCGCAGTGCGCCCTGATAGGCAATGCGCCGCAGCCAATGGTTGGCGACCAGATAGCCCAGTGCGTCACGGCCGCTGCCGCTGGCATCAAAGCCCAGAAAGCCTTGGTTCAGTGCTTCGCCTTGGCCGTTGAAGACATGGGCCTGGCGCAGTGGCGCGATTTCGGCTGCGGGCAGATCCTGCCACTGGCCCAGCGTTTGCAAGATGCCCATGCCGCGATGGGTCAGCGCAATCTCGCGTCCGTCTTCGGCCGGCTCGGCCAAGTGGCTCAGCGGGCTGGCTTCCAGCACGCAGCTGCGTATGCCCTCGTCGGCCAGAGCGCAGGCCATGCTCAGGCCGGCAGGGCCGGCGCCGATGATCAGAACGTCAGGAGTGGGATTGGAGCTGGGCATGCTGCGGACTCGGGGTGCACAAGCCCAGCAGCTTAATCAGGCCCGGCGCCGCCGGGCTTGATGCGGATCAGCGCTTGCGCAATGCCTGCAGGCTCAGCAGCGCAAAACTCAGGTAAAGCAAGCCGCTCCAGAACTCGTAGGGCAGGCCCAGCAGCCGGTAAGCGGCGGCCTGGCTGCACGAGGCGGTGACCATGAAAACCGAGGGCAGCAGGTTTTCCAGATCCAGGCCGGTCAGGATGCGGTCGGCCAGGGTCAGGTCGCAGGAGGCCATCTTGGCCGCCACATCATGCTGATACCAGGCGGCAGCCAAGCCGGCCAGGGCCAGCAGCAGTACCAAGGCCAGGGACGCTTGGCGGGCCGGGCGCGTTTTCTGCAGCAGCCAACCCAGGCCTGAGACCAGGGCGATCAAGATGAAGATGCCGCGCTGCAGCACGCACCAGGGGCAGGGCTTGATGCCGAAGCTGTGTTGGGCGATCAGCGCGCAGGCCAGGCTGGCCAGGCTGGCCAAGCAAATACCGCCCAGCACTTTGCCGGGCATTTTCGAGGGCGTGAGGAACATAGGGGCGGGCTCGGGCTTCGTCGGCTTGGGTGAGATTCAGTCAGTTCAGTCGGCAGCGACTTCGACAATCATCTCGATCTCAACGCAAGCGCCCATGGGGATTTGCGCTACGCCAAAGGCGCTGCGGGCATGTGCGCCCTTGACCGGGCCGAAGACCTCGGCGAACAGCTCGGAGCAGCCGTTGGTGACCAGGTGCTGCTCAGTGAAGTCGCTGGTGCTGTTGACCAAGCTCATCAGCTTGACGATGCGGGTGATCTTGTTCAGATCGCCCACCGCGGCGTGCAGGGTGCCCATCAGGTCGATGGCGATGGCGCGCGCTGCGGCCTTGCCGGTGGCGGTGTCCACATCACGGCCCAGCTGGCCCACCCAGGGCTTGCCGTCTTTTTTGGCGATATGGCCGGAGACAAAAATCAGATTGCCGGTGCGCACAAAGGGCACATAGGCCGCAGCGGGCACGGCCACGGGCGGCAATTCGATGCCCAGCTTGCTGAGTTGCTCGTAGACGGAAGTGGCAGTCGTGTTGGCGTTGGTGCTCATGAGGGGACTCTGGCTTAGGATGAATGGCGGGCATCCTACACCGTGCAACGCGAGGAACTCGGCGCCGCCATGCAGCCCAGCTCATCATTGCCGACCGCTTGGCAGGCCACGCTGCCGGCCATTGCTTGGCTGCTGGGCTTGGCCGGACTGCAGCAATTGCGGGTCTTGCCCACGGTGTTGACGCTGGCGGGCTTGGCGCTGCTGGGACTGATTGCACTGGCTTTGGCATTTATCTGTCGCCGCCGCAGGCTGCTGGCCTTGCTGGCGCTGTGTTTTGCTATCAGCGTGCTGGCCTTTGCCCAAGCCGCCTGGCGCGCCCAACTGCGTTTGGATGAAGCCCTGCCGGCCGCCTGGGAAGGGCGCGATCTGCTGCTGCAAGGTCGGGTGGCCTCACTGCCCACGGCGGTGCAAGGCATTGGTGGCGCGCCGGGCTGGCGTTTCGAGTTCGAGTTGGCGGCGGGGCTGGATCCGCAAAGCGGCCAGGCGCTGAGCGCGCAATTGCCGCGCCGCCTGCTGCTGAGCTGGTACGCCGCGCCGGAGCAGGCCCCACCGGCCCTGCAAGCGGGCGAGCGCTGGCAACTGCTCGCCCGGCTCAAGCAGCCACATGGCTTGATGAACCCCCATGCCTTTGATTACGAGTTGTGGCTATTCGAACAGGATCTGCGCGCCACCGGTGTGGTGAGAGACGCTCAAACGCGCGCTCCAGCGAAAAACAAGCGCCTGCAGGCCGCGCCCTGGTGGAGCTTGGACAGCTGGCGCCAACGCTTGCGACAAGCTCTGCAAGCTCAGGTCAGCGACCCCGCCGTGGCCGGCATTCTGGCGGCGCTGAGCCTGGGCGACCAGGCGGCCATCAGCAAGGCCGACTGGGGCTTGTTCCGCGACACCGGGGTCGCGCATTTGCTTTCGGTCAGCGGCTTGCATGTGACCATGTTTGCCTGGGGCATGCAGGGCTTGTTCGGCTGGTTGTGGCGCCGCAGTGCCAGGGTTTGCCTCAGGCTGCCGGCGGTGACGGCGGCACGCTGGGCTGGGGTGTTGGCCGCTCTGAGCTATGCGCTCTTTTCGGGCTGGGGCGTGCCCGCGCAGCGCACCGTGTGGATGCTGTTGAGTGTGGCCGTGCTGCGCAGCTTGGGGCTGCGCTGGCCCTGGAGTTTGATCTTGTTGGCGGCGGCCGTGGTGGTGACGGCCATCGATCCATTTGCCATCAGCCAGGCGGGGTTTTGGCTGTCCTTCTTTGCGGTTGGTTTGTTGATGGCCAGCGGCAGCGACGGTGGCGAGCAGACCGCTGCTGGCGGTTGGCGCGCCCAGCTCAAAGCGGGCCTGCACAGCCAGTGGGTGGCCACCCTGGGCCTGACGCCGCTGAGCTTGCTGTTCTTCCAGCAGATCTCGGTCGTCGGCCTGCTGGCCAATTTGCTGGCGATTCCCCTGGTCAGCTTTGTGATCGCGCCGCTGTCCTTGGCCGGCGCCTTGCTGCCCAGTCTGTGGTGGTTGGCAGAAGGCTGCGTGCGCGGGCTGATGGCCTATTTGCATGGGCTGGCGCAGCTGCCTTGGGCTGTGTGGACGCTGCCGGTGGCGCCGCTGTGGGCGCAAGCGGCGGGTTTGTGCGCAGGGGCTTTGCTGGTGTTGCCCTTGCCTTGGCGCCTGCGTCTGCTGGGCTTGCCGATGGCGCTGCCGCTGCTGTGGCCGGCCCCCTGGCAGCCGGCCCAGGGCGATTTCGAATTGCTGGCGGCCGACATCGGCCAGGGCAATGCCGTGCTGGTGCGCACCGCCACGCACAGCCTGCTTTACGACAGCGGCCCGCAGTTCGCGCCCGGTATTGATGCCGGCCAGCGCGTGCTGCTGCCCCTGTTGCGGGCGTTGGGCGTAGCGCGCCTGGATCGCCTGATGCTGAGCCATCGCGATAGCGACCATGTGGGCGGCGCCGCCTCGCTGCTGGCCGGTATGCCCATCGGCTTGCTGCACAGCTCGCTGGAGCCCGAGCATGGCCTGCTGCGCGAGGCTTCTGCACGCGGCGTGTTGTTACAAGCCTGCACGCAAGGCCAGGCCTGGGTGTGGGACGGCGTCGCGTTTGAGCTGCTGCACCCGCGTGCCGAGCACTATGTGCAAGGTCTCAAAAGCAATGCCATGTCTTGCGTGCTGCGCTTGCGCAGCTTGGCTTCAGGAAAGACCGCGTTGCTGACCGGCGACCTGGAGGCGGCGCAAGAGCTTGAACTCGTCCAACAACTAGGCCCGCAGGCCCTGCGCAGCACTGTGCTGCTGGTGCCGCACCACGGCAGCAAGACCTCCAGCAGCGCGGAGTTCTTGGCCGCCGTGGCGCCGCAAGTGGCTGTGGCGCAAATGGGCTATCGCAACCGCTTCGGTCACCCCGCGCCCGGCGTGGCGGCGCGTTATCAGGCTCAGGGGATTGCGCTGCTTCGGTCCGATGAATGTGGCGCCTGGCGCTGGCGCAGCGAGGCAGCGCCAACATCTTGGCCGGTCTACCTTGGCGAATGCCAGCGCGAGCTGGGTCTGCGCTTTTGGCATTGGCGGCCTGCACCGGTGAGTGCTGAGATGGGGCCTTGGCCTGATGGCGATGTGGGTTTGAGGGACTGACGGCGGCGTGATGCAATCAGCAGCCCCAACTCACCGGAAACCCGCTTGCCTCAGGGACGCGCCTTGCGCAAATCAGCCAGAGCCCGGCCCAGGTCGATGACGGCAAAGGCGTAGTAACTGCTCCAGTTGTAGCGTGTCAGCGCATAGAAATTCTCGCTGCCCAGCCAGTAGCTGGGCGCGGCGCTGCCGTTTTGCAACTCCACTACGGCCAAGGGGCCGTGGTGCTCCATGGCGGCTTCTGAGGGCACGGCGCCGAGGGCTTGCAATTGCGCCAGGCTGAATGTGGGCTTGATGTCGGGCGCCAGCAGAGCGGCGCGGGCGGAGGTTTCCACCGGCATGGCCAGGCTGTAGTGGGTGGGCATGCCGGGTTTCCAGCCGAATTCGGCCAGGTAATGGGCCACGCTGCCGATGGCGTCGGCGGGGCTGTTCAGCAGGTCCACATGGCCATCGCCGTCGAAATCGATGGCGTATTTGTTCCAGCTGCTGGGCATGAATTGCGGCCAGCCCATGGCACCGGCAAAGCTGCCCTTGACGTTCAGCGGGTCCAGGCCTTCGCGTTGGCAAAGCTTAATGAATTCGGCCAGCTCGCTGCGGAAGAAGGGGCTGCGGTCGCTGCGGCCGCTGGGGAAGTCAAAGGCCAGGGTGGCCAGGGCGTCGATGACGCGAAAGCCACCGGTGATTTGGCCGTAAAAGGTTTCTACCCCGATCAGGCCGGCGATCAACTCGGCCGGCACGCCGTACTGGCTTTCCGCGCGGGCCAGGGCGGCGGCATGGCGCTCCCAGAACTCCAGGCCAGCCTGCAGACGTTTGGGTTCGACAAAGCGGGCGCGGTAAGCCGCCCAGTCTTTGGCCGTGCCTGCCGCCGCCGGCATGATCAGGCGCTGCACTACCGGCATGCTCTTGGCCTGGGCCAGCTGTTGACGCAGCTGCAGGCGGGCAGCCTCGTCCCAGCCTTGGGCGGCGGCCAAGTCGTCGGCGAATTGCATCGGCTCGGGGCGCTGGCCGAAGGGCTGCGGGGCTTTGTCATTCACTTTGCCTGCCGCGCTCTTGTGGGCCTTGGTGGGCTTGCTGGTGTTCGTCGGTTTCTTCTTGGCGGTCGTATTCGCCGCAGCATTGGCCGGGCCGCACGCGACTCCGAGGGCCAATCCAATCCCGGCCAGCACAGCAAGCAGCCGCTTTGTTGACTTGAGGTGGTTCAAGGGGCGGCGGCAGTTGGCGAATGAAACGGGCATGAGGCTCAGTGCGAAGAAGAAGGATGAGGTGGGGCGCTGGCGCCGGATGCTGGGTCGGCAGTATGGCGCAGGCGTCGCAGCGCTTGGCGCAAAGCCAGGCGCCAGCGCAGGCGGTCGCGCCAGCCTTGTGGTGCCGCGGCCGGGCTATAGCGGCTTTGCTCCAGTTCGGCCAGCAGGTCCAGGCTGGGCGCAGCGGCTTCGGCGCCGAAGCGCTGCTGCAAGAGCGTGGCCCATTGGCGGGGGCCTTGGTGTGGGGCGGCGTCCAGGCCAAGCCCGCGCAAGGCCCGCACGACTTGCGCCCGCTGGCGCGACCAAGCATCGCGTGGCCGGCTGCTCCAGATCGACCAGATGCCGCCGCCCAGGGCCAGCAAGGCAATCAAGACGGCGCTGACGCGGCCCAAGGCCAGCCAGTCTGGGCTGGCGATGCCCACGCTTTTCAGCAAGTCGAACTGGTCTTGGCGCGAATAGTTCAGCACCAGCTGCTGCCAGCGGTTGTTGAGCGTTTCCCAGCCGCCGCGCAGGCTGCGCCACAAGTCTGGGTTGAGCTGACCCAGGGCCGCGCCCAAGGCGCCGGGCGCGGGCTGCAAGGCCTGACCCTGGCGTATGCGCTCGGGCGCCACCGCGGCGGTGGGGTCAACGCGCTGCCAGCCCCGGCCGCTGACCCAGATCTCGGTCCAGGCATGGGCATGGCTGTTGCGCACGATCCAGTAGCCGTCTTGCGGCAGCGGGTCCATGCCCTGAAAACCGGTGACGATGCGGGCCGGCACGCCCATGGCGCGCATCATCACCACAAAAGCGGCGGAGAAATGTTCGCAAAAGCCCAGTCGCCGGTCGAACCAAAATTCATCGATCAGGTGCGGCGTGACTTCACCGTAGCGCCCCGGCGCCAGGGTGTAAGCGAAGTCGGCCGTGGCCAGATGCTGCAACACGGCGGCGGCCAGGGCGGGGCTGATCTGCTCCGCGCTCATGCCGGCAAAGCGCGGCTGGCGGCGCAGGTCGGCGGCCCATTGCAGGCTGCGCGGATTGCGGCCGGGCGGCAGCTCCAGGTAGTTTTGCAGCGCCAGTCTGGGCTGCAGGGGGCCGTGGCGATAGTCAAAAAAAGCTTGCGCGTTCAGGCGCAGGCGCTCGGTGATGGGCCGGGGCGCCGTCCATTGCAGCTCGGGCGAGCGGGTCACGCTGATGCCGCCCAGGTCGAGTTCGCTGCCCACCGTCTGCGGGCTCATCTCCAGCAAGGGCAGCACCTGGATGCGCAGTGGCTCCACCGTCAGCTCGTAATTCAGGGCGGGGCCTTGCACCTGCAAGTTGTCGCTGGCGCCGGGCCAGTTTTGCCCGGCGGGCCGCCAGCTGCGGCCATCAAACTGGGCCAGCACCGGGCCACGGAAGTAGCGCGCGGCCGGGGGTGGTGGCTCGCCCTGGAAGCGCAGGCGCATGGCGATGCCATCGTCATTGGCGATCTCGGACATGGCGCCGAAATCCAGCTGATTGGATAAACCCGTGCGCCCCACTGCATCGGCCGGCAAGCCCCACAGCGGCGCAATGCGCGGGAATAGCATGAAGAGCAGCAGCATCACCGGCAGGCCGAACATGGTGCTGCGCGCCGCCAGGCCAGCGGCCAGCTTGATGCTGGGCTGGCCCACCGGCATTTGCGCCAGCACCACCGCGCTCAGCAGCGCCCACACGCACAGCAGGGTCCAGGCGGCGGTGAGCAGGGACTGCGAGTAGAGAAAATTCGTCAGTACCAGAAAGAAGCCGAGGAAGAACACCACAAAAGCATCTCGCCGGGCGCGCAGCTCCAGGGTTTTCAGCGCCATCAGCATCACCAACATGGTCACGCCGGCTTCGCGGCCGATCAGGCTGCGGTGGCTCAGCCAGGTCAGCCCGACCGAAATGCTCAAGACCAGCACCAGCATCCAGCGCCCGGGCAGCGGCCGGCTGGTCCAAGCGAGCAGGCCGCGCCAGCCCAGAATCAAGGCGGTGATGGCACTGGCCCAGAGCGGCAGATGCGCGAAATGGGGTGCCAGCGTGGCGGCGATGCCCAGCAGCAGGAACAAGGTGTCGCGGCTGTCGCGGGTTTGCTGCTGCCAGGCGCGGGCCAGGCCGTGCTTGTCGGCACTGAGCGGGCTCATGAACTCACTCCGAAGGCGGCCAGGGCTTCCAGGCACTGGCGTGCGTGCGCGGGGCCGAGGTCTTGAGCCAGGGGGGCGCCCTGATTCAGCCGCAGCCCATAGGGTTGCTGCAGGCGCTCCGCCGCCAGCACCCAGGCGCTCAGGCGCGAGAGCCGGGCTTCGCTGTCCAGCCCGGCGCAGTCGCGCCAGTCCAGCCACAGGGCGCGGTTGGCGGGGGCCTGGGTCTGGCGCACCCACAAGGGCGTGCCTTGCTCAAAACTCAGCGCCGCTTTCTTCCAGATCACCTGGCGCATCGCGTCGCCGCGCCGATAGGGCCGCACGCCTTCAAAGTCCTGGCCTTGGGCCGAGGGCGTGGCGCTGGCGGGTTGTGCCTCTTGCTGGCCATCTTCGCCGGCCGCTTGGGGCGCGGCAAAGGGCGGGGCGGGTGTTTCGGCACGTGGGTAGACCCAGGCTTTGGCGGCCGGCCGCCAGATGCTCCAGGCCCGGAAAAGCCCGAGCGGAAACCGGGTGACGATTTGCAAACCCGGCAGGGGCTGGTGGCCGCGCGGGCCGGCGGGCAGGCGCAGCGTCAGCAAGGCGTGGCCGAGCGCGGGCACATCGGTCCAGGCGATGTCTTGCTCTGGCCCGCCCTGCACATGCACGCCGATGCCGAAGCGGGCGCGGCCGCTGTTGTGCAGGCGCAGTTCCAGCTGCAACTCATCGCCGGCAAATACCGGCTCCGGGGTTTTCAGGTCCAGGCTCAGGCCGTGCAGATTGGCATGCGTCAGGTGCATGGAGGCCAGGCCCGCGCCGGTGAGCAAAAAGGTCAGCAAATAGCCCAGGCTGAGCTGGTCGTTGATGGAGGCCACCAGCAGCAGAGCCAGGGTGGCGCAAAAAAACAGGCCGGGGCGGCTGGGCAGGATGTAGACATTGCGCTGGGTCAGCTCGGTCGTGTCGCTGCGCGGGTGGCGGGCCAGCCACCAGGCTTGCCAGGTTTGCTTGAGCATGGCGCTAATGTCTGGCCAAGGTTCAGGGCAGGGCGATGGCTTCGATCATCGCGCGCACCTGCTCACGAGCGCCGCGTCCCGCACCCGCTTTGGGTACCAGGCGGTGGGCAATGGTCTGGGGCAGGATGGCTTGCACATCTTCGGGCGCCACAAAGTCGCGGCCGTCCAGAAGGGCGCGGGCGCGGGCGGCGCGCAGCACGCCCAGGCCCGCACGCGGGCTCAGCCCTTCGGCAAACCACTGGCCCGAGCGGGTGGCTGCGAGCAGGGCCTGCAAATAATCAAGCAGCGCGGCGGAGGCATGAACCTCGCGCACATCGGCCTGCGCCTGCAACACGGCGGCGGGCGACATCACCGGCTGCAGGGCGCGCATGGCCTCGCGGCTGTCTTGCCCGCTGAGCAGTTCGCGCTCGGCGGCGCGGTCGGGGTAGCCCAGGGAGATGCACATCAAAAAGCGGTCCAGCTGCGACTCGGGCAGGGGGTAGGTGCCGAGCTGTTCGCTGGGGTTTTGGGTGGCGATGACGAAAAAAGGCTGGGGCAGGGGGTGGCTGACGCCGTCCACGCTGACTTGCTGCTCTTCCATCGCTTCGAGCAAGGCGCTTTGCGACTTCGGCCCGGCGCGGTTGATCTCATCGGCCAGCAGCACTTGGGCGAATACCGGACCGGGGTGGAATTCGAAGGCCGCTTTCTCGCGCTCGTAAATCGTCACGCCCAGCAAGTCCGAGGGCATCAGGTCGGCGGTGAACTGCAGGCGCGAGAACTTCAAGCCCATGGAAATCGACAAGGCATGGGCTAGGGTCGTTTTACCCACACCGGGCAAGTCCTCGATGAGCAAATGGCCGCCGGCGATCAAGCAGGCCACACAGTCGCGGATCTGCGCCGGTTTGCCCTTGATGATCGTGCTAATCTGCTGCTGAAGGGCTGTCAGAAGTGCAGTGCTTTGTTGGCGTGATGCGGAACTCATGCGTCACACCATAGCAAACTTCATGACGGGCCATCCCTTGGAAAAACAGTTAAAAGCTGCCCGCCCCATGTCCACTGCCTACCTGAGCCATCCCGACTGCCGCCGCCACGATATGGGCGCAGGCCACCCCGAGTGCCCGCAGCGGCTGGATGCCATTGAAGACTGGCTGATTGCCAGCGGCATCGGCGAGACCCTGGTGCGCCTAGAAGCCGAAGAGGTGCGCATGGCCGATGTGGAGCGCGCCCATACCCACGGCTATGTCAGCGAGGTGGCCGAGGTGCTGCAGGCCTGCGCGGCCAATGGCAGCCACCACGCCATGGACCCCGACACGGTGGCCAACCCGCACACCTGGGCGGCGGCATTGCGCGCCGCCGGCGCCGCGGTGCAAGCCACCCGGCTGGTGCTGGACGGCACGCATGAGAACGCTTTTTGCGCGGTGCGCCCGCCCGGCCACCACGCCACGCGCGACCAGACCATGGGCTTTTGCTTCTTCAACAATGTGGCGATTGCCGCCCGCTACGCCCTGGACGTGCGCGGCCTCAAGCGCGTGGCCATCGTGGACTTCGATGTGCACCATGGCAACGGCACCGAGGACATCATTGCCGGCGATGACCGGGTGCTGATGGTCAGCATCTTCCAGGACCCGCTCTACCCCTACAGCGGCGCCGTGCCCAAAGGCGAGAACATGGTCAATGTGCCGGTGCCCGCCTATACCCGTGGCGGCGAGGTGCGTGAGATGGTCGAGGCCATGTGGTTGCCGGCGCTGGAGCGCTTCAAGCCGCAGATGATCTTTATCTCGGCTGGCTTTGATGCCCATCGGGATGATGATCTGGGCCAACTCGGCCTGGTCGAGGCCGACTACGAATGGCTGACCTTGCGCATCATGGATGTGGCCAAAGCTCATGCCCAGGGCCGCGTCGTTTCCTGCCTGGAAGGCGGCTACCACCTGGGCGCCTTGGCGCGCAGCGTCGGCGTGCATTTGCGGGCGATGTCTGGCGTTTGAGTGAGGCCGGGCTCAGTCTGAGCCTAGCCCGACCGAAGCTTGATGCTGTCTCAGCGTGACGCCCAGGACACTCGGGGTGCATGGGCCGCACAGGCCGCTCGGCGAGTCGGTGAAAATGGCGATCTTCTTGTTTGCCCCCACTCATCCGCATGAATCAGACCAACAGCACTTTCGACCTCGCCGAACTCCAGGGCTTGCTGCAATCTCTGCTGACGCCGACCGCCTTGCTGGGCTTGGGTGTCTTTCTGGCCTGTTTGGGCGTGTCGTGGTTGGTGGTGAACCTGATCAATCGCCGGGTGCCGCATCGGACTAACTCGGTGCTGTTCGGCACCCATGTGGTGGACGGCGTCTTGTTCCCGGTGCTGGCCTTGGTGCTGGCCATCATTGCCAAGCGCACCTTGCCGCTGGTGGGGGTGTCGCCGGCGGTGTTCAAGCTGGCGGTGCCGGTCTTGGTGTCGCTGGTGCTGATTCGCCTGAGCGTGCGGGTGCTGGGCGCGGCCTTTCCCGACTCCAAGATGCTTAAGACCCTGGAGCGCACTGTCTCCTGGCTGGCCTGGGGCGGCTCGATTCTGTGGGTCACCGGCATCCTGCCCTTTGTGCTGAAGGAGTTTGAGGACATCCGCTGGAAGATGGGCGGCTCGCAGATGACGCTGCGCAATCTGGTCGAAGGCGCCTTCTCGGCCGTCATCGTCCTGGTGGTGTCGTTGTGGATTTCTTCCTTGATCGAAGCCCGCTTGTTGCGCGGCGGCACGATGGATTTGTCCTTGCGCAAGATTGCCGCCAATGCGACGCGGGCGATCTTTTTGTTCGGCGGCTTGTTGATTGCCTTGTCCTCGGCCGGGATCGACCTCACCGCTTTGGGTGTGCTGGGCGGCGCGCTGGGCGTGGGTATCGGCTTTGGCTTGCAGAAGCTGGCGTCCAACTATGTGTCGGGCTTTGTGATCCTGGCGGAGCGTTCGCTGCGCATCGGCGATATGGTCAAGGTGGATAACTTTGAAGGCCGCATCAGCGATATCAACACCCGCTACACCGTCATCCGCGCGCTCAGCGGCCGCGAAGCGATTCTGCCCAATGAGATGCTGATCACCCAGCGGGTCGAAAACATGTCGCTGGCCGACCCGCAGGTGCTGCTCAACACGGTGGTAACGGTGGCTTACGGCACCGATCTCGACAGCCTGTTCCCCAAAATGGTTGCCGCGGCGCTGAGCGTGGAGCGGGTGCTGAGGACGCCCGAGCCCAGCGTTCAGCTGAGCAGCTTCGCCGCCGATGGCCTGGAGCTGACCCTGTACTTCTGGATTGCTGACCCGCAAAACGGCCAGGGTGGGCCGCGCTCTGACGTCAATATGGCCCTGCTGCGCTTGCTCAATGAGCTGAATGTGGAGATCCCCTTCCCGCAGCGGGTGGTGCGGCAGTCTTGATTGAACTGCCTTGAACCGCCGCCCGCCGCGGCGGGTCGGGGCCTTGGAAGGATGGCGCGGCCAGTCGCTTCCTTCCCTTGTTTCAGCCTTCTCCCATCGTTGCCGTCGGCAACAAAGGCAAGCTGCGCACCGCCTGACCGGTGAGTTTGAGCAGCGCGCCGGCCAGTGCGGGTGCGAAGCTGGGCACGCCCAACTCGCCCACGCCGCCGATGGCCTGAGTACGGTCCAGTTCCGCCGGGCTGGGGATCAGGGTGACCGAGACGGTGGGCATCTGCTGCAAGCGGATCATCGGGTTGGTGTTGAAGTTCTTGCGCTGCGCCGCGCCATTCACAAAGGTCTGCTGGCCGTAGAGCGTGGCATTGATGGCGTGCACCACGCCGCCGATCAGCTGCGCCTCCACATTGCGCGGGTTGACGGTGAGGTAGCTGTCGCAAGCCAGCCAGACCCGGCTCAGCTTGAAGTTACTCAGGCTGCTGCCGGTGATCTCAACCACCATGGCCACGATGGTGTTGAAGGCGCTGCCGATGGCCACACCGCGGGCGCTGCCGGCGCGCGGCGGGCTGCTCCAGCCGCTGGCGCCGGCCACGGCATCCAGCACTGCGATCCAGCGCGGGTCGGTCAGGCGGGCGCGGCGGAATTGCAACGCGTCTTGGCCCGCCATTTGCGCCAGCTCATTGATGGCCGATTCCACCGCAAAGGTGTTGATCGAAGCGCCCACCGAGCGCCAGAAACCGACCGGGATAGGCGAGGGGTGGCTGACCCACTCGACCCGCCGCGCGCCAAAGGCATAGGGCAAAGCTTGAGCCGCCTCATAGCCCTGGCTGTCGCCCTTGGGGCCCAAGACGCTGCCGCGTTGGCCAAGAATGGAGGGCGAGACATTGCGGTAGATCCAGCCCGCGACGGCCTGGCCGGGGTCGAGCGCGGCACGCACCTGCACGGCGGCCATGGGGCGGTATTGATCGTGGGTGAAGTCTTCCTCGCGTGGGTAGACCAGTTGCACCGGCCGGCCCAAGGCCATGCCCAGCTGCACCGCTTGGGCGATGAAGTCCACCTCGGCCTTGCGGCCGAGACCGCCGCCGAGCAGGGTGGTGTGGATGTGCACCGCGCTCTCAGGCAGGCCGGTGAGCTGCATGGTGATGGCCAGCGCATTGCGCGCGGACTGGGTGGGCGCATAAACGTCGCAGCGCTGCCCGGCCACATAGTCGACCGTGCAGTTCAGTACCTCCATGCAGGCATGGGCCACATAGGGCAGGGAGTAGGTCGCGTCCAGGCGCTTGACGTCGTTGCGGGCGAGGGCGGCATCCGGGTTGCTGGCGCTGGCCTCCACCGTGTAGCAGGTGCCCGGCGGGTTGGCGGCGCCGGCCACAAAGGGTGGGGCACTTTTGAGTAAGGCCTTGGCGTCGGCCAGGATTTGCGCGCTATTGAGCGCAGCGGCATTGGCGGGCAGCAGCCATTTGACGCCCAGGCTGCGGGCCAGGCGCATCGCGTCCCAGCTGGTGCTGGCCACCACCGCCACGGCGTTGATATTGCCCGCCACATCGGCGCCCCGCGCGGTGCCGGGCGTTACCGACAGCGGCACCAGGGCGATCGCCGCGCCCGGCTTGGCCGGCGTTGCCGCCAGCTTGCCGCCAAAGGTGGGGCAATGCTTGACGACCGCGAAAACCTGGCCGGGCAGGCGCACGTCCAGCCCGTAGCGGGCGCTGCCGTCCACCTTGCTCGGGATGTCTTGCCGCTCCAGCGCCTGCCCGATCCAGCGCAGCTGGGCGCCGGGCACCAGGGGCGCGCTGGCGGGTGGCGTCAGCAAGGCGGCGGCCGGGGCCAGCTGGCCATAGCTGTAGCGCGCGCCGCTGCTGTGGCTGACCACGCCGTCCAGCACCGTGTAGCTGCTGCGGGAGGCGTCGCCGTGTCGGTTCATGGCTGCCTGCACCAGGGTCTCGCGGGCGATGGCGCCGGCGTCACGCAAGCGCCAGAAATTGTTGCGGGTGACGCCGGAGCCCACCGTGTTGATGGCGCTGCCCACCGGCGCGGGTGTCACCAAGGTGGGCCCGCCTTGCGCGATGCGGACGCGGGCCGGGTTGACCATCAGGTCCTCGGCCAGGATCTGCGCCAGGCCTTGCACCGAGCCCTGGCCCATGTCGGAGGCGCCCACGGTGAGGGTGATGCTGTCATCGGCGCCAATGCTCAGCCAGGTGTTGACCTGGGTCGCGTTAGGGGTGCCTGGCGTGGCGGCCTGGGCCTCGCGGCCATCGAGCTGGAAGCCCAGGGTGAAAGCCACCGAGCTGGCGACGGTGGAGGCGAGGAACTCACGGCGTTGAAGGGGAGGAGTGCGCATGATGAGTCCTGTTTAAAGCGTGGTCACAGCGCTCTTGATGCGCTGGTAGGTGCCGCAGACGCAGACATTGCTGAGTTCCGAAGCGATCGAGGCGCCGCGATGCCCGGCCTGCATCGCGCAGGCGGTGGCCATCAACATGCCCGACTGGCAGTAGCCGCATTGCGGCACTTGGTGGGCGATCCAGGCTTTTTGCGCGGGGTGGCTGCGGTCGGGCGAGAGGCCTTCAATCGTGACGATGCGCTTGCCCACCGCGGAGGAAACGTCCATATCGCAGGACTTTTGCGGCTCGCCGTTGACCATCACGGTGCAGGCGCCGCAGACCTCGATGCCGCAGCCGTATTTGGTGCCGGTGAGGTTGAGCACATCGCGCAAGACCCACAGCAGCGGCATGTCTGCCGAGCTGACGGTGACCGGGCGATCTTTGCCATTGACGTTGAGCGTGTAGCTGGGCATGAGAGGCTCCTTTGGCTGAGCATTTGGCGAAATGCACAAATTGCGCATTTAACTTTGCGCGCGTAGAATTCTTCTGTCAAATGGAAAAACGCAATGAGTTGTTACTGCGGGCTCTTGAGTCTGTGCTGCTGCCGCTCACGCGGCTTTGCGTGGCGCAGGGCTTGCCCTATGACCAGGCCGAGGAGGCGCTCAAGCAAGCCTTTGTGGACGCCGCTCGCGAAGCCAAGCGCGCCGCCGGCGGGGTGGGGGCGCGCGACGTGAGCCAGGTCGCCACAGCCACGGGCCTGAGCCGGCGCGAGGTGGCCAGGCTGAGCGCCGCACCCGACCAGAACGCGGCGGCCAAGCCCTCGGCCGTCAACCAGCTCTATCTGCGCTGGAGCACGGCCAAGAAGCTGCGTGACGAGGCCGGCCAGCCGCGCGCCTTGCCGCGCACCGGCAAGTCACCCAGCTTTGAAACACTGGCTCAGTCCATCACCCGCCATGTGCACCCGCGCAGCCTGCTCGACGAGATGCTGCGCCTGGGCCTGGCGCGCCTGAGCGAGGACGGCCAGACCGTGCTGCTGGAGCCCGACCGCTTTGTGCCCGAGAAGGACGATGCGCAGATGTTTGGCTTCCTCGGCGCCAATGTCGGCGACCACCTCGCCGCGGCCAGCGCCAATGTCATTCACCGCGACCGGCGGCACTTTGAACAAGCCATCTTTGCCGATGAACTCAGCGAGCCCACGGCGACGGCGATCCGCGAGATCGCCGCGCAGCAGTGGCAGCGCGTATTAGCCGAGGTCGTGCCTGAGTTGGAGCGGCGCGTGGCCGAGGATCAAGCCGCCGGCCTGAGCGGCACGCACCGCGCCCGCCTGGGTCTTTTTAGTTTCAGCGAACCCGAGAACGATCATGAAGCCAAGTCCTGAGTTGAATCCGTCCCGGCGCCATTTATTGCTCGCATTCGCTGGCAGCGCGGCTTTATCGGCCTGCGGCGGCAGCGAGACCGTCACTGAACAGCCGACCAGTCATCCGCTTGGCATAGGCGCCGGCGGCACCGGCATCGTGAAGCGCAGCTTTTTGAGTGCGACGGTGACTGCCGTGGCGCCGATCAGCGTCGGCGGCGTGCAGCTGGTCACCGCCGGCGCGCAGCTGAGGGACGGCGACGGCCAGAGCCTGCGGGTCAACGAGATCGAACCCGGCATGACGGCCCGAGTGCAGGCCGGGCAGATCATGAGCCTGGCCGGGCGCAACCTGGCCTTGGTGCAGTCCCTGGTGGTGGACACCCAGCTGCGCGGCATGCCGACCTGGCTGGATGCGCAGACCGCCATCATCCTGGGCCAGCGGGTCAAGGTGCCGGCCTCGGCGTGGGGCATCAACGGCATCGGTGCCGGCGGCACCGGCCGCAGCTTGCGGGTTTGGGGCCAGCTCGACCTGGCCCGCGCTCAGGTGGTGGCCAGCCGTGTGGCCCTGGCCTTGCCGGGTGATACCGATATGTTGCGCGGCTTGCTCAGCGGCATCGACCGGGCCACCGGGCTGGTGCAGGTGGGTAGCCTGCAGGCGCGCGCGGCTGATCCGGCGCTGCTGCCCGCCGGGCTTGAGCCCGGCGCCGTGGTGCGTCTGGTGCTGGGCGCTGTGGGCGCCGATGGTCACCCTGCCTTGCTGGCGCTGCGCGAGGATGCGCTTCGCCCGCCCGAGGGCGCGCGGGTTGAGTTGGAAGGGCGGGTCACGCAATTCAGCAGCGCGCAGCGCTTTGCGCTGGATGGCGTGCCGGTCGATGCCTCACAGGCGGTGATCGAGGGCCTGGCCGATCTGATGGCGGGCTCCGAAGTCGAGGTCTCGGGCCGCATGAGTGGCGGCGTGCTGGTGGCGCGCGAGGTGGTGGCGCAGGCCGCCGAGCCGGTGGAGATCAATGGCCGCATTGATGCCCTGGACGGCGTGCGCCAGACCATCAGCGTTGGCGGCATGCTGCTGCACTGGTCCGCGGCCACACGCTTTGAGAGCAGCTCGGCCAAGGACCTGCGTGTGGGCCGCAAGCTGGCCGGCTTGGCCCGCTGGGTGCCCGGCCAAACCTTGCTGGAAGCCAGCCGGCTGCGCGTGGAGAAGTAAGTCCCTTGGACTCGCGGTCGCGCCCGGGCCCGGGCGCGACCGCGAGTTCGCTTGGTCGTGCCCTTGTGTGCGCTGCCGAACAGACTCTTGCTGGTGACGCTTCTAGGGTGGAGGCTCCGACGGATCCACCGGCAGGAAGGGCAGCACCATGTACGGCTTCACGACGACTTTGACCGACACCAGCTTCGAGCAGGCGCTGGCCCGGACGGTTGACGCGCTCAAAAGCGAAGGTTTCGGGGTCTTGAGCGAGATCGATGTTCAGGCCGCGCTGCAAGACAAGCTCGGCCTGGCGATGCTGCCTTACCGGATCCTCGGCGCTTGCAAACCCACTTTGGCTCATCAGGCCCTGCAGGCGGCGCCGGACATCGGCCTGCTGCTGCCCTGCAATGTGATCGTGCGTGAAGCCTCACCGGGCCATATCGTGGTGGGTTTTTTGGATCCGCAAATCATGGTGCGCCTGGTTGGCAGCATGGT
This sequence comes from Paucibacter sp. KCTC 42545, assembly GCF_001477625.1. NCBI lineage: Bacteria > Pseudomonadati > Pseudomonadota > Betaproteobacteria > Burkholderiales > Sphaerotilaceae > Roseateles > Paucibacter sp. KCTC 42545. Next base: position 1,208,782 of record NZ_CP013692.1, read on the forward strand.
CGGCCCCGAGTTGCAGGCTGTTGCCGACGCGGCCGAACAGCATCTGCGCAGCGCCTGCGCCCGGCTGGCCGGTAACACGGCCGCTGTTTCAGCGGTGTGATGCCGCCGCTGCTCCTGGCCCTCAGTGCGCTGGCCCTGGGCTGGATTCTGCAGCCTTTTTACGGCGCCATCCTGTGGGCGCTGATCATTGCCATTTTGTTCGCGCCGCTCTATCGGCGGCTGCTGCCGCGCGTGCAGCGGCGCCGCAATGTGGCCGCTGGCGTGGTGATGCTGCTGGTGCTGGTGGCGGGGGTCTTGCCCTTCGCGGTGGTGACCGCATCCCTGGGGCGTGAAGCATCTATCGTCTACCAACACATCGCCACCGGCGAATGGAATCCTGCCCTCTATCTGCGTGCGCAGTTTGATGCGTTGCCCACCTGGGTCACTGCGCTGCTGCAGCATGCCGGCGTGGCGGACTTCAACAAGCTGCTGCAGCAACTCACCAACGCCTTGGCGCAGGGCAGTCAATTCATCGCGGGCCAGGCCTTTGGCATCGGGCTTGACACCTTTGGCTTTGTTGCCAGCCTGGGCGTGGCCCTGTATTTGGCATTTTTCCTGCTGCGCGACGGGGTCGAGTTGGCACGCATTGCCGTGCTGGCGCTGCCGGTGCCGCCGCAGTTCAAGCAGGAATTGCTGGCCAAATTCATGGCCGTGGTGCGCGCCACGGTCAAGGGCAGCCTGCTCATTGCTGGCATTCAAGGCATCTTGGGTGGTTTCGCCTTCTGGTTCCTGGGGGTCAAGGGTGCGCTGCTCTGGGCGGTGGTGATGGCGTTCTTGTCGCTTTTGCCCATGATCGGTGCCGGCTTGGTGTGGCTGCCGGTGGCTGCCTATTTCTTGCTCAGCGGGCAGATTTGGCAGAGCCTGGCGCTGCTGGCCTATGGCAGCTTGGTGATCGGCTTGGTCGACAACCTGCTGCGCCCGGTGCTGGTCGGCAAAGATGCCGGCTTGCCGGACTATGTGGTCATGATCACGACGCTGGGTGGCATGGCGGTGTTCGGGCTCAACGGCTTCATCATCGGCCCCACCATCGCGGCGCTATTCATTGCGGTTTGGCATCTGGCGCTGGCTGCGCCGCCATTGTTGGCTGCAGCGGATGCGGCGGTTGCAACAACTGCAACGAGCGGGCCGCACGCCCTGCCCAGCGGCGGCGAGACAGTGCCGGGCAGGCAGGCTGAAGCGGCGACTCGCCGAACCGACTGGACAAGCGAGCCGGTGATCACACCCGATAGACCCGCATGACTGCCTTGCAATTGCTGAGCCTCATCTGCGCCGCGCTGCTGATTCAAATGGCCGCCGGGGTGGGTGTGCTGCTGTGGCGCGTGCGGCACCGGCTCGCAGCCCCGCAGCCGCCAATCGATGCGCCGCTGCCCTCGTCAGCTGCCAGCGCCTGGCCAGGCTGGCGCGACTTCCGCGTGCTGCGCCGGCATTTCGAAGATGCCGCCCAGACGCAATGCTCTTTTCATCTGCAGCCGCTGGATGGTGCGCCGCTGCCGACCTTCAAGCCGGGCCAATACCTCACTTTTGCGCTGCAATTGCCTAGCGACGCTGGGGCAGTAGCTGGGCCCCAGTCTCTGCTGACCCGCTGCTACTCGCTGTCGGACCGGCCCGACCCGGCCGAGTACCGCATCACCGTCAAGCGTGTGCCGCCGCCGCTGGGGCAAGCGGCGCTGCCAGCGGGCCTGTCGTCTACGTTTTTTCATGATGAGGTGCAGGTTGGTGATGTGTTGAAGGTCAAGGCACCGGCCGGCCATTTCTATATCGATACAGATGCGACCACCACGACGCCGGCCATTCTGATTGCCGGCGGCATTGGCATCACGCCCATGATGAGCATGCTGCGCTGGTGTCTGGCGCAGCAGCCCGAGCGGGTGGTTCAGCTTTACTACGGCGTACGCAGCAGTGCCGACCATGCTTTCAAGCAGACGCTGGAGGCGCTGGCCCAGGCGCACCCGGCTTTCAAGATCCATGTGGTTTACAGCAGACCTGAGCGTGATGACGTGCTGGGCCGGGGCTATCAGCATCTCGGCTATATCGACCTGCCGCTCTTGCGCATGCACCTGCCGCCTGGCCGAAACCAGTTCTATGTCTGCGGGCCGCCGCCAATGATGCAAAGCCTGGTGCCGGCGCTGCGCGAATGGGGAGTTAGCAAGGAGGATCTCCATTTCGAAGCCTTCGGCCCGGCCTCCATGCGGCCTGTTTTGCCGATGACGAATGAGCCCTTGCCGGCAGCGTCGGTCGCCTTGGACATCAAGTTCACTCGTTCCGGCCGCAGCCTGGTCTGGGATGGCCGGGACGCCAATCTGCTGGACTTTGCGGAACGCCATGGCGTGGCGGTGGACTCAGGTTGCCGCTCGGGCAGCTGCGGCACTTGCGCCACCAAGCTTCTTGCCGGCAGGGTGGACTATGCCGAGCCGCCTGATTACGACATCGCCTCAGGGGCTTGCCTGCTGTGCGTCGGCAAACCGGCCTCGGCCTTGGTGCTGGAGGCCTGACTGCCATGCAAGCACGCCTGCTCAGCCGCGAAGTCTTGCCCTTTTTCCTGTCGCTGCTTGCCTTGGGGGCGCTGGCCTTGCTGTGCGATGCCGCGCTGCATTTGCTCAATGCCGTCTGGATTGGGCGCTGGCTTGGCATTCCGGGCACGTTGCTGATCTTGGCCTCACTGGCTTATTCGCTGCGCAAGCGCAAAGTGATTCGCTGGGGCCAACCGGCCAAGTTGCTGCGCTGGCATGAGTTCATGGCTTGGGCGGGCTCTTTGCTGGTCTTGGTTCATGCCGGCATCCACTTCAATGCCATCCTGGCCTGGCTGGCTGTTTGGGCGATGTTGATCAATGTGGCCAGTGGCTTGAGCGGCAAGTATTTGCTCGAACGCGCGCGCCGCCGCCTTGAAGCCGCGCGCCAGCAGATGCGTGTGGAGGGCCTCAACGCCGAACAACTGGCCGAGCGCAGCTACTGGGACAGCCTGACCTTTGACGCTGTCAAGCAATGGCGCGCGGTGCACTTCCCCATCACCCTGGCTTTTGCCGTGTTGGCGCTGGCCCATATCGTGGCGGTGTTTCTTTTTTGGGGCTGGAAGTGAAGCGCCCCTGGCTGTGGTGGCTGATCGCTGCCAACTTGCTGGCCTTGCTGGTGTTAGCTTTTGTCTACCCACATCTGATGCTTGGCCCCGGTCCGCTTGTGCCCGCGCATGCCGAGCTGAGCACCGACTGTTTTGCCTGCCATGCGCCTTTGCGCGGCGTCAGTGCCGATCGCTGCATGGCCTGCCATGCGCTGGCTGATATAGGACTGCGTACCAGCAAGGGGGTGGCGATCCTGGCTGTGCCTGCCGTCGAACCGGCCGCCGCAGCAAGGTCGGTATCAACAAGCGCGTCAGGTCGCCTGAAGACCGCGTTTCACCAGGAATTGGAGGTGCAAAACTGCATGGCCTGCCACAGCGATCATGCCGGCCCCAAGCTGGCACAGTCCAGCCGCAAGCCCTTTTCGCACGAGATGCTGCGCGAGCAGACCCGTGAGCGCTGCGAAGCCTGCCATGCTGCACCCAGCAACGCCATGCATCAGAGGCTGAGCATTGGATGCACCCAGTGTCACAAAGTCCAGGGCTGGACGCCGGCGAGCTTTGAGCATGCAGCCCTGCCTGCGGCTGAACTGGCCCGCTGCGAGAGCTGCCACAAGGCGCCGGCCGACTCGCTGCATCGCCAAGTCAAGGACAGTTGCACGCAGTGCCATCGCCCGGAAGCTTGGAAGCCAGCTACTTTTGATCACGATGCGATGTTTCAACTCGACGGTGACCATAAGGCGAGCTGCGAGACCTGCCACATCAACAAGGACTATCGCCGCTACACCTGCTTTGGCTGCCACGAACACACGCCGGCCAATGTTCGGGCCGAGCACGAGGAAGAAGGGATTCAGGATCTTCAGAACTGCGCGCGCTGCCACCGCAGCGCGGACGAGGAGGGTGGCGAGCGGCAGCAGGGCCGCTCGTCGGGGTCCGGCCGGGAGAAAGACTGAGCGCACATCAAGCGGATTAAGCGGATCAGGCGCCGCTGGCCGGCTCCAATCGACCGCCACGCCTTGCTCGCATCCTCAAAGTTGTGGATGAGCAGGGAAAGACACCGTGAAGGCTTGTTGCCGCTGCTGTCTACAGTCGCGCCTAAGCGCCAGGCCCGACGCATCGTTCGAGGCGGCCACTTCAAGGATGCGGATGAGCGGCCTCGAGAAGAACTGGGATGGGAGTGAGGGTTTTTTCGCCCATTGTCGGCAGCATCTAGTCAAGGGTGCCGTGGCGGCGCTGCTGATGACGGCGCTCACCGTGCTGCTGCATGCCTTTCATCTTGAAGTGATCCATCAAATCGATTACCGAGTGACTTCTGCCGTGCTGGTGCGAACGCACGAATTGAGCGGTGCCGTCGTGAGCCGAGAAATGCAGAAGGTGGCGGAGACGTCGGAGCAGCCCTTGTCGGTTCAATTGATCGAGCTTGGCGCTCATGCGCGCATGCAGGCTTTTGAGGCCTCCAAGCCAGACTACGAGACGGTCGAACGCCTGCAGGGCGCGCGCCCGCTGGACCGCTCTGGGCAGATCGCGATCTTGAACGCGCTGGCCGACAACCTGCAGCAAGCTCACCTTGCGGCAAAGCAGCAGGGCCGCCGTGCGCTGCCTCAAGTGCTGGCCATCGACTTTGACCTGGCACCGCTTCCCGGCGAGCCTTTAGACCAGGCCAGCGAGGTGCTGAAGCGCCTGCGCAAGTTCATCAATGTGGTGGTGATCACCTTGCCGCATGGCGAGGGCGAAACCGACAAAGCCCGGGTGGCGGGCTTCATGAGCGGCCCGGCGAATTGCAACGTCACGGTCCCGCCGGTTGATGGTCAATATGGACTCTATTTCGCTTCACCGCTGGTGCATCGCCGCCAAGCCGAGGGGCCGCTGAGCTTTGCGACCGTGCAGTCACACCGGAAACTGGGCGAGCCCCCCACCTGGTTCCCGGCGTTGGGCACGCTGAGCCATGCGCTGTGGCAGCCCGGTGATGCCATCCATGCGGGCAATGCCGAGCACAAAGCCAAGGCCTGCGCCTTGACCATGGCCTGCCGCCAAGCCAGAGGCCTACCCATCGAGGGCAATTGCCCCGCGCCCGTCTCTGAGGAGAGAAAGGCCGATGCGCACGAGTGGGAAGACCGTTACTACAACTGGCCCTTGCTGCAGAGCGAACGCCTGATCTTCAGCCCGGTCGAGTCCGATCGGCGAGAGCTGCAAAAGGGCTGGGACGATCCGGGTGCGGTTCGCAATGATGTTGTGGCGCAGCTTCGCACCATGCCGCTGACGGCGCCGATTCTGCTGCTCTCGGTCGATGGTGGTGGCGGCTACGACCAACTGCCGACCCCGGCGGCCTTGCCCGCGCCGGTCAACGGCGCCACCTTTCATGCCTTGCAGGCTTTGAGCCTTGACAAGCCGCTCAGTGATCAGGGGCGTTTTGCTTGGTGGGGCGCCTTTGTTGACCTTGTCATTGGTCTTGTCTTTGTGCTGCTGGTGACGCCAGCCATGGTCTTGTTGCACCGTCTCAAGCCAGGCTGGCCGCAGCTTTGGATGATGCTGAGTGCGCTAACGCCCATGCTGCTCGGTGCTTTGCTGTTCTGGGCCAGCCTTTACCTGGCGGCTTTCCTGATGGTGCATTGCTTTTTCTGGTTCAACCCGATCTATGTCTTGATCGGGCTCTTGCTGCATACCTATGTCGAAGGTTGGAGCGAGGCTGCGCATTCGTCCGCGCACGCGGCTGAGCATGGGCGCGAGCACCATGCCCACGGTGCGCATCGAGCCCACAACAAGGATCAACGCGACCTCCGTCTGCTCCGCGCCCGGCGTTCCGATCGACTTCTGGCTTGGGCGCTCTATGTGCTGATCGTGTTGGCCGGCTTCTTTAATCTGCTATTGAAAATCAAGTGAGGGAATTCGCCATGAACACCCCACCGAACCCTTGCCAACCCACTTGGGTACTTAGGCACGGCGCTGCCGCGATGACGCTGGTGGCCCTACTTCTGATGGGCCTGACCGGTTTGGCCAAAGCTTCAGCCAGCACTGACTTCAGCGGCCATTGCATGCTGGCTTGCAGCGAGGCGAGCTGCGTCGTGTCGACGGCCAGCTCAAGCAACATGCCGCTGCAAGCAGGGCTGTGGACGCGTTTTGCTGATTGCAAATCCATCGAGGTCAAGCAGGGCAAGGTGGAGCTGGGCTATCTGCACAAAGGCCGCTGGCTGCGCCTCAGTTTGCTGCCAGGTGCGCAGGGCAGGGTGCAGACCCAGTTCGAGGCCAAACCACCGGACAAGCCCTGCGCCATCATCACCAGCGACTGCGTGCAAAAGCAAGCCATGGCCAAGACGGCGGCAGTAGGGGGGCATGGCATCGACAGCCGTGCAGCGCTGCCAGGCGGCGAAGGCGAGCCCTGCACATTGGGCCTGCCCTGCGGCGTGGTCCTGCCCGCTGAGCAGGGCCGCGAGGTTCGATTGGGGGCTGCAGCCCTGCAGGGCCGGCAGCTGCAACTGCGCATCGCCCGTGGCCAGGCACGGCCGCCCTATGCGGCGCAGCAAAGTTTGAGCGTCAGCGAAGGCCGGCTGCAAGTGCCGGGCAATGCCTTGCAAGCCGGCTCGGTCTATGAATACAGCTTGCTGGATGGCGCCGGCCAGGTGTTGGCGCGTGGCGAGTTTTCCACCATTTCCGGCAAGAGCGCCCAGCAGTTGCAGCAGCTGGCAAAGCAACGCAGCGCCCAGGGGCAAGACCCGGCACTGGCCTGGTACGACACGCTGGTCGACAACGAGCTGTGGTGGGATGCCCTGCTGCACGAACAAGGGAGTGCACCATGAAAGCATCCTCATTCACTGCTGTGCTGGCGGGCAGTTTGCTTTTGCTGGCCGCCGAAGCGGCACAGGCTCAGCTGTCTGACCTGTTCAAGATGTTGGCGCCGACGTCAGCAGGCGTGATTCGGCAGGCCGACACCGCGGCCAGTGGACCCGGCACTGCTGCTTCTCTTGCCCCAGGCCAGGCCCCGAACATGCGCGGCAAGAAGAGCGCTGCTGAGATCGCCGCCGAGCTGGCCCCCGACCGCCAGTGCCAAAAAGTGCAGGAGAAGTTCGATATCAGCGAGAAGCTGATGGAGTACGGCGGCACCGAGGCCGGCCTGCGTCTGCAAGCTCTGGTGGACAGTGACTTCAAGTATTCCGATCTGAGCGATGACGACCGCCGCATGCTGCGCTATCTGGCCCAGACCACCGTCTGGATTCCTGCCAGCGTGGAGCAGCGCCTGGGCTCGGTGGCTGACGAGTTGAGTGGCCGTCCGCCGGAGTTGAAGGATTTGCAGCGCTTGGCGCTGGATGAGTTGCAACAGCAGTCGCAGAAGTTCCGCCAGCTAACGCAGGACTTCCCGGGCGAGGTGGGGATTCGCGTCAACCCGGAGTTGGCTGACGGCGCCTTTGCCAAGTTCGGCGGCCGCATCCAAATCTCAACCAGCATGCTGAACCTGATGTCTGAGAACACTCTGGGCGCTGAGTTTGTGCTGGCTCATGAAATGGCCCATATCTACAAACGCCATGCGCTCAAGCATCTGCAGTTCTCGCTGCTGTCCAGCAAGGACGGCTGGGACCTGGGCAAGAAGTTGCTGGCGCGGGCCCAGCGTGGCGCCAGTTTTGAGCCGCTGCGCGACGGCATGTTCTTCGCCTTCACCATCCCTCAGCTGGTTAGTTATGTGCGCGGCATGCAGCAGCACTTCAACGACGAGCAGGAATTGGAGGCCGATGCCTGCGCCGCGCAATGGTTGCGCCTGGCTGCCGTGGACCCCAGCTCGGCCTGGGACTCCTTCCGCAGCGCTTTTGCCACAGGCGGCTATGACGCCGAGCACCCCGCCACCGAAGAGCGCGCCAAGAACTTCGCACGCCGGCTTGTGTTTGAACCCACTGCTGCCGGACCGAAGTCGGCTGAGGGCGACAAGGGCAAGGCCGGCAAGGCAGGCCGTACCGGAAAAGTTGTTGCGGCCGGCCCAGCGGACGCCAAGGCCCAGTCTGAGGGCAAGAAGGCGGGGCGCTGATTGGCGCTTGCGCTCAGCGACCCACCCGCGACCGCGCTGGGTCGCCGCGAGCCTTAACCCAGCTCGGTCAGGCGGGCATTGCGCTTGGATCGAGCGTTAGCGCCTAGCAAAACCAAGGCGCCAAGCCCCATGAGGGCGGCCGTGCTCGGCTCCGGCACCGCAGTGATGCTGATGGTTTCGTAGCTGACCTCAAGCCCGTAGTTGCCGAAGCGGCCAATGGTCCATTGGTAGGAGGACATGTCCTCGAAACCGTACTTGCCCACGGCATCCAGAATATTGAGCGAATGCAAGGTGGTGTCGACGCTGAAGGTGCGTCCAAATTCGAGCTCGTGGGCGGGCGCCAGGCCGGGTATGCGCAGGGCCAGGGGCACCCGGACATCGGTACCCAGGGACAGGAAGAAGCCGTCCACGCCGGGGTCGTTGTCGCGCAGCACGAAAAAGGCGTCGCCTGTGCCGGCTTGGGGGATATCCAGCTTCATATGAACGCCGGCGATATTGAGATCAAAGCTGTTGAGATCGATGCGATAGCCGCGTGTAGGAAAACTCTCGCTATCGAGGAAGTTGCTCGAGTCCACGATGAAGCTCATCACCGCGCGATCACCGGCCCCGACGCCACTCAGCCCGCCCTGGATCCCGTTGTACTCAACGCTGCCACCCAGCTCAACTCGAACGCCTGCGGCTGCGGCGGGCGAGCTGACGGCAGCGGCCAGCAGGCCGGCAAAAATCAACTTGGAAATTTGACTCATATGCTTGCTTCCCTTTTAGTGGTGCCGCAGTGAGAACATCTCACCATGGGCACAAGCGATGCTAGGGAAGGGCCCAGGCGCGGCATAGTGCAGCGCCGAGCAAAGCAGGGAAATCCTGACTACCCGCGACGGGTGGGCCTAGTTTGAAGTCCAGGCCAGGAGCGTCGGGCTGTTCAGGCTTTGCCGCCCCAAGGCGTCGCCAGCAATCCCGCTATCAGCCTGGGTTCAAACCTTGGCGCTCAGCAGCCCCAAGGTGCGCGCGCGTGTCACCACATGCTTGCGTGAGCCGGCCTCGAGTTTGGTGAACATGGCCTTCAAGCGCCATTTGATGGTCTCGGCGCTGACGCCCAAGGACTGGGCAATTTCCTTGTTGGAGTAATTGCGCGCCAGCAATTGAAGCACGGCCTGCTCTTTGCTGGACAGCAGCCTGCCATGTGGCGGCATCCAGGGCTCGGTGTGTGCCGGTGTGCTGGGTATTTCATACGCTGTGTTGCCAGTGCCCGCCTCCAACTGCTGATAACTCAGCAAGTGCATAAGCGCGCGCGGATCCTTGGCATTGACAGCGCTCTCTTGCTGATCGGCCAGCCGCGCCATGCGGGAATAGGAATAGGCCTGCGTCATCTGATCAGCCTCAGCCCAGGCGTCAGCCAGATAGTCCAGCAAGGCGGGCGGCGGCTTCCAGCCCTTGATGTCCATGCCCTGAGTCAGGGCGCATTGGGCGTAGTGGATGGTGGCGGTGGGGGCGGTCATGTCGGGCGGCGGGGGCAGCGGCTCTTTGCTGCGGCGGTGCACTTCGGCCAGGGCTTCGTTGATGTCGACCGTCAGCGCTGCGTAGTCATGCTGGGCCACCAGGGATTGCGCCTCTTGCACGGCGGCCAAGGCCTCGCTGATGCGCCCGACCGTGGCCAAGCTGCGCGCCTGCCGGGCCGAGGCCAGCGCCAGGTTGATGTCCGAGTGCCATTGCCGGTATAGACCCATGGCCTCCTTCATCACCTCGATGGAGTCCAGCGGCCGTTCGACATCGAACAAGGTGTAGGCCAGCTCGCTGCAGGCGAAGGCGGTGGCCAGGCCCGCCGGCGCCACCCGCAGTTGCAGCAGCGCTTGGTTGAGCGCCTGCAGGCTCTCCTGCCCCCGGCCCAGCAAGCGCAAGAGCCTGCCCACCTGCGTCTGCGTCATGCCGACCAGCAGCGGCCAGCCGGTGTGGCGGGCGCGCTCGGCGGCGGCCTCAAAGCCTTGCGAGGCTTGTTCCAACTCACCGAGGGCCAGCTGGCAGTTGCTGGCGTTCATGCTGAGGATGCAATAGAACCGGACGAGCCCCATGTGCAGGCAGGTTTGCGCCGCTTGAGTGAACAGGGCAGCGGCTTCGGCTGGCTGGCGCATGCACAAGCCATAGGCTTGGGCGGCCTCGTTCAGAGCCTGGCTGATGGCATCGGCTTGCGTTGTTGCATTCGCCGGCGAGGCGTCTTCCGAGTCTCCCGGCCAAGCTCCTGTCGGCACATCGCCCGCCTTGGCCGGCCCCGTCTGGGTGACGCTGCGCTCGCAGCGCAGCAGCCCCAGCGCCAGGCCGCTGCGTTGTGGGTCATCGGCGCGGGCATAGAACCCCAGCGCATGTTCCAGTGCCTGCATTTCGCGCTCACGCTGGCCCAAAGCCTTGGCCAAGCCAGCCTCGGCCAGGCAGGCGTCGCCGGCGGCCAAGCTGTCGGCAGCGGGGTCAAAGGCGGCCCGCGCGGCATCTAGCCAGGCTTGCGCCGCGTCCAGTTCGCAGCGCAGTGCAGCCACTTCGCATTCGGTCAAAGCCGCCCACAGCATCAGGCGATTCAAGTCCTGTGGTGCCAAAGGGTGGTGGGACAGCTGCTGCTTCATGTCAGCCAGCAGGCTCAGGGCGCGCTGGCTGTCGCGCTGGCGCAGCTGCCAGGCCAGGGCCAGCAAGGCCTGCGGGCGTGCTGGCGCAGTGGCTGTGGCAGCAGCCATTTCCAAGCTCAGGAGTTCTTGTTGATCCACCAAGTACTTCATGGCTTGAGTCTAGGCTGACTTGGGTCGTGAAACGGCCTGTGGACCCCCGCTAGCACCCCGTGTGAACCCTGCGTTACCCCTTTTTCACCCCCTCAAACCAGGGGTGTAAGTCACTTCCGCCAGGGTTTCCCTGGACCGCCGCCCCCTTGTTCCACCCGTGGCGGGGGGGGATCAGGCGGGGTCGAGTCGATAAGGTTGACCTTGTCGCGAACACAAACGCTTTCACTACTGGAGTCATACCCGATGAAACTCTTCGCTCCCTTTTCCAAGCCGCCAAGGCGCGGCCTGTTGGCTGGGCTGCTGGCCTTGGGCGCAGCGAGCTTGGCGCCGCTGGCCCAGGCAACGCAGCTGCCCACGCAAAACCTCAGCCAGATGATTGCCAAGGCCGACATCATCGTCAGCGGTGAAGTCACCTCGGTCAAGGACGGCATCCAGGACGGCGTGCCCTACACCGAAGTCACGCTCAAGGTCACCGGCAGTGCCAAGCAAGACCTGGCCCTCAAGAGCAGCTACACCTTCCGCCAATTCGGCCTGCTGAAAGCTCGCAAGATGGACGACGGCCGCTACCTGCTGCCGGCCAAGATCGAAGGCATGCCCTCCTGGCGTGTGGGTGAGCGCGTCATGACCTTCATGAACAAGCCCGCCAGCCGAACCGGCCTCAGCACCCCGGTCGGCCTGACCCAAGGCAAGCTCACCATCAATGCCGGCAAGGCCGCCAATAGCTTCAACAACGTCGGCCTGTTCGAAGGTGTTCAAGTCTCGACTCGTGATCTGTTGCGCGCACCCGAGACCAGCATGCTGAGCACGACCTCGGGCCCTGTGGATGTGAATGTGCTGCAAGGCTTGGTCAGCCGTGCGGTGAAGAACAACTGGATTGGCACTGGAGAGATGCGCTGATGAACAAGAACTTCAAACGCTGCGCCCTTGCCAGCTGCGTCCTGGCTTTGCTGGGCAGCGCCCAGGCGGCCGGCCCCCTCTTGCTGAACAACAATCCGGCCAATCTGAAGCCGCTGCGCTGGGACACCAGCCAAGGCCCGATCAAGGTTTATACCGACATCGGCGCCTTCAGCCTCAAGAACGACGGCACGGTCTTCTTGAGCGAAGCGCAGGCCAATAACATCACTGCCTTCAGCCTGAAGCAGTGGAGCTCGGTCAGCACGTCCACTTGGCGCGCTGAAACCGACCCGGCCAAATTCATCCCCTTCAGCAAGGTGCCCAGCATCGGGCAAGACGTCAAGGACGGCGCCACCGCCAGCCTGGTCTACGGCCACTACAACGAAGGTGGCTTCTACGTGATCTATGACGTGGACGGCCGCGTGCTGGAGGAGTTCTTCGGCGCTCCGCGCGATCAGGTGCTGGGCATCGCCATGCCCGAGATCGCCGAAGACCGCGACGGTGACGGCTTCCCCGAGACCATCGTCAAGGCCACCGCCGTGATGAATGGCTGGATGGTTGATCATGAGGCCCCACCCGCCGGCCAGCGCAGCCAGCCGCCGGCGGACGTGAATGGCACGCGCTATGCGGGCATCTTCACGCATGAGTTCGGCCATGCGATCAATCTGTCGCACTCGCAAACGAATGGCCAACTCGCCTATTTCAGCGAGCCTGGCTTTGGCCGCGACCTCTATCCCGGCGTGCCCGGTTGCGTGGCGCCGGTTCACCACTGGCTGCGCGGCCCCGTCGCCAGCCACATCGACCCCAAGCACATCGAGACGATGTTCCCCTTCATCGACTCGCACAATCTCGCCAAGGGTCGCTCGGCCGGCTATGAGATGAGCACGGTGGACCGGGCCGACGATATCGCCGGCATCTCCAACCTCTATCCCACGGCCGACTACCTCAGCAAGACCGGCTCGATCGCCGGCACCTTGGTGCTCAAGGACGGCCAGACCGGCTACAGCGGCATCAACATCATTGCGCGCAACGTCAAGGATCCGCTGGGCGACGCGATCTCGGTGATGTCGGGTGACCAAACGCAAGGGCAGATCGGCCCCGACGGGCGCTTCCGCATCAACAACCTGAAGCCGGGCGAGAGCTATCAGATCTACACCGAAGAGATCAACCGCGGCGGCTACCCGACCCAGCCCACCATGCTGATGTCGCAAGCCGAGTATTGGAACGAGGGCGAATCGAATGACGTCCTGGCTGACAAGCCTTGCGTGGCCACGGCCATCAAGGCCGAGGCCGGCGTCACCAAGACCGCCAAACTGATCTTCAACGGCAGTACCGATGGCGTGCAATACAGCTTTCTGACGGCCGGCTACCTGACCAGCTTGTCGGACGACGGCCTGCGCGCTGGCGGCATGGTGGGCTACGACACGCCGTTTGTGTGGGACGTCAAGACCGGCCCACGCTTGCTGCCGCAGGAGCTGGATCTGCTTTCCTCGGCCATGAGCAACATCACGGGTGATGGCCGCTTCATGATGGTGGAGGCCAACTTCGACGGCCAGATTCAAGTGGACCCCGATGGCCAGCCCTTCACGCTCAAGCAGATGGCGCTGTGGGACTACGACACCAATGCCTTGAAGCCGCTGGGTGCATTGAGCAACCGCTGCGACAGCTGGGGTGGCCACATCAGCAGCTATGGCTGGGGCATGAACCGCAAGGGCACAGCGGCCGTCGGTTTCAGCACCTACGAGAACGCCGATGGCAGCTGCGGTGACTTTGATCCCCAACTCGGCACCTTGAGTGTGGCGCCGTATTTGTGGACCGCCAAAAAGGGTGGCCGCCCGCTGCGCCTGGATGGCTTGAATATGGAGTGGATGCCCTGGATTCGCGCCGCTGGCGTCTCCGGTGATGGCGGCGTGGTGGTGGGTCAAGGCAATGGCACGAATGCCTATGCCTGGGTCAAGGAAGGCGCTCCGATCGATCTGACGCCTCTGACCGGTGCCTATGCGGCGGACCTGGTCAGCAACGATGGCCTGCGGGTGCCCCTGGCCACCGAGAAGGGCGTGCTGATCTGGAACCCCACCTTGGGGACCGAACCCAGCGCCTTCCGCAGCATCAGCTCGCCCAAGTACTGCATCGACTTCCCTTTCAGTAGCTGGGACGGCATTGACCACTGCAAGGTCGAAGGCCCGGCCTGGGTCGAAGCCAACTTCGGCGTGCCGGAGCAGCAACTCAACGGCATCAACGACGACGGCCGCGTCATCATCGCCCGCGTCGGCAGCTTCTTCACCAGTATCGCCGGCTTTATGTGGGTGGAAGACATTGGCTGGCTGGGTCTGAACGAGTTCTTCCGCAAGCAAGGCGTGGTGGAAGCCGAGAAGTACGGCATGGAGAACCCACTGAGCATCAACGGCCCCGGTAACACCCTGGTTGGCGGTGTGACCGGCCTGCAGATGACTTGGTATGTCGACATGAAGAAGGTCTATGTCTGCGAAGGCGGCAGCAGCAGTTTGGTGGCCTTCCCGACACAAGCCGCTGCCAAGGTCAAGGCCGGTGCGCGCCTGGGCCGCTGCGAAATTCTCTAAGCCCGGGGCTTAGGGACTCCCTAAAGAGCAAGGCTTGGCGCTGATGGTTTGCCGAACAAACAGCGCCGCCTTGCTCCCGTCAATTTTTCTTAGAACCTCGAGGAATTCCATGCAAGCCACCCACTACTTCACCGCCCCGGTCCTGGCCATTGCCGCGCTGTTCGGCTGCAGCTCCAGCGCTCAGGCCGAGATCACGTTCTACACCTCTCAGGCTGCGTACATGGCCGCCATCGCAGCGCCGGGTGTGGACACATTTAACGATCTGCCTTTCTGGGCCCTTGGGCCAAACTATGTCGAGCGCACGGCGGGCGAGCACAGCTACCTGGCCTGGTCGGTGGCCGGCGAGGGTAAGAACTCGCTGCTTTACGGCGCCGGCAGCGACAGCGATGCCTGGTTGTCCACCGACGCTGCGACCGACTATCTGACCTTCGGCAATTTCTCCGACAAGGTCAATGCCGTCGGTGGTTTCTTCTTTGGCACCAATGCTGACGGCACGTATGCCCCCGGCCAGTCCATCCGCCTGAATGTGCTGGACGCCAATGGCACCGAGAAGCTGTTCACGGTGGACAACACCACGCCCGGCAGCTTCTTTGGTTTCGTCTCGACCAGCCAGCTGACCGCATTTCAGGTCAGCGCCGTGCAGCCCAATGGCGACCCCATCTGGGTGGCCAGCAATGATTTGACCCTGGGCAGCATCGCCGCCGTGCCCGAGCCCGCCAGCTATGCTTTGCTGATGGCCGGCTTGGGCCTGGTGGGTGCGGCCGCACGGCGCCGCCGCGCTTAAGCTGAAGTCACCAAGCCTAGCCAAATCGCCTAGCGCGAAACTTGCCGGGACAAGCGCCTTTCGCTTGTCCCGTTTGCATTGGAGGGCGGGCTCTCCCGCTGCGGCCCAGGCTTCTTGGCTCTGAGATGTAAACGGGCTGTCCTCGGATTGATGATGACTTGAAGAAACCGCCTGCCTATTCTCGTTCCGCCCCGGCGCCTGTGTCGGAGCGACCGACGAGGATCAGCTCATGGCATCACCCCTTACATCAGCGCGCGGCACTGCTCCGCAGCGTTTCAAACTAAAGCCTGTCGCCTTGATTGCTCTGGCCTCAGCGCTGCCGCTGTGGGTCATGCCCGCGCAAGCAGGTATTTCGACGAGCGGCAGCATTGGCTCGGACCCCGCGGGCGGCCTACTTGGGCCGGGCGATACCTTGGCGCCCGGTGCTGCCTTCTGGATCGGTGCGGGCAGCAATGGTTCCTTGTCGGTAGATGGAGGCTCCTTTTTGCAGCTGGCGCGCCTGAGTTTTGGCAATGGCGGCAACGGCAATGGCAGCGGCCTGCTGAGTGGCCCAGGCAGCCGAATCGAATTGCTTGGCAATGGCACGGGCGCGCAGACCCAGCGCCTGCTGATTGGTGACTGGGGCAAGGGCACACTGACCGTGGCCGCCGGCGCCACGCTGGATACCAGCACCCAGCGAGAGGCCTGCCTGATTCAGTTCCACTACTGCGACTCCTTTGTCGGCGGTGCAGCGGGTGACAACGCTACGCTGAATTTGACCGGTGCTGGCAGCCAAGTGCGCATCGGCAGCCAGCTATTCATCGGCCATCCCGGTCTGGGGATCCAGAATCTGGTTGGCTACAGCTACGGCACGCCGGGCGCCACGGTGACGGCCAATGTCAATGTGCTCGCGGGTGCAGAACTGAAGACCGACCGCGCTCAGATCGGCACCCGTCAATGGGACAGCTCCAGCACCGGCTATGAGCGCAGCGTCAGCAATGTGTTGATCAGCGGCGCTGGATCGCGTTGGACCGTGGTGGGCGGCGATACCTGGGACAACCTCACCGGCGCGGTTGTCAACCCGGGTGCCGGCATCTCTACCGGGCTGGATCGCTATGCGGTGGCCAATATCGATATCCGCGATGGCGGTCAGATGCATATCGACGGCGTAGCAGGCGTCTACAACTACTTGAACCTGAGCGGTGGTGGTGGGCGCACTGATATGGGTGTGCGGGGCGCTGGTTCCAAATTGTTGTTCAGCGGCGATGCGGGCGTCTTGCAGGTCGGCCAATCTCTGGGCAGTGCCTCGCTGGAGATCCGCGAAGGCGCCCAAGCCAGCGGCATGTTTTATTTGTCGGTCGGCCGCAATGCCTCGTTTGGACAATTGGTGGTGGACGGGGCGGGCTCTGAGTTGCGTATTGACGGCACGGCCTCAGCGACCGCGAACGGCGGGGCCTCGAACGGTGTCTTTGACATCGGCCGCAGCGGCGGCACCGGCATCGTGACCATCAGTGGCGGTGGCAAGATCAGTCTGCAGGCAGTGGATTCGCGCCCTGCTGGCACGGCTGTCAATATCGGTCGTGATGCGGCTTCGTCCGGCACGCTGAACATCAGCGGCGCGGGCTCGACCTTGTTGATCAGTGCGGCGTCAGTACTGCCAGGTGGGGGGCCTGGCGAGGCCTTCAATCCGGTTATGCGGGTGGGGCGCGAGGGCACTGGTCAGCTCAATATCAGCGCCGGTGGCAAGCTGCTGTTGAATGGCCAGGCAGTCTCGACGGTGGCGGATAGCCGGTCGACATCCTTGATCGTTGGCGGCTACAACGATGCGACGATCGGAGGCAAGGGCGTCGCGCTGGTGTCTGGCGCAGGGTCGGAGATCGCAGTCACTGGCGGTGACGCTTATATCGGTGTGGGTCACGGGCCGCAGGCCAATGGCCAGCTGACGGTGCAGAACCAGGGCATGGTCAGTGCCACCAATATGCTGGTCGGCCGCGCCGGCGGGGTTGGCGTGTTGACAGTGGATAGCGCCACACTCAAGCTGAGTGGGCAGCAAACCGGTAACAACCTTGCGGGCGCCAGCCTGAGCATTGGCGTAGGCGGTGGCATCGGTGTCGCCACGATTGGCAATGGCAGCGTGCTGAACCTCAGTAATATGGCTTCCGCAGGCGCCAGCCTGAACTTGGGTGGTTCCGGCGTGCACCCGCTGGGCGATGGCAGCTTGACGCTATCCGGCGGTTCGTCCATCCACATCACGGCCGCGCCTGGCTTGGCGACCATGAGTGTGGGCCGAGACGGCTCCGCATTTGCCCGTGTGCGTGGCGGCAGCAGCATCGACCTAGGTGACGGCTCGCTTTACATCGGCCGCCTGTCGGGCTCGGACGGCACCTTAATCGTCAGCGAGAACTCCAGCATCACGGCCGGCTGGGTGGGCGTGGGTCGGCACAAGACCGCCGGGGGCAGTGCCGATGGCGGTAGTGCCACCATGGTCATCAACAACAGTGTGCTGAACGCGCCGACCGTGGTCATCGGCAGCAACGGCTTTCTCGGCGGCAATGGCACGATCAATGGCACCGTCACCAATTACGGCATCTTCAGCCCGGGTAATTCCCCCGGCACGTTTGCCATCAATGGCGCCTACTCGGCCGGCGCTGGCAGCCGCCTGATTCTGGAAGTGGAGAGCGACGGCGCCGGTGGCTTCAAGACCGACCAGCTGGTCTTCGGCGAGGGCTCGCAGCTGGACTTATCGGCGCTGAAGGTCGAGTTTCGCTTTCTTGGGAACACCGACCCGACAGCCTTCCAGGCCAGTGGCGGCTTCAATGTGGACACCTTTTTCCGCACGCGCGCTGCGGGTGGAGACAGCAATTTGGATCACAGCCTGTTTGCCACCGCCAGCTTCTCGGCGCAGGCCGACGCCTACACCATCAGCAACTTCAGCTTCAGTGCCGATGGTGGTGCCGTGTTCTCGGTACCGGAACCGGGCAGCTGGGCATTGATGCTATCGGGCTTGCTGATGACAGTGTCAGCAGCTGCAGCACGGCGGCGCTCCTGAACTCGGCTGCTGCTGCTGCACTTCCGCACCGCAGCAACTTAGCAGCAGGGTCCGCCTAGGCTACATCTGCTCACAGGGGCGCCCGACCACCATGGTCCGGGTGCTCACATCAGCCTTGGATCTCAATGCAGCTTCAGCGCTCGCGCGACGTCTGACCAGGGCAGGTACTTGAAGTTCTGCGGGCCATCGGGCAAGCGCTTGTGGCCGTCTTGCACCACGATCAGGCCGCGGCCATAAACGCCGCCAAAGTCCGCCGAGCTGACTTCAAGGCCGTCGGTCTCCGAAGTGCCATCGATTTGCAGCTTGGCATTGATGCCAATGCGAAAGCCGCCGCGCAAGGCAAACGGGGGTTTGGCATCCAGCACCAGATAACTGTGATTGCCTTGCGAGGACGCCAGCAAATAGCTGGGCCCACCGTCCCGGCCCTGGTAGACCGCCAGGCCTTCCACATCGGCCTGCAACTCCGCCCCCACCGGCATCACCATGAATGGCTTGACCGGCGCATCTGCGCGTGCGTCCACGGCCCAGATGCCGCGCTTTTCTTCGCCGACAAATAGGCGCTGCTCCGCCTCGTGCACCACGCAGCCCTCGGGCTGGCTGGCCAGTTTGAAGGCGCGCAAAAGGCGGGCCTGCCATTGGCCTTGCGCATTGAGTTCCACGCGGTACTGCTGCACCCGGCCGTCTTTGTCGTTCGGGAAGGCGTCCAACTGGCCATCCGGCGTACGCCCGACGCAAAGGCCGTAGATGTCC
Organism: Paucibacter sp. KCTC 42545; assembly: GCF_001477625.1. Taxonomy (NCBI): domain Bacteria; kingdom Pseudomonadati; phylum Pseudomonadota; class Betaproteobacteria; order Burkholderiales; family Sphaerotilaceae; genus Roseateles; species Paucibacter sp. KCTC 42545. The sequence continues at coordinate 1,227,678 of NZ_CP013692.1, forward strand.
TTCAAGTCGGTAGGCAGGCGGGCCAACTCACGCACTTGGCCGCTGGGTTCGATGCCGAACAAGACCAAGGCGTTTTCGTCACGCTGGGTGGCCACGGCCAGATCGAAGCTCTGGCCGCCGGTCAGGATGCGCTGGCGCAGGTCAACATTGTTGATGCGGCCGACTTCCAGCAACTGCAACTCTCGCCCTTGCAGGTCATAGACCAACAAGCCTTGCTTCTTATTGGTGCCCAGCACCCGGCTGCGGCTGCGGTCTTGCGGGTGCACCCAGATGGCGGGATCGTCGGCCGCATCACCGAAGCGCGCCACTGGGTCGGTTTGCGCGCTGGCTTGCAGCACTGGCCAGTCGTAGCGCTTGGCCGTTGCCGTGCTGGCGGGCAGGGCGGCGGCAGGCGCCGCGCTCTTCAGCAGGCGGCGCTGCGGCTTGCCTTCCACCTCGGTGCCATGCTCCCACAGGCCCACGCTGGGCTCCTGCACCTGCAGCACTTGGCGGGCATCATCCACCCGGCAAGTCGACACGCCGGGCGCGGTGGCCAGGCGGCGCAAGGGGCGGGCGCTGTCGGCGCTGATCAGCCATTGCTCACTCAAGCCCTCTTCGCCAAGCAAGAAGAGGTGCAGCAGCCCCTGCGGGTCGCGATGCAGGCACAGGCCATCGACCGCGAAGCCGGGCTCGGGCAGATCGCTGGCCCGCAAGACCTGACCCTGTGAGCGCACCAGCACAGGCCGGCCGCGGTCAGCGTCCAGCAAGACGGCCACGTTTTCCGGCCCGCCCTTGCTTGCAGTGGCAGAGCCCGTGGCGGCGTCATTGCCCTCGCTGCGCTGATCCCAGCGCTTGGCGCGCAGCTTGAGTCGGTCCAATTCGCGGCCGCTCTCATCCAGTAATTGCAGACCGGATTTATCCAGCTTCAGCGAGGTGGCGGCCTGTGCGGTGGCGCCGCCAAGCAAGACGCTCAGTGCGCAAGCGATGTTCAAAAGCGATGTCATGTTCGAAGGGCTGCGCATCAGAACACCGCCAGCTTCAGGCCCAGCTTGTAGCTGCGGCCATATTGCTCGTACTGCGTGTTCAGGGCACGCTGACCGGCGTAGACGTAGTAGGGCGTGTCGCGCAGGTTCAGCGCTTCGAAGCTGATTTGCAGCTTGGGGCTAATGTCATAGCGCAGCGACAGATCGACTTGCGTTTGTGCGTCCACCCACATGTCTTTGGCCGCGTTCAGCACATCGCCCACTTCCAGCAGATAGGCCGACTTGTAATTGGCCGCCACACGGCTGCTGAAGCCATAGCCCTCCCAGCCCAGGCTGAGGTTGACGCTGCGGTCAGACTGGCTGGGCAGGGCCAGTTTGCGTTGCTGCCACACGCCGGCCTTGTAGCCGCCAATCGTGGCCTCGGAGGTCACCAGCGTCGCATTGGCGCCGACGATCAAGCCGTTGAGCGGCGCGGGCAGGCTGCGCAAGGCCTGGCCGTATGACAACTCCAGGCCGCTGACCTTGGCCGCGTCGCCATTGGCATAGGTCAGCGCCGAGTCGAAGCCGACCCAGGCGCCTTGGCCCGCCAGATTGCTGCGGTAGACGAAGTCCTTGATGTTCTTGTGGAAAGCGTAGGCCGACACCGCGCCGTCGCGGTCCAGGCGGCGTTCGATGCCGAAGTCCAGGTTTTGCGAGCGCAGTGGCTTGAGTTCGGGGTTGCCGAACTCGGCCGTCTTGTCGTCGATGATGAAGCCGGGGGTGAGCTGGCCGAAAGTTGGCCGCACCACCGATTGGGTGTAGGCGCCGCGCAGCTGCGTGTCTTTTTGCAGATCATGGCGCAGCAAGAGGGCCGGCAGCCAGTGATGGCTGCTGGTGCTGGTTTGCTGCGGGCTCAGCGTGCCTTTCTTGTTGCCGGTGCCCGACGCGTCCATGGCCAAGGATTCGTGGCGCAGGCCGGTGATGAGCTGGGTGGACTTCCACTCGATGCGGGCTTGCAGATAGGCAGCGTCGCTGTCTTCCTTGATGCGATAGTCACTGACGGCGGAGTCGCTGGCCTCACGGAAGTCGGCCGGCTTCAAGGATGCGACCAGGCCGCGAACGGCGGCTTCGCTCATATTCGGCCCCAAGTCACCCCAGGGATAACGCGGCATGCCATCGGCCACCACGGCAGCCAGCGCCAGTTGATCCTTGCTGAAGCTGTAAGGCGCTTTGGCCAGCACCTTGCTGCCATAGCTCCAGACATCGCGTTCATTGTCTTTTTGCCGGCGCGCCAGCTTGATGCCGCCCTTGAGTTCCAACTCCAGGCCATTGAACTCCTGCTCATGCGAGAGATCCAGCTTCAGATTGCGCTCGCGGTCGGTGGCCAGGCTCTTTTCCAGCTTGATCTTGTCGAGCGCAAAGCCGCTGGCGCTGGCCAGGGCGGCCGGGCCGCTGATGATGGGCTGCTGGCTGTCGGCAAACGAAATACCGCTCAGGGTGCTGGCGTTCTTGTAGGTGGCCCCGGACAAGGTGTCGGGCTTGTTCTCACTGGCGCGGCCGGCGCCGACTGCCGCTTGCAGCTTCCAGTCGCCAAAGCGGCGCTCGCCGCCCAGGCTCAGCGAGTCAATCTGCGAGATCTCTTCACGCGCCTTCAGGCTGCGGGCGGCCTTGGCCGTGCCAGTGGCGCCCACGGTCAGCGCGGGCGTGAACTCTAGGGTCTGGGCCTGGCGCGTCTCGGTGTCGGTGAAGCGGCTGCTGAAGCTGCGCAGGTAGTAACTTTGAGTCGCATCGGGATGCAGATCGAGGTTGAGCGCAGCACCGCGACGCTCGCGGGTGATGGTGTAGCTGCGCCGCTCCAGCTTGTTCAGGGCCGGCTGGGCGCCGCTGAGGTCCCAGGCGCCGCCGCTTTCCACATTGTTGGAGCCAAAGCTGCGCTCGTCCGTGCTCAGGGCCACTGCCACGCCCAAGGTGTTGGCGAAGAAACGGTCGCTGTAAATCAACGCGGCCGTGGGGCGGGCCTTGCCGGTCAGGCTGGAGTGGTTGGCGCCGGCCGACAGGGTCAGGAAGCGGCCCGCTTGGTCAAAGGCCGACAAGGTGTTCACCTCGACTGATCCGCCCAGGGAGTTGGCATCTTGCTCGGGCAAGGCCGTCTTGGTCACCACCAGCGAACGGATCAAGCCAGCGGGTACGACATCCAGGCCGACGGCGCGGCGGTCAGCCTCGGCCGAGGGCACCAGCGTGCCGTTGATGCTGACGGCGTTCAGGTCCGGCCCCAGGCCACGGATGCGGACGAAGCGGCCTTCGCCCTGGTCACGTTCCACCGACACGCCGGGAATGCGGGCCAAGGCTTCGGCCGCGTTGTTGTCAGGCAGCTGACCGATGCCGTCGGCATGGACCACGCTGAGCACGCCTTGCGCAGCTTGCTGCTTGTCCAGTGCACTGCGCAGGCTGGCGGCCTGGCCGGTGACGACGACCGTGTCCAGCGTTTTGGCGCTGGTGCTGGCTTTGCTCGCTTCCTTGGCGGGTGCCGCCGCGCTTTGGGCTTGCGCTGCCAAGGCGGTCAGCAGGCACAGGCTGAGGGCACTCAGGCGTGGCAGGGCGGCCAAGTTCGCTGGGCGCTGGAGGCGGGATTTGGCGGCGGGGCGGGGTGAGTTCATGGCGGTGGACATTGTCGATTTCGGGTGAAGTTCAGGAGTCTTTGGGCGGCACATGCATGCCTTGGGTTCGCACCTTAGGCAGGGCAAATGGCGGCTCCGTGACAGCTGGTCATCTGGCCCCGCCAGGGGACCGATCGGCGCAAATGCCAGGCTGGCTTGAGCTTTTCGCACCCCGTCCGTCCACAACACTGCTTTGTGACGACCCTGTCACATTCGCTCGTTAGCATGCGCAGCGATGGTTTCAGCGCGCGCCTTTCTCAAACTCTTGCAGCCCGGCCCCCTGGCCCCCGTGCTGGGGCTGAGCCATATCGCTCATCTACTGGCTTTGCCGATGGCTGCGCTGCTCTGGGCTTTTGCCAATTTGGGTGAGTTCAAACCGCTGGCGCAATGGCGCTGGGTGGACATCGTGGGCGAAGGCGGCATGGGGGTGATGGCGGGGGTATGGCTCTTCCAACTGCGCCTGAGTCGCCCGGGTGGGCGCGTGACCGATCTGCTCTGCCTTGGCCTGGCTGCCATCTTGCTCGGTCAGTGGGTGGACTTGTTGGACGAGTTCTGGCGCCTGCCCAAGGCCATTGTTTGGGACAACTGGCTCGAATCGACGCTGGTGCCCTTGGGCGCCTTGCTCCTAACCCTGGGCCTGCATCACTGGCGCCAGGAACAGCGGGCGCTGACCGAGCAATTGCTCAAGCGCGAACGCTTGTTCCGCGAGCATCGCAGCATGGATGGCATCACCCAGCTGGGTGATGCGAACTATTTGCAAGCGCAGATCGCGCTTGAGCAAGGCATGCGCCGGCCCGGTGCCTTGCTGATGTTGAGCCTGAAGGGCTTTGACTCAGTGGCGCGTGAACTGGGCCTGGCTGAGGCCGACCGCTTGCTGCAAGCCGTCAGCCATTTGCTGCTCTTGAATTTGCACCCAGACGATTTGCTGTGCCGTTATGCGGCCGACCGCTTCTGCGTATTGATGCCGGGCTCTGACGGCCAAGCCGCGCGCTTGCAGGCCGAGCATCTGCGCCAGGCCCTCAGCAGCCTGGCTCACCACAGCCGCAGTGGCCAGCGCCTGCAACTCAGCGGCCAGAGTGCCTGGGCCGAGATGAGCCTGAGCCGCCCGCCCGAGCAGCAATTGCTGGCATTGGCGCATGAGTTGCGGCAGGCGCCATGAGCAGCCCGGTGGTGACGCAGCCGCCGGTGGCCGACTCCGCGCAAGACCTGGCGCTGGCGGCGGCCCTGAGTGGCTTGCTGCCGCCGCCAGCGCCGGTGGCGTCAAAACCCTATCAACTCAGCAGCCCTTGCCTGGCCTGGGAGCATTGGCCGGTCTTGCTGCTGGAGTTTGCGCGCAGCCGCGGCCTCAGGCCGGCTGAGCTGCAAGAGGCGGCGGGCCTGGGCGCCGCTGGCACGGCGCCGGCCTTGCTCAGCCCCCAGCAGCTCTTGCGCTTGATGGCGGTGGTGCAGCAAGAGTTGGCCTCGGCCGACACGGCCTTTGTGTTGGGCCAGCTGAGCCTGCCCGGCCACTACGGCCTGCCCAGCCATGCGCTGAGTCAGGCCGAGAATTTGGGCCAGGCCCTGGAGTTGCTGATCACGCACGCCGGGCGCTTGTCGCCGCTGCTCACGCCGCGCCTGCTGCGCCATGGCGACGAGATCATTCTGCTGTGGACCGAGGCTTGCGGCTTGCCCGCGGCGCAGCGCGGCTTTGTGGTCGATTTGCAGATGAGTGCGGTCACCGCCATGTGCCAATGGTTGGGGGGTGTGCGCCTGCCTTGGTGCTACAGCTTCAACCGCACCCAGCCGCGTGATTTGTCGCAGCATGCGGTGTTTCTGGGGCCTGAGCTGCAGTTCGATTGCCAGGTGGATGCGATGCGCTTGCCCGCGGCCTGGCTGGGCAAGACCTGGCCCCGTGGGGTGCAAGGCGGCATGGCTGCCCAGGCGCTGGCGCAAGGGGCCGAGCCCGCGGCGCGCGCGCGCGGCCTGCTGGCCGCCCTCTACGATCATCTGCTGCCGCGCTATCGCGAAGCGCCCTCACTGGACGAGGCTGCCGCGTTCTTTGGCGTCAGCAGCGCCACCTTCAAGCGCCACCTGGCCCAGCATGGCACCCATTACCAGGCCCAGGTCGACCAGGTGCGCACCCATGTCGCGCTTTACCTGCTCCTGCTGCAAGGGCGCAGCAATGAGGGGGTGGCTCTGCAACTGGGCTTTCACGACCGCAGTAACTTCCGCCGCTCATTCAAGCGCTGGACCGGGCTGGTGCCCAGTTTGCTGGCCTGAGGGCAGGGCGCTGCGGCGCGAGACCCCGCGCAAATCAAACGCCTTGCTTGCGGCGAATCAAGAATCCCATAGCAGCCAGTCCGGCCAGGATCAGGGCCAAGGTCTTGGGCTCTGGGACAGCCGCGAGATTGCCGTTCAGATTGACTGCGCCGTTCTGCGCACCGAGGTAGTGGCCCACATCGGCGCCAAGGGGGTTGGAGTCATTGCCTTCAAGAATGGCGTGGTGATCTTCCGGGTCGTAGACGCCGCCAAAGTCATAGAACTCATAGCGCCTCAGAATAGAAGCGGCCTTGGGGCCGACGGGTACGCCGTAACCGCTCTCCAATACGCCGGAGAGTGGGTTGCCCGGGTCCTTTTGCAGCAATTGCCATTCAGTCTCGGTGTGCATATTGTTGATGGCGGCATTGCCGCCGACCAAGTCCTCAAGCTTTGGTGTGTCTTCCAACTCGGTTGTGAAGACCTTGACCCAGAGCGCATCGCCCCATTGAGGCTCGGGCTTTTCCGGCGCTTGAATCGGGGCCGGCGCTTGCACCACGGCGGCAACCACCGGCGGGGCAGGTGGCTGGCCAGCAGGGGGAGGTGGGGCGGGGAGCACGTTCCAAACCGGGGCCGGCAAGTTCACCACGCCGTTGTTCAGGATGCCGGAGTTGGGGGCGGTTTCCGTCAACCAGCTATAGGTTGTTTTGCTGGCGTTCTTGGTCGTGCCGACGCCGAAGTGGTCGCAGGGTGTCGTCGCGTTGTAGCCCAGCCCGCCACCTGACCAACAGTTGTCACCCGGCGTCATGAAGCTGCCGCTGGGTGTGCCGTAGTCCCAGGCGCTGCCGTTGAAAAGCCCTTGGTAGATGACCTTGGTGCCGAAGACCGCGCCGTTTGTGTATTCGACGATCGTTGGCGAGCCATAGCGCTCAACGCTGCCGGGCCCGAAGCCCCGGCCGGTGGGGAAGCCTCGCCCAGGGCCACCAAAGGTGTCGGTGATATCGCTGGCATGCAGGCCTTCGAGTTCGATCTCGAAACCGTGGGCGGTCTTGCCGGTGTCATTGATGACATCGAAGTTGCCGAGAAAGCCGATCACGGCGGCTGACGCCGGGCTTGGCGCCAGCGATATCAAGACCGCGCTCGCAATACCACTCAGGTTTGCTGCGACCGATTGAGAATTCGAGACTCGCATATCAACTCCTGTTCTAGCGGGAGCCGCGCCCGGCCATGATTGGCCGAGTGGTGCCCTCACTAATGCTCCAAGACTGTTTGCCCAACTGCCAGCGCTTGGCTGCTTTGCTCCATGCATTGAAATGGAGCAAGGGAGAGATGGCGCTGCAGCCATCGGCCTCTCGCCACGACTCAATTCGCGAGCGCTAGCGATTGCCGAGCATGAGCCTGCCATGGCGCTTTGCGTTGATCCTGGTCAACAAAAAGCTTGCAAGGGCCACGCATTCAGCGCAGCCACCCGACGAGGCCGTCAATCGCCCAGTTTTGGGCTTGTCAGCCGGGCTTGCTGGTCCTTGCCAAAGGCAGCGGGCCGCGCTGAAGCCGTTACGCATTCGGCGTAGCATGCGCAACACGCTTCAACCCCGCCTGCCTCAGGCATACCCACCCGATGATCACCATGCCGCAACTCAAACTGACCTACTTCGACACCCACGGTGGCCGTGGCGAGCCCGCACGCCTGGCCATGCGGATTGGCAATATCCCTTTCGAGGACGACCGCTTCCCATTTGCTGAGTTCGCCGAAGTTCGCAAGTCCACGCCCTTCGGCCAGGTGCCGACCTTGCACGTCGATGGCCAGCAAGTCACGCAGAGCGATGCCATCACCCGCTATGTCGGCAAGCTGGCCGGCCTCTACCCGACGGATGCCTATCAGGCCTTGTTGTGCGATGAGGTCATCGATGCGCTGGAGGATGTCAACGTCAAGCTGGGTCAGACCTTTGGCCTGCAGGCGGATGCCTTGAAGCTGGCGCGCGAGGCCCTGGTTCAAGGTCCGCTGACGCTCTACCTGTGCTGGCTGCAGACCCAGCTGCGCGCGCGCGGCGGCCAATACTTTGCCGACCAGCGCCTGACCATTGCCGACCTGAAGGTGTTTGTGCTCGTGCGCTGGCTCAACTCCGGCCGCCTGGACCATGTGCCCACCGATTTAGTGGCGCGGGTCGCGCCCGATTTGCTGGCCCATCTGGAGCGCGTCGCCGCGACCCCGGCCATCCAGCAGTACTACGCCAGCGTTCAAGCCTAATCAGGCCAGGCCCGATCAGCTCAAGCGCCCTGCAGGCCTGCTGACTTATGCAGCCGGCGGCGCTTGGAGGCGCCGTAGCCGACATGGCCCAGCCAGTAGAGCAGCAAGGCCAGGATCAGCAGCGCCGGCACATTCAACAAGCCGGACTTTTGCACCGCCTTCGGGAACACCTGCGGCTGACCCAGGAAGAGCGAATTGGCTGCGATGAACAAGGCCACCGTCATGCGCCAGAGATGGCGCGCCAGGCGGGTGGCGCCAGTGACACCGCGCTTCAGAATCAGGCGCAGATCGCCCACCGCCGCCAGGCTGCCGATGATCATGAACATGACGAACGCCGCGCCCGGCTGGCCGTCCAGCATGCCGCGTGGGTTTTGCATGGCGAGCCAAAAGAAGTAGGCGCCTGCGCCGGTGATGCTCAGCGAGCTCAGCAACAGGCTGTAGTCGAAGCCGCCGATCTGGCCCGGTTTGCGCTTGACCGCCATCCAGGAGCTCAAGACCAGATAGAAGGTCAGGATGCCGGCGATCACCGAGGCGCGTTCGGGTGTCGGCAGAAACGGCGCCACGCAGGCGCCGATGCCGGACATGATCAGCATTGATACGACAAAGATCTTGCCGATCAGCCGATGCAGCGGCGTGCCCTTGCGGAACACAAAGGCGGCCGCGCCGGACAAGATGCCGACGCTGCCGGCGCCGATATGCAGATACAGCACAGCCGCAGCGGCGGCGTGAACCAGAGGGGAACTCTCGGGGCTGATGGTGAGGACCGTCATGTTGTTCTCAATAACTTCTAAATTCAGTGCAAAAACGTACTGGCTTGGTCGGCTTAGCTGGGCTGCCGCTCGAAGAAGGCCCAGATCATGGCCGGGCCATTCGGCTCCATCGGTGAGGGGCCCAGCAAGCGCGGGCGCTGCGAGTAGGGTTGCGGCAGGCCATGGCCGCCGCCATGAATGCTCACGAGCACCACCTCGGCCTTGCCATCGCTCTTGCTGCTGTTGTTGGCCGGGCTCCAGCGGTTCTGCTCAACACGCACACCGGCCGCAACGAGCTTCTCGCTGCTTTGGGGGGCGCCGCCCAGCTGGGCCCAATCGGCGAAATACTGCGCCGAGGCGCGGGATGAAATGATCGGGCCGCCCTTGTAGAACAGGCCCAGCAAATTGATCTCGCCGCCGGCATAGGGCACCAAGGGGTCTTCAGTCCCGTTCATGATCATCACCGAGGTGGCTTCATGCGCCGCCGGCTTGCATTGGAAGTTCTGCGGCGCCGGTATGTTGGCAACCACGGCGGCCACCGCCTTGTAGCGGCTCGGCTGCTCCAACGCCAGGCGCATCGCCATCGAGCCGCCGTTGGAAACGCCGGCCGCAAACACACGCGCCGGGTCGAGCACCAGCTCGGCGACCAATTTGTCGACCAGGGCGGCCAAGAAGCCCACGTCGTCGCCGCGGACGCCGTTCAGTTCCTTGTCACCGATGCGGCTGCAGTCGTTCCAGTCAGAGGCGTAGGCCTTGGGGTAGACGAGGGCGAAGCCATGCTGGTCGGCCAGGCGTTCAAACGCGTAGCCGGTGCCGACGCGGATCTGGCCGGGGCCTTCACCCGAGCCATGCATCACCAAGACCAGCGGCGCGCCCTTGGGCAGGTCCTTGGGTATATAGGTTCGGTAGCTGCGCTTCACGCCGGCCACTTCGATGGTGGCCTTGGTCAAGCTGCCGGACAGTTGCGGCAATTCGGGATCGGGTGTGTAGAGGAAGTAGGCGAACAGGCTGGCCAGCACGGCCAGCAGCGCAGTCAGGGCCAAGAAGCCTCGCAGCAGGAAACGCAGAACTTTTTTCATGACAAGGCTCTCTGTGGAGTAAGGGGCCGACTGTGCCCTGCCAGTGGGCGCGCGGCCAAGCCATGCCGGATCGGAGACGCAATTACAGGGATGAGTGACGCCCGGCCAAGACCAGCGGCGCCTGCGGCCGCTGATCCGCGGGCCGCGCCATCTTGGCGCCACTCGTCCGGCAGCACCGTGGCTGAAAACCCGCGCTTCGTGGCTCGTCGGGGCGGCTGTGTATGCGTCGGGCCTGCTCAACACAATGGCACCGTCTTCCCGAATTCCTGCATTTCGCAGCGCCGGCTTGTTCTTGCTGTCGCAGCTTCAAGCCCCTCACAACACCGCAGCACTGCCATGACGACTCAAAACTCTCAAGCCCGCACACCCGGTTCAATCAATAGTGTTTTGGCCAGCTTGGCGCTGGCGACGGCGCTTGGTTCCGCCCATGCGGCCGTCTTCAAAGACGCGCAACTGGAGGCCTTGCAAGACGCAGGCAAGTTCAGCGAACTGGAGCAACTGGCCCAGGCTCGCCTGAAGGTCAATGCCGCCGATGCCGAAGCCAGTGCGGCCTTGGCCCTGGCGCTGAGCTTCAGCGATGCCGGTGACGCCAAGAGGCTTGAGGCCGGCGCCAAGCAGGCCAAGCTGTGTGTGGACCAGCACCCGAATGTGGCGGTTTGCCATCTGGCGACGGCGCAGAACCTCGGCCTGCAGATGCTCAGCCTGGGCATGTTCAAGGCCATGCGCATGCTGGACAGCTTGAAGGCGGCCTGGATCCGCACGCTGGAGCTGGACCCGGGCAGCTTCACCGGCCGGGTGCAACTGGCCAAGCTCTATCTGACCGTGCCCGGCATGATGGGCGGCAGCGTCAGCAAGGCCAAAGACTTGGAAGCCGCCGTGCGTACCAGCCAGCCCGAAACGGCGCGCCTGATCCGCGCTTTCATTGCCGGTGAGGCCAAGCAGTGGGGCGAGATGGAGCGGGAGTTGGCAGGGCTTAAGCCCGGCAAGGAGTCCGCCATGCAAGATGAGGTCCGCGAAGCCACGATGCAATTGGCGCTGACGTTTTTGAAAGATGGCAAAGATTTGGCCAAGGCTAAGAGCTTGTACGAGGGCCTGATTCGTGATCAGCCCAGCAAGGCCAGTGGCTATTACGGGCTGGCGCGTGTCCATGCCGCCCAAGGTCAAACCGAGGAGGCGATTCGCAGCCTGGAGCGCGCCAAGACGCTGAGCGGTGCCGAGGACTATCCCATAGACCACCGTCTGGGTGACGCCTATCTGGCCAAGGGTGACAAGGTGCAGGCCAAGGCGGCCTACGAGCGCTTCATCGCCAACAAGCGCGCGAACCCGGCCAATGTCGACGATGCCCGCAAGAGCCTGGCCAAGCTCGGCTAAAGGAGGAATGAAGATGATCGACCAAGACCTTCCCGTTTGGCGCCTGAACCTGCTGCGCGCTTTCTACTTGCTGATCACCGTGGGGCTGGCGCTCAGCTGGGGACCGGTCATGCGGCAGTACAGCGAGCAATGGGCGCAGCGCAGTGGCGTGTTGGCGGCGATGTTGCTCGGCCTGGCCATGCTCTGTGTCTGGGGGCTGCGCTATCCGCTGCAGATGCTGCCGCTGCTGATCTATGAGCTGGTCTGGAAGGCGCTGTGGTTGCTGGTGATTGCCTACCCGCTGTGGCGGGGTGGGGCGATGACGCCGAATGTGCAAGAGACCGCTTTTGCCTGCTTGATGGGCATAGTGCTGACGCCGTTGGTGCTGCCATGGCGCTATATCGCCCACCATTACTTCAGCAAGCCCGCGCAGCGTTGGCGTTAGGTCGGGGCCTTCTTTGTTTTCTTGGCCAGGCTGTCCGTCGCCGCCTCCCTCACAGGCGCTGCACCAGCTCCCCGCCATTCACTCGAGTATTCTGCCGTGATGCCATCCTCTACAAACGCTCCAATCAGTGTTCTGCCGCTGTCCTTCAATTGGCGAGCTCTGTTCGGTTGGCGCCGTGTGCGCACGGTCGCCACGATCTGTATCTTGCTGACTTTTCTGCTCAATCTCACGTACTCGAACTTCACGTTTCGCCTGCCCCTGCGGGTGTTTGTCACCGGCCTGGTGGTGCTCTTGGCCTTTGGCTTGTTCGAGCAATGGCCTCGTCGATTGCCCAAGTGGCTGGCGCGCTGGGCCTTGCAGGTGCTGGCTGTTGGCTTGGTGGTGCCGGTCTCGGTCTTTCTGTTTTACAAGCTGGGCACGGCGGCGGGCGCCCCGGAATTTTGGGATGAACCGCAGCGCCTGATGGGCTTCATGACCATGACGTTTTCCGGCACGCTTTTGGCGCCCTGGGTGGCTTTGACCGCGCTGCTGCGCCAGCGTGAGGCCAAGGTGGAAAAGCAGGCGATTGACTTCGATCTGGAGCGCAGCGAGCTGGCCCGTCAGGCGCTGGACGCCCGCATGCGCCTGCTCACGGCTCAGGCACAGCCGCACTTTTTGTTCAACACCCTGGCCAATGTGCAGGCCCTGGTGGAGGCGGGTTCACCGCGCGCGCCGCAACTGCTGCAAAGCCTCACGGACTATTTGCGCGCCGCCGTGCCGCGCCTGGACGGCTCGGCCAACACGCTGGGTCAGGAACTGGAGCTGGTGCGGGCCTATCTGGAGCTGATGCAGATGCGCATGCCGGATCGCCTGGCCTTTGCGTTGCACATCGGCGCCGGCGTGCATCTGCTGCGCTGCCCGCCGATGAGCTTGCTGACCCTGGTGGAGAATGCCGTGCAGCACGGCATTGACCCGAGCGAAGAGGGCGGCCGTATCGATGTGTATGCGGAGCTGCTGGACGCTGGCCGTTGCCGCCTGCGCGTGGTGGACACCGGTGTGGGCCTGCAGGCCACCGGCGGCGGCCTAGGCACCGGCCTGGCGGCGCTGCGTGAACGCCTGCACTGGGCCTACGGGGGCACGGCCAGTTTGGAGCTGCGCGAGGTGGAACCGCATGGGGTGCAAGTGACGATTGAATTTAGTGAGCCCAAGCCATGAGCCTGACCGCCCCGACCGCACTGATTGCCGATGATGAGCCGCTGTTGCGCGAGATCCTCGAGGCCCGCCTGGCCGCCACCTGGCCCGAGCTGCAAATCGTCGCGCAAGCCCGCAATGGCCGCCAGGCGATCGAGATGTTCGAGCAGCATCAACCGACGATCTGTTTTCTCGATGTGCATATGCCGGGCTTGAGCGGCGTGGAGGTGGCCCGCCATATCGGCAAACGCGCGCACTTGGTCTTCGTCACCGCTTTTGACCAATATGCCTTGGAGGCTTTTGAGCATGGCGTGCTCGACTATCTGGTCAAGCCGGTCACCGCGGCGCGCTTGAGCGAAACGGTAGCGCGCCTGAAGGCTCGCTTGCAACAGGCCCAGCCCGCCGTGCATTCAGAAGCCTTGCTGACGCAATTGGCCGAGCGGCTCAAGCTCGACAAGCCCGAAACCCTGCGCTGGGTGCGCGCCAGCGTGGGCGCCTCGCTGCGCATGATTCCGGTCGATGACATCGATTACTTGAAGAGCGATAGCAAATACACCTTGGTCGCCTACCGCGACGAAGGCCAGGTGGCGGAAGCCCTGATCCGCATGCCGCTGAAGGATTTGCTGACCCAGCTTGACCCCCATCAGTTCGCCCAGGTGCACCGCTCGGTGGTGGTCAATCTGCGCGCGATACGCCGCGTCACCCGGGGCGAGAACGAGACCGCCGACATTGAGCTCAAAGGCCGCAGCGAGCGCCTGCCGGTGAGCCGCAGTTATTTGTCTCTGTTCAAAGAGATGTAGGCGGCAGGAAGGCAGGCCTTGCCAGGAGAGCGGCAAAGCCTTGCCGGTCACCTGGGCGTATGGCGGAGCTGCCGGGTTCAGCTGATCTTGAAGCTGCTCACTACCTCGCTGAGGTGGGCGGCCTGATCCTTCAGGCTCTCGGCGGCAGCGGCGGACTGCTCGACCAGCGCGGCGTTCTGCTGCGTCATCTGGTCCAGCTGCGAGATGGCCAGATTGATCTCGTCGATGCCGCGGCTCTGCTCGGCCGCGGCGGCGCTGATGTCGGCAATGATGGTGGTGACACTGGCAACGCTGCCAACGATCTCGTCCATGGTGCTGCCCGCTTGCGCAACCTGTCGGGCGCCTTCCTCCACCCGGTCCACACTGGTGCCGATCAGGCCTTTGATTTCTTTGGCCGCTTCCGCGCTGCGCTGCGCGAGTGAGCGCACTTCGGACGCCACCACGGCAAATCCACGCCCTTGCTCACCGGCACGGGCTGCTTCAACGGCGGCATTCAAGGCCAGGATATTGGTTTGGAAGGCAATGCCGTCGATGGTGCCGATGATGTCGGCAATGCGCTTAGAGCTATTGCTGATGTCGTTCATGGTGGTCACCACCCGTCCCACCGCGACGCCGCCACGATTGGCAATGTCTGCTGAGGTGCTGGCGTGGCCGCTGGCCGCATTGGCGCTCTCGGTGCTTCGGTGCACCGTTTCGGTCAGGCTTTCCATGGCCGAGGCGGTTTGCTCCAGATTGCTGGCGGTCTGCTCGGTGCGAGCGCTCAGATCCTGGCCGCCGACGGCGATCTCCCGCGAGGCCACTGCGATCGACTCGGCGGTGTGGCGCACATCACGCATCACATCCTCGATCTGGCCGACAAACTGGTTGAAGGCGCGCGAGATTTCGGTCAACTCGTCTTCGCCTTCGGTGCCCAGGCGCTGGGTCAAGTCACCTGAGCCCGAACCAATCTGATCCATGGCATTGCGCACGCTGACCAAGCGCGCCAGCAGGGCCCGGACCAGCAAGGTGGCCAGAAAAGCCGCTGCCGCCACGACCAGAATCAGGCCGATGCTGGCGTTGCGCAGCAATTGCGAGAGCGCCTTCAAGGCCTCCGTCTGCTCGGCAGCGGTCACCAGGGTCCAGTCGGTGTCGCCGACCGGCGAGAACTTCAGAAAGAAGTCCTGCTCGCCAATGCGCAAGATGGGCAGGGCGTCGGCCTGTGCCTTGCCCGCCATCAAAGCTTCGATGCCCGGCGCCACCTCGTTGGCGGGCTTCAGCGCGAGCTCGGCCTTGGGGTGGGCGACGACCTTGCCGCTTTTGTCGATCAAGAAGGCAAAGCCGCTGGGTGTGGGTTTGACCTTGGCCAGATCGGCCACCACCTCATCCAAAGGCACATCCGAGCCGGCCACGCCTTTCAAGTCGCCGCCTTCGCGGATCGGCGCGGCGAAGGTCACCACCAGCTTCTTGGTGGAAGCGGCGATGTAGGGCGAGGTCAGCACCGGCTTGTCGGAGCCGGCGGCCAGCTTGTACCAGGGGCGGGCGGTGGGGTCGTAGTCGGCGGCGCGTTTGCGGTCGGGCACCGACACCATGCGTTTGTCGGCCGCACCCAGATAGGCCAGGTCCAGCACGCCGGCGCTCAGCGCTTGTTGCAAAGCCGGGCCGGGGTCGCTGGCCTGCAAAGCGGGGGCCAGGGAGGCGACGATATTCTTTTGTGAGCGTACCCAGATCGAGATCATGTCCGCATGGGTGCGGCCTTGCTCGCTGAGCTGTTCGTCAATCTGCTGCAGCACGGTGGCTTTCACCGTTTGGTAGCTGATCGTCGTGGCCAGGGCGATGGCGACAAACACGATACCGATACAGGCCGCAATCAAGCGGGACTTGATGGTCTTCAGCATGGGCAGCTCCGGCAGACAAGGCGGTCGGGCCATGATAGGGCGGGCCTGGCGGATCGCATAGCGCAAGCTGGCGTCTGCGCTCTGGGTGTTTCCCCGGCTTGGCTGCGGCGCCTTTCTCAAGCAACGGGCACATGCTCAGCCTTTGCTTTAGTCCGCAGCCAGCTTCGTGGCAGCCCCTGATGTCAGGGGCTTTGGCAGCAGCGATCGCGGCCTTCGGCCTTGGCTTCGTACAGCGCTAAGTCTGCGCGTTTGCACAGCTGCGCGACCGACTCGCCCGGGCGTGCCAGGGCCAGCCCGACCGAATAGGTATAGCCCCGCTCAGGGTGATCGGCCAAGGGGCGTGACTGGCTCACCGAGGCGTGCAGGCGCTCAAGAATGCTGTGAGCCTGGGCTTCGTCGACATCGCCCATCACCAGCATGAATTCCTCGCCGCCAATGCGGCCGCAGCCGTCACCGCGCCGGCTGCTTTGTTGCAGCAGGCGGGAAAAGTCGCGAATCACCGCATCCCCGGCGTCGTGCCCAAAGCTGTCGTTGATGGCTTTGAAGTGGTCCAGGTCCAGCAGCGCCAGGGCCAAGGAGGTTGCACTTTGGTTCAAGGCCGCCACCTGCTGCTCCAACTGCTGCATCACATGGCGGCGATTGCTGATGCCGGTTAAGGGATCGCTCTGGGCCGCACGCAAGGCTTTGTCGCGCTCTTGCCGCAAAGCCCGGTCATCGACCTTCAGCGCCGTGATGTCGCAGGCGCTGCACAGCATCCAGCCATTGGCGTGGGTGGTCTCGCTCATCCAGATCCAGCGCCCATCGCGCAGATCGGCCTCGAAGGATCGAAACGCTTGCTTGCCCCGCCGTGACGCGGCCGCCGCCAACCAGGTTTCTTGATCGTTTGAAGACACCACATTGCCGCAGCCTTTGGCCAGATTGGCGCGCATCAGGTCGATCCAGCGCGTGCGGCCGTCCGGCCGGGTGTCAAAGGCCTGGCAAAAGGCCGGGTTGGCATAGCGCAGCACATCGTCCTGATCGAACAACGCCGTAGGCGCCGGGCTGTCCTCATGCAGCGCCATCAGGTGGCGGGCCAACTCATCGCTCGAGGGGAGTTCCATGCGTGAAGGGGGCGTGTGCGGCACGAAAGGGTGCAAGGAAGATTCTGCGCCGCTTGAGCGGTTTGCGGGGCAATTTGCGCTGAGACGATCAAGCTCAAGCGCACAAGTTCACAGGCTTAAGCCAAATGGCTCGGCGTAGCGGACAAAAAAAGGCAGGAGGCCTCGCGGATCGCGATGCCTCCTGCCCTTGGCAGCGGTTCAATTCAGAGCCGGCTGAATGCGCTCAATTTGCTCAGGCGCTGGCGATGGGGATGTTCACGCTCTTGCCGCTG
This sequence comes from Paucibacter sp. KCTC 42545, assembly GCF_001477625.1. Taxonomy (NCBI): domain Bacteria; kingdom Pseudomonadati; phylum Pseudomonadota; class Betaproteobacteria; order Burkholderiales; family Sphaerotilaceae; genus Roseateles; species Paucibacter sp. KCTC 42545. The sequence continues at coordinate 1,244,598 of NZ_CP013692.1, forward strand.
GCAATGCGCTCTTTCCACTCGGCCGGGCCGGTGCTGTGGGCATTGGTGCCGCTGGCGTCCACCGCCACGGTGACGGGCATGTCCACCACGTCGAACTCGTAAATCGCTTCCATGCCCAGGTCGGCAAAGCCCACCACCGGCGCGGCCTTGATGGCCTTGCTCACCAGGTAGGCGGCGCCGCCCACGGCCATCAGATAAGCACTGCCGTTGTCCTTGATCGCTTCGATGGCAACGGGGCCGCGCTCGGCCTTGCCGACCATGGCGATCAGGCCGGTCTTCTCCAGCATCATGCGGGTGAAGCCGTCCATGCGGGTGGCGGTGGTGGGGCCGGCGGGGCCGACCACTTCTTCGCGCACCGGGTCAACCGGGCCCACGTAGTAAATCACCCGGTTGGCAAAGTCCACCGGCAGCGGCTCGCCCTTGGCTAGCATGTCGGCAATGCGCTTGTGGGCGGCGTCGCGGCCGGTCAGCATCTTGCCGTTCAGCAGCAGGGTGTCGCCGGCTTTCCAGCTGGCAACTTCGGCCTTGTCGAGCTTGTTCAGGTCAACGCGGCGACTCTTGTTGTAGTCGGGCGCCCACTGCACATCGGGCCACAGGTCCAGGCTGGGCGGGGTCATGAAGGCGGGGCCGGAGCCGTCCAGCACGAAGTGGCCGTGGCGGGTGGCGGCACAGTTGGGGATCATGGCCACGGGCTTGCTGGCGGCGTGGGTGGGGTAGGTCTTGATCTTGATGTCCAGCACCGTGGTCAGGCCGCCCAGGCCTTGGGCGCCAATGCCCAGGGCGTTGACCTTTTCGTACAGCTCGATGCGCAGCTCTTCGAGCTTGTTCTGCGGGCCGCGGGCCAGCAGATCGAACATGTCGATGTCTTCCATCAGCGACTCTTTGGCCAGCAGCATGGCCTTCTCGGCGGTGCCGCCGACGCCAATGCCCAGCATGCCCGGCGGGCACCAGCCGGCACCCATCAGAGGCACGGTCTTGAGCACCCAGTCCACCAGGTTGTCGCCCGGGTTCATCATGATGAACTTGCTCTTGTTCTCGCTGCCGCCGCCCTTGGCGGCCACCATCACGTCCACCGTGTTGCCGGGCACGATGCTGACGCTGATGACGGCGGGGGTGTTGTCCTTGGTGTTCTTGCGCTCAAAGATCGGGTCGTTCAGCACCGAGGCGCGCAGCTTGTTGTCGGCGTTGTTATAAGCCTGGCGCACGCCTTCGTTGACGGCGTCTTCCAGCGAACCGGGGAAGCCTTCCCAGCGCACATTCATGCCGACCTTGAGGAAGACATTGACGATGCCGGTGTCCTGGCAGATCGGGCGGCGGCCTTCGGCGCACATCTTCGAGTTGGTCAGGATTTGCGCGATCGCATCCTTGGCGGCCGGGCTTTGCTCGCGCTCGTAGGCGCGCGCCAAATGGGCGATGTAGTCGGCCGGGTGGTAGTAGCTGATGTACTGCAGGGCGGCGGCCACGCTTTCAACCAGGTCGGCGTAGCGGATGGGGGTGGAGCTTGAGGTAGTCATAGGTGCGCTGGGCTTAGGGGAGACCGTGTCCGCGCGAGCCAAAGCCTGGGTCGCGCTGACAAAAAACTCTGAGACACTGCCCGCCAGTTTACTGAATACCGCGCCCTTGGTCGGTGCGCCTGGAGAGACCTATGCTGATGACACAGTCACTACGAAAGTTTTTTGCCAGCGAATCCAGCAGCGGCATCGTGCTGGCCTTGGCGGCGATTTTGGCGCTGATCATCAGCAACAGCCCCCTGAGCCATCTCTACCAGGGCTTCACCCAGATCAATGGTGAGTTGCGTCTTGGCACTGACGCCCTGGTGCTGAAAAAGCCGCTGATCGTCTGGGTCAATGACTTGTGGATGGCGGTGTTTTTCTTGCTGGTGGGCCTGGAGATCAAGCGCGAGTTCGTGGCGGGCGAGCTGGCCAGCCTGAAGCAGGCAATCCTGCCGGCGGTGGCCGCCCTGGGCGGCATGGTCGTGCCAGCGCTGATTTATGTGGGCTTCAACTGGAGCGATGCGCAGGCCTTGCGCGGCTGGGCGATTCCCGCGGCCACGGATATTGCTTTTGCCATCGGTATCTTGATGCTCTTGGGCTCGCGGGTGCCCGCGTCGCTGAAGATCTTTCTGACGGCGGTGGCCATCATCGACGACCTCGGCGCTATCGTCGTGATCGCGCTCTTCTACACCCAGCAGCTCTCACTGCCGATGATGGCGGCGGCGGGCGGCTGCTTGTTCTTGCTGTGGGCGCTGAATTTTTCCGGCGTGACGCGCAGCGATGTCTATCTGGCGGTGGGCCTGCTGCTGTGGTTGTGCGTGCTGAAGTCAGGCGTGCATGCCACGCTGGCCGGGGTGGCCACGGCGATGTTCATCCCCATGCATGACAAGCACGGCGGCTCGCCGCTTGAAACGCTGGAGCATGGCCTGCACCCTTGGGTGTCCTACCTGATCCTGCCGATGTTTGCGTTTGCCAATGCCGGCGTGTCGTTTGCCGGCATGAGCCCGGCGGCACTCTTGCAGCCGCTGCCCATGGGCATCGCCATGGGCTTGCTGGTCGGCAAGGCGGTGGGGGTGTTTGGCAGCTCGTGGCTGCTGATCAAGTTCGGGGCGGCCAGCCGCCCCTCGGGTGCCAGCTGGACGCAGTTCTTTGGCGTCTGCGTGCTCTGCGGCATCGGCTTCACCATGAGCTTGTTCATCGGCGGCCTGGCTTTTGAGGGCCTGGGGCCGGAGTTTGAAACTCAGGTCAAGCTCGGTGTCTTGGGCGGCTCGCTGCTGGCCGGGGCGATTGCCGCCTGGATCTTGCACAAGGCTGCCAATCAATCCTCCTGAGCCAGTTCAGTGCTCAGCCGGCGGGTGGCCGCTGCTGAGCAGCTTGTCGGTGTATGCAATCGCCAGTGCCGAGGCCAGGAAGGCGACGTGGATCAAGGTCTGCCACATCAGCGTCTTCTCGCTGTAGTTATCGGCGTTGATGAAGGTCTTGAGCAGGTGGATGGAGGAAATGCCGATGATGGCGGTGGCCAGCTTGACCTTGAGCACCGAGGCATTGACATGGCTGAGCCATTCCGGCTGATCCGGGTGGCCGTCCAGATTCATGCGCGACACAAAGGTTTCGTAGCCACCCACGATCACCATGATCAGCAGGTTGGAGATCATCACCACGTCGATCAGGCCCAGCACGACCAGCATCAAAATCGTCTCGTTGAGCTTGGCGATGGGCTCGTAGCCGATCACCGCGCCGGACATATCCTTGATCGCCGTGGCCTTGTAGCCAATGCTTTTCACCAAGGTGGCCAAGGCCTCTTGGTTGCCAAAAGCGGACTCGATCAGATGCACCAACTCGGTCCAGAACTGGAACACATACACGGCTTGCGCCAGGATCAGGCCCAGATAGAGCGGCAGCTGCAACCAGCGGCTGGCGAAGATCAAATTAGGGAGTGGGCGCAGGTGGGTGGGGGGCGTGGACATGGATTCCTCGAGTCTTTGGGGTGAGCGATTCTAAGAACTTGTCCGTCAACTGCCGTGCGCGGCCATTGACGGAGAAGTTCGCTGGGTCAGCATTGTGTCGATTTGAGTAAGCGCTTCGTCAGAGATGCGATGCACAGTCGCGTCAATGCCTTGCGAATTGAATGACATTCAGCGCGAGCACGGATTGCAGATTAACCCCTCAGAGGAGACAAGCTCATGACTCAGAACGCCCAATATCTGCCCAGCGCCGAATGGCAGGCGAACGCCCACGTCAAGGGCATGGCGGGCTACCAAGCCCTGGTTGACGAGGCCGAGAAGGACTACGAAGGTTATTGGGCCCGCCTGGCGCGCGAGTTCGTCAGCTGGCAAACCCCCTTCACCAAGACGCTCAACAGCAGCGAAGCCCCGTTCTTCAAGTGGTTTGAAGACGGCAAGCTCAATGTGTCCTACAACTGCCTGGACCGTCATATCGAGGCCGGCAAGGGCGACAAGACCGCGCTGATTTTTGAAGCCGACGACGGTGCCGTTACCAAGGTCACTTACAGCGAACTGCTCGGCCGCGTGGCCCAGCTGGCCAATGCGCTGAAGGCGCGTGGCGTCAAAAAGGGTGACCGCGTGGTCATCTATATGTCTATGTCCATCGAAGGCGTGGCCGCCATGCAGGCTTGCGCCCGCATCGGTGCCACCCACTCGGTGGTGTTCGGTGGCTTCTCGGCCCAGAGCTTGCGTGACCGCATCCAGGACGCCGGCGCCGTGATGGTGATCACCGCCGATGAGCAAGCCCGTGGCGGCAAGGCTTTGCCGCTGAAGGCCATTGTTGACGAAGCCCTTGAAGGCGGCGTCTGCCCGACCCTGCGCGACGTGATTGTTTACAAGCGCACCGGCGGCAAGATCAATTGGGTGGAAGGCCGCGATCTCTGGCTGCACGATGTGCTGCAAGGCCAGGCCTCGGTGTGCGAACCCGAGTGGGTGGAGGCCGAGCATCCCCTGTTCCTGCTCTACACCTCCGGCTCCACCGGCAAGCCCAAGGGCGTGCAGCATTCCACCGGCGGCTATCTGCTGTTTGCCGCGTTGACCACCAAATGGACCTTCGACCTGAAGGATTCCGATGTGTTCTGGTGCACCGCCGACATCGGCTGGGTCACCGGCCACAGCTACATCACCTACGGCCCGCTGGCTCTGGGCGGCACCGAGATCGTTTTCGAAGGCGTGCCCACCTACCCGGATGCCGGCCGCTTCTGGCAGATGATCGAGAAGCACAAGGTCACCGTCTTCTACACCGCGCCGACCGCCATCCGCTCGCTGATCAAGGCCGCCGAAGGCAATGCCGCCGTTCACCCTGATCGTTATGACCTCAGCAGCCTGCGCTTGCTGGGTTCGGTGGGCGAGCCCATCAACCCCGCTGCCTGGGAGTGGTATCACAAGCATGTCGGTGGCGGCCGTTGCCCCATCGTTGACACCTTCTGGCAGACCGAAACCGGCGGCCACATGATCACGCCGCTGCCGGGTGCGACCCCGCTGGTGCCGGGCAGCTGCACCTTGCCCTTCCCGGGCATCACCACCGCCATCGTGGACGAAATGGGCAATGATGTGCCCAACGGTACCGGCGGCATTCTGGTGGTGAAGAAGCCTTGGCCGTCGATGATCCGCACCATCTGGAACGACCCCGAGCGTTTCAAGAGCAGCTACTACCCCGCTGAGCTGAAGGGCTACTACCTGGCCGGCGACGGCGCCATCCGTGACGCCGAGACGGGCTACTTCACCATCACCGGCCGCATCGATGATGTGCTGAACGTGTCCGGCCACCGCATGGGCACGATGGAAATCGAATCGGCCCTGGTGAGTTGCACTGACTTGGTGGCCGAAGCCGCCGTGGTCGGCCGCCCGGACGACACCACCGGCGAAGCCATCTGCGCCTTCGTGGTGCTCAAGCGTGCTCGTCCTGAAGGCGACGAAGCCAAAGCCATCGCCAAGCAATTGCGCGACTGGGTGGCCAAGGAGATTGGCCCCATCGCCAAGCCCAAGGACATCCGCTTTGGTGACAACTTGCCCAAGACCCGCTCTGGCAAGATCATGCGCCGCCTGCTGCGCTCGGTCGCCAAGGGCGAGTCCGTCACCCAGGACACCAGCACCTTGGAGAACCCGGCCATCCTCGATCAACTCGGTCAGGCTTACTGAGCGATTGATTGAGGCCACGCGGTAGCGTGGTGGCGCGAGAGCGCGGGCGGGTTCGGGGCTCACTCATATCGCGAAGCGATGTGGGAGAGCACCAAAACCCGGCCATCTTGCGAATCAACTCGGTCAGGCTTACTGATTGATTGCTTGAACAAGCAGGGCATAGCAACCGCCCTTGCTAGTCCCAGAAAAAAAAGGCCCGCCGGATCACTCCGGCGGGCCTTTTACTTGTCTGGCTGATGAGTCGGCGCCAAAGCGGCGCCGCTAGCGCGCGCTTTACTTGAGCGACAGCACCCAGGTCGCCAACTGCTTGGCTTCGGCTTCATTGACTTGCGTGTTGGCAGGCATAGGCACGGGGCCCCAGACGCCGGCGCCGCCCTTGACGATCTTGGCCGACAAAGTGGCCACGGCGGCCTTGTCCTTGGCGTACTTGGCTGCCACATCCTTGTAGGCGGGGCCGACCAGCTTCTTGTCGACTGCGTGGCAGGCCATGCAGTTCTTCTTTTGCGCCAGTTCGGCACTGGCCAAGGCCGGGCCGGCCACCAGGCCGATGCTCAGGCCGGCACAGGCCAGCGACAGGGTGCGGGAGAACGTGGACAGTTTCATTTTTTTCCTTTCAAAAGGCACAGCAAAAAACGGGTTCGAGGAGATGTGGACTACAGTCTTGTGCCAATCAGTTCAACACGGCGATGCCGGCCTCAGTGTAGTGTGGCCGGCGGGCTGATTTGAGTTTGAACTGCGCGGTGTGCGCCCATGAGGGGCGGCAGCAGAACTTGTTTTGACCTGGCTCGGTCAAGCGGCTTGGAGAGCGGAAATCATGTGGTTTGTATCGATCGGTGTGGTCTTGTTGGCGCTGAAGATTCTTGATGTGGCGCCGGTGGCCGATTGGAGCTGGTGGGCCTTGTGCGTCCCCTTCGCTTTGGCCGCGGCATGGTGGACCTTTGCCGACGCCAGCGGTTTGACCCAGCGCAATGCCATGCGCCAAATGGATGAAAAAAAGGCTCAGCGCCGCGCCCGCTCGATGGACGCCCTGGGCCAGATCGATCCCAAGGCCAAGAAAAAGGGCAAGTGAGGACATGGCTTTGTCCTCGTTTGCTTCGAGTTCCCGCAGTCGCTCACGTTCACCCTGGCTTATTCCCCTCGCACTGATCCTCACGCTGCTGCTGGCCGCCGGGCTGGCGGTGCGAATCTGGCTTGGCCACCATCCTGAACAGGCCGCCAAGCCGATATTCAAAAAGGTGGTGCCCCTGGTCGTGCCCACGCCCTTCGGTGGGGTGGCGTCCGTGGGCCTGCTGGCCGGTGACGGCCACAGCGGCAAGCTTGACCGGAGCGCGGGATCAGCCAGCTCTGCGCGCTTTTCTGACCCCTACGGTCTGGCTCTGAGCGCAACGGGCGTGTTGTTTGTCGCCGATGGCGGCGACAACAACAGCATCCGCCGCGTCTTGCCCAGTGGCGAGGTCAGCACCTGGGCCGGCAGCGGGGTGGAGGGCTGGCGGGACGGCCCGGCCGCGCAAGCCGCCTTCCACACCCCCAGCGGCTTGGCGCTTGACCGCCAGGGCAATCTCTTGGTGGCGGATACCGGTAACCACTTAATTCGCAAAATCACGCCAGAGGGTGTGGTCAGCACCTTGGCCGGTGATGGCCAGCCCGGCTGGCGCGACGGTGCGGCTAATCAGGCCCGCTTCAATGGCCCATTAGGTGTGGCGGTGGATGGCCAGGGCCGCGTCTACGTGGCGGACAGCTATAACGACCGCATTCGCGTCATCTCACCGCAGGGCCAGGTCAGCACTCTGGCCGGCGGCATGCCTGGTTATCAGGACGGGCAGGGCGAGCAAGCCCGCTTCGATATGCCCACTGCCTTGGCGCTGGATGCTCAGGGCCAGCTGTGGGTGAGCGACGCGCGCAACAATGCCTTGCGCCGCATCACGCCCGAGGGTCAGGTCAGTACCCTGCTGCGCACCGACCCGGATTTGCCAGCTGATGAAGACAAGCCCTTGTGGCGGCCGATGAGTATTGCGGTGGCGCATGACGGCTTTTTGTATGTGGGCGTGCAAAGAAACGGCGCTTTGCTGCAGGTGTCGCCCGCCGGTGAGGTGCATGTATTGAGCCGAGGCCCCAGCGTTCGCTTTGGCCGCATCACCGGTTTGGCGCTGGACCCGGCCGGACCGGTCTATTTGGCTGACGCCGCCAGCTACCGCGTGCACCGCCTCTTGCCGCAAATGCCCTCGGCGGAGTTGCCGAACTCGGTGCTGGCGGCCGGTGCGGGTGCCGTTGCTGGCGTCGGCCCGGCCAGCGATCTGGCCTTGCCCGCTACCGCGCAGCGTTGGCCCGTGCAGCCACAACTGAGCTGGCATGAGGTGGTGGGTACGCCCGGCGAGGTGCGTGGCAATTACCGCGGCGAGAGCCGCGATCATCTGCACGAAGGCCTGGATGTGCGCGGCGATGTGGGCAGCGAGGTGCTGGCAATTGCCGACGCCAAAGTGGCCAGCCCGTTGGCGACCTGGGCCTTGGGCGCCCAGGGTGAGGGCTTGGCTCTGGATCGCTTGAGCTATATCCACATGAAGGTGGGGCGTGACGCCAAGGGCCGGGTCTTCGATCCGGCTCGCTTCCTGCTGCAAGTCAACGAGGCGGGCAAGCCCGAGCGCATGCGGGTGCGGCGCGGCACCCGTTTCGCGGCGGGCGACAAGCTCGGCAGCATCAACAGCATGGCCCATGTGCATCTGGCTTTGGGTGTCGGTGGCTACCAGCTCAATCCCCTTCAGCTGGGCTTTGCCGGCATGCGGGACACGGTGGCACCGGTGATCGAGGCGGTGGCGCTTTACGACGTCTCGGGTCGCAAGCTGGGCGCGCCTGAGCCTAACGCCGCCAAGCCCGCCAAGCCTGGCAAGGGTAGCAACAAAGCTCAAGCACAGGCACAGGCCAAACTACCCGCTCGTTTGCAAGTTCAGCGAGACGAGGCCGGGCTGCAAATCGTGGTGGAAGCCTGGGATCAGGTGGACGACAACGAGCCGCGCCGCCGCCTGGGCCTGCACAGCCTGGGTTATCAAGTCCTGTTGCCCGATGGCCAGCCTGCGCCCGGTTTTGAGCAGCCCCGCATGACCCAGAGCTTCGACCGCATGCCGGTGGACGACGAGGCGGTGAAGCTGATTTACGCGCCCAGCAGCGGCATCACCGTGCATGGCGCTGCGGTGACCCGCTTCCGTTATGTGGCGACGAACTCGGCCATCGGGGGTCAGGTCTCAATAGGGCGCTGGTTGATCCGCGATTTGCCGGCAGGGGACTACATCTTGCGCATTCATGCCCAGGATTTTTCAGGCAATAAAGCTTTGCGGGGCCGGGATGTGGCGGTGACTTTGTACTAGGTCACGGCCGAACTCGGGCAGGCCTCTAGAATCAGATTTGAATTCGAATTTTTCACCGGTTTTCATTCACTTTTTATTGGAGTTTTCATGGCATCTGAACAACAAGACGACAGCCAACGCGCCGCCCTGTGGATCGTCGGCCTAGTGGTGGCTGCAGTGCTGCTGGTGCTGCTGGGTCGCATCGTGTTCAATCAAATGCACCGTGGCTCGGCCGCTCCTGCGGCTGTGGTGCAGGTCGAAGAAGTTGAGCTGATCGACATCCCGCTGAGCGGCGATCTGGTCGGCACCGTGTTCTTCGCCACCGCCGAGTACAGTGTGCCGGCTGAGGCCGCTGCCGATCTGGCCAAGGCCATCGAAGTGCTGCTGGCCGCCCCCGGCCGCAAGATCGTGATCGCCGGTTTCCATGACGCCAGCGGTGACCCAGCCAAGAACGTGGCGTTGGCCAAGGCCCGCGCTGTGGCAGCCCGCAATGCCTTGAAGGATGCCGGCGTGGAACCTGCGCGCGTGCTGTTGCGCAAGCCTGAATCGACCTTGGCTGACGGCCCGGCCGAGCAGGCCCGTCGTGTGGAAATCCGTTTGATCGACTGAGTGTTGAGCACTCGCGCTGTCGAGTTGGCCATGTATGCGATCGACTCGCAGCCAGGAACAAGAAAGCCGCCCTCGGGCGGCTTTTTCTTTTCTTGCAGCTGGCTTGGCTGCTTGCTTAAGCCGGTATCAAGCCTTGACCAGCAAGGGCTTGGCCCCTTCCGCACGCTCTTGCACCTGGCCCAGCACCGTGGCCTGGGCAAAGCCGTGGCGGGCGAAGATGGCCAGCACCTCGGGCAAGCAAGCCGGGTCGCAAGACACCAGCAGGCCGCCGCTGGTTTGCGGGTCGCTCAGCAGGGCTTGCGGGATGCCGCTCAACTCAGGCGCTAGCTCGATCTCGTGGCCGTAAGCGGCCCAGTTGCGGCCGGAGGCGCCGGTGATGAAGCCCTGGCCGGCCAACTCGGCCACGCCAGACAACAGCGGCACTTGCGGCCAGTCGATCTGCACTTGCAGGCCCGAGCCGCGCGCCAGCTCCAGCGCATGGCCAGCCAGACCGAAGCCGGTGACGTCGGTCAGCGCATGCACGCCGTCCAAGGCCGCGAGGTCCGGCCCGGGCGTGTTGAGCTGCGTCGTGGTGGCCATCATCAAGGCGTAGCCTTCTGAAGAGAGGGCCTCCTTTTTCAGCGCGGCGGACATGATGCCCACGCCCAGCGGCTTGCCCAGCACCAGCACGTCGCCCGGCCGCGCATCGGCATTGCGCTTGACCTTGCCGGGGTGAATCAGACCCATGGCGACCAGGCCGTAAATCGGCTCCACCGAGTCGATGGTGTGGCCGCCGGCAATTGGGATGCCCGCGGCGCGGCAGACGCTGGCGCCACCTTCCAGAATGCGGCCGATGGTGGTGGTTGACAGCACATTGATGGGCATGCCTACCAAGGCCAGTGCCATGATGGGCCGCCCGCCCATGGCGTAGACATCGCTGATGGCATTGGTGGCGGCAATGCGGCCAAAGTCGAAGGGGTCGTCGACGATGGGCATGAAGAAGTCGGTCGTGGCGATCAGCGCTTGTTCATCGTTGAGGCGGTAGACGGCGGCATCATCGGCCGTTTCAATGCCCACCAGCAACTCGGGTGGCACCGGCATGGCCGTAGTGCCGCGCAGGATCTCGGACAAGACACCTGGCGCGATCTTGCAACCGCAGCCGCCGCCGTGCGACAAGGAGGTGAGGCGGGGTTCGGTTTTGTGATTGGACTCAGTCATGGGGCTAGGGGCGCAAAAGTGCTATTGCCCAAAATGTAGCAGTGCCCAGCAAACGTGTTCCGGATGAGTTCCAATACCGAGCTTCCAGCGAAATTTACTCAAACGAGGATTCCCATGACATCGACTTCTTCCCTGCGCCGCAGCCTTCTCCAAGCCCTGCTGGCCAGCACGGTGCTGGCTTTGCCGGCGATGGCTCAGACGACGGTGTTCCGCGTGACCGCCATTCCCGATGAGTCACCCACCGAGTTGGCCCGCAAGGCCGCACCGCTGGTGCGTTATCTGGAGCAGCAACTCGGCGTCAAGGTCGAGTTCACACCGGTCAGCGACTACGCGGCTGCGGTTGAAGCCCTGGTCAATAAAAAGGTGGATCTGGCTTGGTTCGGTGGCTTCACTTTTGTGCAGGCCAATACCCGCTCGGGCGGTAAAGTGATTCCGCTGGTGCAGCGCGAGGAAGACACCAAGTTCCGCTCGGTCTTCATCACCGCCGAGCCTGGCATCAAGAGCCTGGCCGATTTGAAGGGCAAGGACGTGTCCTTCGGCTCCGCCAGTTCCACCTCCGGCCATCTGATGCCGCGCAGCTTCATCTTGCAAGCCGGCCTGAGCCCGGAGCGCGACTTCCGCCGCGTGGCCTTCAGCGGCGCGCATGACGCGACCATCGCCGCAGTGGCCGCCGGCAAGGTGCAAGCCGGCGCCTTGAACATCTCGGTGTGGGACAAGTTTGTGGCCGAGAAAAAGGTCGATACCGAGCGCGTCAAGGTGTTCTACACCACGCCCGCTTACTTTGATTACAACTGGACCGTGCATGCCGATATGCCCGCCGCCCAGCGCGAAAAGCTCAAGGCGGCTTTCCTGAAGCTCAGCCCCGACACCGCCGAAGGCAAGGAAATTCTGGACTTGCAACGCGCCACACGTTTCATTCCCACCCAGGCCGAGAACTACAAGGGCATCGAGGCTGCCGCCCGCAACGCCAATTTGCTGTGATGACGCGACGTTGAAGATGGCGATGCCGATATTGGATCTGCAGGGCGTGCAGGCCAGCCCGCAGGGGCGGGCGGCCTCGCAGGCCGACGTGCTGCGCGGGCTGAACCTGCGCGTGGAGCCGGGCGAGCAATTGGCTCTGATCGGCCCCTCGGGCGCCGGCAAGACCACCTTGCTGCAGCTGCTGGCGGCGGCTTTGCCGCCGCGCGGTGGTCAGCTGCGTGTCGCAGGCCAGGATCCTTGGGCTTTGACACCGCAGGCTTTGCAGGCATTGCGTGGCCAGCTGATCCTGGCCCCGCAAACGCCGCCTTTGCCGCCGCGCCAGCGGGTGGTCACAGCCGTGCTGGCCGGGCGCCTGCCCAGCTGGAGTTTGGCTGCCAGCCTGATCTCGCTTTTCGCTCCGCGCGATTTGCCGGCCGCGCATGCGGCTCTGGCCCGCTTTGATCTGGCCGACAAGTTGTTTGAGCGGGTGGATCGCCTCTCTGGCGGTGAGCGCCAGCGGGTGGCTTTGGCTCGCGTCTTGGTAAGCCCGGCGCGGCTGTGGTTGTTGGACGAGCCGCTGTCGGCCCTGGACCCGCAACGCGCCAAGCAGGCTTTGCAGGCTTTGAGCGATGAGGCGCGCGCGCGTGGCGTTAGCCTGCTGGCTTCTTTGCATCATGTGGAGCTGGCGCTGGCGCATTTCCCGCGTGTGGTGGGCTTGCGCGAGGGTCAGGTTTGGTTCGACCTGCCTGCGGCCGAAGTCAGCCCGGCCTTGCTGCGTGAGCTTTACGCGCAGCATGAGGATGAACTGCTGGCGCCAGCTGCAGCCTTGCCGTCGCTGCAGCCGGTGGACGCGCTGGCGCAGGGCGCCGCCACCCAGGTGGTCTACCCATGCCGTTGAGTCTGCGCCAGCCGCCCGTAGGGGTTTCGTCAGTGTCCTTGCAGGATCCCGCCTGGCGCGGCCGACTGCTGGGCCTGGCCTTTGCGGCCTTGCTGCTGTGGCCGATGCTGCAGCTGAGCGAGTTCAAGCCCTGGACACTGCTGGACGCCGACAACTTGCGGGTCACCGGGCGCTTTCTGGCCGACTTTTTCCCGCCCGCCCACAGCCCAGAGTTCTTGCTGATGCTGGCCCGCGAGGCCTGGCGCACTGTGGCTATGGCCACTGCCGGCTTGGCCTTGGGCCTGCTCTTGGCCGTGCCGCTGGCGCTGCTGGCGACGCGGGTGCTCTCGGTCTCGGCCTTGAGCGGGCGCATGGCTTGGGGCAGCGCGCTGCTGCGCCAAGCGGTGCGCGGTTTGTTGGTGCTGCTGCGCAGCGTTCCGGAGCTGGTGTGGGCGCTGATTTTCGTGCGCGTGGTGGGCTTGGGGCCGACGGCCGGCGTGCTGGCGATTGCGCTGAGCTACGCCGGCATGCTGGGCAAGGTCTATGCCGAGGTGCTGGAAAGCGGTGACGCCACGCCCACCCAGGCTTTGCTGCGCAATGGTAGCGGGCGCTTGCAGGCCTTCTTTTATGCCTTGCTGCCGCAGAACGCGGCGGAGCTGAGTTCCTACACCGTCTACCGCTGGGAATGCGCGATTCGTTCTTCGGTTGTCTTGGGCATGGTGGGGGCGGGTGGCTTGGGTCAGCAGCTGGATTCGGCCATGAAGATGTTCAGCGGCGGCGAGGTGTCGGCGATTTTGCTGGTGTTTGTGCTGCTGGTGGCCCTGGCCGATGGCCTGGGTGTGTGGCTGCGGCGGAGCTTGGCATGAGCGTGAATCAAGAGTTGTTGATCATGCCCGCGGCGCTGCGGCGCGCACGGCGCCAGGCCATGCTGCTGATGCTGGTGCTGCTGACTTTGGTGCTGGCCAGTTTCTGGTCGCTGGACTTGCAGTGGGGGCAGATGTTCTCAGTCGGCTCGGCCCAAAGCATGGGGCGCTTTCTGGGTGAGTTCTTCCCGCCCGATTTGAGCCCTGAGTTTTTGCGCCGCGTGCTATGGGCCGGGGTGGAGACCTTGGCCATGTCGGCCTTGGGCACATTGCTGGCCGTGGTGGCGGGTCTGGTCTTGGCCCTGGGTGCCGCGCATCCGCCCGAGCTGGCGGGGCAGCCCGCCCATTGGCAGCGCCGCCCGCTGCGCTGGCTGCTGAACGCCTTGCGGGCTATCCCTGAGCTGGTCTGGGCCAGCTTGCTGCTGATTGCCGCTGGCTTGGGGCCTATGGCCGGCACCTTGGCGCTGGCGGCGCACACCTCGGGCGTCTTGGGGCGCTTGTTTGCTGACGCGCTGGAGAACGCCCCGGCCGACTCCGCCCGCGCCCTGCGCAACCAGGGCTTGGGCGGCTTGAAGGTGTTTTGCTACGCCAGCCTGCCGGAAGTCTTGCCGCAGTTGATCAGCTACAGCCTCTATCGCTGGGAAAACAATATCCGTGCCGCCGCCGTGCTGGGCGTGGTGGGGGCGGGCGGGCTGGGGCAGATGTTGTCCTTCCACCTGAGCCTGTTCCAGATGGGCAAGACGGCCACGCTGGTGGGCGCGATGCTGATTCTGGTCTTGTTGGTGGATGCGGCGAGTGATCGGTTGCGCAAGGCCTTGGCCTGACAGCCGGGGTCTTCATCCAGAGCCAGCCCAACGTGCTGGCTCTGTGCTTGTGGGGCAGGTGCTTTTGACTGGCAGCGCTGCCCGCCAACTTAGCCCGCCACCTTGGCCGGTCGCGTTGGTGGCAGGCCACCGCAGAGTTCGGTGCGGCCGGGGTTGTGCACATACCAGCCGCCACGGTTGCGGCGCGCATCCAGCAACTGCGCCCAGCTCTTGCTGTCGCTGCGCATCACCTGCAGGGCAGGGCGCTCAGAGGCAGGGATGTCGGCCAATAAGCGGGCCGATTGGATGGCGACACGCTGCTCGGGCTTATCGTAAAAACCCATGGCGGCGCTGCCACGCGGCAGGCTGGCCAGCAAGTCCATGCCCTTGAGCACGCGGCCCACCACGGTGATATTGAGGTCCAGGGCGCGCGGGGCGTGGCCGATGATGGCGTAAAGCTCCGCGCCGGTGCTGGAGTCCGCCGCCTCATTGCGGCCTGCGCCCACCATGCCGTAGCAATGCGCCAGCCAGGCCTTGTTTTGCTTAGGCGCAGCGGCCACGGGGAAGCCGTCCACAAAACCCGTGACCGGCGCCCAGCCATCGGCTTCGGCCATGCGGGTCAGTGGAAGGCCTCGATAAGGAATGCTGAACTCGGCCGGAATCTTGGCGCTGGCTGCACCCAGGCTGCGGGCTTTGGCTGGGTCATCGCCGTCCGGGTCGCCCCACTGGGTGACGAAGTTGTCTTGCACCCGCACGATGGCCAGGCCGTCGTAATAGCCCTGCTGCGTCAGGCTGCGGATATTGGCCACATGGCGTGGCGCAAAGCGCGGCGCCAGTTCGATCAAGACCTGACCCTGGGGCAGTTCCATCGCCACGGTGTTCTGCGGATCCAGGTCGCGCCAATCACTGTCGGGCGACTGGCTGATCACTTCGCTGCTGCTCAGGGGCTTGGCTTTTTTGGCGCTGGGCGACTTTGATTTGGTCTTTGCGTTGTGCTTTGTCAGCGAGGCGCTCTTGTCCGTCGCAGCCTGCGCCGGGCTTGGCGCCGTGATGGCCAAGAGCAGGGCGGCTGCGGCCACAACGCTCAACGCTGCTGTGTGAATCGCTCGAAAGCAGAAAGGTGCCGATTGAAACGCGGCGTGGGTCTTGGGCATGACGGCGGTTCTCCTTTGGGGCCGCAGCATACGTGCTGCGGCCGTGCGGCACCAGTTGCTTGAAACGCCTAGCGTCGCTGCGTCTGCGTGTCAGCAATGGCTGGGCGCCGGGCTTGCCCAAAGGCCGCGAACTCTTGCCTGCGGACGTTTCGATGAGATCCCTGGAGCCCGGTTCTAGCGGCAGTCATCGGAAACTCGGTAGTCGAATGCCTGACGACCAGGGATGCGCAGTCGAAAGAAAGCCGCGGCCTGTGCCGCGGCTTTTCTGTGTCGGACCTACTTCAGCGAAATCAGTCCTCCTTACGCCGCCGGGCAAAAGTCGGCGCAAATGCGGCAAAAAGGCCCAGACCTAGCAGGGCATAGCTATTGGGCTCGGGAATCTGGTTGCAGCTATTGTTGCCGCCGGTGGGGCTGTTGACAGCAACGCAGGCATCTTGAAACTGCACGTCCTGAAGCAAGAGTGCATTCCGGCCCACCAGGTCTCGCTCATTGGCGCCGGCTCCAAACCAGACTTGCGAGACACCGGCGCCAATGGCCTGAAAGTTCAGGGTCATCAGGACGAAGCTGTCGTCCGTTTGCGCCGCAGCCAAGGCCTCGTCGGTCAGCGAGTCCAACGGGTCGACAAGGTTGGAGAATGCGAACAGATCGAACGAGTCTGTTGGTGATCCTGGTGCAGCCGGATCCAGTCCAAGATCCGTCCAGGGGCCGCCTAAGCCAGAACCCAGGCTGTAGCTGACGGCTTTGAGTTGGGCTGGATTGAAGTAGATGTTCAGATCGAACACCGAAACAATCTCGCTGCCCAAGCCGGTGATCTTGACGTCCAAGGAGAAGGTGTTGCCCACCAGTTGGGAGGACACCACTGGGCTGAGGCTGAGCACTGGTGCTGCTTGCGCGCCCGAGATCAGCAAGACCAGCGCGCTGCCGGCGATGGCAAGTGTTTTCATTTTCATTTCAAACTCCTTGAGGAAACAGCTTGGTTCAAGTCGCAAGTGACTCGCATGTGGATGAAGGCTCAGTTCGCAGCGCAGTTGGCACGGGTGCACTTGAAGGTGCAGGCGCGCACATCTCGCGCATCGATGAGGCCGTCTCCATTGGCGTCGCGAGGATCACCGGCGGTGGGCGTCTTGCCGATGCCGGCGCGAATCAGGGCCAGGTCGGTTGTGTCCACATCGCCGTCTAAATCCACGTCGCAGGCGGTGATCTTGGCGCTGATGGTCAGGTCGTAGAGCAGGGGCGAGTCGTTGCTGGTGTTGGCATTCAAACGGGTCAAGACCTGGATGAAGCGGCCGCTGGCGGTGAAGGGCACATTCTTGCTGGCAGTTTGATAGGGCAAAGCGGGGAGGTTGGCTGCCAGATCGGCACTGCGGTACTGAACGATGACGGCGCTACCTGCGGGAACTGAATCGGTCCAGTTGATGCGATCCCAGGCGGCACCAGCAGCGCCGCCGTCATGGGTCACCGTCCAGGTCCCCGTGGGCGTGGTGGAGTTGCGGGCAGCGAATCCGGCGGCATCGCTATAGGTGTAAGGCACGCTGCCGACGGGGAAGGTTCCCAGTGGTGCACCGTCACTGCCACGGTATTTGTGTACCCGGTTGGAGCCATAGCCGATCTGGAAGATGTCATTGTTGGCGTCCACCTGAATGCCGACTGAGTAGGCGCCGCCTGCCTGCAATGGCGCTGTCCATAAAGTTACGCCCGCTGGTGACACCTTCTGCACGGTGTCGGTGCCGGCAATGATGTTGCCGGAGCCATCAACGACGATGCCTGCAGAACTCACAGTCAATCCAGCGATCGCTGCGGAGGTATTGGTTGCAGGGTCGAACACGCGATTATTGCTGCCGGTATAGACCTTGTCATTGCCCAATGCAATGCCGTACATGCCGCCTGGGAAGGAGGCGACGGTATAGGGCCCGGTGTTGCTGGCGGTGTTGGTGATCTTGCCCAGGGGGCCGCCCAGCGAGGCACTCCAGAGCACACCGTTCTTGTCGATCAAGCAGCCATAAGGCTGCCACGCGCCCGAGTTAGGTTGGCCCGCCGTTGGCGTGGTCTGCACCGGCCCGGCCAACAAGCTGCCATCGACCGAGCTGTATTTGTAATAGCGCTGCGTGTTGAACATGCCAACCCACAGATTGCCATCGGTGCCAATGCACAGGGAGCGGCCCAGGCCATTTTGGTCGCCGACCTGCACGGCCCAGGCGATACGCTCATCGGTGATTTCGTTGTCATCGATTTCGCCGTTGCCATTGGTGTCAGCCATGGGTAGCGCTACCGCACCGGTCGAGGTGTCCATGATGCCGTTGCCATTGCGGTCAATAAAGCCTTCGCTCAGCAGCTTCAGCAGCACCGGTTTGCGGTTGGCAAACCAGCGGTTCAGCACATAGGCATTGCCGTTGATGTCCACCGCGGTGCGCGACGGCGCGGGGCCCGAGTAGGCGTTGCCCAGATGGTTGATGTGGCCCGCTTGGCCAGCCGGCCCGAACCAAGTGCGGTAGCGGGCCAGTTCGATATTGGCATTGGTGTCGAACTTGCTCACGGAGTCTTCACCGGCATTGGCGATCCACATCACGGGAAAAGTTGTCCCCGTGGTGTTCAGTTGCAGCTGATTGTTGTTGGGTCCGGTGTGATTGACGCCGGACAGAATGCCCAGATCGAAATCTGCGTCCAGCGTGTAGGTCTTGGATGCGGCATTGGCGCCAGTACAAAGGCTGAGCGCCGTCAGCAGCCCGATGGCCAGTGAGGCTTCACGGGTGGCGCTGCGAATCTGGCGGCTTGTTGGCCTTGAAGCAGTGGTGTTCATGGTGAGATCCTTGTCGTCGCCGGACTCGCTCGTGAAAGCAGCCTGGCTGGGTTGGTTGAAAGCTCAGCCTAGTTAGCGCGCCAGCAGGGCCACAGGCCGCACCGAATGTTCCATGTCATGCGAGGCATGCTGCGCCAGTGCCTCGGTCTTGTTGCCTTGCAGATCCACTTGGTAGAGCAGCGAGGTGCCGCTGCGCAAGCTAGCAAAGATGATGTGGCGCCCGTCGCTGCTCCATTTCGGATCGAAATCTTCTGCGGGGTGGTGACTGAGGTTGCGCAACTCGCTGCCATCGAACTTCATGGTGTGAATGTCGGTGCGCGTGCCTGCGGGGTCATCACGGGTGCTGGAGAAAACCAGGTATTGGCTGTCAGCAGACCAACGCGGCGATTCGTGCGAGGCCACCACGTCGGCGGTGAGGTCGGTGGACTGAGCCGTGTCAACGTCGGTGACGATCAGATGTGAGCGCTTTTCGCGGAGATCGGCAACCCAAACGACGTTTTTGCCATCGGGGGATAACTCCGCCCAGGCCGCGCCGCGTGGCGCGAACTTGCTGCTCAGCTCCTTCAAGCCACTGCCGTCATGCTGGACGACGAATGCCTGGGTGCGGCCTTTGGCATCCTGGCCCAGAAAACACAGCCGTTTGCCGTCGGCAGACCAACTGGCTGGCGCTGGCCCCATGGATAGGCTGGGGCCGGCGAGGGTGGCGCTGGCTTTGGTTTGAAGGTTGACCAAACGCAGCACAGACTTTCCACTTTGCAAGTCCAGCGCAAAGAAGGCGAGTGATCGGCCGTCTGGCGACCAACTGGGCGCCATCTCAGCATCTGTTCCCGCGGATACGCGCTGCTGGGCGGAGCCGTCGCCGTTCATGGTGTAGACCACCGGGCGGCCGGTTTCTCGCGCCACATAGGCCAATCGACCATCGCTGGCCAAAGCGGGTTGGGCGTAGAGCGACTTGCCTTGAGTGAGAACCTGCTCACGCCCCTGGCTGTTTTGCACCCAGATTTGCGGGTCGCCGCCGCGCAGGGACACATAAGCCACACTCGCCACCGATGCACCAGCGACACCGGCGGTGCCAGTAGCAAGGCCGCCCGCGGGCTCACTTGCTTGGCCGACCGTTGCGGCTGCAAGCAGGGCTGCTGCGGCAGCCACCAAGCTGAGCCGGTTTGGCTGGCGCCAGTTCAAGAGTTTCGTTCGCCGAGACTGCATCATCGCGGCCTCACTGCGTCACGATGAAATTGGTGCTGGCCAAGGCCTTGCCCGAGCTGTCCAGAACACTCAGCTTGTGAGGCCCGGCCATGCTGGAGGGGACCCGGTAAGTGAGTGTGCCCGCCGGAGTGACCATGACCGAAAACTGGGACTCGACGCCATTGGGTGCCTGCATGGCGATCGACACCGCGGTGTTCGGTGGGTAGCCGCGTCCCTCAAAAACTGCGCCCTTGGTGGCCTGCACCAGCGAAGGGCCAGCCAAGCTGGGTGCGGGGACCTTGGCAATGGCAATGCCTTGCGCCGAACACAGCAGGGGCAGGCAAACAAGGGTTAAGGCCGCAGCCTGACGAGCGCGCTGGCTCAAGGGGCGGACGAACTGAAATTCCATGGCGAACTCCTAGGTATTTCGAACCGCAACTGCGACCGCAGCGACAGCGGAGCTATCGTGCGACTTCAAAAACGATCCGGCAATCGCACAAAGTGCGAAATTACCTGGCTACCCCCGCGATTGAGGGGGATGAATACCTTCGGTTTGATGAGGGAAATGCGAGGCATTTGCGTTCAGTGGCGCGATAGAGATGAAGGCCGGACAGAAGTCCTTGCGCGAGGACCTTCAGTTATGGGATGTGCCAGGCCAACTGTGTCGGAGGCCCTGATGGACGCGGCCTGCGCCTGTCATCTTGGCGGCAGCAGCAAGCTCGATTGGCACCGTCTAGCGCCTCTCGCGGGCGCCGGCCTGGACACTGCTCAGGCGTCTCGGGCTGGCCCATTGCCTACAATGCTCTATGGCTTTTGTACATCTGCGCACGCACACCGAATTTTCCGTCGTTGACGGCACCCTCAGAACCGATGATGCGGCGGCTGCCGCGGCCAAAGACGGGCAAGTGGCCCTGGCCATTGCCGACTTGGCGAATATGTTCGGCGGCATCAAGTTTTACAACGCCTGCCGGAAGAAAGGCGTCAAGCCGATTTTGGGCGCCGACTGCTGGCTGGAGCCCGAGGGCTCGGACAAGAACCCCTCCCGCATGCTGCTGCTGGTGCAGAACAAACAGGGTTATCTGAATCTGTGCGAATTGCTCTCGCGCGGCTGGATTCAGAACGTGCAGCGCAATCAGGCCTGCCTGAAGTGGGAGTGGCTGCGTGAGTTGAACGAGGGCTTGATTTGCCTCTCCGGCGCGCAGTTCGGTGGCCTGGGCGCGGCGCTGCTGGCGGGTGACAAGCCGCGCGCGCTGGAATGGGCGCGGCGCTTCACCGAGATTTTCCCGAATCGCTTCTACATCGAGTTGCAGCGCGCCGGCTTGGCCGGCCAAGAGGCCTTGGTGCAAGCCAGCGTGCCCTTCGCCGCCGAGCTGCAATTGCCGGTGGTGGCCACCCACCCGATCCAGTTCCTGGGCGAGGACGATTTCGAGGCCCATGAGGCGCGCGTGTGCGTGGCCGAAGGCGAGACCCTGGCCAACCCCAAGCGCATCAAGCGCTTCCTGCCGGGCCAGTATTTCCGCAGCCAGGCCGATATGGAGGCGCTGTTTGCCGACATTCCCTCGGCCATCGCCAACACGTTGGAGATTGCCCGCCGCTGCTCGATCAGCCTAGTGCTGGGCAAGCCGCAGCTGCCCAACTTCCCCACGCCGCTGCTGGAAGACGGCGTCACGCCGATGCCGATGGAGCAGTACTTCCGCCAGCTCTCCTACGAGGGCCTGGAAGACCGGCTGAAGATGCTTTACCCGGACGAGGCCAAGCGCGAAGCGCAGCGCGCGCGCTACGTCGAGCGCCTGGAGTTCGAGCTGGGCACCATCATCAAGATGGGCTTCCCCGGCTACTTCCTGATCGTGGGTGACTTCATTAAATGGGCCAAGCTCAACGGCTGCCCGGTGGGGCCGGGCCGGGGTTCGGGTGCCGGTTCGCTGGTGGCCTATGTGCTCTTGATTACCGACCTGGACCCGCTGCAGTACAACCTGCTGTTCGAGCGCTTCTTGAACCCTGAGCGGGTTTCCATGCCCGACTTCGACATCGACTTCTGCCAGGGCAATCGCGACCGGGTGATCGATTACGTCAAGCGCAAATACGGCCTGCCGGCGGTGAGCCAGATTGCTACTTTCGGAACCATGGCGGCCAAGGCGGCGCTGCGCGATATCGGCCGCGTGCTGGGCATGGGTTATGGCCAGGTGGACGGCATCGCCAAGCTGATTCCAGCACCGCCGGGCAAGACGGTGACGCTGGCCAAGCTGCCCGAGAACTTCGATCCGGACAAAGAAAAAGTCATCTACGCCCGCCACGAGGCGCCAGAGATCAATGAGCGCGAGGCCCAGGAGGAAGAAGTGGCCGAGCTGCTCAAGCTGGCCGCCCGCGTCGAGGGCATGGTGCGCAATATCGGTATGCACGCCGGGGGCGTGCTGATTGCGCCGGGCAAGATCACCGACTTCTGCCCGCAGTATCAACAGCCCGGCAGCACCAGCGCGGTGAGCCAGTACGACAAGGACGACGTTGAAGCCATCGGCCTGGTCAAGTTCGACTTTTTGGGTCTGGCCACGCTGACCATTCTGGAGCTGGCCAAAGACTTCATCGTCGCCCGCTACCCCGATCAGAAGAGCTTTGCGTTTGAGACCATCCCGCTGGATGACCGCCGCACCTACAAGCTCTTCTCCGACGGCCTGACGGAAAGCGTGTTCCAGTTTGAATCCCCCGGCATGCAGCGCATGTTGAAGGATGCCAAGCCCTCGCGTCTGGAAGACCTGATTGCGCTGAACGCGCTGTATCGCCCGGGCCCTATGGACCTGATCCCCACCTTCGTCGCGCGTAAGCATGGCAAGGAAGTGGTGGAGTACCCGCACCCGCTGACCGAGCCGGTGCTGGCCGAAACCTACGGCATCATGGTCTATCAGGAGCAGGTGATGCAGACCGCCCAGGTGCTGGGTGGCTACAGCCTCGGCGGCGCCGACATGTTGCGCCGCGCCATGGGTAAGAAAAAAGCCGAGGAGATGGCCGAGCACCGCGCCATCTTCCGCAAGGGCGCGGCCGTCAACGGCTTGGATGAAAAGCAGGCCGACGATGTGTTCGACCTGATGGAAAAGTTCGCGGGTTACGGCTTCAACAAGTCGCACGCTGCTGCTTACTCATTGCTGGCCTATCACACCGGCTGGTTGAAGGTGCATTACACGGCGGAGTTCTTCGCCGCGAATATGACCATCGAAATGGACGACACCGACAAGCTCAAGGTCTTGTTGAATGACGCCAAGCTCTTCGGTATCGACTTTGAGCCGCCTAACGTCAATCTCGGTGTGCACCGCTTTGAGCCCATCATGCCGGGCGACGGGGTGTTCCCGAACTGGGCGCAGCCCACCGTCAGCAGCGCGCGGCCCAAGCGCATCAATTACGGCCTGGGCGCCATCAAGGGCACCGGCAAGGGGGCGATTGACTCCATCGTCGCCAAGCGCACCGAAGGCGGGCCGTTCAAGAGCTTCTTTGACTTTTGCTCGCGGATCGACCGGAAGGCTTGCAATAAGCGGGTGGTCGAGGCGCTCATCAAGGCCGGCGCCTTTGACAGCTTGGAGCCCGACCGTGCCCGCTTGCTGGCCAGCGTGGCACGAGGCTACACCCATGCCGAAACCTTGGAGGCCAATGCCGACCAGGGCGGCTTGTTCGACTTTGGCGACAGCCATGCTTCCAGTACCGCCGAGCCGGACTTGGTGGATGTGCCGAGCTGGAGCATCAAGGAACGGCTGACGCTGGAGAAGACCGCCATCGGCTTCTACCTCAGCGGCCATTTGTTCGACCAGAGCGGCGAAGAAGTCCGCCGCATGGTTCGCCTGCGCATTGCCAATTGCACCGAGATTCGCGAGCCGGTGCAGGTGGCTGGCATCGTCAGCGATCTGCGCATCATCAACGGCAACCGTGGTCGGGTGGCGCTGTTCAAGCTCGACGACAAGAGCGACTCGATCGAATGCGTGGCGAATGAAGAGCTGCTCAACAGCGCCAAGGAGCTGCTGGTGGATGACGAGCTGCTGATCATGCGCGGCAAGGTGCAGATGGACCGCTTCTCGGGTGGCTTCCGCATGAATGTGCTGGAGGTGATGGACCTGGCCAGCGCGCGCGCCCGCAATGGCAAGCATTTCTATGTGCCGGTGCGCACGGCCCTGCCGCCGCTGCAAGACGTCGTCAAACAATGGCCAGCCAAGCGGGTGGAAACCGAGGCCGGCACCTTGACCCAGGGCTTGAAGATCGTCACCCATCACTTCTTGACCGGCGAGCAAGAGGGCGCCGAGTTCAGGATTGATCTGGGCGAGGACAGCCGCTTCTGGCCCTGTGATGAGGCGCTGGCCCGCTTGGCGCAAATCAGCAGCAGCGCTGCTGCAGCGGCGGCTAAACAGGCGCCCGCCGCTGCCTTGCCGCCGGCCCAGATTGCCTACGAGTAAGCGCCAGGCAGGGGGCTCGCGGTGCCGGGGTCAAACGCACTACGCCCACCGCCCTTTCGCCAGGTTGCCTGCTTCGACAGATTGGCCGGGCGAAGCCGCGTGACCTAGAACAAGGGCCCGGCTTACCCTGCTTTTCCGGGCGATTGGCGCGCAAATTCAGCGATGATGGCTCGCATAGCCATTCATCCACCCTGTGCAGAACACGCCAAGCCCCGCCTCCGCTCCGACTGCTCGGACAACACCCGCCACCGGTCTGATCCTGACCGGCGGCGGCGCGCGTGCGGCCTACCAGGTCGGCGTGTTGGCGGCACTGGCGCAGCTGCGGCGCGATGCAGGCTTGGCCGGCCCAACGCCGTTCCCCATCGTGGCCGGCACATCCGCCGGCGCCATCAATGCCGGGACCTTGGCCTGCTATGCCGACGACTTTGATTCCGCCGTCGATGGCCTGGTGCATCTGTGGCAGAACCTGCATGTGGAAGACATCTACTGCGCAGATGCCTTTGGTGTGATCCGCACCGGCGCGCGCTGGATGACCATGATGAGCTTGGGCTGGGCGGTGGCGCGCTGGCGCCGCACCCGGCCGCGCAGCTTGCTGGACAACTCGCCGCTGGGTCATCTGCTGCACAAGTGGATCAAGATGGACCGGGTCGAGCAAATGCTGACCGACGGCCATATGCAGGCGCTGGCGATCAGTGGCTCGAGCTACACCTCGGGCCACCATGTGACCTTTTATCAAGCCAGAGAGGCGGTCAAGCCCTGGTTTCGCTCGCAGCGCATTGCCACGCCCACCAAGATCTCGGTGGAGCATCTGCTGGCCTCCTCGGCTATTCCCTTCATCTTCCCGGCCCAGCCGCTGACGCTGGGTAAAAAGATGGAATGGTTTGGCGATGGCTCGATGCGCCAGAGCGCGCCCATTTCGCCCGCCGTCCATCTGGGAGCCGAGCGGGTACTGGTGATTGGCGCCGGCCGCATGAATGAACCCGAGGGAGAGGAAGAGCGCCGCACCCTGGTGGAAGGCGCGCCCAGCATGGCGCAGATCGCCGGTCATGCTTTGTCGAACATCTTTTTGGATGCGCTGGCGGTGGACGTTGAGCGCTTGCAGCGCATCAACAACACGCTATCTCTGCTGCCCGCCAGTGCGCGCGAAAACACGCCGCTGCGGCCGATTGATGTGATGGTGATCGCGCCCAGCCGCCGCCTGGATGAGTTGGCGGCCGAGCATCAGGGGGCTTTGCCGCCCGCCATCAAAGGCTTGCTGCGCAGTGTGGGTGTGGCGGGGGAAGGCAAAGGGGCCAGCGGTTCGGCGCTGACCAGCTATTTGCTGTTTGAGCCGCCTTTCACCAATGAGCTGATCAATCTGGGCATGCGCGACACGCTGGCCCGGCGAACCGAGGTTCAGCAGTTTTTTGGCTGGCCGACCCAGCCGCCGCAGATCGATGCGGCAGCCATGCGCCGCCGGCGTGGCGGCTTTGTGGAAGCGGCCGGCTTGGCGAGCGAGCCGGCACGGGTTTAGCCTGCAAGCAAGCCAGCGAGGCATGCTGGCCCGCTAGGCTTCGCTCACTCAGTCAGTCAGTTATTCACTCGCCGTTTTGCGCCCGCACCATCGCGGCATAGGCGCCGTCGCGGGCCAGCAGTTCGGTGTGGGTGCCACTTTCGGTGACACGGCCCTGGCTCATCACCTGAATGGTGTCCGCCGCGCGGATGGTGGACAGGCGGTGTGCAATCACGATCAGGGTCTTGCGGCCTTGCCATTGCTCCAGGGCTTGCTGGACGGCGCGTTCACTCTCGGTATCCAGTGCCGAGGTGGCTTCGTCGAAGACCCAGATCGGCGCGTCGCGATACAGCGCCCGAGCAATCGCCAGACGCTGGCGCTGGCCGCCGGAGAGCTTGCTGCCGTTGGCACCGACCAGGGTGTCCAGGCCTTGTGGCAGCTCTTTTTGCACAAAGTCCCACAGATGGGCGGCGCGCAAGGCTTGCTCCAGCTTGGCGTCATCGCGCGGCTGGGCGTAGGCGATGTTGTCGGCCACCGAGGCATCAAACAGCACGATGTCTTGCGAGACCACCGCAAACTGCTGGCGCAGATTGCTTTTCTTCAACTCGTTGATGGGCACGCCGTCCAGCAAGACCTGACCCTGGTCTGGTTCACCAAAGGCCAGCAGCAGGTGGATGATGGAGCTTTTGCCTGCGCCTGAGCTTCCCACCAGGGCAGTGGTCTGGCCGGCCTTGAAATGCATAGTCAGGCCGTTCAGGGCTGGGCGCTCGGCGCCGGGGTATTGCAAACGCACGTCTTGCAAGGCCAGCTCGCCGCGCACCTTGCTCAGCGTGCGCTGGCCGTGGTCGGGCTCGGCCGGCATGTCCATGATGCTCAGGCAGCCGCGCGCGATCACCAAGGCGTTGGTGATGGGGGGCATCAAATCGCTGAGGTGGCGCAGGCGCGAGGTCAGCAAGAGCAGGGCGGTGATGAAGGCGGCAAACTCGCCCACACCGGTATTGGCCTGGCGCGCTTGCAGCAAGGCCAGGCAGATGATGACCGACAGGCCCACGCTGGCAATCAGCTGCGAGAGCGGCTGACTCAGCGCGCCGGCGGCGGCCGTCTTCAAGGCATTGCGCTGCACTTCCTCGGCCAAGCCCTTAAAGGCCGCGCGCTCATGGTCGGCCGCGTCAAAGCTGCGCACCACGCGCCAGGCGCGGGTCACGTCGTCGACCTTGTTGACCAAGTGCAGTTGCGCGTCATAGGTTTTGCTGCCCATGCGGCGGATGCGCTTGTTGACTTGCTGCACCACCCAGGCCATGGCCGGCGTCGTCACCAGCGACATCAGGGTCAGCTGCCAGTTCAAGAAGAACAGATAGCCCAGCATGGCCAGGGCCGGCAGTCCGTCGCGCAAGATGCTCAGCATCGGGCCGCTGAGCATGGACATGATTTGCTGCGGGTCATTGACCACCTTTGTCACCGCCGTGCCCGGCTGCAAGCTGGTGAAGACGCGGGCATCCGCGCGAACCAGGGCGTCGAACAAGGCAGCGCGGAAATCCATCACCGAGCGCGTGACCGTCCAGTTCAGCAGGTATTGGCCCAGAAAACCGAACAGGCCGCGCAGGGCAAACAGGGTGATCAAAACGACCGGCACCCACCAGACCGAAAAGGACTGCTTGGCAAAGCCATCACCAAACACGTTCTTGATCAGCGCAGGGATCAGCGGCTCGGTCGCGGCCAGGCCCAGATAGGCCAAGACGGTCAGCACAACGCCCCATTTGTAAGGCTTGACGTAGACGGACAAGCGCCGTGCGATGGGTCGCAGGTCGGAAGAATCTTCACTCATAGCCGGCCATTGTCGCCGCTGTTTCTATACTGCCCGGCATGAGCGTTCCAGAGAATTCAAGCGTCGCGCCGACGCATCGCGTGCGCGTGCTGCACTTCGTGACCGGTGGGTTTTCCGGTGCCACCCAGGTGGCCGTTGATTTGTGCTTGGCCTCGCTGGCCGGCACGCGCATCGAGCCCATGCTGGTGTTGCGCCGCAAACGCAATACCGATGCCGCCCGGGTGCAAGCGCTGCGCGAGCGCGGCCTGCGGGTGGAGGTGCTGCCGGGCTGGTCGCATCTGGCCACGATCTGGGCTTTGCGGCGCTTGTGTGTGGAGTGGCGGCCGGCCGTGTTGATGGCGCATGGCTTCCCCGAGCATTTGATCGGCCGCTGGGCTGGGCTGTTGGCCAAGGTGCCGGCCCTGGCGCAGGTGGAGCACAACAGCCGCGAGCGCTATAGCGCCTGGCGTGCCGCGCAGTCGCGCTGGCTGAGCCGCTACACAGCCAAGCTGGTGGGCGTGTCAGAAGGCGTGCGGCGGCGCTTGGTGCAGATGGGCTTGCCCGAGGCTAAGACCCTGGCCATTCCCAATGGCGTCAAGCTGGAGCGCTTTGACGCCGCTGCGCAGCAAGACTTTGCACAACGCGCGCCCGGGCTGGTGATGTCGGCCCGCTTTGCGCGCCAGAAGGACCATCTCACCCTGATTCGCGCGGTGCACCTGCTGGGCCAGCAAGGCCTGCGCCCCAAGCTCTTTCTGGCTGGCGCGGGCAAGGCCAACTACCGGCTGGCCGCAGAGCGGCTGGTGAGCGAGTTGGGCCTGGGCGCGCAGGTGGAATTTCTCGGCCATTACGCGCAGATGCCGCAGCTGCTGATGAGCCAGCAGATCTGCGTGCTGTCCACCCATTACGAGGGCATGCCCTTGGCCTTGGTGGAGGGCATGGCGGCCGGCTGTGCCTGTGTGGCCAGCCTGGTGCCGGGGGTGGAGGGCTTGTTGGAACCCGAGAGAACCGGCTTGCTGGTGCCTGAAGGAGATGCTGCGGCTTTGGCTGAGGCTTTGGCGCGATTGCTACGCGATCCGTTGTTTGCCGCCGCCTTGGGCGCGGCAGCGCGTGAGCAGGCTTTGCGCGAGCATGGCGTGGCCTTGATGACCCAGCGCTACGAGGATTTGTTGCTCTCGCTCTAACTCGCGCGGCGCAGGCACAGCCAGAACTGCAGGGCGCGCAGCACCATGCCGCGGCGCAGATAGGCTTGCAGCAGTTGGCCTGCCGTCAGCGGCGAAGAGAGGCGCCATTCCTGAGCAAATCGCTTCAGGTCGCCGGCGGCATCGCCTTTGGCATCGGTGTTGCCGAGCGCCCGCCGCCGCTTGCAGGCGCGCAGCAAGGTGCGGGCACTGAAATGGGCCACCTCAAACTCGGTTTGTGCATGGAAGGGTGTGCCGCTCGCCTTCATTGCCGCGCCGTAACCCAGCAGGGCCTGCATCCAGTCGTCAATGCGGGCTGCCGACAAATTAGCCAGCGCGCTGCCGGGGCGTTGGCGATAGCCGACCCAGACCTCGGGCACGTGGTGGTAGCTGTTGACCTGCAAAGCCACACGCGGCAGCACGGCTAGGTCTTCGAAAATGCGGCCCAGGGGGAAACGCAGCTCGGCCGGCCAGATGGCGCGGCGGATGATCTTGGACCAGGGGTGCAGCTGCCCCGCCTTGAACAGGCCCTGGATCAAGGCGTCGCGGTCATGGCACAAATGGCCTGTGCTGCCGGCTTCGCCCTCAAAAGTGCTGACATGGGCCAGGCGCGGCTTGCGCACGCGGCCGCTCTCATCCTCGAAGGCTCGGAAGTCACACATGATCAGATCCGGTGTCTCGGCCTTAATCAAGGCCTTGAGCTTGGGGATGACGCCAGGCTCGACCAAATCGTCCGGGTCAATGAACCAGAGGTAGTCGCCACGCGCATCGTCGAGCAGGCGGTTGCGTGCCGCGCTGACGCCTTGGTTATGGCTTTGCGTCAGCACGCGCACCTGGCGCGGGTGGGTTTGCTGTAGTTGGGTCAGTAAGGCGGCCGAGGCGTCGGGTGAGGCGTCGTCCACGAAGACCAATTCCACCCCGGCATCGGCCTGCTGAAGAATCGAGTCAGCGCAGGCCAGTAAATAGGCTTCGACCCGGTAGACCGGCAGCAGGATGCTGAGCCAGGGCGTGGGCGTTTGAGCCATCAGCGCTGCAGCAGTTTGGCCAGGGCGCTGCCTGGCAAGACCTGACCCTTGGCCACGCCACGCTCAAAGACGCGTCGGTCACCGCCACGCAGCTTGATCAGCACCGGCAGGCGGTTGGGGCAGGGCGTCCAGGCCAGGCGGGCAAATAGATGCCGCTTGCGCCAGCCCAGGGCCTTGTGAAAGGCGAAGGCAGAGTCTTCCGCGCGGGTCAGGGCGAGGCGATAGGCCTGCTCACCCGCATCCAGAATCACGGCCGCGGCCACATGCATGATGAGGTATTGCTGGTCCTTAGGGCCAAGACCTTGAACCACGCGGTCGAGCTTGCCTTGCTCACGCAAGCGGTCCAGATAGGCCGCTTCGCCCAAGCTGATGGCCAGTTCGAACTCAGCGGCCAGCGCGCTGACAAACGGGCTCTCGGGCGGGGCCGCCATGAACCAGTTTTCAACGATGGGCTGATCGGGCCGGGTCGTGAAGCGGTCAATATAAAAACCGACGAACTCGGCCTTGTGCTCGCGCTGGGCTTGATGCACCCAGTCCAGGCTTTGACACAGCAAGATCGAGGCATCGACCCACAGGCCACCATGGATCGCCAGCAATTGCAGGCGCAGCCAATCGGCTTGGCGGTAATGGGGCAGGGCATCGAGCCGGCTCAGCAGGGCGCCGTCCTCGTCCTTCAGCCATTGTCGGAAATTGCCCTGGTGCAACAGGCGCAATTCATGGTCAGGTGCAAATCGGCGCCAATTGGCCTGGCATTGCTGAATGAAGGCCGGCGGTGGGCTTTCATGCCAATAGGCCCAGATGATTTTCGGGATGGCGGCAGGTGCATGCAGCGGGGCTTTGCCGATGGCTACTTGTTGGGCGCTTGCCGGCACCCGGGCGCGCAAAATCCGCAGCACTTCCCAGCCCAATACCAGCAGCAATACGGCCGCAAGCAGTTGCAGCACGCCCAGCAGAACTGCCCAGACCGTCATGCCATCACGCCTTCTACGCTCACTCGCACCAGTGCTGGGCGATCCAGGGCGCCGGGCGCGCATGGCGCCAGTTGCCGTTGTTGCGGCCGGCCAGGGCATCGGGCGGGTTCATCACGCCGTGGAAGATCAGGATGCGTGCGCCCTTGGGGATGAAGGGCTCACGCCAATAACTGGTCGGCCAGACGGGTAAGCAGTGGTATTTGTAGCTGGCGCACCAGCTGGACTCCCAGTACTTGACCTTGCCTTGCTTGTGCAAGACATCGGTCAAAAACGCCTGCTCGTTGCGGAAATCGGCCTTGGCCTGGGCTTGGTTGGCGCAGAACTGCGTCAGCACGTCATCGTGCGCGCCCAACTCGAAGCGGTAGACCGAGGAATTGCCGGTGATGCGCCAGGGGCGCTTCCAGTCGTGAATGATCAAAAACTCGCCCGGCACTTCAAAGAAGGGCGTGATGTCGTCAACGATCACCACATCCAAGTCCAGGAACAGGGCCGTGCCTTGCAGGCCGTAGCGCTGGCCGAGGTCGGGGCTGAAGGTGGTCAGCTTTTTCCAGCCCCGCTCGGGCTCACCATTAGGCAAGGTCAGCTCGGGGATGGGGAAGCACTGCACCTCGGCGCGGATGCCTTCGGTGCGGTCGGTCAGGCAAACGAACTTGAATTCGCCCACGAGATGGCGGCGCACCATGGCGTAGAGCCGGTTCACATATTCGGGGCCGTACTTGGTTCCCCATTTCATGCAGAGGATGACTCGTGTAGCGCTCATTTCAATCTTTCGCGGAACTCATGTCCAAGCCAAGCAGGGGCCGCAGAACCGGCTTTGCCGGGCTGCTGGCGCCGCCCCCTTGAGGGGGACGCGCGGTAGCGCTTCGGGGGTGGGTCATAGTTCTTCGACGTGACGGGGCGGATAGGTGTCCCAGTTCAAACAACCGGGGCATTGCCAGAAATAGTGCTGGGCTTCAAAGCCACAGGCGGCGCAGCGATAGCGTTGCAGCGGGCGCGCGGCGCGGTCCAGGGCCACGCCTACCAGGGGCGCTTCCTCTTCGCTGAGCTTGGAGGCGCTGACGGCCAGCAGGTTGCGCGCTGCGCTCAAGCTGGGCTGCTCGCGCAAGTGTTCGGTGAGACGCTGGCGTTGCTGTGCGGCGGCGGGCTCGAGCTTGGCGATGGCACCCAGCAGATGCAAGCCCGGCGTGCGCTGGTACTGGGCGCTGAGGGTCGCCAACGCGCGTTCAGCACTGCCGCTGCCGCAAGCCAAGGCAGCCTCGGCATAGTCCTTGGCGACCAGATTGAAGGCCTCGGGGTTCAGGGCCAGCAGCTCGGCGTAAGCGGCCATGGCGGCTTCGGCATGGCCGCGGCGGGCCAGCATTTGGCCGGTCAGCACATGGGCGCGTGCTGCTTGGGGCGCAGCCTTGCGGGCCTCTTGCAGCAGGCCCTTGGCTTCGTCGATCTGCTCACGCGCCAGCGCTTCGAGTGCCAGTTCGCACAAGTAGTGTGCAATGCGGGTGGCAAAAGATGCCGTACCGGCTTGCTCCAGATGGCGCGCGACTTCGACCGCCTTGCGCCATTCGCGCGAGCGTTCGAACAGGCTCAGCAAAGCCAGTTCTGCCTCGTTCTCGAAGGCGCTGCCGCGCAGCGCGGCATAGGCTTCCTCGGCACGGTCAAACAGGCCGGCTTTGAAGAAGTCTTGCGCCAGCGCATGTTGGGCGCGATCGCGCTCGGCGCGCGGCAGATCGCCGCGGGCCAGCAGATGCTGGTGCACCCGCACGGCACGTTCATACTCGCCGCGGCGGCGGAACAAATTGCCCAGCGCGAAGTGCAGCTCGGAGGTGTCGGGGTCGTTCTGGACGGCTTCGATGAAGGCGTCGATGGCTTTGTCCTGCTGCTCGTTGAGCAACAGGTTCAAGCCCTTGAAATAGGCTTTGGGGGCATCGCGCTGTTCGCGCTTCCACTGGCGGGCATCGAGCTTGGAGGCTAACCAGCCCAGCGCAAACGCCGCCGGCAGCGCGAACAGCAGCCAGCGCAGGTCAAATTCCATCGTGGATCGCGGTAGGGGGCAGGGGATCGGTGGCGGCTGGCGTGGCCGCCGCGTTGTCTTCAAGCGGCGCGCGTTTGGCAACCCGGCGGTGATGCCACCAGGCCGGCACCATGGCCAGTACGCCAAAGCCGCAGCCCAGTCCGAAGGCCGTCAGCACGATGATGACCAAGGGGGCATGCCACTCATGGCCAAAGAACCAACGCACCACGACTTCGTGGCTGTTGTTCAGCGCGAAGGCGAAGAGCGTGAAGAAGAGGAAGGCTCTGAAAAGCCAGATGAAGATGCGCATGGAGTAGGCATTCTACGGGTGCCGCGGCACACCTCTGCGCAAAGCCGCTGTCGGTGTTGATCCGACTTTAAGGCGCGCTGGCTTCGAGCGAGCTTTTGGCGTCCACGCCTTCTCGCAAGGCTTTGCCGGGCTTGAAGTGAGGAACCAGTTTTTCAGGGATCAAGACCTGCTCGCCGCTGCGTGGGTTGCGGCCCTTGCGTGGCGGGCGGCGGTTGACGGTGAAGCTGCCAAAGCCGCGAATTTCGATGCGGTGGCCGCGCGCCAGGGCGTCGGACATGGCGTCCAGAATCGTCTTGACGGCAAATTCGGTGTCGCGCTGGGCCAGTTGGCCAAAGCGGTCTGACAGCAGAGCAACCAGGTCGGAACGAGTCATTGTGGTGTTGTCTGAAACGGTCGATGGAGGGTCCGAGGACTTGCGCAAGAAATCAAAGGCAGAAGCTCTTGCGCAAAACCTGGGGCGACAGGATTGAAAAGGGCTCGCACTTGGAAGTGACGAGCCCTTTTTTGAGCGAGGTGAGATTAGCACAGCGCACTGATCTCACCCTTGCTTGCCCGGCCCAAACGCGTGTATCGCGTTTGGGCCTTCGACAGGCATAAATCCCTTCCGGGATTTATGTCCGGTCTCAGCCTTGGTTGTCCAGCTTGGCGCGCAGCAGGGCGCCCAGGCTGGTCGTGCCGGCGCTTTCGCGCTCAGCAGTGGCGCTCAGGCGCTGCATGGCTTCTTGGTTGTCGGCGTTGTCCTTGGCCTTGATCGACAGCTGAATGTTGCGGGTCTTGCGATCCACATTCACGATCAGGGCGGAGACTTCGTCGCCTTCCTTCAGCACATTGCGTGCATCTTCAACGCGGTCACGGCTGATTTCGGAAGCGCGCAGGTAGCCCAGCACTTCGTCGGCCAGTTCGATCTCGGCGCCACGAGCGTCAACAGTCTTGACCTTGCCGGTCACCGTCATGCCGCGGTCATTGACCGTGGTGTAGGTGGTGAACGGGTCGCTGTCCAGCTGCTTGATGCCCAGGGAGATGCGCTCGCGCTCGACGTCCACGGCCAGAACCAGGGCTTCGACTTCTTGGCCCTTCTTGAAGTTGCGCACAGCAGCTTCGCCGGTTTCGTTCCACGACAGGTCGGACAGGTGCACCAGACCGTCGATGCCTTGAGCCAGGCCAACGAACACGCCGAAGTCGGTGATCGACTTGACGGGGCCCTTGACGCGGTCGCCGCGCTTGACGGTTTCAGCGAAATCTTCCCAAGGATTGGCCTTGCATTGCTTCATGCCCAGGGAGATGCGACGCTTGTCTTCGTCGATTTCCAGAACCATGACTTCGACTTCGTCGCCCAGGGTGACCAGCTTGGAAGGAGCAACGTTCTTGTTGGTCCAGTCCATTTCGGACACGTGCACCAGACCTTCGATGCCCGGCTCGATTTCAACGAATGCGCCGTAGTCAGCGATGTTGGTGATCTTGCCGAACAGGCGGGTGCTGGTGGGGTAACGACGAGCAACGCCGAACCAAGGATCGTCGCCCAGCTGCTTCAGACCCAGCGAAACGCGGTTCTTCTCAGCATCGAACTTCAGGATCTTGGCGGTCAGTTCCTGACCAACCGTGACCACTTCGCTCGGGTGACGGACACGGCGCCATGCCATGTCGGTGATGTGCAGCAGGCCGTCGATACCGCCCAGGTCCACGAACGCACCGTATTCGGTGATGTTCTTGACCACGCCTTGAACGATGGCGCCTTCGGCCAGCGTTTCCAGCAGCTTGGCGCGCTCTTCGCCCATCGAAGCTTCGACCACGGCACGACGCGACAACACGACGTTGTTGCGCTTGCGGTCCAGCTTGATGACCTTGAACTCCATGGTCTTGCCTTCGTACGGGCTCATGTCCTTGACCGGACGTGTGTCCAGCAGGGAACCCGGCAGGAAAGCGCGGATGCCATTGACCAGAACGGTCAGGCCGCCCTTGACCTTGCCCGACACGGTACCGGTCACGAAGTCGCCCGACTCCAGTGCGGTTTCCAGCGACAGCCACGAGGCCAGACGCTTGGCCTTGTCGCGCGACAGGATGGTGTCGCCGTAGCCGTTTTCGATGGCGTCGATCGCCACGGAAACGAAGTCGCCGATTTGAACTTCCAGCTCGCCCTGGTCGTTCTTGAATTCTTCGATTGGCACGTAGGCTTCAGACTTGAGGCCGGCGTTCACAACCACAAAGCTGTGCTCAACGCGCACGACTTCGGCCGAGATCACTTCACCGGCGCGCAGGTCGGAGCGCTGCAGCGACTCCTCGAACATGGCGGCAAAAGAGTCAGGAGCGAAAGCTGCGGTTTGGGTTTGGGACATGAGGTTTCCTGGACCTGCTGCAACAAGCGTTTGTTCGCAGGCGGTGGGTGCAAGGCCTGTGAGGGCTTTACGGGTTAGGTTGTTGACAGCGCCGGGGCAATGGAGCCCTGGCGACGTTTTGGCTTCGGTTTTTAAGGCCTCGGCCGGGTCATTTGTCGTTCAACGCTGAACGGCAAATGGCCTTTTTTGTGCCCACCAATCCAGCACCAAATCGAGTGATTCCTCAATCGTTTGGGCCGAGTTGTCGAGCATTTGTGCGTCTGCGGCAGCTAGAAGAGGCGATGCGGCGCGGTTTTTATCCCGTGCGTCCCGGCTCTCCAAATCTTCACGCAAGCCCACGATATTAGCCGAAAACCCCTTGGAAATCAATTGCTTATACCGCCGCTCGGCGCGCGTTGAGGCGCTGGCCGTGAGAAATACCTTGAGCTGGGCGTCGGGGAAGACGGCGGTGCCCATATCGCGCCCGTCGGCCACCAAGCCCGGCAAGCGGCGGAAATTCAGCTGCAATTGGTTCAGCGCGGTGCGCACTGCTGGGTGTGCGGCCACCTGCGAGGCCATCAGGCCGGTGGCTTCGCGGCGCAGCTCGTCGGTGATGTCTTCTTCGTCCAGCCAGACGCGGCCATTCTTGAAGCTCAGGTTCAGCCCACCGGCGACGGCCGCGACGGCCGCGCCATCGTTGAGGTCGACCTCGCCCCGGTCAGCCGCCAGCGCGCAAGCGCGATAGAGCGATCCGGAGTCGAGAATGATGTAGCCCAGGGCATGGGCCACTTGGTCGGCAAGCGTGCCTTTGCCTGACGCAGTGGGGCCGTCGATGGTGATGACCGGGATGTCTTGCGCGCGCGCCTCGACCACCGAGAACAGGGTTTCAAAATAGTCCGGGAAGGTCTTGGCTACGCACTGCGGGTCGAGGATGCGCACCGGCACGGCGGCGTCGGGCTCACCCTGTTGCTCGCCACCGGCACCGCGCTTGAGCGCTTGTTGTGGGTCGTTCTTGATGCGCTCCGGGGCGCGATCCGCCAGCAAGCCGTTGAAGGCGGCCAGCGAGAAGCACATCGCCACGCGGTGATCGTCGTAGGTGTGGATGGCGGCGGCATGCCATTCGCGCAGCGGGTGAACGCGCAACCAGTCGCTGCCTTCTTCCACTTCGGCACCCAGCTTGCGCAGCTCGGTGGCCATGGCGGCGATGCGGTCGGTTTCCTTGACCCGCCAGCTGGCGATATTGCGCAATGTGGTGGGGCTGTCGGCATACAAGGCCATCACCGCCAGGGTCATGGCGGCGTCGGGGATGTGGTTGCAGTCCAGCTCGATGCCGCGCAGCGGCCAAGCGCCGCGCCGCACTTCCAGCCAGTTCGGCCCCATCTCAACTTGCGCGCCCATGGCCTGGGCGGCTTCGACAAAGCGCACATCGCCCTGCAGGCTGGCGTGGCCCACGCCTTCGATGCGCAGGGCTTCGTCATTGGCCGCGATGGCGCCCAAAGCAACGAAGTAGGAGGCCGAGGAGGCATCACCCTCGACGTGAATATCACCGGGCGAGCGATAGCGGCTGCCGGCCGGGATGGTGAAGCGTTGCCAACCCTCGCGCTGCACCTGGATGCCAAAGCGCTCCAGCAGAGCCAAGGTGATGTGGACATAGGGCTTGGAGATCAGCTCGCCCGTCACCTCGATCACCACGGCCTGCTCGGTCGCCACCAAGGGCAGGGCCAGCAGCAGCGCGGTGAGGAATTGGCTGGACACGTCGCCGCGCACGCGCACGGGCTGGTCCAGCTTGAGCGCGGAGGGGCCGCTCAGGCGCAACGGTGGGTAGCCCTCATTGCCCAGGCAGTCGATTTGGCAGCCCAGCAGGCGCAGGGCGTCGACCAAATCACCGATGGGCCGCTCGTGCATGCGCGGCACGCCGCTGAGCTCGAAGCTGGCGCCTTGAGTGGCGGCCAGCAGGGCCAATGCCGCGGTGAGGGGGCGCATGGCGGTGCCGGCGTTGCCGAGGAAAAGCTTGGCTTCGCGCTGGCGCAGTTGCGCGCCGATGCCGGTGACATGCAGCACGCCGTCGTGACCGGTGTCCAGCACGCAGCCCAGCTCTTTCAACGAGGCCAACATGACGGCGGTGTCGTCCGAATCCAGCAGGTCGTGCACGGCGGTGCGGCCTTCTGACAAACCCGCCAGCAGCAGCACACGGTTGGAGATGCTCTTGGAGCCCGGCAAACGCACGGTGCCCGCGGCGCTGCGCAGCGGAGGGAGGTCGAGGAAAGGAGTCTTGAACATGGGCGTGAACAGTTGGGGCGCAAACCAGGTGGTTCACGTGGTTTTATCTACGGCGGTGTCGGCTGCGGCGTCTGCTGCTGGGCGGGCTGCGAAAAGCGTTGCGGAAATAGCTGGCGGCTACTTGAGCAAACGCGGCGCGCCCATTTGCCATTGCGCACGCGCTTCGGAGATCAAGCGGATGCGTGCCTCCAGCGCGGCGGCATCGTCGGCCTTGATCAAGGCTTCAAGCGCATCCAGGGTCTGGCGAAAACGTTGGGCCTGCACCAGAACTTCGGCCTTGTTGGCCATCAGGATATCGCGCCAGACGGCCGGGTCACTGGCGGCGATGCGGGTGAAGTCGCGAAAGCCGGGGCCGGCCAGGCTCAAAAAGTCGCGCCCGGAAGCCTGGGTTGCTACCGACTGGAAATAGGCGAATGCCAGCAGATGCGGCAGATGACTGACTGCCGCAAAGGCTGCGTCGTGATTCTTGGGCGTCATCTTCAGCACCTGCGCGCCGAGCTTGGACCACACATCGGTGGCTTTTTGCACTGCGAGCGGGCTGGTCTCAGGCAGGGGCGTGAGGATGACTTGGCGGCCTTGGTAAAGCGCGGCCTCGGCATGTTGAACGCCGCCGCTTTCCTTGCCGGCAATCGGGTGGGCCGGCACAAAGCTGGACAGGCGGTCACCCAGGGCGGCGCGGGCGGCATCAGTGACATCGCACTTGGTGGAGCCGACATCCATCACCAGCATCTGCGGCGTGATCAGATCGCGAATCGCCTTGAGTGTGGCTTCGGTGGCGGACACGGGCACGGCCACCAGCACGATGTCCGAGCCAGCCACGGCCAGCAAGGCCGACTCAGCGGCAACGTCGATCACACCCAGGCGCTTGGCGGTCTCGGTGGTGGAGGGGGATTTGCTATAGCCGATGACGCGCTTGACCAGGCCGGCCTTCTTCATCGCCAGGGCAAACGATCCGCCCATCAGGCCACAGCCAATCACGCCAAGTTGCTTGTACATACTGCTTCGGGTTTTCGGGCCTTGCTTAGGCACTTAGG
This sequence comes from Paucibacter sp. KCTC 42545, assembly GCF_001477625.1. NCBI lineage: Bacteria > Pseudomonadati > Pseudomonadota > Betaproteobacteria > Burkholderiales > Sphaerotilaceae > Roseateles > Paucibacter sp. KCTC 42545. The sequence continues at coordinate 1,282,863 of NZ_CP013692.1, forward strand.
CTTTCACTGGGTAAGCGCCAATGATCTTGAAGAAGGCGCACAACTCGCGCAACTCCGCCAAGGCTGCCGCCACATGGGGTTGCGTCGGGTGGCCGTCCAGATCAATGTAGAAATAGTAATCCCACTGGCCGGTGCGTGCCGGGCGCGATTCCAGGCGCGTCATCGACACGCCATGGGTCTTCAGTGGCACCAAGAGGTCATGCATGGCGCCGGGGCGGTTCGGCACCGAGACGATCAGGCTGGTGCAGTCACGGCCCGTGGCCGGCGGCGTGGCCATGGTCTGCGGCAGGCAGATCACAGCGAAGCGGGTGCGGTTGTAAGCCTCGTCCTGCACCGCGTGGGCGACGATGTGCAGGCCGAAAATGGTGGAGGCGCGCTCGCCCGCAATGGCCGCCCACTCGGGGTTGCTGGCGGCCAGACGGGCGCCCTCGGCATTGCTGCTGACGGCCCGGCGTTCGGCATCGGGCAAATGCTTGTTGAGCCAGTTCTGGCATTGCGCCAGGGCTTGCGGATGCGCCAGCACGGCCTTGATGCCGGCCAAGGAATTTTCCTTGCACATCAGATTGTGGCGGATCAGCAGGCTGACTTCACCGACCACATGGGTGGGGGTGTGCAGGAACAAGTCCAGCGAGCGTGTCACCACGCCTTCGGTCATGTTCTCAACGCCCACCACGCCATATTGGGCGCTGCCGCTTGCAGTGGCGTGGAAGACTTCGTCAAAGTTGGCGCAGTAAATCAGGTCGGCAGCGCCGCCAAAATACTCGATCGCCGCTTGCTCGCAGAAGGTGCCCACCGGGCCCAGCACGGCGACGCGTTGCGGGGACTCGAGTGCCAAGCAGGCCGACATGATTTCGCGCCAAATGGCGGCCACATGTTCGCCTTGCAGCGGGCCGGGGTTGGCGGCCTTGATCTTTTCGATCACCTGCGCCACGCGGTCGGGGCGGAAGAAGGGCGTGCCTTCGCGGCGCTTGACCTCGCCCACCAACTCGGCCACTTTGGCGCGGCGGTTCAATACATCGAGCAGTGTCTTGTCCAGCGCGTCAATCTGATCGCGCAATGCCAGTAATTCGCTTGCTGGCGCGGCGTTCGTGCCTTCGCTGCCAGCCGGAGTGTCAGCCATGTTGTGCCTCAAAATCCTTCAGGTATGCCACCAGGGCTTGCACGCCCTCCAGTGGCATGGCGTTATAGATCGATGCACGCATGCCGCCCACCGACTTGTGGCCTTTGAGTTGCAGCAGTTGTCGTGCTTTCGCGCCATCCAGGAAGGCCGCGTTCAGCGCCGGCGTGTTGTACTCGCCGCGCAGATAAAAAGGGATGTTCATGCGTGAGCGGCAATCGGCCGCCACACGGTTTTCAAACAAATTCGAAGCGTCCAGCGCGCCGTAGAGCAGGGCGGCTTTGTCGATATTGCGCTGCTCGATGGCGGCCACGCCGGTCTTGCCGGCATAGCTAAAACGTTTGAGCCACTGGAACACCAGGCCGGCCACGTAGATCGAAAAGGTCGGCGGGGTGTTGTACATGGATTGGGCCGCGGCCACGGTCTTGAACTCAAAGGCCGACGGGCATATGGCCAGGGCGCGGTCCAGCAAGTCCTTGCGCACAAACACCAGGGTCAGGCCAGCTGGGCCGATATTCTTTTGCGCGCCGCCGAAGGCCAGGCCGACTTTGGACCAGTCAATCGAGCGCGAGAGCTGGTGTGAGGAGCAGTCAATCACCAAGGGCGCATCGCTGCCCAGTGACTTCAGATCGGGCAGTTGATGAAATTCGACGCCGTCGATGGTTTCATTGCTGCAGATGTGCACATAAGCCGCGTTCTTGCGCAGCTGCCAGCTGGCCGGTGCGGGAATGGTGCTGAACTTGGCCGGCGCGCCATCGGCGGCAATGCCAACGTCGGCATAACGCCGCGCTTCCTCGGCGCTTTTTTTGGACCAGGAGCCGGTGACCACCACATCCACTTCGCCGCCACGCGACAGGTTCAGCGGCACGATGGCGTTCTCCGCCAAGCCGCCGCCTTGCATGAACAAGATGTGGAAATTGCTTGGCACCTGCAGCAACTCGCGCAGGTCGCGCTCGGCCGTCGCGCAGATCGCCGTGAACTCGGGGCCCCGGTGGCTCATCTCCATCACGCTCATGCCACTGCCATGCCAGTCCAGCATCTCGGCGGCCACCTGGCTCAAGACTTCTTCAGGCAGAGCGGCCGGGCCGGCGGAGAAATTGAAAGGGCGCTGGGTCATGGACTTGGGGCGAGGGCGGCAGATGAGGGGTGCTGTCGCGAATCAAGGCACCGAGCCTGGCTGGGTGCCTTGTGTCGCGAGCCTAAGCGGGCTTACTTCTTGACTGCAGGCTTGGCGGCCGAGGCCGGTGCTGATGCGGCCGGCTGGATGCCCAGCTGCTTGCCAATCGACTGCTGCAGTGTCTTGAAGCGGGTCTCCAGCGTGGGGCCGGTTTCGGCCATCAGCTTGTCCATCAACGACTTCTGCATCTCGCCGCTGGCTTGGCCGAACTTCTTGTTGACCGGCGATTCCAGCCAGTTCAGCAATTGCTTGAGCTCATCCTCGCTGAAGCGCTCGTCCAGCACTGCGCCGACGGTGGATGGGGCCAGCTTGACGGCCTTGTCGCGGATCATCGGCGTGTTGTCTTCGACGAACTTCTTGATGTCGGCTTCGATTGCTTTGGCCGTGGCCTCGCGCTTTTCGGCTGGCACTTGCTGCAGGGCGGCACCCGCACCTTGCATCAGATTGCCCAGCGGCTGCTGCAGCACGCCGCGGGCCAGCTGCTCATAACTCTGCGCTTGCAGGGACAGCAGCTTGGCGATGATTTCCTTCTTGGCCGGCGAGGCGGTCGAGGTGGCGGACTGCGCAAAGCTCAGATTGGCGCACAGAGCCAAGGCGGTGGCGGCGATGATCTTCATGGACTTGGTGGTCATGTTCAAGCTTATTCCTTGGTGGTGTCGTCGCCAGCGTCGTCGGTCGGGTTGGCTGGTTCGTTGGAGGCGTCAGCAGCGTCGCTGGCTTCAGCGGCATTGCCTTCGTTGGCGTCGTTCTCGACGATGCGCTGCAAGCCCGAGAGCTTGGAGCCATCATCCAGCGCGATCAGGGTGACGCCTTGCGTGGCGCGGCCCAGTTCACGGATTTCCGAAACACGGGTGCGCACCAGCACGCCGCGGTCGGTGATCAGCATGATTTCGTCTTCTGCGCGCACCAGGGTGGCGGCCACCACGCGACCGTTGCGCTCGGTTTGCTGGATGGCGATCATGCCCTTGGTGCCGCGGCCGTGGCGGGTGTACTCGGTGATGGAGGTGCGCTTGCCGTAGCCGTTTTCGGTGGCGGTCAGCACGCTCTGCGTTTCGTCCTCGGCCACCAGCATGGCGATCAGGCGCTGCTCGGGCTCGAGCATCATGCCGCGCACGCCGCGGGCGGTGCGGCCCAGCGGACGCACATCGTCTTCGTCAAAGCGCACGGCCTTGCCGCCATCGCTGAACAGCATCACGTCATGCTTGCCGTCGGTCAGCGCGGCACCAATCAGGTGGTCGCCTTCGTCCAGTGCGATCGAGATGATGCCGGCCTTGCGGGGGTTGGAGAAGTCTTCCAGCGAGGTCTTCTTGACCGTGCCGAGGGCAGTGGCCATGAAGATGAAGTGACCTTCGGGGAAGCTGCGGAACTCACCGGTCAAAGGCAGCACGACGGTGATCTTCTCGTCTTGCTGCAGCGGGAACATATTGACGATGGGCTTGCCGCGCGAATTGCGCGAACCCTGCGGCACTTCCCACACCTTCAGCCAGTAGACGCGGCCACGATTGCTGAAGCACAGAATCCAGTCGTGGGTGTTGGCGATGAAGAGTTGGTCGACCCAGTCGTCGTCCTTGGTCTGGGTGGCTTGCTTGCCGCGGCCGCCGCGTTTTTGCGCGCGGTATTCGCTCAGCGCCTGGCTCTTGATGTAGCCGGTGTGCGAGAGCGTCACCACCATATCGGTGGGCGTGATCAGGTCTTCGGTGCCCAGTTCCTGGGCGTTATGTTCAATCGCGCTGCGGCGTGCGCCTATCTTGGTTTGGCCGAATTCCTGGCGCACTTGCACCAATTCTTCGCCAATGATGGCGGTGACGCGGGCGGGCTTGGCCAGGATGTCCAGCAAGTCGGCGATCTGCGACATCACTTCCTTGTACTCGCTGACGATCTTGTCCTGCTCAAGGCCGGTCAAGCGCTGCAAGCGCATCTGCAGGATTTCGCTGGCTTGGTCGTCCGACAAGCGGTAGAGGCCGTCGGACTGCATGCCGAACACCGGCTCCAGCCCTTCGGGGCGGAAGGCATTGCGGCCGCCAGGCGTGTCGCCTTCGGCGCGCACCAGCATCTCGCGCACCAGCGAGGAATCCCAGCTCTTGGCCATCAAGGCGGCCTTGGCCACGGGCGGCGTGGGCGAGTTCTTGATGGTGGCGATGAACTCGTCGATATTGGCCATGGCCACGGCCAGGCCTTCCAGCACATGGCCGCGATCGCGCGCCTTGCGCAACTCGAAAATCGTCCGGCGCGTCACCACTTCACGGCGGTGCTCCAGGAAGACCGTGATCAGGTCTTTCAGGTTGCACAGCTTGGGCTGACCGTCGATCAGCGCCACCATATTCATGCCGAAGGTGTCTTGCAGCTGCGTCTGTTTGTACAGATTGTTCAGCACCACTTCGGGCACTTCACCGCGCTTCAATTCGATCACCACGCGCATGCCGGACTTGTCGCTCTCGTCCTGGATGTGGCTGATGCCTTCGATCTTCTTTTCGTGCACCAACTCGGCGATGCGCTCGAGCAGGGTTTTCTTGTTAACTTGATACGGAATCTCGTCAACGATGATGGCTTGGCGGTTGCCGCGGTCGATGTCCTCGAAGTGGACCTTGGCGCGCATCACCACCTTGCCGCGGCCGGTGCGGTAGCCGTCGCGGGCACCGGACAGGCCATAGATGATGCCGGCGGTCGGGAAGTCAGGCGCCGGGATGATTTCCATCAACTCATCGACGGTGCAATCCGGGTTCTTCAGCGAGTGCAGGCAAGCATCCACCACCTCGTTGAGGTTGTGCGGCGGGATGTTGGTGGCCATGCCCACGGCAATGCCGGTGGCGCCGTTGATCAGTAAGTTGGGCAGGCGGGCTGGCAAGACCAGCGGCTCTTTTTCCGAGCCGTCGTAGTTGGGTCCGAAATTGACGGTTTCCTTGTCAATATCGGCCAGCATTTCGTGGGCGATTTTGGCCAAGCGGATTTCGGTATATCGCATGGCCGCAGCGTTATCGCCGTCCACCGAACCGAAATTGCCCTGGCCATCGACCAACATATGGCGCAGAGAAAAATCCTGCGCCATACGCACGATGGTGTCGTAGACGGCGGTATCCCCGTGTGGGTGATATTTACCAATCACGTCGCCAACGATACGAGCCGATTTTTTATACGCCCGATTCCAATCGTTGTTCAACTCGTGCATCGCGAACAAAACGCGGCGGTGCACCGGCTTCAAGCCGTCGCGAGCATCGGGGAGTGCACGGCCAACGATCACGCTCATGGCGTAGTCGAGGTATGAGCGCCGCATTTCCTCTTCGAGGCTGATGGGCAATGTTTCCTTGGCGAACTGGGTCATGCGCTTGTGCGCGGCCGCACCCATCAGGTGAGCCTGCATCGTTAGAGACGGAAGCCGTGATTCTAAAGGCCTGCGGCTGTAGCAGGATCGCAACAATATTGCCAACTCTGCGGTTCGACGCCGCCACAATACGAAGCCATCGGTGCCCTATGGCACAATCGATGAGTCCCTAGGAGAAACCCGCATTCGGGGATCTATCTAAGGTTTTGTTCAAGCACTTACTGGGCACTCGCAGGGCAACTGCGGCATTCCTTGAGAGGAGAATCATGAAGAAATTGAATCGAGTGGCGTCGCTGATGTCCGTCGCTGTGGTCGCTGCCTTCGCATCGTCCGGCGCTTTCGCGCAGACGGTCGACAACTGGCGTGCAACTGATGGCACCGTTTGGAAAAACGGCACCAACGAATATTGCTGGCGCGATGCCAACTGGACCCCGGCAACTGCCGCGGCCGAATGCGATGGCGCACTGAAGCCCGCTCCTAAGGTTGAGGCACCGGCTCCCGTTGCTCCTCCAGTGGTGGTGCCTCCTGCTCCTCCTGCTCCGAAGCCCGTCCCGGCTCCGGTCAGCGAGAAGGTCACCTTCGCTGCTGATGCCTTCTTTGACTTTGACAAGGCGACTCTGAAGCCTGAAGCCAAGGCCAAGTTGGATGACCTGCTGGCCAAGACCAAGGGTATTAACCTGGAAGTCATCATCGCCGTCGGTCACACCGACAGCGTTGGTACCGATGCTTACAACCAGAAGCTGTCGGTCAAGCGTGCTGAAGCCGTCAAGGCTTATTTGGTTGGCGCCGGTGCTGAGAAGAACCGCGTTTACACCGAAGGCAAGGGCGAGAAGGCTCCTGTTGCTGACAACAAGACTGCCGAAGGCCGCGCCAAGAACCGCCGCGTGGAAATCGAAGTCGTCGGTACCCGCGCTAAGTAATTGCCAAGCGCCCTCGGGCGCTTTGTGCGAGAAGGCCCCGCCTGTGCGGGGCTTTTTTTCGCCCCTGTTTGGCAGTAGCTATTACCATTCCAGCCATGATCAATGCAGACCCCCAAGAACTAGCCAAATTTGGCGACCTGGCCCATCGTTGGTGGGATGTTGAGAGCGAATTCAAGCCGCTGCACCAAATCAATCCGCTGCGGCTTGATTGGATTGCCAGCTATTGCCCGCTGGCCGGCAAGACGGTGCTTGATGTGGGTTGCGGTGGTGGCATCCTGACCGATTCTTTGGCCCGCCGCGGCGCCAGTGCTTTGGGCATTGATTTGTCGACCAAACCTCTTCGCGTCGCTCAGCTGCATGCGATGGAGGCGGGTACTGAGAATGTGGAATACCGCGAGATTGCCGTCGAGGCCCTTGCCATCGAGCGTCCCGCCAGCTTTGATGCCGTGACCTGCATGGAAATGCTGGAGCATGTGCCGGACCCGGGCTCGGTGGTGCAAGCCTGTGCCGATCTGGTGAAGCCGGGTGGCTGGGTCTTCTTGTCGACGCTCAATCGCAATGCCAAGTCCTTTGCCCTGGCGATTGTTGGTGCGGAATACATCCTCAAGATGCTGCCGGCTGGCACGCATGAATATGCGCGCTTCCTGCGCCCGTCAGAACTGGCTCAGTTTTGCCGCAACGCCGGCCTGGAATTGCAGGCCAGCCGCGGTTTGACGTACAACCCTTTGACCCAGCGCTATAGCCTGGGCAGCGATACCGACGTCAACTATCTGCTGGCTTGCCGCAAGCTCGCATGAGCGCCGTGCTGACAGAAAAGCTGGGCTTGCCTAGCCCCAGCCTAGTGACCACGGTGCTGTTCGACTTGGATGGCACCCTGGTGGATAGCGCGCCCGATCTGGCGGGTGCTGCCAATGAGATGCGTCACGCGCGCGGCCTGCCGCCTTTGGCTTTGGCTGTGTTGCGGCCCTTGGTGGGCGCTGGCGCACGGGGCATGTTGGGTGCCGCCTTGGATATCGCGCCCCATCACCCGGACTACGAGGCTATGAAAGCCGAGTTCTTGGACCGCTACGAGCAAAGGCTCGCGCAAGAAACGACCATGTTCGATCAGGTCCAGCAGTTATTGCTGGGCTTGGAGTCTGCGGGCTTGGGCTGGGGCGTGGTGACCAACAAGGCCGAACGCTTTGCCTTGCCTTTGACCGAAGCATTGGGCCTGCGGGCAGCAGCCAAAGCGGTCGTGGGTGGCGACACCACGCCGCACGCGAAGCCACACCCCGCTCCCTTGTTGGAAGCGGCCAAGCGTGCCGGCGTGCTGCCCGAGCATTGCATTTACGTCGGTGATGACGAGCGTGACATCGTCGCGGGGCGCGCCGCCGGCATGCAAACTGCCGCTGCGGCCTGGGGATATCTGGGAAATGGGCTGCCAGTGAGCGCTTGGGGCGCAGATATTGTGCTTTCTAGCCCGGCGGAGCTCTTGCAAGTGCTCGGAGTGGCCTAAAATACACAGTTCTGGGGCCGACCAGGTTTCGACGTGGATGCGGATCCGGAGTAGGGCATACCGAGCACCAGTTCGCTCGTAAAACCACTGGAAACAAAGTAACTGCAAACGACTCTACGTTCGCACTCGCCGCTTAATTGCGCGTGAGCTTCTCAACGGTTGGCCCATGGGCCGGGCCCAAGTCGCAAGACAACAGGCTGAGAAGTCATTCACATGGGCTGGTTTTGGATCGGGTTACTCGGTACAGAACGAGATTAAGTGACTGGCGGGAAAGAAAGCGTGCCCCTGCGCGTTCTGGCCCGTGAGATTCAAATCAGAAGGCTAAGTATGTAGAACTGCCCGGTGATGGTTTGCGGACGCGGGTTCAATTCCCGCCGGCTCCACCATAATGTGAAATTCCAACCCTTATCCGGTTGGGATTTTTTTTGTCCGTTCCCCCTGTGTTGGCGCGGTTTCCGGCCCTTGCCTCTTGAGCACGCCCCTCCGGAAGTCGCCGTTCCAGGCGCGCATTCCGCCGTTTTTCTCTCTCTGATCTCTGCGGCCCTCTTGAGCATTCAAGGCCCCAAGTCGTGTGTTGGCGCGGGTTTGCGGGCCATCGGTTTGCTTCTTCGCTTGCTCTAGCGGGCGCGACCGAGACAGCGAATGGCGCAAAAAAACCGCCTTGCGGCGGCGGGTCGGTGCGGCACGGATATCAGCGCCAGCCTGCCACCAGCGCCTCACGTTGGGCCAGCCAGGACGCCGACAACCTGCCGCGCAGCAACTGGCTGACGCCCACATCTAGGCGGCCCAGGGCGATGGCTTCGATCAAGTCGGGGGCCAGTTGTGCCAGTCGGCTCATCTTGCTCGCTTGGCCGAGGTCGATGCCCTCGGCTGCCGCGATCTCGGTCATCGAACTGAATCGTCCTTCGTCCAGCAGGCGCTGCCAGTGGTGTGCGAGGCCGAGCGCCCGCATCAAGGGGGTGTCCTGCGCCATCTCGCGCACCTGCCGCTCACGGCGGGCCTCGTCCAGGAATTCTTGCGGCGCGTCCAGCGGCGTGATGACCTGCTTCTTCAGGCCCCGGCGCACCAGCGTCCAGGGCAGGAAGGTTTCCATCTGCACGCCGCCAGCGGGCAGCGGTGTCTGATACGTCACCGGGTCGCCCTTGGCATGGCCGCGATGCTTCCTGCTCATACGTCCTCCTCGAAGGTGGCCATGAGCTGGCGCTGGGCGTGCCAGTCGACCATCAGGCGGTTTCGCTGAAACCACATCAGCGTCAGCCGCCGTGGCTGCTTGCCCGCCATGAACTGCTCAATGATGTCGGGGGCCAGCAGGGTCAGGCGCAGCAGTTCGTTGACCACCGAGTGGTGCAGTTTCTCGGCGCGGGCGATGGCCGACCCGCTTTGCATTGCGCCGGTGTCCA